>NZ_LJCO01000054.1 GCF_001399675.1 Paenalicyclobacillus ferrooxydans
GTAACGAACAAACGTTCCCTTGTTGCCTAAAATGCGGGTTCCGTCGGCGAATTAGAGTATAAAACTTCCCTTGTGACCCGATTTCACCCCCGATCGAGTGGATCCAGACCCAACAAGGGAAATATTGTTTGCTGGATGGCGCCGTGATCATCGATTGGGGCGATTAGCGAACAAATTCGCCTCTATGCTCACGGTGGTCCCACCCAATCCACCCAATCCACCCAATCCACCCAATCTGCCCAATCTGCCCAATCTGTAGCT
Source organism: Paenalicyclobacillus ferrooxydans (assembly GCF_001399675.1). Lineage (GTDB taxonomy): Bacteria > Bacillota > Bacilli > Alicyclobacillales > Alicyclobacillaceae > Alicyclobacillus_B > Alicyclobacillus_B ferrooxydans. Next base: position 262 of record NZ_LJCO01000054.1, read on the forward strand.
GTTTAATTTTGGATTGTGCATTCTACACGCACAATCCATCTTTTGCTTCGCCTTGCTTCCCGGATGCCCCAGTTCCGTTTAGTTGGCAGACTATTGGCTCATACTGGTACGGAAAGCGAGGAATGCCAGTTGAGTAGACGAATCGAATCAGGCCTTGTGGTCGCGATTGGGGCCTTGACAGTGCTGACCACGGCTACCGTGATACATGATCAAAATGCAGGGACGACCGCGAGCGATCCGGTTGCGAGATGGGTCAGTCAGGGCTGGAAACACGTTGAGTCGTGGATGAATAACCAAACCACAACGCCTGTGATTGCCAAACCTTCGCCGCCGGCGAAGGAAACAGGATCGAGGTCAGCTGGCACTGCGAATGCAAATGCGACCGGGGAGCCATCCGCGCCACGGCAGCCGTCTTCGCAAGATGTGGTGAAAGGTGCTAACAGTGCTCTGCCACAGCCGCGAGCGACAGCAGTGACAGCTTTGACCGGAGAGCGGTCGGCTTCAACCGCAATGAGTCAGCTAGGTTCGACACTGCAACTTCAGGGGTGGACCACTGCTGATGTTCAGGCTTTGAGCGGAATCATCACGAGGCTTGTTGCTTCCATGACACCTTCAGACTGGACGAACGTCGAACAGGCACTTGGATCGTCTAATTCGACGGCGGCGCAACAAGAGTTGATGAAGGTACTCAATACGCACTTGAGTACGACGGATAAGCAATGGCTTTTGATGCACTTTCAGGGACGTGCTGCCTTTTCCAAAGTCGACGTTCAACTGTTGCAACAGGCTGTTCTTGAATTAAAGAACGATCTCACTTCTGGTGAACAAACGTTGCTGCAGCAGCAGGTAGGGCAGTTGCTCGGCGGCACGGCATCGGCTCCGTAGTGTGGAACGGAGTATTTTGGCCAAACGTGAATCTGCCCTCTTGGACGGAAGAGGTGCTCGCGTGCAATTGGACCGAAGAGGTGCTCGCGTGCAAGTACAAACTGCATAATTGACTCATCGGATAACCGCCCCCCTTGCTCTCGCCGACTTGACGTGACATGATTGTCATTGTGCCGAAGTGGTGCACGAGTCATTGAACACCTTGAATGGAGCAAAGGAGTATTCCATGACGACGAGAACCGGAATTCTGGCAGCAATGGAAGAAGAGTTGGAAATCCTCCTCCACGCACTCGAACTTGAAGAAGCAACAGAACAAGCCGGTGTGAGATTTTACACCGGAAACCTGGATGGAACGCCGGTTGTACTTGGTGAGTGCGGGATTGGCAAGGTTAATGCTGCCTTGGCGACCACGCTGATGCTGCATATCTTTTCTCCCTCGGTGGTTCTGAATACAGGCACTGCAGGTGGTCTTAGGGACGAATACGATGTTGGTGACATTGTCTTAGGTGAGATTGTTTCCTACCACGACGTGGATGCCACTGCATTCGGTTATGTGTACGGCCAGGTCCCGCGAGAACCAGCCACGTTCGCAGCGGATCCCACGCTTTTGTCGAGCGCTCTGCAAGCTGGGAAAGATGTTGCTGGCGTGTCCGTACGTACAGGGCTGATAGCCTCAGGAGATGTCTTTCTTGGCGATGTGCAAGCGCGCGAACTCGTACGCTCAAGGTTTCCAAACGTGGGAGCTGTAGAGATGGAGGCGGCCGCGATAGCCCAGGTGTGCCATCATTTTAACATCCCGTGCCTAATCGTTCGTGCGGTATCTGATTTGGCTGGCAATGATGCACGCATGACGCATGAAGAGTTCTTACATATTGCTGCAGACAACTCAGCGCGGCTTGTGATGGCGACGCTGAAAAAGTACTACGATCCGAGCTGAAATATCCCGGAGAACGGGTCCTAACTCTGAATTGTCCATCGGGTGATAAATTTTTCGCCCATGTTGTTTGTTCGTGGCACGCCGGATCCATGCTCAACATACTATACCCTGACTGTATCCCATTCTTGTAGACCGACCGACAAGGAGGGATCTAGACATGGCATCCGGTGGTGACCTGCGGGGAAAATCGTTGCTCACAAACCGCGAGCGAGAAGTGTTTGAACTGCTTGTGCAGGACAAAACAACGAAAGAAATCGCAAAGCAATTATTTGTGAGTGAGAAAACGGTTCGCAATCACATCTCTAATGTCATGAAGAAGCTCAATGTGAAAGGGCGCTCACAAGCCGTCGTTGAGCTGGTTCGCCTGGGAGAGTTGAGCATATGACATGGAAAGCCCCTACATCTGGTAGGGGTTTTTCCTTTGATTGACGGTTTTTGTGGAACGGTGGTACAATCTTTGCGGATAAAAGCGAATTGAGTAACTTCGATTTGAGGTGTGGTCGTGGAGGCTTCGTTGCCTGTTCACGTAGTCGAAATTGAGCAGGAGTTACGCCAGATTGCAGGAGTTGTTCGAAGGCGGGGTCGCTCATTACTGGAGCAGTTTGGGATAACGCCGCCGCAGTTCGACGCGCTCGTCATCCTTGACAGAGCGGGAGATCTGACTATCGGAGAACTCAGTAATCGGCTTTATCTTGCATACAGCACAACAACGGACTTGGTCGACCGACTTGAGCGCGCTGGATTCGTTGTCAGGTCTCGCGATACAGCAGACCGCAGAGTCGTACTGGTTAAGCTTCAAGAGAAGGGAAAACAAGTGATTGAGCGGGTCCTTGACGCGAGACGAGCGTATCTCGGGGTCGTGCTTGAATCTCTGGATGAATCCGAACGACTTCAAATTCTCAAGGTGCTGAATGTACTTCATGATCGCATGCTCGGTACTGAGTGACGCTGTGCCCGACGTGGCACAGCGTTGTGTTTTCAGTCGACTTTTTAAAGAGTTGCCAAAACTCTTCTGCGATCAAACGCTCTGCGTGATTTGAGAAACGATAGCCGGCTTACAGCATACGGTGACTACATAATGTTTGGGAACGGAAGGATGAAGGCTGTGCAACCCGGCTTACCGATAGGGATTTTTGACTCTGGTGTGGGTGGACTCACGGTTGCGTCCGCGATTCGCGAATGGCTGCCGCATGAGTCCATGATTTATTTTGGCGATACGGCACGCTGTCCATACGGCGACAAGACACCTGAAGAGGTTCGCGGATTTTCAGTACAAATTTGTGATTTCCTCGTCGAACAAGGTATAAAGATGCTTGTGGTAGCCTGCAATACTGCGACTGCTGTCGCGCTGCCGTTGCTTCGCCAGCGGTATTCGGTACCCGTGGTTGGTGTCATCGAACCAGGTGCCAGTGCTGCTGCCAACGCGACAACTCTCGGCCGGGTTGGTGTGATAGGGACGCTTGTGACCATTCACAGCGGAGCGTATGAGCGTGCAGTGAAGAGGCTGCGGCCTGATGTCGAGGTATACAGCCTTGCTTGTCCAAAGTTTGTTCCTCTCGTCGAGAAAGGGGAAACCACGGGACCTTTGGTGGAAACCTTAGTCAAAGAAACGCTGCAGCCTTTACTGGACCAACAATTGGACGCACTCGTCCTCGGTTGTACACACTATCCACTATTGCAAGATACGATAGCCAAAGTGGTTGGGCCTCGCGTCAAGTTGATTTCCTCAGCCGAGAAAACTGCTCTTGAGGTTGGTCGGGTGCTGAAACAGCAACATCTCGAAGCTTCTGACCCGCCCCCTGGGAATCACGTGTTTTACACGACCGGGGACGGTCACCGGATGCGTGCTTTTCTGGCGGGGTGGCTCGGGATTCAGGAACATGAGGCTGATGTACGTCGTGTCGACTGGGCACTCATGGACGGAACAGGATCCCAATTTGAGCAATGATATGATAGCATAGACGCCATACAACTTGTCTGGAGACTGCGGCTGAATCTGACGCCGCAGTCTGTCGTCAGAAGGAGTATGTCGATGCAAAGGATAGTCGTGGCAAGCAAAAACAATCATAAAATCGCGGAGTTCCAAGCCATTCTGTCGCCGTGGAAACTGGATGCGACGGGGTTGCCTCAAGATGTGCCGGAGAGCCCTGAAAACGGTTCTTCATTTGAAGCCAACGCGATAGAAAAGGCCGTTTTTTATTCGTCGTTTGTCGACGGATGGGTACTCGCCGATGACTCCGGCTTATGCGTGGATGCGTTGGCGGGGAGGCCAGGAATATTTTCGGCTCGTTACGCAGGGGTGCACGGGGATGACGCGGCGAATCGACAAAAGCTCCTTGCGGACCTTCGTGAGGTTCCTGATGCGGCACGCACGGCATCTTTTGCGTGTGCCATTGCCGTGTTTCACCGTGGGCTCGGTCAGGGACTCGTCGTTCGATCCGATGTTTTGGGATCCATTCTCACCGAGGAACACGGCGAGGGTGGCTTTGGATACGACCCGCTGTTTTATCACCCTGAGTCTGGCAAGACCTTCTCCGAATTATCCGCAGAGCAAAAGAACCGCCTGTCACATCGGGCAAAGGCGGTTGAACGATTGATGGCGCAATGGAAGGGGGAGGCGTCTTATGCGTCTCTGTCTGGTGAGTGACAGTCACCGTCATCGCCACGAGCTGTTACGGGCGGTGAAAACTCTGCAACCCCTTGACGGCATCCTTCATGCGGGAGATGAAACGTCGGACGCTGCATGGCTCATGGAACGTGTGGACTGGCCCGTTTACGCCGTGGCGGGCAATTGGGATGCAGTTACATCGGCATTCCCTCACGAGCGCATCCTTAACTGCGGTCTCAAGGTGTTGCTGACTCATGGACACAAGCTGCGTGTTAAGGAAGGACTCACTCAATTGCAACAACACGCTGACGAGATCGACGCGAAGGTTGTCGTCTATGGACATACCCACAAAGCGCAGACGGTTGTCTATAACGGGCGGTTATACGTCAATCCAGGAAGTCTCGCGTCACCACGTGGAGGCAGGGAACGCACCTGTGCCTTACTTGAGATTGAATGTTTGAGAGACGAAGAGTATTATCAGGTTCGTGCCTCGCACGTGACGGTCCAGGGAGATATTGTACATTCGTTTCTCCATACCTTTCATCCAAGGTCTTCAGATAATCGGACTTGATCTCAGGCGTGTTCATCGTCTAAACTGTTTGAGTGCACCACAGCACTGTGTTTGGTTGTTTTGACGGACAGAGCTTCGCCAACGTAATCTTGCGTGTGCAGTTCAAATGTATATCTTGCGCGTGCAGTCGAAATGTAATCTTGTGTGTCCGGTTAAAATGTAAATCTTGCGGGTGTAGTTCAATGGTAGAACTCCAGCCTTCCAAGCTGGTAGCGTGGGTTCGATTCCCATCACCCGCTCCATGTCTCAGTAGCTCAGTAGGATAGAGCAACAGCCTTCTAAGCTGTGGGTCGGGGGTTCGAATCCCTCCTGAGACGCCAGGTCCATGACACCTTTTGGTGCCGCTGTATGATGATATGCATCGTGCAGCTGTGTAAATGCCTGCATCTGCGATTTGCGCCTGTGCGCAGCGGATGCGGGCTAATGGAACGAAACAAGAGACTTCGGTTCATGGCGAAGCTGTGTTTTGGGGAGGAACTTTAGATGACAGCCAAGTGGGAAAAGACAGAGGCGAACGTCGGTGTCCTCGAGGTTGAGGTAGACTCCGCGCGGTTCTCGGAGGCACTAGACTGGGCCTTTAAAAAGATTGTTAAACAGGTGAACATTCCTGGGTTTCGGAAAGGCAAGGTTCCCCGGAAGTTGTTCGAATCTCGTTTCGGGGTAGAATCGCTTTACCAAGATGCAGTAGATTACGTATTGCCGACTGCTTATGAATCAGCTGTTCGTGAAACGGGCATTGAGCCGGTAGACCGTCCAGCTGTCGATGTGGTACAGGTGGAAGCAGGCAAGCCACTTATCTTCAAGGCGACCGTTACTGTGAAACCGGAAGTCGTCCTTGGTGAATACAAGGGTGTCGAACTGCAAGACAAGGAATTCGCCGTGAATGATGAAGCTGTTGCGGAAGAGGTCGAAAGCATCCGTGCAAGCCACGCGCAAATTGACGTTGTCGAAGACGGAGAAGTGCAGCAAGGCGATACGGTTGACATCGATTTTCGCGGAACAGTCCAAGGCGAAGAGTTTGAGGGTGGCGAGGCAGAGAACTATCAACTTGAAATTGGATCCGGTATGTTTATCGCGGGATTCGAGGAACAGTTGGTTGGCCTGAAGCCTGGTGAAGAGCGCGACATTACGGTCACCTTCCCGGAGGACTATCATGTCAAGTCCCTGGCCGGGCAAGAAGCCCAGTTTGCGGTCAAGCTTCACGACATTAAGCGCAAGTCTCTGCGCGAGTTGGATGACGAGTTTGTCCAAGAAATCAGCGAGTTTGAAACGGTTGATGCGTTCTTGGAAGACTTGAAGAAACAGCTTGAAACCAGAAAGACGGAAGAGCACAAGCGGTACCTCGAAGACGAGGCTGTAAAGGCAGCTGTCGCTGCTGCACAGATCGATGTGCCCCAGGCGATGATCGATCATGAAGCGGATCACTTGGTAGACAACTTTGCGCAACAACTTCAGATGCAGCAGATTCCGCTTGATGCGTATCTTGAGTTCACGGGTATGACACGAGATGAACTGCGCAGCCAATTTGTCGAATCTGCAGAGCAGAGTGTTCGCACAGGTTTGGTGCTCGAAGCCATTGCGAAAGCCGAAGGCCTTGAACCGAGTGAGGAAGAACTTGAGGCGGAATTGCAGAAGATTTCCGAGTCAGCGAGTCTGCCGCTTGACCGTGTCAAGCAAATGCTCGCCATGCGGGATCCTGGATTTGAGTCCATGAAGGCTGACCTGAGGAGCCGCAAGACAGTCGAATTGCTGGTTGAACATAGCAAATTAGTGTAAATTGATGTACAATAACCCTATATCGGTTACGATGATGAACAAGGCACGTACTACGTGCCTTGTTTTCTCAAATACTACCGATACCCACAACATCTCGACTGTGCCTGCGTAAGAAAAGTACCCCAGTCGTACCAAAGTTGTGCATCTTCGCTCTCGGGAGGGAAAATCATGAGTCTGACTCCGATTGTCATCGAGCAAACGAGCCGTGGAGAACGGTCGTATGATATTTACTCACGTTTGCTGAGAGACCGCATTATCATCCTTGGTACTCCCATTGATGATTTTGTGGCGAATTCGATTGTGGCGCAGTTGCTGTTCCTCGCCGCAGACGACCCCGATAGAGATATCCAACTCTACATTAATAGCCCTGGCGGCTCAGTCACTGCCGGTATGGCTATCTATGATACCATGCAGCACATCAAGGCTGACGTTTCCACGATGTGCATCGGAATGGCTGCCAGTATGGGAGCGTTCTTGCTTGCTGCAGGTGCTAAAGGTAAGCGCTATGCTCTTCCAAACAGCGAGATCATGATTCACCAGCCTCTGGGCGGAGTACAGGGTCAAGCGTCTGATATCAAGATCCACGCCGATTGGATGTTAAAGACGAAGGAAAAGTTAAACCGTATCTTATCCGAACGTACAGGGCAACCGCTCGAAACGGTGGAACGTGACACAGACCGCGATAACTTCATGTCTGCTGTGGCTGCGAAGGAGTACGGTTTGATTGACGATGTGATTTCTCCACTGCACAAGTAAGGCGTTCGTAAGATGCGGTACAAAAGCTGCCGCATAGGTTACAATGAAGGTGTGCAGGAAACGCTAAGGAAATCAGACAGCAGCTTGGTTGAGGATCGCACTCACGCGCACGACTCGTGTACCTCAGACCCCGACGACGAGTATCTTCTTTAGGGAGGGGATAGTGAATGTTTAAATTTAACGAGGAAAAGGGCCAGCTCAAGTGCTCGTTTTGTGGCAAGACACAGGAACAGGTGCGGAAGTTGGTTGCTGGACCTGGTGTGTATATCTGTGACGAATGCATCGAGTTGTGCAATGAGATTGTAGAAGAGCAACTGGGTGAAGAAGAGGAGTTCGACCTAAAGGAAGTACCGAAGCCGACCGAGATCAAGACCATCCTCGACCAGTACGTGATTGGACAGGAAGCCGCAAAGAAATCACTGTCCGTAGCGGTGTACAACCATTACAAGCGCGTCAACAGTGGAACGTCCAAGAATGATGACGTGGAACTCTCAAAGAGCAACATCATGCTGATTGGCCCTACCGGAAGTGGTAAGACCCTGTTAGCACAGACATTGGCCCGGATTTTAAACGTCCCATTCGCCATTGCAGATGCAACTTCCTTAACGGAAGCTGGCTATGTGGGCGAGGATGTTGAGAATATTCTGCTGAAGCTGATTCAAGCTGCTGACTACGATGTGGAGAAAGCCGAGCGCGGCATTATCTACATCGATGAGATCGATAAGATTGCACGAAAGTCCGAAAACCCTTCCATTACAAGGGACGTTTCTGGTGAAGGCGTCCAGCAAGCATTGCTGAAGATTTTGGAGGGCACTGTGGCGAGCGTTCCTCCCCAGGGCGGGCGCAAGCATCCACATCAAGAATTCATTCAGATCGACACCACGAACATTCTGTTCATCGTTGGTGGTGCATTCGATGGAATTGAGACCATCATCAAACGGCGTTTGGGCCGGAAGGTCATCGGTTTTGGTTCCGCGAATGCGTCCGTAGACACCTCAAACAACGTGTTGTCCAAGGTGTTGCCGGAGGATCTGCTTAAGTTCGGCTTGATTCCTGAGTTTATCGGGCGCCTGCCAGTCTTGACGACGCTTGAAATGCTCGATGAGGCCGCTTTGAAGATGATCTTGACCCAGCCAAAGAATGCGCTGGTGAAACAATTCCAGAAGCTGCTCGAAATTGACGATGTCGTCCTTGAATTCCACGAGGAAGCTCTGGACTTCATTGCCAAAGAAGCTATCAAGCGGGGCACCGGCGCCCGTGGACTGCGTGCCATCATCGAGTCCATTATGCTTGATGTCATGTATGAGTTGCCGTCGCGGGATGATGTGAAAAAATGCATCATTACGCGTGAAGCTGCAGCGGGTGAATCTGGCCCGACATTGCTTGGCAAGGACGGTAAAACCACAAAGGTCGTTCGCAAGTCCGAAGAGACTGCGTAAGACGTCTGTTGTTTCCTAAACTTCACAGCCAGCACAAACGTGCACCCTCCGGCGCCCGGGCAGATACCCGCGGCGCCTTAGTTTATTGATGGCGAACCCTGGCAATACTAAACCTATGATTTGCCGCAAAAGGGAGGGGACATCACGTGAGTGCAACCGTTTTAGCAGTGATCCAGATATTTTTTGCGGTTGTAATTGGACTGTACTTCTGGAATCTGTTGAAAACACAGAACAGCAACCGACATGCAATCGAACGAGAATCCAGGAAGGAACTAGACAATCTACGAAAGTTGCGGACCATTTCGCTCAGCGAACCGCTCTCTGAGAAGACACGTCCTGCATCCATGGATGATATTGTTGGACAGAAAGACGGATTGAAGGCACTGCGGGCAGCGCTTTGCGGGCCAAATCCACAACATGTCTTAATCTATGGTCCTCCTGGCGTGGGTAAGACGGCGGCAGCTCGTGTCGTATTGGAAGAGGCGAAGAAGAGTGTGCAATCTCCGTTTCGATCCGACGCCAAGTTCGTAGAAATTGACGCTACTACAGCTCGCTTTGACGAACGAGGAATTGCCGACCCGCTGATAGGGAGCGTACATGACCCTATTTATCAAGGCGCTGGCGCAATGGGCATGGCAGGTATCCCACAACCAAAGGCTGGAGCGGTCACCAAGGCTCACGGCGGGATCCTGTTCATTGACGAGATTGGAGAACTGCACCCGATTCAAATGAACAAACTGTTGAAGGTGCTGGAGGACCGGAAAGTGTTCCTTGAGAGTGCGTATTACAGCAGCGAGGACTCTGGTATACCGGCTCACGTTCACGATATCTTCCAAAACGGTCTGCCGGCCGATTTTCGGCTTGTCGGGGCGACAACGAGATCGCCCGAAGAGATCCCTCCAGCCATCCGCTCGCGGTGTCTGGAAGTCTACTTCCGCCCGCTGGGACAGGGTGAGATTTACACAATTGTTGAAAAGGCTACCAAGAAGCTCAATATGCCGATGGCGACAAAAGCGATTGAAGAGATCACGAAATATGCAACGAACGGCCGAGAAGCCGTCAATATGGTCCAGATAGCTGGTGGATTGGCATTAACCGAACAGCGAAAAGAGATTAATCTTGAAGATGTGCAGTGGGTTATCCAGTTCAGTCAAATCAATCCGCGACCCGATCGGCACGTGAATCCGAAGCCTCAAATTGGGGTCGTCAATGGCCTCGCGGTAGCTGGGCCAAGTACAGGTCTGTTGCTGGAGATTGAGGTTACCGCTCGGCGTGCAGCGGGCCCGGGTAAAGGGTCTGTGACCATGAGCGGTTTGGTTGAAGAGGAGACGATGAGCTCCGGCGGTCGCAGTATTCGTCGTAAATCAATGGCAAAAGCGTCGTTTGACAACGTTATCACGGCTTTACACAAGGTGATGGGAATTGACGCGAGAGACTACGACCTTCACATCAACTTCCCGGGTGGGATGCCAGTGGACGGTCCGAGTGCCGGAATCGCAATGGCAACAGCCATATACTCCGCGATTCGAGAGGTTCCTGTGTCAAACACGGTCGCAATGACTGGTGAGATTTCTTTGCGCGGGTTTGTCAAACCTGTTGGCGGTGTCACCGCAAAAGTGGAAGCAGCCATGCAGTCAGGCGCAACGACTGTGTTAATTCCGAAAGAAAACTGGCAGGAGACGTTCCTGCATGTTGGTGAAGGGTGTCGCGTAGTGCCAGTCGAACGGTTTGAAGACGTGTTGCGGTTGGCTCTTGAAGGCGGAGTTGAAGAGCTGCAACTGTTTGATGCATCGTCTGTAGCGGCGGCACCGATAAACAATCCAACGTCGTTTCCTGCAAGTCATTAAAAGTCAAATGTGTGCCCCTCAGTCCTTTTGTTGGACTGGGGGATTTTTTATGCGCTGTCATGGGGCTGAGGTAAATCGGCATGTCTGTTCCGCTCTGTTCAAACTCAATTACGGAGAATTACAGATATTTTTCAGGGTAGGATATGCACTGATGTGCCTTGGCTTTATTAGACTTCGGTATGGTGATTCTGTACAATGTAGGCCAAACAGTATTTGTTCTCACACATGGAAAATGGTGGTTAGCTCTGAATCAATGTGCTTTACATAGTCTGTACCAGGCAACTGGTGCAAGTGAGATGTAACGGGGGTGGACAGATGTCGGCAGACAGTAAACCAAACAACACGTTTCCTTTGTTGCCTCTGAGAGGTCTGCTCGTGTTTCCTTCGATGGTTTTACACTTCGACGTTGGGCGTGAGAAGAGTGTCAAGGCGTTGGATGAAGCGATGCTCGGCGATCACTTGATTGTCCTCACATCGCAAGAAGACGGCCAACTGGACAACCCCACGGCTCAAGACCTGTATTCAGTGGGTACCTTGGTACGTGTCAAACAGATGATGAAGCTCCCGAACGGCACGATTCGTGTTCTGGTTGAAGGTGTGGAAAGGGTAGCCATAACACGTTTTACCCGTGAAGACGATTTTTTTGAAGTTCGCGTAAAGCGTCATAAAGATGTGAAAAAGCCCAGTGAAAATCAGCCGGAGATCCAGGCCTTGGTGAGGTCTGTTTTGCAGCAGTTTGAACAGTACGTGAAACTGTCTAAAAAAGTGGAGCAGGAGACGTATGCCTCTGTGACGGACATTGAAGACCCGGGTCGCCTGGCCGACGCAATCGCTTCAAACCTGCCGCTGAAGGTCAAGGATAAACAGAGTATCCTTGAGGCATTTCCGGTCTCGGATCGCTTGGAAAAGGTTCTACAAATCCTCTCTGACGAACGAGAAGTCCTTGAGCTGGAACGAAAGATTCACCAACGCGTTCGTTCACAGATGGAACGAACGCAAAAAGAATACTACCTGCGTGAGCAGATGAAGGCAATTCAAAAGGAACTTGGTGACCGCGAGGGGCGCGCCGGAGAAGTGGAAGAGCTGCGTGAAAAAATGGCACAGAAACAGATGCCTGAAACGGTTGAACAACGTCTGCAAAAGGAATTAGAACGGTTGGAACGTATCCCGTCGAGTTCCGCAGAAGGCACTGTGATTCGAACCTACATTGATTGGATTCTCGCCCTGCCATGGAGCGAGTCGGCAGAATCCAGTGTCAACGTGGCAAAGGCAGAGGATGTCCTGAATCGTGAGCATTTTGGACTGACCAAGGTGAAGGACCGGATCCTTGAGTTTTTGGCCGTGTCGCAGCTGGCGAACAAGCTGGTTGGGCCGATTATCTGTCTAGCGGGGCCGCCTGGTGTTGGCAAGACGTCACTGGCAAGGTCGATCGCGACATCCCTGAACCGGCCATTCATGCGCATCTCACTCGGTGGGGTGCGGGACGAGGCTGAGATTCGGGGACATCGCAGAACGTACATTGGGGCCATGCCTGGGCGCATTTTGCAGGGGATGAAGCAGGTTGGTGTGAACAACCCCGTGTTTCTGCTCGATGAGATCGACAAAATGGCAAGCGATTTTCGCGGCGACCCAACCTCGGCAATGCTCGAGGTGCTCGACCCGGAACAGAATGCGAACTTCTCGGATCACTACATTGAAATCCCGTTTGACCTGTCTCAGGTCATGTTTATCACGACCGCGAACGACATATCCATGATTCCAGGACCGCTGCGGGACAGGATGGAAGTCATTCAACTGTCCGGATACACAGAGGTCGAAAAACTGGAGATTGCCAAGCGGCACCTGTTGCCACGACAAAGAGAGGTGCACGCTGTCGGTGGAGACAAGCTGAGAATGTCAGATGCTGTGTTGCTCAGCGTCATTCGTGACTACACGCGCGAAGCTGGTGTGAGGCAACTTGACCGCGTGCTTGCATCGATTACCCGCAAGGTTGCCCGTAAGGTCGCAAGGGGTGACAGCAAGCGAGTCACCATAACTGCCAAAACACTTGAGGAACTCCTTGGTCCGCCGATCTACAAGTACGGCATGGTCGAAGACGAGGATCAGGTCGGCGTGGTCACTGGTCTTGCGTGGACGCCGGTCGGCGGGGACACTTTGACGATTGAGGTGTCGATTGTGCCCGGCGGCGGCCGAGTCGTGCTCACGGGATCGCTCGGGGACGTGATGAAAGAAAGTGCACAGACGGCACTGTCCTATGTTCGGTCGCGCTCACGCGATTTCGGTTTGGATAAGGACAACTTTGATAACTCGGATATTCATGTTCATGTTCCTGAAGGAGCGATTCCGAAGGACGGACCGTCGGCCGGTATTTCCATTGCGACAGCTATTGCGTCGGCATTCACGCTGCGGCCGGTCAATCGCTTTGTGGCAATGACCGGAGAGATTACCCTGCGAGGTCGGGTTTTACCGATTGGCGGACTGAAAGAAAAAGCACTCGCTGCACATCGGGCGGGCATTCGTACTATCATCATTCCGGAAGGCAACCAAAAGGACTTGCGGGACATTCCGGAATCGGTGTTGCAGGACGTCAAATTCGTACCCGTCAAACACATGGACGAGGTGCTTCAGACAGCCCTGCGAGATCCGCTCGGAGAAGCACCGCGCATCGGAGGCCTGATGGCCAATTATGCAGAGGTGCTCGACGAAGAACCTTATCGCGAGGATGGAAGGCATCAGTGAAAATAAAGAGCGCCGAATTTGAAATCAGTGCTGTGCGACCGGGGCAATGGCCCGATGACGGGTTGCCGGAATTTGCTTTTGTGGGACGGAGTAACGTCGGAAAGTCATCCCTGTTGAATCGCCTGCTCGGACGAAAGTCACTGGCTCGCGTGTCACAGAAACCGGGAAAAACACAGCAGATTAACTTTTTCCGGATTAATGAGCAGTTCCGCTTTGCCGACCTTCCGGGGTATGGCTATGCCGCCGTCAGTAAAGCGGATCGGGCTCGCTTTGCGAAAATGATGGAGACGTATTTGACTTCTCGGGAACCGCTTGTCCGCGTGTTCCAACTTGTGGATATCAGGCACCCACCGATGCCGATGGACATCGAGGTCAACGAGTGGATGCGCCGCAATGGGCTGGCGGTCACGGTTGTGGCGACAAAGCTCGATAAAGTGGGAAAATCGCACCAAGCGAAGGCTGTACGGCTGATTCGCACGGAAATGAACAAACCGGAGTCCATCCGCCCTGTATCATCCGAAAAGGGGCAAGGGATTGATGAACTGTGGTCGGAGATTGAGACCCTTGTGGCCACGGCACAAGAGCAAACCGTCTTTGAAGGCTCATTAAATGTCTCGTTGGGGGACTCGGGGGCGCCTTCTCCGGAATCGGATACTCGGGTCAGCAATCCACATGCTGACGAAAATCAGTAGGCAACCGATGTAGCCGCTCAGTGACAGCGTGTTATGAAACGACAGCCATCCGATGATGGCAGCAAACACAGGCTCCATCGAGAAGATAATGGCGGTTTCTGTGGAAGATGTCGATTTTTGGAAAAATGTCTGTGCGAAGTAGGCGAAAGCAGTCCCAGGCAGAGCGCAGACGATTACGGCAATCCAGACAATCGGATAGGAAAAAGCATGAACAGCAAACGCGTCCGGAATAAGAGGACGATGGAACCTGGCGGTGGGAAGGAACAGACTCGCTGCACACCATACGGTGACAACGGCAATCTGAACCGTCGTTACGGCGAGGGCGTTGAGCTCAACCGTGTAACGTTCCGTGTAAATGATCTGAAGGGCGAGGAAGATACTGCACAGGAGTACATACAGGTCGCCGACGTGCAGGCTGACGATATCTACACCGGTCAATAACCCGAGCCCAACCAGCGCGACTACGGCTCCAATCCAGCTGCGCGGATGGGGGATGGATTTTAAGATCGGATAGGCGAGCAGCGGCACGATGACGACACTCAGCCCGGTGAGAAAACCAGCGGTGGCCGGAGTCGTGGTTTTCAGACCGAGGGTTTGAAAACCAAATCCGCCAAACAACAAGGTGCCAAGAAATGTACCCGCAATCCAGGTTTGTTTGGTGAAGGAGCGGCGCACGGATGGGACAAGCAAGGCACCAACCGTGAGGACAAGAGCAGCGGTAAAGAAGCGTGCCGTGAGGTAGGCGAACACGCCGATATGTACGAGCGCACCCTTGGTTAAACTGAAGGTGGCGCCCCAGACGAGTGTAACCAACAAAAGCGTAATGGTAGCTGTCCAGCGTCTTGGAGTCTGACCTTGTATATTCATGAAGCAAAGTGTACACATGGACTTACTTTTCGGTCAATGGGGAAGTCTACGGATTGTAACAGCTTCGACATAATTCTCGTGTTATAATAGAATCCGTACCCTACGACTATAGGTTTCATAGTTACTAAGGAAGTGATTCTGCGTGCATATCGTCGCAGTCGGTCTAAACTATCATACAGCTCCTGTCGAAATTCGCGAACGTGTCAGTGTTGCGGATTACGAATTGGATGATCTCCTAGCAGCACTTCGGAACACACATACGGTTCTTGAGTGTGTCGTTGTATCGACATGCAACCGGACTGAAATATACGCTGTTGTGACCACAGCCCATGCCGGCCAGGACTACCTAGCTACGGTACTGGCGCGCAGGGCCGGTTTGTCACGTGATGAGATGATGCAACATTTGTACACGCACACGGGATCCGATGCCGTGGAACATCTGATGCGTGTGACTTGCGGTCTCGACTCAATGGTGATCGGAGAGACCCAGATTCTCGGTCAGGTACGCAGTGCGTATCTCGTTGCGCAGAGTGTGGAAGCTACCGGCGTCTTGTTAAACCAGTTATTCCGCCGCGCGATTCAGCTCGGGAAGCAGGCTCAGTCGGATACAGAAATTGGTCAAAAGCCCGTTTCTGTCAGCTATGCTGCGGTTCAACTAGCAAAGAAGATATATGGCGATCTACGGGGGAGTACAGCCTTGGTCATCGGGGCTGGATCGATGAGCCGGTTGTCAGCGCAACATCTCCAAGCGGCTGGCGTACAGCGACTTGTGATCACGAATCGGACCTTTGAGCGTGCCCTGGAGCTGGCTGCGTCTGTCGGCGGTACCGCTGTAACGTGGGAGCAGTTTCCTGACGAGTTGGCTAAAGTCGACATTGTGATCTCGTCGACCGGATCGCCAACACCTGTGTTGACGGCGGAACTGCTGCGCGGGGCAATGAAATCACGTCGTCGTAAATCCGTCCCGATGACTTTAATCGATATTGCCGTCCCGCGAGACCTCGAACCGGCAATCGGTGAACTTAAGAACGTGTATTTGTACGACATTGATGACCTTGAAGGCGTTGTTGAGGCGAACTTGCATGAACGCGAAAAGCAGGCTCAGGTCGTGATGCACATGGTGCGAGAGGCATGCGAAGACTACGCAAGGTGGACTGCAGAGCAGGAAGTGGTCCCGCTGATTGCTGCGATTCGTGAGAAGGGAACCCGCATCCAGGCGAACGTCATGGAAAGCCTGGAGCGCAAGTTACCGAACCTGAGTGAACACGACAAAAAAGTGCTGCAAAAGCACACGATGAGTATTGTGAACCAAATTCTGCGTGATCCGATTCAAAATATGAAAGAACTTGCGATTGCCTCTGGTGGAAGCGCGCATGTTCGTGTGTTTGCGGAGCTGTTCGGCGTATCCGCCCAAGACATGGCTTCGCAGCACTCACCGATGGGACTTGTTGATTGTGCTGCAACGGACGGTGGGATAGACACGCCTGGGTTTGTTGAACTGGTACGTCAATGGAGTGAAAGTCTGTTGCGCGATCTGCAGGTCTCCGACGAACCGAGGCCGCTCGTGCGCCCTGCCTTGCGCTAAGGAGGCACTCTATGCTTTGGGGTCGTGCGTTATTTGACGCCTTTGTCGCGCTTTACGCCGTGAGCCTGGTTTTATTATTCATCGAAACGGTACAACCACGCAGGGCCGTCAATAGAGCGGCCCTTGTTTTGCTATTTGCCTCATTTTGCTTAGAGACAGGATTTTTTCTTCGGCAGTTGTGGCAAAGCGGGACGGTTCCGTTATATACCCCGTTTGATGTGGTGTTGCTGCTTGTATGGTTTATCATGCTTGTGGCCGTCGTCGTCAACGCCCTCTTTCGGGTTGATATTCTGGTGTTTCTGGCGAACTTGCTCGGATTTTTGATTGTCGCATTTGCGGCATTTGCATCGAGCGGACATGTCGCGTACACGGCTCCCAAGGGGGATTTGCTCGCCCTCCATATCGCTATGGCCGTTGGAAGCTACGGCGCCTTCACCTTTGCATTCGTATTTTCTGTGATGTATCTCTTGCAGCAACGCATGCTTCGTTCAAAACGCTTTGGGCACTTATTTTTTCGGTTACCTGCCTTGCACAAACTCGACTTGAACGCAACGCGTTCGCTGATTTTGGGGTTCGGATTGCTGATTGTGGCCATTATCCTCGGCGTTGTTTGGGGAAAACTGACAACAGGCTGGCGATTCTTCATGGACCCCAAGGTATGGAGTACCGGGATCGTCGCGGTGATGTACGGGATTCTGCTTACTCTTCGGCTGAGGATGGGTTGGGGTGCGTCACGTTTGGTCTGGTATAGTATAGTATGTTTCATTGGACTCGCTATCAACTTTATCCTGATCAGCAAGTTTTCCATTTACCACCGGGCCTTATAGAGAAGGGATGGTCACTGTTGTCGAAAATCCGTGTTGCATCAAGAACCAGCGCTTTAGCGATGACCCAGACAAAATGGGTGATCGCGCGGCTTCAAGAGTTGTCTCCTGATAACGAGTTTGACATTGTGCCAGTCGTGACGAAAGGCGATAAAATCGTTGACGTAACGCTCTCAAAGGTAGGCGGCAAAGGGCTGTTTGTCAGTGAAATCGAAGAGACGATTTTGTCAAAGAGTGCGGATCTGGCGGTCCACAGTCTGAAGGACGTGCCTGCTGAGCTCGCACCGGGGCTCACATTGTCTGCATTCCCTGTCCGGGCCGATGCACGGGATGCTTGGATCTCGAAAACCGGGGAAGACCTTCGTTCTATTCGGCAAGGCGCACGGGTCGGTACCTCTAGTCTCCGTCGAGTAGCCCAGCTTAGACGAGTCAGACCCGACTTGGACATAGCGTCCATTCGCGGAAATATCGATACTCGGCTTCGCAAGATGCGCGATGGTGAGTTTGATGCCATTGTGCTGGCGGCGGCAGGATTGCAGCGTATGGGGTGGGAACACGAGATCACGGCCTATTTGGAGCCGGAGATGTGTCTGCCGGCGGTTGGGCAGGGGATCCTCGGTATTGAGTGCCGTGCCGATGACACCGAGTTGTTGGGACTCTTGTCACAAATCAATGACGAACTGACACACCTCGCCGCGATAGCTGAACGCAGCCTGCTCTTCTCACTCAATGGCAGTTGTCAGGTGCCGATTGCAGGCTACGCAGTCGTTTCTGGCGACAAGTCCACGGTTCGTTTGCGTGGCCTTGTCGCCAGTGTCGACGGTCACACCATGCTGACTGCCGAGCATGAGGGCTCTGACCCTGTCCAGGTCGGCCTGAAGGTTGCGGCTGACCTGCGCGAGCACGGTGCAGACGTACTCCTTGCACAGGAACAGACTGACTGAAAGACCGGCCATGAAGTTCCTCCGAGGGGGGTGGCTCGCACGGAAAACTTAAGTGGCCTCTGCGTTTTACTGACAAGGGAACCGAAAGACAATCAAGAACTGGCCAAACGCATCCGGAGTTTAGGCGGGGCTGTGGTGGAAAGCCCATTAATTCAGATTGTGCAGCGTCCAGGCGAATTACTTCGACAAATTGGCCGCGGCCGGGCGCTCATAGAGGCGGAAATTGGCCGTTGGTTCGAGCAGTTTACCGGTCTCGTGGTGACGTCTGCGAATGCCTTGGATTCACTGCGCGATGTTTTTGAACGCTTCCCCGGTCTGGCTGCTCTCTTGCCTTGCTTTGTGGTCGGGGCACGGTCAGCGAAAGAAGCTCAAAAGCTTGGCCTTCGGGTTATACATCCTCCGGAGGTGAAGACAGCTCATCACTTAGCCGTGTATTTATCCGAACAACGGGATATCGGTCCAACGTCCGGGATGCGGTTTCAAGAAGCCCCGCGTCGATTGCTTTGGCTGCGGGGAAGCCTTGCCGATCTTTCCTTTAAACACTACCTGGAAGAAACCGGCTTTGTGGTTGAAGATGTGGTGTGTTACGACACCGTTGCCATCGAGCTGTCCAGGCTTGCGTGGGACGAAGTGAGAGCTGGCCGTGGAGTCGTCGTGTTTTACAGTCCTTCAGCAGTGTCTGCTTTTCTTGGCAGTCCTGTCGTACAGGAGCACCCGCTGCAAGGCGAGTTAGATGTGATTGCCATTGGTCCGACGACGGCAAAGGCTCTTTCGGATGCAGGAGTGTCAGGGGTGTTCATGGCCCTAGAGCCACGTCTTGAAGGCGTGATAGACACGCTTTTAAAAGTCCATGAAAAAACTTATCAGAGGAGAGATTCAAGTGAATCCACTAGATAATCATTTCCCGCCATTTCAACGCCATCGCCGACTTCGCGCTTCTGGTCCGTTGCGGAGCCTCCTTCGTGAAACGGAAGTATCTGTTGGAGATTTAATCTTGCCGATGTTCGTTCAGGAGGGACTCTCCGGAAAAGAAGAGATTGCGTCTATGCCTGGGGTTTATCACTTTGGGCTTGATAATCTGCGACGTGAAGTGGACGAACTTGTACAGCTTGGCATTCCGGGGATTATTCTGTTTGGAATTCCGCTCGAAAAGGACGATGAAAGCTCCAGCGCCTATGCGGAAAAAGGGATTGTCCAAGAGGCGATTCGTGCCCTGAAACGGGATCATCCTGAGCTGTTGGTGATGACCGATGTGTGTTTGTGCCAATATAACCCGGCAGGACACTGCGGGATTGTTCGCAATGGCCAAATCGTAAACGATGACAGCCTTCATTTGATTGCTGAGACTGCATTGTCCCACGCGGCGGCCGGTGCAGACATTGTCGCACCGTCTGACATGATGGACGGGCGGGTTGCGGCCATTCGTCAGCGTCTGGATGCCCACCATCTTGAGAACGTGTCGATTCTCTCTTACGCGGTAAAGTACGCGAGCGCCTTCTACGGTCCATTTCGGGAGGCTGCTCATTCGACACCCGCGTTCGGAGATCGGCGAACGTATCAAATGGATCCTGCCAACGCACGCGAAGCTCTGCGCGAGGCGGCTTCGGACGTCGCTGAAGGGGCTGACATGCTGATGGTTAAGCCTGCACTGTCATATCTCGATGTCACGCAGCGGATCCGTGAACGATTCGATCTGCCCCTCGCCACTTACAATGTGAGCGCGGAATACAGTATGGTGAAGGCTGCCGCAATGCAGGGGTGGATCGATGAGCGCGCGATTGTCGGTGAAATCCTGACTTCGTTCAAACGCGCCGGTGCAGACTTTATTCTGACCTATCACGCGAAAGAATTCGCACAGTGGCAACGAGAGGTAGAATAAGACCAAGAACGAGGCCTGGTGAAGGGGTCTGAGTTTCGTTGTTCATGGGCAGATTGTCTCAAGAATGCTGTAAAACATCGACACAGAGGCAGGTGATTGTTGGTGAGAAAGGCGTCAGAGAAAGCATTTGGGGAAGCGCAAAAAGTCATGCCAGGCGGTGTCAACAGCCCTGTACGGGCATTTCGTGCTGTAGGGGGCACGCCGTTTTTTGCGGACAAAGGGGAAGGTCCCTTTCTCTTCGATATCGACGGGAACAGGTACATCGACTACTTGTTGTCTTGGGGACCACTGATTTGGGGGCATGCGCATCCTGAAATTGTCCAAGCTGTGCAAGCTGCCGCAGCGAAAGGGACCAGTTTTGGCGTGCCGACGACGCTGGAGACCGAAATGGCCCAAGCGGTAATTGACGCTGTACCCTCCGTGGAAATCGTGCGAATGGTGAACAGCGGAACCGAAGCCACGATGAGCGCTTTGCGGTTAGCACGGGCGTTTACCGGTCGCCAGTATATCGTGAAGTTTGAAGGGTGTTATCACGGTCACGCGGACAGCCTGTTGGTGAAGGCAGGCTCCGGGGTGGCTACCCTCGCTCTGCCTGACAGTCCGGGCGTGCCAAGTGCAACTGCTCAGTCTACACTCACGATTCCGTACAATGATATTGCAGCGGCTGAAGCGCTGTTTGAACAACGTGGACATGAAATTGCGGCCGTGATTGTGGAACCTGTAGCGGGAAACATGGGTTGTATCCTTCCGGTACCGGGATTTCTTGAAGCTTTGCGCCGGATTACCGCAGAACATCAGTCACTGCTGATTTTCGACGAAGTCATGACTGGGTTTCGTGTGTCCTTTGGCGGTGCTCAAGAGCGGTTTGGAATCGTTCCTGACTTGACGACATTCGGTAAAGTCATTGGCGGCGGGTTGCCGGTTGGTGCCTACGGTGGAAGACGGGACATCATGGCCATGGTTGCCCCTGCAGGTCCGATGTATCAAGCCGGTACATTGTCGGGAAATCCCCTCGCCATGGCAGCCGGTATGACGGCGCTCCGGATGCTTAAAGATGCGGGGAGAGACGGGTTGTACGCCGGCCTTGAAACTCGCGGCAAGCAAATTGTGGATGCATTTATAAATGCTGGGAATAAACACGGCATCCCGACTTCAGGTCACGCGATTGGCGGTATGTTTGGACTATTCTTCCACAGCGGTCCCATCACCAACTATGCAGAGTCCAGCGCATGCGATAAAGAACGATATGCTCAGTTCTTTCACGGAATGCTTAATGCCGGTATCTCGCTTGCCCCTTCGCAACAGGAGGCAGGGTTTATGTCCGCTGTCCATGGTGATAGAGAACTAGCCGAAACCATCGAGGCGATAAATAAAGTCTTTGCTGAGTTATAACTCGAGAAGCAGCGTGCTTGGCACTTTGTCAAACTCATTTTCGTTGGTATAAACAGGGTCGCCCTTTGTCGATAAGGGCGACCCTGTTTGCTTCAGTTGCGGTTTCGACATATTGAAACTGAGCCAGGCATAGAGTCATACAGTGAGGCACAAGTGCTTGTGCAACGAGTTTATTGGGTGCGCACTTGTGCGAGGGAGGGAGAGTTGGTGAGCGAAGCGGATCGAACCGGACAAATACGTCTGGCAGTAGACCAGGAAGTGTTCATCGAATCGGTACAGCAGGATCATAAAGTCGAAGATGCCAATGTTGCCACTGAAGTAACTTCTTTTGAACGCGCCGGTGACGCGTACGTCTTGGAAGGAGCCATTGTGTTTGCTGCGTACTTGACGAAGGCGGAAGCCGGACCTGATGGCGCACCTTATTCGAAACATGTTCATCATCGGATGCCGTTTACGCTCCGGGTCCCGACGCAGTTTCAACCACGCGGTGTCGTCAACGTAGCAAGCCGCATCTCGGACTGGCAGCTCGACGTCATTAGTGACGGGTGGCTGCGGGTTCAGGCTGCACTGAGTATTGTCGGTCTGAACGGCAAGCACGGATACCATTTCCAGTGCGGGGCTCAGGAAGAAGGCGACGTGCTGTTTGGAGCTCGTGTGCCGGCCGCTGAGGCAATGGATGCCGCTGAGGTAGCAGACGACATCAATGCAAGCGCCGCTGATTCAGAACAACTCGTGGAAGACAGTTTTGAACTCGTACGCGGAGATGGGGCACGTGACTTTGAAAGTGCACCGGAGTCCAAGCTTGACAATTTGGCTAGTCAGGTGAGTCAAGCCCGCGGCGGCGTCTCGGAAGGACAACCTGGTGACGAGAAACCGGCAGCAAATGTCAGCGCAGCTGCGCAGACGGATGCTGTACCGGAGCAACCTTCTGTGCGAGACGAGCTCGTGAACTTGGATAAGCACGTGCAGACGGGGCTCGATGAGACAGAGGGTGCAAACCTATCTTTGCACCAGTCAGAAGCGACACCGCATGCAGAGGCGGAATCCTCTGAGTTCGAGTTTCAACATCAAGTTGACTTGAAAAAAGTCCCGCTGCGGGCAGAAGAACCACCCTCCGATGAGACGTCTGCTGAGCTGCAACCCGCCGTTCAAGCCAAGGACGAGTCATTTGTGGCTTCGCGGGGATTTTCTGAGGACGGGTTTCAGGCAACGTCTGGATTTATCCCAACCGTCCGAGTCGGCGCGCAGGCATCAGACAATGAACCTGACGAGGAGACCAGTCCCCCTGAGAACGACCAGCGCAGCGCACTTGTCGACACGTCTTTGTGGTCTTTTGTAGACTTTAACGCACCGGACAACTACTACACCTTGAGGTATGTCATCGTGATGGACGAAGAATCTCTCGGTTCCGTGGCTGAACGGGTTGGTTGCAGCGAGGGAGACCTGCTTCGAATGAACCGCATCAACAGTGACTCCGTCGCTGCCGGACAAGTGTTGAAGGCACCAGGACGGCCTGCCATGTCTCCTTCTTGATAAGTCCACAGAGGGGGAGAGCACCAGTCAAAGCCTGACCAAGCAAATTGGTGCGTAACAAACTCGAGGGCTGCTCCCGGATGGTACGGGGGCAGCCCATTTGAGTTTTAGTGAGCCTAAGGGGCGCCGAGGAACATGGTTACGAACACAATGAACAAGAGGAGCAGAATGATGAGGTCGAGGGCGCTGGGCCACAGGATCGCTCGCAAAAACAACAAGAAAATCGCAATCGCAAGAAGCAGTTTGACAAATCGCGCTAAAGCGTAAAAGAAGCCCATAAGATTCCCTCCTGTCGATGTATATGCGTGTTTGGGAGGACGTTTGCATCAAGTGACAAGTTATCGTGTTGTTTGGTAAGATGGGACAAGATGTGTACGCTTGGGGGTAGTCGAGGTATGAGTAATGACGGTTTACAAGCAGGTATTCGAAATGGTATTTATTGGCGTTTTCTCAGCATCGCTGTAGTGGCCGTAGCGGCGCTCCAGGTTGTCGCCAAATACGCCTTGCACTATCCAATTTCGCAAAGCCTTCCACTCGCTGAATTGGTTGTCGCGTATCTCGTCATTCCGAGGGCCAAGGAGCGTCGGCTGATGAACGCCATTATCGGTGTTCTTGCAGCATTTGTGATTGGCGTACTGTTGGAGATTTTTGTCCCGGGCGAGATGCAGACTGCTATCGCCAAGCACCAATTGATGACCTACATTAAGTTTTACGTGCTTTTCCCGCTGTTGCTCGGACTCGTCGTGGCTTTCGCTTATCTTAGGCTGACAGAGTGGTCTGAAAAAAAACGAGCTACAATCGAGGCCAAGCGAAACCGTGAACGAGCTGACAGCGCGCCGCCACCACCGGTACGCCGACACAGTAAAAAGAAAAAGAAGCGGCGCCGTTAAGCACTTTAAGCGCAAACACGCTTGACAGTTCGGGTGCCGAATCAGTACTATACTACATAATCACTATGTCGACAGTTGTGAAAACAGCACGGAATGAGTTGTCCAAACTCGATAGTTACATGAATGACGTGTTGCAGTGAAGAGAAGGAGTAGGCGGGTCATGGCTGTCCAGAGAGTCTGGCGAATGCTGCGAGTCAGACCAGTGCATCCGGCCGAACGTCGTCTTGGAGCAATGTTGTCCGCAGAAGCGGACACCGGATCATCCCGTTATCGATGACGAGTGTTCTGGTTTCATACACGTTCAGTGCGCATAAATACAGCCGGTGTGCGTGTATGAGTACAGGAAATTCAGGTGGTACCGCGGAATCAAAGCCTTCCGTCCTGACAGGGACGGAAGGCTTTTTATTTTGGAGGGATGAAGATGACACAGGCAGAGAATCAGAATCAGCCAACACTCTCGACGGTGTACGAACCACAGAGTGTGGAAAAACGCATTTATCAGTTTTGGGAAGAGAGCGGCGCTTTTCAAGCAGACAGTTCAAGTGAGAAGCCAAAGTTTTCAATTGTTATGCCGCCCCCGAATGTCACCGGCTCGCTCCATTTGGGTCACGCCTGGAACAACACATTGCAGGATATTATCATTCGATACCGGCGAATGGCCGGGTATGAGGCCTTGTTTCTCCCTGGAACGGACCACGCAGGTATTGCGACGCAGACACGCGTTGAGAAAATGCTGCGAGAAGAAACTGGACAGAGTCGGTACGACCTCGGACGCGAGAAGTTTGTGGAGCGTGTCTGGGACTGGAAGCGGGAATATGGAAACCGTATCACAAACCAAGTGCGGGCCATCGGATCGTCATGTGACTGGTCGCGCGAACGTTTTACGATGGACGAGGGCTTGTCGAAGGCTGTGCGCACGGTGTTTGTCGAGCTATACAACAGAGGACTCATCTACCGCGGTAACCGAATTATCAACTGGTGTCCGAGGTGTTCGACGGCATTGTCAGACATTGAAGTAGAGCACATGGAGGTGCCCGGAAAGTTATACCACGTTCGGTATCCATATGTGGATGGGTCTGGTGAAGTCGTCATCGCAACCAGCCGACCCGAGACGATGTTTGCCGACGTGGCCGTTGCCGTTCATCCCGACGATACGCGCTATCAAAACAAGATTGGGAAGATGTTGCAGCTCCCGCTGACAGATAAGCAAATTCCGGTCATCGCCGACAACTATGTGGAACAAGAGTTCGGCACAGGTTGTGTAAAGATTACGCCCGCGCACGACCCGAATGACTTCGAAGTTGGGCTGCGGCACAACCTCGAGATGCCGCAATGTATCGATGCGGATGCCAAAATGACCGCCTTGGCTGGCGCGTACGCGGGACTTTCCCGCGAAGAGGCTCGGATACGCGTCGTTGAAGACCTAAGACAGGGCGGATACATGGTCAAAGAGGAAGAACTGCTTCATGCGGTCGGACACTGCAGCCGTTGCGATACCGTTGTGGAACCGTTCCTGTCCGATCAGTGGTTCGTCAAAATGGGGCCGCTTGCAGAAAAGGCGCTTGCTTCACTTGGGCGAAAGGAACTTGAATTTGTGCCGGAACGCTTTGAGCGGGTGTTCACGCATTGGCTGGACAATGTGCGCGATTGGTGTATTTCGCGGCAACTTTGGTGGGGGCACCGAATTCCGGCATGGTACTGCGACAGTTGTGGAGAAATCACCGTCGCGATGGACACGCCGGAGACCTGTCAGCACTGCGGTTCCAAGGACTTGAGACAAGATGATGACGTCCTTGATACGTGGTTCTCTTCTGGGCTGTGGCCGTTCTCCACGATGGGGTGGCCCAATGACACAGAGGATCTCCAAGCTTTCTATCCAACCAGCGTGCTGGTTACAGCCTACGACATCGTCTTTTTCTGGGTTGCCAGAATGGTATTCACGGGACTCGAGTTCACCGATAAAATGCCATTTGAAAAAGTTGTGATGCACGGACTGATTCGGGCAGCTGACGGTCGAAAGATGTCTAAGAGCCTAGGTAACGGTGTCGATCCGCTCGAGGTAATTGAGAAGTATGGTGCAGATGCACTGCGCTTTACACTTGCCAACGGCACATCGCCGGGAAATGACCAGAGGTTTTACTGGGAGAAAGTGGAGGGTTCTCGCAACTTCATCAATAAGCTGTGGAATGCATCCCGTTTTGTTTTGATGAACCTCCCAGCAGACGAGCCTCTTCAAGACCTCGATCCTGGTGCATTCAGCGTTGTTGACAAATGGATTGTGACCAGGCTTCAGGAGACCGTCGACGAGGTATCCGGACACCTGCTTCGATACGATTTCGGCGAAGCAGGACGGGCCCTGTACGATTTTACATGGGATGAATTCTGCGACTGGTATATTGAATTTGCCAAGCTGAGCCTGTACGGCGAGGATGAGGCCGCAAAGGGACAAACGAGGGCTGTCCTCGTCTATGTACTAGATAATGTTCTCCGGTTGTTACATCCGATGATCCCGTTTGTTACAGAGGAAATTTGGCAGTCCCTGCCGGTATCTGGGCCTTCGCTCATCCTGGCTTCCTGGCCACAGCCGGATCAGACGTGGACATTTCCTGCTGCTGTGGAAGAAGTCCGGCAGGTCATCGAGGTGATTCGCAGTGTACGGAACATTCGAGCGGAGATGAACGTTGCGCCAAGCAAGCCCATTCATCTCTTAATTCGAGCAAATTCTGTGCAGTCTGACGCGTTGCTCCATTCCGTTGAACCGTACTTGAAGCGGTTCTGCAACGCAGAAGCCGTCGACATCGGCACCAACCAAACGGCCCCAGACAAGGCAGTGACCGCAGTCTTCGGCGGCGGCGAGATCTACGTACCACTGACAGACCTTGTGGATTTGGGGGCAGAGCAGGAACGCCTGCAAAAAGAGCGTGATCGGTTGCAGTCAGAAGTTCTGCGAGCCACGAAGAAACTGTCTAACCAACAGTTTGTGGCGAAGGCGCCGCCAGAGGTTGTAGAAAGTGAGAAGCAGAAGGCAGCTGAATATCAGCAGCGCCTGGCAAGTGTTGAAGAGCGTCTGGCTGCGCTGATGGCCGATTGAACAATCGCCCATCGTTACACATCGCGTACCCGGTCTGAGTGACCAAATCGGGCAAAGGAGAATAGATTGTGGCTGTAGAACGAAATACAGGGAAGTCGTGGCTCTCCTCGTTAAGCCGGTTTGGCATTCGGCCGGGACTCGATAGAACCTTACGGGTGCTGGAGTATTTGCACCATCCCGAGGATGGGCTGCGGTTTTACCACGTTGCCGGAACCAACGGCAAGGGGTCAGTCTGTGCTGTACTCTATCAACTTCTGCGATCACGATGGCACGTCGGATTGTTTACCTCTCCGGCTTTCGATGGCTACCAAGGGAGATTTATTGTCGACGACGAGCTTATCTCTGACACGGACTTCGAGATGCTGGCTGAGTCAGTGCGAGAAGCCATGCATCGAGTTACCCCGGACGACCCGTTGACGGAGTTCGAAGTGCTGACCGTAATGGCCATATTGTATTTCGCAAAGTCAGGCGTCGACGCTGTCGTGTGGGAGACTGGTCTTGGCGGGCGGTATGATTCGACCAATGTTGTCACACCGGCAGTAACTGGAATCACCAACGTCGGATTGGACCACATGGAAATCTTAGGTCCAACCGTACGCGTGATTGCAGCAGATAAGTCAGGTATTATCAAGCCTGGCATACCCATTATTACGGGAGCAACCGGCGAGGCACTCGACGTAGTAGAGGAGCATGCAAAGGCACAGGGAGCACCGCTCTTTCGAAACGGAGTTGAGTTCGGGTTTACACGCATCTATCGAGACGGCGAACAGTTTGTGGACTACCGCGGGATTACGAACGATTGGTTCCACCTGCCAGTCAAGTTGAGAGGGCTTCATCAATGTTATAACGCAAGTGTTGCGCTGGCGATGTTTGAGGCAGGGATGCTTCAACAGGACGCCCCCAGGTTGTCAGTGGCGGAGGCCCGATTGGCACTCGATAGAGTATCCTGGCCGGGGCGGTTCGAAGTATTCCAGCACAAGAACAAAACGGTTGTACTTGATGGGGCACACAACCCCGATGGTGCGCGAGTGCTTGCACAAGCACTCGGTGAGCTTCATGATGGACATAAGAAGTGGACGCTGGTAGTCGGAGTACTTCGAGACAAGGACGTTCGCGGTATCCTGCGCGCCGTGTTACCACTTGCAGGGCGAGTGATTGCCGTTCAGCCGCAAAATCACCGCGCGATGACGGGGTTGGAACTTGCGGACGTCATCAATGAGATCAAATCAGATGTAGAAACAACGGCTGCCAATACAGTTGCCGAAGCGATATCGCAGGCGCTTTCGATGGCAGATGCAGATTCCATATGTTGCTTCGGATCCTTGTATACGGTTGACGAAGCGAGGAAAGCTATGGAGACGATGCAACACTTTGGGAAACAAGGACGGTGAAATGCGTGAAACAACGGGAACATGTTCACTTCGTCGGTATTGGCGGATACGGAATGAGCGCAATTGCACGCGTTATGCTCGATATGGGGTTTGACGTAAGCGGGTCCGACGTGTCATCCCAGGAACTCACGGAACGGCTGATTACCCGCGGAGCCAAAGTTTATCAAGGGCATAAGGCCGAACAGGTCAGCGGTGCTGACGTTGTAGTCTACAGTACCGCGCTTGCGCAGGACAACGTTGAGATTCAGGCAGCCAAACAGCAGAATATCCCGGTGATTCACCGCTCGGAAATGCTTGCGAGACTGATGGCTGACAGAGTTGGTGTCGCGGTTACTGGCGCACATGGGAAGACGACAACAACATCGATGATTGCGTACGTCATGGAGCACTGCGGGCTCGATCCAACGTTCGTCATTGGCGGCGTAGTCAGCAACATTGGTGACAATGCAAAGGCAGGGCGCGGGGATTTCGTGGTTGCCGAAGCAGACGAAAGTGACGGTTCCTTTCTCCATTACCGTCCTCAAGTGGCGGTAGTCACAAATATCGAAGCCGATCACCTGGAGCACTATGACGGAGATTTCTCTAACCTGAAGAAGGCCTACAAACAGTTTATTGAGCAGGTCCCGAATGAGGGTCTGTTGGTCGCCTCCGGACTCGATCCTGACCTGCAAGAATTGCTTCCATTTGCAGAGTGCAATGTGGTCACATACGCGGTTGAAGGCGACGCCACGTACAAGGCTCGAAATGTCGAACTGTCGGGGCGGGGCAGTACATCCGAGATCTATTTTGAAGGTGAGTACTTAGGTACGCTCTCCTTGACGTTGCCTGGCGTACACAACGTGATGAACGCGCTGGCTGCGATTGCCGTGTCGAGGTTTGCAGGACTTGAGTTTGCAGCTATTGCGGAAGCTTTGCACGACTTTCACGGAGCCAAGCGGCGCTTTCAGGTTGTCTCAGAAAATGGCGGCGTGCTCGTAATTGATGACTACGCACACCATCCTACAGAAATCAAGGCCACCATTGATGCTGCGCGGGCTACCGGCCGAAGGATTGTCGCGGTGTTTCAACCGCAGCGGTACACGCGAACCTTTTTCTTGTTTGATGCTTTTGCCAAAGCATTTGAAGGTGCTGACGAGGTGGTCATTGCGGACATTTATTCCCCGGCAGGCGAAAAGAGAATCGAAGGAGTCTCTGCGGAGCGGCTTGTTGAAGAGATTCGAATCAACAGCAATCGAAACGTTCGCTTTGAAAAGACAAAGGACGACGTATTCGATTATCTGCTTGGGCGAGTGGAATCCGGTGATCTCGTGATTACAATGGGGGCAGGCGATATCTGGCAAGTGGCATATCGTCTTGGCGATGCCCTTGACAATCGGGAAAAGGCGGCTGCCATGTCTTAAGGGGTCTGAAACGGACTTCCTCTCTGTAAGATTTGACACGGATGAACATAACAACAGCGTCTGTTGACGCCGGAAAAGACCTTGGCCAATGGTGGCGAAGGCCTTTTTTCTTTGTTTCGGGCAACACCTGTCAAATGCACTCGTTTTGAAGGCCACTGCAGTTAAAGTCAGACTCAGTTAAAGGCAGACTTAGTTAAAGGCAATACCAAGCAACGCCCGTTCATCGCCAGTTTTGTCTGTCCCGCCGCATCTGCAGTGCGCGATGAAAGAAGTAATATGCGATTGCCAACAGGGCAAGCACAAAGGCAATACGAATGGCGATCGACAAGAACGCCACGAGGACTGCAAAGGCGACCACAACGACTGCCACAGTGATGAGAATCCGAAGCCAGTTTTGCAACTTGTTCAACCTCCGCAGGGCGCAATGTTCATGGCTTGTCCTTATCATACGCCCTAACGTCACTATATCACTGATCAGCAGGGTTCAACAGGATTCACGTTCCGTTTGTCGAAGAAGTTGTCGATAACGGTCGCACGTAGTCTCGAATCTTGTCGACAGAGAGTTCGCGTGAGGAGAGACAGCCATCCGGAACCGTATTCAAGTATGCTCCGGAAACGCCTGTTCAGGGAGGGACTCCTATCGTGATCGCATCATACGCCGTGAACTTGCGTGTTCCGATGTTTCTCTTCGGCCTTGTAGTAGGGTCATTTTTAAACGTCGTCGGCTACCGTGTACCAAGACGGGAATCGATTCTCTCGCCTCGGTCCCACTGCACTGCCTGCAGCCATACTCTGCAATGGTATGAGTTGATCCCCATCTTTTCTTGGCTGCTCCTTCGTGGTCGCTGCAAAAGCTGCCATACATCGATATCGGTCCGCTATCCAATTTTGGAATTGGTTACAGCCAGCTTATTTTTTGCGACAACGCTGTACGTGCAAGACTTTGCTCACGCTGTTGCGTGGTGTGTGTTCTGGGCGTTGATGATCGCCGTGACAGCCACAGACCTGACTTCAATGCGGGTACCGAATGTGCTCTCCCTGCCAGGGGCGCTTGTAACGCTGGGTATCGTCGTCCTTACCGGCACACAAACCTGGTCAGCCTCTTTGTTTGGTGCTGGTGCAGGTTTTTTTGTCATGCTCTTTCTGAATCTCATCTCACGGGGAAAGATGGGGATGGGAGATGTGAAGCTCTTTTTATCCATCGGTGCGATCTTCGGACCTTATGGAGCTCTCGAAACACTCGTCTTTGCCTCTGCCGCAGGTTCGCTTGTGGGGCTTGCAATGCGGTTTACGGGACTGCTTCCGCCGCGGACGTACATTCCGTTTGTTCCGTACATCCTAGTCGGAACTATTTTGACGGAATTCTTCGGTCCGAGACTCGCTTCTTGGTATATCAGTGCGATCCTTCACCTTGTCTAGGTACCGCTTGTCTAGGTCCCGCCTCTTGGAATGGTAAGTGTAAACAGTTTTGAACATGATTTCCCAACTGGTCCAGTTGAGGGATTGCACTCTTCCATTGTTGTCTATATAATGAGCACAACTTCAACCCTTGTGAAATCTTCCTTTTCTCTCCAAAATGAGAAGAGGTGATGGAGTGCAAATTCCAAAGTCCAAGGCGTTGTACTTGATTCTCGGTGCCATTGTTGCAGTTCTTGCGGGTGCTGGTGTTACAGCAAAGGCAGCCTATAAGACAGTGACGGTGGTGAACCATGGACAACGCCGCGTGGTACGTGGATTTACGTTTGGTACTCTGGGATCGTTCTTTCGTCAGGAGAACATTCCGGTGAGCCAGCGCGATCGCGTTTCGCCGGGCTTATCTGCACACGTACACAACGGAATGGCAATCGTCATTCAAAGCCCGAAAGTTGTGACGCTTGTAGATGGAAAATCCAGCGCGACACTGCAAACCTTTGCACCAACTGTGTCGGAGTTTTTATCGCAGCAAGGGGTTCAACTTGGACCTGAATCAAGAGTCAGTGTACCTTTGCAATCGGCTTTGTGTGACGGAGAACAAATACAGGTTCACGACTACCGAACGACGACCAGCGTCAAGACAGAGGCAATACAATTTCAGACCATACGTCGGCGGACCAGCAGTCTATATGTCGGGCAACAAAGCGTGCTGACGCATGGTGTGAAAGGGTCAGAAGCAATTACAACAACAACTGTCTTGAGGG
This sequence comes from Paenalicyclobacillus ferrooxydans, assembly GCF_001399675.1. Taxonomy (GTDB): domain Bacteria; phylum Bacillota; class Bacilli; order Alicyclobacillales; family Alicyclobacillaceae; genus Alicyclobacillus_B; species Alicyclobacillus_B ferrooxydans. Next base: position 32,485 of record NZ_LJCO01000054.1, read on the forward strand.
ATGGAAAGGCAATCCGAACAACGACGACCACAAGAGTGGTCCGAAAACCAGTAAACGAAGTTATCGAAGTCGGGACGCGACCGCATGTCCAGCATCTGTCTGCCCGTGGTGTAGGATCATTTGTCATCCTTAGACAGTTTACCGTGGTAGCAACCGCCTACGTGGCAGGCGGAGTCACTGCAACCGGTGTCCCAGCGCAGCCTGGTGTTATCGCCGTAGACCCGTCAGTCATTCCGCTTGGAACAAAGTTGTACATTCCCGGTATCGGGATTGTCAGAGCGGAGGATACGGGGTCTGCCATTCAAGGCTATCGGATTGACATCTGTGTGTCATCCATTGGGCTGGCGGACAGTTGGGGAGCGCGAACGATTACAATCTATGAGGTGCATTGACTGAGAAGGGTCTAGATACAGCACTGCAGAGTGGTTTAATGGGGAAGAACACAGGGGGAAATAAAGATTGGAGTCGGCTTGTTCGCGAGCCATCGTGGAGTGCGTAGAAATATGCACTCCTTATTTATTTGATTCATTGGTCACACATCGGATCACCAAAAGGGGTAGTACCGGATCAGAAAAAGGAATAATGCCGGATCGCCAAAACGAAACAAGGGAAGTTCTTGCCTCTCAGCGTTATTTTGGCGTCTGATTCGTTGTGATAGGGGAAAAATTTTCCTTTCTACGCTTGTTCGCACAGTTTTCTCCGAAGTGTCACGGGAGTAGAGGAAATTTTGTTCGCTCTTACATCCGTTCTCAGCGTGAAATCGTAGATAACGAACAAATTTTCCTCTCTCGTAACCAAACCGCAGAACCTCCATCAATACCTTCGTGTTGACGGTAATGCGTAATCAGATTCATACTCTCGACGATTTCGATTTTCCGAACCGGGAACCGTGCATTCCTCCACATCGATGTCCTGCGTCTGACAGGGACATATCACTGGAATGACTTTAGAAGTAGAGTCATAGATTTGTGATAACGGATGATGGAGGGGGCATTGCAAATGACACAGCACACAGCAGAAATCACGGAACAGTCACAGTCTCGGACCCCTGCGGGCAAACTGGTACGTACGAACGGCGGGTTCGTTTGGCACATAGGTGATGAAAACAAGGCATCGGATAAGACATTGGAGGAAAACGGCAATATCTCACGAAGAGGGGCGGAGAGAGGAACTGTTCGGGTCCGGGATGATGTTTCACCCCAACCAAACAGAGCCATTGAAAGAGAACCCAGCGATACATCTGCGGTGGACGGGCAATCTCAGAACACGTCCCTTGAGTCGTTTGAACAGCAACAACATATTCGTGAGCAAGAAAACATTCGCGGGTTTGAGGCCGATTTGGGAGGAACTCGCGAGCCGAGTGGCCGATGGCAGCGGCGTACGGGAGTGTCGCACGGGCCAACGGAGGACTCTCAAGCGTACGCCGGATCGCAAAATGTGCACTTCCGCGTGATATCTGCCCGCCCTCGGCCTCATGCCTCGGGCGGGCAGAAGTCCCCGTCATCAACGCGCGGAGTATCCGCGTGGACGAGGCTGATGAACCGGATTGCAAAGACCGCAAAAAGGTTTGAAGCGGCTCCTACTACCTGGTCTGACCATTTCCAACGCGGGGCATTGGCTGGACTTGTGCTCGGTTGTCTCAGCCTCATTTTGTTCCATCAGGTGACACTTCCGGCTGCGAGCGCAGCCTCATCCGGACAGGTTGAGAACTCGTCGTCAAACGTGCGGCCTGCGCTCGCACCAAGCAGCGCCTTTCAGGTTACATTGCCAAGTGCTCAGGTTTACATGATGGAGTTTGGCCCGTTTCGAACGACAACTGCGGCGCACACGGCAGAAAAACAACTGGGACAAGCTGGTGTAACCGCAGAGGTGATTCAAAACTCGAACGGCTACTCCGTTTGGGTTCATGCGGCACTGGCTAGGCAAGATGCGGTAAAGATGCCGGTGAAGCTCAGTTCCTCCAGGGCAAAATCATCGGTCGATATGGTCGGTTGGGCGGCTGAATCATTGCCGACGACACTTGTCGACACCGGGGCAGGCAGTGCCGCCGCAAATCAATGGTTGGCTGAGGTTGTAACTGCGCTGCGAGTGGAAACTGGAGCGGCAGCGGGTGAAACAGCGACGCGGGATGTTCTTCAGGCTGTGAAAAATGCGAACAAACAGAAGCCGGCAGACTCAATCTGGTCCGCAGGCAGCGTGCCGGCGTCGTTCGGGGCCCTCGACAATGACGTCACTGCTGCGTCGACACTTCTTTCTCGGAACGAGACTCAACAAGCGGAAGGGGAAATCCTCAAAGCCTGGGCAGAGTTGTATGCCATTCGTCAGCAAGCGCTTGCCGCGAACTAGATCACCCAACCACGTCCATCCAACCTGATTACATTTCGATGAGGGTAGCGATTTTTGATTGACAATTGTGGGTAGGAGACGATAGAGTACTTGTCGAATAGGCGTACAAAATGTCGGTGATCGAGTTATCACCAGGAGTCTGACCGCAGGTCTATTGTTCGAAGGAGAATTTGTGTGCGCAGGTCATTTTGGAGACTTCTAGGGATGCTTTTTCTTGGCGCCATTCTCGGGACCCTTGCCGGGCAACTGCTAGCCCATCAGATCCCGATCCTTGGTCGGACAACCTCGGTTGAGTGGCGGCCCCAAGCTGACCTGGCGGTGATTCGCTACTCACTGGACATCACTTTGAGAGTCAATTGGATGACACTCGTCGGGGTGATTGTTGCTGCAATTGCACATCGCATGATGAAATAGGCGGTTAAGATCGGTAGTGTACATAGAATCTTGCCTAGGCCATTTGCGTGAGGTGTGCTGGTCCGGAATAGTGGTCTTTCACAAGAACATCGAAAATGCTCACCATCCACACAAAAACACTCCCATGGCGTTTGAACAGAAGTTCCCCTCGCCCTAACGTAAGAGGTATCTTGCATGACGTCGGGGGGATCAAGATGCAAACGATTGTGCACAACCAGAGTAGAGTTCGCTTTACGCAAGCTGATGCACCGCGTGAACGACTGCTCGAACAAGGTCCGGCAGCGTTACGGAATGATGAGCTTCTTGCCATTGTTCTGCAATCCGGGAATCGGAATGTCCCGGTGCTTGAGTTGGCAAATCGGGTTTTGAGGCAGGCGAACGGTCTGCTGGGACTGCTTGACGTGACCGTTGAAGAATTGATGGCAGTGCAAGGCATTGGTGTTGCCAAAGCCTTGCAAATTGCGGCATGCGTGGAAATTGGCCGGCGTATTGTGCGTAGTCCGGGTGAAAATAAACATCAGATTCGCTGTGCAGAAGATGCTGCCGAGTATGTTATGGATCGGATGAGGCACCTTAAAAAGGAGCATTTTTTCATTTTGCACCTGGATACCAAACACCGACTCATTGGTGAAGAAATTGTGTCCGTTGGAAGTCTTGATGCATCCATTGTGCATCCCCGTGAAATTTTTAAGTCCGCTGTCAAAAAAAGCGCGTCGGCGATACTGTGTCTGCACAACCACCCAAGCGGGGATCCGACGCCGAGTCCGGAGGATAAGGCTGTGACGGCGAGGTTATGTGAGGTCGGACGCATTCTAGGCATCGACGTCCTCGACCATATTGTGGTCGGTGACGGCCGTTATGTGAGTTTGCGAGCAGAAGGCCACTGTAAATGACGGCGAGCGCCGTGCAACAGGATTTGAGAGGAGCATTCTAAGTATGTTTTCCGGCAGAGATATGGGAATTGATTTAGGAACCGCCAACACATTGGTGTACGTAAAGGGGCGGGGCATCGTCGTACGCGAGCCTTCCGTGGTCGCGATGCGCACAGACACGGGCGCAATTGAAGCTGTTGGTGAACAAGCAAAGCAGATGATTGGACGTACTCCCGGAAACATTGTCGCTGTGCGCCCCATGAAAGACGGCGTAATTGCCGATTTTCAGACCACTGCAACAATGTTGCGTTATTTTACTCGTCAAGCCATGAAAACCAAAGGCGGCTGGACAGGAAAGCCTCGAATTATGATTTGTGTCCCGTCTGGTATTACCGCCGTAGAGAAGCGAGCCGTCGAAGACGCAGCAGTGGAAGCAGGAGCACGACATGCACAAACGATTGAGGAACCGATGGCTGCTGCCATTGGCGCAGGTCTCCCTGTCGGCGAACCTACTGGAAGCATGGTCGTGGATATCGGCGGCGGAACGACGGAAGTCGCCATTATCTCGCTCGGCGGCATTGTTACAAGTCGCTCGATTCGCGTTGCTGGCGATGAAATGGACGAATCCATCATCCAGTACATCAAAAAGGCGTATAATTTGATGATTGGAGAGAGGACAGCAGAGGAACTCAAGATCTCTGTTGGCACCGCAATGACGACTGAGTCGAGTACCGAATCAATGGATATTCGCGGCCGCGATCTCGTTACTGGACTCCCCAAGACATTTCATGTCACGGCAAGTGAGATCAGTGAAGCTCTTGCGGACACAGTCGGTGCCATTATTGATGCTGTCAAGGTGACGTTGGAAAAGTCCCCTCCGGAACTGGCTGCAGACATCATGGACAGAGGTATCGTGTTGACCGGCGGCGGTGCGTTGCTGAGAAACCTGGATACGCGTTTGAGCGAGGAAACAGGCATGCCGGTTATCGTTGCTGAAAATCCGTTAGACTGTGTTGCTATAGGGACTGGTAAAGCACTGGATAATTATGACGTGTACAAGAAGCGGAACTCCGCTTCGAGACGAGGACGTGCTAGGGCTTGATGCATGTCGGTACATAAAAAGGAAGTGGGATGCGGGTGTCCCGACTGATTACCAACCGTCGTTTATTTACGCTGCTTTTGAGTGTCATTCTGCTCATCATCATCGCAGGAATCACACTCCGGGCCAAGGCGCGGACTGCGTCGTGGCCTGAGCGCGTCATTATGGACGTGCAGAGTACCATCAGCGGCTGGGTCTATCGCCCAGTTAGCCAACTCACCGGGGTTCTAGGGGACATCCAAAACCTCCACGAAATGTACGTGGAGAATGCTCGACTGAAGACCGAAATGCAGAACTACAGTGAGTTGAGGGCAAAACTTGCAGATGTTCAAGCCGAGAACTCCCGGTTAAATACCATGCTGCAATTTAAACAGTCTGCCAATTCGTCATGGAACCTTGTTCCAGCGCACATTGTCGGACGTGAACCTGCAGAGTGGGGAAGCCAATTGACGATTGACGTTGGATTGGCAGATGGCATCCAGCCGAACATGGCGGTCATCGCTGGAGACGGAAGTCTGGTTGGACGTGTTGCAGAAGCATCCTCGCACAGCGCGAAAGTGGTTCTGATTACGGATACTCAAGTTGGGGACGGGGTCAGTGCCCTGGTGCAAAACGGCTCTTCACAACCTCCGTTTGGAGTTGTTGTGGGGTCATCAACAGCTAGAAATCAGCTTGATTTGACCTTCTTGTCGCCGATTGCGCAAATTTCACCGGGTCAAACAGTGGTGACGTCCGGCCTGAGTAATATTTTCCCGAAAGGCATCATTATCGGTAAGGTGGTCAACGTTACGCAAGGAGTCCAAGGATTAACAAGGTCCGCAACCGTCGCTCCGGCAGCGAACTTTGACTATCTGGAGGACGTTTTTGTGGTGAAAGTAAAGGGGCAGTCTGGCCAATGAGGAATCTACTCGCCTTCATTCTGCTCTGGATTGGGTTAACACTGCAAGCCACTGTGCTGCAGATTCCACCTATCTCGTCGGTGCAAGTGAACCTTGACGTCGTTTTGCTGGTGTTGATTGCGGCCACGAGAGGACCGCGCGTGGCGCTGGTCCTCGGCATCATCATCGGCTTTATCGAGGACGTCAATTACGGTGCCTTTATCGGTCTCAATGCCTTCGCCTACGGATTTATCGGCTACTTAGCAGGCACGCTATTAGCCCAACTGATAGCGCGCAGTTTCGTTGTTACCTTTCTTGTTGGGTTAATGTGCACATTTCTATATGACTGGTTGACTTATGGAATGACGCGGCTGTTTGATGTTTCAACGTATTCATGGAGCGGCGTGATGTCTGTCAGTTTGGAGCAGATGATGTTGAATGGCGTCTTGTTGCTGATTCTCTATCCATTTGCTCTGCGTTGGTTTCGGACTGAAGAAAAACGACGGTACGAAACAGCGGATCGCTAAGACATTTTTTGAGTAATTTCGACTAAATGCAGGAGATTTCCTTGACCATCGCGAAGTACTTTTGCCGTATTGTGGCCAGGAGTTTGGAGGAGACGCAGTGGGAAGTCGAATGACAGAACAGAGACAGATAGATCAAAAACCGCCCGTATCTGTAAAGGGCGTTAAGGGTGGTTTGTTATTCGTACTGGATGATCACTGTCCTCACGACGAACTGCTGAATCATTTGACGGAAATGTTCCACGGCGAACTGTCCACTCTGTTTTCTGGACCTGAAACAAACGTCTTCATCGATTACGGCGCTCGTAAGCTGTCGATAGAAGAGACGCGTGACTTGTTGCGCATCTTCATTGACAAAGAGAACTTTATCGTGAAAGAATTTGGCAACGAAACACGCGCACGCAACTCGTTGTTCTATCATCACAAGGATAAAATGAGTCAAGTCAAAGAGCATATATACAAGGGAACCGTGAGGGCAGGCCAACAGCTCCTGTTTGACGGTGACGTGGTAATCATTGGAGATGTCAATCCTGGTGGAGAAGTGGCCGCGACCGGAGACGTATATGTTCTTGGCAGGCTTCGCGGGGTAGTTCATGCCGGTGTTCAGGGAAATCAAACGGCCATCATCGCAGCTGCGGAATTTTCTCCAATGCAGTTGAAGATTGCCGACTGGGTATCGCGGGCCCCGGAGCTAGATGGTCAACCTCTCCGAACTTTTATGGAGTTTGCCTATCTTCGCGAGGACGGTATGGCTGTGGATAAGCTGTTGTACGTTCACAGTGTGCGTAAGTAAAGGGTCAGGTTAACTGAGAGCGGGATCGATTCAGACTTAGGGAGAGATGTTCTGTGGGAACTGCCATCGTCATAACCTCGGGAAAAGGAGGCGTCGGTAAAACCACGTCATCCGCGAACATCGGAACGGCGCTTGCACTGCTGGGAAAGAGCGTGTGCATGATTGACGCTGATATCGGCCTTCGAAACCTGGATGTGGTAATGGGACTGGAAAACCGGATCATCTATGACATCGTTGATGTTGCCACCGGTGGTTGCAGACTCGAACAAGCGCTGATTCGAGACAAGCGAGTAGATCAGTTGTCTATTTTACCGGCGTCGCAAACCAAGGATAAAACTGCGCTCGATGCGGACAGGGTCCTTGCAATTGTGCAGCAGTTAAAAGAAAAATTTGACTTTGTCATCATCGACTCTCCTGCAGGCATTGAGCACGGGTTCAAGGTAGCCACGATTGGTGCTGATGAAGCCATCGTCGTAACAACGCCAGAGACGGCAGCCGTACGAGACGCAGACCGTGTGATTGGCCTCCTCGAGGGCCAGCAAATTCGTTCGCCGAAACTCGTCATTAACCGTATTCGCCCGAAAATGGTGCGTGCTGGTGACATGCTCGACATCGATGAAATTGTCCAGGTCTTATCCATTGATTTGCTAGGCATTGTGCCGGACGATGAGACGGTGATTGCCCACAACATCAAAGGGGAACCGACCGTTCTGAAGCCTGATTCAAAAGCCTCTCTCGCGTACCGAAACATTGCGCGGCGAATTCTTGGGGATTCCGTGCCTCTGATGGTATTGGATGAAGAACAGGGGTTGTGGGCAAAGGTCCGTAAGCTGTTTGGGAGTCGTGCGTAAAGGGTTCACGACAGGGTATTAACGCAAGCCTAAGGCACATGGATGACGAAAATCATCATGTGCCTTTTTCATGTGCTTTTTTGTTGTAAAGCGAGCTTTCATCCACGGCGGTCCCTCCTATGCATGAATAGTTGTCCACCTTCGGCATAGACATGTGATAGAGTCATCCGAATATGTCGTGTTGCATGATGGTGCGATTGGGGAGGCGTTATGATGGCAGCCCGCAGATTTAATTGGTCGTTGTGGCCCCTAAAGCAGGATGGAGGCAACCGGAATGAAGAAGTCCTCGTTCCCTCCGATGATGAACAACCGTTACCGTGGGTTCTCCTTTCCGCTAAGCCCAAAGAGACGAACAAGGCGGCAGAGCAGTTGTATGCAGCGCAAGATGAACATGCAGCCAGTATGAACGCAGATGGTGTCGTTGGAGAGCGGCGAGGTGTAAAAAATGCGAGATCAGTCATGCACCCGACGGGAGCAAAATCAATAACGAATGAGGTGCAGGGTGAGAACCGTCCACGGTGGCTGAGTGAACTTGAGTCACCATATGGGATTTCTGACGAGGACGGAACCTTAAAGGAGATAGACAGTGTAAACTGGCGTCGAGTGGTCCGAGTGAAACGGCCAAAAGCACGTCGGTTTGTACCGCGAACGCGGAATAAGCCTGCAGGCCGAACTGGAGAACCAGTGCACACGGGATTTGGGGAGACCCGGGCTCGCTGGCAAAATGATGACCAGGAGAACAGACGGAGACAAAGCCAAGGAACAGGCATCCGAACCAGTGCTGGCGGGAGCTCAGCTGGATCGACATGGATGCTTCAACTTGGAGGGGCGATTGTTCTCGCACTGGTCGGTTTATATGCCCACAACGCATCAACTCCCCTTGCGACAAACATTCGAACCGTCTATCAAAAAGCGTTTTCGTCTGATTACACGCAAAGCGCAGCGCCGGCTATCAGCCAGTTTTTAAAGTCGCATAACATTGCAGTACCTGCGTTTTTGACAAATGCCGGTGCCATGAAGTTACACGTGCCGTTGCAAGGTACGATTGCAGAAGATTATTCTTCCACACATCCGCAAATGGCGATCGTGGGTACGCCCGGTGAAGCTGTCCTAGCAGCCGGTTCGGGTACTGTGTCGAGGGTTGTGAAGCTCCAAAGCGGTATCATGGTTGTCATTGACCACGGTACACTGGGGAACAGCTTTTACTTCGGCCTCGGTACGACCTCAGTGAAGACAGGCGAATCGGTCGCGAGTGGTCAAGTCATTGGAAAACTGCCGACGAATTCAAAGAACCCGAAGCTGATGTTCGAGCTTGAGCAGGGGGGCAAGGCAGTCAACCCGCATCAGTACATCGTATTTTCATCGACTGCCGGTACAACGTGAAAATTGCCTTGACGAGATTTCTCACCCGGTCTAAAGCTTTACCTGGCCTCGGAATCGGAAAGGTTCGCCTTCATCCACTGTTCGTCATTGTGGTTCTGGTGTCCGTGGGACTCGGAATGTGGCGTGATGCAGTGGTTTTGTTCGCTCTCGTATCTCTTCATGAGTTAGGGCACGCTGCGGTTGCAAATCAGTTGGGATATCAGATTGAGGAAGTCAGTTTGCTGCCGTTTGGCGGTGTTGCAAAGCTGTCTTACGGAAGCATTGGTTTTCGGCCCAAGCATGAAGCCTATATCGCCATTGCAGGGCCGTTTGTGAATCTCGTGATGGTGGGATTGGCATGGTTCTGCGAAGTAGTCTCACTCTGGCCGCGAGATTTCGTAGTCATGGTGATTCAGCTGAATGTGTGGATTGCAGTGTTTAATCTCCTGCCTGGACTCCCTCTCGATGGAGGTCGGATCCTGCGTGCAGCCCGGGCTCGGAGTATTGGGTTTGCAGCTGCGACGAGGGAGGCGTATCGAATGGGACTGGTGCTGGCAGGTCTGCTGCTCGTTGTTGGTGCATCATCCTTATGGGCCGGATACCCCCATCTGGGTGCGCTGTTGCTCGGAGGATTCTTACTGGTCAGCGCCATCACGGGACGGCGGGAGATAAGCACGGAAACCATCCGGTTTCTCGATGCGAAACGGAGACGCCACGACAGATCACCGGAAGTCGTGCGTGCGTTCGCGGCTCCACTTGACGCCACCGTACGCGATGTGGTGAGGCAATTTGCACCGGATCGCTATCATATGGTTTACGTTCGAAACAGTGAAGGAGCGGTCGTTACCATCCTCGAAGAGGACGAACTCTTAGATGAGGTCTTTGCAGGGCACTTGTTGTCGACACTGCGGTCTATTGTCGAGTAGATGCACACTACGGACGAGTTGCGGCTTCCTGGCAATCACATGTTTCTGTGGTTGAGTCTTGAGCAGACCCTATGCTATACTTGGGGCAGTGTGCACATAGGGTGCACATTTTGCCGCATGAAGCGAGGCGACCGATTGCGGTCGAAAGTCTCGATTGAGCGCCTGTTTCAGCGAGTCTACTTGAGGGAGTTGCACGAATGTACGCAATCGTAGAAACCGGTGGCAAGCAATACAAAGTCACACCGGGAGACACCATTTATGTCGAGAAGTTAGAAGCAGCTGTCGGTGACAGTGTAGTTCTGGACAAGGTCTACTTTGTCAGTGCCGATGATGGCGTGAAGGTAGGGGCACCGACCTTAGCTGGAGCGAAGGTTACTGCGAAAGTGGTCGATCACGGCCGCGGCAAGAAGATCATCGTCTTCAAGTACAAATCCAAAAAGAACTACCACAAGAAGCAGGGACACCGTCAACCGTTTACGAAGCTTCAGATTGAAAACATCGAAGCGTAATTTGGGTGTCGCCCATGATACGGTTTACAGTATGCCAGTCTGGCGATAATATCCTTGAGTTTACTGTGACAGGACATTCAGGATATGGCGAGGCAGGTACAGACATTGTATGTGCGGGCGTCAGCGCCTTGGTATACAATGCAGTGAACAGCTGTGAGGCATTGCTTGGCATTGAACTAGATGCCTCGGATACAAAGGATAGGCTGTATTGCCAGGTCCCGAGAGCCTATCGTTCTGATGCAAATGTACAACTTTTACTGCACAGTTTGCAGTTTGGCATCGAACAGATGGCCGAGTCGTATCCGAAGCACGTGAAGGTAAAGTACAGACAGGAAATGGAGTGAACGGCATGTTGCAATTTAATCTGCAGCGTTTTGCGCATAAGAAAGGCGTGTCCAGTACTCGCAACGGTCGCGACAGCGAATCGAAGCGCCTTGGCGTGAAGCGTTTTGATGGACAGCTCGTTACAGCAGGAAGCATCCTCGTCAGACAGCGCGGCACGAAAATTCACCCGGGGACCAATGTTGGTCTTGGCAAGGATGACACCTTGTTCGCTAAGGTTGAGGGCCATGTGAAGTTCGAGCGTCTCGGCCGTGACAAAAAGCGCGTCAGCGTCTATCCTGTTGACGAAGCGGTCACCCTGCAAGCGTAAGCAAAGAGAGATCGGATAAGGGGCCTGGCAGATGCCGGGTCCCTTTTTACCAATCTGGGAGGAGCAAACGGCGTGACGGAGTCTTCATGGACAGCGTTTCAGTTGCATCGCCATGACCTGCAGAATTACATGCAGCTCGTCAAGGCGTACCTTCAGTTGGGGAAACCGGAGAAAGCTTTGGATGCAGCCAACCAGTGTGCAGGCTGGCTGACTTCTTTGTCGCGGCTGCAGAGTCAGCTGAGTGAGGATGCTGGTGGAGCAAGGTTGCTCTGGACCGCAGCAACGTGTTCCCATCTCCGCGTAAGCTTGTTGAATTTTTCGCCTGTCCTTGACGTATCTCCGTTATGCGAAGGAATTGCATGGCTTGAGCAACAGGCCGCGGTACACAATAGCAAATACATAAACGCAAAACTTACCCATCTGCCATCGAACAGGACGGAAGAGCCGTTGTCGAACCCTGCACATCCGTTGAGTGATGATGCAGAAACGGCAGACCATGCAAAGTGGCAAATTCTGATTGACGGACCAGACCTTGATGAGTGGTGGTCTCCCAGTTTGGCAGCTAACGTTTTGCAAGGCGTCGTGGTGACCGCGGAAATCAAAACGAAGATGATCCATCAGGGGCACACCAACGGATAACATAGAAAGGGGGACAGATAATGTTTGTCGACCAAGCAAAGATTTATGTGAAAGGCGGCGACGGTGGAAACGGGATCGTTTCCTATCGAAGAGAAAAGTACGTGCCGCTTGGCGGACCAGCGGGAGGTGACGGTGGTCGCGGCGGTGATGTTGTGTTCATCGTCGACAAGGGCCTGCGTACACTGATTGACTTTAGATATCAGAGGCACTTCAAGGCTGAGCGAGGTCAGCATGGCAAGACCAAAAACCAGCACGGGAAGGGTGCGCCGGACATGATTGTCAAGGTGCCGCCGGGGACCATCGTGAAAGACGAGGATACAGGTGCGTTCCTCGGCGATCTCGTTCGTGACGGGCAGTCTCTCGTCGTCGCACACGGAGGCCGCGGCGGGAGAGGAAATACGCGGTTCGCTACAGAAGCCAACAAGGCTCCCGACATGGCGGAAAAAGGAGAACCAGGTGAGGAACGGAATCTGATCCTTGAGCTCAAGGTTCTCGCGGACATTGGGTTAGTTGGGTACCCAAGCGTAGGGAAATCGACACTGCTGTCTGTTGTTTCAGCTGCTCGACCGAAGATTGGCGCCTATCACTTTACGACACTGACTCCGGAACTCGGCGTTGTTGATGTGGGCGACGGTCGCAGCTTTGTACTTGCTGACCTTCCCGGGTTGATCGAAGGTGCGCATGAAGGTCACGGGCTCGGATATGAATTTCTGCGACATGTTGAGCGAACACGGGTCATTGTCCATGTACTTGATATGGGGGCAACCGAGGGCCGGAATCCCATCGAGGATTACCAAGTTATCCGCGAAGAACTGTTGGCGTACGATAAACGCTTCGAGGTGCAGCCGGAACTGATTGCAGCAAATAAGATGGATCTTCCGGACTCAGAGATGAACCTGCAGTCGTTCAAAGAGGCTTATCCTGACAAGGCGGTTTACGCCATTTCTGGCGTGACCGGCTCTGGAGTCCAGGAACTTGTTTATGCGATGGCGAATGCTCTCGACAGCGCACCGGAAACCGCCCTCTGGACAGAGGAAGAAGTTACTCCGGAAACGCAAAAGGTATTTCGCTTTGAACCGAAAGAGTCGTTCGAAATTCGTCGAGACGGAAATGTATATGTGGTTGAGGGAAAGGACCTCGAGAAACTCGTTAAGATGACGAACTTTGCTCAGTTCGATGCAGTCAAACGATTTCAGCGGATCCTCCGGACGAGTGGCGTAGATGACGCGTTAAGAAAACGCGGTGCTGCGGAGGGGGATGTCATTCGAATTGGGGACATGGAATTCGAGTTTGTCGAGTGACCCGCCGCGGTGGTGGAACCAAAAACTGACGGATGCCTGCGTCCGCGCAGCCAGAGGTGCACTGCCAAATGAAATATGTGGCTTGATTACGGCTCCGCTTACAGAGCGGATCAGTGACATGGACCAATCACAAGAGTCAGGTTGGAGTCAACACACGGGCTTCATCGACGATGAATCTTCGCTCTTGCTGCATCTGTTTCACGGGTACGCTTCACCTACTTCCGTGGCGGCCAATCCACAGGAAGTCATTCAGTTTGCATATCAGTTGAAACAACAAAACCGAGTGCCGATCGCTACGTTTCATTCCCATCCGGGCGGTCAGATGCGGTTTTCGGAGCGGGATGAGATGCTTCGCATGTGGGCCAGACATCATGCTGTCGCAGTAAAACGTGCAAATGCGTGGACTCTCATGTTCATAAGCTAGTGACATTGTAGAACACACATTGTAGAACACATCTGAAACACCCTGCGCTACCTGTCAACGGGACGCGAGGGTGTTTTTTTGTATCTCCGCCTTCAAATCTTGAAAAGTTCCCCAAAAGAAGACGGAACCTGATGTATGGAAAACAGGCCGCGATACCCGCATCTAGAACTCTCCTAGCAAAGGAGGGATATCGGTGGAAGAGCTGTCGGTTGGGTTGATTCTGCAGCAAGTACTTAACGAAGCACTCGACAAAGAGTGCTCCGACGTGCACATCTTCACGGTTGGCGAAGAATTGGTCGTGCAATTTCGAGTTGGCAGCGGGCTCGTGCAGGTTTTGCGTTTGCCGAGCCAGGGACCGAGTGTGCTCCGTCGGATCAAGGCATTAGCCAAGATGGATGTCGCGGAAACACGCATACCTCAGGACGGAGCGTTTCACTGGGAGTCAGAATCACATGAATCCGCAGTGCGTGTGGCTTCGCTTCCAACTGTGGATGGCGAGGCGATGGTACTGCGACTCTTGCCTAAGCGCCGAGGGCAACTCGACTTATCTGCGCTCGGACTGACCCAAAATCAGGCTCAGACGGTTGGGCATCTGCTCGGTTCCGAAGCAGGATTGCTCCTCGTGGCCGGTCCAACCTCGTCCGGAAAGACCACCACGTTGTACGCCATGATGGAGCAATTGGTCCGTCTGGGACGGCGCGTCATTAGTATCGAGGATCCAGTCGAACGTGTCCTCGAGGACTGCCACCAATTGCAGGTGCGAGAGAGAATTGGCGTTACGTTTGACGTTGGACTGCGAGCCGCGCTGCGTCAGGACCCGGATGTCATTATGGTTGGAGAGATTCGTGACGATGTGACGGCAAGAACCGCGTTGAGAGCAGCTCTGACCGGGCACTTGGTGTTGAGCACAACACACGCGCGCGATCTCGTTGGAGCAGTGGCTCGCCTCGTCGATCTCGGACTGGACCGCGCTCTTGTGAGTGAAGCGCTAACTGCTGTGATAGTACAAAACCTGGAGCTGCGCAGCAGGAGTTTTGACCAACCGGCCGCTCAGACTGCAGCGATGTCTTCAAGTGACATACCGGTAGAGAAAGTTGGCGTCTTTTCGATTCACGCCATGACCCAAGAGCTTTCGATGCTGCTTGCATCGGACTTGAGTTGGCCGTTAGTCCGTAAGCAGTTGGCTCAGTGGGTAAGGGGACATCAATATGTGGTCTCATGAGCGTGGCAACAGGGTGACTGGGATAATACATGCAAATCGCGGTGGGTGGCTCATGCGCCGAAGGTTGCAAACTGAACTTCCGGAGGTGTTTGTTCTTCTGTCCACACTTCTGACCGTTGGCATCGGAATTGAAGAAGCGGTGGAATATGCGCGTAAAGTTTCTCGAGGCAAGGTTTCGCAAAAATACCTCGCCGAGCTGCGAAACGCAGTCCGCGATGGGAGCCCAATATCCAGTGTTTATCGGGACATCTTGCCCGCGTGGTTAACAATGCTGTTACAAAGCGCCGAAATGACTGGCGAATTACCCTTGGTCTTTCAGAATTGGGCTGCCCAGATGACAGAGCAACGCCGATGGCGATCAGAACTGTTGAAAAAGGCGTCCTATCCACTTGTGCTTTTGGCCGGTACGGTGATCACCATGGTTGTCATTGGCACCGTAGTACTACCGCAGTTTGAACGTATGTATGGTGCAATGGGGCTTCCTGTCCCAGCGACAACGTTAATCATTGCTTCAATTTGGGGTGTGCTTCCAAAGGCGGTCTCTTTAACAGCCGTTTTGTTTGCACTTCTCTGGCTTGCAACCCGCCTCTGGCGTGGGCAGCCATCGGCTGCGTGGAACTGGCTTTGCAAACGGCTTCCTGGCACTCAACTCATCCGGATTCACAGAACTTACCAGCTCAGTTTTGCCTTGGCGCTCCTGACTGAAGCCGGCGTTCCGCTGCTTGACGGGGTGTCGTCGCTCAGTCGCACGAAATCAAAAAACTGGTTGACAACAGCAGCAGAGCAGATTGCGAAACAAGTGACGGACGGGGCAACCCTTTCCCAATGTTTTCGCGGAGACTATGACTCTATGTTAGCTCTGCAAATGAGTCGTGCAGAAGTCTCGGGGGACCTTCCAGACGCGCTTCGCAAGACAGAGATTTTTACTCGTCAAGAGTTTGCCAGGCGCGTTGACAGGCTACAGCAGTGGTTAGAACCAGCCATGTCCCTGATGATTGGATTGTTGGTTGGGGGCACCATGTTCAGTTTATACGTACCGATGTACACGCTCATCTCGAATGTCGCCGGATGATACGATCGGGTGATCCAAGAGGAGGACTCAGAATGCCTAAATACCGTGGCAAAGACAGCGAACAAGGTTTTACGCTGATTGAAATGGTAGTTGCGGTTTTGATTGTTGCTGTCATGATTACCGTCGTTACACCTCGACTCATCAGCGCCGGTCAACGTGCCGAAACCACAGCCTGTGAACAAAACCAGCGCAATATTCGAGCCGCACTGGCTGAATACGACCTGTTACACGGCGCGTATCCAACCGGCGACACCTCGGTTCAGTTGCAAGCCTTGGTTGACGACAATATCTTGGACTCAGTACCGAAAGAGCCGTCAGGAGGCAGCTATGTCATCAATGACATAGATGCAAACAACGTCACTGTAGAGTGTTCGATTCACAATCAACTTGGGGCGCCGTGAATCGATGCTCAGGGAAAATAACAACGAAAAAGGGTTTACGTTCCTCGAGCTCATTGGAACCCTATTCATTCTATCCATCTTCGTCACAACCACTTTACTGGTTGGACAGGCATGGTTGACAAAGGCCTCACTCACAGCGACATCGATTCGCCTCATTGAGGATTTGCGCTATGCTCAGGCCGGCGCTCTCGCTTCAGGCCATGCCTGGAGCGTGCAATTGTCAAAATACACACCAGACTACACCATTTTGAACGGAACCACACCTATCTCCCGCGTGACATTTGCTTCCGGAGTGAATTATTACCATGGGTACTTACAGATGACGTCTGGAAGGGTGAGTTATGATCCGTCCGGCAACGCTCAAGAAAGCGGCGTCGTTCGGCTGGAGAGCGGTGCGCTGGAGACGGATATAACGCTGTACATGGGCAGCGGTTTGCAGTCACTGCACGAACTAGGTACAACCCCATGACCCTCGTGGAAACCTTGCTTGCCCTGATGCTGTTCGCGATGACCGGAGGCGCGGTGGCAGATCTGTGGTATCAGACGGCGCATGCAGCTTTCGAGGTAAAAGTCATGGGTCAACTTGATGATGTGGCGGACTCCTACGCGGAGCAAGTCTTGGCATCTGTTTGGTCAGACCCCGAAGCCTTCACATCGAACTCGACATCGACATGGACAAGTTCAGATGGGCAGACGTACCAAATGTCAGTCATCACGGACCCACACGGGGGACGAAAGGTTGTGGTGACACACGCACAAGAGACGCAAAGTCTGTACGTTACACTTCCGAAATGATGCCGGAAGTCTGATGGTTGAGGCGATGTTCAATCTAACGATTGGCGCGCTGTTGGTGGCCCTCGTATGTGAGGTTGTTGTGGCATTGGTCGCCGGACAACGGGAGATTTATCAACGGTTGGACACAAATGCAATGTGGAATAGTGCGGCACGAGTTGTACGAGAGGATGTGCACAGCGCAAAGACTGTCCAATCTGTTCCCGGAGGCATGGACGTTTCCGAAGCTGATGGGCGTGTCTATCGTTATCAAGTCAACACGAGTGCCGAGCTTGTTCGCACGCAGGTTGGCGGTGGAACATCTGTCCTTGCCGTTGGCGTTCAAGCCATGGCCGCAAGTGTCGATGTGTACGGTGTGAAGGTGACTCTGCAATTTGCAGACCGTTCGTCAGAGCAACTTTATACGACTTTCCTGCCTGCTTCCTATGGTTTGCAATAACGCTTGTTTGGAAGTAACTTTCGCTTCCGCTCCCGAATCAAGGCGTGCAAAGACCCAGCAAAGCGATGTGGGAAATGAAATGTATTTCATACGTCAGATTCGAAGGTCCTGGTACAAGTCTGGTGACTCAGGGATTGTGTTGATCCAAGTCTTGATCTTAACGATGTTGCTCAATCTGGTAGCTTTTACGCTCGTGAGTGTTTCTTTGCGTGCAGTCGAGATTGAACAACTGCACCATTTTCAGCGGCAGGCA
Organism: Paenalicyclobacillus ferrooxydans; assembly: GCF_001399675.1. GTDB lineage: Bacteria > Bacillota > Bacilli > Alicyclobacillales > Alicyclobacillaceae > Alicyclobacillus_B > Alicyclobacillus_B ferrooxydans. The sequence goes on from NZ_LJCO01000054.1 coordinate 50,254, forward strand.
TACTGGCTGGCAAGAAGCGAGGCGCTGCAGGTAATTTCGGATTTGGGTAAAGGGAAAGTCGTGGAAAGTCAGGCAGTTTGGGTGGACTCCGGGAGCACGGTGACGGTGACCGTAAGCACCCAAACACCGTGGACCGTTATCGTACGGGCAGTGACAGATCATGCCACAAACGCGGTACACTTTACTTTCGACCAAATGAGCAAATCCGTGACTTCGTGGGTCGATAGTGGTACGTAGTCTACTATCGATATACGACGTTCTCTAGCAACACCGTCTACCGAGAGGCTTAAGATTGTGATACGATGGCCCTGCTAGAGGTGGTAACGATGAATGTGCAGAGAATTGCTTTGGTTGGTCCCATGGGCGTAGGAAAGTCTTCTGTGGGTCGTGCTCTGACCCGCATGCTCGACTGCCCATTGGTCGATCTTGATAAAATGATAGAGACAGAAGCAGGAATGACCATTCGCGAGATTTTTGCTCGCGAAGGTGAAACTGGATTTCGACTGCGCGAATCCGAACTGCTGTCGCGTGTTACATCCGAAACATTGGAGACTTCGCTGGTACTCGCTGCGGGTGGTGGTATTGTGACGACAGCTGCTGCCCGAGAAGTGCTGGGTCAGCATTGGACGACGATCTGGCTGAATGCAGAACCGAGCACATTGCTTAGTCACCTGCAATCGGAAACGAACCACCGTCCGATGCTGGATAGTGACAGCGACTTACTCTCGCGGATTGTGCAACTTGCTTCAGTTAGAGAAGCCTGGTATCGAAGCGTAGCCCGGTTTACGGTAACAGTTGACGGGCGTGACGTCGACTCGATTGCACGAGAGATCTGTCAACTGGGAGGGTGGATGACGTGCAGCGACTAAACTTGCAGAGCCTGCGATCCATGTTCCCTGAAGACGTTCAGGCCAAGGTCGAGGCATATGACACATCGTACTTTCGGCGACGTGTTCCACAATTGAATGAGTGGGGCGCGTCCGACGCTCAGATTTTGGCACACCGTGCCATGTTGCTTGAGTACGTGCGGCAGCAATCCATTTGTGAGCATTGCCAAGGGTTTAATGCCTGCGGCAAGGAAGGGGACATGCAGGGCTTTATTCAAACGTTGGAGCAATATGGTCCTACTTTGTCCGTTGGTGTCCGACGGTGTCGGCCGTTTCTCGAAGCACAGCTTCGAGAAACTGTCAACCGATGGCATGAGTTCTCCGGTGCACTGAAACAGGACAGCGAATTTCGCCTCGGGAATTTCCCAGTGGAGCAACGCCGGAAGTATCCAAAGCTTTTTCGCTACGCTTACGACTTTGCCGAGACGTTTGAAGTCGGTCAGACAACGTCCGGATTGTACCTGTTCGGTCCGCCAGGTGTAGGCAAAACGCATCTTCTCCTCGGCGTGTTGAACCGATTGACTGAGCGTGGAATTCCGGCTTTGTTTGTCCGTTCCGATTCCATCTTCGACCGGATGCGCCATCTCATTGCTGACAATGGCGACCTCGAACCCCTGCTTGAGGCTTACGCAACGGTGCCTGTGCTTGGGATTGATGAGTTTGCGCAGGAACGCGCGAATGATTTTACGCTCGAAAAGCTGTTTCGGATTATCAACCATCGCTTCCATAGTCAACTGCCGACCTGGTTCACCAGTAACTATGCACCGCCAGACATGTATCGGAAAAATGGCTCTGATGTACACGACAGCGTTCCGGCGCTGCGCAGCCGCGTCATGCAAATGGCAAAACTTGCGCGAGTTGAGGGAGACGATGCTAGGCAAAGGAACCTGCAGTCGCTCACATAGGATTGCGCTGGGAGGTATGTGTCCTGGACAGGTCGCCCTTGTCGACAAGACCGACGAGTGCGACTTGTTTTACGTCCAATTCCACTTTGGCGGCTCCGCGCGCAATGGCTAGATCAATTTTTCGCCTGCACTCCGCCTGAAGCACTTTCTGGTCGGTTTCCGTCTTTTCATGACGAATACTGTCGTAATAAGTCTCGATTTGCTCAATTTCGCGGCTCAACCGCTCCTCAGCTTCTTCTGCCCACTGATGATCGGATTTTGCAATCTTGCGTTCGATGTACTCCCGAAGTCTCCGAAAACCATCATCAACGGACATCTGCATTCTGTTTCGAATGTGGTGCGGGTTGAGCACACTCATCTCGATGTTTTCAATCAGCGAATAGAAATTTTCTACAATTTGACCGTTCTCAAGGCAAATCCCAATGGACATTAAAGTCTGCTCTGTGATGTCGCAGCGATAGGAAACGAGCAGATTGAACATTAACCAGGGAACAAGACCACCTATAGCAACGGCCGTACTCGGAGCGATGCTTGCAAACCGGCCCCGTTCCATCGAGGATTTGTAGAGCTTGTCCAATCGAAAGCTCCCCAGGGTTACAAGTTCTACTTTGGGGGCCACAAAGTACTGACGTTGTATATCCGTTAGGTAGGGAGATGCTTCCGCGAGGGCCTGTTCCCGAACTCGAGTACTTTCCCTCGCTTGCGCGTCGTCATCGAAAGCAAGTCTGAGGACGGTTGGTGGAACGTCCTGGCCTGTCTGTTCCACCCACATCCAGTAATAGGGCCGGTCAGTCAATTCTTTATCGATATCCCGCGGAAGTTCGTATTCCCGGTAGCTATCCGCAGCGTATCTCGTCTTCGCTTCCACTGCGGTGAAGTATCGGTCGCAAAATTCAATTCGTGCATCCACAGACTGCATCAGCAGAGCGTGACGAGCTTGGGTCAAGATGGTGTACCTCCTGAATTGAGACGTTCTAGCAGCCGCTCACCATAGTCTGCAATGCGCCGCTCCAAGTCTCGGTCGGAATTGGTGGTCAAGGCAATGTCAAGCAGTTCTCGCTCCATCTTCTCTCCGAATGCAGGGTCTCCGACGATGTAATCAAGAGCTCCGATGACGTGTTCAAACATTCGAATCTTCTCCTGAAGTAAAGTTACGATATGCCCTTCAATCGTGTCCCTTGTAGCCAGGTTGAAAACAGCGACCGGGTGTTCTTGACCGAGTCGGTGAATGCGCCCGATCCGCTGCTCAAGACGCATCGGGTTCCAAGGCAGGTCGTAGTTTATCATCTGGTGGCAGAATTGCAGGTTAATGCCTTCGCCGCCGGACTCCGTCGCGACAAGGACTTGAGCGCGTCTTTGAAACAGCTCAGTCATCCAATCTTTTTTAGAGCGTTTAAACCCGCCTCGAAACGGAACTGCGGGGATTTTGTGTTGGTATAGCATGGACATCAAAAAGTCTTGCGTTGCGCGATACTCCGTAAAAATGATGCACTTTCCTCCGAGTTGTTCAATCAACTGGAGAACTGTCTCGATCTTTGTATGATGTTCCACGTTCTGGCAAAGGGCAAGCAACTCATCAATCTGCTCAATTTTTCGCGGGCTCTGCGCTTTCTTTCGCATTTTTAACAATGTGGTCATTGCCGCGTGTGGAGAGGAACAGATTTCCCGTTGCAAGGTGATGAGTGGCAATACTGAGATGCGATTCCCTTTTTGTTCTTCGTAGCTGTCACGAAGAAACTGCACTACGCCGTTGTAGAGGGTGCGTTCTTGGTCGTTCAGAGACAGTGAGACTGCCTGTACATGGCGAGGTGGAAGTGTCGTCGCTCCATCATTGCGTTGATTACGAATCATGACCTCGGAAAGACGCGAGCGAAGGGCCTCGGGATCCTTCGCCTCTCGTTTGGATGCCATGTGCTCGACGACAAACTGAGCGGTGCTGCCGAGCTGACCCGGGCGAAGAAGTGTGATTAGGGTGTGAAGTTCGGTCAGTTGGTTTTGAATCGGTGTTGCTGTCAAAAGCAACATGTATTTGTTCGGGATTTGGTTCACCATCTGCCAGTTCCTGGTTCGTGGGTTTTTCAGCTTGTGTGCTTCATCCACAATGACGAGATCCCAATCCATGCCGAGCACAATGGAGCGGTGCGGTTCACGCTTCGCGGTATCGAGGGATGCCACAAGTACATCGTACTGCGTCCACATCCACGCTTTCTTTTGTGCGACAGCACGAATCCCGAACTTCTCGTTAAACTCTCTCGTCCATTGCAACACGAGGGAGGCTGGCGCCATAATCAAGATTTTTTTCGCCAGACCACGAACTAAATATTCCTTCGCTATCAAGCCTGCCTCAATGGTCTTGCCAAGTCCCACTTCATCTGCAAGAATCGCTCGTCCGTGCAAAGATTGCAGAACCTGACGAGCCGTGTCCACTTGGTGGGGAAGCGGCGTAAACCCTCGGATATGCTGCAGTGCATACAGCTCTTCAAAATCTTCGACAAGCCGCGCTTGCGCCGCAATTCTGCCGAGTTGGAATAGTTCCCAATCCCTGTTCTGACTGTTGCCAACTGGTACATTTTCTAGGTATGCTGTAAACGCAGTTTTGATATCTTCGTCAGGCCACACGACTGGCGGTACCAGCGGGTTCGTATGTGCGATTTGGGACAGGTTGGTTTGATGATAGGGAGACATTTTAACACCTCCGATAACGAACCAGTCTGTAACGTGCCAATGCGTCAAATTTGGTCATCGCGCAAGTTCGCGTTTCCGTAGTATGAGCGATTCCCGTCGAATCTTGCATGATTTCTTGCTGGTACGCTATCCCGTTCGGCCAAAGGGGGCTAAATGGTGTCTGAATTGAAGCGCACGCCTCTGTATCCGGTCTATCAGGAACTCGGTGCCAAGACAGTCGATTTTGGCGGCTTTGAGATGCCTGTGCAGTTTTCCGGAATCATTGCCGAGCACGAGGCGGTCCGCACGGCAGCCGGTTTGTTTGATGTGTCGCACATGGGTGAGTTCGATGTCAAAGGACCGGATGCCAGGAAGTTCCTCCAGCGTTTGGTCACCAATGATATCAACCGATTAGAACCAGGAATGGCCATGTATTCTCCCATGACCTATGAAAATGGCGGTACCGTTGATGATCTGCTGGTCTACTGTTTCGCACCGGACTGGTTCATGACCGTTGTCAATGCGTCAAATATTGACAAGGATTTCGCTTGGATGCAAGCGGCAATGATACCAAACGAACAAGTTACACTCATCAACCGCAGTGCAGAGATATCCTTGATTGCTTTACAGGGTCCGCGTTCTGAATCCATCTTGCAACAGTTAGTTTCGTTTGACCTCTCGGAGATTGCATTCTACAGGTTTCAGACGAGCAAGATTGGGGATGCAAACGTCGTCCTATCTCGAACAGGCTACACAGGTGAGGATGGCTTTGAACTGTACGTTGCCAACGAGTATGCCATCGAACTCTGGCAATCGCTGCTTAAAATCGGTAAAAGCGTTGGGCTTGTTCCATGCGGCTTGGGGGCGCGAGACACCTTGCGTCTAGAAGCTAAGCTTCCGTTGTACGGTCACGAGCTCACGGAGAGCATCAGTCCGCTGGAAGCTGGACTTGGTATGTTTGTTAAGCTTGACGCTGACACTTTTATCGGGCGTGATGCATTACGCGAACAAAAAGCGACAGGTGTAACCCGTAAGGTGGTCGGGTTCAAGATGATCGACAAAGCGATCCCACGAGCCGAGTACACAGTGCTGTCAGAAGATAAGGAAATCGGGTTCGTAACGTCTGGCACCATGTCTCCAACGCTGAAGGAAGCCATTGGCATCGCGCTTGTAGAGGCAGACCATGCCACGGCAGGAACGCGCTTTTTCGTCGATGTCCGTGGCAAAAAACTGCAAGCAGAGGTTGTGAAAACCCCGTTTTACCGGCGCCCGAAGGCGTAGTTAAGACCACAGGAGGGTCATTTCGTGCGAAGCTTCAGCTACGTTCCACATACTGAAAAGGACCGTGCGACAATGCTTGAATTCCTTGGCATTGCGGACACGGAAGCGTTGTTTGACGACATTCCCGAACAACTGCGGATGAAGCGTGCGTTGCAGTTGCGGCCGGCCATGTCAGAGCTCGAGCTAGAGCGGCATTTAGGCAAGCTGGCACAACGAAACCAAGATGCTGGACAAGTCGTATCTTACTTGGGCGCAGGCAGCTATGAGCACTATCAACCGAGCGTTGTGGACGCCATTATCTCACGGTCCGAGTTTTATACGTCATACACACCTTATCAACCCGAAGTCAGCCAAGGCATGCTGCAGGCGATATTCGAGTATCAGACGATGGTATCTGAACTCACCGGGATGGATATTGCGAATGCGTCGATGTACGACGGGCCGACGGCCTTCGCTGAGGCGGGTATCGTTTGCTGTGCGCACACTCGACGTGACAAACTGGTCGTCGCTGGAAGTGTGCACCCGGAATACCGTGCTGTTCTCGACACTTACGCACGAGGACAGTCGATTGAAGTCGTGGCATTGCCGTCTGTTGCCGGTGTGGTTGATTCAGCAGCGTTGGCACAGGTCCTTGACGGCAGTGTGGCTGGCGTACTCATCCAGTATCCAAACTTCTTTGGTCGCGTGGAAGACGTGCGTGCCATCGCTGATGCAACGCATGCGGTCGGAGCGGTGCTTGTTGTCAGCACATATCCGATTGCCTTAGGGCTACTGGAGACACCTGGTGCCTTGGGAGCAGACCTCGTGGTCGCAGAGGGTCAATCGCTTGGGAACCCAATGGCCTACGGCGGTCCGTATCTTGGGATTATGGCGGCCAAAAGAGACTTGATGCGCCGCCTTCCTGGTCGGATTGTCGGCCAGACGAGCGACCATGATGGGAGACGCGGTTTCGTGCTCACGTTGCAGGCTCGCGAACAACATATTCGCCGCGAAAAGGCATCCTCCAACATCTGCTCAAATCAGGCGTTGAATGCGCTTGCTGCAACCGTGTATATGTCTTACATGGGTCCCAACGGCATGAAGGAAGTTGCGCTGCAGAACTTCCATAAGGCTCATTACTTGTACAACGCATTGAAGGCTCTTCCAGGTGTGAAAATACCGTTTGATGGGCCATTTTTTAACGAGTTTGTCGTGCAACTCCCAAAATCCGCGGCAGAAGTTCAAGATCAGTTGCTTCAAGACGGGATCCTGTTTGGCCTGAATCTCGGTACATTTTATCCGGATCTGGAAAACTGCGTGTTGATCAGCGTCACTGAGGTGCGGAGCCGGGAAGAACTGGACGAGACGGTCAGACGATTGGGGGAATTGCTGTGACGGTGCAAGTTCATGGCGACCAAAAACTGATTTTTGAAATTGGTGAAACGGATCGCAAAGCATATACCTTGCCACAACTCGATGTACCAGAGAGCTCGGTCGGTGAGCTGAACGGGATGGTACGTACAAGCGCGCCAAGATTGCCTGAACTCAGCGAAGTAGACGTGATTCGTCACTTTACTGCCCTGTCGACTCGCAATCACGGCGTCGATTCAGGTTTCTATCCACTCGGGTCGTGTACGATGAAGTACAATCCAAAGCGCAATGAGCGGGCTGCCCGCTTACCAGGCTTTGCCCAAATCCACCCGTATCAACCGGAATCGACGGTTCAGGGTGCATTGCAACTCCTGTACGACCTCCAATTGGACTTGGCCGAGATCACAGGCATGGATGCTGTCAGCTTACAGCCAGCTGCTGGCGCTCAGGGTGAATGGACAGGTCTCACGATGATTTCTGCGTACCATAAGGAACGTGGTGAAGATCGCGATAAGGTGATTGTGCCTGACTCAGCGCATGGTACAAATCCGGCCAGTGTAACCATGGCGGGGCTCAAAGCCGTCACGATTCCGTCAAACGCCGACGGCAGCGTGAACTTGGATGCTCTTCGTGCCGCAGTCGGTCCTGACACGGCTGCACTCATGTTGACGAACCCGTCAACGCTGGGGTTGTTTGAGTCCCACATTCTTGAGATTGCAGAAATTGTTCATGAGGCCGGCGGCCTTTTGTACTACGATGGAGCCAACGCGAACGCGATTTTGGGATACGCAAGACCCGGTGACATGGGTTTTGACGTCGTGCATCTCAACTTGCACAAGACGTTTTCCACCCCTCACGGTGGCGGCGGACCGGGTGCCGGGCCTGTCGGGGTGAAATCGATCCTTGAAAAGTATCTGCCAAAACCGGTTGTCGGACGCCGGGAAGACGGCACGTTGTTCCTTGACCATAACCGTCCTGATTCCATCGGTAAGGTTAAAGGTTTCTATGGAAACTTTGGCGTACTCGTACGAGCCTATGCGTACATTCGCACCATGGGACCCGACGGATTAAAACGTGTTTCAGAACACGCTGTCTTGTCCGCAAACTATTTAATGCGTCGGCTTGAAGGTGCATATGACCTTCCGTTTGACGCTGTTTGTAAGCACGAGTTTGTCCTGTCCGGGCGCCGGCAGAAGAAACTGGGTGTCAAGACGCTCGACATCGCGAAGCGACTGCTTGACTTTGGCGTGCATCCGCCGACAATCTACTTTCCGCTCATTGTCGAAGAGTGCTTGATGATTGAGCCAACCGAAACGGAGAGCCTCGAGACGCTCGATGCATTTGCAGACATCATGCTGACCATCGCGAAAGAAGCTGAAGAAAGTCCCGATTTCGTCCGCAGTGCTCCACACAGTACCGTTGTTGGCAGGCTGGATGAAGTCACCGCGGCACGTAATCCGGTTTTGCGTTACAACTTTGCACAGTAAGTTCCATGTTGAAACGGGTGATTTTGTCCGAGCTGTTTGAGGTGATCGGCCCAGTTGACGTGGACGGCGTGCAGATTCGATTGGTGCTGCCGAATCCGGGAGACACTGGTGTTTCTTAGAGATACGGCCTCTCTGTAGGACGACAAGTCGAGCAGGGCCCGGATTAAGGCTCCGTGCGTTACAATCAGCACACGGCCAGTCTGATGCCGGTTGCCCAAGTCGTTCAAAAACGCGAGAATTCGCTTGGATAAGTCGTCGTTTGATTCTGCCTCTGGGTCGTCCGACCTCACATGTGGAGACACACCGTGAGGTCGGACGACCTTTTGTTTCTGCACTTGATGCCGGATTTGTCCTTCGAGCGCGCCAAACCGTTTTTCACGCAAGCGCTCGTCCACACGGATAGGAATGCCTGTGTACCCTTGTAAAATGGAGGCTGTAGTATGAGCACGTTGCAGGTCGCTCGTGTAGAGCGCAAGAAAAGGGATTCCATGCAGGTATCGACCAAGGGCATGTGCTTCTTCGATGCCTGCAGCGTTTAAAGGGATGTCTGTCCACCCTTGAACGCGGTGCTCCAGGTTCCAATTCGTTTGGCCATGCCGAACTACCCACAATTCCAGCACATCTTTTCCTCCTTTATTCGACGAGATGGTTATTTCCAGTATATCTGCGTGTGTGTTACAATGTCATCGATTTGCGTCAAAGCCCAGAACGCCTCTGGAAAGGACGAATCTGCTTGAACGGACAGCCCACGATTCTGTTGGTGAACGGACCGAACCTGAACCGTCTTGGTGCCCGTGAACCCGGCATATATGGCAGCGAAACCTTGCCGCAGGTGGTCAACCGAGTCAGGCAGTTGGCAATGGCACAAGGTATAAGCGTGGTTGATAAGCAAACGAATTCAGAAGGTGTAATGATTGACTTCTTGCAGGAGAATGCTCCTTGTGCGGATGGCGTCATTATCAACCCTGGGGCATTTGCACATTACAGCTACGCTTTGCGAGACTGTCTGGCGGACGTGGGGGCGCACTGCCCAATTGTGGAGGTGCACATATCCAATGTCCATCAACGGGAAGCGTTTCGCCATGAGTCTGTACTGGCCGCTGTGGTGACGGGTCAAATTGTCGGACTAGGCACAAGAGGGTACGACCTTGCTCTACAATTCCTGTTGACACGAATCGTGCATCGGGGTGCAGAGCAGCCAGGCCCTTCAGAGTCACAGCAAACATCGATATCCGAACTTTCGCAGGAGGGAACAAAGTGATTTCAAGCAACGATTTTCGTACAGGCACAACCATTGAAGTAGATGGCAATATTTTTCGAGTCATTGAGTTTATGCACGTTAAGCCGGGCAAAGGCGCAGCGTTCGTTCGAACCAAGTTGAAGAATGTAAAAACGGGGGCAGTTCGCGAGCAGACGTTCCGAGCAGGTGAGAAGGTTCCTCGCGCCAGGATTGAGACGCGGGAAATGCAGTACCTGTACAACGACGGTGAACTGTACACCTTTATGGATACTGAAACCTATGAACAGTTGACAATTCAAAAGGGTTCACTTGAGTATGAACTGAACTTCCTGAAAGAAAACATGAATTGTTATGTTGTTATGCATGATGGAGCGAGTATCGGTATCGACTTGCCAAACACGGTCGAACTTGAAGTCGTAAGCACAGAACCTGGCATCAAGGGAGACACTGCTACAGGCGGCAGCAAGCCTGCGACTGTAGAGACTGGGTATACACTACAGGTTCCGTTCTTCATTAATGAAGGCGACCGGCTCATCATCGACACTCGCTCGGGTGCCTACGTATCCCGTGCGTAATATCAGACAGAACAATTGGCGTGCCTACTACTGGCACGCCTTTTTTCATGCCAACCCCCAAAAGAGGCACCTCACCTTTTAGGCCCGAGATTTGTTTTTGCTGAAAAAACTAAATACCAGGAACATCAACAACACGAAGATGACAAGAAAAACAACAATCCATCGGATCATCACTGCAATATCCAACGGTAGACCTCCTTTTGTCCGTGATGGACTCCACAAAAAGCAGCACCAGAGAACCCTCCTGTATCTCCCTATGGTCATCAAATGAATCAAACTCGCCCGCTGTTACGGCGCCTATCCTGCAGGTAGGCATACTCCCCGGTGCCCGTCCATATACATGGACTAACTGGGAGGTGGACAAAGAGTGATTGATCAGGTCGATGAGACCTCTGCCCGGCGCACTTGGGAGCAGGTCTTTCACGTCTGTCCACCAGACATTCGGGGACGGCTCGAGAGTCTTGACCCAGCATACCTGCGCCGCATCGAAGAAGTTCGGCTGCGGCTTGGTCAGCCCGTTCAGTTGGCAGGCTGGGGTTTTGACAGGTTCCTCGGAGAAGCCGGAGACGTGACAACGGACCCGAGGAGTGGCTTCTTGGTGACGGAAGATCACCTGGCTCGCGTGATTCAGGGTGTGACCCAGGCGTCCTTGTATGCGGTGGAAGATGATTTGAAAAAAGGCTTTGTGACGATGCAAGGCGGCCACCGTGTCGGTATTGCGGGCAGAGCCGTACTCGGCAACCGAGGAGAGATAAAGGCGGTTCGGTCTATTTTCTCCGTAAACATCCGAGTGGCAAGAGAGCGGCACGGAGTTGCCTCTCAACTTGCAAAATACACCGTTGACAAAGAGAACGGAAGGCCGCTGAGCGTACTTCTAATTTCTCCGCCCCAATGCGGCAAGACAACTCTGCTGCGCGATTTGGCGAGACTGTGGAGTTGGGGCATTATCGCGCCAGGTATTCCGGGGGCCAAGGTGTCCATTGTGGATGAGCGTTCTGAGCTGGCTGGCAGTGTAGACGGACGGCCGCAGTTCGACATCGGTCCGCGAACCGACCTTCTTGACGCCTGTCCAAAAGCAGAGGGCATGCGCATTGCCATCCGCAGCTTGTCACCAGCGGTCCTCGTAACCGATGAGATCGGTCATGAAGAAGACGCGAGAGCAATCATGGATGCCACACATGCGGGGGTCGCAGTCGTTACTTCAGTGCACGCAGGGTCGGTGGAGCAGTGGAGACAACGACCTGCGATGGAAGGATTGTTTCAGTCCCGGGCTTTTGACAGGTACGTCTTGATTGGCAGACAGGACGGTCCTGGAACGATTCTCCGGATTGAGGATGCAGACCAACATGTGCTGTACAGACGAGCCTCCTCTAGTAAAAGGGTGGACCTACGTTGATCAAGTTAATTGGCTGCGCACTGATTGTCGTTGCAACGAGTGCCATTGGGTTTCGAGTGGCAAGGGTGTATCGTGAGCGTCCGAGGGAATTACTCCTGCTGATTGAGGCTTTGAGGTTGTTGCGCGCTGAAATTGAATACACCGCAACTCCATTGCCGCAGGCTCTCAAAAATGTGGGTGCACGGATGCACAGCCCGGTAAACATTGTTTTTAACACAACGGCGGACGAATTGTCCGGAGCAGATGTTACCGTCGGGGAAGCACTGGCGGCGGGGGTGCGTGCATGTCGACAGAAGGCTCATTTGACAGATGCGGACTTCACTGCCCTTGCCGTGTTTGGCCGAACCCTTGGTACATCTGACCTTCTACACCAGAGTCAACAGTTTGAGGCCACACTCGCACAGTTAGAGTCTGCCCAAAAAGGTGCCGCTGAGGACCGACGTCGGTACGAACGCATGTGGCAATATATCGGCGTGTTGGCAGGACTGTTCATTGTCATCCTGCTGTATTAAAAGTCTATCGACTAGGGATGGAGGGACTATGGGTGACTCCGGAAATTCGAGCAATCTTCCAAATCGCAGGGATTGGGTTTTTAGTGGCCATCTTACATACCATTCTCAAGCAGAGTGGTAAAGAAGAGTTTGCAAACTGGACAACATTTGTCGGATTTGTAGCAGTGTTTGTCATCGTAATTGGATACGTGGACCACTTGTACAGTGAGATCCAGCGAGTCTTCCTCCAAATGTAGGTGATGTCTTTGCATATTCTGCAGCTCGTCGGCATCGGCCTTACGGCAACAGTATTGGTTTCCGTCTTGCGACCGCATGCGCCCCAGTTTGCGATGATGGTTGGATTGCTAGCGGGTATCGTGCTTCTGGTAGCAGTGGTGCAGAATATGCACTCTGTCATCAAGACTCTGACAGACCTTTCTGCTGCTGCAAACGTGAATCAGGGATTTATGGCCACCGTGCTCAGAATCATCGGGATCGCGTACATCGTCGAATTTGCAGCCCAAGTGGCCCGTGACGCTAAGGAAGGTGCATTAGCCGGAAAAATTGAGTTGGCTGGGAAAGTCGGGATTGTGATTTTAGCTCTGCCGATTATCACCGGTGTCATCGATTCATTGGTACGTATGTTGCCGTAGAGGCCCGGGACGGAGGTTGAAGACATTGCGACGGTTCCTTGTTTCATTCCTTCTCACGCTGTTCGCATGCATCCTGTTTATCCAGCCGGCCTTCGCGGACGTGGGTCAGTCAGGAACGACCGGTCAGCCTCCGCCGTCGTCAGCCACACAGAGTGGAACCCTGACTGCTCAAAGTTCGAACAACTCTGTTCAGAGTGGGCAGTCCCCTGGCACGGAGTCGTTGAACCAAGTAGCCCAGTCGCAGCTCGACAGCCTGCCAACCGGCGTGATCGAACAATACTGGAACTCTCTGCAGCAGCAGTATGGTGGATACCTCCCGGACGCCCAGAGCGGCAATATCATCCGGTCAATTCTCGAAAACGGTGGCTGGAATCTCCATGGACTGATACATGGCATCTTACGCTACTTCTTCTCAGAAGTCTTTGACAACATTCGACTGCTTGGAGCCATCCTGCTCCTGAGCGTCCTTGCCGTGATTTTACAGTCCCTGCAGTCAGCGTTTGAACAGCAGACGGTTAGTCAGATTGCCTATGCTGTGATTTTCTTTGTATTGATTGGACTGGCCATCGGGTCGTTTACGGAAGCGGTGGGGTACGCCAAGCACGCCATTCAATCGATGACAGACTTCATGCTTGCTACGGTCCCTCTTGTTGTCACGTTGATGGCTGCTTCGGGAGCCGTAACGTCCGCTGCCTTCTTTCAACCCATGCTTGTGTTCGCTGTGCATCTTATCAGCAACGTGATTTTCTTGTTTGTATTTCCAATGATCTTTTTCGCTGCCATCCTCGACTTGGTCAGCAGTTTGTCACCCCGGTATCAAGTGACAAGGTTGGCTGGATTTTTTCGAACTGCGGGCGTCGCCACACTAGGTTTATGTCTAAGTGCATTCCTTGGGGTTGCAAGTGTCCAGGGGCTTGGCAAGGGCGTTGCTGATGGCGTAACACTGCGGTTGGCCAAGTTCTCAGTCAACACATTCGTTCCGATAGTTGGGAAGGCCATGTCTGACGCCGCCGAGACAGTTGTCAGCGCCTCGATGTTGGTGAAAAACGCTGTCGGGGTAGCAGGTTTGTTGATTGTGCTGTGTCTGGCTTTATTCCCTGCTTTAAAGATCCTCGCTTTGTCGATGATTTACAACGGCAGTGCGGCACTGATGCAACCTCTTGGTGATGGACCGATGGTGAAGACCCTAGGGTCTCTAAGCAAGACTCTCGTGTTGGTGTTTGCTTGCGTAGCAGCAGTGGCTCTCATGTTCTTTATGGCCATTTGCATCTTACTCTTGTCAGCAAATATTGCGGTGGTGATGTCATGACGGTTATCGGGGGGTGGTTAAGGCAAATCATACTCATCATTTTTCTCGCAATCCTGGCAGACTTCCTGTTGCCAACGAAATCGATGCAAAAGTACGTACGGATGGTCATGGGGTTGGCTGTCATCGCAGCAATGCTGCAACCGGTTATGCCGCTGTTCCAGGGGGGATGGGCGAACCAATTGGCCGAGAAGGCCACGAGCGAAATCCTGAGTAGTCCCTCCTCAACCCATACGAGACAAAGCTACGATGTTTCGAACCTCAAACAGCAGTTTCAGACTGAGCAATCGAATGAAGAGGTCGCACTGCTTGAGCAAAGGCTCAAGGTTGCGGTTGCAGACGCATGCAACTGCACTGTAACCGCTGTGCAGGTTGCCACAGACAATACAGGAATGGTTCGCTCGGTTACAGTGGAAACCCCGAACGCAAACCAATCTCAAACTCGAGATGTCATTATCCAGTATCTTACAGTCCAGTTAGCGCTCTCGAAGGACCAGATAAAAGTGGTCAATTGACTGAGAAGGGGGGGAGTTCTTCTGGATTTCAAGACCATTTTACAGAACAAGTGGTTGTTGTTGCTCGGTGCCTTGGGTGTGCTGTTTATTCTCGTCGGTTCGTTTTGGAAAAGCGGCGCTGCCGCTGTATCGACCATAGGCTCGGGACCTAGTTCGACTTCGGCTTCGACTTCGACGGCGGCCAGCATCAGCTCAACCAACGGTTCAGGCGGGCCTTCAAGCAGCTCAGACCCCATCTTGCAGATGGAGACGAACTACGACAACCAGTTAACACAGATTATCGACCAACTGCAAGGTGTCAACAGCGCGGTTGTCATGGTGACGCTCGACTCTACCAACCAACTTTCTGTCGCGAGTAATGAGCGACAAACAACGCAGACCCAAAAAGGAACTGCAGGACAGTCTTCCTCGCAGTCTACGACAGAGGACAACTCTGTTTTTACGCAGCACACTGCAGATGGAAGTACGATTCCTTTCGTTACATCACAGCAGTCCCCGAAGGTTCGCGGGGTAGTCGTTTTGGTGAATGCAAAAGATTTCTTCGTAGCAAAAGCAGAAATCATTGACGCAATTGGTCATGTGTTGGACGTGCCTGCATATAAAATTAGCGTAGAGCCAAAAAGGAGTAATCCTTAGAAGATTGGGAGGAATGTGCAAATGGTGAAACGGCAAACGGTCTGGTTATCGACGATGATGGTGTTGTCCCTGATGTTGATTGGGTATTACACCATGAATAACGAATCTAGCCTGACTACATCGTCTCAGACAAATTCAACGAGCATTGCAACGACGAGCGGCCAGCCCGGAAACTCATCATCTACGGGACAAGCAACCGGCAACCAGGCGGGCACGACAGGAAACAGTGCTCAAAGTCAGAGTACAGGCAGCAGCACCGGCACTCCTACGACCACCACAGACTGGTTCGTCAACATGCAGACGCAGCTTGATACTCAGATGACTCAGCAGATTGATACCGAGACACAGATTATCTCCAACAACAATGCTTCCGCGACGCAGCTCAGCCAGGCTGAAGACAAGCTCCGTCAGCTGCAAACGTTGCAAGGTGAACTGGCGAATGCCAAAGAAATGATTCTTGCCCAAGGATATAAAGACTGCGTGATTGTTCCAAGCTCTGATGGGGGCAAAGTGATTGTCTACGTAAAGGCCAGCAAAATCAGTAACAGCAGCGCGGTTGCATTAATGAACATTGTCAGCCAGGAGCTAAACATGTCAGCATCCAACGTCGTGATCCAAATCAAAGCCTAATCTGACAACGTCATCAAAACGCCCCGCTCTGTGCGGGGCGTTTGTCTTGGCAAGGCTTATTGGGTAACATAGAACACGTTTTGTCTCTATGTTATACTAGGACGAGTAATTGAGACGCCATCTGCCAAGGGGTGACAGTTTGTTGTTTAAGATTGGTGAGATCCGAGAACTAATTCGGTTGTTGGATGAAACGAGTGTGAGCGAATTAACGATAGTTTCTGGTGATGACAAGCTTTGTATTAAAAAGCCGGACGTGAGCGGAGTGATTCCGCAGGTCCAAGTTGCACCGAGTATGCCCGTGCAGGCGACGATCCGTGCAGTGTCGGCTGCTGCTCCTGTCGCAGAGCCGCAAGCGCCGCTGGTACAAGGCGCAACTCCTGCCCAGGAGAATGATGAAGCGACGACAGTGATTACGTCTCCGATGGTCGGTACATTCTATCGGTCGCCGTCACCAGATGCACCAGCTTACGTTGAAGTGGGCAGTCGAGTAACAACAAAGACCATCGTTTGCATTGTCGAGGCCATGAAGCTAATGAACGAGATCGAAGCAGAAGTCAGCGGTGTCGTTACAGAGGTAATGGCTGAAAATGGACAGCTGGTGGAGTATGGTCAGCCGTTGTTCAAGATTAAACGTTCCTAAAAGATACGTATATAAGGAGAACGACCATGTTCAAGCGAGTATTGGTTGCAAATCGAGGTGAGATCGCAGTCCGCGTGATTCGGGCCTGCCGGGAGCTCGGGATAGAGACCGTAGCAGTGTATTCACAAGCAGATGCAGATGCACTCCACGTGCAGCTCGCTGATGAAGCATACTGCATTGGTCCGACACCAAGCAAACAGAGCTATCTACATATCCCGAGCATCATGTCAGTGGCAACACTGACTGGCGTGGATGCCATACATCCTGGATATGGATTCTTGGCTGAAAACAGTGATTTCTCTGAAGTCTGTGAGCAGTGCGGGATTACCTTTATCGGACCGAGCCCATATGCGATTGAAACCATGGGCGATAAGTCGATGGCAAGGGACACCATGAAAGCCGCAGGCGTTCCTACAGTCCCAGGCAGCGACGGATTGTTGCAGACACCCGAAGAGGCGATCGAAGTTGCAGAACTCATCGGGTATCCAGTTATCATCAAAGCCACGGCTGGCGGTGGTGGAAAAGGGATTCGAATTGTACGTGATGCGGACGCGCTTCGCCAGGCCGTCGTGACCGCGCAGCGTGAAGCAGAGACTGCTTTCGGGAATGCTGGAGTATACCTCGAGAAGTATATTGAGCGCATGCGCCACGTCGAAATTCAAGTGATGGCGGACCGGCATGGAAACGCTGTCCATCTTGGCGAACGGGATTGCTCTGTGCAAAGAAGACTGCAAAAGCTTGTAGAAGAGTCTCCTTGCCCAGTTCTCTCAGAGGAGACCCGGCAACGCATGGGTGCAGCTGCTGTTGCAGCCGCAAAGGCCGTTGATTATGTCGGTGCTGGAACCATTGAATTCATTTATGCCGACAATGGTGAGTTTTACTTTATGGAAATGAATACACGTATTCAGGTTGAACACCCTGTGACGGAATGGGTGACCGGTTTTGATCTGGTCCGTGAACAGATATTGGTTGCCGCTGGCGAACCTCTGAGCTTTACTCAAGATGAAGTTGTCATGCGCGGCCACGCAATGGAGTGTCGGATTAATGCTGAAGATCCGGCACGAGGCTTTATGCCGACGCCGGGACGCATCACAGAGTATCTCGCACCCGGTGGACCTGGTGTGCGCGTGGATAGTGCTGCATTCCCTGGATACTCTGTCCCGCCGTTCTACGATTCAATGATAGCCAAACTTGTGGTTTGGGCACCGACCAGAGAACTGGCGATGAATCGCATGAGTCGCGCATTGCAGGAATTTCGTATTGAAGGCGTTAAGACGACCATTCCATTTCACATTGCCTTGTTGCAAAACGAGGATTTCCGCCAAGGAAATGTGACGACTAGGTTCCTCGAGGAACACACCCTCGAGTTCTAGAGAACAGTGTGGTTGTACAGACTCATTTTTAGACGAACGGAGGCAGGTGTGTTATGCAGGACATGGAGTTTCAGACGAACGATCTCGGTAAAATCCAGATTGCAGATGAAGTGATCCAGATTATTGCGGGACTTGCCGCCAGCGAGATTGAGGGCGTTGTCGATTTAACCGGAAGTTTTGCCGGAGGTCTGACTGAGTCTTTACTCGGACGGAAGAATCTGGCCAAAGGCGTGCGAGTCGAATTTCACGATGAAGAAAAGTCCTGCAATATTGGGCTTTCCCTCGTCCTTGACTTTGGGATCAATATTCCGACGACATGCATGCAAGTCCAAGAACACGTAAAGAGCGCCGTAGAAGGGATGACAGGGCTCAGCGTGACGCATGTCAACGTTCATGTGACAGCCGTGCGCGTACACGGTGAAGTCAAAGAACTTCCAGAAAACACGGATAAGCGCATTCACTCCTAATTATCGTTCCATGAGTCCGGCTTCGGTTCCTTGGCATCTGCGGGTGTCGGGAACTGACGGCACCAGTGAAGCATTTCGGTGGTCCGCAGTCTGTCCTTCTCACGAAACAGGCGTATGGTGCATCAGGGATGCCAGCAGGTTACCAAGCCGGGCTCACAAGCTCTTACTGATTCGCCCGGGAGGCGTTCGATGTGAGTTATTTGGATCGCATTTTGCTCGTGTTGTTTACCATCATCAGCCTTGCCGGAGCTGTGGGGCTGTTCTTGCTGAGTGTAATGGGCTTTGGAAACCTGACTCAAATCACGCAGTACCCTTGGTACATATATGCGATCGTCGTTTCGATTGTCTGGTTTATCCTTGGACTTCGGTTCTTGTTTTATCGCATCAGCTCGCACGACGTAGATTTCGTTGTGCTGCCCGGTGAGTTCGGGAATATCCGTATCTCGTTTGAGACGATTCGTCAATTGTCCAACCGGACGGGGAAATCCGTCAAAGGCGTACAGGAATTTGACACTCGGGTACGGAATGGACAACAAGGCATCTGGCTTGCGATTCGCGTTCGCGTCCTGCCGGATCTTGATTTGAATGCAATGAGTCGTGAGATTCAGAGTGCAGTAAAGGAATACGTGGAGAACACGACTGGTGTCACCGTCGAACGAGTAACCGTTCACGTCGCAGAGCTTGCGAGCTCTGCAGCCAAAGTGAGTAAAGCGTGGGTGGATTAAATGTGGACGTTCGTTCGCACTATATCCGTTGGGCTTCTCAACCTCAAGCGGCGTTGGCAAGGAATGATTGCGGGTGTCGTTCTGTGGCTGGCATGGATGATTTTTGGATTTTGGTCGACACTGCTGTTATTGGTGTTGATGGTGGCGGGATTCTTTTTGGGACGCGTGATGGAAGAGAAGCATGACTGGAAGCAAGTGCTTGACAAACTGCTTGCAGACCGTTTTAACGACCAATAGCGCATTAAAGACAACTGCAGAAAAAGGCAGTTGCTGTAAAGGTGGACAGCCAAGAATCATATGAAACGACGAGAACTTCGAGCACGGGCCGTGCAGGCCGTTTATCAAATGGATGTTGGACAAGTACTCGCATCAGATGCCGTGAATCACGTGCTGGATGGCGCGGACGCTGAACTGGGCGACGGTCAACGTGATTTTGTCAAGGGCCTTGTCGAGGGAGTTGCTGTGAACACGGAGATGCTTGATGACATGATTGCCAAAAACGTAACTGGTTGGCGGTTGGATAGAATCGCAAAGGTGGATCTTGCGGTTCTCCGGCTCGCCCTGTATGAGTTGATGTTTGAACCAGAAACCGACGTTGCAACCATCATGGATGAGGCTGTGGAACTAGCAAAAGAGTACAGCACGGAAGAGTCTGGACGGTTCATTAACGGTGCCCTTGCGAAGTTGCTGCCAGCGGTTGAAGTGCGCCGGGCAGAGGAAGAGTGACCTTTTCAGGAGGTGAGACCGCTGGAACTGGTCTTGGGCATCGATACGAGTAATTACACGACATCTCTGTGTGCTGTCTCATGGTCCGATGGACGAATGGTCGCAGAGGCGCGCAAGTTGTTACCTGTAGCAAGCGGTGAGAGAGGGCTTCGGCAATCCGATGCACTCTTTTTTCATGTACAGCAGTTACCTGAGGTCACGTCCCTGCTCATGAGGTCCATCAGTGCAAAGGGTGTCGCATGGCGGGGCGTTGGTGTCTCCGTACGGCCGCGTCCTCTCGCATCTTCTTACATGCCGGTATTTCTTGCCGGAACACGGTATGCAGAGACGTTTGCAGGATTATGCGGAATACCGCTTGTCAGAACATCCCACCAGGAAGGACATCTTGCTGCGGCAGATTACAGTCTGTGTGCCAACGAGGATGCGCCTTTTCTCGCGATTCACCTATCTGGCGGGACTTCCGATGTCCTGTTAGCGAGACGAACCCGTTTCGGATATGACATAGAATCGCTTGGCAGCAGCTCAGATTTAAATGCTGGTCAATTCGTGGATCGAGTCGGTGTTGCACTCGGTCTGCCATTTCCGTCCGGAGCGCATTTGGAACGACTGATGAGCGAGGCCGGCGCGGAGTCGGAAGGAGATTCAGGTTTCCGGTTGTCAGCGAGTGTCAAGGGATGTGACATGAGCTTCTCTGGGCCATGCAGCGCAGCATTGCGTGCGGTTGGTGCTGGCATATCCGCACCCATCATCGCTAGGGCAGTGTTTTCATCCATTGCGAACAGCCTGGTCAAAGCGATTCGAAATGCTGCTATGCAGCGACCCCAAGCTGCCACTTGCATCCTCGCGGGAGGGGTGATGGCCAATGAGTGGATCCGCGAACGTGTGAAAAAACGGCTGTCCATCGAGGTTCCGCATCTTCGAGTCCTGTTTGCTGAACCAACATTTTCGTCTGACAATGCGCTAGGGGTTGCTTCCA
Organism: Paenalicyclobacillus ferrooxydans; assembly: GCF_001399675.1. Taxonomy (GTDB): domain Bacteria; phylum Bacillota; class Bacilli; order Alicyclobacillales; family Alicyclobacillaceae; genus Alicyclobacillus_B; species Alicyclobacillus_B ferrooxydans. The sequence goes on from NZ_LJCO01000054.1 coordinate 71,177, forward strand.
TTGCAAGAAGATACCTCTGTAGTCATACATAGTCCATCTGGCTCATTCTCATTTTGTTAGGTAGTAGGATATGACAGGATGCGCTATAATTCGAATGGCTAGATTTCATTGTTCGTATTATCAGTCGGGCTTTCGGTCCACACCTTGAGGAGGGAAAGTGATGAGTCCCAACCAGAATGACGTGTTTGACATCACGATTATCGGAGGCGGTCCTACAGGACTGTTTGCTGCTTTTTACTGTGGCATGCGTAATGCAACCTGTAAAATCATTGACAGTCTGCCTGAACTTGGCGGCCAACTTGCTGAGTTGTACCCGGAGAAGTATATTTTCGACGTTGGCGGGTTCCCAAAGATCCGTGCCCGTGATCTGGTCAGCCAGTTAAAAGAACAGGCATTCCAATACAACCCAACTGTGCACCTGAACGAGCGTGCCCAGGAACTCCACCGCCGCGAGGATGGCGTCTTCGAGCTCAAGACAGACAAAGGCGTTCACTATTCCCGAGCAATCTTGATTTGTGGTGGGATTGGAATGTTTACGCCTCGTCTCCTTCCGGCAGAAGGTGCAGACCAATACGAGGGTAAGGGACTCTACTATTACCTCGACAATTTGGACAACTTCCGTGGTCACAGCGTTCTCGTGGTTGGCGGCGGTGACACAGCGCTTGATTTTGCGTTGATGCTCGAAGGAGTTGCCTCCAAGGTGACACTGATTCATCGCCGTGACCAGTTCCGTGCCCACGAAGAAACCGTCAACAAACTTCAAAACTCGAGTGTCGATGTTCGGACGTTCGTCGAACTGAAGGCTGTGCACGGAGATGGCAAGGTCGAGCGGGTTGACTTAATTCACAACAAGACCAAAGAAGTCACCGAACTTGAAGTGGATGCCATTGTGAGCGGTCTCGGGTTTTCCGCATCCCTTGGACCTATCAACGAGTGGGGACTCGAGATTGAGAATAACGAAATCATCGTCAATACGAAAATGGAAACCAGCATTCCGGGTGTGTACGCTGCCGGAGATGTCGTCACTTATCCCGGGAAAGTCAAGTTGATTGCGACAGGGTTCGGAGAAGCTCCGACAGCTGTCAACAACGCTAAGACGTTTATTGACCCGAAAGCTAAGCTGAGTCCGGGACACAGCAGCAGCCGTTCGGAATAGTTGCAGCCTTTGCAGCTGTCTATGTCCGTTCGCTGTTCGGCAACGAGAGATCAGCTATTTTACAAGAGTACTCCGACACAGATACATCTTTTGAAGGGAACGGTAGATGTGAGTGTAGTCCCTGCGCAGCAGATTTATACCGTGAGTGAACTGAACGCAGTGGTTCGCCGCATGTTCGAAGCGGAGCCCAAGTTTACCCGGTGTTACGTGGCGGGTGAAATATCCAACTTCAAACACCATAGCAGCGGTCACATGTACTTTACCCTAAAGGATGAGCACAGTCGGTTACGGGCTGTGATGTTCGCAGGGAAGAATCGTTCTGTTACGTTTCGGCCACAGGACGGGATGCGCGTTATCGTGGCAGGATCGCTGAGTGTCTTCGATCGGGATGGCTCCTACCAGATGTATGTCGAGGAAATGCAACCAGACGGCGTTGGGGCGCTTTATGTCGCGTTTGTGCAACTGAAAGAACGTCTGAACAGCGAGGGGTTGTTTGCGGAGAGCCGCAAACGGCCCCTGCCGCGCTATCCGCAGCGGATCGGTGTGGTCACGTCTCCGACGGGGGCAGTCATTCGAGACATCTGCTCCACGCTTCGTCGTCGTTACCCAAACACGAAGGTTGTTTTATCTCCCGCCCAGGTGCAGGGTCCCACCGCGGCCGGGACATTGGTTCGGGGGATTGAACGGTTGCTCCTGTATTCGCAAACCGTCGAGCCCATCGATGTTCTGATTATTGCACGTGGAGGGGGCTCGCTCGAGGAGTTGTGGCCTTTTAATGAAGAGGTCTTGGCGAGGGCTATCGCCGCCTGTCCGATTCCGGTGATTTCCGCTGTGGGACACGAGACGGATTTCACGATATCAGACTTTGTGGCCGATGTTCGAGCCGCAACACCGACTGCCGCTGCAGAGCAAGCGGCGCCAACGGCACAAGAACTTTTGATACTACTCTCTCAGATTAAAAATCGGGCGGAGACAGCGCTGGCCCGTCGTCTTGAAGGAGCGCGGCAACGCTTAGAGCTCTCTGAACGGTCACGGGCTCTGCAAGACCCGAGGCGAATCATTGCAGTTCACCGACAGTCCGTAGATTACCTGGAGAGTCAATTAAGACAATACGCAGAACGGCCAATTCGGAAAGCGGATCGGAAGTTTCAATACTTGCGAGACCGAGTGGTGCGGCACGACATTCGTCATCAAATTGAAAGGCAACGAACTGTGCTCTCCGGATTGGAAAACCGATCTCGCGGAAAAATAGAGGCTCAGATGGCCTCTCGGAACAGTCATTTTGAGAAACTTGTTGCAACACTCACTGCACTGAATCCACTTGCCGTTTTGAGTCGAGGGTACGGGGTTATTTACGGTGCGGACAAGACCACTGTTGTCACATCAGTTTCACAGTTGAAGCAGGGGGATGCGGTACATCTGCGTTTCCAAGATGGAACGGTTGGAGCACGGATTGTTGATGAATGGGAGGAAGATCATGGGCGAGCAGTTCAATCCCGACTTGACATTTGAGCAGGCCATGAAGCAGTTGGAAGAAACGGTTCGCAAGCTTGAATCGGGAGACTTGCCGCTCGGCGAGTCTATCGACCAGTACAAGCAGGCCATGAGTCTCGTGCAGTTCTGCCGCCAGCAACTTGATAAGGCGGAACTGGAGATTGTGCAACTCATCGAACAGGACGGGAGCGTAACAGCAGTTCAAACTTCGGAGGTTGCTGAATGACAGAGGCTTTTGACCTTGGCGCATATATGGAAGAGCGAAAAAACCTGATTGAGGCGAATCTGCGTCCAGTATTCCCGGGTGAAGATGTCCCAGAGGTTTTGTTTGATTCCATGCGGTATAGTCTGTTAAGCGGCGGTAAACGACTTCGTCCGATGCTTTGCCTTGCGACTGCAGAGACGTTTGGCATCCCCGTCGGCAAGGCCCTGCCTGCTGCACTCGCACTAGAACTCATTCACTGCTATTCCCTCATCCACGATGACATGCCAGCTATGGACGATGACGACCTAAGACGCGGCAAACCAACCAATCACAAGGTCTACGGTGAGGCGACTGCGTTGCTGGCGGGAGATGGGCTGCTTACGCATGCCTTTTATCTGCTTTCCAGTCCGCTTGGAGTTGACACTGAAAGACAACTGGCGATGATTCAACGATTGTCGCACGCCGCAGGACCATATGGAATGGTCGGCGGTCAACAAGCCGACTTGCTCGCAGAGCACAAAGAAGGCACACTTGCGGAACTCGAGTTTATTCATTCACGCAAAACAGGTGCGTTGATACAGGCTGCAGTCGTCATTGGCGGACTTTTCGCTGACCTGACAGCATTGCAACGGCAGGCCCTCGAGAGTTACGGTGCGAATATTGGACTTGCTTTTCAGATGATGGATGATTGGCTCGATGTAGCTGGCGATACGGAAAAGCTCGGTAAGACGCAGGGCAGTGACTTGCGCTTGGAAAAGTTTACGTATCCAAGATTGATGGGTCTCGAAAAGACGAAAATGCGTGCAATTGAATCTGTGAATTCAGCGCTGTCAGCGCTCGAGGGTGCAAAGATTGAGTCTGTTCAACTGACTGAGATTGCAAAGTTTATTGTGGCGCGCGCGTTCTAGCATTTCAGGTGAACGCTTGCAACAGAGATTTCCCATGGAAGTTTCCAACGGAGAAGACTAGAGGTAATGCCGTATAACGCTGCATGTGGTGGAATTCTTTCGTCTGAACGGACGCACTGCACATATGGTATAATAGGTGCATTCGCGGGTGGCGCAGTATTCTAGTCAGTCGTCCAACTCTGAAGGCGGGGCTAAAAATCCGCCAAAGGGCACATCGATGAAGTTCCTGGTGGTGGCTTGGGGAGCCCAGCCCTGGGTTGTTACTGGGAGTTAAGAAAGGTGGGCAACGTGCAATGGCATGCGCGACCTGACCCATCTTTCGCGGAGGCCCAAGTGCGTGGCCTGCTAAGATACGAGGCGATGGCTTGGGGTATGAACCTGCATGCGGAGCCAATCTGTGTGCAGTGTAGCCTGCCTTGAGCGGGAGTCAAGGATTGCGGGAAACAGGCAATTGCTCCCTGGCCAGGGATGCGCTGCTGGTGCTGCATGAAATGACTCAACGCAAAAGAGGCTATGAGTTGGTAACGGCTGTCGCGGAAAACGCCTAGACTGTTCGCCGTAGCGTGGCTCTTTGGGGATTATAGTGTGGACTAAGTGGTAATCCAGTCTGACCGCTGGCGACACGGTCAAGGGATGCGTAAAGGGAAACCGCCTATGTGGCGACACATGGGTGCATCCTTGGGAAAACCTACTGGACCTAAGCCACAGCGTTTACCCAAAGAGCTGCCACCCATCAGTGTTTTCTTCGCGTACGTTGGGAGCGACGAATTACATATGAAGAAGACAACCGTAAAAACTGCGCTGCCGTTCATTCTGTCGGTTGCGGCATTATCCTTTCCACTCAGTGGTGTGTTTGACACAGCCACTATTTTTTTAGATCAAATTCCCTGGTACGTTGGGACCTTGGTGGTATTAATCATTGTTTTCATCGGTGCACTGTTCGACATGTTGGGCGTTGCTGCAGCGGCAGCGCGGGAAACGCCCTTCCACGCCATGGCGTCAAAACGGGTGTTCGGGGCGAGACGAGCTATTTTTATTGTGCGAAACGCAGAGAAAGTCTCCAGCCTGGCAAGTGATGTCGTAGGTGACATCGCCGGTGTGCTCAGCGGTGCTGGCGCCTTGGCCGTCTCCGTGCAGTTGCAAAAGGCGCTCCACAGTAAAGGATGGACTGCTGAACTGATTGTCATTTTACTGACAGCATTTATCACGGCACTTACCGTTGGGGCCAAGGCGATTGGAAAGACGGTTGCCATTCAGTCTCCGACACCGATTGTGTTGTTCGCCGCTAAGGCTTTCGACACGCTGTTTCTTTGGCGAAAGCCGGTCGAAGCTGTGGCTGCTCGACGTCGCAAAACGAAGAACTGACAAGGTCGCTTCGTGTCAGAGATAAGTGTGGATTCATACATAGACACCATCAAGTTGCAAACCTGATTACTCGCATTAGCACAATGGGCCATCGTTTGTCGCAACTTGCGTTATAATAGGCGCATGGAATTGTCATGGGCAGATGGCTCATTCGAGGGGTGTTGCTTTACGTTGCTTGAACATATAAGGAGTCCAAAGGATTTAAAACGTCTCAACGAATCTCAATTGGTCGATCTCGCCGCCGAGGTACGAGAGTTTCTTGTCGAATCAGTCTCGAAAACGGGCGGGCACTTTGGTGCGAACCTTGGGGTCGTCGAGTTGACGCTTGCTTTGCATAAGGTGTTTGACAGTCCGCGAGACAAAATTGTTTGGGACGTAGGACATCAGGCTTATGTCCATAAGATGCTTACCGGCCGTATGGACAAGTTTTCGACGCTCAGGAAGTTTAAGGGCCTTGCAGGATTTCCAAAACGCAACGAAAGTCCACATGATGCTTTTGGGGTTGGTCATGCGAGTACATCTATTTCGGCTGGACTCGGCATGGCTGTTGCGCGCGATCTCGCCGGACAACATTATAAAGTGGTCAGCGTCATCGGAGACGGAGCCCTGACGGGCGGGATGGCCATGGAAGCTTTAAACCATGCAGGGGAAGTCGGTACGGACTTTCTCGTCATTCTGAACGACAACGAAATGTCTATTGCCGAGAACGTCGGGGCGTTATCTCAATACCTCACGCGTTTACGCAGTGATCCGACGTACTCCCGCGCGAAGGCCGAGATTGAAAATGCCATGCGCAGGGTTCCTGGTATCGGAAGGACTTTAACTCGAACCTTGGAGCGGCTGAAAGACTCGATGCGTCACATGTTTGTCCCAGGTCTCTTGTTTGAGGGGTTTGGATTCAAATACCTTGGGCCGGTTGACGGGCATGACCTCCCGTCACTGTTGAAAATGCTTGAAGATGCGAAGAACCTTCGCGGCCCCGTCCTGTTGCACATGGTGACGCAAAAGGGCAAAGGCTACGCATCTGCTGAAGAGGCGCCGGATAAGTGGCATGCATGGCCATCAAGTGCCAAGAAGAACAGCCCGCCATCTTATAGCAAGGTGTTTGGGGACACTATGATGGAACTTGCAGAGGCTGACCCTCGTGTTGTGGCAGTGACCCCAGCCATGGTTCCCGGGTCTGGGCTCACCAAGTTTCGCGAGCGCTTTCCAAACCGGATCTACGATGTCGGGATAGCGGAGCAGCACGCAGCGACATTTTGTGCAGGACTCGCCGCAGCAGGACGAAAGCCTGTGCTTGCCATCTATTCTACGTTTCTGCAACGTGCGTATGACCAAGTCATCCACGACATCTGCATCCAACAGCTTCCAGTGGTAATTGCGATTGACCGGGCTGGGATTGTCGGGCCTGATGGAGAGACGCATCAAGGGGCGTTCGACATGGCCTACCTCAGGACAATTCCGAACTTGACCCTGATGATGCCGAAAGATGAAGGCGAACTGCGTCATATGATGTTTACGGCTCTGCAACAACAAGGACCTGTAGCTGTGCGCTATCCGCGCGCTGACGGAGCGGGTGCAAATGTCGAGGAACCGCTTCATGAAATTCCCATCGGCAAGTCTGAGCTTCTCCGAGAAGGGGACGACCTTTGCATCATGGCCGTTGGACCAATGGTAGGCGTTGCTCTGCAGGCTGCAGAACGCCTCGCACAGCAAGGCTTGTCTGCGTCCATCATCAACGCGCGTTACATCAAGCCGCTTGACAAGGAAACCATCATTCGGTACGCAAAAGTGATGCCTCTCATGACCATCGAAGAAGGGGCACTTGCCGGCGGGTTTGGTTCAGCCGTGGCAGAACTGTTAATGGATGAAGGCATTCAAACGGAGCTTGCCCGAAAAGGCTTCCCAGACCACTTTATCGAGCACGGAACGCGGGCAGAGGTGTTGTCAGAAATCGGCCTCGATGTCGATCACGTTGTGGACGCAGCGACGAAACTGTGCGGACACAAGGACGCTCGGCAATCCCCGTCTGTCCGGGCTTGGAGTTAGAGATGGCAGGCAAGATTCGACTGGATGTTTTGTTGCATCAACGCGGGCTGTTCCCTAGTCGGGAGGCAGCCCGCCGTGCTGTCATGGCCGGCCTTGTGAAGCATGGTGAGGAGGTCCTGGATAAACCGGGACTGCAGGTTAAGGAAGACCTGCAAATCGCAGTGGACAAGCCATTGCATCCCTACGTCGGGCGGGGCGGGTTGAAACTTGAAAAGGCGTTGGCTGCGTTTGCCCTCGACATTGGCGGTGCTGTTGTGATTGATGTCGGTGCATCCACTGGTGGTTTTACAGACTGTGCTCTGCAACACGGTGCAGCTCATGTGTACTCGGTAGACGTGGGCTATGGACAGTTGGCATGGAAACTGCGTGCGGACGAACGGGTCACTGTGATGGAGCGGACGAACTTCCGCCATGTCGATCCGTTCGTCTTCGACCCAAAGCCTTCGTTCGCGGTGATGGATGTTTCGTTCATTTCTGCTGGACTCTTGTTCCCGAAATTGGTCGAGGTGCTGAGAGTGCCGTTTACAATTGTATCTTTAGTCAAGCCGCAGTTTGAGGCGGGCCGTGAAGACGTTGGAAAGGGCGGAATCGTTCGCGACAGACTGGTTCACGAACGCGTACTTCGTGAACACGCCGACATGGGAGAAAAACTCGGATTAGTCCTTCGAGGGTTGACGTATTCGCCGGTAACCGGAGGCGACGGCAATATTGAGTACTTAAGTTGGTGGGAAAGTAAAGGAAACCTGCAATCCAATGACAAGGCACAGTCTGCGGAGGAACCAGACGATCTTCCCGCCAAGGCTGCCGGCATACCGATAATCTCCGCGGCTGAGGTTGCACAGGTGGTACACGACGCATGGAATTCCCTCAGCGAACAAGGAAAAGGGCACTCTGAACCCGAATCCTAATGTAAGGACAAGATTCGGACATCGGTGGGGGGAGACACCAGATGCAGTTACGGGATGTCTTTGCTCTGTTGATCGCAGTTGCGTTTGTGTGGCTGGTCATCAAATCCATGTTCCGTCAGTGGGGGAAGGAAAAGCAGACCCCGCTTCGAGGAAAGTTTCGCGCAGCTATGGACTGGCTAGAGGAAAACGGATACCAGATTATCCGCGTGCGTCAACGGGCCACTTGGACGGGGTATTACGACAGCCGGCAATTCGAAAGGCAGTTGATTGCGGACTTCATCGTCCGTAAGGGTGCGCGTACATATGTGGTAAAAGTAACAAATAGTAGGGACAAAGGCGTAAATGGTGTAAAACTACGCGGGGAATGGCATCCTCTCGTGGAGGCTTTCCACGTTCACGGAGCGTTGCAGATCGATGTGGAGAATGAGCAGATTCACTCTATTGACTTTATGATGAAATCACCTTCGTATGTGAAATGGCGCAAGGTCCTGAACCGAACGTTGTGGTTCTGTGCTGGTGCGTTTACAGCAGTCATGTGGCTTCATGGGCGTTAGGGGGAAGCAAATGAGAACTGTCGGTGTTTTGGTCAACCAGGATAAGCCGGGTGCTGATGATACAAAGCAACGGCTTTGTCAGCTTTTGAGTCAACACGGGTTCGCCCAGGTTACAGCGACCACAGACGAACTCGCAGCAGACACTGTGACAGGGAAGGCTTTTCAGGGAGCAGAACTGATCTTTGTCCTTGGCGGGGATGGAACTTTGCTCGGGGCAGCGAGAAAGCTTGTGGACTTCAAAGTCCCTTTGCTCGGTATCAACCTCGGACATTTAGGTTTCCTCAGCGAAGCTGACCCTGGCAACTTGCAGGAAACAGTGCGCCGTGTTGTTGAGAGAGAGTACGACCTCGAGCAAAGGCTGGCTCTTTGTACCCATGTGATTCGGGAAAACGGCGACAGCAAACCGCATTTTATAGGCATCAACGATGTTGCTATTGGCAAAGGCTCGTTCGCACGGATGGTGACCGTCGAGGTCTATGTCGACGATGTGCTGCTCGATTCCTATCGGGGTGACGGGGTGCTTGTATCCACACCCACCGGATCGACCGCATACTCACTGTCATGCGGTGGACCCATTGTTGTCCCATATGCAAAGGCAATTTTGATCACCCCGATTTGCCCTCATACGCTTGTTTCGAGACCTTGTGTCATTGACAGCAGTCAAACCATTCGCCTCGTGGTGCGCGGTCCGCAAGATGACGTTGGCCTGACCGTAGACGGACAGGTTGGTTTCCCGCTCGTTGCAGGAGACGAAGTCACCGTCGAACGCTCACCAGTCGACGTGACGCTGGTCAAGTGGCGAGACAGGGAATTCTTTTCGGTGCTCCGCAAAAAACTCCGGTACGGAGACCAGTCCGTGTAGAGTGAGGGGATTGTATGCTGGCCGAACTTTCCATCCGCAACGTGGCGTTGATTCGCGAAGTTCATCTGCAGTTTGATCGGGGACTCGTAGTGCTGACAGGAGAGACGGGTGCAGGAAAGTCCATTATTCTGGATGCACTCGGACTGTTGCTTGGCCAGCGAGCGACTAGTGATCTCATCCGACATGGCTCAGACACGGCGATGGTTGAGGGATTGTTTTCGGTCGAGCGGCAGCGCGACGTAATTGCACCCATTCTTGCTGAATGGGCCATTCCGTTTGAAGACGATGACGACCTGATTGTCACGCGGGAGATCCAACAAAATGGGCGGACCGTGTGCCGTGTCAATGGCCGCTTAGTGACCGTTCAGATGCTTCGGCAGTTAGGCCGTCATTTGGTTCAACAACACGGGCAACATGACCAACAAGGGCTGCTCCGGGCAGATGAGCAACTCCGAATGCTAGACCTATTTGGCGGATACAGCGATACTCTGGCCGAGGTGCGGCGTTTGTACGACGATTGGCGTTCGGCCAATGAAGAACTGGAGACGCTGCGTATTGATGAACAGGAGCGCACGAGGCGTCTTGATATGCTTACTTTTCAAATCGAAGAAATTGAAAAGGCCCGTCTGTCGGTGGGAGAGGAAGAGCCGCTTCGTGAAGAACGCCAGCGCCTGCAGCATCTCGACCGGATCCTCTCGTCGCTGCAAACTGCACTCACGGCCGTTGATGGGGAAAGCGGCAAACCGGGTGCGAACAGTTTGCTGGCCGATGCTGTACACGAGATAGCTGCTGCAGCGGGATACGACGAGGCGCTCAGGGAAAGTCTAACCATGTTGGAAACAGCTCAAGTCCATGCAGAAGAGGCACTGCGGGTTTTAACGCGATATATGTCAGGGGTGGATCAAGACCCAAACCGGATCGAAGCGATTGAGGACCGTTTTGCCGAGATCAAAGGCTTGGAGCGAAAGTACGGGGCCACTATTGAGGACGTTCTCAATTATCTGGATGAAGCAAAGGCCTCCCGAGACGCTCTGTTGCATCATGAGGAGCGAATCGACGCGGCTGTGCACAGACTGAATCAAATCTCGGTCAAGCTGGGTAACGCATCGAGTCGCTTGCATCAGCGGAGAGAGGCCGCAGCAAAGGAAATGAGCCGACGCGTAGAGACCATTCTACGCGAATTAGACATTCCACGTGCAGTTTTTACCATCACGGTTGCATCGAGGACTGATGATGAAGGTGCGCCTGTCTTTTCCGCATCTGGGAGCGACGAGGTGGCATACTTTTTTTCGGCAAATCGCGGCGAAGAACCAAAACTCCTCAGCAAGGTGGCATCGGGGGGAGAGCTTTCAAGGACACTCCTTGCCATCAAATCGGTGCTTTCTGAAGTGGACGACGTTGCCACGCTGGTTTTCGACGAAATCGACAGCGGCGTCAGCGGCTCTGCGGCTGTCCAATTGGCCAGGCACTTATCCGCTCTAGGTGACCGCGGTCAAGTTCTGTGCGTAACGCATTCGGCTCAAATTGCTGCGAGTGCAGCCTCACACTGGCAGATCCTAAAGAAAGAGACGCCTGATGCGACGGAGACCGACGTCAAAGCGCTCGACGAAACGGGGAGAGTGGGTGAGATCGCACGCCTCTTGGGTTCGGATGCAGCGGATGGAACGGCCACGGAACATGCGAAAGCACTCCTTTATTCACGAAAGCATCTGGCAGGGTAGGGACGTCACTGGTACTGGAACCGTGGCAGCTTTTGAGCATCATAATCCCCTTCTGAACGGGCACGTTATGTAGCACGAGAGGACGCGCGGTGGAGCGCGTCTGGGGGTGCCGTACAGGGGGGGGATCGACATGAATAAAGGGTGGTACGGGATGTGCGCCCGTCTAGGGGTTGCAGCCGGCTTGACGTGGCTTTGTTCAAGCGGTCCTGTAACACAGCTTGTCAGTACGCCCGACGAAATCCGACTTCCACTTGGTCAGCGACTTACACTAGATTTGCAGGTACCGGGTCATCTGCAAGTGAATTCCTCAAATGCTCGAGTTGTCGAAGCGCAAACACTGCCGGTTGGAAACAAAGGCCTGACTCATGTGTCCGTATTATCGCACGACGTCGGAGACGCAGTTGTATCCACAAGGATTTTTGGATTCCTCCCATGGAAAGCTGTTCACGTTAATGTGGTGCCAAGAGAAGATGTCATCGTAGGCGGACAGTCGATTGGGGTCGTTCTTCACTCCAAGGGCTTAATTGTCATCGGATTCCAGAGGATTGGACCGTCAGATGGGTCGCCTGCGGCGGATGCTCACATTCAGGTTGGTGATGTGGTGGAAGCAGCGGAAGGGCATCCAGTTCAGAGTGTGCTGGATCTCAGACGAGCGGTCAGCCACAGTTCCGGCACCGTTCAGCTTACTATCCGAAGAGGCAAAGAGCACCGAGAAGTCACCATCGATCCCATCACGGATACGCAAGGATTAAAGCATCTTGGGATGTTTGTGCGTGAGCGAACGACCGGAGTTGGGACCCTGACGTTTTACGACCCTGAGCACCACAGGTTTGGTGCACTCGGCCATCTGATTTCAGATGCTGACACAGGTCAAGCTATTGAAGGGACCGGCCCAGTATATCCGTCTGAAGTAACCGGACTGGTCAAAGGCGCTCCTGGAAAGCCTGGAGAGAAACGAGGCCGCTTTGTTCGGTCACTCGGTCAAATTGGAAACATTGAGGAGAACACACCCTTTGGAGTTTTCGGCAGCATGGCCAATGCGCCGAACGCAGGTCTCGTCGGGAAGCCTCTGCCAGTGGCACTTCCTGAACAGGTACACAAAGGTCCTGCCGAAATATTCACCGTGCTTCAGGGACAAACGGTCAAATCCTACAAAGTTGAGATTGAAAGTCTAGTCCATCAGGACGAGCCAGCAATCAAAAGCATGGTGGTTCACGTGACTGATCCGAGGCTGTTGCGTGAAGCAGGAGGTATCGTTCAGGGCATGAGTGGAAGCCCAATTGTGCAAGATGGTCGGCTTGTTGGAGCAGTAACACATGTTTTTGTGTCGGATCCGACCAGAGGATACGGGGTTTACGCTTTGTGGATGGTGAACGCTTGTGTTCATCCTGAAGCAGAGGACACCATGGTTCAAGAAGACGTTCCAGCCCTGTTCCCAAGGTATCTCAATGCTGCACATGCTGGCAGCGTGTGATTTACAGCGCAAAGAACAAAAATCACAAAATGCTTTTCGACAATTTTCGACCGATTGTTGGCCCTTTTGGGTCACCACTCGCTGTATTGACAAGAGCACATGTGCGAATGTGGACGAAATCGGTGTGGTCGACTCATGTATATGTCGAATTTTGTCGACCAATCAACAAAATAGGCGAAAAGTATTACATAACATTTGGCAGGACATCCCCCCAAATCGTCGAAATTGTTCACGTGACATCAGTTGAGGGGGAATTCTGCTGTGCAACAACTAAAAGTGCTTATCGCGGATGATAACCGCGAGTTTGCGGATGTACTATATGAGTTTCTCTCCAGTCAGCCCGACATGGAAGTATGCGGAGTGGCATATAACGGGAATGATGCGGTGGAACTTGTAAAATCAAAACGGCCTGATGTAGTCATCCTGGATATCATTATGCCTGTTTTAGATGGCTTAGGCGCACTCGAGCGCATGACGGAAATTCCTGAGCCCATGCCAAAGGTTATCATGCTCACCGCGTTTGGTCAGGAGATCGTCACCCGCCGCGCAATGGAACTTGGGGTATCATACTTCATTTTGAAGCCGTTTGATCTTCCGGTTCTTGTCGAGAGAGTTCGACAAGTGATGAACGATGAACCCGTTGTAGCGCCAGTGGCCGCTGCACTCGCTTATGCACAGGGTCCCATCTCAACCACGAACTCCACGTATAAAAAGCTTTCCAAACATGACGTTGACGCTGCTATCACACAAGTAATTCATGAAATTGGAGTTCCTGCCCACATCAAAGGGTATCATTATCTCCGCGAAGCGATTGGCATCGTGTTTAACGATGTTGAAATACTTGGTTCAATTACCAAAACCTTGTATCCTCGTATTGCAGAGCGTTTCAAAACGACGCCGTCCCGCGTCGAGCGCGCCATCCGTCATTCCATTGAAGTCGCATGGGGACGCGGAAACATGGACGCGATTCGGAATGTCTTTGGATATACCGTGAGTGCATCCAAGACGAAACCGACAAACAGCGAGTTCATTGCGATGATTGCAGATAAGCTGAGGATGGAACACAAGGTCGGATAAGGCCTTGTGGGGCAAGGGATTTCGGGGTTTCCTTCGGGTAACTTTCGCCTCAAATGGGATGCAGAGAGAATTGGAATTCCAATAAACTCTTTTGTGCGATTCCAACAGACTCCTTTCTGTAGATTTGCCGTCATCCTATTCCTAGTCGTTGGATTTGTCCAGTGTTGAGAGTATGTAAAAAGGGACTGCGACCATATTGTGTCGCAGTCCCTTTGTCCAACCTTTCACTCAAACAACATTTGACGAGTGGAAAAATTCTGTGTGTTCGTTTCTTAATGACTTCAAAGCAAGGAAGCTAAGGTGGACGGTAAACTAAGTGAATTGGCCGATCTGCACCACAGTGCAAATACAGTTTGCTTGATAAGTCACACGAAGAGAGCGGAAGTTTTAATGGCAACTCAAAAAGTGACTGATAAAACATTTACCCGATTCATCCAAAGCCAGAAAATCCCTGAGACAAAAGCGTTCGGTCTGAAAGGAGATCTTCTTGTTACACAATTACGTGATGTGATTTTGTAATAAGCCAGTGCATGGATCCGTGGGATTGGGAACAGAACATGATGAAAGCAATACTGTTTGTGGATGGTGGAACAACCCACTTTGGGATGTGGCTCTCAAAAAAGCAGCACAATAGGCGTGAGGGTATAGACGGAACACCTAGTGAGATTCAAATCAAACGCCTTCGAACCTACAAGGAGGAATATTTGTGGCAAAAGTATTAGCTGTTGTATCAAGCGGATATAAGGATAAGGACTATCACACTGGGTGGTGGGGAGAGGAACTATTTGCTCCACTCAACGCACTTGAGGAAGCAGGTCACATTGTTGATTTAGCCTCGCCCTTGGGTGGAAAACCAGAATTGGATGAGCGAAGCATTCTTCCTGAATACGATCCACAAGGGACGTATAAGGCATTATATGAGTCTGGTCGGGCCGATAATACGAAGAAGCTACGTGAGGTAAATCCAGAAGACTACGATGTTATTCTAATTGTCGGCGGCCACGGTGCAATGTTTGACTTGGCCCAGAGTGATGATTTGCACCGTATCATCAACACGGTGTACGACCATGGAGGCATTATCGCTGCTGAATGTCACGGTCCTTCCGTGCTGGTTTACACAAAACGACCGAATGGAAAGAGCATTGTTGAAGGGCTGAAAGTGACGGGTTACCCAGACGTTTGGGAACCAGAAGATGTGCTTCCATATTTGCCATACAGTCTTGAACAAGAAATGCGGAAAATTGCAGATTATATTCCCGAACTTGAACAGAAGGCTTTTGCCATTTGGGGGAATTCACAGATCGTCACGAGCCGTGATCCCTTTTCATCGGAACTTATGGCGGAAGAACTTGTCAAAGCACTACAGAACCGGTAACGAGAGTCGGTTATCTATGTGGCACTGACGACAGGAGGCGACGTCTTGATTTATAAGGTATTGCTGTTCAATTTGAGTGACCCGTCTAAGGAAAGTTTGATGCGTGGGAAGACCACGGAATTGTTGACCAGTGTGCCAGGAGCGGCCAATGTTACGTTTCGACGGGCTGTGGGGCAAGGTGACCTCAAATATCGATATTTAATTACTGTAGATTTTGATTCGATGCAAGCTCACGACGAGTACATGGTACATGAGAACCACGTCCGGTTTTCCAAAGAGTATTTTCGTCCGAATATCAGTGAACTGCTCATTCAGTTTTTTGAATGAGCCACAAAGCGGAGGAAAGGTTTTGACCAGCCTTATGTAGGCCGGGAATTTTGTTACGGGAAAATTCTTGATCGGGCATACTTCTGCACTGACTTGTATAAAGGAGCTACTAAAATTGGTCGAAAACAAGGTCGTTGTCATCACAGGGGCCAGCAGTGGTATCGGACAAGCTACAGCGAATCGTCTGGCACAAGCAGGAGCGAAGGTTGTGTTGTCAGCACGCCGAGAGGAACGATTGAAAGAAACTGTCGAACAAATCACGGCAATGGGTGGATTGGCAAGCTATTGTAGTACAGACGTTACATCAATGGAGGATGTCCAAGCCTTAGCGGACTTTGCAGTCCGAACATACGGCACAATTGATGTCTGGGTCAATAATGCTGGACTGATGCCCCTGTCTTTCCTAAACAAACGTAAGGTGGACGAGTGGGATCGCATGATCGATGTGAATATCAAAGGCGTTCTTTACGGTATTGCCGCGGCCGTAGCCATCATGGAACAAAAAAAGGGCGGACATATCATTAACGTCTCTTCTGTGGCAGGACATCGTGTCGGCATGGCTGGGGCAGTTTACAGCGGAACAAAGTTCGCCGTTCGAGCCATTACAGAGGGGCTCCGTATGGAATTGTCCCCGACTTCCAATATTCGGGCGACGATTATCTCTCCTGGTATGGTTGAGACAGAACTGCTTACCACGATAACGGATGAGGATGCCTTGAATGCATTGAAATCTCGGGCAACAGCACAGGCACTTCAATCGCAAGACATCGCAGAGGCGATCTTCTACGCAATTAATCAACCAGAAAGGGCATCGGTCAACGAAATCCTGATTCGCCCCACGACGCAGCCCTCATGACGCGTGTGAAGCCGTCAGAGATCGGTACTGAGGTAACTCTGATGGAGTGTTTTGTAAATGTGTGCAACAGAAACAGGCGTAGCTGCCGGTCACTATGCCTCTTTCTGCTGCACTAAAAGTGAGTCCCAAGATCCAAGTGGTCCCGGCCATCCTGTACAAGACGCTGTTTTTCCATAGGTGTACAGGGATCCCGAGGTGTCCAGATAACGGATGCCCATCTTCCGCATGTCTGACATTGTGTTGTAGACGGCCTATCGTCTATTCTGAGTACATAGCACACAAAATGCTGTTCAGATGGGGACTGAGGCTTCTCTTGGCACAGACACATACGTTTTCAAAAGGCGAAGAAATCGCAAATGCAGTGACACATGGCATTGGGGCCCTACTCAGTATTGCGGCACTGGTCCTGTTAATTGTCTTTTCAACACGCCATGGTACTGCATGGTATGTGGTCAGCTTCACGGTTTTTGGCTCAACAATGGTGATCCTTTACACGTCTTCCGCATTGGTTCACGCCCTGCCAAAGGGAAGGGGGAAGGACCTTTTCGAAATTTTTGATCACACGTCGATCTATTTTTTCATAGCAGGTTCTTACACCCCATTTACTTTTTTCGTGATTCGAGGTGCGTTGGGGTGGACCATTTTCGGAATTGTATGGGGCCTGGCAATCGCTGGGACAGTATTCAAAGCCTTTTACGTGAAGCGGTATCTCTTTACCTCCACTATTCTCTACGTCGTAATGGGCTGGATGATCGTCATGGGGTGGCATCAGATCGCTCAAAATCTCCATATGCATGGTATCGTATTGCTGGTAGCCGGGGGGATTTGTTATACGGTGGGGGCAGTATTCTATGTGTGGAGGGCGTTTAAGTACCATCATTTTGTGTGGCATCTATTTGTGATAGCAGGAAGTACGTGTCACTTTTTCTGTGTACTCCTGTATCTATTACCCCAGTAGGGTTACCTACGCCCCCCTCATGAAGTTGAAAGATAACGAATTTAAACGATTCCGAACTGCGTTACGAACGGTCGGAAACTGGCTGCAATTGCTGATATTGCTGACTTTGGTCATGAAATAGTTCCTTCAGTATCCGCTCCCGGTTGCCTAAGAATTGTTTCGTAATGATGTAGTGTTCGGTGTCCTCATACTTGCTGTGAGATATGGGGGACGTGTCAAAGTTGAAGATCTCGACATTTAGGTAGCCCAGGAGGATACGTGAGTGGGTAGCGATGATGAACTGTGCCGTCCACATTGTTCCTCTTCCAATATGACGTCCAGCAGGGCCATTTGGCGGGCAGGTTAGAGTGTAGTCGTTGGCTCAACAAGCAGGTAGATTGCTTTCCCACGAGAACGGAACCGGTTGGTAAGATGACGATTTGGATGATTGAGGATAGTGAGTTCGCCCGTGAAGTGGAGTAAGTGCCTTGAATGCACCTTGTATGTCTGACGATGAATTGGAAGGCGTCTTTGTGAGGTCTACCAATGTCTGCTCGCCTCGCCAGCCCCTCATTATAAGGAAGTGTCCTGGCAACCGCTGTGGAGCTGCATGTCACGAAGGCAAAATAGAAGAGATCATAGGTGTGACACAGTGTCACGGTCATGCCCCTACATGCAATGCACGCAGGCGCATGAGCTCGAACGAGGCTGTTGCATCAGACTGCCTACTGCACCGGTGGCTCCGTATACATTTCGAAAAAGTCTGGAACGTGTGTTGGATTCGTATCAACGGGAGATAGCAACCAGTCGTTGGGCGACTCGAAGAATGCCGAGATCTCGAGTGCGTTCGAATATCCTTGTGGGAGCTGTCGGCTCAGTCAAACCCGCTGGGATGACAGTGGCTGTGATAGAGTGATTCTGCTCCAATTTCCTAGCCACTTCATTCAGCATTGCTACGTTCCTCGTCAACTCCCTTTTACCATTAGACGGAGCAAGCGAACAGGGAGTTTCAGCCCAACGCGTTGAATTAACGGGTGCAAGCCTGCAAGCACAGTGCGGACAGACACTTGCATAAACATGCGTCCGTGCCTGTGAAACGCTCTTCAGTTATGGGGCAGGAGTGTTCAGTAGTGTGTCTTAGAGATACCATAGTATAGTAAAGATAAAGTGAATGGAGTGGCGCTTATTGGAAACGGAGCAATATGTTCGGCAAACTCTGCTGAATGGATTGCATGGACGAGGATCACATGTCAATCCTGCCAATGTCTGTGGAGATTTGAATTGGAGATTGGTCGCGGAACTCCCAAATGGTATTCAGCATTCCATTTGGCAAATTGTAAATCATATGATTTTATTGGCAAGAATTCTCTTTAGCGTTGCTTAGAAATGACACTCCGAGAACTCCAGAACACGCAGCGGATGCATGGACGGATAACGTGAGCCCAACGAGCGAAAGAGAGTGGCTCAACGCTGTAAATAGGTTCCTTAAAGGCTTACATGCAGTCGAGGGTTTTATAGATGATTTGGATACAACTGTGGCTGCACGGCAGGGGCGGTCTCGTGCAGAAGTGATTGGTATGTTAGTAGGACACAATAGTTATCATTCGGGACAAATCGTATTCCTACGACAGATCCTGGGTGCCTGGGCACCTTCTTTCGGTGACACGTGGTGATAGTTCGCCAATAGTCGTATGAATATTCACTTTTAACGTGCAACCGTTATTGGGCGTTTGGGCAGCATCCACACGATACCGACCGACTGTTATCTATCACTTGCACGTAAATTCGTGGTCATGGAAGGAGAGGAATACTATTTGTTCTTCGTCGTAATTTTTGGGGTTGTTTTGGCAGTCTGGGTCGTATTAAATGCCGTACTTGCTTGGTATCCTGCTCACCCAAAAAAACTACACCCTGACAATATGACGCTTACGACGACTCCTTCGGCATATGGGCTTGAATACGAAGATGTCGTTGTTGGGAGTGGATTATTTGGATGGTTTATACCTGCGAATACTGCCCATGCAACCGTGATTCTTGTACATGGCTGGACGTCATGTAGGGAGGAAAGATGGGTTCCATTCTTAGAGATAGCCCGTGACCTTCACAATCACCAAATGAACGTGGTCCTATATGACGCTAGGTATGTGAATGGAACTAAAACGTATAGCGGAGGACAACGAGAATCCGAGGATTTGATCGATGTTGCGGATTGGTCTGTAAAACGTACTGGAGTACCTGTTATCGTGTGGGGCTTTTCAGCAGGCGGACACGCCACGTTGTTGGCTCTATCGAAAAACGACGAGAATATCAGATGCGCCATTACGGATAGCGCATTTGTTAATGCGAGCCAATCTTTTAAGAGCATGTATCGGCATTTGTATCGTATACCGAGTCCTATTCTTTTGTTTTTGCCACTCTTTTTCAAAATGTTCACAGGTTGTCTTCCGGGTCGACTTAAACGACCAATCAAGAAACCGTTGTTCGTAATACATGGCGACGTGGATTCGTCGATTCATGTGATGAATGGGAGAAGCCTAAAGAACATTCCTACGGTCCAATATTGGGAAGTCACCGGAGTAGGGCATGAAGAGGCTTTTGTGAAACGTACTGCTGAGTACATGGGACGTTGTATTAGCTTTATTGATGAGATATTGGGAACGTAAACTTCTCTAAGAAAGCTGTTTGTCAAATTACATAAATATTCATTTATACACTTTGTTGGTTGTGAAGTTGATGGGCAGAAGTGCGACATAGTGGGGTGTTCTAATATTAGGATGTGAATGATCTTGTTGGGAATATGAACAACGCTTGAATGGGGGCATTTGACATGCAGGTTGCGAATGCGGGGTTCATGGCATTAGGCATTCTTGTTCCAATTTTGACAGTTATCTGTTGGATTGCACTTATGGTTGCGGTTTTCCAAATGCGTAACTCGATGCAAAATACATCCGCCAAACTGGATGCCATTTACAAACTCCTGTTAGACAACTACAAAAAGTCGGAGTGACCAAGGGAGCTGATGCTGAACGAATGGCATGGCTCTTTTTTTAAGTAAAGGCGGATAGGGAATGGGTGCATGTTCAATGTAGTCCAACAGACACTACCGTTATATCACAGGAATAGCGAAATAAGAGGTGAACTAGGTGCCTTCGATGGGGTGGAGTATCGTTAAGTATCATTGGGGTGATGAGCAGAATAAAGTCATTCATGTAACCGAGACGCTTAAAGGTGTTGGCACATTAACTGCTCATGTTAATTTGGCAGATGATGTAGTAGAGATAATTAAAGCAGATCTTATTGAGCCGTCGAATGCTGTAACCTCGGATGACCGTGCACGAATACTCAAAGGTGCAAGAGACTGGGCAAGGCGACAGAGCCCACGGTATCCCAAGGATATCAGGTGGCACGAGGATGGCATGAAGTTCGAGACTCATCGTGAGTCGTGGGAGTGGGCGTCCTCGGTTGTGTACAACGAAATTGGCAATATTTACGAGGGATATCGTACAGAAGACGAGAAAATTGCTTGTTCCTTGGTTTATGAACTGACACGACTAAACACGTTTCATGGACCGACATTCTACGTGTTTGCTCACAACGAATACAACCAGACAGACCAAAAACGATGGTACATGGTGTGGGTGGAACGTGTATGAATATTCATTTGTGCAGACGGCGAAGGAATATCGCTTAAGGGCAGTATAACTCAGTGCGCCATGAGGCGCTATGTACTGAAGCCACCAACTCAGGTGGTTGGCGAGTACCTCATCTCGCCAAGGCTAGGCTGGCATGCGTTAGGTCTGAGCAGACCCAGGGTTTGAAGCCCATCCAACAATGTACCCGTGAGGGAGACCGACCTCCCAAGATGCGGGGCTAGCCACAACGACCTGCTATGGTCAGCGAAAGCAAAGCCATGTCTGAAGCGTGGTCAACTGCAACACTCGAAATCGTCGGATGATACGAGTGGGTGGAATGAGCGTGACTCCCTTGCGTTTGGAGACACGACCCGGCATGCCGGTGGTCAGGGATGTATAGAGTTGCAACACCCTGAATCTTCCCCGCGTATAGTGGCGACCTAAGGCAGCGAGACAGTGCATAGTGAACATGGGAACCGACTCATTCGTCCAAACAGGGATGGACAGCTACGTTGACGTGAATGTGTCGGGACGGAGGAACCGTAGTAGTCGGCGATGGGGAAAGCCCGTTACATGGCGAAGGGTTCCAGTTTGAAGTAGGGTGCGCGCAAGTAAAGTAGGACTCCCTATAACGGGAGTGATTGCGATTTCCACTGCCATCACTCAATCCTCTATTCAGGAGAGAAAGAGATTCGAAACACAAACGCGCCTTGCACGAAAGTCTTTGGAGCAACGACCTTTTTCAAGACTGCATTATCTGCTGAGATGGAATGTCTGAATTAACAATTCGATTGAGAACGTCCTCAGTAACTCAGGTGCCCACACACCCGGAGTAGATAACATGACGAAGAAGGATTACACCACGCAGGAAGCTAGGCAGCAACTTCGGGAAGAAGTCAAACATGCACTCCACTCATACATATCCAGTCCGGTACGAAGAGTATTTATCCCGAAGTACAACAAGCCCACGGAAAAGCGCGCGCTCGGTATTCCCACTATTGTCGACCGCGTTGCCCAAGATGTTGTCCGCAGCATCTTGGAACCAATCTACGAAGGAAAGCAACACCCGCACAGCTACGGTTTCCGCCCATTTCGCGGTACGCACCACGCCATTGAGAGAGTCCGCTTTCTCATTGGTAGACACCGCTATGAATGGATAGT
Source organism: Paenalicyclobacillus ferrooxydans (assembly GCF_001399675.1). Lineage (GTDB taxonomy): Bacteria > Bacillota > Bacilli > Alicyclobacillales > Alicyclobacillaceae > Alicyclobacillus_B > Alicyclobacillus_B ferrooxydans. Next base: position 93,238 of record NZ_LJCO01000054.1, read on the forward strand.
CGAACTCGACATTAAGGGATTCTTCGACAACGTAGACCAGGAAATCCTGCTCAGCATTCTGCGACGGACGATTTATGATCGCAGACTCATACGGGTCATCCGCAACATGTTGAAGGCTGGACTCATTTACGAAGGAGAATTTGAGGAAATCGAACTGGGCACCCCGCAAGGCGGAGTGGTCAGTCCAATCCTTGGAAACATCTATCTGAATGAACTGGATGAATTCATTGGGAGCAAGTACGAGTTTCTTTCACCATACGAGCGGAGCAAGTCGGAAATCCCCTGCTACATTGTCCGGTATGCAGACGACGCGGTGATTTTTTGTAAAAGTAAGGAGCATGCAGAGCTGCTGAAGGCTCAAGTTGCACAATTCCTGCAGGAGAAACTCAAGCTCCAGTTATCCGCAGAGAAGACACTCGTCACACATGCGGACGAGGGGTTCGACTTCCTTGGGTTCAATATTCGACGATGGACGCGGCAAGGAAAGACACGAGTTCTTGCCAAGCCAAGTCGAAAAGCGATTCAACGGTTCAGAGACACATTAGCTAAGGATTCGAAGGCACTACAGATAGCACCTGGCACAGCCGCCATTGCACTACTAAACAAAAAGATTCGAGGATTCGCCGAATACTTCCGACGAGGGAACGCAAAGGACACCTTCCTTGCCCTCGACTACTACCTCTGGTGGCTTGTGTTTCACAGGCTTAAACGGAGAACACGAGAACCACCAGGTGTTGTGGCTCGGCGATACCAGTACCGATACAACGAAGCTGCGAATCTACCGCACCACAGGAAGTCCACAGCGAAGAACTTTGGGTTTAGAGATGACGACGGCAATGTGCATATGCTCGATAAGTTTGGACTCTACAAAATAGAGTATCCAGACAAGTGCTCACAAAAGAATCCTTATGTAGTCGAGGACCGAGAATGGCTAGATGGAAACCGAAAGCTCCGTGAAACGATGAAGGTACAACAGACCAGATTTATTCAGAGGCTATATGGACTGTCCAAGAACTGGGGGCACTTCAGACAACACGTTGTACAACGGCAAAGCAGCCGATGTAGCACGTGTGGATGCAAGCTGGTACGCGGAAATGTTCATGTCCATTACCTTCCAAAAACAGCAGGAGAACGCTCATCTCAAGGGGAATTGATACCAGACAATCTTGTCGCCTCGTGCATTTCATGCTACAGGCAAATGCGACAGCAGCGCAAACGTAACTAACCAAACGGGGCGTCCTAATACGTACAAATACAACTACTTTGAATGGAGAGCCGGATGCGGTGAAAGTTGCAAGTCCGGTTCGGGGAAGAGTCCGAGCGTCAAACTGCCCCCTACGGGGGCGCGGGTCGGCTCGGGCTTATTCTACAGATGCATTTTGCGAGGTGGGCATCATAAGACAAGATTCGGAACGGATTTACATTCGTAGGCTGGGAATGGATGATCTTGAGGCACTGCTTGATTTACGCGTGCGAAATCGCCATTTCTTGAAGCCCTTTGAACCCGTTACTTTAGACTCACATTACACGTTAGAAGGACAGCAAGGAATTTTGCAGAAAGTGCAACACAATTGGGAAACTGGTTCTGGATACGTATTCGGGATTTTTCTGAATAAAGAAGACCGACTTATTGGACGAGTCAGTCTGAGCAATGTGGTCCGTGGAGCTTGGGAAAGTTGTACAATGGGGTATTTCTTGGATGAACACTCCAATGGTCAAGGTTTCACCACAGAGGCTGTTCGCTTAGCAATTGGTTTTGCGTTCAGAACTGCGGAATTACATAGGGTTCAAGCGGCGGTAATGCCCCGAAATGTAAGCTCAATTAGGGTTCTTGATAAAGTGGGATTTCGGTACGATGGGTTTTCAGAGTTTTATCTAAAAATCAATGGCCTATGGGAAGACCATAACCTGTACAGTATTACACGAGAACGTTGGCATTCATAAGCTTGTGCTTATTCAGCGATAGTGGGCTTGAGTAGAAATAACAATGTGGCTGCGACCTTCGCATGATTATACAGTTCTAGTCGACTGATGCTTGTGTCACATAGGGGCAGATAAATGCCATATGAACTCTATTATTCTTAGTTGTATGCAGGTGAAAAAACTCAGGCGAGGTGATATGACATGGCCGAAACGCGGTTGGAGTTAACGCGATCGCAAATCCTAGCATTCAGGCGGCGCGCAAGCGCACTTGAAGATCGACTTTCGATGGGGCCGGACTCGCTTCGGCATGCGGCCTGGGCGGGACTCCAAGATAGCATGCCGCGTGCAGCTCTCCTGTCCATCCATGCCCGTGTCGAAGGAACTGAACCGTCCACGTTATCAGACCCTTCACTTGTGCAACTCTGGGGACCGAGGTTCAGTGTCTTTGTCGTTGCTGAGTGCGATCGGGCTGTATTTTCGCTGGGGAGGCTACCTGAGGATCATAAGGGTCTACACAGGGCCGAGGATCTCGCGCGTCGTCTGAAAGGTATCTTGGCTGGCGGGCGGATGAAGTACGGAGATGCAGGAAGAGCACTTGGTGTGCACCCTAACAGTCTCCGTTACGCTGCCACTGCTGGTACGATCTTGATCGGTTGGGACGGTGCAAAACAACCTACCATATGGACAGTACCGGCCCCCGAGATAAATGCGAACGATGCTCGCCTTGAGCTCGCCCGTCGCTATCTGCACGTCTATGGTCCCACTACGGCTGAATCATTTAGTCAATGGGCGGGGATAAGTCTACGAAGCAGTGTGGCTACATTCGATACTCTGCGCTCCGCCCTAACACCGGTACGGTCACCTATCGGAGACGCGTGGATACTAACTAGTGATGAGACATTCTTCCGTTTACCGGAGGGTGCCACTGCACCCGCGCGCTTGCTGCCAAGCGGTGACTCATATTTGTTGCTTCAGGGGCGTGATCGCGAACTCTTAGTTCCCAATATTGAGTATCAGCGTCTGCTTTGGACACCGCGAGTCTGGCCCGGCGGGTTGCTAGTAGACGGAGAGATTGTCGGAGTGTGGCGACGGTCAGGTCAGGCCCTGACAGTGCAATTGTGGCGTGAATTGTCGCATTCAGAACGAAATGCAGTCGAGGTTGAAGTGCAATCATTACCACTGGCCGATATGAGGGGACAGATTTCTATCCGATGGGAACCTTGAGGCCGTGTAATAATAGTCCGACTAGGGACAATTGAGTTGTAGGATCACCAATGATGGATGGCAAATAACCATATACCGTTGTGCATGTACATCCAAATTCGCACTGTGACGTTATTGAACATTCGGGCAGCTCCAGAGCGATACCACTACTTTGTTCTGGTATAATTTAGGTGATAAGACTATGCGTGAGGCACACAATTTGTTCATGTGGGAGGAAGCAATTTGCGAAGAAACTTCTAACTGGGTTGCTGTTGTTTACGTTGGTGCTCACAGGATGCGCTCAGGGAACGAATAAAACTGCATCTAACACGCCAGACCGCAACAGTCCCGATTCTCCCCCCACCAATAATCCCACTATTGAATACGCTACAGGGAGATTTACGACGCAACCAGCCATACGTGGGTTGGCAGTTGTGTCATCACATCTTGATGTTTCACCTGTGCAAGAAGCCTCGTTGACCATTCAGGTAAAGCCTGGTGCCAAAGCAAGCATCGAGGTCGATTACTCTTCAGGACCGAGCCACGATAGCAGTCTTCGCCCAAAGATTGCCGATAAAAACGGGAATGTAAGTTGGAGCTGGAAAGTCCCGTTGAATACTACACCAGGAACGTGGAATGTGCCGGTTGCGGCAGATGGGAAATCTATGATGCTACAGTTACACGTAACGAAATAAGGTCATGATTGTCGTTGCCACTTCTGTGATGGAAGACACCGGGTTATGTATGAAAATGCATTTTTGACGGCGACGGTCTTACTGATCGGGCAGCAATGTCCAACAGGCATTAGGTCGGCGACGAGCGGGAGGCAGGGTGCATTGAGGAGAATCGTATGTCAACGATGCGGTGATGTCATTGAAAGTAAATCTGAGTTGGTGACGACTTTGTCGCTGTTACAGGGCATCATGCCATACCATCTTGACTGTCATGCTCAAAACCAGAAAGGATGGAATGCAGGTGCAACCCCTATCAATAGTCAAGCAACGATTGCAATAATGATTATAGGTCTCATAGTATGTACCGTTTTGCTTGTTATCATAAAATCGTGGGTGTTCGTTGTTGCGGGATTGCTTGCCCCTTTACTAAGGCTCCTATCATGGCTGATTTACGAACGATTCCTACCTTGAGATACCTGTAGTTCTTCAGGTAGCGAGGACTTATCCCGAAGAGGGATTTGTATCCACCAATACATAAATATGCGCTGAGGAATTTTTTGGGTTATGTCACACTCGGGCAGTTTAGCGGAATATGACGTCTTCGGAAATAAATGTATAATGATGGTATGAGTCATGAGTTATCTCTCTGCATAAGGGTGAGTAAACTGTCTTACTCTACGTTTATATTGAGTGGACTAGCAATTATTGTTGGTCTTATTTTTCTGCTGTCCAGGCGGAACTTTTTCGGATGGCACACCAGAACGCAGAAGGCAATTGGGTGGACCATCATTGTAGTAACAATTATGGAAACCTTGGACCGGATCTTGTTTGGCAAGTAACCACTACTCCATCTGTATATGCGAAGGTATTGTCAGTGATGTTTGACTTAATCGGGCTGACGTTAGAACCGAGTAGTATGTCATACGGAACGGGGGACGGTTATGTGGAGGAACTGACATTTAGCGCCAAACGTCTTTACCGCCGAGAAATCGTGCTGTTTGCGATTCTTGGCATTATTCTAGGTCCATTGAGTGTAGTCGCTCAGGGGACGTCAGCATTCCTGTCACTCCTCTTTGCTCTGTCGTCGCTACTAGCATTCATGATAGTAATTCTGTTCTTCATTTTGGCTCGCAGGTGGATAAGACCTTTGACCTTTCGCCAGGACATCGTCAGGTTCGGAGCATGGGAGACGTCAGTCAGCAAACTGTCTGGCATTGAATGTAGACCTGAGAGACGATGGGTCATTCTTACTCTCAAGCAGGGATTCGTTCCACGGATTCAGCTCTTAGAGTTGTCAGAGAAGAACTGTGGTAATAGTGAATTCGACGAAATCAAGAGCTGGACGTTGTCTCACGGTCTCTTATTTCATCGATTTTGATGACACTCAGCCTATTCCAGATGAATACGGGAGGAAGGCTCCAATGCATAGGGGTCTACAAAAGGGAGATGGAATTTTTGTCCTGTAAGTTTGATTTCGATGACAAAGTAACAGTTGTCGAACAAGGCGAATACCAGGGGATGTATGATTGTACACTTCGGTTCAAACACTGCTTGTTGAGCTTTGGGGCAGAAGAACTGAGGAATTGAGTAAAGTTTATAACTTTAGCTGTTTTGTAGGAGAGGAAGTGAACCACAATCCTTCGAAAACGTTTGTTTAATGTTGTTTTTACAGTCGTGTGTATTGGATTGGTTATTTCGTTGGTGGTTAAAGGGACTTATTTCAAGGAAATAAATCGAGAGCATCAATACACTCAAATGCTATACAATCGTTTAATACAAGATGTAGATGTTGCAGACGGAGGTGGGGTCACTTTCCCTGGATATCAGAAGTCCTCCGTAAATATGACGTATGCAGCTGGTGTTTTGCAGGATCTATATCTCCAGGCGAACATAGTCAATCACGAAAGAGGAACTCAACAGATTCAGGAAGATGCATCATTTGTGTCATATGTCGCTATGGCGCTAGTCGGTAAGAATATGAAGTATTTAGTAGGTCCAAAGCACAAAGCGGTTGTTACAATTACTCCAAAGCAAGCGGAGAATCTGGTTCGAAAAATTTATCAAATTATAATCAAAAACCAGGTCAACGGTGATATACCTAGCGACAAGATAGCTACCGTATATAATGAACTCAACAACTTAATCCCAGAAAATTTGAAATCAATTGATGGTGTGCTTACATACTTGTATCAGTAAGTACACGCATTTATTCAGAATATACCTGTCAAGGAGAACGTTTTATTAGACATTCGTGGCGTGAGAACTGAATAAATTACGTCCCCTGCTGTTGGATGAATATTCGTTCCTGATGGTGACTCCGAACTGTCGCTAAAGGGCATTGATCTCCAATAACGATTCAACCACTTATATTGGTATTCTATAGATAGTGATGATTTTTCGGGTATTGACTCGCTATGGAAAAACTTCCTGGGGGTTGAACAATGGGAGAGAATGTACATCTATGCAAACCGTCTATTGAGTTACAAAATGAGTATATCTCCTTTTACGAGGAGTGGGAAAATAGTGGGGAAGAGTTGGAAGGTATGGCACCATGGGTGATTTCCAGAGACCCTGCAGATTTCCAAAGAATGATCGAATCTTTGTTAAACAACGAGCAGATAGAGTATTTGCCCGACGGGACGGTACCTTCTTCAACATACTGGTTGGTAACTGACTCTGGAAAGGTTGTTGGGTCAGTAAATATCCGTCATCGTCTTACACCTTTCGGTCACATTGGGTATGGCATTCGACCTTCTGAGAGACGGAAAGGGTACGCTACAAAGCTTTTAGCCCTGTCATTACTAAAGGCAAGGGAGTTGGGCATAGAAAAAGTCCTAGTCATTTGCAATAAGGATAACGCAGGATCTGAAAAGACAATACGAAACAATGGTGGGATTCAGGATACAAGCTACATTGAAGAAAGCGGAAATGTGCTACTACGATTTTGGATCGACTTGTAAGTCGGTACTGGTCTTAAACATCTGGGGTGCAAGGCTTGCGTAGCCTTTTTCGGTTGGGATGCATGAATATTCGGTCTTCCCGTCCTGTAGCCTGTGTCACTCAAGGGCAGTTATGCGACGTAAATGCGAGCCCAGAAAATCATCCATGATGGTACAATCAAACTAATCAAAACGAGCGGACGGTGATGAGTATGCTGTGGTCGGAAGTTCGTGAATTGTACCCAAACCAGTTTGTATATCTGGAACGATTTACAGTCTCACATGGAGGACGGAAAGCTGTGTGTTGACGAGGTTGCTATTATCCGTCCCCTCAAGAGTTCGCAAGAAGCTCGTCAAGCCCTTAAAGCTGCAAGACAGAATAACTTTATTTACCATACGTCAAACGAGAAGATCATAATGGACGTCGTCATGAAACCGATGGTTCGGGGAATTCACTCATGAAGTTAAGCATCGTCAATGGCATTCTGTTATCTCCATTAACGATTTCGCACAACGGGAAAAGCATAACGCTTGAGTCCGTGATTATTGACACAGGCTCGGCACATACATGGGTTAATTTGGACTCTGTCGAGAATGTTCTGGATGTAAGTCCTCAAGAGGGCGACCATATTATCACCGCATTTGGAATTGGTGGACGTGATGTAGCCGACAGAAAGCGGATTGATCAGATACAATTCGCACCTTTCGAAGACTGGACTTCTTCGCCTGCTGTGAGATGAGCGGATTCACCACAATGTACACGTAGCTGTGTTCTTCAAGGAACCGTACCACCGGGACATGATAGTGTCCGGTTGATTCCAAGATCACGGTTGGTTTCGCACCTGTCAGGGCTTCAACGCCCTCCAACACTTCACGGAACTTCTCAAAACCGTCGGTCGTATGGACGATGCTGAAGTGCCTGCGATGCGGTTTACCTTTATCCAGGAATACCTGACCTTCTGTTTCTCCCTTGGCAACATCCAGACCAACTACAGGATTCATTGATTTACTCCCTTCACATGTACTTGCCGGAAAACCCCTATCCATCTTGCAGTACCATAGCTTCGCTTGTGATACGAGATCGATGTCCCAACCAGCCTCAATCATGCTTGTGCAAGTAGGGGCGGACAGTTTAGCGCACGGGTTCGTGGACCCACGGGGGCGGACGTCTGACCCGGCTACCGCAGTAAACCTCTAAAGTAATCGGGTAAGAGGGGGTGACTAACCCCCGTCTTCCCACACCACCGTACGTACCGTTCGGTATACGGCGGTTCACGTTGTGGAACGAATTCCGTCATATCGTTCGACTAAGCTAACCAGTCCTCGGT
>NZ_LJCO01000095.1 GCF_001399675.1 Paenalicyclobacillus ferrooxydans
CATTTTTCCGTCTGGTAATTCCCCCACCGCGCAACTGAACTGGTTTACGGCATTAATCTCCAAAGATCTCCGAGCTACGAAGTATTAATTCGAATTTCCGCTTTACGATCACTTGTGATACGGTTCACCGTAATGCCTTGATATGCTCTCAAATCCGACAGAGCTCTTTAAAATCTTGTTTAAGTATCTTCGCGTTACAGCGGATCAGCGCAATCTGCCTCCAGGTCGTACAAGACTCGCTGCATATGCACAAGTATGCGTGTAACCGGGTCAGCAATCGGCTCGTTCAGTTGAACCGGAATTGGGGCGGACAGCGCCGGGTCCGTCTGCTTTCGCGAGTTCTGCTGCGGTGCCTCCTTCAGGCGGACCGTTGCTCTGGCGAGATCTTGGCAAATCGCCGCCAAGGCACCTCTACTCACTGTAACGGATGCACGTAGAGCGACCGCAAGGGCGCGCACATCGGTAATCAGCAACGCGTAGAGAGCGAGTCGGTGGCGAACAACCGGACTGCTCGCTCCAATGAACGGCCGAGTAAACGGTCGACTGAGGAGTAACAACTGTTGCAATCGGTTGTCAACGGTGCGTGACAGCATCTCCAAATCTTGTACTGAAACCGAGCCATCCGCAATTCGGTCACCAGCCCTGCGCAAAAACTCCGCCACGTCTGACAGCAGGTTATCTCTCGCTGTGCGGATGGTGTCCCGCGTAGACAAAGGCACAACAGCCAGGGCCGCAATGAATCCAGCGGCCGCCCCAATTGCCGTCTCCTCAAGGCGCAAAAGCAGAAGTCCAGTTGAAAATTCATGCAAGATGCTGTACAGCTGCCCAATGATAATCGTGAGAAAGAAAATCATGTAAGCGTAAGAGATTCGAAAGAGATAAAATCCCCAGAAGATGCATATCACGATGACAACGACAACCCGAATTCCGTGACCTGCCGTCAATTCAGCTACCCAGACCGCCGCCACCAGGCCGGCGAAAGTGCCGCTTACGCGGTTAAAGCCTTTCATAAACGTCTCTGTGCGGGTCGCTGTGCCTGCGAACATGATAAATGATGCAATCACGGCCCAATAACATTCCTGTATACGTTAGTGAATAGGGTTTGTAGAAATAATAGAGCCTCGCTACGATGAGTGTGTGCCGGGTCATTGCCCTAAAGAACTCATGTAGGAGGCGCTAATATGAAGTCTAGA
>NZ_LJCO01000082.1 GCF_001399675.1 Paenalicyclobacillus ferrooxydans
CCGAGAGTCCATGGCAAAACTCACCGGTACCGACGAACAGCAATTGCTGGCGCCAACGTCAGTGTTGCATAAATAGCCGACACTAAGGGGTTGCACTCAAATTTACACCACTTGACGGGACACTACCGAAGGCAACTGCAACGCTTGGTACTATCACGGTAGGAATTACAATGGTCGCATGCACCACAACCGTCTTTGCCGCCACCGTCGACTTTCAAGCGCACGGCTTTCCAAACGTAGCAGCGGAAGCATTGATACCAGTGGGAGTAGGGGCCACACTCCAAGCTGGAGGAGCCAAGGTCACCATACCTGCAGGTGCGTTCAGCGACCCAGTGAAATTCGAAATCTTACAAGGACCGCTGGTCAGTTTTGACGCTAAGGCACCTGAAGGACAAACGTCGATTTTCGACTTCGCATTTAAGGTAATTGATGAGAAAACAGGAGCGCTTGTAGCCAGTTTTGGTAAACCAGTTGTCTTCAGTTATACGAATCGCAATGTGAATGTGCAAAGTATGTACTACAACATCGGTCCCACAGGGATGTACACACTGAATCCAGTCAAACCAACGATCTCTGTCGATACATTGACACACGGAATCACAGGCGCTTCGGTTGGATGGGTCATTACCTCTCCATGTGCAGAGGTAAAAGACCAACCGCGGTATCTAAAGGGTTTTCCCACTCTGAGCAACATTTCAACGGACCAACTTGGCTTGTCACAATACACATCTTTCTTTGTATTTGAGGAGGACATATTTTATGCGCTTTTACATCAATGGCGTGTTAAATAAGAAAAAGAGTCTGAACTGGAGAAATGATGATTGATGCTCGGAGTGCAGCGGACCAGTTACCGTATAATCGACGGTAACTGGTCCGCTTGATGTCAAAGGAGTGAGCGTGCGGATGGAACTGCTCGATGATGCCGATTTATTTTCGAAAATTCAGGAAGGAAACTCAGAGGCCTTCGAGCAGATGTATGACAGATACAGTGGCCTCGTTTACACGTTTGCGCTCCATGGGTGCAGCAATGAGGAACTTGCAAGCGAGGTCACTCAGGATGTGTTTGTCAGACTGTGGACTACGAGTGCACAGTACCGGCCGGAGCAAAGTCAGTTTCGAACCTGGCTGCTGACCATAACTCGACGCATTTTGTATGACAAATTGCGTCAACAGCGACGAAACGGAGCCGTAATATTGGAATGGTACGGACAGACTGCAGACGATCTAGGGACAGGCTTAGAACGCAGCGTAGAATCGGTGAGTTTTCACCACTGGTTTCGCGAAGACGTCTCAGAGGCGATGCAGGCTCTGAACTTTGAGGAAAGAACTGTCATCGAGTTAGCCTACTTTCACCAGTTGACACTAAGCGAGATCGCACAGCAGATGAACCGACCCTTGGGGACCGTAAAAACTCGTCTGCACAAAGCATTGAAATTCCTTCGAGAGATGATGCCGGAGTGGAGAGAGGGGGCTGAAAGGTGAAATACGAAAACTGCGAAGACCTCGATCTTCTAGCTTATCTGCGAATGAGAATGCATGATGATGAACGAAAATCTGTGGAGAAACATCTGGCTGCGTGTGCCAGGTGTCGACACGAGCTGCGTGAATTGAGTCAGGCAGAGGACCAACTGGTCCAGCTTTTGACACCTGTAATGCCGCCCGACGAATTACTTTCAAAGACTCTCTTGAAAGCGTACGAACAGCGACCTCCTGTGAATGTATCCCCGATAAGCGAAGTGGTTTCACCGCAGGCATATGGGCCGAGGCGGGCGACAGCATCAGATAAGGAACACCTACTGCGGTATCTCGTACCGTGGACGCTCAGTGCGGCTTTGCTTATTGTGTCCGTCTTCCTCGCCGGACAGGTCGCCAGGGATTCGACGTCATTAAAAACGATGCAACGACAACTAGCTGCTGCGTCTAGAGCAGTGACTCTGCAACCGACACAGGTGCAAGCCGGAGCAACCGGCAAAGTCGTCATCATGCCGACCCAAAGTGGCATTCAATTGCTTGTTTATATTTCGAATGTCAAACCGACAACGGGCTCACAGGTGTATCACGTTTGGCTGTTGCACCACGGTGTCCGGCAGAGTGCGGGCGTGATAAAAGTGAATTCGAATCGTGTTGGCGTTTTACAGGTTCCACTAACGGGACCACAGACGAGTTCTGACACAATTGGCATCACACTAGAACCGAATGCGAAAACCAAGATTCCACTCGGGCCGAAGGTGCTTGGCGCAAATCAGGTGTAGGAGCGATTGGGTTTCGTTATTTACTGCGAACCACAGATATCGAACATCTGTGGTGCCATTTATGACGTAAAGACAGGGCGTGTTGTGCCCGTATTATTCGACACCTCCGAGAATCCATGACCTCCATTATCTGTCACGAAGGCGTCACCAGTCCAATCTTCCCAGAGGCCGCTCGGGTCGATGGTGGCAAGACGGACCCATCCGTTTTGCACCTTTTGGCGAAACGAGGGATTTGCTTCGAGAATGTCCGCCATACGGGTTCGAGGTGCTTCGACGATGATGAGAAGCCGCAGGGGAGTATGGTACGGTTCCTTGTCAGACTCCATAACACTTTGCCACGGCACGCCAGTTAGTAAATCGCTGCCGTTACCCTCCATGACACCGAGTCCTGAGGTTACGGTTTGGGTAGCTTTACTCCCAGCGCCATAATAATCTGGAGCGACCGTCGAAGCGTAGTATTGCAGGTTAATCCACTGTGCAACTGTTCCCGGTCCCGAGAGGATAGCGTTCAAAATTTCGCCGTCCGAGTCCGCTTGCCAGTCGTAACTGTGGAGAAAAACGCGACCTTCCAGGTTGCAGGACTTGGTTAAATTGCGGTGCCCAATAACGAATGCGGCGTTCTTGGCCAGCCCCCACTCAGGTCGGACTTCACTCCAATCCTCTGATAAGCGCTCTGCCTGACGAACCGGCGCTTCAATCTGTCTTGGTGTCAACGGGAATTCGCGCAAACGCTCTGTGACAGCGGCCCTTTGGACAATCGGCAATACACGATTCACTTGATCAAACGCGTCTTTTGCGCCTTCTGATAAACTTGGTACATACAGCCAACGCAATGTGTCCAGGGTTGTGATGTGTTCCGCTGCAAGGAATAACGTTGCTTCGGGAATTTCAATGCCAATTTTCTTGAGTGATGCACGAACACTTGTTGTATTGCACAACGTTGCCAGAATCCTCGCGTTATGAGCCCCTGACGCTCCTCCACACGCTCCACAATCCAGCTTTGCAGCATACGGATTGTTCGTCGTTTCGCTGCCGTGTCCGCATATGACTACAATCGGAGCAAAATCTCTCGTAAGTCCAATGGATGCAAGAAACTGTCGAACGTATTCAACTTTCAGGTTATCTGGTATTCCGACAGCGAGAGGACTGTTCAGAGAAAGAGAAGACTCCTCTCGTTTTGCGTGAGCTGTATCTGGACCTGCATTGTCGGAGGCGTCCTCCCTTACGGGCCCTTTCGGTACGCCGGTTATCTGATCTGCTATGTCAATGGAGAACATGGTTTTTGGCTTTTTAAGCCATCGCTGACGCAATTGACGAATGGCTTTGCCAGTCATTCTTGGGAAGAAAGTACGAGCAATCATGTGCAATGCCATCCAAAATCCTGTCACTTCCGGCAAGAGCAGGCTCCCCAGAGTGCTTTGCTTCATGGTCTTAAAAGCGTGCGACACGGTGTCAACCGCATCACGGCGCGCCAGATATGGCATGTGATACTCGTCGGCTGCATACTCCACAATGAGGTGCTTAGGAGTGAGGATAACGGGCAAAGAGGCGTGAGCATGGCTCATGCCGAGCGACTTGACAGCTACTGGCAAACCAAAGAACCCTGCTGCACCGTAGGTCTCAAATGGTCCACTTCGTTCCAGCCGTCGACGATATGGCTCAGACCGTACGTCGATACAAAATACAAACTGTGCAGAAGGCGCGACGATGCGCTCTGAATCGCCGATATGGCTCTCAGCTTCAATGATTTCAAGCCTGCGGGACGTTCCAAAGTCCGGCTTTGTAAGCGTCTGAGATTCTCCCGTAAGGAGTTTTTGAAGTTGTGCACTTTGGGTGTCTTCCCAAGCTTCCAGCCACAGTCTCCGTGCAGTCAAAAGATTAAATCGATGTGCTATCGATAGTCGTTTGATTTGCCCCTCCGGTGAGAGGTTAAGCCATTCGCATGGCTGCATTCCGGCGTAATGTTTCCACGCTGCAATACCATTCTGGATGAACTTGGGCGCAGCTGGGGATTCATCCTTTAGGGGCAGGTATGGCGCAAGATATGCCCACTCCATCGAGATACGAATGGCTAAGTAATCCAGCACCAGAGATCTTTCAGCGTCAGCGCGCTGTGCGCGCCAGTACAGCATACCCGCCCAACCAGGTAACGCGAGAAGGTGTTCCCGCAAATACGATTCGACATCTGATACTGGGATTTGTAGTTTATCCAAGGCCAGTTGCAGAGCGGATGAGGCGTCAGCAGGCCACTGATGCAGGCGTTTTCGGACAGCCCTGGGCAACGCTGGGTCGTGCTCTACAAGTTGTCGCCAGGCTGCGTAAAATCCCTCTTCTCGATAAGGCAGTGACCACACTGCTTGAGATTCATCAAGGTAAAGCTTGCACCACTTGATAGCCTGATGGTTGAGCCTGTGGTTTGTGTCTCTGTTACTGAAGCGGTCAAACTGCTGGCTCAGCGGCTGGACTTCACCTTCGGCTTTCGATGAGAATGAAGTTTCCAGGTGCAGCATGGAGGAGGCAGCTTCTTGGACAGCGAGATTGGAGATAAGGTCACCAGGTATCTCTTGGAGTGACATTACAGCTCTACAGAAGACTTCCACCGTCTCGCGAAGATCATCTCCACCCATTTCTGCGTCGAGCCACTTTTGAAGTCGCGCGTCAACAAACCGCGGTTCAATTTCCCCTTTTTGCTGCGCTGCTCGAATGATGGCAGCACTAGGGTAGAGATCTACCCCTTGACTTCTCTTCATATGTTCGGCCACACGGTGAAAAGGTTCTGATTCAAGATTCATCCAAGGCGATCGCGCAGCAAACTGATCAATGGGCCAGAGTGGGGCAATCGCTTGAACTGCGCGATCCACAATCTGTTCGAGTTGAAATCGTCTCGGAAAATGGTCCTGATGCGTGCTCAGCAGCTCCGGCTTGATATTCATGTCTCTCATTCACATCCTTATCCTACCAATTGTCTGACTTGCGGCTTAGATTCGGGGTACGCTGGGCGGACTTGGATGAGGTTTGTACTCGGCTCACCAAGATAAACCAGCCAGAGATAAAGCTTGCTGAACCGACGCGTGGTTTGTCGGTGCAGCCAGTACATACCTACACCTGTAAGCGTTAACCACAGTACACTTACGACCACAAATCCAGTTGGCAAGACAACACTCGATGCGGGAGAGAGTTGAAGCCATGGAGCCAAGATGGCATGCACCATTTGATAGGTTAACGCGGACACGGTCAAAGCACCAATGCCAATTAGTAGCTGACTCTTTGGCATGCGATCTACCACGAGTTGATGCCACCCAATACCTGCTGCGCATCCAAGAATGACTGCACTCAGTAACCGATATCCCGGGGAGGGAGCAACCAACCAATAGCCCAATGCCACGATGACGCCGACAAGGAGCACAGATAATAAGGACCAGAGCGTAGGCGTTGTTACCTTGGTGGTGGCAATCTTTGGCTTGATTACAGACCCCGACTGAAAAAACAGACTGGATTTAAAGAACCCGTGCATGACCAAATGGATGACAGCTGCGACATACGCCCCAAGTGAACACTGAACCAACATGAACCCCATTTGTGCGATAGTCGATGCGACCAATTGTCGTTTGTAGTCGACATGGACGCGCATAATTCCAGTCCCAATCAAAATGGACACCGCGGCAATGGCGAAGAGTGTTTCTCGTGCAGGTATGCTCTGAAACAGCGGGGAGAAAACCGTCAACAAGACACCACCAACGTTCACGAATCCTGCATGCATCACTGCAGAGACAGGCGTTGGTACCGCGGCAGAGTGAACAAGCCAGCGTTGGAATGGCCACTGTGCAGCAGGAATAATGGCAGTGAGGACGAGCAGAAAGTCAATAGCAGTCGTGGAGGATGCTGTCATGTGTGCGAGTCCGGTTTGACTGAGTGCAACAGAGATATCCCAAGATTTTACGGTTTGTCGAACAAGAACAGCGGCGACGGTAAAGGAAACCCAACTCAGAGCAAACATCAGTGCTGCCTGTCTGACCATGATCTTTATAGAGGCAGATGACCGGTTTAGACTGAACAACAGAAGCATCCCAATCAAAGATACTCCCCAGCATAGAGCCATCCAACGAATATCATTCATCAGCCACGTCAATGAATTCACGGCTGTTGTCACTGTGAAGAGGGTGAAGTATTGACGGTACTTTCTGTCACCGAGAAGATACCGAATTGAGAATCGCTGAACCACGGCATTGACTATATTTACAAAAGCAGCCACGAGCCAGCCCAGTCTGCTCAAGTGCCAGAAAGAGGTCGTCATCGTATCCCCGCTCGTAAGCGCAACAATTGCGGCCAGGGAGGGCAGGATAAGGAGCCCTTGATGGACAAATACGTACCGAATTGAGACCCTGGGAGATAGAAAAATCAGTGCAGAGATTACACAGAGGGCCAGCGCCCCCAAGTACAAGTTTGCCATTGTCACGCCTTGCAACCAATCCATTGTGGCACCCCTTCCTCAATACGGTAAAAGGCTAATAAAAAAACCGATCGATCCCACAGAGAACAACCGCCCGCAACTGTCATGGTGACTGCAGGCTGGTGTACTCGTGGAGTCAATCGGTTTCGTTTATACTACCCTCTCATGTACGAAAGGGGGTTATTCAACGCTACCAAAAAACTACACTTCGTGTAATATGATCCTGTTGTTTCAAGCTTAACGAATTTTATTTTAACAAAGATGAGCCAGATGTCAACCCAATGGTCTCACTTCACAAAATGTGTCCATCTTGGGAGACGCTTGGCATGGGGTGAGTCTTTTCGTCCTTTACTCGATGGGACTTTTCATGATGAAGACCATGACTCGTTCACCCGTTTGAGTACTAATGTCCGTGTAGAAACTCATGACTTCGATACCGGTTAGTTCACTAACCAGTGCTTTCAGCTGGTTCGCACCGCTCTCAACGAGGTCTGAACGCATCCGTTTCACCGACATAAGGCCTTCCCGCGTCGTGGCCAGTTCCTGCTCTGCTGCAGTCAAAATGCCTCTCATCAACACGATCACCATGTTCCGCAAAATATCGGTTTTGACAAGGATGGACCCGCGTCCCAAGTAGTCTTTTTCCCACTGAGTTAAAGATTTGCTGATTTTATCCTCAAGTTCTCCTTTGGTCATGCTGTTACCTCCGAATAAAAGCTGCGCTGCTAGCCAGGCATACCAGGCCCCTGCAAAGACCCAGGGAGACGGTGTACGCTCGAGGCCTGTTTTATCGATGAACTGCGTTCATTGCTTGTGCCGGGTAGCGTTCACCTGCAGCCACGCCTTTTGGGGCAATCGTGTCAATGCGTGCGACGTCGTCCCTGGTGAGTTCAATGTCTGCTGCTTTCAGGTTATCCTCCAAATATGACACGCGTTTTGTCCCTGGAATCGGAACAATGTCCTCACCTTGATGAAGCAGCCATGCCAGAGCTAGTTGCGCTGGAGTACAGTCTTTCTCGGCAGCCATCGATTCAATCAGCTTGACGAGGGCCAAGTTCTTCTCGAAGTTCTCACCCTGAAAGCGGGGGGAATTGCGGCGATAATCATCTTGCGGCAAATCCTCAAAACGTTGGAAGCGTCCTGTAAGAAAGCCTCGTCCGAGCGGGCTGTAGGGAACAAATCCAATGCCGAGCTCACGAACTGTCGGGAGGATTTCGTCTTCTACGTCGCGGCTCCACAGTGAGTATTCAGTCTGCAGCGCTGAAATAGGATGAACACTGTTTGCCTTGCGGATGGTCTCCGGAGCAGCCTCCGAGAGTCCGAGATATCGGACCTTACCCGCTTGGACGAGATCGGCCATAGCTCCAATGGTTTCTTCAATGGGGGTATTTGGATCAACGCGATGCTGATAGTAGAGGTCGATGGTATCCACACCGAGCCGCTTCAGGCTGGCATCACAAGCTTCTTTGACATACTCAGGACGCCCGTTGATGCCAAGAAACTTCCCATCTGCTGAGCGCACATTGCCAAACTTTGTTGCAATGACCACGTCTTGGCGTTTACCCTGCAGAGCACGACCAACCAATGCTTCGTTTGCTCCTACACCATACATATCTGCCGTATCAAAGAAGGTGACGCCGAGTTCGATGGCTCGATGAATCGTGCGAATAGACTCCTGCTCGTCACGACCGCTGTAAAAGTCGGACATACCCATGCAACCGAGTCCGAGCGCGCTTACAACAAGCCCCTGACTTCCAAGTTTACGATGCTGCACCTGATTCACCTCACGCGTGATTAGTGTTTGCACATCTACGATACCCAAAATTCGATACAAAGGACAACCAGCCCGAAAAAATCACTGTGTAATTTGCGGGTCGCATTGGTTGAATTACAAATTTACACAATCTATCATGAAATGGATGAAGTCGAAAGGGGACTTTTGTATGCCCTCACGCACTAGGGTTGTTGTCACTGGGATGGGAACCGTCACCCCGCTCGGGGTGGGATTAAAAAGGTTTTGGAATGGTCTGCTTCAGGGAGAATCCGCCGTTCGAGAGATGTCCGATCCGGTTTTGCAAAAGTGGACCCCCGTCGCCGCACAGGCAATTGACTTTACCCCGGAAGACTATCTTCCGCGAAAACTTGTCTCTGATACGGACCGCTTCACGCAGCTTGCGCTTGTCTCTGCCAAGGAGGCACTTTTTGACGCCGGATTTGACGGAGATTCAGGGCACCCCTTTGGAAAAGAATCGGAGTCCGACAGGGTGGGGCTTTCCCTTGGTTCGGCTTTTGGCGGAGTCCAATCTCTTGAGGCGGGGGCCGTCAAACTGACCTCGTCAGTGCGGGTCAGTCCGAGATTAGTATCCAAGTCGATTCCGAACGCTGCAGCGGGTGCGATTGCGATGACATATCACATTACAGGGCCGTCGATGACGTATGCTACAGCCTGTGCTTCAGCAGCCAACGCGATTGGCGAGGCAGCTTATTGGCTGAAGAGTGGTGAGGTCGACGTGGTTCTTGCTGGGGGGGCCGAATGCCTGTTTACGCCTTCGATCCTTGCCGGATTAAAATCTGCGGGTGCGCTCGCACAGAATGGACCTGAAGACAAAAGCCGCTGGTCACGTCCATTCGATGCCAACCGTCAAGGTATGGTGATGGGGGAAGGTGCAGCGATATTGGTACTGGAGGAACTAGAGCACGCCCGCGCCAGAGGAGCCAGAATTTACGCTGAACTTACCGGATATGGAGCTTCCAACGACGCGTACCACGAAACGGCACCCCACCCGGACGGGATTGGGGCTGCATCGGCCATGTCACGCGCTCTCAGGTCCGCAGGGCTCAGTCCAAAGGATATCGACTATATTAACGCTCATGCGACCTCAACACCGGCAGGAGACAGTGCAGAATGTAAAGCGCTGTCGCGTGTGTTCGGGGACGACTTATCGAATATTCCCATCAGTTCCATCAAAGGCGTCACAGGACATTTGCTCGGAGCAGCCGGGGCCATTGAAAGCGTTGCTTGTATTAAAGCCATCGAGGACGAAATCCTTCCTCCGACTGCACATTGTGAGCAGCCGGACGAACTTGCACCTGCCAGTCTCATTTGTAATACACCGCTTGAAAAAAGAGTCAATCGGGTGCTCAGCAACTCTTTTGGTTTTGGGGGACAAAATGGGGTGCTGGTATGGGAGCGGTTTGTCGATTGACGTCACGATGGGAGCGCTGGCGTTGGTTCGAACTGCGGCCTGCTTGGTGGGCGGCGCTAGAACGCCCCCGGCTGGCGTTTGACAATTTGGTACACGACCTCCGCTACGATGAGCCCGATTGCAATGGCTCCTGAAATCATGAACGACTCAGCGGCGTAGCGCATGGCCAGGTTGTAATCGTTCTCCACGAAATAACGCATTGCGTTGTAAGCGAGCCCTCCCGGTACGAGAGGAATGATGCCAGCCACGCTGAACACGGTGACGGGTGCCTTGTAAAACCGTGCAAAAAGCAGGCTGACGAGCGTAATCATGAAGGCAGCCACAAGGGTTGCAGGTACCACCGGTATGCCTGAACGTGTGAATTCAATGTAGATCAGCCATCCAATCATTCCGACTCCACCGCCTGCAATCAGCAGTCGTTTGGGGGCACTGAAGATGATACCGAAGGCTGCTGTGGCCAAAAAGCTGACCACTAACTGTTGGATCAGCATCGTGTTTCTCCTCCTCTTCGTTTAACTGGCTACGAGAAACAAACTGGCCGCGATGCCACCGCCGATGGCGAGGGCCGTAAGCAATGCTTCGATACCTTTCGACATCCCGGAGACGAGGTGACCTGCCATCAAGTCGCGGACGGCATTGGTGATGAGTACACCAGGAACAAGGGGCATGACTGATCCGATAATGATGGTGCTTTGCGACTGACCCGCACCGATGCGGACCAAAACAAACGATGCGAGTCCAAGCGCAAGTGCAGCGAGAAATTCAGCAAAAAACTTGAACCGAGTTAGTCGATGAAAGTACAGCGCGCACGAGAATCCAATCGCTCCACAAACAAACGCAGATGCAAAATCAGACCAAGGTCCGTTAAACATGATGAGGAAGCACCCACTCGCGAGAGCTGCGGTGACAATCTGCAGCCATATCGGGTAGGCATGTCTGGAAGCCGCGATCTCAGTCAACTTTTCATATGCTTCTTCAATGGATAGCTTATCTGAACAGAATGCTCGTGAAACAGTATTTACCCGCGTAATCTTTTGCAGGTCAATAGCTCTCTCTGAGACGCGGATGAGCCTCGTTTTGTCTTCTCCGTCGATGGAAAAGATGATTCCCGTCGGCGTTACAAAACTCTGTGCATCCACGCCGCGGGCATTTGCCATGCGAATCATGGTGTCCTCTACTCGGTACGTCTCGGCTCCGTTTTGCAACATGATGCGTCCAGCCAGCAGACAGATGTCCATCAGCGGGCGTTCTTGTGCGAGATGCTGATTCACTCGATATCGCTCCAATCCCTATCCTCTGCTCTTCATACTCCGTCAAACCTGCAACCGAATCTCTCAAGCCTCATGATACGAATACCATGGACTTGCGGGCAAGGACTGCAGTCCGCACATTTCACAATCACCGACAATTTCCCGTTTCGTATTTTACTGCGACTGTGTTCTCACGTATGATAAGTAGGATAAATACTCTCGGCGCGAAAACCGTTATCACGCCCGAGTCATAAGGAGGATAACATGGACAAGCTTGTTATTTTCGGGCACAAAAACCCGGACACCGATTCCATCTGTTCTGCACTCGCATATGCAGATTTAAAGACACAGTTGGGCGTTTCTGTTGAACCGCTCCGACTCGGGGAACTGAACCCCGAGACCACGTTTGTCCTGAACCATTTCCAGGTTTTTGCACCGAGGCTTGTGCACGGTGTCGCGCCGGAAGCTAAGGAAGTTATTTTGGTCGATCACAATGAACGTCAACAAAGTGCCTCCGACATTGGAGAAGTGACTGTTGTTGAAGTCATTGACCACCACCGGATTGCAAACTTTGAGACGAGCCAACCCCTGTATTACCGTGCGGAGCCGGTTGGGTGTACAGCTACTATTTTGCGCAAAATGTACATCGAAAATGGCCTCTCGATCCCAAAGTCGATTGCGGGCCTGATGCTGTCCGCCATCATTTCCGACACACTCTTGTTAAAATCACCGACATGTACGGATGAAGACGTTAAAGCAGTTCAGGCACTCGCGGAGATTGCAGGTGTCAATTACGAAGAATACGGCCTTGCGATGTTAAAGGCGGGGGCTGATCTGAGTGACAAGACACCGGAGGAACTGATTTCCTTGGACGCAAAGGAATTCTCCATGGGCGCTTACAAGGTTGAAATCGCGCAGGTCAACACGGTTGATACCAATGACTTGCTTGCTCGCAAAGGTGAACTTGAAGCACTTCTGAACAAGGTCATTCTTGACAAGGGGCTCGACCTGTTTGTACTCGCAATCACGGATATCCTGAACAGCAACTCTGTGGCACTGGTGCTTGGCCGCGCAGCGAAAGCAGTCGAACAGGCGTACAACGTGACGATCTCTGACAACACAGCTAATCTTCAAGGAGTCGTATCCAGGAAAAAGCAGGTTGTGCCGATTCTCACCGAGACACTCGAAAAATTTGAGCTCTAATCCCGGACGAGAAACTCGTCCACAGGAGGATGGGGAATGTCAAAAACGCCTCTGAAAAATGGTCTGTCTGCTGTAGCGACGTTTTCGATTGTTGCTGTTGATGTCAAGACGGGCGAAATTGGCGTTGCTGTGCAGTCGAAGTTCCTCGCGGTCGGTGCCGTGGTGCCTTGGGTGAAAGCAGGCGCAGGTGCGATTGCCACGCAGAGTTGGGCGAACACGACATACGGCCCCAAAGGACTTCAACTGCTCGAGCAGGGACTGCAACCGGAGGAAGTCATTGTCCAGTTGACTGCAGATGATACCGATAAAGAGTCCCGGCAGGTGGGTGTAGTTGATATGCTGGGGCGCAGCGCGACCTTTACAGGGAAAGACTGTTTCGACTATGCAGGCGGTATCGCAGGGCCAGGCTTTGCTGCGCAGGGAAACATCCTGGCTGGTGCGGGCGTTGTCGATGGTTTGGTCAAGGGAATTCAATCTGAGGGCTCGCTGCCCGACAGGCTTCTTTACGCGTTGAGCTTGGCCCAGGAAGCAGGCGGGGATAAGCGGGGAATGCAAGGGGCGGCTCTGTATGTTGCTAAGCAGGGCGCAGGGTACGGCGGATTCAATGATCGGTATATTGATCTTCGCGTCGATGACAATCCGTCACCGATTGAAGAATTAAAACGCCTGCTGGCGCTTCAACGGTTGTATTTTGGCAGGACAGCTCCTGAAGACCGATTGCAGCTAACAGGTGAGACATTGCAAGAAATCCGCGACCTGCTTCGGGCCCATGGCTATGCAGCCGGAACGGGTGCAGATTACGACCAAGCAACCCGTCATTCTTTGCAAGCGTATTTTCTGACGGAAAACTTCGACGATCGGTGGACAGATGAGCCTGTGATAGATCGTTTGGTGCTCGAATTCATGCGTAAGTTCTGAGCGCATGCAGCCTGACGTGTCTAGATTCGACACTGCCCGAAATTCTGAATTCGATGAAGAAGTCAAGAAAAGACCAACATTCCTCGAGGTGAGGAATGTTGGTCTTTCTAGCTTTACTGAGTGGCGAATCGCTTAGCGGCTTTTCGTCAACAGGTACTGGACCAACGAACGAACCATTACACCTGTAGCACCTTTAGGCGTGAGCGCTGTGCCCTTGTCGGAATATGCAGTTCCCGCAATGTCCAGGTGAATCCAAGGTGTATTCTCAACAAACTCACGGATAAACAGAGCGGCGGTTATGGTACCCGCGAAGCGGCCGCCTGTATTTTTCACATCGGCAATATCGCTTTTGATTAAATCCTTATATTCATCGAAGGCAGGTAATTGCCAGGCCTTTTCACCCGCAGTCTGAGTGGCCTCCATAAAGTCGGCCAGAAATGCTTCGTCATTTGTCACTGCAGCGGTCGTTGTTGTCCCGAGGGCAACAAGTGCTGCGCCAGTAAGCGTGGCCAGGTCAATGATCTGAGATGCTCCATGATGTTTGGCGTAAGCTACACCGTCTGCGAGTGCTAGCCGACCTTCCGCATCCGTGTTCAAGACCTCAATGGTCTTACCGGTCATTGCCGAAATGACATCTCCCGGCCGAAAAGCACTGCCGGATGGCATGTTTTCAGTGGCTGGAACCACACCGACAACGTTGATAGCGGGCCTTAACTGGCCAATCGCTTTCATCGTGCCAAGAACGGAAGCACCGCCTCCCATATCGGTTTTCATGTTTTCCATCCCAGCAGCGGTTTTAATGGAGAGACCGCCGCTGTCAAACGTGATCCCCTTACCGACAAGTCCGATAGCGTTATCCCATGTATCTCTACCTTGGTAGCGCAAGACAATCATCTTTGGAGGTTCGACACTCCCTTGGGCGACAGCAAGCAATGCACCCATGCCGAGTTCTTCCATTTGTTCTCTGTCGAGTACTTCAAGGGTCATTCCATACTCGTGTGCAATTTTCGATGCATGTTCAGCCATGATAGTCGGTGTCATACGGTTGCCCGGGGTGTTGACCAAGTCGCGAGCCAGACAGACGCCGGACGCCACGGCTTCTCCGTTTTTGATCCCTGTGCTGAGACCTGCAACGTCATAGGTGCTGTAAACAGTGAACTTGGATACGTGGTGATGAGTTTTCTTGTCCCGCGCATAGCTTTCAAAATGATAGTTCGCGAGTAAAGCACCCTCCGCGATGGCTTGTCCAACTTCCACATCTGTCCATGAATCAGACAATTCTTCGGGTAAGATGAACGCGACGTGGTTTGCTTTGCACTCCGCTGCTCTACGCACCGCGGTGGCTGCTGCCAATCGAATGGCCCCAAGGTCAGGTTCTTTGGCGAGTGTCCCGAGTCCGATGAGGGCGAACCGGGGGGCGGTTATTTGACCTAAAGTATGAGTTTCAAACACATCACCTTGCTTTGCTGTCCAGGATTCGCGCTCCAGGAGTGCAGACAATTGATGGGCCATTGCGTGATTGAATGCGGTAAAGCCAGGTTCATTCTGGTATGTATCGGAGGAGCAGGTAAGTACAACGAGATCAGAAGAAATGGCTAAGAGATCTTTTGCAGATTGCACGTCGATTTGCATTTTGGTGCCTCCTGGGATATGAAATGCTGATTCACATTAATGTTACTTTAAATCTTCCAAATCGTCTCGGAAACGAACGTATTGTCTCGGAAACGAACGTAAAAATCAGAAATTGGGTGTGATTACTCAGACAGCCATCCTTCGTCAGTCAGAAGGGCTTCAAGCGCCGGAGGGTTGTAGCCTCGAACAAATCTTTGACCTGCAATCACGACGGGCGCAGTGAACGAACCGGTCAGGCGAACGAGTTCATCAATGGCACCCGATTGTCGTAACAGATGAACCTCACGAAACGGAACATGATTACGCGAAAGAAACTCTTTCGCAAGACGGCACTTTCCTCAGTTGCTGGTGGTGTAAACGACAACGTCCCCTTTCACGTTCGGCACCTCCTCTAGGTTAAGCATAACGGTTTTGCAGGAAAATACGAAAGTGGTGGGAAACTGTGTTGTTTCTGCGACAGGGGATACACTACACCGGTGTAATCAAACCTAGGGAGCGTGAATTGTTTTGGATACTTTGACATTGTCAGTTCATGGATTGAATGTCAATGCGGTCACAAAGGCACTCAGACAAACCCGGGGCGTTGCAGGTGTCAGTGTTGACTTGGGAGAAAGTGTTGCAGTGGTTACATACGATGAAACCGAGACAACCGCTGGTCACCTTGAGCAGGTTGTCTCGGCAACACATCACAGGTCGAACTGAATCACGGGGCTTCAACGCCGGGCGCTTATCTTTCAAACAAGCGCAGATACTCCCCGTAGCCCTCTTCCTCAAGTTTGTCTTTTTCAATAAAGCGCAGTGCTGACGAATTAATACAATAGCGAAGTCCACCCGTTTCTTCTGGGCCGTCATCAAATACGTGGCCGAGATGCGAGTCTGCTTTGGTGCTCCGCACTTCTGTGCGAATCATGCCGTGACTCGTGTCTCGTCGCTCACGTATTTCATGGTCATTGAGCGGTTTGGTAAAACTCGGCCAGCCGCAACCCGAGTCATACTTATCTAAGGAGGTAAAAAGCGGCTCTCCGGAGACAACGTCTACGTACAGCCCTTCCCGGTGATTGTTCCAGTACTCGTTGTGAAACGGGGGCTCAGTCCCACTGTGTTGAGTGACCTCATATTGCATCGGCGTTAATCGCTGTTTCAAGTCATCCTGCGGCACGTATCATCACCAATCCTTTCGGTTTTTTAGAAGCAAAGACCTGCCTGTGAGCATCATCGCTGAACGCTTCACTCCAGTCAAACCGGAGGTATGTTCAGGATTCTCAGATGTTGACACACGGGAACTTCGGGGTAATCTGTAGTGGTGGCGAGCGGCGGGAGGAATCTTTTTCCGAGTCTAGGCCAGTGACAGAGCCACACTGCTGCATAAAGACTGTACGGGAGTGGGGGTTAGAGGTTTGCCTGAAACAGAAGTATCTCGTTCATCCGTTGTGTCGTTCAATCGTCGAGCGGTCTTTTCTCTAAGTGGAACACATTTTCTTAACGACCTTGTCACGAGCGGGATGGTTCCAGCTCTTGTGGTCATGTATAAACATGCTCTTCACCTTAATTATACGCAGTCTACGTTAGTTGTGTTGGTATCTTACTTAACGTCCTCAGTTATGCAACCTATTTTTGGAACACTTACCGACAAGAAGCCGCGCGTTTGGCTGTTGGGGGCAGGGGTTTTTCTAGCGGTTCTCGGGTTGGCCCTAACTGGTTTTGTCCATAGCTTGCCTTGGTTGCTCATCTGTATTGCGATTTCCGGACTGGGATCTGGTGCTTTCCATCCTGAGGCATCACGTGGAACCCACCTGGCTGCAGGCTCTAGGCGTGGAATGGCACAGTCGATTTTTCAGGTTGGCGGGAACGCGGGTCAGGCATTCGGCCCCTTAATGATCCCACTATTTCTCGCCAGTACAGGACTGAAAGGGCTGCTTTGGTTCATTCCAGTCGCTATCCTGGCACTTGGACTCGGCGCACAGATTACACCGTGGCTGAATCGGCGGGTTGCGGAGTCAGCAGGCCGGCGTCGACAGATAACAGGGGAGAACAACATCCCAGGTGTCATTGTGCTCGTTATCATCATCATTCTTCGTTCCTGGTGCCAGGTTGGTGTGGTGGTGTTTTTGCCCTTTTATTTTCACAACTTATCCATCCAAACCTCAGAGCTGTTTAATTTCGTTTTCATGGGTGCGGGGGCATTAGGTACGTTTATCGGCGGTGTGGTTTCCGACCGGATCGGCCAGAAGCGCTTAATGATGTTATCGATGTTGATTGCAACACCTTTTGCGCTGCTGTTCCCCCATACACATGGGGTAGTGGCCGTCCTTGTACTGTTGTTCTTTGGATTTAGCGTATTGTCATCATTCGCCGTGACCGTCGTATTAATGCAGATGCTGTTGCCGAAAAACATTGCGCTTGCCTCTGGGTTATCAATTGGGTTTGGCGTTGGGGCAGGGGGGATTGGGGCCACGTTCTTGGGGGGAATCTCGGACTTGTTTGGTGTGCCAACGGTATTTGCGATTTTGTCATTCCTGCCCCTCATCGGTGCAGTTCTTTCAGCATTTTTACCTCGAGCACAGAAGTAACCAAAACCTGAATTCACGATGCAGCCCGTTGTCAAGGTGCCAAGGATTTCCGTCCTGGCACCTGTTATTTTTGTTACCAGCAGAACAAGTACGCATGCGGCACAGAAAGACGACGGTGTATCAGTTTTGCTGTTGTGTGGCGTTCTCAAGGGACTGTCGTAAATGATATTTGTACCACTTTGAACCGGGGTAGGTATGTCCCGTGGGTGCTATCGCTACTGTTGAAATACTCGAGATGGCAAAGATAAACGATAGACCTGCCATAGCAAGGTGCGTCATGATGATGCCCCATTTTGTTTTCCGGCGCTTAAAGTCGTAGCGAAAGAAAAAGTACAGCCCTGATAAAAGTGTCAGTGCCACGAGCGCAAATGAGATGCATGCAAAGACGATGGAAAACACGTTGACATGAGCAGACGTGGTAAACATTTTGACAATGAGAATGGCGAATAAGATAGTCGTCACAGCAGCAGCCGTAATGTGGCACGCGACGAGCACGAGCGGATAGTAAACTTTAATGCGAAAGGTATAGCCAGAAAACAGATACAGCCCGAACAGTGATGTTATAATAAAGGCTGTTAGTGTCACTTGCCACAAAAGCACTTCAAAGTTCCCTCCTTCTTACATTTCCCAGAATATGAACTAGTGTATTCCTCTGACGGTGCACCATCAAGCCTTTTCTACTCCCATTTGCAAATTGACTCGACTGTACGGATTCGAAAGAATTTAAAGTATTCACACATCTGTTATAATACACATAAATTGATTTCGATCTGTATATATACAGACCAACTCGTGAAAGACGAAGACGTTCAAGATCTGCACTGTCCACCCCATGTCAACCACTTGTTTCAACTACCCAACGCAGGGAGGAAACGAAGCCGTGCATCGTTTCACAGTAAAGTTGTCAAAATGGATTGAGTCTCTCATACGAATTTTTGAGATCATCCTGTCCCTCTTCCTTATCGTTGGGGTTGTCTCTGCATGCGTGATGATGGTGCTGAGTTTGCGAGGCGTGTTCTTGCGGGGTACGGTCAGTTCACTCCAGCAGTTTTTGGACGATGCGCTGCTGTACATCATTGGTCTTGAGGTCGCCCTTATGTTGATTAAACGAGATCCGCATCTGGTTACGGATATCCTTATTTTTGCCATCGCAAGAAAGATGATTGTTACGATGCAATCCGGGATTGACTTCTTTCTTGGTTCGCTAGCCATTCTCTTGCTGTATGTTGTGAAGTGCTATGGCATCAGCTGTATCTTGCTGCCGCGACGACTGTGGGCGAACCTGTCACAACGAGAAGGAAATATTGAGAACCCGCCTAGTTCTTCGTCTGAGTCCTCCACCACAAAATCTACAAACTCTTAACATCTAATCAATAGTCTTTTATCTCTCTTGCATCGTAAATTTACAAATCCTCTGTAAGATTTGGGTCGTGATAAGCGTGTTTACACGCTGGACACAGATGCAAATTCCAAGGAGGTATCTTGTTTATGCGGCGTAGTTTAAAGCTGTCCGCGGCAGTGGCTGCAACCCTAGCTTTGTCTGCCGTGCCTGTCTTTGCAAGTGTGTCTGGAGCAGGTCAAGGTGCTGCTCTATCGAGCCACTTTGCGGTGAGTCACATTCCTGCGACAACCACTCCGATTAAACATGTAGTTGTCATCTTTGGCGAGAATGTATCATTCGACCACTACTTTGGTACCTATCCAAACGCAACAAACCCGGCAGGTGAGCCTCCCTTTTATGCAGCTCCAGGAACTCCGTCTGTTAACGGCTTGACACCGTCTCTGCTTTCGAACAATCCAAACGGTGTCAATCCGCAACGTCTCGGGCCCAGTCAAGCAATGACGGGCGATATGGACCATGGTTATTCCGCAGAGCAAAAGGCGTTTGACAACGGCCTGATGGACAACTTTGTGAACGCGACGGGTCACGGTGACAAGACTGTGATGGACTACTATGATGGCAACACCGTCACCGCTCTCTGGAATTATGCGCAGCACTTTGCAATGAGCGATGAGTCGTTTGGCACTACGATGGGACCATCGAGTCCGGGGGCAATTAACCTGATTTCTGGTCAAACACACGGAGCGATTGCATTTAGTGGAAACTCCACAACCCCAAACCCCACTGCCTTGAAACCAGGAGACAAGGGATATCCCACTTGGGCCCTGAACCAAAACGGAACCTTGTTCAGCGACGTTGACCCGTACTTTGACAAAGCTTCAAAAGGTACAACGATTGAAATGACCGGTAAAAACATTGGTGACCTGCTGAATGCGAAGGGTATCACTTGGGGCTGGTTTGAAGGTGGATTTGCAAACCCGACGGCGCAGCACAAAAACGTTGGCGGGAAAGAGGTCACCGACTACATTCCACATCACGAACCGTTCCAGTTCTATGCATCCACGTCGAATCCGAACCACCTGCCGCCAAGCTCTGTAACGATGATTGGCAAGACGGACCAGGCGAATCACCAGTACGATATGACCAACTTCTGGCAGGCAGTGAATGCCGGAAATATGCCCGCAGTCAGCTTCCTGAAGGCGCCCGGGTATCAGGACGCTCACGCTGGCTACTCCGATCCGTTGGATGAACAGCAGTTCGTGGTTGACACCATCAACAAACTCGAACAGTCACCAGACTGGAGCAGCACTGCGGTTATCATCAACTACGATGACTCTGACGGCTGGTACGACCATGTCATGAGCCCGATTATTAACGGATCGAATGACCCAGCACAGGATGTCCTTGGCATGGTGAACGGGAAATACGCCGGGAACGCAACCATAATGGGGGGTTATCAAGATCGGATGGGATATGGTCCGCGCCTGCCATTGATGGTTATCTCGCCTTACTCCAAGCGGAATTATGTGGCAAACACGGTCAGCGACCAGAGTTCTATCCTGCGCTTCATTGAAGACAACTGGAACCTTGGCCGTATCGGCGACGGATCTTATGACGCAATTGCTGGCAGTCTGATGAACATGTTCGACTTCAGCCATGGTCCTTCGAACACGAAGCTCTTCCTTAATCCGTCCACTGGCGAACCGATGCCGCAAGTGACGCCGTTTATGGTGAGTGGACAGACGTACATGAGCATTTATGACATTGCGCAAATGGCTGACTTCGGATTCACACAGTCTAAGCATGACTTGCAGTTTGTCTACAACAACCAGATTGTGACTGTCCCATTTCATGGCAACACGATTCAGGTAAACGGTCAGGACGTCAAGCTGGACGCCAACATGGTTGGAAGGGACGGTCAGTTGTGTCTGCCTATCGCTTCCTTTGCGCACGTTCTTGGGGCAAGTGTCAGTCAAAGCAGCAGTTACGGCGTCACGTGGATTCCGCCGCAAAACTGATGCTTTCGGCAATGTGAATCGTTAACAGTGCATCACTCGATCCCGTCCCCGGGCTGATAAGCACAACTTCACAGCAGTTTGAGACCTGTCAGGAGCTGTCAGGAGAGTGGTCTGACACAGTCAGACCACTTCTCTGGACCTGCGCTTCTGCCTTTTTTGGATTCTCCATACAAACACCACAACTCGCCGATGGATCTGGGACAAGTTATCGTTAAACTATAATTAGAGAAAAATCGACGAAGTTTGTGAAAGGGGAATCCCCACATGGGAACAAGTATCCTCATCGTCGATGACGAACCGAAGGTAATCGACGTCATCAAACCATTCCTTGAAAGCGAAGGATTTACGGTTTCGACAGCTGGTACAGGCCAAGAAGCACTGCGACGAGTCGATGAAGTAAATCCTGATATTGTTATTTTGGATTGGATGCTTCCAGAGCGCAGCGGACTGGACGTTTGTCGCGAGTTGCGACAAACGGGGCGTCCCATTGGCATTATCATGCTTACGGCGCGAACTGAAGAAACGGATCGCGTTGTGGGCCTTGAAATGGGCGCTGACGACTACATGCCAAAACCCTTCAGTTTGCGAGAGTTGTTGGCGAGAGTTCGGGCGGTTCTGCGACGCATTCAAAGTATCCCAGCGGCGGAGGAAGAGACGGGGATTATCCGGCGCGGGGACCTGACGATTGACGAGAGCAAGTATCGTGTCTGGAAGAAGGACGAAGAGATTATCCTGACGCCGGCAGAGTTCCAAATTCTGCTCACCCTGGCCTCACGGCCTGGTGTTGTATACAGCCGTCTGCAGCTCCTGAAAGCTACGCTTGGAGACGCGTATCTGAATTACGAGCGGACGATTGACAGCCATATCAGTCACCTGCGCAAGAAGATTGAAGATGACTCGACCAACCCGCGCTACATCAAGACTGTGCACGGTATCGGCTACAGGTTCGGCGAGGATTCATGAAAGTCCGTCAAAAACTCTTTGCGGCAATGGCCGCACTCGTGTTCATGACGAGTGTAGCCTTCTTTACGCTGTCCCATGGGTATCTGTCGGGGCTGTTCCGAGAGTATGCGCAAGCTGCTCGAGAGGGCGATGCGGAGACGTGGGCGACGCTTCTCGAGAACTACTATCAATACAATGGCGATTCGTGGGCTGGTGTAGATGCGTATATCTATCGCTTGTTCGGATCGCGGTCAAATGTCGGACAAGTCGCCTCTCTGATACTGTACGATGCACAGGGAGAAGTGATCGTCCAGACCGCGCAGAGTCCCCCCGACGGAACTGACGGGCAGTCTCCGTCTCATAGTGACTCTGGACTGGTTGAGGCACCTATCATCGTGAACGGCACAAAGGTTGGGGACCTTCAGATTCATGACCGAGGCATCGAGGGACTCACCAAAGTGGAGCGCACTGTTTTGCACTCGGCCACGCTGGCGACGGTATCTGGCACGGTTGTGACGGGATTGTTGGCACTGTTGATGGGAGCGTGGTTTACCCGTTGGATGACCAAACCGCTCCAACTCGTTATGCAAGGGCTGCGTAGAATTGGGGCTGGCGAACTGGAAGCGAAGGTCATGGTCAACAGTAAAGATGAGTTTGGTGAAGTTGCGGAAGCATTTAACGAGATGACCAGTAAATTGTCCCGCACAGAACAGGCGAGGCGACACTTGGTTGCCGACGTGGCACATGAGTTACGGATGCCGCTGACTGTCATGCAGGGGCAACTTGAGCTGATTCAACAAGGGTTAAAACCGGCTGACCCGGAGTCTTTGTTGCCTATTCAAGACGAGGTCTTCCGACTGACACGTCTCGTACAGGACTTGCACCAACTGAGTCTTGCGGAGGTCGGCAAGCTGTCCCTTGTCAAAAAGCAGGTGTATCCGGGACAACTAGTGGAGCGGATCGCCGATAACTTTGACATTGAGTTTGAAGATAAAAATATCACGCTCCAGATAGAGAACCATTTTCCGGCCGACTTGACCGTGACGGTCGACCCCGACCGGATTACCCAGGTTTTCGTCAACCTCCTAGGAAACGCCTTGCGTTATACCCCGGAGGGGGGAGCGGTCCGCATCGATGTTGAACGGGACGGAAACCAGTTTCGCACATCGATTGCAGACACAGGTCCCGGCATTGGTGCGGACCACCTGACGCATATTTTTGACCGGTTCTATCGAGCTGATGAGGACCGATCTCGGGAGACAGGAGGCACAGGACTCGGTCTTGCCATTGCGAAGGAGTTTGTGGAAGCACACAGTGGACGCATTGCAGTGGATAGCACCATTGGCAAAGGAACCGTGTTTACGGTCTGGCTGCCGCTTGACGCAGCAGGGACCGCATGATTTAGGACTGTGATGTTGCTAGGTAGCGAACAGGTTTCGGGTCCTCCACACGATCTCCATATTTTTTACATATCCGTGTAACCACGGGGAGTGGTTGGACGGATAGTATGAACATGAGGTATCCTATCCGAAGTGTGAAAATTTTGGGTATCGAAAGGATGCTGGCGGGAGAAAGGGGAGGATTTCAATCCCGAACATACCGAACTTATTCATTGCTGGGGCTGCTAAAGCGGGGACAAGTTCTCTGTACCACTACTTGACACAACATCCTGCCGTCTTCATGAGTCATATTAAGGAACCGCACTATTTGTGCAGTCATCGTTTTCCCCCATCGTTCACGGGACCTGGGGATGAAGGGTTCAGTGACAACGTGGTTCGGAACGAGACGGACTATTTGAAGCTGTACTCGAATCCTGGCAACGCCACTGTACTCGGCGATGCATCCGTCTACTATCTGTACTACCCCGACACGCCGAGGTTGATTCGTGAACTGAATCCCGACGCGAAGGTTATTATTATCTTGAGAAATCCCGTTGATAGAGCTTTTTCAGCGTACTCTCATACGGTTCGTGACGGTCGTGAAACGCTCAGTTTTGAACAGGCGCTCGAGCGTGAGCACGAGCGCCGGGAGATGGGTTACCAGCCTCTGTGGTGGTATAAAGAGGTTGGCATGTACGCAGCCCAAGTGAAGCGCTACTTAGACACCTTTGATAGACAGCACCTTCGCATTTATCTTTACGAGGACTTAAAGGATATGAGCCGTGTGATAGGGGAGATTATCTCTTTTCTTGGTATCGATCAAGACGTGCCGATTGACACCTCAATCCGCCACAACGCCTCGGGTGTACCGCGTTCACGTTGGTTGTACAACTTCTTTGCCAAGCCTAATCCCTTGAAGAATGCCCTGAAGCCATTCCTACCTGCCAATGTACAGCATAAACTGGGAAACAAGGCAAAGAATATGACCTTGAAGCACCTGTCTCTACGTCCAGAGACAAGATTTCAACTAACAAAAGAATTACAATCTGACATAAAGGTACTTGAGGGCCTAATAGGGCGCGACCTGTCTCATTGGGTCAGAGTGGATTCCCTAGGAGGAGCTATCGCGAAATGAATGAACAGAACCTGACCTGGCACCAAGGGCGCATCACAAAAGACGCACGTACACAGCTGAACGGTCACCGCGGACTGTGTATTTGGTTGACCGGACTTTCCGGTGCTGGGAAATCAACACTTGCAAATCGCCTCGAAGAGGAACTGTACCGTCGCGGGATCCACACCTATCTCCTTGATGGAGACAATGTTCGGCACGGATTATGCGCTGATCTCGGTTTCTCCGAAGAGGACCGTAAGGAAAATATTCGCCGCGTCGCACACGTTGCAGGATTGTTCGTCGATTCAGGAGTTGTCGTTTTATCCGCACTTATCTCTCCTTTTGAATCGGACCGAGAGCATGCAAGGGCCCAATTTGAAGACGGAGAGTTTGTCGAGGTTTACGTGGATTGCCCGGTAGACGTTTGTGCAGCCCGTGATCCGAAGGGCTTATATGATAAAGCAAAACGCGGAATCATTTCGAATTTTACCGGTATCTCAGCGCCGTACGAGCCCCCTGCTTTCGCGGATGTGACCGTGAACACTGCTTTGCAGTCTGTTGACGAATGTGTAGCTAAGGTTATGAAGTCGATTTTGCCAAAACTCGGTGTAAATGACGAGCAAGCCATCCTTGAGGAGTGCGAGGCCTAGGATCGACCTCGCGCCTCCCTTTGGGCAACTCTATTTCGTACTGATTGCCAAACGATACACTCGGAGGATCCGGCGGATCATTCGATGCGAACTCAATTGGTCGGCCAGTGCTTTGCGCACTTGGCCGGCTTCATGTTTGAGCATCCTTTGTTTGGACATGGCATGACTCAACTTGGTGTTCAGTTGACTGTGTGTCCAGGGACGAACGGCTCCGTGATCACCAAAGTTGGTTTGGATCATATGCCGAAGGCTTTTTTGCGTGACAAGTCCATGGTCACCTGCTGACCCAACAGCCATGGTGGGAACACCGCAGATGGCCGACTCTGCAGCCACGCGAGCGGTTCCAATGACGAGATCGCAGGAGTTATAAAAGTCAGGCATTTTCCCCATGCCCATCGGGCCGAGGACCTTTACCCGTCCCCTTGATGTCCCCACAATCCGTTTGGATTCGCGGCCGACAACCAAAACGTATACCCGCTTGTGGGCAAGCGAAAACCTTTTTAGGCTTCGTACTACCCGTCTTCCTAAAGCTGCCTTCTCGACAGTAAACCTCCCGGCGTATCCAATCACATAGGCATCTTCCGGGACTTTGTGCAGCTTCCGCAGCGGTTTGTTCTTTCCGGGTCGAAACAGGTCTGTGCGGATGCCGTTCGGTATCGTATAGACCCGACCTGCTGGCAGTCTTGTAGCAGAGACGGTCTTTGGTTTGAGGGCCGGGGAAACCGTGATGACTGCTTTTGCAATCCCTTTCGTAGCCCCCAAGGCAGCAGCACCTACGTAAGGTCCATGAACGGTTGCCACAAGTTGCGGTCTTCTCACTAGACCTCTCAGTGCAAGTGCTGCGAGTGTCATCGTAGGTCCATCATGAGCGTGCACAATATCAAATGTATGAGCTTGTAAAAAACGCCGCAGGCGAAGCACCTTCGGGCGCCCAGGACGCTGCAGGACAGTGTCAATGTGCAGAGGAACGCCCAGTCGACGTGCCTGACTGACCCATGGCCCACCGGATGTGTAGAGTGTGACATGATGTCCCATCTGACGCAGGCCGGAAGCAAGTGTCAACACATGCGTCTCGGTCCCGCCGCCTCGCCACAGTCGTTGGACGAGCAGTAGTATCCTCAATCAAAATATCCCCTTTCTCTTTATTGCATGGTAAAGGCTGAACCATCCGACCGGAAGAAGACCTCATCCCAGTGACGGACGAGTCGCACGCCCGTTTCAAATTCCAATTCTGTCTTCTGTATCTCTTCTCCGAGTGCGAGCTTAACACCCAACCAAGGCAGGTTGACGCCCGCTGCCGTGCACAGGATGGTCGTACCCTGGAGCCGAGGGTTGACCTCAAGGATCCTTGGTTCTCCGTTGTCATTTCGGCGTACTTGGACACCGACATTTCCGTGAAGACCGAGGGCGCTGACGACGGATGTCACATAGCGGACGACGTCCGGTTCATCCACGATCCGCCCTTTGGTTGTGATTCCACCCGTAATCTGTTCACGAAGTCGCACCACCGAAACGACCATCTCACCGTGGCGAGCTAATAAATCTACGCTGTACTCGGCCCCTGGCAGATACTCCATCACAACCAGCTCGGGCAGCCCCGTATTGTTCTGCAGTTTGTCAAACAACTCAGTCTCTGAGATATGGGTGCTGTCGGGTTTATCCTCAAACAGGCTCTTGGCTGCGTTCAGGGTTTTGTCCAAAATCCGAAATCCCCGACTTCCATCTCCATAGACCGGCTTGAAGCACACCGGGCGAGCCGGATATCCCAAACTCATGAAAGAACTTCTCAGTTCATTCAGGGTTTTCGCCGGTTGAAACTGCGGAACGGGAATTTTCACCTGTGCCAAGGCCCGAAACAACATCCCTTTATGGTTGGCCGTACGGAGAGTCTCGACGGTTGGAAGGGGCATACGAGTTCCAATTGCCGCTAAGTCTTGTTGCATCTCGGCCAAGGGAATCAATTCTCGTGTTACAAGCGGCAGGACCACGTCAACTGATTCCGCTTTGCAGACGTCCTTCAGGACCTGAGGGAAATCGACGGAGTCAGCGCGCGGGATGACGTGAAATCCATCGACCCAGGCCTGCCCGGTCGCGTCTGAATTGGCATCCGTACCAATGATGTGCAGCCGTCGTTCCTTTATCTGGCGCAGTGAACGCACGACGCCGAAAGCACCGGGCGATCCGATGCCGGTAACAAGTATCGTAACTGGCTTACCCTCCACACTGTTCACCTCTCGTCGATAACCTGTACTACTGTAATCACCTTGTCCCCGCTTGGTGCTGGGCGTTGTCATTGACTTTGCAGGAGAACCGACCAAATGCCCGAGCAGACCAGGGTAACAACCGTATATTGGGGTAGGACGAGAATGGGGGTGAATGCGTGGAGTCTTTATCCTACGAAAACCAGCGGGTTCTGGTACTGTCTCCCCACGCGGATGATGAGACGCTCGGTTGTGGCGGGGTAGTACAAAAATATGTAGCTGCGGGAAGCTCAGTTCGAGTGGTGGTTGCTTCGTTTGTTAAGGGAACTTACCGACGGTTTCACAAACACCAGGAGACTTACACTTTTTACAGTGGAGACGTACGGTACCGGGAGCTTAAAGAAGCGATGTCCGTGCTTGGGATTACGGATTACACGATTTTATTCGAGGACGATGACGTGGCTATCCAGTATCATTCCCTGCTTGATACAAGACCCCGGGCGGAATTGACAGCCGCAATTGAGAATCACATTCACGATTTTCACCCGACTGTTTTGTTCATTCCGTCACAAACCAAGCATCAGGACCATCTTGCACTTCACGACGCATCCATCACCGCTGCGCGACCGTATTTCTGGCAAGGAACTGTGATCGCATATGAGACAGACGGGGAAACAGAGTTTTCTCCCAACCTGTACGTATCCCTTCCAGATGACATCATGCAAACGAAATTGAAGGCGATTCGCTGCTATAAGACGCAGTTGTCTACCCACCCCCATCCGGTCAGTGAACAGACGCTCATGGCCAAGGCACAGTTTCGGGGGCAGTACATTTATGCCACCTATGCCGAAGCATTTCAGGTGATACGGCTGCACGGATAGCCCTTTTGGAGATCATCAATGCCAAACCTTCGGCCTGTGCATATAGTAGATGGCCGAGGTTTCCGTTTTGTCAGCCTCCAGGCTCTCGGAGCACTGGGAAAGGGGACGAAGTGTTGTGCTTGTAACAGTAACCGGGTGGTCGCCCCTGAAGAAAACCAGTCGCAGACGTCGCTTGGCATTTCAATCTCTTGCTGCAGCCGCGACAAAGTACGATATCTCTCTTGTCATTACGAGCCCCAAACGTTTGCTTGGCCTCGCCCATTTTCCCGGGTGGACGTCGTCGGAAACGCCAGGCAAAGAATGGCGGAGAAAAGTCTCGAACATGAATCGGCAGACCGTGATTTACGATGCCATGTACCTGGATGACCTGAAGGCATACCAGATATCTTATCCCCACCTTCTCAAGGCGGTCGCAAAACAGGATATTCCCATGTTTAACCCCGTGTTGCCTTCCAAAAGTACCTTGTATGAGCTCTTGACGCAAAACCGCATCCGAGGCGGCAGACTTCCCCGGACAATCACGCAAGTGACACCAACGCGCGTGATTCAGATATTGGATGAAAGCGACCGAGTGTGGCTAAAACCTGTGTACGGGTCTGGCGGCCGTAACATAGTCATGATTGATCGTCTCCCCAATGGAAGGTATGAACTCACTGCAGAACGATATCGTGGTAAACACCTGCACCAGGAGATGGATCGGCAGCGCTTGGTTCAGTTTATTCGGCAATTGACCACGTATCGGCAATACATGGCTCAGGAGCATATCGAGCTTGGCGTCACGCGTGAGGGAAGAAAAGTTGACTTCCGAGTGACTGTCCAGCGTAAAGACAGCGGCGCATGGGGTGTCACAGCTACGACAGCAAGAACGGGGGCTGCCGGATCGGTTCTGACGAACTACCATGCCGGCGGCCGCATACGGTCCCTCACAAACGCACATCACGATTATCATCTTCTTAACAGCTTTGGTGTCACTCCAAGTGATCTTTCGCATATGAACGAGTTTGCACTGCGGGTGGCACGAAGGCTCCAGTCTCATTATCCGAGACTGGGCATTCTTGGACTTGACGTAGGTCACACACCGCAGGGTGAGTTTTACGTCTATGACTTTAACGGCCGGCCCGGACGAGACATTTTGACCGACGATGAAGTGGTTCAGTTCATGGATTGTGTTGCAGGTTATGCGAAGTACCTGTCCAATCGGCGCCTGGATTGACTCGTTGCATCATCCACCTGTCCATGTATCATGCTATGGACGTGAGGTGGATAACGTGGACAAGTTGTATGACCACAGGTACGGAAACAACCGCAGCGCAAAGAGACAGGTCCGTACAGTTCTCGGCGTAGTCCTCGCTGCTTTCGCCGGTTGTCTTGTACAGCCTTCCGTGTATGCAGAGACAACACAAAACACAGCGCCTTCATCCGAGGCGGAATCCATTGACCCCCATTCCGCTCAGAAGGTCAGGTATGAGATTCGAATTGACACCAAACGTCCGGTCTTAAACCTGTATCGGAACAGTTCACTGTACAAGACGTATCCCGTCGCACTGGGCAAGCCTGCCACCCCGACGCCAATTGGGAATTGGAAAATCGTCGATAAACAACGGGGGTGGGGCGGAGGGTTCGGAACACGCTGGCTGGGGCTGAACGTGCCATGGGGGACGTATGGTATCCACGGGACCAACCGCCCCCAGCTCATTGGTCAATACGTGAGCAACGGCTGCATTCGAATGCGCAATGCTGATGTGGAACAGTTGTATGATACAGTGCCAGTTGGTACGCCTGTCATCATTCATGGGAACCCTGTGAAATCTTTGCGGACCCTCTCACTTGGCAACATCGGTGCAGATGTTCTCGTGGTCCAACAGCGGCTGCACAGTGCTGGCTTTTACAGCGATAGAATGGATGGCAAGTTTAGCGGTGAGATGCAGTTTGCACTTAGTCTGTACCAGTTGGCTCACCATTTGCCTATGGACGGTACCGTGAGTTTGGATGACTATGCGTCACTCGGTATCACTTCCGACAAGAGGGCTTCCAGCGCGGCGGCAAACTGAACTGCATCCTCAGTCGTCCTCGCAGCTGGCCCTTTGGTGCGACGTGATAAACGACGCTCTCTTGCGTGAATATCCCGTTCCATGAGCAATCTGTCTATATTGTCGTTGGTGTAGATGAGCCCTCGCGGGGAGATGGCTCGAGCTCCTTTGCCGAGGGACAAAGCCGCAAGCCCATAATCCTGGGTAACAACGATATACGCTTTGTTTCGGTTTATACGAGCTATGATGACCATATCAACAGCTTGGGGATGGGCATCCACGAGGACGTGGTTCGTCCGTTCAAAATGATGATTGACTGTGCTGATGGTGATTACCTCGGCGCCAAACTGCGCGCCGAGGCGGTCAGCTGTGACGATAGTGTCACGAGGAGCTGCATCTGCGTCAATCAGGATTACGATTTCATTATTTCGATGTTCTTCGTCAACATTGGCCACTCGTCATCATCCTTGTTCTTCGTAAGCAGAGAGCAGTAACTCCCGATAATCTCCCCTCGACACCGTTCGAACATTACTCGGGGTCGATCCGTTGGCAAAAGCCAGCTCTACGAGCTCATCGAAGTCTGCAGGGGACACCTTCGGCAGGTCACGCAGGCGAGGGATGCCAAGATGGCGAACCCACTGTACGATACCTTCGACAAGCTTCGTTGAAGCTTCAGCAGGCGTGTCCTCTCGTGAAGCGAACCCCATAATCTGGCTGAGGTCTGCGTGCAAAGCTTCGTGTCCGACGACATTGAACCGAAGCACATGCGGTAGAAAGACGGCATTGGCCAGTCCGTGAGGAGTATCATATAATCCGCCAAGCGCTTCCGCAAGACAATGAACGGATGCGACGTCTGATGCTCCGAAACAGAGCCCGGCTAACAGACTTCCCTGTAACATGTCGGACCGTGCAGCAAGGTCCGTCGGATTCTGCATGACCCGCGGTAACGCGGGGATAATGACACGCATCGCCGCTGCACCAAAGGCTTGAGTGATGGGTGATGAACTGCGACAGGTGTAGCCTTCAATGGCGTGTACCAGTGCATCCACGCCGGTTGCACTCGTTACAGCAGGTGGGACGGTCAGTGTTAGAGCAGGATCGAGCACAGCGAGAAGGGGCCTCAGCATGGCGTGTTTCAAGGTCATCTTTCGATGCGTAGAAGACTCCGTGATGACCGCTGAGCGCGTCACTTCAGACCCTGTCCCGGCGGTTGTCGGTACCAAGGCCAGAGGAGCGACACACTCATAAGGACGTGCTCCATCTACATAGTCCGACACGCGTCCGCCTGTTTGGCTGAGGAGGGTGATGGCCTTGGCGGTATCCATGGCACTCCCTCCGCCAATTCCAATAACCCCTGTCATACCCTGCTCAACGTATACCTTTGCTCCTGCTTCACAGTCAACATCCCGGGGATTGGGAGCGACTTCTTGGTAAACCAACGTTTGATAACCAGCAGCCTGAAGCGTTTGTTTAATTGGAGAGATGAGTCCGGTCTCTTGGATACCGGGATCCGTTACAATCATAATTCGCTTCCCGAAACCGATTCCCTCGACGAGGCCGGGCAGACGACTGACGAGCCCTGGTCCAAACTCAATTTGTGTACCCATCTGATATGTAAACATCATCTTCTGTCCTCCTCAACCATGGATATAGATTATCATGGTTCGGATGGACTACGTAACAATCATCTAAACGGATAGGGGATTATACAAAAAGACTGTCTGTGAGGACCTGCATCACTTCTAGTTACCGCCTTCATAATGAGATGAGATGAGATGGGGAGGCGGAAACTTTGGGACAGGTCAATTTTGACGAGCGCCCAATGCTCGTGTTTTGGGAATCCACACGTGCTTGTCTGCTCGCATGCAAGCACTGCCGGGCGGAAGCCATTCATACACCAATGCCGAACGAACTGACCACCGCTGAGGCGTTTCAGTTTGTCGAAAGTCTTTTATCTTTTGGACGACCGTATCCTGTGTTAATTATTACCGGGGGCGATGTGCTGATGCGGTCAGATGCGTTTGAGATTGTCGCGTACGCCAGGTCACTCGGGATTCCGGTCGGACTTGCGCCAAGTGTTACCCCGAAATTGACCGATGGCAATATTGCACGTATGAAGGAACTTGGAGTCAAAGTTGTTTCTATCAGCTTGGATGGGGCAAAGGCTGAGACTCACGAGAAAATCCGCGGCGTTGCCGGACATTTTTCTGAAACCGTAAGAGCCGTTGAACGGCTTGTGGCGGCCGGATTTGAGGTCCAAGTCAATACGGCTGTAATGGAAGACAATATGCACGAACTACCCGCAGTAGCAAAACTGCTCAGAGATCTCGGAGTGCATATCTGGGAGGTATTCTTCCTCATTCATGTCGGACGCGGGAAGCAGTCTGGTGAGCTGTCCGCCGAGGCTTGTGAAGATGTCTCTCACTTTCTCTACGAGGCTTCTAAGTATGACATGATTGTACGGACCGTGGAGGCGCCATTCTTCCGGAGGGTTGTTGCAGCACGTAAGGCCGCTGAGCCGTTTGCACAAGTGAACGCAGGTCCCCTCTATGAGCAACTGTCTCGGGATTTACAAGAGTTGCTCGGTGAGCCCATCTCACAGCCGCGGGCCCAGACGAGCGGGACACGTGATGGAAAAGGGATTATTTTCGTATCCTACGACGGAACCGTCTACCCTGCAGGATTCTTGCCGCTCCCGGTAGGCAGCATCCGGCAGCAAACACTCTCGGAAATTTACCGGGAGAATGAAGTGTTGGTGGGGATTCGTGAAGGTCAATTCTCAGGGAAATGCAGTGTTTGTCGTTATAAAGACGCCTGCGGAGGATCGAGGTCAAGGGCATTTGCAAAGTACGGGGATGTACTTGCCGAGGACCCATCCTGTGTGTACCAGCCTGCCTAGTCTGTCTTGTGGTGCTGTGTAAAATAACGGGAATTATCTCGGCTCATACGTTTCAACAGCACGGCTCATAACACCTATAAACAGCCTGGCATGCGCCCATAATTTGGCGCATGCTTTTTTATTTTGACAAATAGGCTTGGCCTTCGACAATGGTCTCGGTATATGATGAGTAGTAAAAAATACTTAAGAATGGAGACTTAGATGTGAAAAGCAAGTTTCAATGGACCAATTCCATGACCTTTGTGATTGTGGTTGCGGTGATTCTGTTGATTGGCGCCTCGCTGGTACCGATGCGTTCATCGCTGGGACAAGGCATTAACGAGCGTGTGATTGACGCGTGGTACGGGGTTTACAACCTGGACACCAAAACCTATCAGTTCCGTCTTGTTTTTAATGACGGATCACAGATTGAGATTCCGATGAAATCCATTCCGCAAACCGATTTTGTCACAAAATCCGACAGCACGACAATGTTGACCAACCCAAACATCATCCCCGCGATTCAGGCGGCCTATCAGGCAGACAGTAAAACCTTGCAAACTTTTTTAGGTACGTATAACAATGCGCCTGCAGTGCTTCATCCGTTCTCTGACGCACCCGTTGCATACTCGGTTGGAGTGATTCAGGCAATGGCGAAGGCGGGATTTAACCCGAAGTCCGTCGGGGGCCCGAATATCGTGCCCGGCAGCGTTCCCGTTGCAAAACTCAACGGCGGTTCACTGCAAATTGATACTGCGGCAGATGGCAATACCATAACGCAGTGCCACCCAGGCCAGGTGCCTTTGCAACTTGCACAGTGGCAAATTTCGCAGAATCACTAGGATGGACCAGTAACATGGTATGACCAAACTATTGACATCATAAATTTATACCCATGTAGGTGTTTGACGTAGAGTAGGGATTGTGTCTAAAATGTGATCAGACACACAACTGCAACACAAACATCACAAAACTGTTAAAAAAACAAAGAGAAACTAGAGAGAGAGCAGAGAGAAACCAGAAAGGAGGGCAGGGACACGGCATGAGTGGTTGGGGAACCGCAACATGAACGCTTCGGTCAGCCGAAGACGCCATCATACGACATTCCTCGACAGATTATCTTTCTTCCCACACAAACCCAGCGCCAAGTGAACTTTTAGTAAGATTCATTTCGACGTTCGCAAATTTCATTATGCGTTGCACCCATAGTCCGACGATTTGGACAGGTGCAAATGTAATGGTTTGTGATTCACACGATGAAGGTGGGTGATCGCGTGCAGAACGCGTTTCGCGCAGTGCCAGGTCGTTGGGTCACTTTGGCCGCTGCATCTGCGGTGCTTGTAGCGACCGTGTCAGGCTGTGGTCAGACGCAAGACCTAACCCAGCAGTATATGACCGTCGACCAGAGCACAAAAACGGTAAACATCAAGGTAATTGGTGGATACAACGCAGTCAACGACCGGATGAACTTTAACGGTTATGCCAACGGCCAGATGACCATCCAGGTTCCTGTTGGGTATACGGTGAATCTGGACTTCCAAAACAACGGCGGTATTCCTGCTGAAATTGGCGTCTACGACGCGGCAAATAATCTCGCATTCCCGAAGGCGGGAGACTCCTTGCAAGCAATCGATGAGAATGCAGACATGGGCGTACTTCCGGGAACCAATGAGAAATACACGTTCGTAGCTGACCACACAGGAACCTATGAAATGGAAAACTTGATTAACTTCTTTCCGCAATTCGCACAGGGTAAGCAAAACCGTAACGTAGGTATGTGGGACGTCTTCAAGGTAGTTCAGAACGGCTCCCCGCAAATTACGGCGCAAAACTGAGGAGGGATGAACGTGAGCGACGACCTCGAGAAAAACCAACAACCTCTGGTAGAAAGAGAGTGGAGCCGCCGTGAGTTTCTGCTTGGAGCCGGTGGGTTGGCGGTGGTCGGTGTAGGTGCTTTATTCGCCAAGTCTCCTATCGCTAATGCATTTCAGTCACTGCGCCCACAGACAACTGACCAAGGGCACGTGCGACTCTATCAAGGTGATTTCTATTTCGATCCAAACCATATGCAATGGCGCGTTGGTGACCAAGTTACGCTGCACCT
Source organism: Paenalicyclobacillus ferrooxydans (assembly GCF_001399675.1). Lineage (GTDB taxonomy): Bacteria > Bacillota > Bacilli > Alicyclobacillales > Alicyclobacillaceae > Alicyclobacillus_B > Alicyclobacillus_B ferrooxydans. The sequence continues at coordinate 35,021 of NZ_LJCO01000082.1, forward strand.
GATGAATCAGAGTCCGAACCGCCCGCATGAAATGTGGATTGGTCGTGGTTTTGACACGACTCCAACCGAATTTGGTCCAATTGCGACTGGTTTCCACACAGACTTTTGGGATGGTGTCCATATCAACATCCTCGAAGCCTACCATGTCAGTAACTGGGTAACAAACAATGCGATTGTTACGAGTCAGGTAAGTCCGCACCCATGGCTCGTCACTGGGCCTGGCAATGGTAACTTCAGTCCGACGCTCGAACCAGGTGGTTATGTGACGTGGTCATTCACGGTTCCGAACAAACCTGGGCGATGGATGTACGGTTGTTTCGTACAATCTTACATTCACTACGATGAAGGTATGCGCGGTACCATCGACATTCTTCCTGCCAAAGTCTGACGAAGGATTCGAGATCAGACTGAACGATTGACTTCTAAGGTTTCACTGAGAGCGCTCTCAAAGAGCGAGCTCCAGTGCAGCAATGTAAAGCGTGCGTGATGCTTCTCAAACTTTGAGATGCATTCGGCATGGATGGAGGTGTAGCACGTGGGTGATTTCTGGGGATTTGGCATCATCTGGGTTGTCCTGAGTGTCATCGCGGATTGGATAGCGTCCATTGTAGGACGTCACTTTTACGTCTTTACCGCGTCGGTCCAGGCTCAGGAAGGTCAGGCAGCAGCATCATTTTTGTTGATGACTGTTGTGCCAATCTTCGTTTTTGTCGTGATGATGCTGTTTTATGCGCTCTTCCGTTTTCGCCGTAGGAAAGGCGATACAGGAAGCTCAACATCACAGGTTAAGTTTAATAAGGCATATGTCGGTCTTTGGGTAACGCTCAGTTTGGTTGTCAACCTGTTTCTGTTTGTTCACCCAACGGCATCCGCCATGCAGGTGTACTGGCAAGAAGGTCAGGCATATAACAAGAGTTCCAATGAGCTGATTGTCGACGTAACGGCTCAACAATGGGGTTGGTCGTTCTCATATCCACAGTACGGGATTCAGGAATCTGTGGATTCGAACGGTAACGATGTGCTGTATCTGCCTGTCGATCGTCCGGTTAAGTTTGTCCTGAACTCTTACGGCGACGGCGACGGTCTTTCGGAACAGATTGACGTCATTCACAGCTTCTGGATTCCCGCATTCGGCATGAAGACAGACGTCATCCCTGGCGAAACGCGTTATGAGTACATCACCCCGACTGTTATTTCTGATACGCAGCAGAACGGTATGATGCGTGTTCAGTGTGCTGAGGTCTGTGGCCCGGGACATCCGTACATGGAGTCAAACCTCCATGTGGTGTCGCAGTCGAACTTTGCAAGTTGGGTACAACAACAGCTGAAACTGCAGAGCGGAAGCTGAGTTCGTCTGTTGGTGCAGTGAGACCAACTTTGCAAATCTACCGTAAGGAGAACGGGGGAAGGCAGCGTGAGCGTAACACCGGGCAATAGCCCATTACAGGCAACAGGAGAACTGCCGGTAGTGCCCCGGCGACGAATGTCTCCGCCCATGAAAGGTGTCATTTGGGCGGCCATTGGTTTCCTGTTGTTAAATTCGATTGTGTCTGGCATTGATCCAGATGTGCTGCATTCGTATGTTAACCAGGTGTCTGTTGTGTTTGGTTGGATGGGCGCTATGGTTGGCTGGCTGTTTGGTGTTGGAGGCTGGGATGCCCTTGTCAAACCGGCATTTGGTTTCCCACTTAAATGGAAGGAAACAGTTGGTTGGCGCCGGTATTTTGAATACAGCACGGACCATAAGGTCATCGGTATTCAGTACATGGTGTCTTCGGGACTTGGTTTCCTGATTGCGGGTATTGCCGCCATGATGATGCGGTTGCAATTGATGTCCGATCATATGTGGCTGTTCCAATACTCCAAAGGCTATCTCACCACTGTAGGCGTCCACGGAACCATCATGATGTTCTCCGTCGGTACCGTGTTCATGGTCGGTGGTCTTGGAAACTATCTGATTCCGATGATGGTCGGTTCGAATTCGAGTGCATTTTCTCGACTGTCCGGTATCTCTGTGTGGATGGTGCCAGCGGGCATCATGACTGTCGCGTTCAGTCCCTTGCTTGGTGATTGGACGACGGGCTGGCGCGGATATCAGCCGCTGGCTTCGCAAGATGGCGACGGGATCATCTTCTATTACTTGGGGGTCTTCATCCTCCTCTTGTCGTCGTTGATTGTTGCGTTAAACCTCGTCGCAACTATCGTGTTCAAACGTGCTCCTGGCCTCACCTGGAACCGTTTGCCGATGTACGCATGGGGCATGCTCGCAGTGAGCTTCCTGAACATCATCTGGATTCCTGAGATTATGATGACGTTCATCTTGGCGCTTCTAGCGAAGATAGTACCTTTACCGCTCTTCACCGCAGTTGGCAGTCCGATGGTCTACTTGCAGATGTTCTGGCTGTTTGGTCACCCTGAAGTGTACATCGTCGTTGTTCCGGCCTTGGCACTATGGATGGAGATTCTTCCAGTTCTCAGTAAAAAGACCTTGTTCGCAAGACAGTGGGGCGTTATCGGACTGGTGTTCGTCATGCTTCTGTCCGGTATGGTTTGGGCGCATCACTTGTTCCCAACACAGGGCAACTCGACGATTCTTCCTATCTCGTTCTTTACAGAGATGATTTCGATTCCGACCGGTTTTGCCTTCATGGTAGCCATCGGAACCATCTGGAAGTCGAAGTTTACCTTAAATACACCTTCGCTGTTGGTATTGATGAGCATGTTCAACTTCTTGATCGGCGGATTGACGGGCGTGTTTTTGGCCGATCCGATGGTCAACATGCAGCTTCATGACACGTTCTTTGTCGTCGGGCACTTCCACTACACCATCATTGGTGGAATGGTATTCTCGTCGTTTGCGGCAATGTACTACTATCTGCCGAAGTTCTCCGGACGCACTTTCAATGACAAGTGGGGTCAGTTCGGCGCATACTGGATCTTCATCGCCTTCAATGCGACGTTCTTCCAGTTCTTCATCGTTGGCTTGCGTGGCATGAACCGCTGGGTTCCTGTGTATCCGCACTATTTGATGTGGCAGAACTTTGAAATCTCGATCTGTGCATTCTTGCTCGGATTCGGTTTCTTGTACAACATCGGCTACATCATCTGGGCTTGGGTCAAGGGACCAGCTGCGGAAGAGAACCCATGGAAGGCGAAGACGCTCGAGTGGTATGCTCCGTCTCCGGCTGTGGGTACAAACTTCGAAACAGAGCCGCAAGTAGTTAATGGTTTCTACGACTACAGTGACGGCGCCGGCGAGGCAGTTGTGTTTCAGTCCTGACGTACGGAATGATTTTCACAAAGCGAGGTGAACATCTTGGCAGCATCCTCGAATCAGTCCAATGATGTGTTGTATCCGATGCAAACCCCTCTGTCCCGAGCCGATCTGTTTAAGCTCAAGGGCGGTTTGACACTCTTTTTGATAGGCCTGGCAGTGCCGATTCTGCTTCTGCTTGAAATGCGTTACGTGGTTGCGGGAGGCTACGTCGCCCCACAAGTAACGCAGTGGCCAGCGATTGCGGCGACCGTTGCCATGCTGTTAAGCGGTTTGTTCACGGTGGCAGGGAGCAAAAGTGCAAAGAAGGCCAATCGACCAGGCATCGTGCGGAGTTACAACTGGGCTATCCTGTTTGCCTTGATAGCCATCATTCTTATCGGCATTCCAGCTTTTAATGGAGTGCTCGATCCGGTCTCACACTACGGAGAGACCTTCATTCCAACCATGGGAACAATTGATGTTTATCTGTTCTTTACTTGGATTGGAATGCTTGCAACTCGGTCCCGTGTGAAGAGATTAGGTAACAAGATTGAAAACTACTGGGGCGTCTACGCGACCAATATTGTGCTCTGGTTTATGTTCGTGTGCTGGGTCGTGACCTGGGTTCAACTGTACTATCTGTAAAGAAATTTTCCGGGACTTCAGGCAAATCCGAAGTCCTTCGGAGACAAGAAACGAGGTGCTCTTATGGACCACTTCTGGCCCCAGTTACCGCTCATCGTTCCAGGTTCTGAAGCTGGTGTAGGACTCTGGTGGTTTATTGCATGGTGGGTCTTCCAGATTGTTGTGATGGTAGGCCTCCTCGTGATCGTTGCCCGGTGGGCAGTCAACATGGACAGACACATGGAGACGGCTCGCAAACAATCGGCCAACGATCATAGCCAGCAACCTCCAGTGCAAGGGTAACAGCGCCTTGGCGGGGCGAAGGTAACCCATTGTTCTGACGGGTTCTTCGTCCCGCTGCGCTGGAAGTAGACGCGTATCTCAGGGGACGGTTCCGAGTGCTTCGGAGCCGTCACTCACTATTTGCTTGATTTCACGATAGCGGGGGATATCCATGAACGTTGTAAAAGGATTGGATGTCACGCCGGAAGCAGCCGCAGTACCAGTCGTACCAAAGCGCTTGGCCGACGTCATAAACGGGTACTGGCAGCTTACGAAGCCTGGCATCATGGTGATGTTACTCTATACTGCCTTGAGTGGCATGATTTTGGCCCAGCGTGGGATTCCATCTCTGCGAATCATTGTCGTTACGTTGCTTGGCCTGGCAATGTCAACCGGGGGATCCGCCGCACTGAACATGTGGTATGATCGCGATATCGATGCCGTCATGAAGCGCACAGTCAAGCGCCCCATACCGGCTGGGATTATCACACCGAATCAGGCCCTCATATTTGGCCTCAGTCTCATCGTCCTTTCTTTTGTCATGATGGCTGTATTTCTCAACCTGTTGGCCGCGACACTGTCGTTTGCCGGTGCTGTTTACTACGTGGTCATCTACACGTTTTGGCTGAAACGAAGCACCCCGCAGAACATCGTGATCGGCGGTGGTGCAGGTGCGATGCCTCCGTTGGTCGGATGGGCTGGTGTCACCGGACACCTGAGTCTGACGGCTGTCCTGTTGTTTCTCATTATCTTCCTCTGGACTCCGCCGCATTTTTGGTCACTTGCGCTGTATAAGAATGAAGATTACCAACGAGCAGGGATTCCAATGATGCCTGTTGTGAAAGGTTCAAGGAACACGAAGTGGCAAAGCTTCATCTACGGAATCGTGCTCCTAATTGGATCACTTGCCTTGTACTTTGTGACACCGCTGAACTTGGTGTATCCTATCGCCGCAGTTGTGCTCGGGGTTGGATTTCTGTACTACCTTACTCGCACCTTGAGAGAAGAAGAAGGTTCGTTCCGTTGGGCCCGCAGGTCATTTTTCTTCTCGCTTGCGTATTTGATGTTGCTGTTCATTGCGATTGATTTCAGCATTCTATAAAAGCTGGGTGATGTGATATGAAGTGGATGGGATTGGCTGTAGGCCTGGCTGGAACCATTGTTGGCGCAATTACGGCTCACTTAGAATTGGGTAACTTCTTTCACGGCGTAAATGCCGGCTCACCGTATTGGACCATCACGATGGTTACAATCGGGGGGCTTGCGGCGATTCTTTCACTTTGGAAGGCGAAGTGGGCAGGCTGGGTTTTGCTCGCAATTTCAGTTGGCGGCGTATTTGGCAACTTCATCATGTGGGAAGGGCCAGGCACGTTTTACTTGGCGAGCGCACTCATCAGTTTCACGAATGCGGGTCAACAGTCAAAAGCGAAGGTGTTGTCCCAGTACCAGGATCACACGTCCGGAACACAGCATCTGTAAGGAAGTGAAGACGATTGCCTGCGAGAGCTGAAGATATCCACAGCTATTACCTGATTTTGCTAGACTTCCTGCTCTTCGTTGGTTTTGTGATTGTGCTGAAAGTGGTCATGTTGCTCCTGATGGCAAAGTTATCTATCAGTCTGAGCGACAACCCTGAGGAGGCACAACAAGCGAAAGTGCTTCACAAGCAAAAGACCACTTTTGATCAAACACTGGGCCAAAAGTGGTTGCGACTCGGAATGGGGACGCTTATCACCATCTCAGGGATACTTCAAATTCAACCGAGGATGGTGGACATTTCCAAGGCGGCGGTTATGCGTGATTTGGGACTGAACCAAGCCCCCGGAGCAATTCACGCCCTGGCCAGCCCGTTTGTCAATCTGTGGGCTGCAAACTCCGCATGGATGAACGTGTTATCGTGTACCGTGCAACTACTTGTTGGGCTGGTGCTTCTAACGACGGCGAATCGAACAGCGGTTCGAATCACCGCGGTAGCAGGTGGTTTGTTTGCTGTGTTTGACTGGGTCTTAATGACGGGATTTGGCGGACTGTTTGTACCGAATACTTCCCTGTCCGGAGGGTCACCCTTGCTTGAAGTTGTATACTTGCTCATGCTCTTGATGTTTGTTTTGCCTGCAAGTGCTTGGCAAATCGCAGAGAGGACAGATAGCGGGAACCGAACTCTAGCTGTACGTGCGAAGCGTTCTGGTGACGTGGCGAGTATAGCAGGCAGGGCACCGCAGAACGCCCGAGCGTACACGTACCTGCGGATCGGCATTATAGGATTCTGGTTATTGCAAGTTGTTTTTCATGTTTTACCCATGGAAGGGTTCTGGACCTCGTCGGGCTGGAACCGGTTTTTAAGCCTCACTAACAATGGCACTGTCCCTGGATGGGTTGCGAATACATCAGACCATGTCGCACACATCATTAGCCCAGGTGGGCTAATCGTCAACGTGGTTGCAGTTGTTCTGTTCCTGGCTTTCATGGCAGTTGAATGGTTTTTGACGCCTGTTCGGTTTGCAACGGTGATCCGCGTCATCAGTATCGTCTGGCTTGTTCTCACGTGGTTTGGGTTCGATCACTTTGGCTTCCAGCCGGTGTACATGTTCTCCTTTGGAACCAGTCCAGCCATCGTCCTCGCCTTGTTCATTCTAATGATTGGACCGAAGCAGGCCAAAGAGCACAAGGATACCCAGACAGCTCATGGGGCGCGGCTCAGCGCGACTGGGTCGAGAACTGTATAGTTGGAGCGCTCCCACTTGATAACGTCGTGTGCACAGCAGTAAAGGGCTGCCCAAAATGGGCAGCCCTTTACTGCTGTGCATGTTACATGGGGATACCCTTTCAAAGGCACCCGTATTGTGAGGGAGGTGGCTGCTCGTTGTTAGACCATCTGCAACGTCACAGCCACAATGCCCTTCGCCCATGGCTCGACTTGGGATGGATTGTTATCAGGATTCGCCAACGCTTGTTCGTTTCCGTTGCGATCGATGAAGTACATGAAGGAAGAGTGCTGGACATCACCTGTGGGATTCGGCTTTACGTAAATGTTGTAGTCTTTCCATACCTTCTGCAACTGGGAGGTCGAACCGGTAAGGAAATACCAGTTGTTGAGCTTGGAAAGACCGTGTTGATTTGAAAACTTCTTCACATCTGCCACCGACTCGTGATATTGATTGACATTGACAGCCACGAACACGACGCCTCGTGACCGACTTCCAAGCAATTGATTGGCCCGAACGAATTCTGCGGAGACGATTGGGCAAATATCTGTGCAGACTGGATCCATAAATTCAAGAACGACAATCTTGCCACGAAAACTTGACAGAGAAACGCGATTGCCATTCTGATCAATGAGGTTCATATCCGGCGCCGGCTGATTCGGAATTTGTGTTAATCCCATCAGCTGCGCCGACGCTGCGAAGGCTGCCACTTGCCTGGCCCGTTGTTGATTCCACGCGTAGGTGCCAATGATGACGCCAACAACGACGACAATGATGACTGCGCCCCACAGGACCAGTTTTCGTGCACTCCTCGTGCCCAAACCTTCACATCCTTTCGCCCATATGAACTCAGTTCAGTATACAGAAAGCGAGACAAACTGACCACTTCAGCTATTGAATCGAATTGGGTGGTTCATCCATTGCTGCAGGGGGATTGGACCCTGAACGGACAGGATTCGATTTAGAAAGCGGTACAATCCCCGCACAGCACTCAAGTTTGGAAATGGCAGCACTGCCTTGTATCCCTCCTGAAAGGCTTTGGCTCGCGGAGAGTCAAGCAGGTACTCGAGTGCGATCAGGTCCAGTTCTGCCGGCCCATAAGCATACACTTCCGTGTCAACCAGCCCTGTCAGAGCACCATCAGCGGCGATGAATTGGGTCGGGTCCAGATCGAGCAACACTGGAACTGCAGTGGGAGGAGAGGGAATTGTTCGTGCTGCTGTTACGAATCCCCCCAGCGCCTCTGTGATCTCAGTATCTTCAGCGTGGTAACGGGCTGTCAAAAGGGGCATGACACCCGCCACTTTGGTGTGAAATTCGCTGGCAGGGTATCGGACAGTTCCACGGAAGTTGCCGCAGGTTACGCGCTGCAGTTGATGAATACTGGCGATTGACTTACCTAACTGATATGAAGCGGATACCGGCAAAGCAGAGAAGGACTGCACAGTCTGACCTGGCAGTACTTCTACGATGGCAAACGGCACCCCATTCAATGAGTCAGTCCGCAGAACCTTGGGAACCGGAATCAGCGACGTTTGCCGCAAGGACTCGTTAACAGCTTCGAGTGCAAATACATCCGTGGGATCAATTCCGAACAAAGACAGGCATCCGTGCCAGAACTCGTCCGCAGGTTCTTTTGACATTCGAGTTGTGCGCACGATGGCGCGTTCTGATTCGGTTTCTACCAGCCATACAAAACTCGCTTGGCCCGGATGGGTGTCAGGGAATTGCGTCACGGATACAATTGGTGTCGGAAAGAGCGGCTGAAGGTTCACGGTTGTACAAACTCCTTTTCTACTGCTACTTTCGCATTGTAGCGAAATTAAGCAGAAAAGCGGAGTCTGGTTTTCGTTACATTTCTGTAAGTCCGCCTCGGTCTCATGGAGACCCGCGGAGAATGTGATAAACTGTCAAGGAAGACTATGGGACGACGGAGAGGACACCTGCAAATGGTACCGGGAGCATCCATCGGTAGACGCGTGCGTCACTTCCAACGTTATCGTGAGATTACACAATTGCTCGTGGCGAATGGCTTCGGGTGGTTCATCGCGGAGATTGGGCTGTCTGATCTTCTCGATTACCCAAGGAGATGGCTAAAAAAGTCGCCTCCGGAACGCGTGACATTATCAACGTATGAACGTGTCCGGAAGGTGATGGAGCAACTTGGACCGACCTTTGTGAAACTCGGTCAACTGGCGAGTGTGCGCCGGGACCTGTTTCCGTCCGCGCTGATTGATGAGTTGTCTAAACTCCAGGATGACGTTTCTCCTGTCGCGATGGATCAAGTGCGCATAGCAGTAGAGGCAGAACTTGGTCTGCCTGTTGATGAGATATTTGATGAACTCGATCCGATGCCTGTCGGAGCGGCCTCGATTGGTCAGGTTCACCGCGGCGTGCTTCGAACCGGTGAAGAGGTTGCTGTCAAGGTCCAACGACCCGATGTTGAGCGACAGATTCGAGTCGATTTGGAAATTCTCATGGATTTTGCTCTGATGGCAGAACGGCACTTTGACTGGGCGAAGCACTACGCGCTTTCCGACGTTGTGGAAGAGTTTCGGACCACGATTTTGCGCGAGCTCGACTATCAGATTGAAGGGCGCAATGCCGATAAACTTCGTGAGATTCACAAGCGTGATGGAAACCTGAAAATCCCCGAGATCTATTGGGATTTGACGACACCGAAACTTCTTGTCATGGAATACGTGGGAGGTTTGAAATTGACCAACCGCGACAGTATGGTAGAGCAGGGGTATGACTGCAGGGATGTTGCGGAGCAAGCGGTCAATGCAATTTTGACAGAGCTTTTACTGCACGGTTTTTTTCATGCTGACCCGCATCCTGGCAATCTTGCAGTGATGCCAAATGGCAATCTGGTGATGATGGATTTCGGTATGGTTGGCAAGTTGTCGCCAGATACGAGGGGATACTTGGCATCACTTGTGATTGCGTTGATGCGTCGAGACAGTGAAGCGATTCTCCGGACGCTGTACCGAATGGGTGTTGTCCCGTTAAACGTGGACGACGGCAAGCTGCGGCACGACGTAGAGGCGCTGCGAGATAAGTATTACGACGTCTCCTTCCATGAAATCAGTATGGCTGAGGCTACGTCTGACCTGTTTACGGTTGCTTATAAGCATCACATCAAAATCCCGTCCGACCTTACTCTGGTCGGAAAAACATTGCTTACCCTGGAGGGGGTGCTTGAGCACCTTGCGCCGGATTTTCGCATCCTTGATATCGCCGAACCATTTGGGCGCCGTCTGCTGCGCGAACGGTTGAACCCGAAGAATGTCACAAGGGACACCGTCCGCGGGGCGTTTGACGTCTTTGACTTTCTCATTGATCTGCCTCGTCAAGCCCGTTCCATCGTGCAGGGCCTGGCTCGCGGGCGAGTCAAAGTAGAGCTCGACTTTGGCGAGTTCGAGCGAATCGTGCGTCAGATTACACGCATCAGCAATCGTTTTACACTGTCGGTCATGCTGCTGTCTCTGAGTATTTTTTTGGCCGGTTTGATGGTAGCTTCATCACTCGCAAAATCCCCAAGCCAGTTGTGGTCATTCCCGTTTAATGACATCGTCCTCGGCGTTGGTGTTGTGCTCGGCGGGTTTGTCATGTGGTCGATCTTTCGGTCTGGCAAGTCTTAGCCGAGCGGACTCCTGTATGTCGGCACACGGGTGCCGGTCCCGAGTTCAATTGTCTTACTTCTGTGGACTGTCCCACCCTTTAAATGGATTACCGGTGTAAAAGACGGTACCCCGAGCGGAAGCGACCAGTTTGCCATCTTCGCGTTCAACGCGAATGTCAAACAGGCCGGTGCGTCGGGTGACGTTCAGTTCACTTGCGGTGGCGCGCAGCACGCTGCCGTTCAAAGCGGGCCGACAGTAGGTAATCGATACGTCGAGCGCAACAGCCTCCAGTCCTCTGGAGTTACTCGCCACCGCCAAGGCGCTGTCGGCCAGCGAAAAGATGGCCCCGCCATGTGGGGTGCCATGGGGATTCATGTGTTCCGGGCCGACAGTCATTTCGACCGTGCCGATGCCTGGCTTCAGATCTACCAGGCGCATGCCAAGGAGTTGGGAAAACGGATCGAGATCGGGATGAAGAACTTTATCTGTGGTTTCGACGCCAGGCATAGCTAGCTTGTCTTGATGCAAATCAGCCAATTTACCAGCCCTCCAGAATTGGTTTGTGATGTAGCGAATGGATGTGAACCACAAACTTATTACTACATACATTCAACCATTTCTCAATCGGGAAGGAATGTTTTCGTTGAAAAGGCCGATGTTCCGGTTTTTGTGGATGACGATCTGGCTGATTGCGCTCTCCATTTTGCTGAATGTCCTCCTGGACAGTAAGATTATCTCGCTCTATACCGGTGTCAGCCACTCGTGGGTGAGTTGGCTCATCTGCTTGTTGTGGTTGTTTGTAGCGTCTATGTTAATTCGCTACTCCTCAAAGGCTATTCAAAACTCGATCAACAGGAGTTCACAGTTCGCCAAGATATCGGTTCTTGTAGCCCGGGTATATAGTACTGTGGGCTATGCTTTCATGATTGTGATTGGGCTGCACCTCATACATATCAAAGTGGGCAGTATTTTGGTTGGAGGTGCGCTGACCGGTGTCGTCGTCGGCATCGGAGCTCAGTCGACGTTGTCTAATGTTTTCGCAGGCATCATCTTGTTAACGCTGCATCCATTTTCTATCGGACAAACAATCACCGTCAGAACGTATCTATTCAGCGGAGTGGAGTACAGCGGGGTTGTTGAGGATATCAATTGGTATCACACGGTGATTCGCGAGAATGGTCAAAAGCGAGTCATTCCGAACTCGGCTATGATACAGTCGGCTATCACAATCATTTCAGATACTCATTCAATGGTGTATCCGGTGCCCGTTCCGTACAGTGTGTCGATCGATGAATTTAAGCAGGCTCTGATGGAGAAAACGGGCGATAGTGTTGACGTGATTGTACGGGAGTTTCGTCAGGATGAATATGTCCTTGATGTTACAATACCAAGTCAGATGAAGCCGGATGACCTGCGCGCGGTTCTGAATCATTACCAGAACCGAGGCCAGAAACAGGAATTGTAAGACGCCTATCGACAATATCTACCGAGAGGATATAATTGTTGAAGTGTCTCACGCAATGAAAACAAGGTTGGGGGCAAGAATCCATGAACCATCGGACAAATCGCCGCATGGTCACGGCGGCCATGATGGTCGCTATCCTACTCGTCGCGATTGACGTAACCGTCGTCAGTACTGCGATGCCGACGATTGTCAGTGATTTAAGCGGAATCAACCTGCTCAGTTGGGTCTTTGCCATCTACACACTGACAACATCTGTGACGACCCCGATTTACGGGAAGTTGGCAGACCTCTATGGCCGAAAGACCATTTTCAGTATTGGCGTGGTTTTGTTTTTGCTCGGCTCCATTCTTTCCGGAGCTTCGCAAACCATGATGCAGCTCATCTGGTTCCGCGCGTTGCAGGGAATCGGGGCAGGAGCGGTAATGCCTATCACGTTTACGATTATTGGTGACTTGTTCTCCGGCGAAGAACGAGCCAAAATGCAGGGCTTGTTCAGTTCCGTCTGGGGTATCGCAGGTATCCTCGGTCCTCTTGTCGGAGGATTTTTCGTTGATTATGGGTCGTGGCGCTGGATCTTTTATATTAACGTCCCGATTGGTATCATCTCACTCGTGCTTGTATGGTTCAACCTGCATGAAAGTTTTGAACGGAGATCGCACAAGGTGGACTTCCTTGGTGCGGCACTGTTCACCGTTTCGATCTCATCACTTCTCTACGCACTCTTAAATGGCGGAAAGCCGAATTTCGCTTGGACGTCGGTAAATATCCTTGGTCTGTTTGCAATTACTGTTGTTGGTCTCATCTTGTTCGTGGTTGTGGAACTGAAAGCCAAAGAGCCCATGCTGCCGCTGACCTTGTTCAAGATGCGTATTATCGCTGTGTCTAATGTTGCCAGTTTCTTGGCAAGCGCGGTCTTGATTGCGAGCAACGTGTATCTGCCAATGTGGATTCAGTCGATTCTGGGACACAGTGCAACGAGTTCTGGTCTCACCTTGATGCCGATGTCTATCGGCTGGCCGATCGCAGCGACAATTGGCGGACGCCTGATGTATAAGGTCGGTTCGAAGAGCATCTCTGTTCTCGGCGGTATTCTCATCGTCGCGGGATGCGTGTGGTTGAGTTTTGTAGGATTGCACACTCCGTATTGGTATCTCGTCGTCATCATGGTCGTGATTGGATTAGGCATGGGTTTCTCCATGACACCGTTCACCGTCCTGATTCAGGCGTCCGTACCGTGGCGGCTTCGCGGGTCTGCAACGGCATCGAATACCTTTATGCGATCGCTTGGCCAGACCATGGGCGTGGCCATTTACGGAACCTGGTTTAACAACGCGGTAACGCAGCACGTCAAGACACAGTTTGCGAGTGGGCAACCGCCAAAGAACTTTAGCAAACTGCTTACACCAGGCGCCGCGATCGATCACGTTCCGAAAGAGGTCCTGACAGCCGTGCACACAGTGTTGTCACAGTCGCTGCATACGGTGTTTGTTGTGGTGATGGCAACGTCCGTGATTACCTTGCTTTCGATTTTATTCCTGCCGCTGCACAAAACGGTAATGCAACACCAAGTCACGGAGTAACATCAGTACCTGAACGGCATCACGAGGTACCGTAACGAATAACGGAAGGCCCCTTGTACATGTACAAGGGGCCTTCCGATTTGAAAGTACTTGATTGAATCTCAGGTCTTCGGTAAAATAAAGTCCTTTCAGGACAATACAAGGAACCACAAACAAAGACGGACCGGGCAAGGGGTTGAATTGCTGGGTCCGTAATTTGGTCTGTGGAGCTTTTCCATGTGTTACGGAGGGATGCTGATGAGTTTCGACGTGATGGAGTCTGTGCCGCAAGACCCTGAGCATGAGGAAAAGAAACGACTTACCTACGTGCTCTCGCGAGTGGGCGATATGCTCCAACGCCTCGCCGCAATTCCCCGGTATTTTAACGAGGATACCTCCGAGCCCCAGACAGCAGACGAAGTCGCTCAGCAGACGGTGGAGCGTCTTCGCGACGAACAAATCGACGCACTTCGGCGAAGCCAGTCTGAACCGTACTTTGGCAGACTTGACCTCATCGAGGAGAACGAGTCGAGTGCCTTGACCTTGTACATCGGCAAGCGCGGCGTCGAGGACAGTCACACTGGGGACCGCTTGGTGATTGATTGGCGCGCTCCCATTGCGAGTATCTTCTACTCGTTCAGTGGCCAGGGACTGGCCCGGTACGAAGCACCGGACGGAATCATTGAAGCTGATGTTCTGCTCAAGCGAAACCTCGCCGTTCGAGATGGCCAACTCATCCGGCTCGTGGACAGTTATGTAAAGGGACAAGAGAACCTGAATGTCACTGACGAATTCTTGTTGTACCGACTTTCAGAGCACAAGGAAAGCCGCCTGAGAGATATCGTCTCGACGATTCAGGCTGAGCAGGACAGGATTATTCGCGCTGACCGAAACCTGGCGATCGTCATTCAAGGCGTTGCCGGCAGCGGGAAAACCACAGTTGCACTGCACCGCCTCGCATACCTCTTGTATCAGCACTCCGAGCGGATGCGTACACATCGAATGGTGATATTTGCGCCTAACGCCATGTTTGTTGAATATATCTCGGAAGTTCTGCCTGAGCTTGGCGTGGGCGGGATTCGCCAGACTACGTTTGCCAAATGGGCGCTTCAGGTGTTGGACCAAAAAGTAGCGTTGGCCGATCCGATGAACCGCTATGAACGTTGGTTTTCGGTTCACAAAGATAAGATGGTGGAACGAGAATTTCATGTCACTCGGTTCAAGGGCTCTATGCAATTCCTTAAACAGTTGGAACACACACTCACGGTCATCGAGAAAAACATCGTTCCAAACGGCGACTTCGAACCGTGGGATGGGGCAGTGTTGCTGGAGTCAGACATTCGTAGGTGGTTCTTCGAAGAGTATCGACATTACCCAATTGCCCCACGCCGTGACCGGGTGCTTGCCAGAGTCAAGCGCTACATGGATATGGCTTATCGGGACGTCAAGGCTGATGACAAGACCGGATCGCGTAAAAAACAGGGTGCCGCCAGGTTTCGAAGCTACTCAAAAAAATGGTCTGCGCTCACGGTCTATGATATTTACCAAGAAGTACTCGCTTCAACGCTTGAACTGCAGGGATTTGCTGGCGCCAAGGACGCCGGCAGACGAAAAGCTGGACAACGCACTGGCAGGGGGCCCGCCACCAGACCTCAAGTCAATCTGGAGGATTTGGCACCGCTTTTGTACATCCATCTGCGTCTGCACGGGATGGGCGGGGATGAGTCCTTTGACCACGTTGTGATCGACGAAGCACAAGATTTCTCACCGTTTCAGATTGCTGTGCTCCAGCACTATTGCCCAAGCGGGTCGTTCACGATCCTTGGAGACCTGTCACAAAGCATTCATGGGTATCAGGGAATTGGAAACTGGTCCGAGTTCCTCGACCGCTTTACGCAAGAACGGCGCGAATTCTTTCGCTTGGATGTCAGTTACCGATCGACGATGGAGATTATTGAGTTCGCAAACCATGTCATTCGACGCTTCAAACAATTTACGCTTGCGAAACCGGTATTTCGGAGCGGTCAACCCGTCAAGGTCAAACAGGTTCCTGTCGGCACACGTTTGCAAGAGTCAGTCACTGCGGTGAAGGACTTGATGCAGCAAGGTGCGAATACCGTGGCAGTCGTTTGCAGGGTCGAAGGAGAATGTCAGGAGGTTTACGATGCACTGATCACGGCCGGATTGACTGCCCACCAGATTACATCTCGTCAGCAGTCTTATCTTGGCGGTATCTCCGTGCTCCCGGTGTACTTAACGAAGGGCCTGGAATTTGACGCGGTACTCCTCTTAGATGTGGATGCAGCCAACTATGATGACAGTCCTGAGAGTGCAAAACTGCTTTATGTGGGATGTACGCGGGCCTTGCACCAACTTCAAATTCACTACACTGAGGCCCCATCACCCCTCATCACGGAGGAGCGGGAAGGCACTGTTTCAGCTGGCTGAATCTCCAGGACATTGGATGAATGTACCAGGTTATTTTTCTTGGAAGTAGTCAATTTGTACCTTGTCGGCACTTTTGCCACATGCCAAAATGAGTTCCGTAATCTACGAAATACCCGAAAGAGCGTGGGGAGGGATTCCGGTGGGCTTCGCGGTTGATCATGTATTGCATGCTGTCAATGACCCATACGACGTTCGCAGAGGCTTTGAGGATCGCTTTTCCCTCCACGGCACCGCGGGTGGGAAACACCCCGATTGGGGTACATATAACGAGTTAGCCTACTTTGATTTGTCATATATCGAGTGGATTGGCATCCAAAATTTCATTCTTGCTGCACGAAGCCGATTCGGTCGAGAGGTGATGCGTAGTCTGTCTGTTCGTGAGGGCGTCGGCCAGTTTGCGCTTCGGACACACGAGATGGATGCTATCGTGGCTGATTGGGCTAGACGTGGGTTGCCGTTCTGGGGACCCGCCCATGGCGAGCGTATCCGCCCTGACGGGACTGTCATCCGCTGGCGGCTGCTGTTCCCAGGGCACACTGGATCAGATGACTACGCACTGCCGTTCTTGATTGAATGGGCCGAGTCTGATGAGGAACGACGTGCCGCTTTGACGGCTGCAGGAGCCATAGGCCGGCAGCCCCAGGACCTTCGTTTGTCTGCCATTCACTCGTTGGTAGGAAATATTGATGATTTTCGAGAAAGCTGGGAACCTTACTTTGGTCCGATGGATTCCGAAGAAATCCACATCCCAGACATTGGGGACTATGTCGCCTGCGAGATGGGCGGCGTACGAGTGTGCTTTTGGCGGCCGGAATCTATCGAGTTCCGACAGGAGTTAGAGAGATACGGTGAGCGGCCCGTTCAAATCGACCTTTTGCCCCATGGACAGCCGGAGGTCAAAGGTGTTTTGGATGCAAGTCTGGAGGCCTTTCATGGACTCCGTCTAAACGTCTTGTCTGCTGAAGTACCACTCAAAGCGGTGAAGTAAATACAAAGGGACTGACTGATAAACGAATGGTAGCTTTCTTTTTGCATGCACTGGTGTCGATTTTCGCTGTCATGAATCCATTTGGAATTTTGCCGACATTTTTAGCGTTGACTACCGGTTACTCCCAACGAGAACAACGAGATGTTGCAAAACGAACCGTTTTGCACAGTTTTGTCATCCTGTTGGCGTTCCTTTTGCTGGGGAATTTCATTTTACAGATGTTCAGTATCACTATCAGTGCCTTTCGCGTTGCGGGGGGCATCCTGTTGTTTGGTATTGCATATGACTTACTTCACGCAAAACCGTCTCCCATTCAGGACACCTCAGAAGAAACGGAACTTGTCAGTTCAGCAGACGGTGAACCTCTTCAGGGGCAGGAGGCAAGGCCAGACATCACCATTACACCGCTTGCAATCCCCGTGATTGCCGGCCCAGGGACCATTACGAGTGTCATGGCGCTCGCTGCAGGGCCAAATCTCATCATGCGCAGTGGGGTAGTATTTGTTGCTTTCAGCGTAGTACTCGCGATCACATTTCTCATTTTCTACTACGCTTCGCACATCCATCAAAGGATCTCCCAAACCGGACTCAACGTAATCACCCGTTTAATGGGCTTCCTGCTCTCCATTATCGCCATTCAGATGGCGGCAACCGGACTCGGCCAGTTGTTTCCTGGCCTGTTGCACGTTTAGATTTCGACTGTGCGAGTGTACGCAGGCGCACCGCGAGAGGGGTGCCAGGTGATGTGAGTGGTGGACAGTGAGAATCACTGTCCATTCGCACAGGGGGCCTGTTGTGCTATGCTGTACGCGTGTCAATACATAGGTACAAGCATCCTGAAGCTCACCAACGGGAGGGAAACGTATGCTTCGAGAAGGGTTACAGAAGTACGCAGAACTGGCTTTGAAGGTTGGCCTGAATCTGCAAAAGGATCAAATTCTGGTCGTTGGCTATGGGAATCGGCAGGTCTTGCCGGAACACGTCCAGTTTTCCGAAATCTTAACTGAAACAGCCTATGACATGGGTGCGAGATTCGTACAAGTGGACTGGGGCGATGAACACTGGATTCGTGAAACGGTAGCACGCGGTGATCTAAAACTCCTCGAAGAACGGTATCGCTGGCAGGCTCAGTGGGTAGAGCAGCTCGCAAGCGAAGGCGCGGCTTATCTAGCACTGCCTGCGTCAAATCCGGATCTGTTTCAAGGCGTAGACTCGGCACGTGTGGGAACAGCAGAACGAGTCCATCGTCAGACATTCCAGCCGTTCACCCGACGCCGGACCAATGAAGAGTACAGTTGGTCTCTGCTCTCTGTGCCGACTCAGGCTTGGGCAGACAAAGTGTTTCCCAACCTGCCCGCAGCAAACCGCGTAGATGCCCTTTGGGAGGCAATTTTGTATTGCAGTCGTGCGCTCGGAGACAACCCGGTCCAGGAGTGGACTGACCACATTGAGCGCCTGCGCGGACGTGCAGATTGGTTGAATCAACTGAACTTCCGAAAGCTCCACTATCACGGTGGGGGGACGGACTTGTTCATTGAGTTCCATCCCGAGCACTTCTGGAAAGCGGCGCTCAATACAACACCTGACGGAATCCAGTATGTTCCGAACATGCCTACGGAGGAAGTATTCACTGCGCCGTTGAAAACAGGCGTCAATGGTGTCGTGAAGAGCACGATGCCACTGAACCACGGTGGTGCTTTGATTGAGGGCCTCGAGCTCACCTTTGAGAATGGGCGAATTGTGGATTTCAAGGCGGATTCAGGAGTGGACGCTTTACGCAATATCGTCGAGACGGACGAAGGCAGTCATTATCTTGGCGAGGCTGCACTGGTTCCTGTCAATTCACCAATCGCTGAGCGTAATCTGCTGTTCTACAACACGCTGTTCGATGAGAATGCCTCCTGCCATTTGGCGATTGGCATGGCCTACCCGCTCATCAAAGGCGGACGTGATTTGCCCCGCGAAAAGTGGGAGGAGAATGGACTCAATGACAGCCTTGTGCACGTGGACTTCATGATTGGTTCACCGGCGCTGAACATTGATGCCGAATTGGCAGACGGATCCGTGGTTCAGGTCATGAAGGACGGCCGCTTCGTTCAATAAATGGATAAAACGAGAAATGGATAAAACAACCGTGGGAACTCCTCCCACGGTCGTTCTTTTTTATAACAGCTCTCGCTTGCGAAATGAAGCCGTCATAAATCGGTAGGTCGCTTTTGCTTTCGTTAACCAAGCTATTCGAGCTCCGTTTTTCGACCCGGCTGCCATGCGTGAGACAAGAAACTCCGCGACAGTTTCCGGTCTGTCGCCTAGAATGTTGAACACCTTTTTAACTCTTGCCTCATCATTGAGAATGCTCTGGGATTTTGTGATAAAGTCGGTCACCATCATTCCCGGGCTGATACAACCAACGTTCACCGATGTGCCCGCGGCTTCCTTCGCCAGTGCCTCTGTGAAATAGGTAATGGCACGTTTCGTGGTCCCGTACAAGTTCAGTCCAGCCTGCTGCATGTCGTTGCTGCCGAATCCTTCGACGTTAAAGATGCGGCCATGTTTCTGACGGAGCATACCATGCATAGCCACCTGAGACCCGTAAATGACGCCGAGGAGGTTGGTGCGGACAACGTGATCGACATCCTCAGGGGAAATGTCCCACAAATGTACATCAGGCTGATTGATGCCCGCGTTATTGATCCAGATGTCGACAACGCCCCATCGCTCAACGGCTGATTCCCAAAGGCGCACAACGTCTCGTCTGTCCTGAACATCACAGGGGACTGTCAAGATACGGTCTTGGTATTCTCCAAGCTGTGCCTTGGCAGAAGAAAGCGCTTCTTCTGTTCGCCCAGAGAGTGTTACCAGGTAGCCTCGCTGTAAAAAGCAACGTGCCATCGCAAACCCAAGTCCACGTGTACTGCCTGTAATCACAACGCTAGGCATTCAGAGACCTCCTCTTTACTCTGTGGCCACTCAGGCATTGTCCGTAATATCTCACGCGTATCATAGCCTGCAAACATACGGCGTGTAAAGGCAATATGTGGATAGCGACTCTCTCTGCCCATTGTTTGTGAGCAATTTGCTAAGAAAGGCAGTTCGGTGATTGTGCTTGGCTGAATGTGACTGGGTAGGATCTCGTAAATCGGCTATACTCTTTGTGGACTTGGATGAATCCTGAATTGGATAGATCTTGAATCTAGCCACAGAAAGGGACTGTACGATGGAGAAGGTTGTATTTATTGAAGTTGGAATGGGCATTGACCTGCATGGTCAGGATGTCACACAGGCCTTCTGTGAAGGCGTGTAAAAATGCCATCGGGCACAAATCGATGAACGCTGTCGTTGAGGTTGGCCGCTGAGGGGGATGTGGACGGAGTTCCACATGCAGACAGATAAGGCCGCTCCTCCATCAGGTAACTGAAGCCTGTACTGGAGAGCGGCCGTGTGCGCGGAACTACATCGCGTTGTTGGTCATATTACTGACACCGTTTTGCACAGCATTTGTCGTGTTCTGAATTGCGTTGCCTGTGTTATTTACGGCGTTCTGCACAGTATTTGCGGCATTGTTGGCTGCTCCGCAGCCACCGAGCGTCAGCATGACAGTCACTGCAGAGAAAGCAATCCACATCTTTTTCACAACGTCTTCCTCCTCGGAAATGAGTTCAGTCTCCATAAGTTTCCGTTCTATGGGAGTGAATTATGCATACCTGCGAACACAGGATGAGTTTCACGACCACTACGGATGGGTGTTCCTGACGGTCTCAGGATGAAATTTCATGGTCCTTTGCAGAAAGGGGTGGAACTGTGGCAGATCAACCGTACCAACAATGGAGTCACGAGGCTGCTGAAGCAAGTGGCAGTGTGGCACTGATTACCGGGACAAACAGCGGATTCGGTTTGCTTACGAGCATCGCTTTGGCGAAAGACGGCTATCAGGTCATTTCCACGATGAGAAACACCGGCAAAGGGGATACTCTTCGTTCAGCAGCGGGCCGGGCGGGGGTGACGGACCGGATCGACATCATGCAGATGGATGTGACCAATGAAACCCAAGTTCGCGATGTAGTTGAACGTGTGGTTGCCAGATACGGACGAATCGACGTCCTCATTAATAACGCAGGCTATGCCGCCGGCGGGCTCGTTGAGGAAGTAGCCCTATCGGAATGGCGGCGCCAGTTTGAAACGAATGTCTTCGGTGTTTTGGCTTGTACGCAGGCGGTGCTTCCCTGCATGCGCGAGCAGGGAGCAGGGCGAATTGTTACCGTCAGCAGCATCAGTGGGCGAATTGCCATGCCGGGTCTCGGGCCATACAGTGCGTCCAAGTTTGCATTGGAAGGTATGATGGAGAGTCTGCGCTTTGAAGTTGCTCGTTACGGGATAAGTGTCGTACTTATCGAGCCTGGACCGTACCAAACGAATGTATGGGAAAACAGTCTGAGGGGGTACCAGATGGACCCAGATTCACCCTACAGCGACACGGCCAACCGGTTGTACAAGCAGGTACAAAACACTGCTAAGTCAGCTGGCGATCCGATGGAGGTCGTAGGCGTTATCCGAAAAGTCTTGCGACATCGCTCACCGAAGTTCCGTTATCCGGTTGGCAAAGGCATGAGACTCGCACTGACGGCACGCAAATGGTTGCCGTGGAGACTGTTCGAACGAGTAGTTCAGTCACAAATGTAAGATGGAATGGCTGTTGGCCTATGGGCGCTCGGGGGTGGGAACTTTGCGGCTGCCAGCCTGCGCAGTAATTCTGTCTCTGGCTCGATCGGAAGCTGGCAGCCACCTTATCCCATCCTAATGGAGACTAATTTCGCGGAATAACGGGTAACAGGATGTGCGACGGATGAGCCGCATCGTGCAAAATGGTCTGTGTTGCGACGACAAACTCGGCTGTCTCCTGGTTGGACGCACCAGTATTCAGGTTTCGGTTCCATTTCGGGAAGTTGCTGCTTGTCACCTGAACGCGAACTCGATGCCCAGACAGGAACACGTTACTCGTTGCCCAGAGGTCGATGTCGACTTCGTAGAGTGCGCCGGGTTCTATCAGTTCCGGTTGCTCGAAGCTGTCGCGGTAACGCATCCGGATAACGCCGTCGGCGATGTTGATGGACGTTCCGTCTGGGTAGACATCTGTGAGCCTCACGACGAAGTCCGTATCCGGCGCACTGCTTTTCACCCACAACTTCGCGGTCAACGGACCGGTTACTTCGAGCGGCGCCTCGAGCACTTCAGAGGTGAACACGAGAACATCGTCCCGTTCCTCAACCACTGACTGTTCAATCGGGCCAGGCGGGTAGGCCGCAGTCATCAGCAGGTTACCCCCGTTCGTGAGGACCGGGTTCGCTGGATCGTACATATAGACGTCCGCGGGACTGTTATCTGCGGGGGTGTGGAAGCTGAGTCGTCCATTGCCGTGTTTGGAGTTGGCATGTCCGTCGCTGTTCAGATAAAACGGTGTATACTTGGTCTCCGGCAGCGGCCAATCGGTCGCCACGCGCCACTTGTTTTCGCCCATGACAAAGATACGGATCGGAGGCTCCGATGCAAGGTCGTTCTCAATCCCTTTCAACCGAGCGTCAAACCACCGTTGATGCAGCGTCGTGGAATCAAATTTCAGATCGAGAAAGTTGCTGTTCGCGGCCATGCCAAAATCGAGATCGCCGACGGCGTTACCGTAGTTGCTGTGCGTCCACGGTCCGATAATGATGCGGGTTTCACGGCCAAGCTCGCGCAGACGCAGGAAACTTGCGATGGTGCTCTTTAGGAACACGTCATACCAGCCGCCAACCAGGTGAGCATCCACCTGCATGGATTCATAGTGCGGGTGGATAGAGATGGAGCGCCAAGCGTCGGTATAGCGGTCTTCGAGCATCTGATCGAAGAACTCTGGCAGCACATCGGCGCGTTTCATGGGTGTGAAGTCTTTCAGCGGAAGTTCAAAGTATCCTTGATGTGACAAGTGGTCTACGTCGTAGACCAGCCGTCCGAACTGCATCGGGAACTCCGGACTTTGACTTCTTGAGCGCAACAGTT
Organism: Paenalicyclobacillus ferrooxydans; assembly: GCF_001399675.1. Lineage (GTDB taxonomy): Bacteria > Bacillota > Bacilli > Alicyclobacillales > Alicyclobacillaceae > Alicyclobacillus_B > Alicyclobacillus_B ferrooxydans. The sequence goes on from NZ_LJCO01000082.1 coordinate 58,007, forward strand.
CAGGGAGGGCCATTCCACCCGTGTACCACGACGCTGCCATACCCCACTCATAAGCGCCGTTCCTGTACCCGACTCCTTGCCAGCCATCGTCAAACGCGACCATTGGCATCACAGCCTTCAGCGCAGGATGCCCGCCTGCTGCAGCTGCCCACTGCGTATAGGCAAAGTAGGATGCGCCGTACATGCCGATCGATCCGTTAGAACCAGGCATTTTTGAGGCCCAATCCACAGTGTCGTAGCCATCGTCGAACTCCTGTATGAACCCTCGAAACTCTCCGCCGGATGCGAATCTGCCGCGGCAGTCTTGAATGACGAGAATGTAGCCCGCCTCAGCGAGCCGTACTGGATCGAGAATCGCGTACGCAAAACCGGTGTCTTTGCCATAGGGCAGACGCGTTACAATGACAGGGTACTCACCATTTTCCAGAGGACGAAATACATTGGCGCGCAGAATGACACCATCCCGCATCGGTACCGCTACATTCCGCTCAAAGACTACGCGCATTCGACAGTCACCCCTAAATTTACAGTATGATCCATTTTAACATACATGATAGAATAGACAGGTGGATTTTGTCGTCTTATGTTGAAATAATTCGTCGCATTAGGTATTTCGTGTTATTGAATATTTATGATAGATGCTGGCAGATGCAAGACCGGACGATGGTGTGAAATGAAAGAGGGATGACGGGGACATGCGGAAGATAAAAAAAGCACTGGGAACTACAGGGGATTCGGGTTTCAACCGGCCTTGGAAGCAGCAGCGGAGACGATACGCGGCGGTGGCCGCTGTCGGGCTGATGGCGATTGTTGGAGTTGCAGGTTGCGGGGCGGTCACGTCAAACGGGACAGCAGTCAGGAACGGCACAGCGACTTCAAAGGGGCAGAACCCGAACCCGCCGTTTGCCAATCGGTTGAAAGAGGAGCCGGCTACACCGGATCCAAAGTTCGATCCGACGCAAGGTCAAGCCAACGTCTACGATAATGTCACGGTGTACACGGCTGACGGAACGAAGGTGGTCCTGAACGCGAGTCAGATACCGATTTTGTTTGAAGCCTACTGGTGCCCGCATTGCCAACGCACGCTTGTTCTGTTGCATCACAATCGGAGTAAGCTCAAACAGTTTCCCGTGCTGGTCAGCATGGGCTTTGCACAAGGGACAAGCCTTGCCGAAGCTGTGAAGATCACACAGCAGGAGGATCAGTACTTTCACTTGACGAACGTCAAACAGTATTACTACCTCGGCAACAACTCTCAGAACCTCGTTCCCGAAGGGTTCCCGACAATGGCTTTTCCAGGCCAAGGCGCCGTCCTCACGATGGCTGGGGAGCATACACTTGGTGCCTGGACACAGGCGCTTTCTAGTCAGTAACAGATAAGATGAACCTGTTTCGCGGCCCAGGACCTGGTGCTGTTCTCAGACCCCCCGCAATAAGTCCGCAAGAGCCACTTGTGGATCCTGAAACTGAAACTCGTAGCCTGAATGCTGTACGACCTCAGGCAAGACTCGCTGGCCCTCGAGGATAATCTCGGACATGCTGCCAAACAGCAGCCGCATCATCAAGGCAGGAACCGGGAACCAATGAGGGCGATGCAGCACAGCGCCTATCAAGCGCCCGAACTCATCCATTCTCACAGGGTTCGGAGCGGTGACGTTGACAGGACCGGAAATTTGCCTGTTTGCGATGCAAAATTGAATGATACCGACCACGTCAGCGATGTGGATCCAAGATACCCACTGCCGCCCGGATCCGACTCGACCGCCTGCAAACAGACGGTAGGGTGTGACCATCGGCGGCAGGGCGCCACCGTGAAGGCTTAGGACAACCCCCGTTCGAAGCAGCACGACGCGCGTCTGCTTGGCAGCGTTCTCTGCAGCCTGCTCCCAGCCCATGGTTACTTCGGGGAGAAAACCGGTTCCGGGAGCACTATCTTCAACAAATGTTGCAGTTTCCGAAGAACCGTAGTATCCAACCGCCGATCCGCTGACAAACACCTCAGGCATACGGTCGAGAGACGCGATAGCACCAGAGAGCGCACGCGTCAGTTCAATCCGACTTTGACGAATGCTCCTGCGTCGATTTTGAGTCCAGCGTCCACCGGAGATAGATTCACCAGCAAGATTGACAATCGCGTAAGGCCCTGTGACGGGGAGTGCTTCAATATCTTTGCGAAGGGTGCCGAGAGAGTATGTATGCACAGTCCCATACTCGACCGGGCCGGAATTTCTGGACATCACCCACGCGTGGTGACCTGATTTTTCAACAGCCGCCGCAAGGGATTGACCAATCAGACCACTACCGCCAAAAATACACATGTCCATTTGCAGGCCCCCCGCAATTTGCATGATTCGGGCCTAGCATACCACGACGAATATGTTCTCGGTAGTCAATTTCTTTCCGGAACAGCTGGTCAACCTCACGCGAATTCGGCACAATGGAAAAGTAGAACTAACGAGAGGAAGGTGAAACCGATGTTAGTTGTCACTACGGAAGGCGTCCCAGGTTATGAGGTCACGGAGGTGCTCGGACAAGTGTTTGGTGTCGTTGTCCGCAGCCGCGGCATTGGCGGAAATCTTGTTGCGGGGCTGCGCAGCATCGTCGGCGGAGAGATTAAGGAGTACACAGAGTTGCTCGAAGATGCCCGCAAAAGTGCCGTGGACAGATTGGTGAAAAATGCCCATGCAATGGGGGCAAACGGAATTGTTATGATGCGGTTTGACTCCAGCGAAATTGGACAGACGATGTCAGAGATTGTGGCCTATGGCACTGCCGTCGTCTTGAGAAAGGTTTCGGCGTGAAGGTCATAGGTGCCTATTTTCTGTTGGACCTGCTGGTTGGAGTGTTGATAATCGTCATTGCGTTCCAAGCCACGAATCGCTACAGGCATCGCAGAGGCAGAGAGATTGACTCTATCCCGCCTGGGTTTCAGCGTACCGAAGAAGTAACGATAGATCCGACAACAGGCGTCCGTATGGTCGTGTGGTATAACGAGGAAACCGGACAACGCATATACGTCCCGGAGACGAAAAAGAAGCCAAGCTGACACCCTGCAAACAGACAAGCCCAGCAGTTTATCACCGCTGGGCTTTTTGAATTCAGAGCCGTCTGTTTTGGCTGGGTTTGCTGTTCTAGCTGAGTTTTCTCATGTCTTGAGAGACACATGTTGTCACAGTTTTCGAAGATGTACCTCTTGCACGGCATGGTCTTGGCCCTTCGACAGGATGAGGTCGGCCCGGTACTTGGTTGGGGCGATGTTGTGATGTAAATTAACACCATTAATGCTCGTCCAGATGCCCAAGGCTACCTCATAAGCCTCCGTCGGGCTCAGGTCTTTATAACGGTGAAAATATGATGTTGGGTTCTGAAATGCAGTTTTCCGAAGGGCTTCAAACCTGTCGATGTACCATTGACGGATGTGACTCTCAGCAGCGTCAACGTAGATTGAGAAATCAAAGAAGTCAGAGACGAACAATTGGGCACGTGAATCCCCGGACTGCGTTTGTAATACATTCAATCCTTCAACAATCAGGATATCAGGTTGGTGAACAACCTGAACTTCATCTGGGAGTATATCGTACTCAAGGTGCGAGTACACCGGTACGGTGACCTCTGGTACACCTGATTTGACGTCACGTAAAAACTGTAACAGCTTCCGGACGTTGTAGCTCTCCGGGAAGCCCTTGCGTCCGAGTATGCCCCGATCTTCGAGAACCCGGTTTGGATAGAGAAACCCATCCGTCGTGACTAGCTCAACTTTGGGATGATTCGGCCAGCGTGCGAGCAAGGCTCGAACCAACCGTGCGGTCGTGCTTTTTCCAACCGCTACGCTCCCGGCGATCCCGATGATGTACGGCACTTTCGCGCTCTGGTTGCCGAGAAACAGTTTTTTCGCCTGATAGAGGTTTTGGGTAGCTCCTACATAGAGATTGAGCAGTCGGGAGAGAGGCAGGTAAATTACCTCGACTTCCTCAAGCGATATCTCTACGTTGAGACCCTTCAATTCCTCGAGTTCTGCCAGCGTAAGTGGCAGCGGTGTTGCCAAGCGCAACTTGCCCCAGGCAGCCCTGTCAAATGTCTCATATGGCGAAAGTCGCTGGCTGATGCGGGCTGACTGCGGCATCGTTGCCATCCCCCCACTCTTCATTGGAATGACCGATATTCAAACGAGCGTACGAGCGAATTCCGATTCGTCGCAGTCGACATCGTGTCATTCGTCTTCTCACCATTATACAGAACTTGCCCGCTTCGCCAATGGGGATATTTTAATCTCTGAATGATATTCACGTTTAACAAAGCGGTGCAGCAAGACGAGCCGTCCTATGCTTCAACTTAGCGATTGGCGAAGTACGCAGTTCATTTTCAAGCAGTCGCCGGGAGGCAACCAGGTCGTGTTCAAACTGTTGACGAAGATGGTGTGTCACGGCACTCCCGTACTGAACGAGGCAGACCTCATAATTCAGTCGAAAGCTCCTTAGGTCGTAGTTGGCAGCCCCAACAATCGCCACATCGCAGTCCACAGTCATGACCTTTGCGTGCAACACGCCAGGACGGTACAGGTATATCTCAACTCCCGCGTCAAGCAAGGCTGGAAAATAGGTCTGACAAGCCATCCCAATGATCCTGTGATCGACCTGCTCCGGCAGCAACAGGCGTACTTTTACGCCGCGTGAAACCGCCGTTGTGAGGGCCATGATGAGATCGGATTCTGGGAGAAAGTACGGTGTGATAATCTCGACTTGATGTTTCGCTTGTGTCAGGCAAAGGAAGTATAGTTGTCGAAGGTTTTGCTTCGTGTCAGGGCCACTTTGTACAAACTGAACCTCGCCGCGCAAAGTGCGTGCGTTGTTCGTCTTGCCTTTTGTCAGGATTTTGTTGTCTTCTTCTGCCCATGAAGACATGCTCATGTCGGATGGCACTGACGCGCTCCCTGCCGTTTTGAAGTCCTCACCTTTGCGCGTTTTCTCACCGGAAGCCGAGCGATGTTCACATTCTTCCTCAGCAACGCAAAAGTTAGCCTCAAACAGGTCCAATAACGGCAACCGGGTTTCCGATGCAATACGCACAGACGTATCGCGCCACAGACCATATTTGGGATCGCGGCCAGCGTATTCCCGGCCAACGTTCATTCCCCCGGTGTAACCAACCTTTTCGTCGATAATAACGATTTTGCAGTGGTCTCGGTGGTTTAAATGTCGACTCAGGAAGGGCGCACGCAAGGGAGAAAAGACACGGCATTCCACGCCGCTGTCTTGTAACTGTTGCACGACGGATTGTGGAAACTTGCGGCTGCCAAGGCCGTCCCGCAAAAAGCGAACCTTCAGGCCTCGTCTTGCCTGTTCTGAAAGCAACTGCACAATGGCACGTCCAACCTCATCGTCCCGAAAAATATAAAACTCGACATCGATGGAGTAGCTTGCCCGATTGATGTCCTGCAGCATGGCTTGATAAAACTTGTCGCCGGCGTGAAACGTCTGTATCTCAGCCTGAATACAGCGTGACGAAAAGTGGTGAATGGCAAATTGAATCACTCTGCGTGTCTGTGAGCCGCGCTTGGTATGCATATGCAGACTCTCATGCATCTGCTGACTTTCCGCTTGGTAGATATCGAGTTGTCCCATGAGACCGGCTTCCATCTTCCATGCGTTTCTTTGCCGGAGCTCGACCCCGTGATCGTGCTCTGATGAATTCTCGACGCCTGAAAATTGATGAGATGAGTGTTCCCACGGCAGGTGAAGACGCTTTGGTACGCGGGCAGTGAGGATGAAGTAGAGTGGAACGCCGAGAAGCGGAACGACAAGACAAATCATGACCCAAGTCAGGGTCTCTGCTGGTTTTTTCGATCCGGATACAGCCACGACCAGTAACCCAAGCCATTGGGCGAAGGATAGAACCACAATAGCTGCCCAGATTGGGCTCGGCATGCAAACAGCCCCCTGTCTCTTGTGGGTCTCTAATCCGCTTCATAGTCGTTATCATGAGCCCCGCGATCAAGGTCTATCCTGACAGTTTCAGGTAACGATAGCTTGCAGGTAACGACTTTGCCATCCGGCAGCATGTTTGCAGTGAAGGGAACATGGACGTAAGATTGCAGGTGATTTCATCGTACCGAAGCCCAAAATCAGCCGCATCGTCGGCGGGTGTCTTTCTCGTCTTTTGTATGCTACGCTCAACTCGTAGTTATCGCCGAAGCAGGGGAGAACGAAGCATTTGACGCACAGCGCTTGGGTCTTTACCGACTGCTTTGAGTCTTAACAGGCTGCTTTGGTTCTTGCAGGAAGGGAGCGGTGTTCATGAAAAATCAGGAGTACGTCCTGGCGAGTCGCCCGCAAGGGATGCCGATGCCAGAGAACTTTCGCTTAGCAGAGTCAGAGACATCGGCGCTTGAAGATGGTGAGCTGTTAGTACGGACGCTTTACGTTTCTGTCGATCCGTATATGAGAGGCCGTATGAATGATGCGAAGTCGTACGTCCCGCCATTCCAGTTGAATCAACCCATATCCGGCGGAGCAGTTGGACAGGTGGTGGAATCTCGAAACCCGTCCTTTGCAGCAGGCGATCTCGTTTCGGGTACCTTCAACTGGGCACGGTACACGGTTTCCAACGGGAGAGGAGTACATAAAGTCGATCCGAATCTGGCTCCTATCACAACGAGTCTGGGTGTGCTTGGGATGCCAGGGTTAACCGCGTACTTTGGTCTCCTGGACATCGGAAAGCCGCAACCGGGTGAGACTGTCGTTGTATCTGGAGCAGCCGGAGCCGTAGGGATGGCGGTCGGGCAGATTGCCAAGATTCACGGATGTCGTGTTGTCGGCATCGCCGGTTCGGATGAAAAGCTCCGCGTTTTGACGGAGGAGCTCGGCTTTGATGCAGGCATCAACTACAAGACCGCTCCATCATTGCGGCGAGCAGTTCGTGAGGCCTGTCCTGATGGCGTCGACGTCTACTTTGACAACGTTGGCGGTGACGTGACGGATGCCGTGATGGCGAATCTGAATGATAATGCACGGATTCCGCTGTGCGGTCAGATTGCCCTCTACAATATGGATAAACCGGACGTCGGACCTCGCAACTTCTCGTATCTCGTGATTCACCGCGGGCTCGTGAAAGGGTTTATCGTATCGGATTATGCAAAAAGCTTCAGCGAGGCGTTTGCCCAACTAGGCGCGTGGACGAGAGAAGGTAAGCTGCAATACCGCGAAACCATTGTTGAAGGGTTCGAGAATATCCCGGATGCCTTCCTTGGCCTCTTTAGAGGCGACAACATTGGCAAACAACTTGTGAAGGTTGCGGACATCAACTAGATGTTGGACGGCTCCGTGGGCCTGTCTGAATAGTGAAGAATAAGCCGCGGGATTCATCATGCACCCGCGGCTTGTTCGTGTTAAGATCAAACATAGGGGGTGACTCTGTGGGTGCACATATTTCTCTCTGGCTTGCTTTTGGGGCCGGGTTGTTGTCGTTTATTTCGCCTTGTACGCTGCCTCTGTTTCCGTCCTATATCGGTTACATATCTGGTGTATCGCTCACTGGTGGGAACAACGTGCATCAGCAGGGTGCTCGTCGGAGGGCTTTCGTGCATGCCCTTTGGTTTTGCGTGGGCCTCTCATTTTTATTTGTTACCCTGGGGTTTGGCGCCACTGCGCTGGGGACCGTGCTGCGGGAATATCGCGGTGAAGTGCGTCTCGTCGGCGGTGCGCTGGTCATTGTGCTCGGTCTGTTCATGGCAGGCGTACTGAAAAGTGGTTGGCTGATGCAAGAGCGCCGGATGCACCTTCCTGCGGTAAAACCGCTGGGTTACCTCGGTTCAGTCCTGGTCGGCGTCGCCTTCGGTGCAGGTTGGACACCGTGTATCGGACCTATTTTAGCTGCCGTTTTAACGATGGTCATCGCACATCCTGATGTGGGTAAATGGTATATGATTGCCTATGCGATAGGTTTTTCTATTCCGTTTCTGGTCCTCGCTGTGACCCTGTCCTCACTGCGTCCGGTGCTCAAGTATACAGAGGTCATTGCTAAGGTCGGAGGTTGGCTGTTAGTCCTCATGGGGGTGCTGTTGTTCACGAACAAAATGGCCGTGATTACCATCTGGATTCAACAGGTGACTGGTTTCAGTGGATTTTAGCGGGATCACAAAGAGTCGGAAGGGCTTCCCTTCTTTCCATGTGCGATAACGCAGCCAACGCTTCAGAGCCCGCTCAAACTCGTTTGCTGCAGCATCCGAACCACCCCATCGTGCCCCCGGTTCACCAATTATCCGAGCCAAAGAGTGAACAGCTCGGACGTTATCCTCGGGCACCGCATAGACCACAACATCCGCACAAAAGTGGACCGATGCATGCGACAGGGATGCGGCTTTTACCGGCCGGTTCCATCCTTGCCCGCGCACTTCTGGCACCAGGTACGTACCACATTCAACAACGATGTGGTCTGGGGTGGACCACATCGGATCGAGCACATGAAAGGTGACGAACCCGCATATCAGATGATCTCCGGAAGAATGGGTCGTTCCCGTACTGACGGCCAACATCTCCCCGAAGCCCATGACTGCGGCCGCACGCCACTCATTCAGAAAGGCGGCAAAGCCTTCTTCAGATGCGCACGCGTTTGGCCAATCACGGTCTCTCTGCCCGTTTTCCCACAGTTGCCACGCAATCTCCTCTGTCATAGAAATCAGTTTCACCATCCTCATCAACTCACTCCCTTTGCAACCTGTACATGAAGTCAGCCTTCATTAGAAGTCAGCCTTCATTTATTGGATGACTCTGGTCGGTGTCGTGTCTCTGACGCACGTTCATAGTATACTAACATTGACGAGCTGCTGAATCTGCCAAGCCTGTTTGGGGAGGACAACGGTATGGGAATGACAGGAGAAGAAGTTGGCTATCGTGACGCCATCCGGCAATTTGACCGCAGCCTGCAACGGCGCCTGCGTACCTTAGAAGAAATGCTGGAGAATGCTGAAGGAGACAACCAGATTAAGCTTGAAGCAAAGATTGATGAAGTTCGCCATATCCTGCAGGTGTTAGAATCATTGCACCGATAGCAGGTTCCCTTTCTTTTTGTCCCCATTTGCTCGAAGTTTAGGTAGAATAGGTTGAGATGATGTTCTGTAACCGCATTCATTGTGAGGGGAGGAGACGGATGCAGTGGTAAAGATGACTGCGCTCTTTGAACGCCCGACAGACGTAGACGCATTCCTGGAACACTATGAAAATACACATTTACCGATTGTGCGGCGTTTGCCCGGACTGATTCGCGTCGACGTGTGCAAGCTCTACACCATGACCGGTGAGCCGGCCGATCCGTTCCTGATGACAGATATGGTCTTCTCAGACCGGGAGCAACTGCTTTTGGCGCTTCGGTCTAAGGACGGGCGTGACAGCGGAAGGGATGCAGCAGACATGGCCGGTACTCACGTAAAGGTGTTTTTTTCTGAGATAGATTCAGAAGAATTTGTGGAAACGACGGAGGCGAAATCAGAATGACGTTTGAAACCGTACTCTACGAAGTAAACAATGGAGTTGCCTTAATTACATTGAATCGTCCCAATGTTATCAATGCTATCAACCAGACTTTAGGTGAGGAGCTGTATGCCGCGTTTAAACGGGCTGACAGCGATGCGAATGTGAGAGTCGTCGTGTTGACCGGTGCCGGGCGCGGATTTTGTGCGGGTCAGGACCTGTCGGATAGAGTTGCGGTCGACGAGACGTTGAGTCTATCTGATTCCGTTCGTGAGAGATACAACGTTCTGGTTTCGAAAATGCAGAACATGCGTGTTCCTGTCATTGCAGCCGTGAACGGTGCCTGTGCTGGCGCAGGGATGGGGTTTGCACTTGCGTGTGACATTCGGTTTGCCTCGAAGAATGCGAAGTTTACAATGGCGTTCAGCAAGATTGGACTTGCTCCGGATTCTGGAACGAGTTACACCCTGCCTCGTCTCGTTGGACTCGGCAAGGCACTCGAGTTAGCTTGGACAGGTGATGTCTTTTCCGCAGAAGAAGCTCATCAGATGGGGATTGTCAATCGCGTATTTGAAACTGAGGAACTCCTGATAAAGACACTGGAATTTGCAGAGCGGTTGGCAGTCGGTCCTACGCTTGCCTATCGTCTGACCAAAGAGGCGATTGTCCAGAATTTTGATGCGTCTTTGCCGGAAGCCTTGGAACGTGAGGCGCAATTACAGGCCATTGCCGGGCGCAGCAGTGATTTCCGTGAAGGCGTGTTGGCGTTCAGTGAGAAACGGCAGCCGAACTTCCGCGGCGAATAACAGAGGCAAAACGGAGGCTTCTCATGGAACAGAACAACAGTACCCGCGTTGGCGTTGTCGGTGCTGGGACGATGGGGGCAGGGATTGCCCTCGTTGCACTCACGGCTGGTTACAGCGTCAGTCTCTGCGATGTTCAAGAGCAGGTATTGGAGCGGGCGAAGGCGTACATCGAAAAGCATCTTCTGCGTTTCGTCACGAAGGGGCGGATGTCGAAACAGGAGTCCATGGCTTGCATGGAGCGTTTGCACATTGCAACCGCGATGTCGCCGGCCCTTGACGAGGCCAAGCTGGTCATCGAGGCAGTTCCCGAGAACCTGGACTTGAAGCGCAAGGTACTTGGACAAATTGACCAAACGTGCCCTGCTGATGCTATTTTGGCAACCAATACATCGTCGATTTCGATCACGGTGTTAGCCGCCAAACTAGCTCGGCCCGAACGGGTGATTGGACTTCATTTCTTCAACCCGGCTCCTGTCATGAAGCTCGTTGAGATTGTCATTGGCGAGGATACAGCACAAGATGTCCTCGAACAGACTGCTCAGTTTGCCGGGACACTCGGGAAACAGGTGATTGTCTGCAAGGATACACCGGGATTCGTCGTCAACCGGATCGCACGAAACTTTTATGGAGAGTCCCTGAAAATCGTTGGTGAGGGCGCAGCAGATATCCATTTGGTAGATGAATTGGTGGAGCGCGTTGCAGGCTTTAGGATGGGCCCATTCGCTTTGATGGACTTGATTGGCATCGACGTCAACTTTGATGTTACACAGTCTGTTTATCACGCTTATCATCAAGAGGTGCGCTTTCGTCCGCATCTGTTGCAGGAGAAGAAGGTTCTGTCCGGTCATTTGGGGCGGAAAACGGGGAGAGGGTTTTACAGCTACCAGGCGGACGGGACGATGATTAAGTCGAGTTCAAACAGGAAGTTAACGGGCGAACCGGCAGCAGCCGAACTCGAAAGGGATGCACAGGAACGATTGGGGCGTGGATTGTGGAACCAGATTGCGGCCCCTGTTGTGATCGGCGATACCTTACTCGCGATACGTTTGCAGGAGAAAATTCAAACAACGTATCATACGAGTGACAGCGGTATCGTATTCGATCACCCGCCGCGTTCTGCAACACCGGATGAGGCGGTGGAACGCCTGGCCGCAATTCGTAGCTATTTGGTTGAGAAACAACCTGAGGTCGTGCTTGTGAGTACTGCAGGCTCCGAGGAATTTCACCGTGAGCTGCTCGCGGCTATCGAGGATGCTGTAGCAAAAGACACAGTCATTCTGTCATCCCTTGCGGGTCCGTCTGCGAGTCAACAGGCAAGCTGGCTTTTGCATCCGGAACGTTTGCGAGGATACTCTATTGTCTTGCCAAACGAGGGTGCAGCAGAGTGGAGCTGCCCAGTTCAGGCACTGCCGACGAGATGCCTCAAGGCTTCGGGGGATTTGGTCAGACAAAGCGATGTGGCTGTCAGTGAACTCGCAACTGGGGTGCTTGCGGCTCTGGGGTATCATCCGATGGAGGTTCAAGATGGACCTGGCGGTATTTCAATGCGCATTTTGTTGATGATTTTAAACGAGGCGTACGAGGTCATGCATGAAGGAACCGCGGGAGCCGCAGACGTCGATCTCGGGATGAAACTGGGCACGAACTATCCGTTTGGACCGGTAGAATGGACCGAGGCCATCGGTGCAGTGAGCGTTTGGTATACCCTGCAGAGCGTGTTGGCAGAAACCAGTGACCCTCGTTACCGCGTGTCGCGGGGGTTGCAATGTAAAGTCTGGGAAGTGCTGTGACAAACAACAAGGAGGTCTTTGCAATGGGGATTTTCGACGAGATGGCAAAGTACGGACATGAACAGGTGATCTTCTGCCAGAATCGGGCGACAGGACTTAAATCTATTATCGCTATCCACGACACTACAGCCGGTCCTGCACTCGGCGGTTGCCGAATGAGGCCCTATGAAAACGAAGAAGAAATGCTGTTTGATGTACTTCGCCTATCTCGCGGAATGACGTACAAGTGTGCGATTGCCGACGTCGATAACGGGGGCGGCAAATGCGTCATTTGGGGAGACCCGGCAACGGATAAGACACCGGAGCTGTTTCGTGCGCTTGGTCGATTTGTCGACGGTCTTGGTGGACGGTTCTATACGGGGACAGACGTCGGAACGTACCCCAATGATTTTGTGCAAGCGAAGCGTGAAACCCCTTACATTGTGGGTGTCCCGGTTGAATACGGCGGCAGCGGGGATTCTTCCGTTCCTACGGCCCACGGTGTCATGCAGGGCATTCGGGCAAGCGCGATGGAGTTGTGGGGCAACACCAATCTGAAAGGGAAAATTTTCGCCGTTCAGGGACTCGGTAAAGTCGGCTCCAAAGTGGTCAAGTCGCTCGCAGACGAGGGTGCCATTCTGGTTGTCACCGATGTCGTGCCATCCAACATTGAACAGGTGATTGAAATCGCACCGGAGGCGGCAATTGTGCGCCCCGAAACGATTTTTGAAGTTCAGTGTGACATGTTTATTCCGTGCGCACTCGGCGCTGTCTTAAATGACCACACCATACCGAAGTTGAAATCGAAGGCGATTGTCGGTTCGGCAAACAACCAACTGCTCGATGAAGAAAAACACGGAAGAATGCTGAAGGATCTGGGCATCTTGTACGCGCCTGACTATCTGGTCAATGCAGGGGGATTGATTCAGGTCGCGGACGAACTGCTCGGGGCGAATCACGACCGGGTGATTGCAAAGACAACGTCGATTTACGACATTTTGCTGCAGGTTTATCAAATCGCCAAAGAACGGGATATACCGACCAGTCTGGCGGCGAATCAGCTTGTCGAGGACCGCTTGAAGCTGATTGCCGAGGTCAAGCAAATTCGAGGTTCAGTTCGACAGGGAGCGTGAGGAAACGGTGCATGACGAGTCGCCGCACTTTGCAGATGCAGTCATAACGACACAAACAGGCGTAGATACTGCAAAGGAAACTCAATCACTCGGGCCCTTTGATATCCCTGCGACAATCGAAAAGCCAGAAGACGTTCAGGACGAACTGCTGATTGAAATCTATCGACAGATGGCACTGCTGCGCGAGTTTGACAGGCGTTCCGTTCGGCTGCAGCGGGCGGGGCGCATCGGTACCTATCCGCCTCTTGAAGGCCAGGAGGCTTGCCAGGTGGCCAGCACACTGGCTCTGCGCAAAGCTGACTACGTTGTGCCCACATACCGCGATTACGGAGCGATGATGGTGCATGGCATGCCCATGGAGCACATCCTCATGTACTGGAATGGACGGCCTGAAGGTGCAGTGATTCCACAAGACGTCCATGTGTTTCCGCTTGCAGTGCCGATTGCCACACAGCTTCCACATGCAGCCGGTCTTGCTTGGGCGGCAAAGTTACAGGGGAGAGATGAGGTGAGTCTCGCCTTTTTCGGGGACGGGGCCAGTTCAGAAGGCGACTTTCATGAAGCCATGAACTTCGCAGCGGTGTTCAAGCTTCCGGTGGTCTTCTTTTGCCAAAACAACCAGTACGCCATCAGTGTTCCGTTGTCCCGCCAAACTGCAACGGAAACGATTGCGGAAAAGGCTGCAGCTTACGGAGTCACAGGGGTACGGATTCCAGGTTGGGATGCGGTTGCCGTGTACCGTGCAGTTCGTGATGCTGTGGTCCGCGCCTCCAGAGGTGAGGGGCCCACTTTGATTGAGGCCTTGACCTACCGCTACGGGCCGCATACTACTTCGGATGATCCAACAAAATACCGTCCGCTGAGCGAGGCAGAATCGTGGCGCGAACGGGATCCCGTTGAAACACTCCGTCAAGACCTCAATCGCTACAGGTTGTGGGATGATGCTAAAGAGGCTGAGCTGCAGGAATGGATTCATGAAACGATTCAGGCAGCCTTGGCAAAGATGGAGTCTCTCGGCCCCGTCAATCCACTTGAGCTGTTCGACCACGTTTATGCCAAACTGCCGAGCCACCTTGAACGGGCGAAGGCTGAATTTCTGACGGAGCTCTCGCACGAGCAGACTAAGGGGGACGCACAATGACAGAGATGACGCTTGTTCAAGCGGTGAACGATGCGTTGCGGACCGCCTTACAGAGTGATGACCGAGTGATTCTGCTCGGCGAGGACATCGGTAAAAATGGGGGCGTGTTTCGCGCCACGGAAGGACTGCAGGCCCGATTTGGTGAACAGCGCGTGGTCGACACACCACTTGCAGAGGCTGGTATTATTGGTACATCGGTTGGTTTGGCGGCTGGAGGGATGAAACCCATTCCGGAGATTCAATTTATGGGGTTTATCTATCCAGGTTTCGAACAGATTGTCTCACACGTGGCGCGTTTACGGATGCGTTCACGCAGCCGATTCACTGCTCCGATGGTCATCCGAGTTCCATATGGGGGACGCATTCGGGCACCGGAACTGCACTCCGAGTCGACGGAGACATTCTTTGCACATACGCCGGGCTTAACTGTTGTGACCCCGTCAAACCCGTATGATGCGAAGGGGTTGCTCCTCTCTGCCGTCCAGTCTGACGATCCGGTGATCTTCCTCGAGCCGATGCACATTTACAGGTCGTTCCGCCAGAGCGTCCCTGAGGAACCGTATATCGTTCCCATCGGATCGGCACAGATTGTGAAACCGGGACGTGACGTCACAGTCATCACTTGGGGTGCAATGGTGCGTGATGTCTTGGATGCCACAGCGAAGGTCGAAGCGACCCGCGGCATTGAGGTCGAGGTCATTGACCTGAGAACGCTGGCTCCATGGGATGAGGAGACCGTTTTCGCTTCTGTCAACAAGACGGGCCGAGCCGTCATCGTCCACGAGGCTGTGTTAAACTTGGGGCTTGGCGCCGAACTTGCGGCGCGGATCAGTGAAGAGTGTGTGCTTCAATTGGAAGCACCCGTGACGCGGGTGGGCGGCTTAAATGTTCCGGTCCCACTGTTTCAACTGGAAGACCTGCATGCTCCGACTCACGCACGCATACAGCGTGGAATTGATAAAGTTTTGGATTTCTGATTGGGAGGGTACCCGAGTGGCAACGGTGGAGTTTCGCCTGCCTGATGTCGGCGAAGGCATACATGAAGCGGAAATTGTTAGATGGCTGGTTCAGGAAGGGGAACGCGTCTCGGAATTGGAGCCCATCGTGGAGGTCCAGACAGACAAGGCGCTGGTCGAACTTCCTGCTCCATCATCGGGATTTATTGGAGAGATTCGAGCAACCCCCGGAGCGATTGTCCGTGTCGGCGAAGTCGTGGTAACGATTGAGACCACGCGCCAGAGTCGTGGTAACAGTGGAAGCGCACAAGGCATGCAGAGAGATGGCTTCCTCGAAGGCTCAGCTCAGCGAGCTGGTCAAACGAGAGCGGGACACCCAACCTCTGAGATGAGTCCTGACTTATCTCCTGCAGATGAGGCGCAAAAACCGAATCATCGGCCGAAAGCGACTCCTGGCGTGCGTCACTACGCCAGAGAAAAAGGCGTAGACTTGGTACATGTTCAGGGAACCGGCCCCGATGGGCGAATCCTTAAACAAGACATCGACGATGCAACGAAGGTTGTCATCCAACGTGAAGACGGCAGAATTGTCCGGCGGCGAACACTGGATACGGAAGAAGGCACCGGATCACTCTTGTGGACGGCGGTTAGACAGGCAGAAAAGGAGCGCCAGCGACAGCAGCGGATGCAGGAGCCGACAGACCAGGATGACGACTCCGTCAAGAAGCCCATATTGCCGAAGAGTCGTCAGTACGATGAGCCAACACGCACACCGACTCGGATCCCGTTCCGCGGCGTTCGGCGTGCTACGGCTGAGCAAGTGAAGCGGTCTGCGTTTACGGTTCCGCATGTCACCGCCTTTGATGAATGCGACGCGACGGAGCTGGTGCGACTGCGTACGAGGTGGAACCAGGCACTCGAGGCAGAGGGCCAACGGGTCAGCTATATGCCGTTTCTCGTCAAGGCCACTGTATCTGCGCTGAAGGCTTTTCCGTACTTCAATGCCCGTCTGAACGAAGAAGCACAGGAGATAGAACTGTTGCCCGATTACCACATGGGAATTGCCGTCGATACCAAAGATGGGTTGTTTGTTCCCGTACTTCGTCACGCAGACCGATTAACCATCCAGGAGATTGGCGAAGAAATCTATCGATTGTCTTCCGGAGCTCGCAGTCGGACGCTCACAGCGGAGGACCTTCGGGGGAGCACATTCTCTCTGACGAACATGGGACCGCTTGGCAGCCTGTTTGCAACGCCCATCATCAACTTTCCAGAGGTCGCAATTCTGGCAGTCCATCAGATTCAGCGGAAGCCTGTTGCAATTAACGAGGAGGTCGTGATTCGAGACGTCCTCACCTTATCCCTGTCCTTTGACCACCGAGTGATTGACGGTGCAACTGCTGTTCGTTTTCTGAACCACATGAAGCGGTTGATTGAGGACCCCGAACGATTGATGCTGGAATTGAAGTAACTTGGGTGGTAGGATGCAGTGTGGACGTTGTCCTCATTTCAGAGATAAGGACCGGTGAGCTTATGCCGCTCGACAAACTGCGTGATGAGTCAGTAGAACGCCTATTTCAGGCTGTTCTTGCGCTCGAGAGTGTTGACGAAGCTTACTGCTTCTTTGATGACTTGTGCACCATTGGCGAAATCAAATCGCTCGCACAGCGTCTGGAAGTTGCGCGAATGTTACGAAAGGGCTACACTTATCACCAGATTGAGGCAGAAACTGGTGCCAGCACTGCGACCATCAGCAGGGTCAAGCGGTGCCTGCATTACGGATCCGATGGATACACGACAGTCCTCGATAGAATTGATGAGGGTAACAGCGAATCCCGCTAGGCTGCGTCCGGTGTAGTGTGACTTCGACTAGGCTGTGGATCTGTGCAGTGTGACAAACAGGATTGGTGCCACGAGGCACGTCGCGACTGCAACAATGATGATGGCTTCTGACAGGAATTCTGGCAAGGCACCAATTCGAACCCCGATGTCTGCAGCAGCGACAATCAAGCTCAGACGAGCGGACAACAGAAATCCGCCGGCTAAGGCGTTGTTCCTCCCAAAGTACCTTTTGAATAAGAAGGACGGGACGAGTTTAACGACAAACGCAATGACGAGCAATAGCGGCACCCAGATGAGCGAACTGGGTTGTCGCAGGACTGCAGTGTCAAAATTGAGGCCTACGGAGATGAAGAACACCGGGATCAGAAATCCGTAGCCGATACCATGACTGTATTCGCGTAATCGCTCCTTGTATGCAAAGGGGATTGCAGCAACCAGGATTCCAACCAAAAAGCTCCCGAGTATCGGTTCTGAACCACTAAATTCCGCAATGGCGCAGAAGGCGGCTAAGAGTGCCACTACCGCGCGCATGCGGTTTTGCACGTCTCCTGCGAAATTTCGGAGAAATGGAAATCTGCGGATAAGGCGGAGAACCGGGTAAGTAGCCATTGCGATTGGTATCAGGAACAGGGCTGTGATAAAGTCTAGCAGTGTCCCTGAAGTCCTGGCGCTGATGAATAGAGTAATCAGCAGCATCGTGCACAGGTCTGCAAGCAGTGCGTAAAGCAAGAGAACTTGTCCAAACTCTGTATGAAGGACATCCGTTTCCTCAAGGATTGGCAAAATGATGCCTAGAGATGTAGTAGAAAACAGCAGGGTCAGCATCCAAGGGTTGACGTGACCGGGGGCCAAGAAGGCGACGACCAATGAGATGGCATAGGACAAGAGCAGTGTGACGAGAAAAGCCATGCTGGCGACGGTTAGGGGATTGAAAGACGCCCCGCGCCAGGAGTCCGGCCGGAGTACGGACACGTCGACCTCAAGGCCTGACAAGAACATCAGGAACAATAGGCCGAAATCACCGAGTTCCGTCAGCCACCGCATCTCTTCGTCGCCAAGATGGATCACACCCATGTGTAACAGCACGCCAAACAACAGATAACCGACAGCGGTAGGCAACCGGAGAAGCGGGATTCGGCTGAGGAGCGCTGTAAACACGAAGGACGCACTGAGCACGAGAAGGAACATTTCGATTGTATTGTTCATCACACACCTCCTCTGCTCTGTGTCTGTTTGGCGTGGGCCCGGGGAGTGTACAGGCTCTACTGATATATCTATGAGCTCCGGAGGACAGGTATGAGTAGCTCTGGCGGCTTTGAGGGGGCAGAAGTCAATGGTCAACAATGCGGTCGATTTTTTCGATCGGGTCGGGCAGACGGATTGGCAGCAAAGTCTGCAGCGGACGCTTGTCCACTGGATTGGCATCCATCCGAGGCACGACGTGTTGGACGTTGGGTGCGGCGCTGGGCATTTTGTGATTTTGCTGGCACAGCGGGCAGGGTTTGTGACAGGCGTCGACGTATCCGAAGAAATGGTGAACCGGGCAAGCAGAAATGTGTCTGATTACGGTGTGGACAATGCGGCTATTGTCCCGGGGCGAATCCAGCAGCTTCCGTTTCCGGCCGACCGCTTTGACATTGTGACGTGCCTTCACCTGCTCTTTATGTACGACGATCCGTCACCGCTTGTGGGTGAACTCCTTCGGGTTTGCAAGCCGGGTGGACAGGTTGTTCTGCTCGAACCGTCTTCTAAGCTCAATCCTTGGTCCGCGCAAACTTACTGCGCTCAAAACAAGTTGTATGACTTCGAACGCGACAGTCTGTTGTCCTTCGCTACTGCAGCGGCCAGATACCGTCGAAACAACGCTGCAGCGATGGAACAAGCGGTGCATTCTTCTGGTGTGGTGCGCGTCGATACGTCTGAGGCACTGGACGGACTCGCTTCGCTCATCCGACTGGAAAAGCCGATGGTTGACGCGAAAATTGTCGGATGAACGATGTTTTTTGTCATTTTTTCTCGAAATGATGTGTGAAGTTGTTACGAAATGTTTAAAATTAAGGTGTAGTAATCAGAATGTTATGTGGTAGAGTAACTGTTGGAGTTTCGGTCCAGAGACTCTCAAACGGTTAAATCGTGTGTGTTAGGAGAATGCTAACGTGAAACTTCTCGACAAAGTCCAAGAATTGGGACAAATCCTGCGGAGCTCAAATAATCAGGTCGATTTTCATGACGTCGCTGAGTTCCTGAGTCGAGTTATGTCCTGTAATGTCTACATCGTCGGCCGTAAAGGAAAGATTCTCGGTTACGCAGTGCATGAACACGCCCTGACCGAAGAATGGTTGAACATCATGACCAAGGAGCAACGCTTCCCTGGCGACTTCAACAAAAATCTCCTGAGAATTGAACAGACCGTTTCAAATCTCGATGATAAAACACCATTTTATGTGTTTTCACCGGAGGAAAACGAGTCTTTCCGCTCCAAGTACATCAGCGTTGCACCTGTGATTGCATCGCGTGAACGCCAAGGTACGCTCGTTTTTGCACGTTCCTCAAACCCGTTTGAGGATGAAGACCTGGTACTGGCAGAATACAGTGCTACCATCGTCGCACTGGAAGTCGTACATGCCAGACAACAACGCAAAGAAGAAGAATCTCGCCAGCGTGCACTCGCTCATCTCGCAGTGGAGTCGCTCAGCTTCTCGGAGCTTCAGGCAGCGAAGTACCTGATGGATGCTGTCGGAGAGTCCGCAGATGGCATTGTCGTCAGCAGCCAGATTGCAGATGACCACGGCGTGACACGTTCCGTCATTGTCAACAGCATTCGGAAGCTGGAGAGTGCAGGCACCATTGAAAGCCGCTCACTTGGCATGAAGGGCACGCACCTGCGGATTTTGAACCCGTATGTGGAAGAGGAAATTACGCGTCAGTTTGAGCGCTAATGATTTGACGCCGTTATCGAGTCGACCGTCGATAACTTAACGGAGGAACAGCCGAAGGTAAGAAAATCCGATTCGGAAGTACAAAGCCGCCCAGGGACTGATGGTCTCTGGACGGCTTTTCAGTTGCTGTGGACTATTCAGTTGCTGTGGACTGAAGGGTACTTATTCTGATTTGGCGGCCTGCCCGCTTTGCAAGGCTTCTTCCAAGCCGAGCCAATAATAGCATAGTGCGCGCAGCCCTTTGTCAAAGTTATCAAGCGTAAAGTGTTCATTTGGTGCATGGAAGTTTTCGGTGTCGAGGCCAAATCCCATTAAAACAACAGGGATATCCAGCACGCCGGCGAAGGCTTCCACAATTGGGATGGACCCTCCCATGCGCGTGAAAGCGGCAGCAGTTCCGTACGCCTTGGCGTACGCTTTGGACGCGAGCTGAATCGTTGGGTGATCAAACGGTGTGACATACGGTTTCCCGGTATCTTGGAGTGTCACTTCAACACGAATACCCAAAGGTGCATTGTCTTTCAGGTGTTGTTGAATCTTGCGCTGGATATCGACTGGATCTTGATTTGGGACGAGACGGCACGTGATTTTTGCGTGCGCGGAGTTTGGGATGACGGTCTTTGTCCCTTCCCCTTGAAAGCCTCCGTACACCCCGTTCAGTTCCAGTGTCGGGCGAACCCATTGGCGTTCAAGAGTGGTGTACCCGGCTTCTCCGAACAACTCTGGAAGACCTAGACTGTCCGCCAGCTTCGCGTCGTCTGGTGCGAGTTTGGCAAATGCGTCCTGTTCCTCCTGTGAAATGGCTTCCACATCATCGTAAAATCCCTTTACCTGAATGACTCCGGACTTGTCATGCAAAGATGCCAGCAATTCCACCATCGCATGCAGCGGGTTCTGGATCGAACCACCGTATAGCCCCGAGTGCAGGTCACCCTTGGCACCGTACAGGTCAACTTGCAGCGCGGCCAGACCGCGCAGCCCATAGCATACCGAGGGTCGGTTCGGTCCGAGTATAGTGGTGTCAGAGATAACCAGTACGTCGGCTGCAAACAAGTCTTTGTGATCATTGAGCACTGAAGGCAAGTTGGGACTCCCAATCTCCTCTTCGCCTTCAATACATAATTTCACGTTTACAGGCAAGCTGCCTGTGGTTTTCATGAGGGCCTCAAAGGACTTCAGATGCATAAAGACTTGCCCTTTGTCGTCACTGGCCCCGCGCGCATAGATTTTGCCGTCGCGAATGGTTGGTTCGAACGGAGGCGTTTCCCAAAGGTGCAACGGATCGACAGGCTGCACGTCGTAGTGACCATACACCAGCACGGTAGGTTTACCTTCTGCATGCAGCCAATCTGCGTAAAGCACAGGGTGCCTTGCGGTTTGGAGCAGCTGTATGTTCTCGAATCCGATGGTTCGTGCCAATTCGGCCAAGTGCTCTGCGCAGCGAACAACGTCAACGGCGTGTTCAGAGAGTGTGCTGATACTTGGAAAACGAAGCAGAGTGGTTAATTCGTCGAGATGTTCTGCACGATGGTTATGTAGGTACGCGTCAAAATCCTGGTTCATCGATCACCCTTCCTTTCTAACCGCATTATAGCAGAACCTGCCTTCGATTCTTGAACTGTTACACGCCTTGGAATACAGGTACCGCTCCCCCAAAACAGCGATATCTCCCCTGAGAACAGCGTCAATGGATACACACCTCGCGGAAGTTTTCAAATACTGGGGATTCACTTTCGGTGGGATACAGCATATAATATAGACAGAAAGTTTCCTGCGGGAAACATATTGTCACACTGGAAACATTCTTGTGGGTGGGAAACACGTGAAGCACCCAGAGCTTTTATACAAAACGAGGGAGAGGAGGAAAGGTGATGAACGACGTAGCGGTTCCACAATCCGAACTTGGAAAACAGTCTCGTGCGGCTTGGGCAGGACAACAAGCCGTTTTAGGAAAGCGACGCGGTTTGCGTGCGTTGCTTCCGTTTATTGGACCTTCGCTGATTGCAGCTATCGCCTACGTCGATCCGGGAAACTACGCAACGAACATCCAAAGCGGCTCAGAGTTTGGCTACCGCATGCTGTGGGTCGTTGTGCTTGCGAACCTGATGGCAGCGGTCATGCAGACCCTCTCCGCGAAGCTTGGTATCGCCACAGGGCGCAATCTTCCTGAACTTTGCCGGGAATACCTGCCAAAGTGGCTCAGTGTAGTGATGTGGATCATCTCTGAAATTGCAGCGATGGCGACAGATCTGGCTGAGTTTTTAGGTGCCAGTCTCGGGTTAAATCTCCTCTTCCATATCCCGCTTTTGGCAGCCACATTGGTGACAGGTGTCGTGACGTACGTAATCCTGATGCTGGAACGATTTGGATTTCGTCCCCTTGAGATTTTTATCGGGGTTCTTCTTGGCGTGATTGCCGTGTCGTATTTGCTGGAGACGATTTTGTCAAGGCCGTCGTTTGCAGCCGTGGCGAGTCACATGGTGGTTCCCTGGCTGGGCGGAAAAGACAGCGTGATGTTGATGGTGGGAATCATCGGAGCTACCGTTATGCCGCACGCCATTTACCTGCACTCGGGGCTTACTCAGAGGCGGATTGTGCCACAAAATGAGGAACAGGCGAAGCGCATTTATCATTTTGAACGGTTAGATGTCATCATCGCGATGACACTGGCAGGTCTCGTCAATCTTGCGATGATGTACATGGCTGCTGCCGTCTTCAACACATCCGGCCACACCCAGGTTGCCGATATCTCATCTGCTTATCACACACTGGAACCGCTTCTCGGGCCAGCAGCTGCAGCAATCTTTCTCGTTTCACTGCTTGCGTCAGGTGTTTCAAGCTCTGCGGTTGGCACCATGGCCGGACAGGTCATTATGCAAGGGTTTGTCGGTTTTTCCATCCCGATTTGGGTCCGACGGATTGTGACCATGATCCCGACCATCGTTATCGTTTGGCTCGGGGTCGATCCGATGCAGACGCTTGTGCTCAGCCAGGTTGTATTAAGTTTTGCATTACCGGCACCCATCATTGCGTTGGTCTGGTTTACGCGTAACCAAAAGCTGATGGGCAAGCTTGTCAATCGTCCATGGGTCACGTGGCTCGCAGGCGCCATCTCAGCGTTGATCCTGTCTCTCAACATCGTCTACCTCGTGGTCAGCTTCGGGGCGTAAGTGAGGTCCAGGCAGGTAAGAGGAACAGGCAAAGACGGCTCGTGTTATCTTGGACGGCTCAGGCCGGTTTGGTTGTTGCGGTGTTTGTAGGCGCTCGAGAGCAGATTTGGTCATTGTTCAATCAATACCTGTCGTGATAAGCTATATAGCATACCGTGGTAAACATGCGTCGGCCAGCAATTGCATAGGTCGACGCTTCTCTGTTATGGATTCTGATACTGATTGATAAATGCTGGGAGGAAGGTGTAACAGCCGAGTGAAGACGAGATCAGACATTGCCGCAGAACTGGAGCGGCAAAGCGCAGAGTGGTTTCAGGGGAGGACTTGCCACCCCGAGCCAGAGCAGATTGAGAACGTCGTCAAACGGATTCAGCAGGTACTGCTGCCGAATTACTTTCGGCCATCGGAGTCCTCCGAGATCTGCGAATGTGTAAATCAATTATATGAACTCTTGTCAGAGCAAATTCACAGAGCTACATTTCGCCGCTGCCCGCACTTGTACGGAACACCAGAGTCATTGGGTTACTCACAGGCTCAAGCAGATGCGATTTTGCAAAAGCTTCCCGAATTGCAGTTGATGATGCGTGAGGACGTGCTGGAGACATTCCACAGCGATCCTGCAGCGACTGGCTATGACGAGATCATCCTGACCTATCCAGGCTTGCTGGCGCTGTTAGTCTATCGTACGGCTCATGTCATGTACGAAATGGATATTCCATTATTGCCTAGAATGCTGACGGAATACGCTCATCAGAAGACAGGAATCGATATTCACCCAGGCGCACGTCTAGGGCGCGGTGTTATGATTGATCACGGCACTGGCATTGTCATCGGTGAAACGGCGGTGGTCGGCAATCACGTCAAGATTTACCAAGGAGTGACTTTAGGTGCACTCTACTTCCCGCGTGATGAAGACGGTGCAATGGTTCGCAAAACAAAACGACACCCAACAGTTGAAGATGGCGTTGTGCTTTACGCCCACGCAACGGTGCTCGGTGGAGATACCGTCATTGGTCACGATAGCGTCATCGGCAGCAATGCCTGGGTGACCGAAAGCGTTCCACCGTATGCCAAGGTACGCTACCAGACGGAGACAATCGTCCGCGTCGGCAGTGGACAGTCAAACGGCTAAGGGCTAAGGGCTAAGGGCTAAGGGCTAAGGGCTAAGGGCTAAGGGCTAAGGGCTAAGGGCTAAGGGCTAAGGGCTAAGGGCTAAGGGCTAAGGGCTAAGGGCTAAGGGCTAAGGGCTTCGTGCTTGACCAAATCCTGGTTCGAGGCATATCATGGGTTACAAATTGAAAATTTTCCTTCGGGGCAGGGTGAGGCCGAGTGCCAATTCCCGATCGGTGGTGACGCGAACAACTGCGAAGTCCACGAGCCGAAAGGCAGGAACTGGTGAGATTCCAGTACCGACGGTATAGTCCGGATAGAAGAAGGAAGCCATTTGAGCAAGACCATGCTGCAAAGCCACGTGGTGTTTTTCCATTGTGGTTGCGATAGTGTGTGATTGGTTTTGCCGCTGGACATTCTGCCCCTCCCGTATGGAGGGGCTTTTTTGCTACATCATGGCCGGCCGGGAGGCAGCAATGTGACTGAAGATGAACGTTATATGAAACTGGCACTTCAACTGGCGGAGCTCGGTCGGGGCCAGACCTCGCCAAATCCGCTGGTTGGAGCCGTGATTGTGAAAGACGGAGTGATTATTGGCCAAGGAGCCCACTTGAAGGCCGGCGGCCCGCACGCAGAAGTGCATGCTCTGCGCATGGCTGGTGAGGCCGCTCGGGACAGCACGATTTACGTGACGCTCGAACCTTGCAGTCATCACGGTCGAACTCCGCCTTGCGCAGATGCCATCGTCGAAGCGGGTATTCAGCGTGTGGTGTACGCCGCACAAGATCCCAATCCGGCTGTCAGCGGCCAAGGTGCAGCTCGCTTACGAGAAGCGGGGGTCGAGGTGGTACAAGGTGTACTGGCTTCTGAGGCACACAAACAAAACGAGGCGTTTTGGGTGTGGGTAACTGAGGAGCGGCCTTTCGTGGTATGGAAGTGTGCGGCTACGCTCGATGGTTACATCGCAGCGGATAGTGGGCACAGTACCTATGTAACCAGTGACGAAGCCCGCGCATCCGTCCAGAGACTCCGACGTGATGTGGCAGCAATTGCCGTTGGCGTCAAAACTGTCATTGAAGACAACCCAAGGCTCACCGTCCGAGGGCCCTCGCTTGCTGCGGAAGCGATGCTGACTGGGGTTGTAAACAAAGCTTCATTCGCTGACCTCGAAACCACACAAGGGTATCGACAACCTGTCAGAGTCGTGTTCGACTCGAAACTGCGGACTCCCATCACCAGTGCACTTCTTGGGGAAGCTGGAAAAACGCTGATTTATACAACGCATTACGGTTACGACAGTGCCGGGACGGAATACGTTTCAGGACTCACACGGGCGGGTGCAGTCGTTATTCCTGTGATGGCTGACGAAGCCGATCACGTTTACCTGCCAGAGGCGTTACGAGACATGGCGAAACAGGGGATTTCCAGCCTTCTTGTCGAGGGAGGGTCAACACTTGTGGCTTCGTTTCTCGAGGAACGCTTGGTGGACAAGGTTCTCTATTATCTTGCTCCAAAATTCCTGCGCAGTGGAATTCGCGCTACAAAAGGCAGACGGACAGAACGGATGCTTGATGCACTCAATTTAGACAAAGTGAGTTATGAGCAAGTTGGACCGGACATCCTCGTGACCGGATATCCACGGTTTGAGGAGAAACCGCGCTGGTGGCTCGGGGGGGTATAAGGCGACGATGTTTACGGGCCTCGTTGAAGAAATCGGACAGGTGATACGCGTCAGCGCTGCTGCCCATGGTGCCCATTTTGAAGTCCGTGCGAACAAAGTCTTGGACAACGTACAACTGGGCGACAGTATATCCGTCAACGGTGCATGCTTGACGGTTGTCAGCTATACGAACCACTCCTTTACGGTTGATGCAGTTCCCGAAACTCTGCGGAGAACCACGCTCGGGCGCTTGGCAGCCGGAGATGAAGTCAACTTGGAACGGGCGCTGCGCCTTGGAGATAGACTTGGGGGACATATCGTCTCAGGACATATTGACGGCGTTGGTGTCATTTCCCAAACAGCCGGTGAGGGGCTTGCAACGGTGCTCACCGTGCAAGCAGCGGATGAGGTGCTGCGTTATATCGCGGACAAAGGATCCATCTGTATCAACGGTGTCAGTTTAACCGTGATGGAAGTCGATGCAGCATCGTTTTCGGTGTCTGTCATTCCGCACACCGGCACAGTTACGACGTTATTAAAACTACACGTTGGCGACCGGGTCAACCTTGAAATCGATGTCTTGGCTAAATATGTGGAGCGGCTGCTTGGTGCGGGCCTCAGTCCAATTGAAACCGCGGACAGTCGAACAAAGGAACGTGTGACACTCGATATGTTAAGAGACAACGGCTTCGCCTAAAAGCTCGCTCGTGCTCTGGGCGAAAGGCGTTGGCCGTCTGGACAGAAAGAAGGGACAACATGTTGCATCCGATTGCTGATGCACTCGAAGATTTGAAACAAGGCAAGGTCGTTATTGTCGTGGATGATGAAGACCGCGAGAATGAAGGAGACTTCGTGGCTCTCGGAACCATGGCCGATGCAGCCGTCATCAATTTCATGATCACCCATGGCAGAGGTCTGCTCTGCATGCCGATCACACCGGATCGGGCAGAACGCCTAGGCCTGTCTGACATGGTTCAGCGCAACACCGACAACTACGGAACCGCCTTTACGGTGTCTATCGATCACGCTGCAACACACACAGGCATCTCTGCGTTTGAACGTGCACAGACCGTTGCACAAGTGATCCGCGAAGACACGGGACCAAATGATTTTCGAAAGCCTGGTCATATGTTCCCGCTGATTGCGAAAGATGGTGGTGTTTTGCGGCGAGCGGGGCATACGGAGGCCGCAGTCGATTTGGCCAGGTTGTGTAACGCACCTCCCGTTGGCGTGATTTGCGAGATCCTGAATGAAGACGGAACTATGGCGCGCCTTCCGCAGCTGGAACAAATCGCAGAGAAGCATGACTTGAAAATTATCACGATTAAAGACTTGATTGCGTATCGGAAGGAATCGGAGGTCCTAATTGAGCGTCAGGCAGAAGCCAAACTGCCGACTGCATTCGGAGATTTTCGGGCGATTGTGTTCACGAATCGCCTGGATGACAAGGAGCATGTGGCGTTGGTTAAGGGCGAGATCGATGGTGATCCGACTCTGGTGCGTGTACATTCTGAGTGTCTTACGGGAGACGCGTTTGGGTCCCTGCGCTGTGACTGCGGACCGCAGCTCCACGCTGCACTGCGCCAAATCAGCGAGGAGGGTAAAGGCGTACTGCTTTACCTTCGACAGGAAGGACGCGGTATCGGATTGTTAAACAAAATCCGCGCGTATGCGTTACAGGATGAAGGCGCAGACACAGTCGAGGCAAATCAGCGGCTCGGATTTGCACCGGATCTCCGGGACTATGGGATTGGTGCACAAATTCTGTACAACGTCGGAGTACGAAAGATGCGGCTGTTGACGAACAACCCGCGCAAGGTGACAGGCATTGAGGGACATGGTCTGCAGGTGGTAGAACGGGTGCCGCTTGAAGTGGACAGAAACCCCTATAATGAGCAGTACCTGCTGACAAAGAAAGAGAAAATGGGACACATCCTATCTTTCTAAAACAGCGACAAGCACGACATAAAAACAACGTGAAGTTGAAGGGACGGACAACCAGCATGGGAACGCGCAACCTCGAAGGTCATCTGATTGGTCAAGGATTGAAAATGGGTATTGTCGTCGGACGTTTTAACGAGTTTATTACCGGAAAACTGTTGACCGGGGCAATTGATGCGCTGGTCCGCCACGGCGTTGTCGAAGAGGATATCACGGTTGCATGGGTGCCGGGAGCATTTGAAATCCCGTTTGCAGCCAAGAAGATGGCAGCTTCCGGAGCTTATGACGCAGTCATCACACTCGGGGCCGTTATCCGGGGCTCCACCCCGCACTTTGACTACGTGGCCAGTGAAGTAGCGAAGGGCGTCGCGAACATCAGCCTGACCAGCGACACCCCAACCATCTTTGGTGTACTTACAACAGACAGCATCGAACAGGCCATTGAACGTGCAGGTACGAAGGCAGGGAACAAGGGCTGGGATGCTGCCGTTACGGCCATTGAGATGGCAAACCTGGTCCGGGTGCTCGGATAAGGGCTCAGATAACGGATTGTAACGTTTCGTTCCTGCGATACGTCAACTGGTTATGACCTTACGCTGTAAGCTTGTTGCATGCCACGCTGGCGGCATCTGGTTTTGGCCCTTTGGAGATGCGTGGTCGATGGTTGAACGTTTTTTGTCAGGAGGATCTCACAAGTGAAACGAAAAGATGGGTACTCACATAGTCGCCTGAGCCCTGCCAGAAGCCTGTTTATAGCTGGTGCCGTTGTTGCAACGCTGTCCATGGTTGCGGGCTGCGGAGTGAGCCCTGCGTCACATCCGGGCCATCAGGCACACAGCCAGGCGAATCACGGCTCAAACAACGCAAACTCTCTTGGCACAACGAAAAGTTCCGTGAGCAATTCGGGTGCCTCGGGTCAGCAGGTTGCACTGAGCAACCAGGGTGAAGGTGCGAATCAGACTGGATCTGCAAATGCAAGTGCAGAGGGCAGTGGAACCGCTGGCAACGGGGCTTCAAATATATCTACGCTAGGCACGACATCGAATACGACGAGTGGATCAAACCTCGGACAGGCCAGTAACGGCACGGTTCAAGTCCGGCAGACTCCGCTGTCTGCTTTGAGTGCCTACTCGTCGCAGGTTGTGCCGTCGTTCTCGCCAAGCAGTCTGCAGTTCGTCGATACGACACATGGATTTCTCGCTGGTGGGGGCTACGTATATGGGACTGCCGACGGGGGCCGCAGCTTTCAACAACTGTACCACTTCACGGGGCAGGTTCTGAAGGTTGACTTTCTATCTCCGACAACAGGGTTCGCGCTGGTTGCCTCTGGAGCCAACGCAACCGGCGCGCCAACGGGACTGCAATTGTTTAAAACAATGAACGGTGGGACAAAATGGTCACCTTTGACACCTGCCTCAAGCAGCCCGTTTGCAAACCTGGATTTAGGGCAGCGAATTTACTTGCACTTCACTGATGCCCAAAATGGCACAATCTCTTTTTCCAGAACCGCACAGGAGACGGCTCAAGGGACATCAAAGGTCCCCGCAACCATCCTGGTGACAAAGGATGGCGGGGTGAGTTGGACCCAACTTCCCGCTCCGACTCAAGCCGAAGCGGTTGCATACGCGGACCCCTTGCATGGTGTTGCACTTGTGAGCAACAAGACAGGGTTTTCGGTGGAGTGGACCAACGATGGGGGGCAGAGTTGGTCAGTGGTGTACCAGAAGTCGTTTGGCTTTCAGGTCACAGGGCAGGTCTGGATGACGAGTGCATCGACGGCCTATGTACAGATTGACGGCGGATACGGAATGACACAGCAATCATACACTTTAATCCGTACGGGTGATTCCGGACAGACATGGAATACGCTCATTGCGAGTGCAACCGGCGGCGGAGGACCAGCACCGGGGGTTCCGGACGCTGGTGCATCTACGGCGGGACCCGGTTTGATACCTGGTGCGCTTGATGTCTTATCAGGAACAAAAGCCGTGCTGCCAGGTGCAGCAATTCCGGAAGGACCGTCCGGCCTTGTCTATGTGGGGGAAACAGAGGACGGCATTCACTGGCAAAACAGCCCAGAGAAGATGCCTGGCCAAAACGGTATGGTTTCCTTCGTAAACCCGAATACAGGGTGGTTGGTAACCAGCACCGATGGACAGTTTGGTGACGTGTTTCAGACGACCGACGGCGGTGCGTCCTGGCAGTTTTGTTATCAGTTTGTATTCGGGCAGAGTGCAGTGCAAAGCGGTCGTGTTACTCCGCTGACCTATTCTGAGACACAGTTGCAACAGATTTACGCTGTAGCGAAGGCTGATGCTGTCTCCTTATACCTGCCAACCGCAGGGCTGGACAATGAGCAGTTCTCAATTGTGAAGACGAACGGCGACGGTTCTGTAGGCCTGGTGTACAACCATATTTGGGTCATCGAATCGAATCAGCCAATACCGCAGCCAACCGGCGGGTCACCGGTTGCCTCCTTTGACGAACAGTTGGCGAACGGATCCGTCGCGCATTACAGTGAGATGTACAATACAGACGGGCAGTTGAATAAGTTTCTCTATTTTAAAGTCGGCAACACTTATATCTCCATAACATATTTACAACAGAATTCACCGTATAGTGACCGAGAGTTTGTCCAAATCGCCGATTCATTCTCACTCCTGCAGGCGTCCGGGGGAAGCACCTCGTAACAGGACCGCATCATGACGAAGTGTTGAGTTGTGCACCACAGTACCGAACATGACAAACTGCCCCAATGCAGTTCTAGAGAGGACCACTTTGTGCTCCATTTCGTTCATCATGACTACGGACGGCCTTAAAAAGTCATGACGTGCGCGGGTTCTATACTTTGCTCTTGAGATCTGTTGTTGAGATAGGAATGTTGGCATGAGCCTGTGGAACCACAAAGACTTTCTGAAACTGTGGACTGGTCAGACTGTCTCCGAAATCGGATCGCGAATCACTCGGGACGGCATCCCGCTGGCCGCGGTCTTGTTGCTTGGAGCATCACCCATGACGATGAGTCTGATAAGGTTGGCAGCATTTCTGCCAGTATCGCTTGTCGGTTTGTTCGTTGGCGTTTGGGTAGATCGATTACAACGGCGTCCACTGATGATTTTTGCGGATGTCAGCCGGGCAGTCCTCCTCGCAACGATTCCCGTCAGTGCATTCTTTCACAACTTACATATCTGGCTGTTGATCGTAGTATCGGCTGTCACAGGGTTATTGACACTGCTGTTTGATGTGTCCTATCAAGCCTATGTGCCTTGGCTTGTTGATCGCGATCATGTTCAAGAAGGGAATACGAAGCTCGGCATCACGTCGTCTGCAGCTGAAGTGATTGGCCCTGGTCTGACAGGCTTTCTGGTTCAAGGCTTAACAGCCCCGATTGCGATTTTGTTTGACGCGGTCTCATATATCGTCTCGGCTGTTTCCGTCATGACAATCAGAGCCAAGGAGCCTCTTTTTCGTTTGGGTCGGACGACCCGTCAAGAAATGTCTCAGGACCTCCTCGCCGTGGCAGCTTCGAAAGCGTCGGAGGCATTGGCGGATGGAGTGGGCTTGGAAGATTCGGAGGTGCGGGCCGACGGGCGAACCGAGGATTGGCGGAGAGAGGTCCGCGAAGGCATTCAGGTTATCCGGACCAGTCCTCACCTCAGGGCACTGGCAGGTGCAGCTGTGACCGTTGGCTTTGCCAGCAGCCTGATGGGTGTTCTCTATACGCTATACGCCATTAAAACGCTTGGATTGACTCCCTGGTTGTTCGGCGTGACGGTGACGATGGGCGGCATCGGATCGCTCATCGGAGCATCTTTGTCTGGGTCGTTGGTGAAACGGTTTGGATACGGTCGCATCATTGTCCTGATGTTGTTTTTATACGGACTTTGTTCGTTGTTCATCCCGTTCGCTGAGGGACCGCTGTGGCGATCCGTCGTTTTTCTCATGGCTGCGCAACTGTTTGGGGATTGGGCCGGGGTCATCTATGAAATCCTCGATATGACGCTGCGCCAGCATGTAGCATCAGATGACGTGCTTGGTCGTCTCAATGCGACCATTCGTGTGCTGGAGGTTGCGTTAACGGCTGTGGGAGCTCTCCTTGCAGGCTGGCTAGGCGAGTTGGTTGGCCTTCGATTAACGATGGGACTTGCTGCCACTGGAATGATTCTGTCGACATTTTGGTTAGTATTTTCGCCGATCCGACGAATGAAGGAGCTGCCCGATGACGCTGCGCAAAAATCATGACTTTCTTCGCCTCTGGATTGGACAAAGTGTGTCGGAGATTGGTTCTCGCATCTCTCGCGAGGGGATCCCGATGGGGGCCGTGCTAATGATGGGAATTACTCCTCTCACGATGAGCGGGCTCAGCCTTGCAACCCAGCTGCCTGCGTCAATCCTCGGCCTGTTTGTCGGGGTGTGGGTCGACAGACTTGCTAGACGGCCATTGATGATTGCGGCAGACCTCATTCGGGCGGCGCTCTTGATTTTAATTCCCGCGGCCACACTGGCAGGCATCTTGCACTTGTGGATGTTCTTTGTGGTAGCGGCACTTTCCGGGATTCTTACACTCTTGTTCGACGTGTCATATCAGGCGTACCTGCCGTGGCTGATTGATAGAAGCAATCTGGCAGAAGGAAACACCAAACTTGGCATCACGGGATCTGCGGCTGAAGTGATTGGCCCAGGGCTGGCAGGCATTCTCGTACAGGCCCTGACGGTTCCGTTCGCAATTCTGTTTGATGCATTGTCATACCTGTTTTCTGCCATGATGTTATGGCGCATCGGGAAGCGGGAGACAGAAAATGGCCGCTTGGCAGGCGAGGCTCCAGGAAATCGCTGCGGGACGGGCGAGGGTTCACGAAATTGCCGCGGGGCAGGCGAAGGCGAGGGTTCACGAAATGGCTGCGGGACGGGCGAAGGCGAGGGTTCAAACGTGCAACTTGTCAGCGATGACGAAGTGCTCAACGGACCCTCCTGGCACAAAGAGTTGATGGAAGGACTCAGGGCTGTTCGCAACAATCGGATCCTGTTGGCCTTCGCGGGTGTAACGGCCACGATGGGCTTCGCAAGCAGTGCCATGTTTGTCCTTGACACGCTTTACGCACTGAAGAACCTCGGACTGTCTCCACTTTTGTTCGGGTTGACCGTTACAATGGGCGGGGTTGGGTCGCTCATTGGAGCCGCGATTGCGAATCGGATGACTCGTGCGCTTGGTATTGGGCCAACGTTGTTGTTGACTCTGTTTTTAAATGGGTTTGCCGGAGTATTTTGGGTGATGGCAGGCGGTTCTGTCTGGCGATCGACGCTGCTGTTACTTGCGGCGCAGTTGCTTGGAGATACAAGCGGTATGGTCTACAGCATCCTCGAGACGACTGTGCGACAGACGCTGGTACCGGACGCCCTCCTCGGACGCGTGAACGCGACGATTCGCGTGATGGATGTTGGGTTGACGGCCATCGGATCGCTGGTGGCAGGTATTTTTGGAGAATGGTTTGGAATTCGAGACGTGATGATCTTTGCCGTGATTGGCATGGTGCTGACAACCCTGTGGCTCGTCTTGTCTCCGGTCCGAAGACTGCGTTCTGTGCAGGATACCCAATTGAGAAGACCGTGAGTGAAGCCGACGTGCCCCAGGGGACTGTTCTCGTGGCGGGATGATGACAATGACTCTACAGTGGATACGCTGAAACTGTATCTTGTGGAAAATCCTGTGTAATTCTGTTATATTCAATCTGCTTGCAATTTACAGATAAGACAGAACAGAGGGTCATTTTGTCCTCTCGCAACGAGCGGAGTGGTGATCGTGCTAAAATTCATCTGGTACCACGTCAAGAGCTGGTTTTACATGGTTGTCTTGATTCTTGCCATTGCTTCTGTCGGACGACAGGCACAACTCATTTATGTTCAGGGCCAGCCTTACACGAACCTCACCAATAGTTGGTCTTCCGTATTTTTCGCCGCGCTCAATGCGCCGTTTAAACTGTTATCTCCTCCGTATCATCCCATTTTGGCGAAGATGTCCTCTTATATCCCGCTGAGTCTGTTTTTCGTTGTTTATGCGTTCATTGGGAGCTACGTGTTTGGAGTTCTCAAAGGGATTGCCGACGTTTTCTGGAGAAAGCGGATCGGTTATCGAGCGTTCCAAGGACTGTTCTGGCTGTTGGACGCGGTCCCCATGTTCGGCCTCATTGTATTGATTGAAACCGGCTCGATGTTCCTTGCAATGGCTTGGCAGGGTGATCCGATACACGTGATTCCGAATCAACACTTCTGGCTCGGCAACTTCCTGCGGGCGAATATTCTCATGGTGCCGTCGATGATGTATCTGTCCCGAATTACGAATATCGCGATCTCGTTTGAACTCGGTGAGGAGTATCTCCTCACTGCTCGGAGTAAAGGGATCCGGGTCTGGAAGCTGTTTCGTCGACACCTGTTTAGAAATATTGTGCCTAAGTTGCTCAACGAGGCACCCACAGCCTTTATCATGATTCTCTCAAGTCTATTGGCGCTCGAGTATCTGAGTTTCCAAGACAAAGGGTTCATGTTTGCACTTCTCGCTGGCATGGGGCAAGGAGAACTTGGGCAGCCGAGTCTGTATCTTGACCAAGGGGCGTTTTTAATCCAGGCGGTGAGCGGATTTTTGCTGATGATGGCGCTGTTTACAACCGTGTTTCAACTTCTTGCTGCGTGGCTTCGTTGGCGTTGGAAGGTGGTGCACAACTATGAATGAGTCTCGGCATCGGTGGTGGAGCACACGAGCGTTCATCGGAATCTTGGTGATTGCAGGGTTTCTCGTCATGGGTCTTCACCCAAGTCTTGTGACACACTACGGACCCTATCAGATGGACAAAATTCACCTGAGTGACGACACAATTCCGCCTTTCCCTGTTTCACGCATGCACTGGTTTGGCACGGATGAAAACGGGGTAGATATTTTCACCCAGATTGTGTACGGTATCGTCCCAACACTGCGCGACGCCACCATCATGGTCGCTTTCACGTTGGCGGCGGCGGTTATCATCGCTGTCATCCAGACTTTGTACAAGGTGCGGATTATGTTGGTGGACAGGCTCTCGTACCTCACGAGCATCTTTCCGCCTGTCCTCATCATGCTGTTGATCCTTGAGATTCAGCCGGTGTACTTCTCGCACGACAGCGCGTACTGGTATTACGCTGTCATCGGTGTGCTCGAACTGGGGCGTTTCATCCCGATTGTCGACAAGGACATCCGGCTCATCTATCAAAAGCCGTTTATCGAGTCAGCGGTCGTGGTGGGGGGATCGCAATGGTGGATCTTCCGAAAGCACGTCCTGCGCTGGATGTGGCCGTACCTGGCTGAGTACATCCCGTCTCAATACGCACGGATTCTGGCAGTCATGGGTGAACTCGGGTACTTCGGTGTTGTGACCAAGGCTCAGTTTTTACAGAGTCAGAATGGCATTAGTTTCACGAGCACACAACTTGATCTGCCGACCCTTTTGTCCTTGGGTGGCCATCACTGGTTTCAGGTGCCGGATGGGGTGTTCTTTCCGACACTCACTTTGTGTCTGATGATCATCGCCTTCCGACTCATTGCAACCGGTGCAGCACGTGTGAGCATGGTGGAACGCACGGAGCACTGGCCGATGAAGGACATGCCATGGTGGATGAGGCTGTTGGCACCAAGAAACGGCCACGGTCGCGGCGGGACCCATCCTGCCGCCGTCGGGAAGTAACGAAGGCTGTGGGGCTGTGGGGCTGTGGCCGTCGGAGAAGGCTCATCGGGATCGCTAAATCGCCTGGGGGATGTGCACCCACCGGACGGTACCCGTATGGGTATGTGGCGGTGGATTGAAGTATAACGCACAAAAATTCCGCTCAACGCTTGTAAGCCCCTAAAATGCCCTTATTTTATACAGATACCTATATGGGTATGTTGCTTCAACGGTAAAAAGTTCGCTTAAGTACCGGATGTCGCTGCCTCTGATCAAAATAAGACCAAAAATTTCCTCTATACCTCTGATTCACCCCCGAATGACTTCGAATTTGGATGATAGAGGACATTTCGTCCTCTATCCTATTACATTTTTAAATGCCGAGGTGGATTGAGGAAGTATTTTCCCTTAGCAATTCCAGGTTACGCAGCCGTTCCCTATGAGGGTGACAGCTGGCTCAGGAGCAGGCGGTGTCAACACGCAAAATTTGTTCATTTACTTGCATAAACGCTGTGTTCAGCGCGTACCTACGATGATACACTGAGAAGGTGACACAATCCCCTCTGTTTTGACAATTTTTTTACCGTATCGTAACAAAACTGCACATTGCTGCGTCTAACTAGTAAAAGTACACGTACGAACTCGCAAGACACACAACCCAGTACATACACATGCAATCTGTAACTCAACGCAAAATAGCCCGTACCACCCGTACCACATTACGCGGCTTGTAAACACGAACTAAACTAAGTTGCAGGACCAGAACACACCACCGGTTACATAGGCACGTAGGTTATTACTCTACCTTAAACGTCAACGTAAGCATCCGACCTTCATCACCGCCACTATCGCTTTCGGTGTTATGACTGTCACCACTGTCACCACTGTGGTGGTTCTCGCTGGTGTCGCCGTTATCACCGCAATCCTTTATCTTCCGCTGCTCCGGTCTATGGACAAAATTGTCAGCCTGTAAACAAAGCATGGGCCGCCTAAGCTGCCTAAGCTGCCTAAGCTGCCTAAGCTGCCTAAGCTGCCTAAGCTGCCTAAGCTGCCTAAGCTGCCTAAGCCCGCCCTAGGCCACCTGGTCATTTCATCATGCAAGGAGATGCACTGCAATGCGCGTGCCTGCCGTCGCTGCCTTGGCGAGTTGCGCCTGTGTTGTCATCACCCTCGGAGGCTGTGGTGTTCAGCCTGGAAATCGAGTGGGAGTCAGCACCGGATCGTCAGGGAATGCAAGTTCGAACACAACACAAACGTCAAATGCCTCGAATCCAACACAATCCAACCCGTCTGCGAAAGCAGCCGGATTCTCCAATACAACCTCAGAAAGGTCTTCTTCGAGTCAACCGGGCAATGGTTCTAGTCAGTCGGTCCCCAGTCAGAGTGCGGGTGCGAACGGTGCGAGCCAGTCGGGGTCCGAATCTGGTCAGACATCGGGACAAGGGCAGACGACCAGTGGCACGCAGCCTGGGGTGCATGCGGGGAGTCCGTCCCAAACAGCGACTGACCTTGTACCGATTTCCTCAGGGGGTGCTTCGAATCTAGTCCAAGCCCGCTTCGCAGCGAATGCGTGGAATGGGATGGGGGAAGCCGCCTTGCTCGTTACGCCGCCCAATTCGTATGGCCTGTACGGCAGTTTGCTATACATAGTGGTGGACGGGTCACAGTCCTCAACCGGTAAGCCTCAAGCCACGCTTGTGGACGAGCATGCCATCTCTGCGTCCATATCGCCGGATGGTAAATGGCTGATGGTAGAAGCGATGGTGAACGAAGGGACTGTCAGTCTGCCAAACTTCCAAACCCACCTGTTGTTTGAGTCTGTGGATGGAAAAAAACGGATCGACCTTGGTCATGTACCCTACGTGGACGGGGATTGGACGGGGCCAGAAACGTATCTGTACACTGACGGCAGCGGGCACCTATACACAGTCAAGCCCGGAAAGCAACCGAGTGTCTCAGCGCTTCGATTGCCGGCGGGGGTTACCATCAACGCACTTCGCGTGAACCCGCAGAGCGGTCTGGTCGCAATGGACGAGGTTGTTCCGGATTCAAACGGGAATGTTCTCGATCGTCACGACGTCATCGCCCTTTGGGACCCAAGCACGAACAAGCTCAAAAGCCTATTGACAGCGAGTCCGAGCAACGGTTACATCCTGGGTCCGTGGACAAATGATGGTTCGGCTTTATTCTATTGGACCGATCCGATGCACTCTGGCTCGATGGCCGCGGATGGCCTGCAACTGAGCAGCATTAATACGAACGGTGTCACGCAACCAGTCGCCACCACGTTAACAGGCGGCTCGGCGGTGTTGCCGGTGTCATCCCATCAGGCGGTTTTACAAGTCGGATCCAGTCGTTACTTGTTTGTCAAAAAGACCATCGAGGTGTGGAATGGACAAAAGCTCATCTCGCTCCCAGGACAACCGGCTGGCTCCTCCTCCACACAGGTCTGGCCAACCGTGAGTCCGGACGGGCGAGTGGTCGCCTACAGCGTAGGCAACACGCTGCCAATGAGTGCGGGGATAACGCAGACCAGCCAGTGGTGGCAACAGTTGCAGCTCATGACGGTGAACCTGTCGACCGGCCAGAGGAAGGTATTAAAGACTGCCGGCAGTGGGGTTGTGACTCCGGTCTTCAACGGTGATGGCAGCCGCATCGCTTTCTTGGACGGGGACACGCTAGATGTGGTCAACGCGAATGACTCAGGTTCTAAGCAACCTGTGTTCTCGGTGACACCAGTGGATGCGGCATCGTATCCGCAGTGGAATGTGAGCTTGCCTATCCAGATCGCGGACTATCAACCATAGCAGATGTGTTGACCACGGGCCTGGGACAGCGAAGTTGTGGCTGCCGGAGTGGGAGTCCCTGGCTTGAGGCCCGGGAACACGTGATCGGACGGATGCGGCCAACGGAACAGGTGATCGGAAAGATGAGGACAAAAAAGGGCCCCATGCAGACTATGCATGGGGTAAAGGAGGTTTGGGTTTAATGGGTTAGAAGCGGACAAGCTTCTGTATCTAATCTATCCAAGCCCACAGGTTGTCACAAGGGACCTTTGTCCCCTCTTTTCTGGGCCTTATGTCCCCCTTGTGAATCAGCTGGAGTTGGCCGTGGACAAACCTGGATTTGCCGCGTCAAAGAACATCGGGTTCGAGCGAGAACAAAGCTGAGTTTCTCACGTGTACAAACCTGGATTTGCCGTTGTTCAAAGACAAATTGTAGCGTACATTAAAGTATGTTCAGAGAATTCGGGGTTGAAAGGGTTGGAGGGATCGAATGATATCCCAATCATTGATCAATGCGGTACTCGATACAGCACTGTCGACTGGCGGTGATTTTGCAGAAGTCTTTGTAGAAGACAGAACGGTGAACCGTATGGGTATGCGCGGCGGAATCATTGAAAACAGCTTGTCCGGACGAGATTTTGGAGTTGGAATCCGCGTTTTCAAAGGGCTCGGGAGTGCGTATGCCTACACAACCGATGCTACGCCGGAAGGGTTGCATCAAGCTGCAAGAAGGGCTGCGTCTGGCGTTCGGGGACTTCCAGAGATGCCGACGAATGCGACTGTATGGGGTGACACGACAGGCTGTCGGCACAGCCTCTGTGAGGAGCGCGCACCGTCAAAGCATCTGATAGAGCGCAACCCACAATTTGTCCAGCGCGGCGAAAAAGCCCAGGTGATGCGAGAGGCCTACGACATTGCGAAGAACTACCATTCATCTATCACCCAGGTTTCTGTCGGGTACATGGATGAAGAACAGAAAGTCTTGATTGCTAACTCGGATGGGAAGTGGATTCAAGATGTACGGATTAGGAGCCGCTTGTCCATCTCTTCTATCGCCAGTGACGGGAACAAGTTTGAAAGCGGTTTCTATGGGCCTGGTGCCCATAAAGGGTTTGAGTTCATTGCTGGACTTGATTTGGAGCACTATGCCGGGGAGGCATCTCGCATTGCCGTGACGCGTCTCAGTGCTGTGCCTTGTCCGAGTGGAAAGTTCCCAGTCGTCATCGACAACGAGTTCGGCGGCGTGATCTTCCACGAGGCCTGCGGTCATGGGTTGGAGGCAACCTCTGTGGCCAAGGGAAACTCTGTGTTTGCGAATCGGATCGGAGAAAAAGTGGCTTCTGATGTCGTCACCTATATCGATGACGGGACGCTCGAGAACGAGTGGGGATCGCTGGCGGTTGACGACGAAGGAGAGCCGACACGGCGCAATGTGCTGATTCAGAACGGGGTGCTCAAGGGCTACCTGATTGACCGTTTCAACAGTCGGAGGATGAATATGCCGCCCACCGGATCGGGCAGGCGACAATCCTACCGATTCGCGCCCACCTCGCGGATGACCAATACGTATATCGCGAACGGATCGTCTACACCAAAAGAGATTATCGAGAATACCGAGCAGGGGATCTACGCCAAATACTTGGGCGGCGGACAAGTCAATACGGCCACTGGCGACTACAACTTCGCAGTGATGGAGGCCTATTTGATTGAGAACGGGAAAATTACGACACCGCTTAAAGGAGCTACGCTGATTGGCAATGGTCCAAAGACCCTGCAGCTCGTGGATATGGTCGGAAACAACCTGGGGCATGGACAGGGGATGTGCGGATCTCTCAGTGGAAGCATTCCAGTCAACGTCGGACAACCAACCCTTCGGGTCAGTGAAATGACTGTCGGTGGCACAAGGGAGGGCGCGTAAATGGATCTCAAATCATTTCAAGACCAAGTGTTCGTCGCAGGAGCTGAAGCTGGGTTTACGGAGATGGAGGTGTACCACGAGCGTCAGTCTTCATTCACGTGCAGCGTGTATCAAGGCCAGGTTGACGGCTACGAGTCCGCAGACGTGACGGGTGTATCGTTTCGCGGCGTCTATCAGGGGAAGATGGGCTACGCGTTCACTGAGCGCATCGCTCCGGATTCCGTCGGATACCTGATTGCGAGTGCCCGTGACAATGCTTCCATCATCGGTGATGAAGATGAGGACGATATCTTTCCCGGCGGGGGGCAGTATCAAGAGGCTGACTTTTACGCGCGCGATCTCGATTCAGTCTCCATCGAAGCCCAGATTGAGCTGATCAAGGAGATTGAAGCACACGCCAGGTCTCTGGACAGCCGGGTTCGGGATATCAATTACTGCGCCATCAGCAGTCTCAGCATGGAGCGTGGAATCTGCAACAACGCCGGGCTCGATCAATCGGACGCTCGCAACAACATCACCGTCTATCTCTCTGTCGTCGTTGCGGAGGGTGGGGAGACGAGAACCGGATCGGCCATTCGGGTCACCCAGGACTTTGCAACACTCAAACCAACGGAGATTGCGGCCGAGGCGGTAGGAGATGCGCTATCTTACTTGGGTGCAAGGCAGGTCGCGAACAAGGCGTACCCTGTCATCCTGAAAAACGATGCTGCAGCCGCACTGTTGCAGACTTTCGCACCCGTTTTTTCAGCTGAGAACGTTCAAAAGGGAATGTCGCAATTGAAGGGGAAGGTCGGGACCGCGGTTGGAGTTCCCGGGTTGAACATCGTCGATGATCCGTTTCTTCCAGGCGGCATGAACAGCCGCACGTTCGATGCGGAAGGCTACCCTGCTGCACGTCGCGATATCGTGAAGGACGGTGAACTGCAGACCCTCCTCTACAACCGCAAGGCTGCACGCAAAGATGGAGTTAAGTCCACTGGCCACGCCTTCAAGTCGTCGTACAAGGACGCGGTTGGCATCGCCCCGAGTAACCTTTACATCCAGCCCGCTGGCCTGGCGGGGGCGGCGGCCGGGCAGGCAGCAGGAGCCGGGGCAGCAGGAGCCGGGGCAGGGCAGGGTGGCGAGGTGGAAGCAAGGCAGGCAGCAGTGGCAGGGCAGGGTGGCGAGGTGGAAGCTAGGCAGGCAGCAGTGGCAGGGCAGGGTGGCGTGACTGGCGTGGTTGGCCAGGCTGGGCTCAGCAGCCTTGAGAATCGTCCTGAACCGCCCTATGCACCCTTGCTGGCTGGGATCGATGAAGGCATTGTCATCACTGGCCTCTCAGGGTTGCATTCCGGGGCCAACTCCGTGTCAGGGGATTTCTCGCTGGCGGCTACAGGCTTCTACGTGGAAAACGGGGCCGTTCAGTCACCGGTCAATCAAATGACGGTAGCAGGAAACTTCTTTGAAGTTTTAAGTTCGATTGTAGTGATTGGGGACGACCTCGACTTTACCGTTCCATTTCTTGGTGCACCGGGCTACGTCGGTTCGCCGTCGCTGCTCATCAAAGGGCTCAGCATTACAGTTGACTAGTATCGCGAGAATGGTTTTGTCACGCGTAGAATGGGTTTGTAAAACAAAATGACTTGATTGGAAACGACCTGCGTTGCAGGTCGTTTAACATTTGTGCGCCCGGCATGGGCGTTGTCTATACGGTGGAAGTCCGGAGTGGTGAAGGTAGCAGTAGCCATTAGCTCAAGCCAAGGGTGTCCACCGCGAGGTGGAATCTGAAGGAAGGCGGCGGCAAA
>NZ_LJCO01000051.1 GCF_001399675.1 Paenalicyclobacillus ferrooxydans
CACAGGGGTCACCTGTTCTTCGGGACGATGTGGTAAGGATCGGCTCATCCGCCTCTCGGAGTATGACTCATCCAACGCGTTGGATAGAGACGTTGGACAGTGAAGGTAATTTGATTATTATCCTGACTAACGACCTGACCATGGATGCTGTCGAGATTGGCGATTTGTATAGGAGACGCTGGCAAATCGAGCTGTTCTTTAAATGGATTAAGCAGCACTTGAAGGTAAAAAGCATGTATGGGAAGAGTGAGAATGCCGTATTCAATCAATTGCGGATTGCGCTCATCGCCTTCTGCTTGCTGTTACTTCTTCAATTGAGGGTGAGCCACAACGGAAGGGTGCTACTTGTTTACAGGTGTCTACAAAACACCTGGGCACAGCCCTTCGAGGTATTTCTACGCTGCTTAAACAGACCACCGAGCCGCAGTTCGCCTGGGCGGAAAAAGATGAAACACGAGCAAGTCTTCTCCCAGACGCTGCAGCAGTACGTAGACGGAGATATTGAACACTTGGATGACCTGGAGTACGACCCAGTCTAAATACGCCAAAATCTGGAATGTAGGCTATCTGTCTAAGAGGTGTAATCTTTTTAGGCCATACACATCCAGCTAACAAACCGAACATTCCGACTACGTACTGTTGCCATGCAGTGTGATGCTCTTGACACTCCAGTGACTATTTAATGCAACGCTAGTGGGTCATAGCCACTTAACCTTGTGATTTCTGCGAGTTAAGTCGGCCATAGCGACTTAGCCGGGCTGTTATTCGAAGCTAAGTCGGTGACAGCGACTTAATTTGGCCGGGGGGCAGCTGAACGCGGGGGCTAAGTCGGTCATAGCCACTTAACCTTGTGATTTCTGCGAGTTAAGTCGGCCATAGCGACTTAGCCGGGCTGTTATTCGAAGCTAAGTCGGCCATAGCGACTTAATTTGTCATAGTCGCGGGTGAACGCGGGGGAGGGGGGGAAGCCGGTCATCTGTTCATTGTACTGTGGCTTGGTTACAAGTTTGCGAAGAAGACAAAAATCGTTCTACTGCAAGAATGCAATTTTGAAATGGAAGAATAGAATACGTTTGTGACTGAGAAGCCGTTCTCCTCGTAGGAACGGCTTTTTTGGTTTAGCAGGGTGGTCGGTAATAGACTGCATTTAATTGGTAATAGACTGCATTTAATTATATGTAGTTGTATCTTGGTGCGCTTTATATAATGTTCATAATGTTGACAAGGAATAGAATTATCATACAATAAAGTCTGTTGTACCGTAAGACAAATCCTATAAGGGAGGACAGAACGATGGCAGAGTTGAATGTAACGGGAGCGGACACGAATACCGGATACAGGCAAGAGCTTAAGCGAACGCTTGGAATCGCTGATTTACTTGTGTACGGCATGGTATTTATGGTGCCTATCGCCCCAATGGCTGTGTACGGTTATGTCTCACAGCAAAGTTACGGAATGGTTCCTCTTGTGTATCTAGTTGGTATTATTGCAATGATTTTTACTGCGCTTAGCTATCGGCAAATGAGTAAAAAGTTTCCGATTGCCGGGTCAGTGTACTCGTACGTACAACGCGGCTTCAACCCGCACGTCGGTTTTGTCGCCGGTTGGATGATTCTCGCGGATTACCTGCTTGTTCCCGCCTTGCTCTACGCATTTTCTGCCACATGGCTGCACAGTATGGCTCCAGCAATTCCAAACTGGATCTGGGTTCTCGTGTTCGTCGTTTTTAATACGATTGTAACGGGCCGCGGTATCATCTTGCAGGCGAGAACCAATTTTATACTTCTCGGTATTGAATTGATCGCACTCGTTATCTTCCTGGTTTTTGCGATCAAATTTGTCTTCATCGATGGCCACGGAGCAGGCGGGTTTTCAATGCAACCCTTGTTCCAAGCCAAGCACTTTGGATTTGGCTTTATTGCGACAGCAACATCCATCGCTGTACTCAGTTTCCTCGGTTTTGATGGTATCAGCACGCTTGCCGAAGAGACGGACAGGCCGGAAAAAACTGTAGGTACGGCCACGGTGCTTGCACTGGTTCTGCTTGGTATCATCTTCATGCTCGAAACCTACATGGGTGCGCTCGTTCACCCAGACTATCAAAATCTCGATCCGAACATGGGCTTCTTCAACCTCTCCAAGGAAGCGGGAGGTAATTTCCTGTATTACCTGTTGCTGATTGTGAACGTGATCGCTGCGGGAATCGCTAATGCACTCGCTGGCCAGTCTGCAATTTCACGGATTCTGTACTCGATGGGGCGCGACGAACTGTTGCCTTTTTCCGGCTTTCTCTCGCGGGTCCATCCGAAGTATCAAACGCCGCTCAATGCGACGTTGTTGGTTGCGATTGTCTCCGCTGCGGTCGCTATCTTCGTTCCTCAAGAAACGATTACGACGCTCGTTAATTTCGGCGCGTTATCTGCGTTTATGCTGCTGAACTTCTCTGTGTTTGTCTATTTCTACTTGAAACAGCGGCAGTACACGCACATCTTCAAATACCTCGTGTTCCCGATTCTCGGTCTTGTGATTGTTGGTTATGTGTGGTCCGGCTTTGACAAAGTCACCTTTGCATTCGGACTGAGTTGGCTCGTGATTGGCATTATCGTCGGGGCTGTAAAGTCGAAAGGCTACAAGGTTGTTCCAGCTGTCTTGAAAGACCTGTAACTGCAAGGTCGTGTTCCAAGACTTCTTTGAGCCTAGAAGAGAAACAGAGGGGTGAATCAAAGAATGGGGCATTATTTGAGCCGTGAGCAGTCTGT
This sequence comes from Paenalicyclobacillus ferrooxydans, assembly GCF_001399675.1. Classification (GTDB taxonomy): domain Bacteria; phylum Bacillota; class Bacilli; order Alicyclobacillales; family Alicyclobacillaceae; genus Alicyclobacillus_B; species Alicyclobacillus_B ferrooxydans. The sequence continues at coordinate 2,760 of NZ_LJCO01000051.1, forward strand.
ACTTGAATTTTCACACGCGAACGCGCCCGTCCTCAACATCGAAAGCGGTGAATCTGTTACCTTCCAGACTTACGATTGCTTCTCTGACCAAATTCAAAGCGAGTCGGATTTGGTCACGTCCATAGATTTATCCCGCGTAAATCCAGCCACAGGTCCGGTGTTTGTAAAAGATGCCAGACCCGGTGATATTTTAAAGGTTAAGATTGAAGATGTCCGTGTTCGTAGTTGGGGAGTCATCAGTACTTTGCCGAACATGGGTGTACTAATCCATACAGCTGAAACCAAGACAAAGATCGTCCCCGTAGACGATAGTAAAATAGCCCACTTTAATGAACGGATCGAGTTCGATGTCAATCCAATGATCGGTGTGATTGGCGTAGCACCGGCCGGAGAGTCAGTGCCATGTGGTCATCCTGGCGCTCACGGTGGGAACATCGACACTCACACCATTACCAAAGGAGCGACTGTGTACTTCCCTGTCAACGTGGAGGGGGCTTTGTTTGGTCTCGGTGATGTCCATGCGTCCATGGGCGACGGGGAAATCTGCGGAACGGGCATCGAGATCGCGGGGGAAGTAACAGCTACGTTATCCGTGCTTCGCGGTCACACCATTACACGGCCTGTAGTGGAAACGGATGAGGCCTGGTACACGGTAGCAGAGGATCACAATCTTGAAACTGCGATTCGGATTGCTTGTGAGGATATGCAAAGGCTTCTAGTGGCCCGCTGGGATCTATCTCCAACTGAAGCCTACCTTCTGATGTCGGTCGCAGGTGACGTGCGCATGTGCCAGTGTTGTAAACCGTCTCCCGTCGAGCAGGTTGCTCGTTTTCGGATGCCGAAACTTCGGAACTTGCCTCGTCTGCTTGGAGAATAGCGGATAGATTCACAGACGCTGCAGATTGTCCATCGGCGGCTTTGTATATTCCAACGTGTAGGAGGAAAAGAGATGGCAATCAGTGCAACCTCCAAAATTGTACCGATTTCCGGTGGCTTCCATGTGTGGACGCGTCGGATCGGAGAGAGCCCGATCAAGATGTTGATCCTTCACGGTGGTCCAGGGTCAACGCACGAGTACTTGAAGATCTTCGAGAACTATCTGCCTCCTGCAGGTGTAGAGATCTATTTCTACGATCAACTCGGCTCCTATTATTCCGACCAACCGGATGATGTTTCCCTGTGGACGGTCGAGCGATTTCGCGAGGAAGTGGAGGAAGTCCGTAAGTTTCTGGGTCTCGAGCAATTTTACCTCTGCGGCCAATCTTGGGGCGGATTTCTGGCTATCGAGTATGCGCTCAAGTATCAGTCTGAGTTGAAGGGACTCATCATCTCGAATATGGCCGCAAGTATTCCATCCTATGTGAGGTACATCAACCAACTGCGATCGAATGTGCCAGATGAAATCCTTCGGGTGCTCGAAAAATACGAAGCGGCCGGAGACTACGAAGCGGAAGAGTACCAAACACTCCTGGTTCAACACTTGTATAACAAGCACTTGTGCCGGCTTGATCCGTGGCCGCAAGATGTCGTGAACGGGTTCGCGCACATTAATCCGCAAGTGTACAACACCATGCAGGGACCGAACGAGTTTGTCGTCACGGGGACGTTTAAGGACTGGGACCGGTGGGACGATCTCCGTCGCATTGAGGTCCCGACGCTTGTCCTCGGCGGTCGCCACGATACGATGGACCCGGAGGATATTGAAGAGATGGGCCGCCGTATCCCGAAATCCCGCGTCGGCATCTGCGAAAATGGCAGCCATCTGTCGATGTGGGATGATGCTGAGAGTTATTTTGATTTTGTGAAGTCGTTTGTTAAGGATGTCGAGGACGGGCGGATGAGGTAGTCGCCACCTCGGGATGTTCACACCTGGTGGACTTCGCTGACTGGAAACAGATTGAACAGGTTTGAACAGGTTTGAACAGGTTTGAACAGCACGGCTCAGGTGTGCTCGGTGGCACCGGACCGTGTTGTTTTTATTGCTGAAAGGGTTCGTTCGAAAGGTAAGGACAAAGTTTATCGGAGGTATAAGGAAGGCCTTTCCTTCGAAAGTGGTTATCAGGTTTGTCGAAAGTAGTTATCAAGTTTGTCGAAAGCGGCGAAAGAAGTGAGCCGAACAGAAATATAGATACATAGTAACAAAGGGGGGCATTCCCATGAGTGACGTACGGACATATCCCAGATTTGAAGGCATCCACACCTTCATGCGGTTTAATTACGAACCGAGCCCACAACCGGTTGATGTCGTTTTACTTGGTGCTCCGTTTGATACGGCGGCCAGCTATCGCGTTGGCGCACGTTTTGGCCCGGAAGCGATCCGACGCGTGTCGTCGTTGCTCCGGCCCGCCAATATGTATCATAGAATTCGACCAGATGACTCTCTGCGTATCGTAGACGGTGGGGATGCGATGGTGATTCCAGGAAACATAGAACGGAGTTACGCAAGCATCACGGAACGGGTTTCCTCATGGTTGGCCGAGGGGGCAACACCCATCATGCTTGGTGGGGATCACTCAATTGCACTGGCTGAACTTCGTGCCCTTGCGGGGAAGTACGGACCAGTTGCAATGATTCAATTCGACGCCCATGGAGACACTTCGGACGAATACTGGGGTGAGAAGGATACGCAAGCTACACCGTTCCGGAGTGCGGTGGAGGAGGGGCTGCTCAATCCGGCAAAGTCAACACAGATAGGGATGCGGGGAACTGTGTATGACACGAATGATATTGAAGCGGGCAGGCAACTGGGCTTTGACGTGGTCACGATGGAGCAGGTTCGTGAACGCGGACTAAAACCGGTCATGCAAGCTGCGCAATTGAGGGCTGGGAATACGCCAGTCTTCGTAAGTTTCGATATTGATTGTCTTGATCCCGCTTACGCCCCAGGCACGGGAACGCCGGAGATTGGCGGTTTTACGACCTTTGAGGCCCAGCACATGATCCATCAGTTGGTCGGGTTGAACTGCGTTGGATTTGACGTGGTGGAAGTATTGCCGTCGCAGGACGTGAGCGAGATTACTGCCCTTGCTGCAGCAACGGTTGCCTTCGAGTTCCTTACCCTGATTGCTGTCAACAACAAGTTCAAATCGCGGTAACATTATTAAACCGGATCGCCTCGCCTCGCCTACGAAACGGCTCATTCGGAATGCACAGAATCGACCTCCATCTAGCGGCCAGCCACAGATGGAGGCTTGAGTTGGTCACAGCGACTTAATTTGGCCGAATCGCGGCTGAACGCAGGAGCTAAGTCGGTCAGAGCGACTTAACCTTGCGATTTCTGCTTGCCCGGCTACCTACCCTGACGGAACCTGCGCCGGTCTTTGCCATTTCCATGCCCATATCCCCATATCTCCATATCCCCCCCCATCTCCATCTCCATCGCGATCTACATGAAAGTTGTCAGGAGCTCCTAAGTACGATTGCGGGGCTTTTTTGCAAGGGCTGGGATGGCCATCGTATCGGCTTCCGGCGTCGTGTCAGCGTCGGCAAGGATCTGTCCGACACGCTGCAAACGCTCCGGTTCCCGTGCCAGCCGAAGGATAAACACGAAGCCGCCAATGACGTACGCCAAAACAATGTACGGCAGCATGTTGTACGGTGCAGGTGGGATAGGATAGAAGGATGCGGACAGCGGGATAAACATAATAAACGCCGCGATCACGGGGAGAACAGCGTTTTGAATGGGATGTTTTCGAACGGCTCCGAGCATCACCTGGTACCGGACAAAACCAATCGCTGCGAGGATGTACACAGGAATAATTCCAAGCGTCAGCAGAGCCCCGAGATATCCGTAGGTGTTCGACGGTCCGACGGAAAACCCCATGGCCAGTAAAACGACCAGTGATAAAACAGACTGCGTCACGATAGCATTTGTCGGCGTACCGTGTTCCGGATGGATTTTGCTTAGACTGGAATGAAGCACACCTTCACGGCCCATAGCATAAATGACGCGGGCCACAGCATTGTGAACATTGATCGTCACCGCGATGATGCTGCTGATACCTGCGAGGGCAAGCAGAAGGACGAGCAGAGGACTGCCGTACCTCGACGCGAGGGTCACAAACGGGGATGGATCGTTCGCCAGTGCCCTCATATTGTTAAGCCCGTAGCCGTTGACCTCTGCAAAGGTTGCGATCACGTAAAGCACGCCAACACCAAGCGTTGAACCCATCAGCGCGAGGTATACGTTCTTTCGTGCATCGCGGACCTCTTCGGCTAGTGTCGTGGCCGATTCAAAGCCGACAAAAGAAAGCACACCGTAAACCATGCCAAGCGCAATGCCAGAAAATCCGGAGGGGCTGCGCGCTGGACTGAAGGGACTGAAGTGAATACCGTCAAACCCTCCCCTCGCGAGGATGATGAAGCATAAGACGAGTAAGACCATCACCTCGCCGGCAAACAGCACAAGGCTGATTTTGAGCGACTGCTTTGCACCGAACGAAGATAGGACAAGCACAAACAGCCAGGCGATGACGGAGATGACGTACCAAGGAATGAGAATGTGCAAGTAGGTTTTTAGTACTTCGCTCACAGTAATGCCGACCAGTGCTTCTTCCGCGGGTTCAAGCAGACTGTAGCCGATGTTCATAAGCCACCCCGAGATAAACCCTGTCTTTGGTCCAAACCCTTTCGTCGCAAAGGTGTAGAAGGCACCTGCACTCGGCGCAATCTTGCTGAATTCGCCAATCGTGTTTGCAAGAATCAAACAGGCAGCGAGGGAGATGACAAACGTGAGAGGCATTGCTGCACCAGCGAAACTGGCAGCGTAGCCTGTGTTGTAATACATCGATACAGCCGGACCCATGAATGCTGCAGACATGATGATGGCATCCCATACTGATAGATTGCGATGAAGACGGCGGGGTTGCTCAGACATGCGTGTCCTCCTGATTATGTGCTTGTTGATCCGACTGTCTTCGATCCGATTTCTAAATCATACATTCGGCGGCGCAACCTGCTGGGCATGTGCCGGTTTGGCCACCTCGGACTTGTGGCAGGCACAAGTTGACGTTGTGTCTTTTTGGCGGCTACTAGCGCACTTGTTTCACAACTGGGCAGGCTTGGTTACCACGCACCAGGGGCATGACGCACTCATCAGTATGTCCAATTCCGTTCCAAGGGTCTCTATTTATCCGCTCTATTGTTTGTGAGAGCATAATCCTCTGAACGGAATCATCCGAGCACAATCGCCTGACTACGATCCTCTGATTATAATCCCCGAGCAGACAATCAGTCGTGACACCCAATTATTGTTCAGATAGACAAGCATCCAAGCTGATGCCGAACACGCCTCGTACTATGAACAGGTCACTACAAGGAGGACACCAGGAGGCGGAGTTGAATGGCCAAGGCGAAGGGGCACCCTGCGTTTGTACCGGGTCAGCTCATCGTAAAGTTTAAGTCGACAGCAACCACAAGTGCTATCAATGCGGTCTATCGACAGAGGGGACACAAACTTATCCGGCGTGACAGGTTTCTCAGACATCACGTGATTCAAGTCAAAAACGTAAAGCGGGCTATGGCATGGTATAAGAGTCATCCACTCGTTGAATTCGCTCATCCAAACTACTACTGCTACACATCTGCAACTCCGAACGATCCGTTGTTTCCGACTCAATACGGCCTCCGGCAGATCAACACGCCGGATGCGTGGAACGTGACTATCGGATCGAACCGGGTCATTATTGCCGTCGTCGATACCGGTATTCAATACAACCACCCGGACCTGTCGACAAAACTCCTTGCCGGATACAACTTTGTGTCGAACAATACCAACTGGAATGATGACAACGGCCACGGTACACACGTCGCCGGTATTGCAGGAGCCATCACCAACAACAATATTGGCATCGCTGGTACATCACCACTCTGCCGACTCTTGCCAGTGAAAACGCACAACAGCCAAGGCATTGGTACGATAGATAACGCGGCCCGCGGCATTGTGTATGCTTCGAACCGTGGTGCGCACGTGATTAATATGAGTTGGAGCACCACCGCCTATGTAGAGATCCTTGAGCAGGCGTGTGCGTATGCGTGGAATCGGGGATCGGTGCTTATCGCTGCAGCCGGGAACTCATCCACCAACGTTTACAATTACCCCGCTGCATTCACAACCGTCATCGCGGTGGCTGCCACTACATCTGCTGACACGAAGGCTTCGTTTTCGAACTACGGAAGATGGGTCAATGTGGCTGCACCGGGAGTCGACATCATGTCGACTTACCCGACGAGTACGTACCGAACGTTGAGTGGAACCTCGATGTCCGCACCCTTTGTCTCTGGTACAGCTGCTTTATTGGCTGCGCAGGGGAGAACGAAACTTCAAATTGTGCGTGCTCTTCAGTTGACAGCAGACAAGATTTCGGGGACAGGGGTGTACTGGATTTATGGACGCATCAATGCAAACCGGGCGGTCAGAAGTGCCTTCACGATTTCCCGCACCAGAAGAAGTCGTGTCAGGGTCAGCGTGAGGTTGCCGTATGCGGCAAAAAAAGCTCTGGAATCAAGGGTTGCAGCGAGGAGTTTGCAGGGCTCGGGGATCCGGATTCGATATCAGCGTCCACTCAAGGTGCGAGCGGCCCACAAATAAACCACATAAATAAAGGAACTGCCTCGTGGAGGGAACCACGAGGCAGTTTATCAAAGTGGCAGGAACCACGAGGCGGTTTTCCAAGAGTAGTACAACCCAGCGGGGCAGTCTGTCACAGTGGACCAATCCATGATGAGGCAGTCTATACAGGGGAGTTCGCTCCGAAGCCAATGTCTGTGCACGAGACTAGAAGCGGATCTCCGTACGTTGGTCGAGGCTCTGGCGCCAGACTTCTTTCGGCCACATGGTAGAGCCGCCGTGGCGTACACTTTCCACGCGTCCGTCTTTCGTGTGGAAGTGGACTAGTTCAGCTGCAGATCCGCCGCTGCTGGTCTCGACAATTTTGAAGGTTTCGCCCTCGAGCCACTCGAGTTTCTCGATCATTGCCATCGGATCCCACCCGTAGGTATGCACGCTCCTCAAGGTGTCCCCGGTTGCTAGGATCTTCATGTCTCCCCACAGGTTCGCGTACGAGCCTTCAAGGTGGGACCAGTCATGCTCTGCCGCCTTTGAGGCATGCTCCTCGAAGTAGTTGATGACCTTGTAGATGGCAGAGAGAATCGGATCGGCCGGTCCATCAATGGCGTTCGTCAGCACGGTGACGACGAGGCCTTCTTTGCCATCGGCCATGGTCTTGGTGATGCAACCAGGGAAACCGCCGCTGTGACCAAACGTCTCTCGATCTCCGTACGGCGTCAGGAAAAAGCCCAGGCCATATGAGGTGTTGCTCTTCTGGCCTGGCACAAGCGACGGCCACGCTGCTCGCTGCATCTCCTTTTTCGATTCATCGCTGAGGAGCTTTCCTGACCCAACCATCTGTGCGGCGAAATAGGCACACAGGTCTTCCGTGGTCGAGCAAAATCCGGTCGCGGGGGACATAAATTCTGTGCTGATGGCCGCGATGGGCAGACGATGTTTGGATTCCGGCCGTGTGTAACCGGTAACGAGATCGTCAGGCTGGGGCTGGTTCAGTTCCGGACGGTACTCGGGGAAGGTGTGCTCGAGTCCGAGCGGGCGGATAATTTTGTCGAGCATGAACTCGTTATACGGTTGTCCGCTCACGGCTTCAATGACCATTCCGAGCAGGGTATAGCCGTAGTTGGTGTATTTCATTTTGGTGTTGTTTTCGAGAATCAGCCCGATCTCTTTCATCTCGCTGATAAACCGCTCTTCGTCTGGGAACGGACGATCAATCGCCCAGTAGTCGGTGTCAAGCCCGTCGCGGATGACACCGGCGCCGTGCGACAGCAGCTGACGCAGGGTCACGTTCGTATAGCGGGCATCAGGGTTTTCCGTGAGCCAGGGGAGGTAGTTGACCACCGGATCGTCAATGCGAAGGCGTCCTTGTTCCGCGAGCAACATGATGGCGGTCGCGGTAAAGGTCTTGGAATGGGAGGCGATGCGAAACACGTGTCCCGGAGTCATCGGGATTTTTCGCTCAAGGTCTGCATAACCGTAGGCCTCGTTCATGAGCACCTCGCCTTTGTAGGCCACGGCGGCGACAAAGCCAGGTACGTCTGCTTCTTCATATCGTTCGGAAAGCCACATTTTAATATAGCGAATAGCATGATCGAGCGCGCCTCTGTTCATTCAGGAACCTCCTCAAGGGTCAGGGATAGGGGTGTCAGGATAAGGGTCAGGGATACAGGTCAGGGATACAGGTCAGGGATACAGGTCAGGGATACAGGTCAGGGATACAGGTCAGGGATACAGGTCAGGGATACAGGTCAGGGATACAGGTCAGGGATACAGGTCAAACGGATCGAGATCAACAGATAAGGTCAGGGACAGATGAATGGCTAACTTCCCTGTCTGAATCATAACAAATTTGTCCCATGTTGATCATGATCCGTTCTACTTGGGGCAGGCTAGCACAAGAGTGGGTAGATTGACGCGGCACAAATAAGGATGGTATGAGGGTCACGGATGGCATGAGGGTCGCCGATGGCCTGAGGGTCACGGATGGCATGAGGGTCGCCGATGGCCTGAGGGTCACGGATGGCAATGAGGGTCATTTAATTTATGAAAGCGGATGGGACAGATCTCCGGGACCTGTCACCCAAATTCGGAGGGGCTCCTTAATAGTATGACACATTAGTGAATGTTCATCATAATGTGTTGCAATATGAGATGAATGAGTTATTCTAATGACTGGAGCTTACGTCTGAGGACGAGTATAAAAAACCGGGAGGCAACCCGATGATCGCCAACACCTTTAGCGAGCAACTGCAAGACGTTCTTCGTTCCGCCAAGACCTACGAGAATCTGTCGACTTCCGAACTGATTGAGATGGCACTCACCAGAGGTGAGGCAATTCTGACAGATACCGGGGCTCTCTGCGCAACAACGGGCAAGTTTACGGGGCGTTCACCGCAAGACAAGTTCTTTGTCCTTGATGATGAAAGCGAAAAGACCGTTCATTGGGGAGCAGTCAACCGCAGCATCGATGAGTCGGCGTTTCGTCGTTTGTATCAGGAAGCTATGGCCGTGATTCAAGAAAAGGGAGCCTTCGTATTTGACGGTTATGCCGGTGCGGATGCAGAGCTGCGCATGCCAATCCGCGTTGTCACAGAATACGCCTGGCACAACCTGTTTGCGCACCAGTTGTTTATCCGTCCGCAGGAGAACGAACTGGAAAGCCACCAAGCGGAGTTCACGGTGATTGATGTTCCTTCTCTCAAAGCCGATCCCGCACGCGACGGCACTCATTCCGATACCTTTATTTTTATCTCCTTGGCGTACAAGATTGTCCTGATTGGGGGAACAGAGTACGCTGGTGAGATCAAGAAATCGGTGTTCACCATTCTGAACTATTTTCTCCCTCAAAAGGGTGTCATGCCGATGCACTGCTCAGCGAATGAAGACCGGGAAAGTGGACATGTGGCACTCTTTTTCGGCTTGTCAGGCACGGGCAAGACCACCTTGTCTGCAGATCCGCAGCGGAGCCTCATTGGAGACGATGAGCACGGCTGGGGTGACGATGGAGTGTTCAACTTTGAAGGCGGCTGCTATGCAAAGTGCATTGGCCTGTCTGCGGAACAGGAGCCTGAGATCTGGAACGCGATCCGATACGGCACCGTTCTCGAAAATGTCGTTGTGGATCCGGGTAGCCGAACTGCCGATTATGCTTCGAGCGAGTTGACGGAAAACACGCGGGCTGCGTATCCAATTGACTATATCCCAAATGCGAAGCTGCCAAGCCGAGGCGGACATCCTTCCGTGGTCATTTTCCTCACGGCGGACGCGTCGGGTGTCCTTCCCCCAATCTCGAAGCTGAGCAAGGAACAGGCCATGTATCATTTCCTATCCGGCTACACCAGTAAATTGGCAGGTACGGAACGGGGCGTCACCTCACCCCAGCCGACGTTTTCCGCTTGTTTCGGGGAACCGTTTCTTCCACTTAATCCCGTGACTTATGCAAACATGCTTGGTGACAAGATTGACGCGTTCAACACGTCGGTCTATCTGGTGAACACAGGATGGAGCGGGGGGCCGTACGGAGTTGGCAAACGCATGAAACTGTCTTACACCCGTAGGATGGTGAACGCCGCATTGTCAGGCGAATTGGATTCGGCCTCTTACTCGCACGATCCGGTCTTCGGACTCGCGATCCCCGACCACGTTGAGGGAGTTCCGACCGACTTGCTCCAACCGAAGATGACGTGGCAAAACGGCGAAGACTATGACCGCGCAGCGCATGACCTCGGAGAGGCATTTCGCCGTAACTTTGAGAAGTTCACGGATGTGCCAGCCGAGATTCAGGAGGCCGGGCCGACGGCGTAGGCAGCGCCGCGGGGTAGCGAGCGCCGTGAAGGTAGGCCACGAAGGTAGGCCACGAAGGTAGGCCACGAAGGTAGGCCACGCATGAGTCCCCAGGATGACCGTGATACGGGCGTCTCGGGGGACTTTTTATGTATGCGCATGCAGAGGATTAGCAGGATCCATAGGATTCGCGGGATTCATTCAGCTTGGTTATATCGATCCCCTGGAGTACTGTAATTCAAGTGGTGGAGCAAGTAGAACGGCAAATAGACGTGGTCATTTCGAGTGGGTAAGTTAGGTCATAACAACTCACTCATTCGCACCTGTTCCGAAGATAATAACTGAAGGAAAATGATGGACACAGGTTACGGCATCGTGATCGAAGCGGAACTTGCCATGCGTAAAGCGCGACAAAATCCAAGCGGACGTGTCTGACGAGGGCGCTAATATTACCGTTAAAGGGGGGAGGAAGGTACGGCGGGTTACAAAGCGAGCGTGAAAGGTGCGGTCAAGCTGGAATTATAGCCTGCTGTGGCTGGTCTTGCCGAGGAGGGTGGAACGGATCAATATCGGCCAGATGGAAATTCACTGACGGTTGCCTGAGGTCAACCAGCCTCGACGTTGCCCGGATCGGGCTTTCGTACAGGGCACTGGGGGGCCGTTTTCGCTTGCCTTTTGAGGTGGGGGTCAGGAGGACGTTTGAATTGACAGGGATTCAAACCTGTCAGAGGAATAAATGAAAGTGACTTAATGGAATTCCAATCTAAACCTTATAAGTACTAGAGGTGAGAGCCCGATGGAATTTGACGACGAGTGCGACCGCTTTGTTCAGAAACATCGTCAGCTTCGCTCCGACTCACGGCTCAGACGGATCAGTAGCGGGCTGGGGCATGCCGAAATCACCTTTCTGAGAAACGTATGGTGGCCAATGTTTCATAGTTTTGAAAACCTCCATCCAGAGTACGAGATTCGAGATTATAAAGATGGAAATAGATACATCGATTTTGCCTACATACTGCCGCACTTTCGTCTCGCTATTGAGATCGACGGGCTCAGCACACACTGGCGGGAGATTACTCAAGAACAATTTGAACAGCATAATCAGCGGCAGAACATGCTTATCATTGACGGATGGTACCTATTGAGATTTACGTACGAAACTGTAAATTCCCATCCTCGTATCTGTGAACAAGCCATACAACAGCTGCTTGGCCGGTGGCAGGGAAATTCGTCTGTACTGCGGCAACTCTCGATGAAGGAACGTGAGATCGCAGGACTAGCAGTAAAATCTCCGCGTCCGATAACCGCCGCCGACGTCTCACAACAGCTCGGTATATCAACGCGATATGCCCGAACGCTGCTCAAGGGACTCACCGAAAAACGCTGGCTTGTCCCAGCAACGGGCCATATCCGCCATACGTCATACCACTTACACGAATCAAAAATGGGCGTTAGGTGGTAGAGGAACTGAGTTCCTCTCCGTTCGGCCCGGAGGCGCGTGGACTGAGATTTAGCGGAACTGAGTTCCTCTGCGGCCGGGCCGTAGGCGGGTGGCGTGGATTTAGCGGAACTGAGTTCCTCTGCTGCAGGCCCTGCGGCGCGAGGCGGAGATTTAGCGGAACTGAGTTCCTCTGCGGCCGGGCGGGAGGCGCGTGGCGGAGATTTAGCGGAACTGAGTTCCTCTGCGGCCGGGCGGGAGGCGCGAGGCGGACATTTAGCGGAACTGAGTTCCTCTACGGCCGGCCCTGCGGCGCGTGGCGTGGATTTAGCGGAACTGAGTTCCTCTGCGGCCGGGCGGGAGGCGCGAGGCGTGGATTTAGCGGAACTGAGTTCCTCTGCGGCCGGGCGGGAGGCGCGAGGCGGAGATTTAGCGGAACTGAGTTCCTCTGCGGCCGGCCCTGCGGCGCGTGGCGTGGATTTAGCGGAACTGAGTTCCTCTGCGGTCGGGCCGGAGGCGCGAGGCGGAGATTTAGCGGAACTGAGTTCCTCTGCGGCCGGCCCTGCGGCGCGTGGCGTGGATTTAGCGGAACTGAGTTCCTCTGCTGCAGGCCCTGCGGCGCGAGGCGGAGATTTAGCGGAACTGAGTTCCTCTGCGGCAACTCGGTGGTGCCGCCTGCGCCGGGTGGATACCGACTCCTGAGCCATCTTAATGGAACACACAATGATTGGACGGTCTAAATGCTCCCCTGGCGGTTCAAGAGTAAACATTTCTACCTACCATGTTTGTTGACAGAAAATTATGTACAATCGGTGCTGTTGAGGATGAAAATGAGGATGAAAATGAGGATGAAAATGAGGATGAAAATGAGGATGAAAATGAGGATGAGGATGAGGATGAGGATGAGGATGAGGATGAGGATGAGGATGAGGATGAAAATGAGAAAGTGGTAGACAACGTGAGAAAACTGTGGAGGGTGAGAATGAGAAAACGGTACGCAACGTATGAAAACAGTGGGGAACGTGAGCTGAAAATGGAGGGAACCAAATGAAAAACGCGTCGATAGAAGATACCGACTTTACGAAGCGCCTCGAACGCTTCGCGGAGGTGACTGTGAGAGTTGGACTAAATCTGCAAGAAGGGCAACCACTTTTCATTTTTGCACCGATTGAGGCAGCGCCGTTCGTCCGAATGGTGATGCGAAAAGCATATGAGGTCGGTGCGAGTGATGTAGAAGTCGACTGGGCGGATGACGCTTGCACACGCCTTCGATTTGAATGTGCGCCAGAGTCGGCGTTTGATGAGTTCCCTGAGTGGCGCGTAAAACAGGCCGATCACGTCATTGATCGAGATGGCGCCGTTCTTGAAGTGTACGCGACCGACCCTGATCTGCTTGCGGGCATTGATCCAAATCGGATCGCCAAGGCTATGAAGGTGCAGCGTCAAGCCCTGGTTCGGATGCAAGAAGCAATGACAAAGATGCAAGTGAGCTGGCTGATTGTATCCGTCCCAACACAGCCATGGGCGAACAAGGTATTTCCGGAAATTGCAGCGGACGATCGCGTAGAGCGACTTTGGGAAGCCATCCTCGACACATCGCGAATTGCGGGCGATGACACGATCGCGGCGTGGCAAGATCATATCCAAGAGTTGGACGAACGAGCTGCCTATCTGAACTCATTAAGATTGGCAAAGCTTCACTATCGCTCATCTGAAACCAATCTGTCGATTGAGCTGCCGGATGGACATGTCTGGGTTTCTGCAGGCCACACGAAAGCATCCGGGGTCACCATCGTGCCAAACATCCCGACAGAAGAAGTGTTCACTGCACCGAAACGCGATGGTGTGAACGGCGTGGTGCGAAGCACGCGTCCGCTCAACTACGGAGGGGTGTTGATTGATGATTTCACCTTGACGTTTGAAGACGGACGAATCACGGGCTGTACCGCGAAAAGTGGACTGGAGACACTCCAACAGTTGATCGAATCCGATGATGGCGCTCATTATCTCGGAGAGGTGTCTCTCGTGCCTCACAATTCTCCGATCTCGCAACTAGGTATCCTCTTCTACAACACGCTCTTTGACGAGAATGCGTCTTGCCATTTGGCCATTGGGAATGCCATCTCCGTGTGCATAGAGGGAGGTACGGAGATGACGAAGGATGAATTGACCGCCAACGGAGCGAACTACAGTTTGACGCATGTGGACTTTATGATGGGATCGGCCGATCTCGATATTGACGGCTTCACACACGACGGACGCGTGATTCCGATCTTCAGGCAGGGCAACTGGGCAACGACAGTAGACGGAAATTAAATGAAACCGGCTTACCCTACGACGATTCGTTAGCGAATTCGTGAGGGTTAAAACCGAAAAACGAAAAGGAATAGCGTGCCAATTTTACCTGGTTTGGCACGCTGTTCTAATTAGGACCTTCTCTTGCGCTCACCCATCGTTAAAGAAGTCATCGGATCAGGTAGAGGGGGACAGTCTGGATGCGGATCCGCTGGCTGGCTTCAGGTCAGACCCGCGGAATCCACCCGCTTAAGACGGCCCCCCCGTCGGACGCGTTTTCCGCGGTGAGCTCGCCCCCATGGGAACGGAAGATGCGTCTGGAGATGGTCAGCCCAAGCCCCGTACCGCCGGTGCCTCGGTTTCTTGAGGTTTCGCCCCGGTACATGGGTTCGAAAACATGAGAAATATCGCCCGGGGCAAAACCTGGCCCTGTATCGCGGATGGTAAGAAAGAGTCTGTCTGCCTTGGCGTGCAGTTGGACTTTGATATCCCCGCCTTCCGGTGTATACCGCACGGCATTGTCTATCAAGTTGGTGACGGCGCGTTCGAGCAAGTGTGCATCTCCAGTGGTGAGACAGTCCGCAACGTGGCCGGCCGCACCGCTGCAGCGCCTACGGTCGTGGTCTGCCCCGTGGCCGTCGTGACCGCCGTCGCCATCGTTCCCACTGTAGCTGGGAAGTTCCAGATGCACGTGAACGTTTTTGGACTCAGCTTGCGGCCGCAGACTATCGGCCGCCTTCGTGATGACCTCGCACAGGTTCACGTCTCCGCGTACAAGGGTCTGCTCCATGTATTCGAGTTTCGTAAAGGCAAACAAGTCTGATACAAGTCTGTCGAGGTGATCTGCCTTTTCTTTACAGACGGCGGCATACTTGGCCACTTTCTCGGGAGAAGCGGCCACGCCTTGTTCCAAACCGTCCAGGTAGCCGCGCAGGGAAAAGAGTGGAGTACGCAGGTCGTGGGCGATGGCACCAATGAAGAAGCGACGTTCCTCCTCAAGCTTGGCCTGCTTCCGAAATGCCTCCCGAAGTCCCTCCGTCATGGTGTAAAAGGCTTTCCGGACCTGAGCAATTTCGACAGTGCGTGTCTGGGGAAGTTCAAAATCCAGATCGCCTTCGGCAATCTGCAGGGCCGCCTGGCTCATGGCTTCGAGTGGTCGAATGACGTTTCGCCGGCTTTGCCACCCGACGAAGGAGATGGCAAAGACGAGGGCGAGGAGTGCTGCGATGAACGCCATCGGATCGCCCGGGGGAGATGCGGATAATTGTACGGTCCCAAGCAGGCGGCCGTCCTGCACGACCATCACCTGCTGATCCCACATGCTGGGGTGGTTGGGAAAGTTCCCGGTCTCGAAAATTACTTGATTCGCCGGCGAACGGATCACGGCTTCAAGGCCTGCTTGGGAGAGTTGTTTTGTCACGCGTTGTTGCCACACCGGATTGGTCCAGTCCGTCGAGGATTGAGTCATCATTCGCGTGATGCTGGTCAATTGGGTCTGTTCAGCTTGACTCTGGCGAGAAGCCCACGGCTGCCATGTATGTGTGTCAAGTACATGCACAAACAAGTACACAAACCAGGGGAAGACAACGATGCCGAGAAAGCCGAGAGCCATGTACTTTCGAATCTTCATTACACAGCCCCTCCGTGCTCAGTTCCCCGGTGCCCCGTCCCATCTGGCAAAGTCCCCCCGTGTCCCGTCCCATCTTGCACAGTTCCTTCGAATCGATATCCGACACCCCAGACGTTGGAGATGTACTCGGGGTGGTTTACGTCGCGTTCAATCTTGTCCCGGATCCGCGCGACGTGCACCCGAATGGTGTGTTTGTCTCCGACGCCCTCCCAGAAGTTGTTTAAGAGGTATTCATAGGTGAACACTTGGCGGGGCCGGCCAGCGAATAGACAAAGCAGTTCGTATTCTTTTGGCGTAAAGGAGACGATCTCTCCGCCAACGCGGACTTCGCGGGCAGCGAGATC
Source organism: Paenalicyclobacillus ferrooxydans (assembly GCF_001399675.1). Taxonomy (GTDB): domain Bacteria; phylum Bacillota; class Bacilli; order Alicyclobacillales; family Alicyclobacillaceae; genus Alicyclobacillus_B; species Alicyclobacillus_B ferrooxydans. The sequence goes on from NZ_LJCO01000051.1 coordinate 18,818, forward strand.
GATGACGAGTCGACCGTAGTTGAGTACGGCGCTGCGTGCACTCGCCGAGGAACCAAAGCGGCGCAACACAGCCTTGACGCGTGCGACCACTTCAGCCGGGGATGCGGTCTTCACGATGTAATCGTCTGCGCCGAGGCCGAGGCCGCGGATTTTATCGATATCATCATCTCGTGCACTGAGAAACAAGATGGGGACGTCACTCGTCTGTCGGATCTGTCGACACAATTCGAAGCCGTTCTGGCCCGGCATCATGATGTCGAGGATGATACAGTCAACGGCGGTACTGCGCAGCACGTTCAGCGCCTCGCTTGCATTACACGCGGATTCGGCAGCGAATCCTTCATTCTCCAAAAAGTCGCGCATGAGGTCTACAATCGCTTGATCATCATCTACGACAAGAACTGTTCTCGTCACCATCACCACGAACCCCTCGCCATTATCTATCCGTACTGTCGATATTGGTCAGTGTAGCACGATCCGTTGCCAGATTTATTGGCCTTCTGCGGTTGTGCTCAAACTGTGACGTGTTGTTGATCGTTTCTTGACGATTTCATCCTCTGGATTGAGACACGATGTCCTTATCCTTGTGAACGTGAAGTTCAAATCCACTTTCACCAGGGAGGAAGATATCCATGGCATGGCACGCTGCACATCCGGGGTTCTGGTTTTTTCCATTTATTCCGCTCGTCTGGATTCTGTTTTTTGCACTCTGCTTTGTTGGGGTAAGACTTATCTTATTTCGCAAGTACGGTCGGCACCCTGGAGGACGATGTGGGGGTTACGATAGGTCTTGGCAGGGCGGGGAAGAGCCGGAGGAGATTTTGAAACGTCGGTTTGCAAATGGTGAGCTGACGGAAGAAGAGTACAAGAAGGCGAAGGATGTGCTGAAGCAGTAGGAGTTGTCATGCATCGTACAGATGCATGCCTGTCATTGCAAGGGAGCGTGCCAACCCGCGGATTGGCACGCTGTTTTCATTCAGCGACCATCACTTCGCTGATGTGCAGATAGAAGAAAGGGCGTTACATTACACCGATTCCGTCGTTTGGGCTGCGGTTACTCTTCTTTTGCTCGTTAAAACTGTATAGGAACCGATAGCAAGCAAGCTCGCCGTCAAAAGGATGATACCGAGCGGCAGCGCGGAGTATTCACCTGCAATGCCCACCAGTGGCGAGCTGACACACCCTAATAAAAACGGGATCACGCCAAGCAAAGCAGAGGCACTGCCCGCGATGTGCCCTTGGGATTCCATGGCTAAGGTGAACGCAACCGGACCAATGGTTCCCATGGAGGCCACATAACAAACGAGTGGAATGACAAGAGCAAACAGTGGTCCATGCGTTAGAACCACAACAAGCGCGACGATCGTTGCGATGAACGACAAACCCAACCCGAAATGGAGGATCCGATGCTCTGGGATCCGTCCTGCTAGTTTGCGGACAACTTGTGAGGCTGTGATTAACACGATTCCGTTTAGTGCAAAAAGCATAGAAAACACTTGCGGAGAAACTCCGTAAATTTTTTGGTACACAAACGGTGTCCCCGCGACATAAGCGAAGACACCCCCAAGCATAAAGCCTTGTGCTAACACGTAACCCATAAATACTCGATTTCCGAGGAGCGTCTTAAAGTTGCCGAACATCTCGCCAAAATTGCTGCGGATCCGTTTCTCTACCGGTAAACTTTCTTTCAGTCTCCAGATGGTTGTTATGGACAGGATGAATCCGAGTGTCCCGAGCAAATAGAACACGCCTTCCCATTTGGTGAACGAAATGACCGCACTCCCTGCAAGGGGGGCAAGCAAAGGTGCGACGCTGCTCATGACGCTGATCAAAGCGAAGAACTTGGTGAGTTCCGTACCGCTGTAAGTGTCACGAGCGATCGCACTGGAAACCGTTCCTGCTGACACCGCAAACCCTTGCACAAAACGAAGGGCGATAAAAATTCCGATATTCGGAGCAACAGCACAGCCAAGCGAGGCAAGACAGTAAATCATCATGGCGATGATGAGTGGTTTTCGTCTGCCGTGGACATCACTTAATGCACCCATGGTGATTTGTCCAAGCGCTAACCCCAATAGACAAGCCGTCAAACTGACCTGGATGGTCGAAGCACTCGTTCCAAAGAACGTCATCATTTGCGGAAACGACGGCAGATACATATCAAAGGTAAACGGTCCTAAGCCAGAGAACATGGCTAACATGAATGCGAATCTAAGGTGATGTTTGTTCGATGTCATTCTGAACTCCCATTCTGAATGATTTCAATAAGCCAACAAGCCAACAGATGTTAACTATAAACCATCTGTTTTTCCTGATCTATAAGAGAATTAATCCCATTCCATGCCTCATTTGTTGCCCCACGTCTCTTACAAATGGGTATTTGATACAAGATATAGGCCTTTACGAGCGTGAAGCCTGTTTCATAAGTCTATAGCAACCCGCGGCGACGGCGACGGAGGAGTGCTGTGCCCAGAAATCTAGTTTGATCTGGGCATGTGCTGAAACTAGGTTCGCGGTGTGTACATGTTTCCTTCTGAATGGAGGTGGGGCGAGTGAACGACTTCAAGAAAGACATTCAGAACCTCGATCTGGGCGACTTACACGCAGAAAAGTTGAAACCAACGGACAAGACGGGTAAATATGACACCGTGCTTGTTCAGTGCGGCGGCTGTGCTCGGTGCTACCGCTGCGGTGGATGCTATCGCTGTGGTGGTTGCGGCGGGTGCTTTGGTTGCTTTGGGTGCTTTGGCTGTTTCTTCTGGTAAGACATGGACACTGTAATTTGCAAAAAGGGAGCATCACTCGGAGGTCCTCGCTGCCCATAACCCGCGGCGGGGATTTCTCTTTGTCAGCACCAACCCGGATGACCAAACCGGATGACCGAACCGGATGACCGAACCGGATGACCGAACCGGATGACCGAACCGGATGACCGAACCGGATGACCGAACCAGCACCGAATCGGATCGCCGTCGATATGATACTAGGAATTGATCTGTGCTTCGGACTATTGCGATGACTCGTCGGGTGTGAGAGAGCGGTCGCCGAGAGCCCCGTGGATCCGAAGTCCGTTTTGCTGAAGGAGGGTCCGCATGAACGGTGTCCAGCCTTGGATGAAACTGAAAGTCAATGCAGACACGTTTTTTCTCCCAGACCAGGATGGGGCAGTCTACTTTCGAAATAATGCAGGTTCATTTCGCATGAACGGCACGGCGATCCTATCCTGGCTTGAAAAGTTACTGCCCGTGCTGAATGGAACAGAGTCGCTCTTGAGTTTGACAGACGGGTTGCCACGGCCGTATCAGGAGCGGATCTACGACATTGCTGGCATCCTCTATGAAAACGGATTTGTTCGTGATGTCAGCCACGATAAGCCCCATCAACTTGCTGACGAGGTCCTTGAGTACTATGCACCCCAAATTGAGTTTGTCGATAATCTGGTGGGTTCTGGCGCGTATCGCTTTCAAAACTTCCGGAACGCGAAGATTTTGGTCATCGGATCCGGTGAAACACTGCCTTCACTCGTCAGTGCGCTGCTTGAGTCGGGACTCAAGACGGTCAACCTGGTGGTTGCAAACGACGCCCCGAACGCTCCCAATGCCACCAATGCCACCAATGCCACCAATGCTCCCATTTCCGGGACCCCCATTGATGACTCACGTCTGAAGGAAATCATCGCCTTCTACCAAAGCCAAGATGCAGAGGCAGAGGTGAACGACCTGTCAGATGCGATGAAGTACAGAGGAACGCCTGCCCTGCAGACAAATGCCTCCGACCGTAGAAACAATGAAGGAGCCTCTGAAGAAGCCTCTGAAGATAACGCTGAAGACAACGCTGAAGACAACGCTGAAGACAACGCTGAAGACAACGCTGAAGACAACGCTGCTGTGCAGAACCGCGATCCTTTGCGAGACATTGTGTGCCAAATGGACGCGGTCATCTACTTCGCTGAACGGGGAGATGTAGAGATTCTGCATCGGCTCGAATCCCTCTGCCGAGAACTGCAAAGAGGTTTCTTGCCCGCCATTTGTGTGAACGGAGTCGGGATAGTCGGGCCAATGGTTCCGAATGGCGTGAACGGAGAGATCCAGACGCCACCCGCTTGGGATGCCTGGGACGCAGCTTTTCGACGGATTCACCAGCCGGTGTTCGAAAGTCGCCTTGAAGTGAGCACGTTTACTGGCACGGCAACAGCGGTGCTTGCGAATGTCGCTGTGTTTGAGCTTTTCAAGAGCATCACAGGCGTGAGTGATGAAGAGGCATATCAACGTTTCTATATGCTGAACCCAGAGACGCTAGAAGGAACCTGGCACGAATTTATCCCAGCGCCATCGTTGCAAACGATGGATCATGCGGCGTCGGTCACGCCTATTCAAGACCTTGAAGCGTTGCTGCTGCCAGAGGCTGGCGGAGATGACGGCGGCGATCTGCTCGCCTACTTCGCGCAGATCACAGATGCAACTTCGGGTATCTTCCACGTCTGGGAAGAAGGAGCCCTTTCGCAACTGCCGCTCTCGCAATGCTGTGTTCAAGCGGTCGATCCGCTCTCGAAGGGTCCCGCATTTCTACTCGACGAGATGGTCGGTGTAGGCCTGACGCATGAGGATGCTCGGCGCGAGGCGGGCCTCGTCGGCATCGAGGCCTATATCGAGGCTTATGTGGAGCGGATCGTCGGGGTTAGAAAGAGGATCAAAAACGAGTCCGCCGTCGGTGTTGGAGCGGGAGCGACACTTGCAGAGGCGGTGGGACGCGCGATGGTTTGGACTCTGGCCGCCAAACTGCAACAGACGTTGCAGACCGGGGCGTTGGATGTACAACCGATTGAACTTGGTGCGGTCAAGGACGAGAAGGCCCAGTTTTATTTGACAGCGCTTCGGGATGCAGGGGTCGAGCCTGTGATTGCACGGAGCGAAGACGCCTTTGGCTTTCCTGTGGCATGGGTTGGTCTCGGGGAAACAGGCCCAAGTCGAACTGGGGTGGATAGGATCGAGCTGGACCAAACCGGGCTGGACCAAACGGGGCTGGACCAGACCGACTTGAATAGAACTGGGGTGGTCCAAACTGGCGTGGTCCAAACCGGCCAGCATAGGACGGATGGTCGATTCGTTGGGAGCGTCGGACTGAACTTCAAAATGTCGCTGCAGCGCGCATTAGAGCAGGCACTGTATTTGGTGAGCAATCCGAAGGTCGACTGCCCGCGGGGACTTGCGGTCGGGACGGTGTCTGCCACTGCCGTTAACGTTGTGGCGAACGAGATGTCGACCCCGCCCATCGACATCGAGCCGTGGACCGGCTTTGACGGCAAACAGGTGCTCGAGGCGCTTGCATCATTGACTGCGACAGGGCACAACGTCGAAGTGTTTGACCTAAACTTGGAACCCTTTTTGACAGACGTTTTGGCGGGCGTCGTCGGCGTCTCCATCCGAGAGGGGGGCTCAGCGTGACTGCCCATGTCTTGGTTGTCGGCGACGGTGTTTTCGCAGATATGGTCTGCAGACGCCTTCTGGAAGAGAAGTTGTGCCATCTATCGCGGCAGTCGGACTTCTCAAGCAATGTCCCGCCCGATCTCGATTTGGCCCTGGTGCTTGACGACGCTTGGCACCCGGCGGCGCATATTGCGGCGGAGCAGGTCTTTCGGGGGCGCGGGATCCCATGGTTGCGAGGCTTTGTGTCGTTTGGCACCGGGGTTGTTGGACCCCTGGTTCGCCCTTCGCACGCAGGGTGTTCACAGTGCGCTGACTGGAGAACATTGATGACGGAATCGGATCGGCGGGAAATGCTCCAGATTCGGATGCAGCTGGGAAACGGCGGCGTGGTTCTGGCGCGAGATGTGTGGGGCACGCGAACTGGTCTCACGCAGATGGCGATTTTGCTCATACGCGAGGTCGGGCAGGCACTGCGGGATGTCGAGAACGACAGCAGCGTCATCGACTGTGAGGCATGCAGCGTGATCGACCATCTCATCTGCGTCAATATGAAGACCCTCGAAACCACGCGGCACTTCGTTTTGCCGAATGCCTCCTGCCCGGTCTGCGGCGCGCTTCCGGAGGACACTTCAGACGCAGCCGTGATTCAACTTGAGCCGAGTCCGAAGCTGGATGCGCAGAGCTATCGCAGCAGGTCGATGGATGATCTGCAGGAGACTTTGGTTCACGACTATTTGGATTCGCGATCGGGATTGTTTAACGCAAAGGTACAGGACCTCATCACGCCGTATGCAGCGGTCAGCATCAATCTGCCGCTCATGATGGGGGATGAGGGGACCTCAGGCCGGTCGCACTCGTACAAGGAATGCGAACCGATTGCCATTCTCGAGGGCCTTGAGCGGTTTTGCGGACTCGAGCCTCGCGGAAAGCGGACGACTGTGGTTGATTCGTACGCCAATCTTCAGGCCGACGCACTGAATCCGGCATCCGTAGGCCTTCATGAGCCAAGCCAGTATGCACGTCCAACCTTCCCGTTTCAAGCCTTGTCGAAGGACCTCCCAATGGAGTGGGTATGGGGCTATTCCCTGACGAAAGAGCGCCCCATCCTGGTTCCGAAGCAGCTCGCATATTACAGTCTCGGCTGCGATGGCGGGTTTGTGTATGAGACCTCAAACGGCTGTGCCCTCGGTGGCACGAGGATGGAGGCTGTTTTCCACGGTATCCTCGAGGTCGTTGAGCGCGACGCGTTTCTTCTCACATGGTACGCACAGTTGCCGCTGCCGAGGGTGGACTTATCGTCGTACCCGGACAGCGAGTTGCAGTGGATGATAGCGAGGCTGCGAACGGTCGCGGGTTACGACCTTCACTTTTTCAACGCGACGATGGAAAACGGGATCCCGACGGTGTTCGCGATTGCGAAAAACCGCCGCTCCTACGGTCTCAACCTAATGTGCTCGGCAGGGTCGCATGTCGATCCGATGCGTGCCACCAAATCTGCGATTCAGGAGACGGCCGGCATGCTGCTTCGCTTTGATGAGAAGCTCGAGACAAAGCGGGCAGAGTACTTGCAGATGTTGCGCGACTCCTCGTATGTACGCCAAATGGATGACCACTCGATGCTTTACGGGCTGCCAGAAGCGGAGGAACGCTTGGGGTTCTTGCTCCGTGAAAAGCGGCCGGTGCAGTCGTTCGAGGAAGCATTCGGCGTGGGGAATAGTTCCGGGGAGGCCAGCGGCACAGGGCCCGCAAATGAGGCGGATAGAGTCGGCGCGGCCAATGGCACAGGGCCCGCAAATGGGGCGGATGGAGTCGGCGCGGCCAGTGGCACAGGGCCCGAAAATGGGGTGGATGGAGTCGGCGTGGCCAGTGGCAGGCACCGCGACTTGACGGATGATCTGAAGGATCTGCTCGCCGTCTTTCGTCGCCTGAACATGGATGTGATTGTGGTCGATCAGACGTCTCCTGAGATTTCCAGAAACGGGCTGTCCTGCGTGAAGGTCATCATCCCGGGCATGCTGCCGATGACATTTGGTCACCACCTCACGCGCCTCGAGGGCCTCGACAGGGTTCTGACGGTCCCCATGAAACTGGGCTACACAACCAAGCCGCTCAACCGCAAAGACCTAAATCCTTATCCGCACCCATTTCCATGACGGATTTGAGACTGGAGTGAACAACGTGGAACTCGACGAATTCCTATACAACCTCCATTTTGACATCGACAAGGTGCGCCCTGTCTCGCTTGAGGTGGACTGGGAGGATGCACCGCTTCCCTTTAAGCTCTATCAGGGGCTGCCTCACGTACACCTGTCACTCGATGTCCCTCTCAGTCTGCCTGTGGATGGTGGAAAAGCACCTGACGTGAAGGACGTTGGAGATTTGTGTTGGTATAGTTATGGACTCACGCAGCTATGTCATGCGCTGCCGCCATTTTTAGGCGGGGGCACGGGAACGGGTGCAGATGCCGTGGAGACAGATGCTGTTGGGACAGATGTCGATGCGGCGGGGCTCCAACACGGACAATCCATGGCAGACCCAACGATGCAGTTGTTGCGCCGATACGTCCCGTCCGGCGGGGGACTGTACCCGAGTGAACTGTACGTCTACCTGACCTTAGATAGGCTCGTGCACGGCATCTACCACTACGACGTCGCACATCACCGATTGGTTCTCCTTCGAGAAGGAGACTTCGACGCCTATCTGGAGCGGGCGCTTGGCCATCGGATCGGCATACCTAAGTGTTTTGCAACATTCTTTGTGTCCACGATGTTCTGGAAAAACTACTACAAATATCACGACTTTTCCTATCGGCTGCAGGCGCTGGATGCGGGGGGCCTCACCGGTCAGTTGATGGAGGCAGCGAGACATGTCGGATACAAGTCGACGGTCAGCTTTCAGTTTCTTGACCGAGCCGTCAATCACTTGATTGGATTGAACGATGAGGAAGAGTCCGTGTATGCGGTGATCTCGTTCTCGGCAGAGGGAAACGAGGCCGGTATCGGACAGAACAGCGAAACCGCTGTAATGCTGCCCGACGAAGAGGTTGCCGCGGAGCTCTGTGCTGAACTGCCTCCGCTGAAGCATCGACACTTTGTGAAGTCCAAGCGGATCGCCAAGTACCCTTTGCTTGTCAGGATGAATCAGGCGTCCATGAATGAATCGACGCGTTCCTTTGGGCCTCTGCCTAAGGTTTGGAAGAACGATGAAGGCGAGCCAAAGGAGGACCAAGACTTCATTGCAGGAACTGGGGAGGCGTTAACGAGGGCTTCGGGAGTTCACGCACCTCGCCCGCATACTCAGAAACAGGTCTGCTTGCCTAGGGTTGATCGGCTAGATTACGATTTTGCTGCGGCCTGTCGCAGGCGATTTTCTCCGGGTCCGGATTTTGTACATGGACGCCTGCAACTTGAGAAACTATCCCATTTGTTCGCGGAGACTGCTGCAGCGCTAGACGAGCGAGGGATTGAGTCGCGCGTATCGATGGGTGTGTGTGTACATGGCATTGACGGACTGAATGACGGGGCCTACATCTATGATGCGACTGCGCACACGCTGAAGTTGGTTCGCGCCGGGGATCATCGGCTTCGATTGCAGTCTGGCATGTCCATGCCAACAGTCAATTTCTTTCATGTTCCTGTCTGCGTACATTTGATTGGCTGCACGGATGGCTTTGGGGACTTTGGCTATCGGGGATACAGATTGCAACAACTCGAGGTCGGGATGGTTCTGCAACGTCTGCTCCTGACGGCATCTGCACTGGGGATGAATGGCCATCCGCTGCTTGGTTACGACGAGAGCGACTGCGATGACATTTATGGAATACAGTCGACAGGTTATACCTGTCTCATCGAGGTCCCCGTCGGATTCTATCGCAAGACTTCCAGGTTTGAGGGTCCGTTGCGGGTGTAAGTGAGGTTACAGGTCCAGGGGATGACCGGGACCAGGGTGGCTCGGGTGGCTCGGGTGGCTTGGGTGGCTGCTTGTCACCGTGACTTCAGGGATTAGAAAATTGGAGGCCCATCCCGTTTGGCGGGATGGGCTTCAAATCTTGCCTTGGAAGGGCCCACGAATCGGGTCCGAACGTTCCAATTCGGGTTCGAACGCTCCAATAAGGATGCTAACGAACAAATCTTCCTTTGTAGCTCAGATTTCATGTTTCCGGCTGAAGTTAAGGCACAAAATTTCCCTTGTGGTCTCAGTTTACCCTGGTTTCAGGGGAGTGGACCCTAAGAACGGACATCTTGTTCGTTAATTAACTGCATCGTGCGAGAAATCAGGCATCAACGAACAAATCTTCCCTTATGACTCAGCAATGACTCAGCAATGACTCAGCAATGACTCAGCAATGACTCAGCAATGACTCAGCAATGACTCAGCAATGACTCAGCAATGACTCAGCAATGACTCAGCAATGACTCAGCAATGACTCAGCAATGACTCAGCAATGACTCAGCAATGACTCAGCAATGACTCAGCAATGACTCAGCATCGCGGCCTGGCCTCAAGCGTCTGAAGCGCCTCAGGTAAGGAGCAGGTAAAATTGGATCTCAACTCCTCGTGACCACTTCACTCATTCCGTTTGTTCCGAACTGAGGGCATCAAAAAAGAATTGAAGCACATCCATCGTCCGGGAACTCGCGCGCTTTTGCATCTGGTTGTACATCGTCTGGTCCGGCAACTGCCGAAACAGCTCGTGACTGGGGCCGCCAAGCGCGTCGTTGGTGTTCACCTCGATCAACCAGAACTGACGCTTTGCGTCCATGGCCAGGTCGATCCCGACTTCGTCGATCTGACTGTAGTCATCAAACAGGCTGCTAATCCTTGTGCCAATTTCGACGAGTTTCTGCTTGAGTACCCCAATCTCGTAAGTACTGACCGACAGCAGTCTAGGCACGGCCGCTTCAAATGGCAACACCTGTCCGTGGCTGATCCCCACGTTCGATACGATGCCCTGCCCACCTACACGAACGAGTTCTCCTGCATAGACCCAGTTGCCGTCGATATCTCTCTGCATATGAACGCGGATGTCGCATGGATAGCCGCTGTATGAAACAGCAGGGATGGCCTCCTGAACAATGGCAGGGACTCCGCTGTAGTGCTTGAGGACTTGTGCCACAGTTGCCTTTATAGAACTGCGTTCCTGAGTCACCCAAACCATTGACTTACCCCGCTGTTCCATGACGCTGATGTTCGATCCGCCCCATGTCCCCGTTGGCTTGACGTACACCCGGTGATATCGATTTAAAAAGGTCCTCAGGTTCGATGCGGACAGACGGGCGGTATTTGGCAACCTGCATGGGCCAAGGTTCTCACCCCGAAGCAACTTGTACATCTCCCATTTGTCAAAGCCCGATCGCTCTTCATCAATCCGTGCCTTCCCCATATCAAGGCCTCCTCAACGTACGCCACCTGTACGAAAGATCGTATTCTCGATCACGTTTGTACGGTGCTTGTTTGCACTGTAGTGGGCAGCCGATAGTGAGTGAACGGAGGTGGTTGGATCGCCACAATGCCTTCTTACCCGGCGTGTGAACTGTGTATAGGCTCTTTGTATGAAATTACGCCCCAGTGAAACGATAAGGTTGCTGAATTCAGACATTTTTTGCTCACACATGGGCTCACACATGGATTTAGACATTTTTTGGCTCACACATGGGCTCAGTCCATACATGGGTCCATATATTCGAACGGGGCGAGCAAGGATCTGCGGCCTTCACGCAAAGGGACTTCCATTTCCATAGAAACGCGTTCCAGAGAATCGTGCAACAGGACCTGCAACTTCCACGCAAAGGGTGTCGCTGCATGAACGACCTTCAGTTGTACGGAAATATCTTCTATGAACCGGGAAGTCACAAATGGACTGGTTCAGGTGTGGGATGGTGGATAGAGAAGAGCCACGAGAACAGTGCAAAAATCACGTTTGAGGAACGACTTTGGTTCGATCCGGACAGGCCATCCCACAAGCGCAGCTATCAGCTCGCACTCAGCAACATCAACCAGTACGGCGACATCGAAGTCTACAACATGGACGAAGATGGCTTCTTTCTGCGTTGGATGGGTGTTGGAACGGAGATGTGCGAGGCATCGTTTACCGTCCGGGGTCACCAAAAGAGCTTCGTTCCCGATGACAGGAAGCTGACCAATGAAGAGAGTGTTGCTGACGTTTACGCCGCTGGACTGCTGTTTCATTACGAGGCTAAGTACGGCGTTGTCACCGTGATGGGTTCGGCCACCATCCAGTGCAAGGAGATCGCTGAAGAGAGTTTAGACATCTTGAGCAGTCATGTCGCTTACTATCAGTCCGCCATCGAGAAAGAAGATGATACCCTCGGCAAAGAGCTTCTCGCGGACAAACTGTCGAAAACACAAATCCGAATGGAACGACATCGAACCATCGTCGAGCGAAGTGCCCGTTACTGGGACTCCGCCAAGAAGTTCGGAGAATTATGGGGCAGGTACGCGGCGGAGGAACAAGAAGAGGCTCTCGGTGGATGCTACATTCCCATCTGTACAGGCGGCGGGCCGGGGATCATGCGCGCGGTGGCTCAGGGTGCGAGAGAACAGAATGCGCATGTGGTCGGTATTGACTGTCAATTCGGTTACGACAACTTCTTCGACCTCAAGGACAGCTATTCGGTTTATTCCAATCAGCGCCTGCGGATGAACAACTTCTCTATCCGAGAAGGAGTGCTCATCAACTATTCGCATGTCATCCTGTTTTGGCCGGGGGGATACGGTACTGCGTGGGAGGTGTTTGAAACACTGTCGAAAATTTCGACCAACCACCTGCGGCGTCGGCGAACAAAAGCCATCTTTGTACATCAAGATTACTGGGAGCCAATGTTTCGGTTTATTGACGAGATGCGCGCATTTGGTGCCATCAACAGCTATGGCGATCGCATTAAGATCCCAGGCGTCGACGACGCGCTGCCGGATGAAGCCTATATCGCCGAAGTCGTTGATACGGCAGAGGAGGCGTTCGAGAAGACACGGGCGTTCGTTGAGGAGCTATATGCACGAAACATGTTAACGCTAAGAACCTGAGAGAGGGAACCCGGTTTCCGCATCAACGACGATATGAAGCCTGCAAAATCTGATCCGTAAGGGGATGGTTTACTTGGACGACGCTCAGAAACGACGACAGTTGGCTGCCTATATTGGAAAGCTTTTTCGTGACAGTTTTGGGAAAGGTCCAGAGGGTGTATATGTATCTTTCGGCGGTCCCTTTTTTACCGTCTACATGACGAACCTGATGTCGGCAACAGAACAAATTCTAATGGACCAAGACCAGGAAGAAATCATTATGTCTACACGCGCGAAACTGATGCAGAAGTTGATTCCGGAGATTAGGGCAAACGTTAAATTAGAAACAGGGATTGAGTTGCAGGAAGTGTATTATGACTGGGGACTGCACAATCGCTCGGGTATGATTACTGGGATTGCACACGAAACATTTGGTGCGATCCTCACGGAAGACTATCAGGGCAAAGAACAGATCCATGAGGAAATCATAGCGATTAGCCAACGGGCCCAGAAGGCACCCGAGAAAATAAATTCATATCAGCTGAATCCAAGAACGATTGTGGTGATTCGCAGTGGAATTTTGGTGATGATTGAGAAGGAACTCATTCGAACGGGCTACGAAATTCAACTCAAATACACAAAAAGAAATTTGGAACAGCGTTTTCTCCATAACAATAGCCACTTTGAAGTGATTTTGGATAGAAAAGTCGTCGACTTGTTTGTTGACTGGGATTTCGAATTTGACAAAAGTGTGATATTATTCGTCGTGAGCGACATACATAGTCCGGTGGAAATGAGCTAGACATGGAGCTAGACATGAGCCGAAAGAGCGCCGTAGGTGCTTTTTCGGCTTTTTTGCGTTCTGTGAATCGCAGATGTTTAGCGCCAGGATGCGTCAGCCGCGATTTTTAGATTTGCAATGGATGATACAAACCAAACTATACAAATACGGGAATGGAAGTAACCCACCCGTCTCTATGAGGGATGATTTTCCTTGGACGAATTACAACAAAGGCAACAGCTGGCTGCATACATCGGCAAGCTTTTTCGTGACAGTTTTGGGAAAGGTCCAGAGGGTGTGTATGTATCTTTTGGCGGGCCAATTATCACTGTTTACGTTCGAAACCTGATGTCGGCAACAGAACAGATTCTCATGGAGCAAGACCAAGAAGAAACCATCATGTCTATCCGTGCGAAATTGATGCAGAAACTGATTCCGGAGATTAAGGCGAACGTTGAATTCGTGACGGGAATTGAATTACAGGAAGTGTATTATGACTGGGCCTTGCAGAACCGTTCGGGAATGATTGTTGGTATCGCACGTGAAGCATTCGGTCCGGTTCTTGCAGAAGACTACATGGGGAAAGAACAACTGCACGATGAAATTAAATCGATCAGCCAACGTGCCCAAAAAGCTCCTGAGAAGATGAATTCGTATGAGTTGAATCCAAGAACGATTGTGGTGGTTCGCAGTGGAACTTTGGTCCTGATCGAGAAGGAACTCATCCGAACAGGCTATGAGGTCCCGCTAAAGTACACAAAAAGAAATGTGGAAAAGCGGTTTCTCCATAACAATAGCCACTTTGAAGCCATTTTGGACAGAAGGGTTGTCGACTTGTTTGTGGATTGGGACTTCGCACGTGATAAAAGTGTGATTGTATTTGTACTGAACGACATGAACAATACGATGGAAATGAGTTGAGTCGAAAGATCGCCGCAGGCGGTTTTGGAAGTTCATTGCAAAGAGAGCGTGAATACTTTCATATGTCAGCCTCACAATTCCGCGAGAATCCATTGAATCGTATCGTTGCTGATGGATTGATGAGATTTTTACAGGTTGAAAAGCTTGCAATGATTGTGGTGTGCACGGACTCAGGGACGTGGTCAGGCACTAAGAAGGCCTTTGATATGCTCGCACTAGAGTACTCAATGGATTGGTTTGCTGTTGATACGTTACTAACCAATGTGCATCCGAACGATAGAGACCGGATCCGGCATGTCATGTGTGATTCGTCCTTTACTCAAATGGATATTGAACTTCGAATCGTGGCAGGTCATGGCTTGCGGCGTCATCTTCGGCTTCAGCTTGAACCCGATGAACGAGAACAGTCGCGAAAATTCGGTATGTTGACTGATGTTACAGCGGAGAAACAGGACTGGGGAGCGGTTATCCAGTCACTGAAACAACCTTTTATCCAATGTGACGGTGATGGATACATCAATCTCTGGAACGACGGTGCAAAACAGATGCTGGGTTACTCGTCGTCTGAAGCCATCGGGACACGAGTCTGGGATCTGTATCATCCTGACGACGTCGACTACGTCCGAAATGTATTCTCGAGCCTTGTGGCAGGAAGCACACTGGATCGCTTTACATGTCGGATCACGCTTGCGAGTGGGAATTATCGATGGGCAGAAACAAGTGTGCAGTGTCAATTTGACGGTGCTGATACTTTGCTGCGGGTCATTTTGGTGCTTACCGACATGTCAGAGCAGATGTCCCTTCAAGATTCACTCGAATCTGTTGTTAGAATGGCACATATTGGGCACTGGGAGCGTGACCTTGCTACCAATGTTCTGACGTGTTCACCTGAGATGCAAAGGATCGTTGGAATCCCCAAAAGATATATAACGTACGATGAGTTCATGGAAAAGGTACACCCAGAGGACATCCCAATGCTCAAACTAAGGACAAAGAGGAGCATTGAATCGGGGGCTCCCGTCAATGAACTGTATCGCGTTCGCCGATCCGATGGCGGCATTCGATACCTCCACAGTCTTGCTGAGTTGATTTTGGACAACGAAGGCGTAGCAAAACGGCTCGTCGGTTCGACTCAGGATGTGACTGAGCTGACCGTAGCCGAGAAGCAACTCCACGAAGAGGAGAAGCATTATCAGAATCTCGTTGCCAACTCCATGGATGGGATTGTGATTGTCGAAGACGGAGTTTGGACGCATGTGAACGAAAAAATCCGCGAGATGTTTGGGGCATCATGTGAAACGGAGTTATTGGGACGTCAACACATCGAGTTTTTACACCCTGATTACCATGACGAGTATATGGAACACACACAAAAGGTGCTGCAGGGCCACCCATTGGCTGCGGTTGAACAGAAGTTTATCAAAATGGATGGACAGATGTTTCTTGGGTCTGTCGTTGGAGTGCCGTACACCGACACGGCGATTCAACTCATTATAAGAGATGTTTCAGATCTTCACGCCGCAAGCCAACTCTTGTTGAAGTCCGAAAAACTGTCTGCCGTTGGCCAACTTGCGGCAGGAATTGCACATGAAATTCGCAATCCGCTGACATCACTAAAGGGGTTTACTCAACTTTTGAGTAATTCTTCCGCTGGTAACAAAGGCAAGTACTATAACATCATGCTGATGGAATTGAATCGGATTGAACTCATTTTGAATGAAATGTTGCTGTTGGCAAAGCCGCAGGAGCCTGTCTTTAAAGAACATGACATGGGGGAGATTTTGGACGAAGTTATCGCCCTTCTGGAAGCACAGGCGCATCTGAAAAACGTAACAATTGACAAACAAGGGCTTAGTCGATGTTTTGTACACTGCGATGCGAATCAGCTCAAACAGGTCTTTATAAACCTAATCAAAAATGCAATTGACGCGATGTCACAAGGCGGCATTCTCGCTGTGGAGCTTGGGATGGATGGCCATGAGGTACGAGTTCGAGTCAAGGATGAAGGAGACGGAATCCCGGAAGACATCGTCGACAAACTTGGCCAGCCATTCTTTACGACAAAACCAAAAGGTACAGGACTTGGCTTAATGGTCACGCACCGAATTGTCGAAACGCACGGCGGCAAACTGCAAATCGTGAGTGAGGTTGGTAAAGGGACACTCGTTGAGATATCGCTTCCGCAGAAAAAGGCGAATTAAAAGGATGAGAACCACAGAGAGTTTTCCCTGTGGTTCTTTTATTTTTTAGACTGCAGAAATTCTTACCCAATTTGTCCGAGGGCTTGAATCAAAAGCGTACCATTTGGACTGCCGAGTCCCGTGCAGGCATCCCAGCCGGGGCCCGCGGGATATACCTGGCCTGTCTGATTAGGGTCGTTGTTCCCTTGCGTAATGTCGTGAAAGGCATTGTCTTGCGCTGGGATGCTGTACAACAGCGGATTGATGTACCCAACAGGTTTTCCTAGTGTTTGGTTTGCGAGGGCAACGAGTCCCGCCCAAAGCGGTGCTACTGCACTGGTTCCGCCAATCGGGAACTGCTGGCCATCGACGAGGACTTGGTAGCCTGTAGCGGGATCGGCATCACCAGACACATCCGGCACACCGCGACCGGTTCCTGCTCCCGGGTTCGCGGAAGGTGGGACATTGGCCTTCTGTTGCCAACTTGGCACCGGAAATACTGAACTGACACCGCCGCCTGTGGCACCTCCGTTTGCACCGTCATTCCATACCGTCTCGCTCTCAATGGTGCTGCCTGAACCGACCAGATGCGTTCCGCCGCAAGCGAGTGCGTACGGGGCGGAGGCGGGGAAGTCGACATGGAAGCTCCCGTCATTGACACCGTCCGTCGATCCGTTGTCCCCTGCCGCCACGGTGATGGTGACGCCAAGCGCCGCTGCACTCTGCATGGCGTTGTTCATGGCTTGCATCGCCTGTGTTGTCCATGACATCTCCGGGCCACCCCAACTGATGGAGATGACAGACGGCTTATTGGTCTTGTCATGGACCGCTGTTGTGATGGCATCCAGGAAACCGGCATCGGTGTTTGGGGCGAAGTAAACCGCAATGTGTGCGCCCGGGGCGACGGATGCGGCGACTTCAATATCGAGATCGACCTCTCCATCTGGCCCGTTTGGGCTGCCAGTCGGCTGGTTTTGCCCACCGTCCACACTGACGGATGTAATGGTTGGTGTGGGTACGCCAAGGCTCGCAAAGTACTGGTCGAGGTTTGACTTGCTGTATCCGCCGCCAAGCTCGATGATGCCGATGCATTGGCCGCTGCAATCAACGTTGGTTGGGAAGTTGTAGAGTGCGGCGACTTGGGTTGGGGTATAGGAGATAGGAGCAGCCAAGGCATTCGACCGAACAGCTGCCTCTTGATAAACGCGAAAATGCGGTTTCGCTTGTGGACGGTTGTCGAGACCGAGCACGCCTGTGACGATATCCGTCAGATGTGCCGGGATATGAACGGGCCCGTCGTACCCGCGGTAGGTGAAGTCTGGGTGCTGGTAGTTTCCAAGCTGGACGTGAAAGGCCTTGTTAAACGCCCCGGCAGTTCCTGACACATGCACTGTTGCTGCAGCTTTGTTGATCCGCTCCACGCTTAAACCCTGTTCTGTGGCAAAGGCAGTTACAAGATTGAGATCATCATCGCTAGCCCCATGACTCGCCTCAAACTCATCATGCGTCATGTGTTTACGGTTTGCGGGTGGAGTGGTGCCGAGTGCTTCAACGTGAGCGGTCAGTTCGTCGGCTGAAGGCCGTCGCAATTGAAGGGTGACAGACAGGACTTCGTTGTCGTCTGTGTGCCCTGCGTGTGTGGCTCCCGGAACGATAGCCCGCGCACTGCCTGTAACGGGAATATACTGTGGGGAACCATTCGTCGATGTGAAATTAGTCTCGTCCATGCACATCATCTCCTTTTCGAATCGGGTCAAGAGAAGTGCGACGACTGAGTCTCCATCATAACACACGGAATATTAAAATTTTTGGCGATGCATGTCTAATTTTACCACGATATTTGGGAGATTTCAGGCGTCTAAATCGGATCGGTATGATGTACACTTAACTTACATAATTTTCACGCTTTTTACACAACATAACTTTATCGAAATATGTTCTCACTGGAGAGCGATTATGACCCGCACCAGAATCGCACTGTCATTGTGTCTTTAGCACCAGTCTTAGGGTCAGTTCCTACATCGACGACTCTGCCTGAGCGGGCGAAGAACCTCTGTTGGCCAGTTCCATCGCAAGTTCAAGCAGTTCAGGGGAATACACTTGATACGCCACCTTGCCTTTGCGGGGCTGGTGCTTGATGACGTCGATGTTCAGGTCACGTGGAATCAGCACGAAGCGCTGATCGATGCCACGTTGACTGACCCGGACTGTATACGTTCGTCCTTCTCTATCCAAGTATCCCTGCTTATGTTGATACAGGAACTTTGCTGCGTTCCAATGCCGGATAAAGTCCTCCTTATCTTTCCCAGTGAGTTCAGCTTCATGAACCGTTCTGACTTCGGAATCATGACTGAATCCAGCCTCGTGCGTCATGAAAATGGTATCTTTGTCTGTCAACGTAGGATGAAGCTGGAATCTCGACATCACCCGTTTGACGATAAAGGTCGGAGGCGTCATAAAAAAGGACAACAACACAAGTGCAATGAACACTGGAATGTACCATGTCGGCAACATGTTCAAAGCCTCCCCAGATACGCCCAAGCCATTGAGGAACGTGTTGACTCCCTCTTTGAGGACGATTGTTGAAGAGTATTATTGACTCGTCGCGTAGGGAGATACTTGTCTGATGACTGATTCCACCCATATCACTCACCGCGATAAAACTGGAAATCAGCGCAAAAAAACAGCGCCTGCCGTTTGGCGGGCGCTGTTGCAGATGTGTCAAGCTAATGCGACAGAAGCAGGTTAGAGCTGAGGTTAGGTTAGGCTAGGCTGCTGCAGGAGGCTGGAGCTGCGTGAAACCAGCTTTGCAGCAGGGCTGGACAGGCACGCAGATCTGTCACGGCTGAAACCCAGTGATGCTTGTGAGGGGGATAGCGTCAATCGATCCGGTCTTCGTTTTGGGATTGCCAACCGGCTCATAAATGACATTGTTTACAACGACGGGTGCTCCATTCGTAAAGATTTCTCCGCTGGGCAACTGGTAGGTGCCGACGAGCTTTCCGCTCTGCTTATTAACCACGTATAAGTTGCCACCTGCACCACCGATGATGATGTCGTGTTTTAACACAACCGGTGCCTGGTTCGCAGAACCCTTCAGGTTTGTCTCCCAGATCTCTTTTCCGTTCGCAGCATTCACGGCATATAGCTTCTGTACGAACGGGCTGCCAAAGTAAACGATGCCGCCTGAGTACACCGGGGCTGCAGCTTCGTATTCCTCAGGCGTTGCTTTGAGACCGTTTGGCTCGGTAAATGACCAAACTTCTTTGCCCGTTTTGTCACTGAGCGCTGTCACAGTTTCTTGGTAATCCTGAGTCGACGCGTTGATGATTTTGCCCCACTGCGTAAACACAAGGCCACTGCCGACCGAGACGGGTGCATCATCGAGTCCCATTTGTGTCGTTGTGTAGGAACTTGTGTTGTCGTAGATAATCTGGTGGGTCTTCAGGTTTACGGCGATGCTTTGATACGGATCACCGAGATCGGCATACAGAACGTTATTCTTGACGTTGATGGATGCCATGCTGGCGACACCATTTACATCAAGGGTCCATTCGACTTTGCCGGTCTTTGGATTGATCGCCCGCAGAGTTCTGTCTCCACCAATCGCGTAGAGGACGCCGTTATAGAGATCGAATGAAGGCATGTTTTCCCCTTGCGTCGGAATCTGCCAGACGATTTTCCCTGTTTTGGCGTCGAGCGCGGCGATCACGTTTTTACCCGTCCCGCGGATTGAGGAAGATGCGTAGTTATTACCGCCTGATCCGACGAAGACAAGTCCGTCATACACCAGCGGCTCCGTCATCACGGGGTTATCAAAGGCAGTCTGCTTCCAGAGAAGCTTGCCATCCTTGGCACGGAACGCGTAGACCGCATTGTCGTTACTGCCGACATAAACGACGCCGTTCGCTACAGACACACCGCCGTGCGCAACGTTACCCATGGGCGCAGACCAGGAATAATGATCGTTCTCGACATTGTAGACACCGTTGTTGCCATGCGAGTTACCGTAACTGATCCACTGTGCGGGGAACTGGGGAGGCGGAGTTGGCTGACTTACGGCTGTATTTTTTGTTGCACTGGTCGTTGGAGAGATTTGGTTTCCGTTGCCTTGATTCGAGGTGGCACAACCGGTTAACAGACCCATCAAGGTTACGATGGCGATAAATGCTGGTGCGACTTTCGGCATGAACTCCATCCTCTCTGTATGATTATCGTTTTGTCGCAAGGCCAAAGTTCCGCCTCATGACTTGAAAACACATACCTCTGAGGCGGAATCACACTTACGACGCGACAGTATCTAACATATTTCGACTCACTAATTATTAGATTACCATGAGAGGCGGGAATGAATAAACCGTTTTTCAATTCCAGTTGTGCCAGCACCGTAGGTGCGGTCTTTACACGACAACTCCGATCGATGGCAAGCACCACAGATAAGCCTAGGTGTTCATTAGGGAAGCCTAGGTGCTCATTTTGTTTGGGCGCCGATTCGTCAAACCTCACGTTGACGTTAGGTTTTTATTTCGTTAGACTAAATAATCGAGAACAGAAATGTTGGGTTAACAAGAATTCGGTCAACGAGAAAATGGATAGGGGTGTGAGGACGGATTAGGCAAGGTGACCTTGTAAACAGGAGTTGTCACAGTGATGTCGGATGAATTGACGGTTGACATGGTGGTGAATCGGCTCGGCGTTACGCCCCGGACACTGCACTATTATGAAGAAGTTGGTTTACTGCCGAACGTGTGCAGAACCAGCGGAGGACACCGGGTTTATGACGAGGGCACCATCAAGAGACTGGAGCAGATTCTCGAGTTGAAACAGACCCTCGGTTATTCGTTGAAGGAAATCAAACGGATTCTACAAGTGGAGGGCGATCTCGATAAACTCCGCGAAACCTACCAAGCGGGCAACTTGGGGCACGATGCGCAGTTAGCATTGCTTGACGAGTACACGGAATTGCTTGGTGAACTCGCCGATCACATCGATGAACGGATCGATAAGATGCGCGAAGTTCAAAAGTCCTTCCACGAACGGCTGGATAGGACGAAAAAATTACGGGCCGAGATTGCATCCATAGAAGGTACGACAGAATGATACTCATGGCGTAAATTGTCGTCGAACCAATCTCAGAGAGATCGAACGAAACCTGAGAACTAGGAGAGTGGTGATCGGCATGATAAACACGGCCAACCATCCACACTACAAGTGGATCGCCCTGTCCAACACGACGTTAGGCGTGCTGATGGCCACTATCAATCAGACCATCTTGATTATCGCCTTACCTGTCATTTTCAACGGACTGCATGTGAATCCACTGAAGGGCGGGCAGACGGGCCTGCTTTTGTGGGTGTTGCTTGGGTTTAACGTCGCGACAACGATTTTGCTCGTGACACTTGGACGACTGTCAGATATGTTTGGGCGTGTTCGCCTGTACAACCTTGGCTTCCTCATCTTCACGATTGGGTCAGTACTTGCGGCCCTGACCTGGAGTAAAGGCACGAATGGAGAAATCGAGTTGATTATCTTCCGCATTATTCAAGGTATCGGCGGAGGGTTTCTGTTTGCAAACAGCGCGGCTATCCTCACAGACGCGTTTCCGGTCAATCAGCGAGGGATGGCCCTCGGCCTGAATCAGGTGGCAGCCATCGGCGGCAGCGTGATCGGACTGTTAGTCGGCGGAGTATTGGCTTACACCGGCCACTGGCGATGGGTCTTTCTGGTGAACGTTCCAATCGGAATTGCAGGCACGATTTGGGCATACATTGCGCTCAAGGAAGTGTCACGGAGGCAGCAGAACCAACGTCTCGACATTTGGGGGAACATCACCCTTGGCGTTGGTCTCCTTGGTGTCATGCTTGGATTGACATATGGAATCATGCCGTATGGTAGCCATACTATGGGATGGTCGAATCCTTGGGTTCTGACAGGGCTAATCGGTGGAGTCGTCGTCTTGATTCTCTTTGGAATTATTGAGCGGTACGTGGAACAACCGCTGTTTGACCTGTCACTGTTCCGGATTCGAGCGTTTTTGTTTGGAAACATCAGTGGTCTTCTAGCGGCTCTTGCACGCGGTGGTCTACAGTTCATGCTGATTATCTGGCTGCAGGGCATCTATTTGCCGTTGCACGGTGTTTCTTATGCAGACACGCCGCTGATTGCCGGTCTCTACACCCTGCCGCAAATGATTGGCTTTTTCCTGGCCGGTCCGCTCAGCGGTTATCTGTCTGATCGCTTCGGTGCACGGGCGTTTGCCACGATCGGTATGCTCATCAGTGCGGTTGGCTTCTATTTCCTCGAGACCTTGCCAGTCAACTTTAATCACTGGGTCTTCTGGGTGTACCTGTTCATTATTGGCCTAGGCATGGGCTTGTTTGCTTCGCCAAACAGCGCAGCGATTATGAACTCATTGCCGGCCAAGTACCGCGGGGTTGGATCCGGTATGCGTTCCACATTCATGAACGCGGGCATGATGCTCAGTATGGGCGTTTTCTTCTCTATTATGATCGCTGGTTTGGCACAGAAGTTGCCGAACGCCATGTCAACCGGCTTAATGAAGCACGGAGTACCGGCACCGGCAGCACACTTCGTGGCAAATCTGCCGCCGACATCATCTCTGTTTGCTGCACTGCTCGGTTACAACCCATTGCAAAACCTGCTTGGTCCAGGCGGAGCGAATGTTCTAGCTCATCTGCCAGTCCAGCAAGCCCATTACATTGTTGGCAAGATCTTTTTCCCGACGTTAATAGGCGGTCCATTCAAGCATGGGCTGTCGCTCGTCTTTACGATGTCTCTCATCATGTCTCTCATCGCAGCTGCAGCTTCGTTGCTTCGCGGAAAGCACTTTATCCACAAGGACGAAGACGAAAACACCCCGCCTGGGCAACCAACGTCTTCGGATGATCGTGTGGTCCGACTCGAAGGCCGAGATGGGGGGCGTAAGCCGAGTCGGACGGTGACTTGAAGGCAGAATGCGTCGACAAGCTAGTCCAGGCAACGATTGTTGGAACGGTTGTTAAAGTGGTCGCTGGAAGGGTCGTTGGAAGGGTCGTTGGAAGGGTCGTTGAAATTGCGCAAATGGCGTTCTGTATTCGAAGATACAGAACGCCATTTTATTTGAGGGGTGTGTTGTGTGACGTAAGGCAATACGTTTTTGCTATTTACCCTCTACCACGACAAACTGCCCAGTAAACTCGGGCTTATCCAACCCGCTTGGGTCGGACATCATTTGGAATTTCCCCTCTGTCCAAGGTGAAAATCCAATATTGGTTACGCCTCCCGGAGCCAGATCACTGGAAAAGATACGGTAGTAGGGAATTGAAAATTGATGGTTTTGGTGTCCATTGTTCACGACATGAATTTGAACTGGTCGATTCAGCGCTACAAGGATCACGCTGGGCGAAAACCCATGGTCCGTGATTTGTACGTTCACTTGTCGTACGCCCGCATAGGCAGAGAGCGGCGTGAACAATAGCCACATGGCGGCGCCCACGGAGAATAGAATCCCCCGTGCCGCTTTCAGATGTCGTATGCTATTTCCTTCCCTGTTTGGTTCCCTGTGTCGTTCGCTGATCTGAACTACTCTTTTCTCTCCGATTACTACATCTTTTGTTTTTTTCTCTTCAATTGCCATATCTTCTGTTGTCCCGCCAGTTGCCATGTTCGTCGTCAGCCTCCTTGTTCTCGGTTCTAGTTTGTATTTGGCTGAATCGGATCATGCACTGCTACCAACTTGTTTTCTCTTGTGGCTCGTCTATTTGGTGAATCTGATGGGTATGCCTTGCAGCGGATAAATACCTCGTAATGCGGGAATCCTGACTCCCCTCGAGGTGATTTTATTGAATTACACCAGTGTTCCTAAAAGGCTGGTATCCTTATTTGTCCTTCTGGCATGTGTTGTTGTTCCTCTACGACAGGTAGAAGCGGCGCCGAAAAAAGTCATGTACTTTACCTTTGACGACGGTCCGGGAGCTATCTATACGCCGCAGATTCTAGACATCCTTCGACGTGAGAGGGTGCACGCAACGTTCTTTGTCCTCGGAAACCGCTGTAAGGAGCTTCCTGGAGTCGTACGCAGGATCCAAAATGAAGGCCATGAACTTGGAAGTCACGGCTACGACCACCGTAATCTTGCCAGTGCACCATTTCCGATTGTCAAGTCCGAAATTACATTGGCTGACACAGCGATTGAGCATGTTGTGGGACGGAAGCCCATTTATTATCGTCCGCCATTTGGAGCGATTGATCGGAGGGAAATTCCCGCTATTCGAAGAATCGGCCACAAGGTGAGCTTTTGGACAGTCGATTCAGTTGATTGGAGTGCGACATCGGCATCAACCATTGTACAGAACGTTGAACGGGCCGCAGGACCTGGATCTGTTGTACTGTTTCACGACGGGCTGAGTACGAGCCGATTTACCATACAGGCTTTACCCATTTTGATCCGGTATTATCGTGATCGGGGATATGAATTTAGAACTTTGTAGAATTGAGAGGATATTAGAAATCGGCAGCTGAGTTTCAGCTTCTGGTTGGAGGTGTATATCAAAGAACGGCCAGCATAAAGCCGGCCTTTAACATGGTACAAAGACTTTCTCATAGCTGTATTCTCCGTCTGACGATTCTTCTAAGACAACAACGGACGCATTTTCGACGGGCTGAAATCCGGACAACTCTTCGACAGGCCAATTCAGAAGGAAGGCAAGCATCATATGCATGAAGGCTGCATGTGTAACAAGAATGACGTTGTCATACTGGTTCTTCTGGGCGAGGGGCATGATCTTGGTTTGCATAAACAGGCCGGTGCGGAGGTAGACGTCTGCAAGTGATTCACCATTTACAAAGCGGAAATAGAGTTGGCCGGCTGCCTTGAATTCTCTCTTAGCTTCTGGAGTTCGGTTGTGGAAATCATATAGGTTGCCGAGTTCCCACTCGCGCAATAGCAGGTTTTCATAGAACGGTGTGTCGCTTGGGATTTTCGCGCGTATGGCTGCCGCGGTTTCCATGGTTCGCCGATACGGCGAGGCAAAGATGATGCTCTGTCCACCAAGATGGTCTCTGAAAAACGAACCGGTCTGTGCAACCTGCTCACGACCGAGGTCGGTCAAGGCGTGCTGTGAGTCGTGCGTGTGAGCCATTCGTGATTTATCTACGTTATGTTCCGATTCTCCATGGCGAACCAAATAGATTTTCATGTTGTTCCTCCGTTCAAGTAGGTTCCTTTCTATTATACCAAGCCTATTCAGACTAGTCCGTGTGAACTAGGCCGCTGTGGTGCGTAAATCGGCGGATGAGGGACTAGGAGGGGTTGAAACAAGGCATAAATGAATCCAGAAATATTTGAACACTATGCTATTCTGACATATAATGGCCACATACTGACCGGTTGGTAGGTTTGTACGAATAGTTAGGTTCCAGAGATAGTTAGGTTCCAGCGATGGTCAGGCTGCGCGGATGTTTGGTTCCAGAGATGGGTTAGGTTCCAGGGATGAGCGATGTTTAGACTGCGTGGATGTTTGGTTTTCACGGAATTGAAGACAGGTTTGAAACAGGGAAAGGAGGATGTCCTTTGCGAGCTTGGGTAGTCACCAAACTTGCCAATCCAGAAGAAGCACTGGAATTGCAAGACAAAGAACAGCCAACACCAACGCAAGGTGAAGTGATGATTCAGGTTAAGGCATCTGCGTTGAACTTCTTCGATATTCTTCTGTGTCAGGGAAAGTACCAGGAGAAGCCGCCGCTTCCATTCACGCCGGGTGCTGAAGTAGCCGGGATCGTCCAGGCGGTTGGGGATGGCGTTTCCCTCAAGGTCGGGCAGCGCGTGCTGGCTCAGCCACCCAGTCCGAACGGTGGGTTTGCAGAATTTGTTTGTGCCCCTGAAAGCGCTGTCTTTCCCATCTCAGATTCGATGTCTTTTGAAGAGGCCGCATCGATGTTTATTACATACCAGACCGCGTACTACGCATTGCATCGATCGGCACAGATCCGACCTGGTGAAGTACTGCTCGTGCATGCCGGGTCTGGTGGAGTCGGATCGGCCGCGATTCAACTTGGCGTCGCCGCGGGTGCACGGGTGATTGCGACAGCGGGTGGCCCGGAGAAAGTGAAGGTCTGCAAGGACCTTGGTGCGGAGGTCGCCATCGACTATTTGAGTGAAAATTTTGCTGAAGTGGTGAAAGAGGTTACGAAAGGACGCGGCGCGAACGTGATTTTCGATCCGGTCGGCGGCGACACCTTTGACCTGTCCCGCAAGTGTATCGCCTTTGAAGGCCGCATTCTGGTCATTGGGTTTGCTGGCGGGCGGATTGCGAATGCACCGACCAACCACGCTCTAGTGAAGAATTACTCCATCGTTGGTGTGCATTGGGGGCTCTTTCGCCGTTTGATGCCGGAGAAGGTCATCGAGATCCACAATGCGTTAATGAACTTGTTTGACGAGGGCAAGATTCTCCCGCTGGTCTTTCAGGAGTACCCGTTTGCAGCGTTGCCGGAAGCGTTGAACCAGCTCGCGACTAGAAAGACGTGGGGCAAGTTGGTCCTGAAACCCGAACACGCCTGAGGAAGACAGACGGAGGAAGACAGGCTCAGGAAGACAGGCATGGTGAGACAGGCATGGTGAGATAGGCATGGTGAGACGGATCAATCCAATCGGATCGTCAAAATGAAAGCGCAAACAGCGCTTGTGGAATCAAGGGGAGACTGAGATGCAACTGCGACTGAATGATGAGCAGAGAATGATTCAAAAAACGGTGCGCAAGTTTGTTGAAAACGAGTTGTTCCCGCTCGAAGCACAGGTTCTTAGGAACGAGCGCGAGGGACGCGAAGGCATCAGCAAGGAGCAACGGAAAGAGCTCCAAGAAAAGGCGAAGAGACTCGGCTTCTGGGGAATCAATACGCCGGAGAAATACGGAGGTGCAGAACTCGGACAGATGATGCAAGCCATCGTTGTGATGGAACTGGGCCGGACGTTTGTTCCGTTCAACTTCGGCGGATCGGCAGACAACATTCTCTATTACGGCAACGAGGAACAAAAGCAGCGTTACCTGATCCCGACCATCAACGGTGAACGGGTGTCGTGCTTCGCGTTTACAGAGCCTGGGGCTGGGTCGGACACGCGGCACATTCGTATGAAGGCGGAGAAAGACGGCAACGAGTGGGTCCTGAACGGCGAAAAGGTGTTTATCACAAACGGTAACGACGCCGATTTTACAATGGTATTTGCAGTCACCGACAAGGAACTCCAAGCTCAGGGACGCGGTGGGGTAACGTGTTTCCTTGTAGACAGAGATATGGGGTGGAAATCAGAATACATTCACACGATGGGGGAATGGGGTCCGGCGTCACTCGTATTCGAGGATGTACGTGTACCGGAAGAGAACATCCTAGGTGAACTGCACGGGGGGTATAACCTCGGCCTCGAGTGGATCGGATTCGCGCGCTGGATTGTGGGCGCACGCGCAGTTGGTGCGGCAGAGCGCCTTCTCCAGATGGCGATTGACTACTCGAAGCAGCGCGTGACGTTCGGCAAACCGATTTCCGAGCGGCAAGCAATTCAGTGGATGATTGCTGACTCTGCCGTCGAGATTGAAGCTGCCAGATGGTTGGTGTTTAACGCTGCATGGATGCTCGATGAAGGCATGGATAACCGCCACTACGCCTCTATCGCTAAGTTGTACGGGGCAAACATGGGGAATCGCGTTGTCGATCGCGTTTTACAGATCCACGGCGGCATGGGCTACACTAAGGAACTCCCGATTGAGCGTTGGTATCGCGAAGCGCGACTGTGGCGCATATATGATGGTACGGACGAGATTCAGCGCATGATCATCGCCCGCAACCTGCTGAAGGGCCACGTGAAACTGGGCGACTCGGTATAACTTGTGTAGGCGTATACTTGCGCACGTTTTATTCGGAAGTTTATTCACACGGTTTAATGGTTTATTAGTAATAAATTTGGAGGGGGCTCGGCTGGTGCCGAGCCCCTATCCATTCACCAAATTGGATTAGAACGTCATTCACCAAATTGGATTAGAACGTCATTCACCAAATTGGATTAAGAACGTCATTCACCAAATCAGACTAGAACGTTTGTGTCTTGTTGAAGTTTTGCTCCGGGACTAAATTGTGGTTGGGAATTGAGAAATGAACAACCAAAACAGGTTTGCCGGAGGCGAGAGTGTCATGTTTGAAGTCCAGTATTTCAACGAGTGCACGTTGCGGGAGTTCAAGGAACGGGTGGAAAGGATCAACGAAGAGGCATGGAAGTATACCGAACCCATGGAGAGCATCTCCGATCATCCACAAGACGATAAGAAGCACTCCTTCCATTTTCCACACCATCATCGCCACCATCATGTTCGTCATGCGGTACATTGATGAAATGCGCAGGCTGGCCTGCGCATTCGACCGAACGAGGAATGAGGCAGCGTGCAGGCCCGATGGGCGTAGCGAACAAATACGGCTAGGTACTTCCATAGTAAAGAACAAAACATTCTCCGCTCTGTTGCACAGATTCGGGATGATCACGCTGAATTGAGGACAAAAAAATACTCCCTCGTTCCTTAATTCTACGCCGAGTGGCTGCTGAACACCGGGGCTAAGTCGGCCACAGCGACTAAGCCGCGGTGTTTTCTGAAGTTAAGTCGGTCACAGCGACTAAGCCGCGCTGTTTTTCGAAGTTAAGTCGGTCAGAACGACTTAATGCGGCCGAGTGGCTGCTGAACACGGTAGCTAAGTCGGTCAGAACGACTAAGCCGCGGTGTTTTCTGAAGTTAAGTCGGTCATAGCGACTAAGCCGCGGTGTTTTTCGAAGTTAAGTCGGTCAGAACGACTTAATGCGGCCGAGTGGCTGCTGAACCCGGGAGCTAAGTCGGTCAGAACGACTAAGCCGGGCTGTTTTCTGAAGTTAAGTCGGTCAGAACGACTAAGCCGGGCTGTTTTCTGAAGTTAAGTCGGTCACAGCGACTAAGCCGCGCTGTTTTTCGAAGTTAAGTCGGCCAGAACGACTTAATGCGGCCGAGTGGCTGCTGAACCCGGGAGCTAAGTCGGCCACAGCGACTAAGCCGTGCTCTTTTCTGAAGTTAAGTCGGTCATAGCGACTAAGCCGCGGTGTTTTTCGAAGTTAAGTCGGTCAGAACGACTTGATGCGGCCGAGTGGCTGCTGAACCCGGGAGCTAAGTCGGCCACAGCGACTTAACTCGGCTCTGCCCAGCACTGTGAACACCTTGTCCATCCCGGGAGAGCGAATGCAGAAACACGAGCATGCCACCTTTATCGAAAAAGCTCACTATGGTTTGCTCTTCAGTTCCTGGAGAATTTGACTCTGAGTCATATTGCTGTGAAAGGTATAGGTGCCAGGCCAAACGTATTTTTCCACGCCTGTTTTGTGTAGCACTTGGTCAAAGGCGAACGCATTACCAACCAGGTGATGCTGTTGCAGAAAGACGGAGATGTCATGGAGCGGCATACCCGAGGTAAGGGTGAAATGATAGATTTGTGGTGAAGACGGTTTGCTCGCGGCAGCCGCTTTTGCCGAGCTCGACTTGTCTATAGACGGCTTCTTTGTAGACATCTTTGCATTGCCCGTAGCTGAACCCTTTGCGGACGAACCGGTTGCAGTTGAACCCGTCGCTGATGAACCGGATGCACCTGAAGCACCTGACGCACTAGAGTTCGGAACAGACGGTGCCGAAGCGCTCTGGTTTCCCATCGCTACCGCAGAAGAGGGACTTGAACCCGCACTCGGGACCAACGTGTATCCGTGGAGTGTGGCCCAGCTTTGCACGGTTTGTTTTGATATGGGGGATCGTTGTGCAGCCATCGTGTAACCGATAAAGCCGGTGGCAAGCATTCCCACAACACATGCGACAAGGGTGGTGATTAAGCGAGATCGCCAAAAAGGTCGCGTATGGACGGACGTCACTGCGGTGATAGTCCACTGGTCTTTGTTACAGGCAAAACGCATGTCAATGTAGTGCCCAAATGCGCGGCCCTGCACATGAAACAGGAGGGTGCCTGCGTCGAACTCAACGGCGATAACTTCACCGACCATCATGTTCATCCACAATCGTTGCACGTCCAACTGGCTTGTACCGAGGGCATCGTTTAATGTAGAGAGGTAGGGTTGGAGAGCCTGCAGAAACTCGGCTTCGGTAAACTCACTGCATCCGACGTCTCTGCTCGCAGAGTTAAATGGGTGGTGCACGACAGAATTCAGGACAGGGTGCGACGTAACATTCATCGTGGTAGTCATTGCAAATACCCCTTTTCTGACACGTCAAGAGAGATTCGAGAAGGACAGGCCCATTCTGGGGGTCAAACGCCAAGCACGGCAATCTGGTCGTTTCCTGTCGACAACGACGCCTGCGTCGATTAGGGCTGGACTGCAAATTCGGGAAACAGACAGGAGGACATGTCATGAAACGGATCGCCATTGATATGGACGAGGTGATCGCTGACTTTGCTGGCAAACACATCAAGCTCTATAATGCGCTTTTTTCCGACTCGTTGACAACCAGTGATTTGGAAGGCCACCGTCTGTGGACGCTTCGTCCCCATCAGGCAAAGGACATCTTAGAGATTCTGAACGATCCAATGTTTTTCCGCGACCTTGATGTTATCGAGGGCAGTCAAGAGGTGATCGCTGAGCTCAGTGAACAGTACGAAATATTCATCGCAACTGCAGCGATGGAACGCCCGTCCTCGTTTGCAGCAAAATTCGAATGGTTGAAGGAGCACTTTCCGTTTCTGTCGGACAGTAACTTTGTCTTTTGCGGAGACAAGAGCATCATTCATGCGGATTATTTAATTGATGACAGCGTTCGGCACTTCAAACGTTTTGTAGGACAAGGGATCTTGTACAGCGCCCCCCACAACATCCACGAAACCGGATACGTTCGTGTGAAGGACTGGGAGGAAGTTAGAGCACATTTCCTCCCAAAATAAAGTGGATGCATACGCCCAGCCTCAGTGGACCGAAATGGCCTGCGTCAGTGGATGCAGAGGCCCATCGTCAGTGGATCATAGGTGGCTGGTTACTGGCTGCATTTTGGATAGAGTGCATAGATATGAAGGATTATGTCTGTTTCTGTCGAATTTAACGAGTGATGTACACGGAAATACATATCAGAATTCAGGGCAAAGCTGCGGAAACGCAGTGACGCAAAACTACAGGGACTTCGACCATTGGTCATGTCAGCCAGCTGCTAAGGCTCAAGTGCCCAGGTGAGAAGGGGCACTTTGTTTTTATATATCAGGGAAATCTATATCACGAAAATTTATATCAAGAAAATTTATATCAAGAAAATTTATATCAAGAAAATTTGTTCGGCCCCTCGGTCCGGGTTTGAATTAAGCATTTCAGTCCGGTTGTGAACAGGGTGTCAGCCTGGGTGTGAATTAGGCCTCTCAGTCTGATTTTATGTTAGGCATTTCAGTCCGATTTTGAATTACGTTATCAGTCCAGTTGTGAATCTGGAGTTGCAGGGCTTTTGAGCGGGTGCAGGTGCGAATTTACGCCAGATGTGTTCCCAGTCACAGAGGACCTTTCATGTGAGGAGACAGACAACGTCATGGGTGCGGATCGAGACACGAAAAATCTGAATGAGAGACCACTAAACTCGCATGGTCATGAGGGGTCATCTGTCGACAGGGAAAAGTATGAACATATGGTCAGTGCGCGCGGCATGGTGAACCGGATGCTGCTCACGTATGATGATGAGTCCCAGGTGTTCTCTGAAGTCTGTCGTATTGCTGTTGAGATCGGAAAGATTGAAATGGCATGGATTGGTCAGAGGGAAACGGGGACAGACCGAATTACCCCGGCGGCTTCTTACGGCGTTGGTATAGACTATCTGTCTGACATTTACATATCGATCGATGCGAACAAACCGGAGGGGAACGGGCCGACCGGGAGGGCTTGGCGGGAAGCGGGAACCGTGGTCCTTCAGAATTACGGAGATGATTCGAGCACGGCTCCGTGGCAACATCGGACTGCCCGATATGGCTGGAAAGGAACAGCATCATTTCCGATTTTAAAACAGGGCCAAGTTCATGCGGTAATGACCGTTTATCAATCAACAGCGAATGCCTTCTCAGGGCCGGTTCTGGCACTGCTGGAGGACCTTGCATCAGACGTGGGGCTGGCACTCGAACGGCTGGCTCTGATGGAGATGCGACAACGCGATCATGAAGCCCTCCTCGCCAGCGAACGGCAGTCTCAACGCTTGGCCGTAGTCGCCGAACGTACGGACAACGCAGTCATCATCACGGACACAAAGGGTCGCATTCAATGGGTGAACGCGGGGTTTCACCGCATGACCGGGTATACGCTTGATGAAGTTCAAGGGCGGACACCCGGCTCCATCCTTCAGGGACCCGAAACGGATCGAGAAACGACTGAGATGATGCGAAGTAAAGTCCGAGCTGGAGAGTCTTTCGAAGCAGAGGTCTTGAATTATCATAAAGATGGAAATACATACTGGGTTTCAATGCAGGTACAAGCGCTCCGACACCCTGAATCCGGGATGCTGGAGAGTTTCATTTCGATCGAAAGAGATGTTACCTACACCAAGCAGCGAGAGGAAGCTATTCGTCGATTGGCGTATTTCGATCCGCTTACAGACCTCCCCAATCGCACGTCACTAACGGAGCAGGTAACCGCCGATCTGAAAGCTTCGTCTAACACCTTTAATACCTTTAATACCTTTAATACCTTTCAGACATGTTTTCTCGCTTTTCTGGATCTAGACAACTTTAAGCACATCAACGATACGCTTGGGCATTCGGTCGGCGACAAACTGCTTGTCAGTGTCTCGAGCAGGCTAAAGAAGATTGCGCGCGCAGAGGATGTTTACGCACGTGTAGGCGGCGACGAGTTTGTCATCTGGATGAGGAACACCACAAGGACAGAGGCGTCTAAGCTAATGGACACCTTGCGATGGATATTGGCAGAGCCATTCTGCATTGAAGGCCATCGCCTGACCGTAACCTGTTCCATCGGGATGGCGTGTTATCCGGAACACGGAGACGACTTGGAAACACTCTACCGTTTGGCGGACATTGCGATGTATGAGGCGAAAAATCAGGGCAGAAACAGATGGCGAATCTTCGAGTCAGCTATGACGGAACGGATCACGCGGACAGCTGTCATTGAAGCTGACCTTCGTGAAGCCATATACAACAATGATTTATTGCTTTATTATCAACCACAGGTTTGTCTGCTGGATTATCACGTCCTCGGAATGGAGGCACTCCTGCGCTGGAATCATCCTGTGTTTGGATGGATTTCGCCTGCCGAATTCGTCCGGCTCGCAGAGAGCAGCGGCAGTATGTCTGATCTCGGTGAGTGGGTTCTTCGAACGGCCACGACCCAGATGAAGGATTGGCTCGCTCTTGGCATCGACACCAGGGTTTCGGTGAACATCTCGTCCGTTCAAGTCTGTCAACCGGGGTTCACAGCGGTATTGAGAGGGATTCTCCATGATGTCGGATTAACAGGCGACCACCTCACTTGTGAATTGACAGAAAGCATCGCATTTTCACAGACTGAACTTGTCGAGACTGTATTTCGTGAACTGCGTGAGACAGGGGCTATCATTGCTGTTGACGACTTTGGAACCGGCTTCTCTTCCCTGTCTTACTTGACAAGGTTTCGGCCGGAGCAGGTGAAGATTGACCGGTCCTTTGTTCAGAAGCTTGGGTATAGTAAAGACGATGAAGAGATCGTGCGTGCAATCATCGATATGGGCCGTATTTTAAACATGAAAACGATCGCCGAGGGTGTGGAGAATCGGGAACAAGTGCAGATCCTGAGGGCAAGAGGTTGCGACGCTGTGCAAGGCTATTACGTTGCCCGGCCCATGACAGGACCGGAAGCTACTGCGTGGTTACTTGACTGGCAAAACGGCGGTTCGAAGCGCTTCTCTGCACAGTTTTTGGTGTGTGACGATCCGGTTTCGATGTAAGGAAGCGGGGGTGACATGTGTGTTTTTTCTCGATGATGAGCATCTGTCACTTGTTCTTGACGATGAACCCATTCAGCTTTTACCAAAGGAATATCAGTTACTCAAGTTTCTCATACAGCACCCGAATCGAACGTTTACCCGTGAAGCACTTCTCGACGCGGTTTGGACAATGGAGTCACCTGTTGATCGGACTGTGGATGACCACATTTATCGACTCCGCAAGAAGCTGGGGCCTGCGGCAAAAGGTTTTCAACTTGAGACCGTACGGGGACGTGGCTACCGATTGCTCATACTGTCAGAGGATGACGCTGACAAGCCAGGTCCTCGTCATCTTCGAGTTGCACTCCCGACTCCGCAAAAGCGCCGCAATCGATTCAATTCAGACCTCATTAAGCGTAATCCGTTGTTGAAGAACCCCGCATACAGACAGCACGTTCGAGATATGTATCGTTTCTATGTGGTGAACGGTACAGGCCAAGGTATTAAAGCCATGGCAGATAATCCAGAGGTCTTTGGCATTCAGATGGACACGAGATTGGATTACGCCATTCGGTTTATGGAAGGGGACTATCAGTCCATCATTCAAGATGACACGCTCCCATTGTCCGAGCGTTTGTTTTGGCTGCTCAGCTTGTACGATGACATTCAGTTCGACCATGCGTCGACTCTGGTTTTCATGGAACGTGCGATAGAGAGTTACGTACTAAGGACAGAGCATCACCTAGAACTCATCACTTTCGACCTCCCGATGTTATATCTGAAAACTGGCCAGCGAGAAAAAGCGGTGACCACAATGGCGGATTCAGAAATGTCATGCAGTGCAATGCCGGATTATCTCGATGGTTATATTGGACTGGTGAGGATTCGGGATGCCATGTTCTCGTTGTTCCTCGGAGACACCGTGACAGCTTGTAAGAAGCTCGACATTGCAAAAAAGACGGTTTATGACTTGGGGTGGCAGCGGGAGAGCGCGTACTTGCAGATTGTCGAGGGGTTCTTTGCATGGGCCGTTCATGAGAATGCAATGCAGGCCGACCTTGCATTTGATGCTGGACTCCAGCACCTGAAGGAAATTGGATTTGTTCACTATTACATTGGACGGTTGCATGAAATGCTGTACTTCTTTGACGTCTTATATCCTAACCCAACGCTCTATGCGAAGTACCAGCGGGTATGGCAGACACTGTCTCGAACGTACAACCTGCCCTTGTTAGCCGGTCGCTTGCGTGAATACCTGACCGAGCTTCTTCTCTGAGGTTCCTCAGCTCTTCTGACGTTCCTCGGTTTCCTCCGACATTGCTTAGCTCTTCAGTTCTTTCGGTGTTCCTCAGCTTCTCTGACATTCCTCTGACAATCACCCGTTATGATGAATCCCATATTGAGATGGGAGTGAATCCGGGTGACTCTGATGAAGAATCGAAACTTCGTGATCCTGTTTTCCGGGCAATTGGTTTCAACCGTAGGTGACAATCTATATGGAATTGCCCTGCTTTGGTACGTACTGCAGTTAACCCACTCGAAGAGTGCACTGACCATCACCGGCTTTGCGATGTCGCTGCCGCCAATCCTTGGGATCTTCGTCGGGGTCTTTGTGGACAGATGGCGAAAACATGCCACGCTGGTGGTTTCAGATGTCATCCGGGCGATTCTCCTGTTCGCACTGTTCTCGATGTCGTATTTCATGACACCGAACTTTGCCTGGATTGTCAGTATCGTTGTTCTTGTCGAAGTCGTCGGTACCTTCTTCGGCCCCGCGTATGGTGCTCTAATCCCTCACATTCTCAGGTCCGACGATCTCGCTGCAGCATCCGGCCTGAATATGTCCGGCTCAGCATTTGCGTCGCTTGGAGGCATGCTCGGTGGGGGCGCCCTCATGGGCCTTCTTGGGGCATCGAAACTGTTCCTAGGTGACGCTGTGTCTTTCGTTCTCTCCGTAGTCAGCCTGCTTTTTGTACGAAGTCCGGAACCAAAAAGAGATAGAAAGGCAAGCACATCCCTTCTTGCCGAGTGGAAGGAGGGATTGACCGTGATCAAAAAGTCGCGTTATCTGCTGCAGACGGGACTCACATCTACCGTAAACAATTTCTCCCTCGCCGGGTTTGGCATCGTCATCGTACCCTGGGTCAAAAACGTAATGCACGGGTCTGCGTTCGTCCTTGGCAGCCTTGAGGCAGCTCTGTTGATTGGGATGATCCTGGGTGGTTTGGTGGCAGGTGCGGTCGCCAAACGGTTTCGCTATCGACTCATAGACTGCATCACATTAACCAGCCTCGGTGCAGGGGTATCATTGACGGGGGCATGGGCAAATGTGTATTGGGACATTGCGGTGATGTTTGCTGCTGGACTGATGCTCGGTATCGTCGACGGTGCAGGAGGGGCTGTCCGGGTGATGATGGTTCCGGAAGAAGTCAGAGGGCGTGTGTTTTCTACGTTGGGCACGATGAGTCGCATGGCCACTCCGATTGGTGTCGCCGTCCTCGGTACATTGATGATCTACGTGCATCTCTGGATTGTCTTGCTGTTGACAGGGATTGGCCCGATTATCGGTGGACTCAGTTTCTTGTTGCCGTTTTCCAAGCAAGCCTTTGCCGTGGTTGACGATGAACGATTCGGTTCGGAAGGGGTGACTGCCTGAATCGGTTCGGAAGGAGTGACTGCCTAATTCAGAGCAAGACTTGCATTAGAAGAGCCGTATACGATGACGATACAGTCCCCATGGTGCAAGTATTCCAAACCAGGGAACTGTATCCTCAAAAGACCTCTTAGATGGACTTCCAGAGTTGACGCATTAGATGGACTTCCAGAGTCGACGCACAAACTCTGCGGTGCTTTGAATCAACTCGTCTGAAAAGTCGAATTTGACGCCGGCACTCTCATAGATCGCAGAGATAGGCAAGCTGCTGTCATCTGCCGAAGCGCCCCGTTTGTATCCGGCAATCGCTGCTTTCGGATCTTCGCGATAGTTTTTCAGCATTTGCAGTGCGCCGAGTTCTGCCATCGCATACTCGATTTGATAAAACGGACTTTGGAAAAAGTGTTCCGTGCCGACCCAAGATGAGCCGAGGCGGCTTTCATAGCCGGTGTAGTCGACAGGGTGCGCAAAATAGGTCTTCTGGATCTCTGCAAACATGGCATCCCGCTCGGCTGCGGTGTGGTTTGGATTCTCGTACATCCAGTGCTGAAACTTGTCACCAGCGAGAGGGCCCATCAGCATCCCGATACTGCGGCGGATTCTTTGCCGGATAGCCTCTTTATAATCAGCTTCATTGGTGTAGAGAACGTTCAGCTTATCGAGGCACAGAAGCTCCATGCTGTGCGAGAACAGCTCCGCCACTTCCATTCTCCAGTGCTGCCATTTGTCGCCCTTGTCCAGCTGGAATCCCAGATTGACCGCTTGGCCCATCTCATGAACGAGGGCAATCAGTGAAAAGAAGGATGGACTGAAATTGGCAAACACGAAGCCGTGATTGGAAACCGGGAACGGAACGTAGAACCCGCCCATGCCCTTGCCTTTGCGACTGCCAAGGTCAATCAACCCGGTGCTGTTCATCTGGGCAAACAAGTCTCCAAACACCGGATCGGTCGCACGTAACATCTTCTCAACACCGTCGGTCAATTCAGCAATGGCATCGTAAGGCGGCTTTGAGATGGTACAGTTTGAGTTGTCCCATGGGCGAAATGACTCAACACCGAGTGATGCGCGGAAGTCTTCAGCAATTTCATCCCAAACCGGCACGACGTATTTTTCCACCGCAGCGTGGTATTTGCGGATATCTTCGATTGAGTACTCTCGGCTTTTCGATATCCACGTGTAGTCGCGGTAGTTCTCAAACCCCGCGTTCACCGCAATCTGGTGACGAAGTTTCACGAGTTCATCCATAATCTCGTCGACTCTTGGCTTTACAGATGCATATGCTTCGCCAAGACTTGTCCACGCCTGCTCACGCACACTTCGGACAGGACTGTCGACTTGAGCCATCACGAAGGGGATGGTTTGTTGTTCACCGTCCCACGACACTGTGAGGCCGGCCATCAATGCCTGGTACTCCGTTACCAGTTCACTTGCCTTGACCTCGAGCGGGATGTTTTCTTCCCGAAACAGTTCCAGACTGGCAAAACGGACCTTTTTCATCAAACCGTATTTGCTGTCATCCAGTTCCTTTGTGAAAGGACAGTTGTAAAACTTCTCGTTAAACTTAGCTTCATAACGCGTCAACAAGGGCATGATTTCGGCTTGATCGTGAAGATGGATCCGTTTCCGTTCCTCATCTTCTGTATCTCTTGCAAAATCCACCTGATGACCCATGAGCACTTCAGAAAGACGGTTACTCAGCGTGGTTTCTGCCTGAAGCCAAGTTTGAAGTTCCTCTACAGACTCAATCTTCTGATTCAAGAGCGCTTCAAGTTCTGCCTCGACAGCCTTGGCATCCGACACATCAATACAATGTGCATAGTAGTCCTTCGGAATGTTCGACAAGGGGTGTCCTCCTCGTTTTCATCATCACTTTCTGTGTGATTTTCATTAGCCATTCACCATTCATTCTACCACTGTCTGGAAGGCTGTCGCTCTCACTAGACTGAGCAGACAGTGCCTTTTTATGATGCTGTGTTCCATCTCAGATAACCACCATTTGGGGTTCCCTTGACGAGTGTGGAGCTTGAACAGGCAGTTCATAGGACAGGTGTCGGTGACCGAGTGCGGCAGCTCGCATAGAATTCGGACATGCGAGGTGAAGGACATGCTGGAGCGAGTTGTACTATGGGCCTTTTCTATTGTAGGACTGCTCGGGTGGGCGTACCTGATTGTTCGCCTGACCCACGTCCTATGACGCCTTTGCGGTACGTTGGTGATGCAAATTGGATGAATAACCGATGAAAATTGGGTGCCTGACTGTGTTTCAACGAACGAATGCAGACTATAATGTGGCAAGAAAACAAATCAGGTGATGGAGCTCACCGTTAACTTCCTGCAAAAGGATAATGGCTCCTGCGGACGGGGTTGATCCGCAGGAGCCTTTTTGATTGGTCGAAGCAATGCATGAACTCCATAGACGGTGATGGTGCTCACCACAACTGCCTCAAGAAGGATAATGGCGCCTGCAAATCAAGTGATTTGTGGGCGCCTTGTCTTTTCAAGGCATGGGCACTCCTATCAAAAAGCCCAGTACATATGCGGAAGTTCAAGCCCGAACAACCAATGACACTTGTCCAAGGTGGACACACGCCTTGGACAGATCTGCGTTCCCCACATATGGTATCTCACGTTGCTCGAATGCTTGGGCATCAATACCAGATGGGGGAGGAAAAACGGTGTTTAGTTTAGCATCAGCAGACTTGATTCGATTCCTGTTTGCGATGGGGCTGCTTTTGGCAGCTGCGAATCTACTTGGCTACATCGCTGAAAGATTCACCATCCCGCGCGTCATTGGAGAGGTTGCAGGAGGGCTCATCCTCGGTCCGACAGTTTTCGGTACATTGTTCCCGCACAGTTTTCACTGGTTGTACCTCGGTTTTTCGTCGGAAAGCAGTTTGTTTGGGTTGATTTATCAACTTGGGACACTGTTCCTGTTGTACACGGCGGGTCTGAAGTTTCAGTCGAGGTTCGCGAAGTCGGATATCAAGACAGGAATTGCGATTATTATCGGATCGACCATCATCCCCTTCGCGGTCGGATGGCTCTCGACGTACCTGTTCAATCCCGCACAGTTCTTGGGTCCAGACCACAGTGTGTTAGCCTTGAAAATCATCGTTGCCATTTCGATTGCTGTCACATCGATACCGGTCATTTCGAAGATCTTTCAGGACCTGGGGATTATGCACTCTCGGTTTGCAAAAATCATTGTCGCCATTGCTGGGGTTCACGACTTGATTTTATGGGTAGCGCTTGCAATCGCATCTGGGATTGTCTCTGCTCATGGTGCGGCGACAATCAGTGTTTGGACGGTCTCGAAGAGCTTGGTTGTGACGTTTGCGTTCCTCTTCGTCTGTATTTTGATAGTTCCATGGGGCTTGCGAAAAATCACATCGAAACGAGCAAACTTCTTGTTCCGCGCATCCTTCTTGGGCTACTTTCTCGTCATTCTGTTCGCTCTAGCCGACATTGCAGGATACCTGCAGGTCGACACGATGTATGGAGCATTACTGGCGGGGATAGCGACCAAGTTTGCCTTGCCCGACCACGTGTTTGAAAAACTAGAGAATGGAATAAACGGGATTGCCTATGCGTTCTTTATTCCACTCTATTTTGCGATTATCGGAATGCAGCTGAATCTGGCGAGTAACTTCAGCTTTGGGTTCTTCATCTTGTACCTGCTGTTCGCAACCATTGTGCAAAGTGTGGTTGTCTACTTCACCTGTCGCCTCATTAAGACAGATAAGCTGACGAGTTTGAACTTTGCTGCAGCGATGAATGCGCGAGGCGGTCCTGGTATCGTGCTTTCCTCAGTAGCTTATTCGCTCGGCATTATCAACCAGGACTTCTTCGCCATTCTCGTGATGTTGGCACTCGTGACTTCCTGGTTTGCGGGTTCTTGGCTGAGATATGTCATCCGCACTGGCAAACGGTTAATGCCGGGTGATGAAAACCTGGTCATCAAAAAGGCGCAAGAAGAGGTCCAGTTCGATCTCGTTCCGACGACAGTTCCAACCACAGAGTGAGGGACCAGCCGCACCAGAGAGACAGCTCTGCAAAACAGATTGGCCAGCCGGGAAGGACAGATGATGTCCTCTCCCGGCTGTTAGTATATTATGGTAAATACATACAGTGAACAAGCCGTTTGGCAGGCCGTATATAATATTGTTCGAGAAGGTCACGTACTGCAGTTGGCATGATGAGGAGAGGAGCAAAGCATTCATGAAGTCAGTTGTTGTAACGTCTGAGCAAGAGCTCGATACATGTTTGGGCATCCGTCGTGAGGTGTTTATCATAGAGCAGGAAGTCCCTGAAGACCTCGAGATTGACGAGCTCGACCATCTTGAGTCCGCAGCGACCCACGTTCTTCTTTATGACAATGAGCAAGCTGTGGCAACAGCCAGGCTTAAGCCATATAACGATGATACCGCGAAAGTACAGCGTGTCGCGGTGCTGCGTCAATGTCGGGGAAACGGTTATGGAGATGCAATGATGCAGGTTCTCGAACAACTGGCGAGATCGCAAAATTATCGAGAGATTGTCCTGGACGCACAATGCCATGCTGCGGGCTTTTATGAAAAACTCGGGTACGAAATCATCAGCGACAAGTTTATGGATGCAGGTATTGAACATGTCCGTATGAAAAAGGCACTTCGTCAGTAGGAGCTTCACAAAAGATCTTCAATAAACAGATAAAAAAGCAGATAAAAATTGCACAAAATGATTTTAAAAACAACCATGTGAAAAACGCATAAAAATTTAATCACATTCCAAAATAACATGGCGCACTGCAGTTGAAACTGTACTGTCTTTCATTGAAACTGCACTGTCATTGAATCAGGAGAACGATGATGACAACGAACAAACCATCCGTTGTTCGGAGTTACTCCTGCAGAAAAGAACCACGGGGCGCGGTGTCTCTGTGGTTCTTTTCTGTCTGTTTGCCGATTTTCTGGGGTCATTTGTACTCCGCGACGTGTTCGTGCGCTGCTTCTTCGAGT
Source organism: Paenalicyclobacillus ferrooxydans (assembly GCF_001399675.1). Classification (GTDB taxonomy): domain Bacteria; phylum Bacillota; class Bacilli; order Alicyclobacillales; family Alicyclobacillaceae; genus Alicyclobacillus_B; species Alicyclobacillus_B ferrooxydans. Next base: position 60,747 of record NZ_LJCO01000051.1, read on the forward strand.
TCCCTGAGCCGTGTGATGATGGAAATGTACCTATCGTGGGGCAACAGCACAGCGGTAAGGTTGTCCTTGTACAGGATCCCGAGTTTGCCGCACCCTTCAAGCCTGTGAAAGAGCTCTCGCTGGGACAGGGTGCGCAAATCACTGGCAGCCATCAGTTCTTCTTTTTTAAAGCTCGGCATGTTCAGTCCCTCCACAACTGACGGGTAATCCCTGCTTTTATAAATTATGTTCAAAAGCTTATGCAAATGAACATCGGTTCGTGCATTTTTTTGATCCGAAATACGTCAATATAATTAGCCAAAAAAGTGTATGAGGTGGATGCGTTTGCATACACTGAGATCGTCTCCTTTACCCTGATGAATGACTCGTACGGTTCCGTACGGGTCGCCTTTTTTGGGCAGGGCAGGATGATATGAGTCATGCAAATTCCCTATATTGGTACTATTAAGCGGCGGGAGGTGGGTTAATATATATCTTCTTAAGACAACCTGGACAAGCCGAAGGTTAAGCATGGATGCCCCTAATTCTGCCTGTTAAGTCCCCGTATCTATGCGATCCGTTACGAGCCTTGGCGGTTCCTTCAAAGATCCAGTTAAATGACGATCAATTCCAATGACAAAAGGGCTGTCGGAGTATCGTATCAGTCACTCCAACAGCCCTTTTTTTGATCCGAAGATGCACTCGTTGTCTGGATAAACATTCGTCATTAACGATACAAATTCAAGCATCAAAATTTTCCCTGTTATTTCGACGGCGTTCTTGCGGATTCGATTGAACGGACACGAAATTATATTTTTTAGCTAGAAACCAAGCGCTTTCATTTTGTTCCTCCAAGCTCCATGTCGAAACCATGCACTTTTTGAATGAAGGATTTTATTTGGAAGGCGCATAAATATGTGATCGAATGAAATCGACGAACTCTTTCAGGAGTGAATCATGGACAGACGAGAAGGCAACGAAGCGATTTGGACGGAGATTGCTCTACGGATTGCGCGCGGGGAAAAGCAAGCTGCTATCGCCAGAGAGTTAGGTATGAAGGCTGGAACGTTTCGTTATCAGCTGAAAAAGTTTTTGGCTCTGAACTGCCAAGCGGCAAGTGAGATTGCGGCCACCTTGGCGGCGGTTGAGACTTCGACGCCAGACACAAACGACGAAGAAGTCAGTGAGCAGGATTCTTATCCTGGCACGCTGTTTGACGAGTCGTGGACGCGCAAATGGTGTGTAAGTCGATTGGTATTGCTCGTTAAGGAACCAACAACTTTACACGCGTATTGGGAAGTCGATGACCCAAAGCGAGAATTAGTCACGAAGCATTTTCAGAGTCAGTGGACTGATCTGCCATTTTTTCTCCAGTTATATGATGTAACAGATATCCACTTCAACGGATACAATGCGCATTCGACAATTCGGATTCCAGTTCCGCCGGATGCAGATAACTGGTACGTACACGGTGTGCAACCTCTCCGAAGGTACCTGATGGACTTTGGCACAACCACCTGGAACGGAGATTTCTTCACCATCCTCCGGTCCAATACGGTAGGCACTCCTCCAAAACAAACGTATCGGCACCCATCTGGCCAGGTGCAGTTTGCGCCGCTCGCCAGTAAGTCGGCTCACAACGCGAGTTCCGTGCAAAACTCTGCTCTTGAATCCGCACAGTGTAACAGGTTGTCAGAGAACCCTAGTGGGTCCCCCCGTCCATATCCCGATGAATTTGACGGATACACTGTTCGAACAAGGGGGCAGGAATGATGGCTGAAGGCTATCTGGCAGTCGTGTTACACGCCCATTTGCCGTATGTGCATCATCCGGAAAGTGAGAAATACCTTGAGGAACGATGGTTGTTTGAGGCCATCACCGAGACTTACATTCCGCTTCTCCAGGTGTACAAGGGTCTAATCCAGGATGGTGTGGACTTTCGCGTGACGATGTCTATTACGCCTACCTTGGCTGCCATGCTTGCCGATGAGATGCTCCAGGAACGATACGCGACGCATCTTTCTCGGTTGATTGAATTGGCGGAAAAGGAAGTGAGACGCACTAAGGATATGCCGGAGTTTTATCCGCTGGCGCGCCAGTATTGGGGTAAGTTTCTTAAAATTCAAGAGTTCTACCTCCGTTACAAGAAGAATCTCCTGACAGCTTTTCGGGAGATTCAGGATGCTGGCAAACTCGAGATCATCACGTGTGCGGCCACGCATGCTTTTTTACCGCTCATCTGGAGTGAGGAAGCACTTCGGGCACAGATTGCAACAGCCGTTTTGCAGCACACGGTGCTTTTTGGTAAGGCCCCGCGGGGTATTTGGCTGCCAGAGTGCGGATACACGCCGATGGTCGACGGTGTCTTAAAAGAATACGGTATCGACTTTTTCTTTGTTGACTCTCACGGCGTGCTGACGGCCGAGCCAACTCCGGTGCAGGGAACACTGTCGCCCGTGGTCACACCAAATGGTATCGCGGCCTTTGCCAGGGACGAGGAATCTGCAAAACAGGTGTGGAGCGCAGTCGAGGGCTACCCGGGAGACTTTGATTATCGAGAGTATTACCGTGACATTGGATACGATCTCGATGACGAATACGTCAAGCCTTACATACACCCAGAAGGTATTCGTGTAAACACGGGAATCAAATATTACCGCATTACGGGAAAGGGAGATCATAAGGAACCCTATCACTTTTCAGCGGCTGCTCACAAAGCGGCGGAGCACGCAGGGAACTTTATGTTCAACCGCGAGAAGCAGGTCAAGTACCACGCATCCCGTATGAATAGGCTCCCGATTGTCGTCGCTCCGTATGACGCTGAGTTATTCGGGCATTGGTGGTATGAAGGTCCGGTTTTTCTCGACATGCTGTTCAGAAAGATCTTTTTTGATTCAAAGACCATTGAGGCCATCACACCGTCAGAGTACCTCGATCTCTATCCGGACTATCAAGTCTGTCAATTGCCAATGAGTTCGTGGGGCAGAGACGGTTATGCCGATGTCTGGTTGCGCGGTGAGAACGATTGGATTTACCCGGCACTGCATATGGCAGAACAGCGGATGATAGAGCTTGCTAACCGGCACTTTCATGTTGACGGGTCAGAGAAAGGCCTGACAGAGCGGGCACTGAAGCAGGCCGCGCGGGAGTTGATGCTCGCAGAGAGCAGTGACTTCGCCTTCATCATGGACAGCAAGACCATGGTTGACTACGCGGTGAAGCGTACGAAACATCATATCAATCGTTTTTCGCAACTGTACGAGATGATACAGCAAGACCAGGTTGATGAGCAGTGGCTGAGCTCTCTTGAGGAACTGGATAATCTTTTCCCAGACATCGATTACCAGGTCTATCAATCGCGCTATCCGGTCATGCGATATGAGGCAAAACCTGCGCTTCGAATACTGATGCTGTCATGGGAGTTCCCACCTTTGACGATTGGCGGCCTGTCGCGGCATGTCTACGATTTATCACGGTACTTGGTAAAGCAGGGCGTAGAAGTCCATGTGCTGACGATGAGCGTTGAGGGGTACCCGGACAATGAAATCGTCGACGGGGTTCATGTGCATCGAGTGCACGTAATGAAGCCGGATGGCGCCGAATTTATTCATTATATTTTTCAACTCAATCTCATGATGGTCGATGCCTGTCAGACATTGATTCACAGCGGTCTTCGTTTCGATCTCGTTCACGCCCACGATTGGTTGGTTGCTGACGCTGGTGAAGCCATCAAACACTTGTACGATCTGCCGCTCATTGCGACCATTCACGCAACCGAACACGGTCGAAACCACGGACTTCATACCGACCTTCAACATCAAATTCACCATCAGGAGTGGGAACTGACCTACGAGGCATGGCGCGTGATTGTATGCAGTCAGTACATGCAGCGTGAAGTAGAAACCATCTTTCAGTTGCCTCATGACAAGGTCCACGTCCTGCCCAATGGCGTCGACCCACAACTGTTGGATGCAAAACAGGTTGAAGACCTGGACAGAGCACGGTATGCCCACCCGGACGAACCGATTGTGCTGTTTGTCGGGAGGTTGGTGCGAGAGAAGGGTGTCCACATCCTGTTGGAAGCGGCACCACTCATCCTGTCTGAATATGCCCATTGCAAATTTGTCATTGTTGGTGCAGGTCCCATGGAGACGGAGTTACGATACCTTGCCAACCGGCAAGGTATCGTGAACAGCGTACAGTTTACCGGTTTTGTTTCCGATGAAGAGCGCAATTATCTGCTTCATGTTGCTGATATCGCCGCCTTTCCGAGTCTGTACGAACCGTTTGGGATTGTGGCACTTGAAGCGATGGCAGCTGGGACGCCTGTGGTGGTCTCAGACGTGGGTGGTCTGGCTGATGTTGTGGCGCATGAGCGAAACGGCCTCAAGATGTATGCAGGGGACCCTCAATCTCTCGCAAATCAGGTCAAGGTGATGTTACAGAACCGAGAAGGGGCGAAAACACTTGCTGAAACTGCCCTCGCAGAAATCGGTCGATACGACTGGAACAACATTGCCTATGAAACCCTAAAAATTTATCAAGGTATTCTGGCAGAAAAGGATTCGTTAGAGACACCCCTACAGGTGGCGACGGGAAGTTGCTGAGTGGCTGACTGGAAGCTAGCACTGACCAGTTGCTGAGTTGCAGCGCTGGACAGTTAAGCATCACGGATGACTTGCAGCGTGGTGCTGTAAATCAGGAATGGCGATGGGAGGGGTCAATCATAAAAGCTGTCATCATGGCCGGAGGAAAAGGAAGCCGTTTACGTCCCTTGACATCGAATCTACCCAAACCGATGGTACCGCTTCTAGGCCGTCCCTGCATGGAATACATCATCGATTTACTCAAGCGTTATGGGATAACCGAGATTGCTGTGACTGTCCAATACCTTCCGCAAGCCATCAAGAACTATTTTGGTGATGGTTCTGATTATGGTGTGAGCCTCTACTACTTTGAGGAAGAAACGCCGCTTGGAACGGCTGGGAGTGTAAAGAATGCCGAGCAGTTTCTTGATGACACCTTTGTCGTCATCAGCGGCGACGCGTTGACGGATTTTGATTTACATCAAGCTGTCGAGTTTCATAATGCGAAACAAGCCATTGGGACTGTAGTCATGACACGCGTCGAGAACCCGGTGGAGTACGGGATTGTGCAGACGGATGCGGATGGTAAAATCACACGTTTTCAAGAAAAACCAAACTGGGATGAGGTTTTCAGCAACACAGCGAATACGGGCATCTACGTGTTTGAACCTAAGGTGTTGACTTTCTTCCGTCAGGGACAGGTGTTTGACTTCAGCAAAGACCTGTTCCCGTTGCTGATGAAGGCAGGCTACCCGCTCTACGGGTACGTAGCGAACGGTTATTGGTCAGATATTGGAAACCTCGTTCAGTATCGGCAGAGTCAGTACGACATGTTGAACCGAGTGGTCGACGTTGAGATTCGGGGTCACGAGCTCTACCCTGGCGTTTGGATGGGTGAAAACGTCCTGATTCATTCTTCAGCTGCGGTGTCGGGTCCAGTGTTCATTGGCGACGGCAGCGTCGTTGGGGAGTCCGCGAAAATCTTGCCGTTCTCAGTCATCGGTCGTTTTACGCGAATTCATCAGGGGGCACATGTGGAACGCTCCATCGTTTGGAATCGAGTTTCCATCGGTGCGGCGGCAACACTTGAGGGTTGCACAGTATGCTCTCGTGTCAACCTGGACTATGGAGTTCGACTGCAGGAGAACACGGTCGTTGGTGCGGACAGTCAAATCGGCGCCAAAGCGGATATCTGGACGAACGTGAAAGTCTGGCCGCACAGAAACATTGAACCAGAGACGATTCAAAACAGTTCGCTCATCTGGGGGAAAACCGCAAAAGCACGGCTCTTTCAGGAAAATGGCATTCAGGGCATTCCGAATGTGGATATCACACCAGAGTTTGCTGGAAAACTGACATCAGCCTACGCAACCTGCTTGAACAGTGATGCGGTCGTTAATGTGAGTTGTGACGACGAACCCTACAGTGAGGTGATCAAGTATTCGGTGATTTCTTCGTTGCTTGCGGCTGGAATGGACGCGCGTGACATGGGATCCGGTCTGCTGGCACCCCTGGCCAGTTTTGGATGTCGCACTTCAGATGCAGGTGGCGCCATTCACGTCTACAGTATCCGCGAAGGTGCAGAGAGTCGTGTGGTCTTACGGATCTTCAACCATGAGGGAAAACGCCTCAGTGCCGACATGAAGCGAAAAATCGAGAACGCGTTTTTCCAGGAAGACTATGTAAGACCGGACATCAACCGGCTTGGCCGTTTGCAGCCAACGGAGAATGTATCGCGCCTCTACTTGCGCAGTACCTTGTCGGTCTTGGACAAAAGCGGTCTGCAACAACGCAGACTGAAAGTGGTCTATGGCTGCCAGCAAGCGAGTGTGGTTCTCTTAATGCATCACCTGCTTGAACAACTTGGGTGTATCGGCATTATGCTCAACGACAGAGAGGAAGCATTGGCGAAAACAGTGGTGGAGATTCAGGCAGACCTCGGAATTTACTTCCGTGACAACGGTGAGTCGTTTCACCTCGTGACAGACACGGGTCATCGCCTTAATGATGACGAGCTCAGATGCATCCAGGAGATGATTCAGAGTCTTGCTGAAGCCAATGCAGACCGACCATTGGTCACCGAGTTTGATGCATTTTGCTCAAACATCTTGTTACTCAGTTACCTTGCGAGGACGGGTACCCGCTTACAAGGAATGGTGCAGGCATTAAGTGCCGAAAGAAGCGTCGCAGTCGGAATTTCAGACATCTTGTAAGGAGGTTGGCATCTTCCGGGTTGGATATTTCAGCGATGCAGGTCAGCGCAATAGGTCAGCGTTATAAGTAGCGCGATAGTTCAGCGCCATAGTTCAGTGGCATAGATCAGTGGTATAGATCAGTGGCATAGATCGTGCAGTAGGTCAGGGATGCAGGTCGTCGGCGGATTCAAAGTACTTGTAACATTACTAAAAGCATGTAAATATACTCATGAGCTCTCGTCACATTCTTCGCGTGGAAGGGAGGAGAAAGTGAGTGAATTTACCGACGCAACCTGCACCCGCTGCCGTAAACCCACCCGACAAGCCGTTGATTCGGAAATTGACGTGGTGGGTCGTTTTGTTGCCCATTGTCATGTTTATTGCAATGGCGATCCACAGTGTGTTTTGGCTGAACTTTGCACACGTTTTAGCTGGGGTTCTTTGGACTGGTGCGGACATCTTCATGGGTTTCATGGTTGGACCAATTCTTCGAAAGCTGTTGCCGGATCAACGTAAAGCGTTTATCAACTGGCTGGTTCCAAAAACGATGATTTATCTGCCTGTGCTCGCGTTTACCACAGGCACGGCCGGTTGGACCATGGCTTCCTGGTTGCGGATGATGGTACCTGGGAATCCCGAACGTCCATGGATCATCGGTGCACTGGTTGTCATCACGATTCTCGCCGTTACCGGGTTTGGGTTCCTTCTTCCAACTTCGATTCGAACCTACCTGGAACTGCAAAAACCGACTCCGAGCTTGGAAAAGGTGTTTCGACTCAACCGCAGAAACAATTCATTTGCCGGTATTCAAGGACTCTTTCAGGTCATTATTATCTTTATCATGGCCCATCTGGTGATGGGGTGACGGATCAAAGAACAAGGCATGCATCTGCCGCCAGAGAGCAGCGGTGGACGCATGCCTTGTTTTTTTACTTCACTTGATTCGCGATGCCACGAGGCTTATGAAGTATCGGGTTTATAATCAAATGTGTTCGCTTTTGAATGTTCGCTTTTGAACGTTCGCTTTTGGGCTTTACCAGGTAATCAGCCTTTGGTGTTCGGTTGCTCAATCTTGAACGAGCTCTTCAGGGAGACAATCAGGTTGAACACCTTCTTGTCTGGTGTCGTATCCTTTGGATCGACATTAAAGAAGCCTTGGCGCACGAACTGGAACTTCTCCTGGGGCTGCGCGTCTTTGATGTCAATGCCGATATAACCCTGCTCGACCTTCAGCGAATCGGGGTTCATACGCTCGTCAAATGGAAGAGCGTTGTCGGCGTCCTCCTGGAGCATCGGTTCATAGAGCCGAATCTCAGCGGGAATGGCACTTTCGCAGGATACCCAGTGAATCGTCCCCTTGACCTTGCGTCCCGTAAATCCACTGCCGCTCTTGGTTTCGGGGTCATAGGTGCAATGAACCTCGACCACATTTCCGTCCGCGTCCTTGATGACATCCGTGCACTTGACGAAGTAAGCGTCTTTTAAGCGCACCTCGTTTCCAGGGTACAGTCGGTGATACTTCGGCGGCGGAACTTCCATAAAGTCTTCCTGTTCAATATAAACCTCACGCGAGAATCGAACCTGCGCCATGCCCATCTCAGGGACTTCAGGATTGATCTTCACATCAAGCGTCTCAACTTGGCCCTCGGGATAGTTTGTAATCACCAACTTGAGCGGACGGATGACGGCCATCGTCCTAGGTGCACGCAGGTTGAGGTCTTGGCGCACATGGTGCTCAAGCAGTTTGTAGTCCACCTCACCACCAGCAACCGTGATACCAAGTTCTTTTACAAACGAGCGGATGGACTCCGGTGTGAATCCGCGGCGACGAAGACCGGAGATGGTAGGCATGCGCGGGTCGTCCCAACCGTCCACGAGCTTCTCATCCACGAGCTTCTTCAAGTACCGCTTACTCATCACCGTGTTGCTCAGATTCAGCCGGCCGAACTCGTACTGATGCGGCACGTGCGGCATTTCACATTCACGGACCACCCAGTCGTACAGAGGACGTTGATCCTTAAACTCCAAGGTGCAGAGAGAATGTGTGACACCTTCAATCGCATCCTCGAGTGGATGGGCATAGGCGTACATCGGATAGATGCACCATTTATCACCGGTGTTGTGGTGCACGGCGTGGGAGATGCGGTAGAGCACCGGATCGCGCATGTTTAAATTCGGCGAAGCCATGTCGATCTTCGCTCGCAGGACCTTCTGCCCGTCTCCGAATTCGCCCCTTCGCATGCGCTCGAAGAGATTGAGGTTCTCTTCCACAGTCCGATCTCGATAGGGGCTGTTCTGCCCAGGCTCTGTCAGCGTACCGCGGGTTTCACGGACTTGGTCTGCGGACTGGTCGTCTACGTATGCCTTGCCCTTGTTGATGAGGAGCAAAGCACGGTTGTACATCTCTTCAAAGTAATCGGAGGCAAAAAACAGACCATCCCATTCAAACCCGAGCCAAGCTACGTCCTCTTTGATGGCGTTCACATATTCGCTGTCTTCTTTGAGCGGATTGGTGTCATCAAAGCGGAGGTTCGTCTTGCCGCTGTACTCGTCAGCGACGCCAAAGTTGATATAGATGGATTTTGCATGTCCGATATGCAGATAGCCGTTCGGCTCTGGCGGAAAGCGGGTCACGACTTGCGAGACGCGTCCTGCCTGCAAATCCTCCGTAATGGTCTCTCGAATAAAGTCAGATGAACTCGGTGTAGTGTCCATGGTACCAACCTTTCGGTGTCGCGATGACGTAACTTCCATCTATAATAGCAAATTTGACCTCTAGTCATCTAATCTTGTCCCTCGTGTGCATTTCTTTCCATACAAAGTGATGCATGTTCACTGGCGTCATGTTCGTCCGAAATTTCAAAACTGTTGTATCATAGAAACGATAGAGGTAAGGCGGAGCACACGAGGGGGAGAATACATGGAAGTGGTCGTTGTATCAGCTGTACGGACAGCGATTGGCAAAGAAGGCGGGTCGCTCGCTGCAACCCCGGCCTACAAAATGGCCGCAGCTGTCATTAAAGAGGCAGTGGCGCGGGCTAAGGTGGATCCAAGCGAGATCGGCGATGTCGTCTTTGGCAATTGCTTCAGCGAGGACGGCAACCTGGCACGGGTGGCAGCGCTAGAAGCCGGGCTGCCTGTAGACGTACCGGGGTTGACGATTGACCGTCAGTGCGGCTCTGGCATTAACGCGGTGGCGCTCGCCGCACAGACGATTCTCTCCGGGCAGGCTGGCGTCGTGGTTGCAGGGGGGGCTGAGAGTTTGTCCCAACGCCCGTACATGATGGGGCGCCCGACAAAGGCGTATGACCGGATGCCTCCGCAGTTTCTGCGCTTGCGGCTGTCGACGGAAGCAATTGGCGATCCGCCGATGGGCATCACTGCGGAAAACCTGGCTGAAAAGTACAACATCAGTCGTGAGGAGCAGGATGAATTTGCTTTCCACAGCCAACGCAAAATGGCTGCAGCGATGGAAGCAGGGAAGTTCAAGAATCAAATTGTCCCGCTAGAAGTGAAGGATGGCAAGATAACGCGCAGCTTTGAGGTTGATGAACATCCTCGTGCAACCACAATGGAAGCGCTCGCAAAGCTTCGTCCGGTGTTTAAGGCGGGGGGAACCGTCACTGCCGGAAACAGTTCCGGTCTCAACGATGGGGCAGGTGCCCTCGTGCTCATGACCCGAAAACGCGCCGAGCAGCTAGGACTGGACGTGCTGGCGACGGTTCGCCAGACAGCCATTGCCGCCGTTGACCCGAACATTATGGGTATCGGGCCGGTTCCGGCGATTCGCAAGTTGCTAGAGCGCACGGAATTGAGACTTGATGATATCGATCTCGTTGAGCTGAACGAAGCGTTCGCTGCACAGGTTCTCGCTTGTGATCGGGAGCTGCACTTCAATCATGAGACCCTGAATGTCAACGGGGGAGCGATTGCACACGGCCATCCGATTGCAGGAACCGGAGCCATTCTCGCAACCAAGCTGTTGCATGAAATGAACGCCCGCAATGTAAAACGCGGTATCCTGACTGCTTGCATCGGTGGTGGGCAGGGGATTGCGACCTTGTTTGAGCGATAAACGGTCACAAACCAGTGGATAAGGCGTTCGGTGTTCAATTTTTCAGGTTGGCAAAGCTTGACCAGATGAGAATCGGATTTTATAATTTTTAACAATAGCAAACCTAGGCGAAAGTCCAGGGACGCAAAGCCACGGGGCTACTGCATGCGCAATGCCAGCCGGGCTGCCGGAAGACCTTACCCGTCAGAAAGGGGATAGTATTAATGAAAAAGCTGATGTTCGGCGTGATTGCCACTGCCACCGTTTTCGCCGCTGCGTGTACTCCCGTCTTTGCCAGCGTATCCAATTCAGGAATGACGAACACGTCTTATACTGCAACGTCTACCAAGGGCAGTACGACGACTGCAGGCTACGCAAATGGAACTGGAAAAACAACGATTACCGCAAACCGATTTGAAGAATTCTTTGGCTGATCTAAGAGATAAATGCGTAATGGGAGACTGGTCGGTCTCCCATTTATTTCTGTTTATAGACAAGTTCTGACGTAAGGGGATATCTCAATGGGGTATGGGGAACTGCCTACGTATGACCATATGGATCTCGGTATTCGGCTGCTTGAGGAAGAGCGGCGAAGAATCGCGAGAGACTTGCACGATGGACCGACACAGATGTTGACGAATATCAGCATGAGACTCGAACTGCTCGATCATATGATGGATACGAATCCAGGAGCGGCGAAACAGGAACTGTCCCGCATCAACAACCAGGTCATCCAGAGCATCAACGCCGTCCGCAGACTGCTGTTTGACTTGCGTCCCATTGCGGTCGATGAGGTGGGGTTGATCAAAGCGGTAGAGCAACTTGTAGAGAAATACGCCCGTGAATATGAGCTTCCGGTGAGTCTGGAAGTGAAACACGATATTGGCCGTGCTTTGTCACCTGCGAAACAAGTGGCGCTGTACCGGTTGATACAGGAAATTTTGAACAACATTAAAAAACACGCTGCAGCCACCCAAATCACAATTACATTTGAACAAGTCGGTCAATCCGGCGTCGTATCCATCTCAGACAACGGCAAGGGGTTTGACCCGTCCAACATTCCTGCGGGTCATTATGGTATTGTTGGTATACGGGAGCGGGCTGCTTACATGAATGGGAGCTTGGATATTGTTTCTCATATCGGGCGCGGCAGTGTCTTTTCTGTTTCAGTTCCTCTAACATCCTGATTACTACATCCTGAACAGATGGGGCCATAACATGAAACGCGAAATTCAAGCCTCATTTGAATCGGCTGCATCGCAAACGCGACGCGGATTCTACCATTCAGCTCTTGAAATGTGGCTGCAATTGCTGACTGATCCCGCTGCAGACAACGAGACATGCGCGGGGATTCACGACGAAATCGGCAAAATACATATCAAACTTGGAAATGATAAAACGGCTCTGAATCACTTTCAGAAGGCCGTTTCTTTGTCGTCCACTGCAAACGGGATGGGGCTTTATCAGACCCACATTGCGGCAGCTTACCGTCGGCTGTCTGACTTTGACCGTTCGTCCCGTCTGTTGAGAGCGGTTCTTCGCAACTACGGACAGGACCTGGGAGATCGTCAGCTTGGAATTGTCTATTTGAATTTAGGCACGGTACAAGGCGCAACCGGATTTTATCGGGAGGGTTTAGACAACACCTGCCATGCACTCAGGTGCTTTGAAGCAGCGAATTATAAAGATGCTTATCCGCAACTCTATAACAACCTTGGTGTATTTCATCTCGAACTGGGCAATTTTCGAGAGAGCGAACAATACCTTCTTGAGGCAAGTCGGTTGTCACATGAACCATATCTTTCGGCACTGTCAGAATTAAGTCGACTATATTTCGAGACAAGACAGTTCAACCAGGGCATCTCATATTTAAAGCAATGCCTGTCTTTGGTTTGGTCAGAAATTTTAAGCCACTCCAAAGAAGACCTCTCGCGGATTTGTTCCTTACTTGCCCGGATTTCAAGAGAATTAGGGGATACCCAGAGCGCTCTTCGCCTGGCGGAAAAGTCGCAACTGCTTTTTGGTCAACTGGGCATGTGGCCTGAATGGGAGCAGGTTCAGCTCTTGATGGACCAGTGGGGGCGAGAAGCGGCTCTTCAAACTGGGGGAGAAGAGGTTTCAAAAGTCATCCATCCGGTACCTCATCGCGTCGATATGTCTTTAGAGGTGAGAAACTTTCTTTCGCTGCTTGATGTTTTAAATGGTCAGGAGTTTCTTGATAAACAATTCTCGAACGTCATGGATACAAGGGTACTTTACGCGGAAGCCCTGGCGAGACAATTTGATTTTACGGAGGGTGAAATACAAGACTTGGTCTACGCCTGCCGTTTTGCGGATTATGGATTGACTGCTTTGGAGTTTGAGGTCATCACAGACCCTCAGCGCTCGCTCCACGCTTGGGAACAGTACAAACGTCATCCGGAACTGAGTGTCCAATTGCTTCAGATTCTTAATTTGCCTGGGCGTGTTCTAGACATTATCGCGGAGCACCACGAACGCTTTGATGGCAGTGGCTATCCATCGGGCAAGCGAGGTACATCGGTATCTCTGTTTGCACGAATCTTTGGTATCGTGGATTACTATGCGACGGAGGTCACCGTTCACGCGAAGCCTCATTCATCGGTGATGTTTGAGATTGAGGCTGAAGCAGGGCGCCTGTTTGACCCTGTCGTGGCAGCAGCCTTTGCCCAAATGTTTGAACGAGCACACACGTAACGCCTACTCTTCTCCCAAAAACTCATGTTGGACCGATAAATCAGGTTCAGGGTTTCGATTGTCTCCTCTGAATCGTCTGCTGTAGCCCCTCTGGTCTTGGGTCGCTATTTTTGTCAGTGAGGAGCAAATCAATGCCCAGCAACTTGTGACACTAAGAGCATGACGCCCGTACCAAAGCCGCCTCCGAGGGCGGCCAGACCCCAATTCTCCGTCAGAGACGCGGGAAGGATGTTTTTTGCGACCACGTACAGCATGGCTCCGGCAGCGAAGGCAAGCGACAGCGACAGGAATTGATTTGACACGTGGACAAAGGCGAGCGATATCAACGTGCCGGCGGGGGTAACGAGGCCGGTGAAAAACGTGATCGCCAGAATGTGACTCTTTGAAACACCCGCGAGACGTAAAGGTGCAGCGATACCCATGCCTTCCGGAATGTTGTGTATGGCAATGGCAAGGGCGATGATGGCTCCGAGTTCGCGGTGGACCGCGTCACCTGCACCAATCGCGATTCCCTCTGGTAAATCATGAAGTGCCATAGCGATGGTGATGAACCAACCCATGTTTCGAAAATGGCTGATCGCTGAGCCGTCATCATGATCACCCGACACTCGGCGAACGACATAGCTCGTGAGAACCATAAAGGCCCAACCGATAGCGACGCCAACAAAGAAAATGCGCGGACCTGCCGTTCGAACAGAGGATGGCATGAGTTCTGTAATGACAACGGTCAACATGATACCGGCCGCCATCCCGAGGATGACAGACAGCCATCTTGAGGACAAGCGGGGGAAGGCTGTGACAATCCATCCGCCGAGCGGCGTTGACATACCGGACAAGAGGCTTATCAAAAGTATCTGCGCCAAGCAGCATCAGACTCCTGGAGAGTTGGATGAGGTTCTTACTGAGAGATATTCGGATTGAGGGGCGGACATGCATAGAGGTTTTGAGCTTGGCCTCACCGCACACCTTTTCGCAAGTCGCGGAGGGAGTAAAAGGTTCCTCGCCACTCGATGCCTCCGCGGCGGAGACAAAGGAGTGCGGATCGCACGAGGATGAAGAACAAAACGGGGGCAGCCAGAGGTAGAGTGAGTCCCCATAGAACAGACACGCCGCTGTATCGTCGTGTTAAATGAAACATACACAGTTCGATCACGAAGGCTAGGGCAAAGAGGAACCGTATCCAGCCGGTTGCAAAGACAGCGCCGAGGAATGGTCCGTCGTACACGAGCAGCAACATGAGGACGCCGAGAGTAAAGTATGAAAACCTGTACTGAAACGGAGCAAGTGCGTTTTTCTCGAGACCACGTGCCATTTCGCTGAGCGATGGGTACCACTCAACTTGGAGGAGCTTTGTACCGCCCGCAAACTGCTGATGAAAACCCGCACGTTTGATGGATGCTCCGAGTGCCAGGTCCTCATCGGGCCGCAGCGCAACCGCCTTGTGTCCACCGACAGCTTCATAGGTGGCTTTGCGGATTAAGTTGAACGCACCAATGCCCACAAAAGCAGATGATTTTGGGCGCTCTGCATCCTGCGGACGGAACACCATCACGATGTTATAGAGGAAAAGGTACACAACTGCGGAGAGCCAAAACCCTTTTGCGACGAGGTTTGGAGCAAGGGCCAGATGGTCTCTATGGCTTTCAAGGACATGGTGCATAGCTGATGCGACGGCATCGTTTGAAAACGTGACATCGGCGTCAGTAAAGAGCAGCCACTCACCTCGAGCCTGTTTGGATGCTTTGTACAAGGCGTGATTTTTTCCTAGCCAGCCAGCAGGCAAATCTTTGATGTCGATGACCTGCAGTTCAGGCCAGTCGGACTTTGCTTCATCAAGGACCTTGCCAGTTTGGTCGGTGGACCTGTCATTGACCGCAATTACTTCAAGCTTCGGCCAGGTCTGGGCACGCAGTGACGCCAATGTTTTCGGGAGTGCGAGTGCTTCGTTTTTTGCCGATAAAATAACGGATACCTTTGGTACTGAAGCACTGTCCAGGGAACCCGAAACAGCCCCAAGTCCATGACTTGGGGCTGAAATATGTGCGCTTGGGGTGTGAGGCAAGTCAACGGATCGGACGAGACCTAAAAACGCGCGTGTGCCAAGCACCAACCAGGTAAGCAGTACGAGGATACCAACAAGCGAGAGCCACATGGACCGATGTAACCTCCGTCATAAGATGCTGACACAAATGTTACATCGAACTGGACTGACTCTCAACAGAACTGGACTGACTCTCAACAGATGCCTGTTTCGCACGGTGCGGCCGCAACAGGAACAGACCTAAAAGCAGCGCTACCAGGTAAAACAGCACAAATGAGCGGAACCCCACATCGGTGGAGTGCACGAGCGCACCTTGAATATGTGCGCTGAGAACGCCTGCGGTTCCGAGAAATGCTTGTGAAGCCACAGCCGGCGGAACGCTGAGTTCGGCGATGACCAGTGCGAGCGTCATACTGAGGGCCATTCCGACGTTGCGGAAAGTAAAGAACATCCCGGACGCCGATCCCGCTTGTTCCCTTGGCGCTGACGACAGAACGGCCTTGGTCAGTGAAGGCCAGGCAAGACCATTCGCCGCTGACATAATGAGCTGTGGCACGACGATAGCCAAAATAGACAACCGCGGACCGACGAACCCGAGTAACAAGCCTCCTATGCCAAGTAAAAAGACACCCGCAAGGACGAGTCGGGCGGGTCCAATCCTATCAGCCAGGGTTCCGCCAAGCGGTCCCATAATCAACTGTGGTGCGGACAACGGGATGAGCAGAAGCCCTGCATCAAGTGCATTCAAATGAAGCGCACCCTGCAAGTACAGTGTGAGCAGGAACGTCGTTGCAAAATAACCAATGGAATAACTCATGGTGATCCCAAGGCCTGCTGAGAAATGCCCATGCAGGAGTAACTTTAAGTCAAACAGCGACTGCTTGACACGCATCTCGACGGCGACAAAAGCAGCCAAGAGGACGACCGCAGCCGCAAACAACCCGAGGATGGCTGCCGAAGACCAACCCCATGCCTGCCCTTCCGAGAGTGCCAACAGGAGTGCCACGAGTCCGGACGCGAAGGTGATAATCCCCAGCCAATCGGTTTTCGCCTTGACTGCTGCCGAGGTGTTCTTCAGAACAATTGCAGAAGCAATCAGGCCGATGATGCCAAACGGAACGGTCACGAAGAAGATGGAGCGCCACCCGAAGGATGTGATGAGTGCGCCGCCAACCACTGGCCCGACAATTGAGCCGATGACCCAGGAGGTCGAGTTGATTCCGAGTGCACGGCCGAGTTCCTTTTGCGGAAATGCCCGCACAATGATCGGAGTTGCGGTTGCGAGTGCAAGGGCGGCTCCTGTGCCCTGAATAAAGCGGTAGATGACGAGCATTGTACCAGTGTTTGCGAAACCGCACAGGGCTGTGCTGATGGTGAAAATCACGAGGCCGATCATAAAGATCCGCTTCGTTCCAATGACGTCCGACCATCGGCCCGCGGGTAACAGGAAAACCGTGCTCGTGATGATGTATGAGGTGATGGTCCAAAGACCTGTCACCACAGTGATGTGCAGGCCTTGCATCAGCTTCGGGAGTCCCACTACGACAATGGTTGCATCCACGTTGGTGATGAAGGAAACGAGGGTGACAGCGGCGAGGATGGACCACTTTCTTGCATTTTGTTCAGTCATCGATGTATCTGTGCTCCCCTTTTCAAAAGTTCTGGGACTGGCATCGGACGGGGGTGAAAAGTCCGACTCTCTGACCACTCCTTACTTTTGTAAAGTATATCATATTTTCGCCGCTTCTTTTCTCCTGGAAGTTGTTTACGGTGCATTATGTTTGACACGGGAGTAAGGTGCGGGAGTAAGGCGGCGAACGGCCGAGGCTAAGTCGGTGGGACCGACTTAGGTGACGGAAAATTGGAAGTTAAGTCGGTGGGACCGACTTAACGGATCGCGAGAGGGGTTGCTAAGTGGGTGGGAGCGACTAAGCCAGCCTTTAAGGTGGCGAACGGCTGAGGCTAAGTCGGCGGCACCGACTTAGGTGACGGAAAATTGGAAGTTAAGTCGGTGAGACCGACTTAACGGACCGCCAGAGGGGTTGCTAAGTGGCTGGGAGCGACTAAGCCAGCCTTTAAGGTGGCGAACGGCCGAGGCTAAGTCGGTGAGACCGACTTAGGTGACGGAAAATTGGAAGTTAAGTCGGTGAGACCGACTTAACGGACCGCCAGAGGGGTTGCTAAGTGGCTAGGAGCGACTAAGCCGGCGCGGGGGCACACGGGGGTGGGTGCACGGGATCGGAGGCAGGAGTGAGGCAGGAGTGAGGCAGGAGTGAGGCAGGAGTGAGGCAGGAGTGGGGTGCACAGGAGCGGTGCAACTCGAGCAGCGGATCGGTGGTAGAATCGGATCATACGAATAAGCAACTTTGGCGGGCGATTTGAAGAGACAGGTGCGCGATTTGACGAGACGGGTGGGCGATGTGAATTGATACAAAAGATACGGGAGAATCTCTATCTTCGACCGAGCCATATTCAACAGATGCAAAGTGCGGTCATGGTGCACCAAGGAAATCTGTACCTGTTTGACCCGGGTTATTTCGACGATGAGGTCAGGGAGATTCAGGCGTTGGTCGAGGACTTGGCGGCCACTGGTCATGCTCGCACTGAGGTGCCTGATACGGCCCGCACTGCGACACGGATTGTTCTGACGCACTCCGATTACGATCACATTGCCGGTGTCCCATACTTTCCCGGTTGCGCGGTCTTGGCGGCATCCACGTGGGATGAGGACAATGAGGTCCGATCGATTGCCCAGATTGAGTCCTTCGACAGCGAATTTTATGTGGACAGGCCATGGCAGGGCAAAATGGAGCGGATTCGGATTGACCAACGATTGAATGACGGCGATACGTTTGACGGTCTCTATTTTTACCATGCGAAGGGCCACACAGATGATGGTCTTGTGACTGTCTGTGATTCGGTGGCGGTTGTCGGCGACTACTTGTCGGCGCTGGAGTTCCCCTTTATCTACACCTCCTACCGGAGTTATGAGGAGACGATGCGACACTTCAGAGCGGTGTTTGCGAAGCATGATGTTGATCTCGTGGTCACGCAACATGGGCCGCATGCGGATGGGAAAAGCGAGATCGAACATCGACTCGCAATCTCCGAAGACTACCTTGCAGAGCTCGCGCAGGTGGTGCAGGAAGGACTGGCCGCGGGGCACGATCTCGATGACGTGGTCCGGGCATCCGAAGTGCAGATGCGGTTCGATGGAAAACCATTGTCGAGCGGGATCGTGAATATGCACCGGGCCAATGTCCGTTTGACGTGGCAGGAGTTTGGGGGCAGTTCAAACGAACGGTGACACACGCCCTCAGTGCCAAGAATATTCTGGCGTATCACAAAATCGGGGGGAACAAATATGCAGGCATCGCTCGACGGCATTACACTGCAGGTTTCAAACGTAGAGAAGTCACTTGAGTTCTATTCCAAGATTCCGGGTGCCGAGGTGGTATTGCATGTGCCGAAACGGATCGCCATCGTTCGGCTTGGTGAGGCACGCATCGGGCTTCTCGCCACAGGGGAACACAGAGGTTTCCATTTAGAGTTGCTGACAGAAGAACTCGACGAGATGTATAACGCGTTACAAGAGGAAGGGCTTGAACTGACAGGAAAGCCGACGGTGCGACCGTGGGGGGAACGCACGTTCATCCTGATGGACCCGGATGGCTATCAACTTGAGTTCGAAGCGGTTGAACCCGGGGAGAAACATAACTGATTTTGAAAGGGAGTCTCGGCTTTGGATATACAAGCAGCTCTATCGCAATTCGTGGAAGACGCGAAACAGGTGACGGTGGGTGAGTCCATTCGAACCCAGCACGGGCGCGACATGGGCTATTACACGCCTGAGTCGCCAGACGTTGTTGTCTTTGCACACAGTAAAGAGGAAGTCAGCCGCATCCTGAAGTTCGCAAACGAAGAGCGCATCCCGGTCATACCATGCGGTGTCTTGACAAGCCTTGAGGGCCACGTCATCCCCATTAATGGTGGAATCAGCCTCGATCTGACGCACATGAACCAGGTCCTCGAGGTGCGCCCTCGCGATTTCTTAGTCCGTGTTCAGCCAGGTGTGACAAGGACGCAGCTGAACCGGGCACTGAAGCCGTACGGTTTGCAGTTTCCGCTCGATCCCGGTGCGGATGCCACACTCGGCGGCATGGCTGCAACAAATGCGAGCGGCACCACAGCGGTGCGGTATGGGGTGATGCGATCGCAGGTCCTCGACCTCGAGGTGGTGCTTGCGAACGGATCGACCATACATACAGGCGGGTTATCGGTGAAATCCTCAGCCGGGTACAACTTGACAGGCCTATTTATTGGAAGTGAAGGGACACTTGGCGTCATCACAGAGTTGGTCCTGCGCGTCTATGCCATCCCGGAGTCGACAGTGGCTGCGAGAGCCATCTTCCCTGGGCTGTCTGAGGCGAGTGACGCTGCATACAACATCATGAACTCCGGAATTTCGATGGGGCGGATTGAACTGGTTGACGAGTACACGATCGATGCGGTCAACCGAGCGAAAGGGACAAGCTACACGACGCAACCGACACTGTTCCTCGAGTTCCACGGGAGCGAGGCTGCGGTGCAGGCAGATGTCGCCGTCACGAAAGAGGTCTGCGAGGAGGCCGGTGCGGCAGACTTTGTGTTTGAGACGCAGGAAGATGCCCGAAACCTGTTGTGGGACGCCAGGCACGACGCCGCCCTCGCCGTGATTCAGACTGCGCCGCAGAAGAAGATGAAGGTAACGGATGTCTGCGTGCCGCTGTCGGAACTGCCGCAGGCTATCCGCGCCGCACGGGAGACGATTGACGCCTATGGAATATACGGGGCCATCCTCGGGCATGTCGGCGACGGCAACTACCACGTGATTTTCATGGTTAACCCGGAAGACGCAGAGGAGATGCGGGTTGCTGAGGAGGTCAATCACAGGATTGTCCAATATGCGCTCGAGCGCGGGGGGACCTGTACTGGGGAACACGGCGTGGGAATTGGGAAGATTCCATACCTTGCGCAGGAGCACGAGGACACCCTCCCGTGGATGAAGTCCATCAAGCAGATGTTCGACCCGAACGGCATCCTGAACCCGGGCAAGCTGTTCACGCAGCAGGAGTAAATGCGGGAGTAAACGCTGTTCATGCAGCAGGAGTAAATAAGGTAGCCACGGACCGGTTGGTCCGTGGCTTTCCGATGGTGCGCCCTTGAGTTCGCTGTGGCAAGTGGGGTATCGGGAAGTCGGTGTCCGAGGCCCGCCCCATGTAGCTGCGAGTTTGCCTGGCTGGAGAGGAACTGAGTTCCTCTATGTTGGCCGCCGAGTCGCCACCGCAGCCGTCCGCGCCCAAGCTCCCCGCCGCCGCGTCCAGCCCCTCCCATTCCTACAGCAGGTCGTACCCGGGCAGCGTGAGGAAGTCGACGAAGTCGCCGGTGACCGTGAGACGGTCAAAGAGCTCCGCTGCAGCTTCATAGCCACCTGCCACATAAGCGTCCGCCCCGATGCTGGCCTGAATCTTGTCTAGTTCCTCGCGGACGGTTTGCTGGAATAGGTCTACAGTCACCTTCCGCCCATCTTCGAGTACGCCTTTGGGGTGGTGGAGCCACTGCCAGACCTGGGCGCGCGAAATCTCTGCCGTCGCTGCGTCCTCCATCAGGTTGAAAATAGGGACGGCGCCCGATCCGTTGAGCCACGCCGCGATGTACTGGATTCCGACACTCACGTTGGTTCGAAGTCCTGCCTCTGTAATGGTGCCTTCCGGTACTGCCAGGAGGTCTGCGGCGGAGACACTGACGTCCTCGCGTTTGCGCTCGACCTGGTTTGGCATAGGCATCAGTTGATTAAAGACATCCATGGCGACGGGGACTAATCCTGGGTGTGCAACCCACGTACCGTCGTGTCCATCAGCGGCTTCGCGTTCTTTATCAACCCGGACCTTTTGAAGGGCTTCCTCGTTCGCAACCGGATCATTCTTAATCGGAATCTGTGCGGCCATCCCTCCAATCGCGAAGGCCTCTCGCTTATGGCAGGTTTGGATGGTAAACAGCGTATACGCCCGCATGAATGGAACGGTCATGGTGACTTGGGCCCGATCCGGTAGAATCATCTCCGGCTGGTGACGGAATTTCTTGATGTAACTGAAGATGTAGTCCCACCGTCCGCAATTCAGGCCTGCCGCGTGATGACGCAGCTCATAGAGGATCTCATCCATTTCAAACGTCGCCAGGATCGTCTCAATCAGCACGGTTGCCTTGATGGTGCCTTGCGGTATGCCAAGTTTGTCTTGCGCCATGACAAACACGTCATTCCACAGCCGGGCTTCAAGATGACTCTCGAGTTTCGGGAGGTAGAAATAAGGCCCGGAATTGTTTGCCAACAATGTCTTCACGTTGTGAAAGAAGTAGAGTCCAAAGTCAAACAGACTCCCGGACATAGGTATACCATCCACAAGGACATGCTTTTCAACGAGGTGCCAGCCGCGGGGGCGAACGATGAGGGTCGCAATTTCCGACTTGAGTTGATAGTGTTTGCCTTCCGGACTCGTATACTCAATGGTCCGGGTATTGGCATCTCGAAGGTTGATCTGCCCCTGTATTGTGTTATGCCAAGTCGGCGAATTGGCGTCCTCAAAGTCCGCCATAAAGCACTTTGCTCCTGAATTGAAAGCATTGATGACCATCTTCGCATCACTGCTCGGACCCGTGATTTCAACTCGGCGGTCTTGCAGGTCGTGAGGAATCGGATCGACCGTCCAATCACCATTCCGGATACCTGCGGTTTCGGGCAGAAAATCCGGAAGTTTGCCGCCGCGGATCTGAGCTTCTCTGTCTTTTCGTTGTTGCAGCAACTCATATCGCCTTGTCCCAAAAGTGCGCTGAAGATCAGCGACAAATTCTAGTGCTTCTGGCGTCAGGATTTCAGCAAATTGCGGCGAATACCCCCCTGCAATTTCAACGCCTGCAGGGCAGGTGTAGGATTCCGTCATGTCAAAGGCCTCCTTATTCAACACGTGGGTGATTTCACAGGTTATAGCGTTGTCAGGTGGTGTCGTTGTCAGGTAACGCGGTTGTCAGGTGATGTCCCTTGCCGCGCACAGCACCTGCCACAAAGTCGTTCGGTACATACCTGTTCCTCGGCCAGGGTCATGGCTCCAGCCGAGGAACCAGGCGTGATTCATAAATTGGGCGTTCAGGCGGCTGTCGCTGTCTGGCTTGCCGCGCTCAACCCATCGGAGCTCAGCCTTATGGTCGCCAGGCTTGCGGCGCTCAGCCCTTCGGGACCATAAAACTCCAGCCGTGCGCCTGCAAGACGACGAGGACGCCGAGAATGGCAGTGAGAATGATACTGTGGATAAAAGTTTTGCGAATGACCAATCCCTCTTTTCCCCGTAACTCGCCCGTTGAGACGCCTGTCGTAACGTTTTGCGGCGAGATCATCTTGCTCATGACGGCGCCGCTCGAGTTGGTGGCTGCCATCAGGTAGGGGTTGAGATTCAGCTTGTTGGCTGCAACCACCTGAAGGTTGCCGAATAGTGCATTGGACGATGTGTCCGATCCGGAGAGGAAACACGCGATCCACCCGAGAAATCCCGAGAAGAATGGGAACGCTGCACCAAGTGCCGCAACGGCAATGCCAAGGGTGTAAGCCATGCCTGAGTAGTTGTAAAGGTATGCGAGACCGACGATGCACATGACCGTAATAATCGGGAACAGAAGTTGTCTCCAACTGTCAGCAGCCGCCAGCCAAAAGTTCTTCCAGCCCGCTTTCAAAAACAGTGCACTGAGAATCACGGCCACGAGGATTGCCGTTCCTGTGCCAAGGGGTTGGAAGGACCAAACCGCTGCATACGGCTTGTGGTACAAAGTCAGGTAGACCAGTTTGTTTAATCCTGGCCATTTCACATCTTGCTGTGCGAGGGAAGCTACTTTCGCGAACGTCCAAATGATGACGACTACCGTGACGGTCAGCCAGGGTACCCAACCGCGCCATGAACCTGCCATATCGTTGGCGTCTTTCCGGTTGGCGTTGCGAATATTGTGCCGGCGATCATGTACATAGGATTGGTAGTCCGCAGAGTCTTTCGGCTCCCACACACGTGTGAACAGCACAAGGCAGATGAGCGACACCAGTGACGCGAGCACATCGGGCAAGGCAGGTCCGAGGAAGTTTGCGACCAGAAACTGTGTAATGCTGTATGACAGACCTGAAACGAGAGCTGCAGGCCATGCGCCGCGCAGTGCTTTCCAGCCACCCATGACGAGGAGTACGTAGAAGGGCAGGATCAGCGCAAAGATGGGCAGTTGGCGGCCGACCATCGCAGAGAGTGCCCCTACGTGCAGGTTTGTGACTGCTCCGAGTGTGACAATTGGAACGCCGAGAGCGCCAAAGGCAACGGGTGCAGTATCAAAAATGAGCGTGTAGACGACCGCGTCGAGGACCGGAAAGCCAAGTCCGACGAGGAGTGCTGACGCAATGGCGACTGGGGTCCCAAAACCTGCGATACCTTCCATCAGGGCGCCAAAGCTGAAGGCGATCATCAGGACCTGAATGCGTCTGTCTGAGGTCGCGTAGTGGTACATCCAACGACGGAACTGATCGAATGCCCCTGTTCGTTGACTGAGGTTGTACAGCCACATGGCAGCAAACACGATCCACATCACAGGCCAGAGGGCAAACACCATTCCGTTCCCGATGGCCGAAAACGCCAAATGACCGGGGATTTTCCAGACAGTCACGGCAATGATGAAACCAATTACCAATCCGATTAAGGCTGAAATCCATGCTGGTGCTTTTACAATGCCGAGAAGTACGAGCACGACTAGAATCGGGATCATGCCCACTAAAAATGAAGGAAGTGTCGCTCCTGAGACAGGGAGCAAAATCTGATGGAATATATTGGCCCCCAAAACTGCCCATCCTCCTTTAACGTTCTAATCTTCACGTGTCGTCTGCGAGTTCGTGTTCAACTTCTGTGCCTGCTCTCACCCCCGTGGTCTGATATGGTCTGGGAGCCGCAAAATGAGAAACCCGGAAAACAGCACGCCGATAACAAATAAGATTTGAAGGTAGGCGTAAACCCTTCTGTCGATATTGTATTTGGAAAATTACGAATATAGGATTAGTAGAGGACGTAATTTTTGTAGCGCACACAATCGACGAAGCGATTAGACGGTATAAGACCGAGAAGAAAAGACCGAGAAGAAAAGACCGAGAAGAAAAGACCGAGAAGAAAAGACCGAGAAGGCGAGGCCCATCCGGAAGTGGAGGAATTCAGCGTGGAAACAGAAATTCCAAACTTTGCTCCAAACGACGCACTATCATCGCTGTCTGAGATTTGTGGTATAGAGGCTGTTCGTTTGATAGAACATGGCGGGGATATTCTGCAGACAAACCAGGTCGATCCGGTGGTTTTCGTCACTCCGCACGATGAAGACGAGGTGGTCGAAATCATCCGGATGGCGCATGCATCCCGTTGGAAGGTAAGTGTCATCGGGGCAGGGACGCAGCTCGCGAGCGGGGCCCCTTCGGATCGAATTCACGTTGTGATGGGGATGGAACGACTCAACCAGGTAGTCGAGTTTGCACCGGCAGATTTGGTTGTTACCGTTCAGCCGGGGGTCACGATGGAGGCACTTCAAGCCGTGCTGGCAGCGGAGGGAAAGATGCTGCCGCTGGACCCGTGGCTCGCGCCAAATGCAACGATTGGTGGCATTGCAGCGACTGCTGCGAGCGGGCCAAGGCGTGCCTTATATGGAACCGTCCGCGATATGGCGATTGGCCTTCGAGTGGTGTACCCAGATGGAACGCTGGTGCGAACCGGCGGGAAGGTGGTTAAAAACGTCGCAGGGTACGACATGACGAAGTTGTTCATCGGATCGGCCGGGACACTTGGCGTGATGACAGAGCTGACATTTAAGCTTCGCCCGTTGCCTCTGCACCGGGAGACGGTTCTTTTGTCGGGCACGCGCGAGCAGATTGCCGCCGTGCAGGCGCGACTGACGTCGTCTGTCCTGATTGCGGCACGAGCGGAAGCGATGAACCTGACAACAGACGTGACAACAGACGTGACAACAGACGTCTCACGGGAAGCAGCGGATGCCGCCTGGGTGCTCGCCGTCGATTGTGACGAGAACGAATCGTCTGCACGGTACCAACGGGATGAGTTGAAAACGTGGGCCGACGAAGAGGGCACCGACTTCACATATCTGTCGAACGTTGACGCAGATGCCTGGTGGGAGGCGACAAAGGGATCGGTGCTGGACGCAGGCGTCGTACTGCGGATTGCCGGGCGGCCTTCAGACTGGGAGAAACTCGCACGACACGTTACGGCATTTGCCGCAGAAACAGGGCTGCAGATAAAGCAAACATGGGGTGTGACCGTGGGGGTGGGCCGGATCTTTATTGGGGGACCGAGACAGCAACCTCACGAGCCGGACACACCTGACTCAGCGTTTACACATCGAGTCTCCGGACTCCTTCTCGAACTACGGCAGATGGCATCTGAACTCGGCGGTTCCGCGATCATCGAACGGGCAAGCACGGAAATCCGCACAGCGGTCGATCCGTTCGGGATTACGGGCGGTGCCACGGTGTTATTTGAGCGGATCAAGCGAGAAATCGACCCTAAGGGCGTGCTCAGCCCAGGGTCGTATGCAGGGGGGATATAAATGGGCCAGGTGCAGCCAGTCCAGTCGGTAGAACCGAGCCTTGTGAGAATGTCCCGGCAGACCGCATTTCCTTTTGACGACGCGCCGGAGGAAGACAAGTACTCCGTGTGCGTCCACTGCGGATTTTGCCTTGAGGTTTGCCCAACCTACCAAGAACTCGGAGACGAAAACCACTCACCGCGCGGTCGGGTGCTGTTAATTCGGGAAGCCGCACAAGGGCAACTGCCGCTTGATGCATCCGTTGTCGATCCGGTGTTCACATGCCTCGATTGCCGCGCCTGCGAGACAGTGTGTCCGTCGGGGGTGCAGGTCGGATCGCTCATTGAGACCGCGCGCGGGCAAGCCCATATTGCAAACCCACCGGTGGGGCGTGCAGGCAGGCTTGAGCGGCTCTTCCTGCGAGGGATTTTTCCGCACCCGGAGCGCCTGCGCCGCGTAGCGCGACTGATTCGATTTTACCAGCGATCCGGTCTGCAAGGCATAGTCCGCAAAACGGGTGCGTTGCGTCTGCTTCCTGAGGCGGCTCGAGAGATGGAAGCCGTTGTTCCAAAAATCAGCGAGAAGTCTGCTTTGGAGGCCCTGCCTGAACGGCTCCCAGCCATTGGTGCCAAAAAAGGTGTGGGTGCGCTTTTTACCGGCTGCGTGATGGACGTGTTCTTCTCTGACATCAACCAGGCGACGGCGCGCGTTGCGGTGAGGAATGGACTTGACGTAGTTGTCCCGAAGACGCAGGTCTGCTGCGGGGCTCTGCAGATCCATGCGGGGGACAGGGAACAGGCGCGTAAAATGGCGCGTCATAACATCGATGTGTTTCTTCAGTCGGGTGCCGATTACGTGATTATCAATGCGGCAGGGTGCGGGTCCGCGCTCAAGGAGTATCCTGATTTGTTCCGTGATGATCCCGTCTATCTTGAACGCGCGACGACATTCTCAGGCCGGGTGCGGGATATCTCTGAACTGTTGGTCGAGGTGGGCTTTGAAGCGCCGGAAGGGTCAGTCGAACGTACGGTGACGTATCACGATGCGTGCCACCTGTGTCATGCGCAGAAGGTCCGATCGCAGCCCCGTCAATTGCTGAGGTCCATCCCTGGACTGAAGCTGGTGGACCTGCCGGATTCGGAGCGTTGCTGCGGGAGTGCCGGGATTTACAACCTCACACACCCAGACATGGCCATGGCCTTGCTCGAGCGGAAGATGGATGACATCCCCGATAATGCAGATGCCGTTGTCATGGGCAATCCCGGCTGTATGATGCAAATTCGACTGGGCGTGCACAAGCGTGGGCGACAACTCGATGTCCTCCACACTGTGGAGCTGCTCGATGCCGCGTATGCCGGGGAGAAGACGTGGCAAGGAGGGGTTGGCGAGGTCGGCGAGACAGAACAGGGTGGTCAGTCCTCAGGCAGAGCACCTGGCCGAACAGGTGCGGGAGGGGGTGGCAGCCGATGACGACGGAGTCTACGCAAGGACAGACGCCCCCAACGAAGACGCAGCGCGACGCGCAGCCGACGCAGTCGGCGCAATCGGACGCGCAGCCCACGCAGTCGGCCACGAGCCAGATGGAACTCGTGGCGGCGATGCAGCGGATCGTTGGCGCAAAAAACGTGATCTACGAACCGCACCGTCTGCACGTATTCAGCTGCGACGGCTATGTGGCTGAGCCCTCACTGCCCCGCGCCGTTGTGATGCCGACGAACACCGACGAGGTGGCGGCTGTGGTGCGGTGGTTGCACCAGCATAAGATCCCGTTCTTGCCGCGGGGGGCTGGGACCGGGCTAAGCGGGGGGGCAATTCCGCTGAACGGCGAGGTTATCATCAGCCTCGTGAAGATGAAGAAACTCCTCTCTGTCGACTTTGAGAACCTGCGTGCGGTTGTCCAGCCAGGGCTTGTGAACCTGAACTTGACCAAGCTGATTACGGGAGAGGGTTACTACTACGCGCCGGACCCTTCGAGTCAGTCGGTTTGTACCATCGGGGGCAACCTGGCTGAAAACGCCGGCGGGTCCCACTGTTTGAAGTATGGGGTGACGACCAACCACATCGTCGCGGCGAAGTTCGTCTTGCCGGACGGCGAGGTGATTGACGTGGGATCTGGGTTTGGCGATCCGATTGGCTACGATATCCTCGGCCTGATAGTCGGATCGGAAGGGACGCTTGGGATTGCGACTGAGATCACCGTGCGGATTTTAAAAAAGCCGCAAGCGGTGAAGACGGCCTTGGCGATGTTTGACCGGGTGGAAGATGCATCGAACACGGTCAGTGCCATCATCGGTGCAGGGATCATTCCGGCTGCCATTGAGATGATGGATCAACTGGCCATGCAGGCGGTCGACAAAAGCAACTATCATGTCGGCTACCCGACGGATATTGAGGCTGTGTTGTTGATAGAGGTGGACGGCCTCGCCGCGGGTCTCGAAGAGGATGCGGGACGGGTGGTCGAGATCTGCGAACAAAACCACGTACGCATGGTCAAGGTGGCAGGGAGCGAAGCCGAGCGGAGTCTGTGGTGGAGCAGCCGCAAGATGGCCTTTGGTGCGATTGGACGCGTCTCACCGGACTACATCGTTCAGGACGGGGTCATCCCGAGGACGAAGTTGACTGAGGTTTTGCAACGGATCGCAGACATTAGCTGTGAATCAGGCCTGCCGATTGCAAACGTGTTTCACGCGGGAGACGGGAATCTGCATCCGCTCATTTGTTACGACAGCCGGATTCCAGGGGAAACCGAGAAGGCGATGCGAGTGGGTTCGGAGGTCTTGCGAGTGTGCGTCGACGTCGGAGGTACGATAACTGGCGAGCACGGTGTCGGTATTGAGAAAGTAGAGGAGATGCGCTACCAGTTCGGTGAGGCCGATCTCGCTGCCCAACTCGCGATGCGCGACGTGTTTAACCCAGGGGCGCTCTGCAATGCTGGGAAGCTCATCCCAAGCCCCGCACGTTGTGTAGAGGTCAAGCAGGCCAGGTGGACAACGGGTCGTAACGCAGCTGGAGTAGAAGGCTAAAGGCGTTTGAGAGATGGCACTCTCATGGCTGCCGTCGCAGAACCCCTCTTTCAAACAACGACGGATCCGATTGACATGACGAAGAACATTTTCTACATTAAGTAGTAAATGAGGGGTGACGCAGCGTGAAGAGCGGGGGATTGCGGGAAGAGGTTCTTTGGACTGTGCGTGATCTCGGTCCTTGCAGTCTAGCGGACGTATGCAACGCCGTACGTGAAGACCGGGATATTTCCATGAATGCGGTGCAGACCGTGCTCAATCGCCTGGTTGATCAGGAGATCCTCGTCAAGACGGGAACGCGCAGACACTACCTGTACGAAGCGAAACCTTCTGAAGAGGTGCTTCGAGACAAGGCAGCACAGGCTGCAGTGGATTTGCTTTCTCAGTCGGGAGAACTCGGGCTGGCCCATTTTGTGGACACGATGGAGCGGATCCAACCGGACACGATTTCGAAGTTGGAGAAACTGTTGGCACAGAGGCGGGCGCAGAAGCAAGGAACCGAAAAAGATGAAACGAGGCACGAATGATGCAACATCTCCTGCGTTATAGCTACTCGGTGGCAGCGCTCTGCATCACGGGGGCGTTTGCAGTCGCGCTGGGGTTTGTTCTTGTGAGCGGCATCCGTCACCTGTTGTGGATGCATGAGATGGGTGGCATGCATCCTTCAGATCCATCGCTTTGGCTGCTCACTGGCGGTGCTTTGCTGATGACGAGTTTGTTTTGGTACCGAATTATGGCGGCTCTATTCCGGCATCGGGCAAAAAGACTCCGTTTTGAGTCTCAGATCACCCCTCTGCTCAAACCTCTTGGTGTTGAGGTTCCAGAGAGCATTCAGGGGGCTGCAACCTGGTATGAGTTGGACGATCCACAGCCGATGGCGTTCACGTGGGGTGTTTTACACCAGCGGATCGCGCTGTCAAGCGGCCTGTGTGGAGCGCTTGACACCCCTGCCCGCGTTGCGGTGATGCACCACGAGGCTGCGCATGCTCGAATGCACGATCCGTTACAACATGCACTCTTGCTCGTCCTTGCGGATGCCCTCGGACCGTTTGGAATGCGCGCGCTCTTTCAGCACTACCTGGTGCGCCGGGAAGTCTCTGCAGATAGAGATGCTCTCGCTGCTTGTGGTGGAGATGACCTGCCTATCCTCTCCGCCCTCTTTACCGTTGCGGCGGCACAACAAGAACCTGCTTCATCTTACGTTGGATTGGCGGGCGCCATCGAGGCCAGACTGGAGTTTCTTGAAACGGGTACCACACCGCATTTGTGGGACGGGAACCTGAGGTATCGATTGCTGGCCAGCACAATGGCGATTTTACTCACGGTCGGGCAAGGGCTGCTGGTTTGGTGTCATTGAATTTTGGTGTCATTGAATTTTGGTGTCATTGAATTTTGGTGTCATTGAATTTTGGTGTCATTGAATTTTGGTGTCATTGAAGATTGGTGTCATTGAAGATTGGTGTCGTTGAAGATTGGTGTCATTGAAGATTGGTGTCGTTGAAGATTGGTGTCGTTGAAGATTGGTGTCGTTGAAGATTGGTGTCGTTGGGGTGGCGTGCGATTGCCGTCGTGGTGCAATTTAGTGGGCCGTGAAGAGACGATCCAGGCCACTCAGATTTGAATGGGAATAACCATTGCAATTAAGGATTGAAATCGGCGGGCACTTATACTACATTATGTAGTATAAGTGCCCGCCTAACTATTCTCTGGGGACGGGAAACCCGCGTAAAACGCGTATAAGGAGGTTGCATCATGCCGAAACAATGGTTGCAAATGCTCATACCGGCTGTCATCACAGGAGTTGCTGTAACGGGGTGCGGCGTGTCTGCACAAAACTCGAATTCCCCGTCAACCAGTGCCACGGCGAATGCCATGTCCAACACCATGTCGAACTCTGCTTCTGGTGCGAAGACTGTTGCAAACACAACGAGCAGCAGTAACCGATCACCATCTGGTCAAGCAAGCGGGGGCATGGGGAACTCAACCTCCATGAGTAACTCCATGGGTTCGAGTGCCCCTGCAGGGAACTCTATGATGACAACCTCAATGAAGGTTGGAACACCCTTAAATACCTCTGACATCCTAGTTGGTGCTGCTGCGAGCCCTCCGTCGGGCAATGGAAATGGGACGTTTGTATTTAATTCGATTGGTAAAGGCATGGCCACGATCGTTCCGCTTGCTAAAGGAGCCAACGCATTCAAGGTAGGAATCACGGGCAATACAGCGTACGTACCGACTCTCCAGGGAACGACTTATGTAGTAAACCTTCAGTCTCATAAAGTGACCGGTCAATTTGCCACTCCTCAGGGTGCACGGATTGCTAACATCGCCAATCAGGGTAAACTCCTGTTAATCACGGGAAGTCACTCCGTGACAGCCTATTCGTTGCCAACCCACACGCTGAAGTGGACCTTGAACATGGGAGGCAATGCCCTCGCGGTTGCAGATAACGGGTATGCTTATCTCTCAGGGAACATGATGAAGAAAACAGTCGTGATTGACCTTTCCACAGGCAAAGAGGTCACCACGATTCCCGTCGGTAGCATTGAAGACTCGGTCTATGATAGACAGACACATACACTATGGCTGGCAGACTGGACAAACGGGGACATGACGATTGTGGACACCCGAAACAATCAGGTGATAACAACCATCCAAAAGGCTGAGGGTGGTGGTTTCAGCATGGCGAACATGATGGGTTCAACGGGTGGATTCATGCAACTCACGGTTGGACCAAATGGGCATCATGTCTACGCTGCGTCGTTCAGCGGTAACATAATGGTCTATAGTGCCAAAAATAACACCTTTGAAAAAGACATTCCCGTCCTCACTGGTTCAAAACTGAGTGGAATCGCCGTTGATCCTTCTGACAAATATATCTACACAACGGTTGAGAACAAACAGGAAACCGTCGCAGTCTCCTTGCAGACCGATCAGGTGGCATCCACAATGCATGGTGTACTCGCGAATCGCTGGGCGGTCATCCATAACTAGCTTCAGGGAGATGAGGAGCGCTGGTCTTCCAGCGCTCTAGTAAAGTTAAGTGACTGAGATCCTCCATTAAGTCGCTGCGACCGACTTAGCCGCAGCCTCCGCCCTCCGTTTGGGCCCTCTAAGTCGGTATGGGCGACTTAGCGACCGTGGGTCGCCGTTGTTAAGTCGGTGAAACCGACTAAGATCCTCAAAATTCGCACACTAAGTCGCTGCGACCGACTTAGCCGCAGCCTCCGCCCTCCGTTTGGGCCCTCTAAGTCGGTATGGGCGACTTAGCGACCGTGGGTCGCCGTTGTTAAGTCGGTGAAACCGACTAAGATCCTCAAAATTCGCACACTAAGTCGCTGCGACCGACTTAGCCGCAGCCTCCGCCCTCCGTTTGGGCCCTCTAAGTCGGTATGGGCGACTTAGCGACCGTGGGTCGACGTTGTTAAGTCGGTGAAACCGACTAAAGTCCTCAAAATTCGCACACTAAGTCGCTGCGAGCGACTTAACCGCAGCCTTGGCCCTCCGTTTGGGCCCTCTAAGTCGGTACGGGCGACTTAGCGACCGTGGGTTGCCGTGGTTAAGTCGGTGAAACCGACTAAGATCCTCAAAATTCGCACGTTAAGTCGCTGCGACCGACTTAGGCGCAGTCTTAGCCCATCGTTAGGCCCTGCTAAGTCGGTATGGGCGACTTAATGTGACCGGGAGACAGCCGAACAGCCGAACAGCCTGTTCGCTCAAACCGCAGTTCAGAACAACTTAAAAGGAGGAGCGCTGGCACACCAGCGCTCCATCATTGTTAAAACGAAACCACTTGGTATCCTTCGTTGATGAGGCGAACGATGTCCTCGCCGACATACTTCAGGGGCACGGGACCTTTTGAAAGTTCATCTTTGATTTGTTTGTGCTCCGCATGGGCTTGGCAAGCCAAAGTCAACGTGCCGTTGGAGATGATTTCCGACGCTCTGTCGGCGTACTGCGGGTCCCTTAACAGTTCTACCGCATTACCGAAAAAATCAGAGCTACACTTTCTACATCAGGTGACCTGTGGAGCATATTCGCGAAGCCGAGGGCTGACTGCACTCGCGTTGGATCCTCCGGCCCGGCATTCAATAAAACGAGAACTTTGCTCATTATCTATTCCCCCTCACAAATTTAGTAACGAACTATGCCCGCTCGTTCTGAGCGGGTTTAAGGGGAGTCGGGAGCTATGTCTCAGAATCCTCTTTATCAAAACCCTCATTTGGCTTGCCAAAGTCAACGCCAGTTAACAACTCACCAGCCAACTCCTGACCAGCCAACTCCTGACCAGCCAACAACTCCTGACCAGTCAGCAGTTAACAACCCCTGCCGTTCAGCCCTTTGCACCCTGAAACTCTCGTTGCCGTTGTTGAATCTGTTGGAAGGCCTGATCCGGTAACGGCTTTTCACCGCCGATAAGGCGCGCATTCAAGATGAGCTCGGCAGCTTCATCAAGCGTCGCAAGCAACTGGGCAGTGTCCGCTGGTGATTTACTAAATGCTAAGACTCCATGATTGGCAAGCAAAACAGCTGAAACTCCTTCATTTTCCTGAACAGCTTTAACGATCCCTTGAACGGATGCGTCTGAACCTCGTGGAGCCCAGGGGATAACAGGCGTGGGTTCGGTAACTCCAAAACGCATCAGTGGTTCGTACACCACCGGAATGGGTTCGTGTGCCAGCGCAAATACCGTCGCATGGGGTGCGTGGGTGTGAATGATCCCGCCGACAGAGCCGCGCGCCCGGTATACAGCGGCGTGCATCTGAATGATCTCTGCCTGCGTAGGCATGACTTCTCCTTCTAGCACCGTTCCGTCCGTTTTGATGACGGCAAAGCTGTCTTCATCGAGGTTTGCGACATTTCCTCCCCGAGTCATCAGCATTGTATCCGCTGAAAGACGAGCAGATAAATTGGCGTGATGACCTCGGAACATGAGACCTGAATCCCGCAGGGTATTTGCAGCTTTAATGAGCTCTTGCTTCGCTTCTTGGACATCCATTCCAAAACACCTCCATTTGGAGTATTCAACATCCTACTGTGGGGAGTATTCAACATCTTGGAGTATTCAGTAGCATGCTGTTTGGTGTATTCAACATCATACTGTATAATGCAGTATGCGAATCACCATGTCAATCATCGACGGCGGGGGGTCACAACGATGGCAAACCAACGCAGTGTGCCAGGCAAACAGAACCGACATCTGCCTGCGTTTATCTTGTTGTTTTTAATGGAAGGCGATACCCACGGGGGTGCCATCTGGAATCGTCTCTCGGAGATGATGCCGGTTCACTCTGAAATCGACAGTGGCGCGGTGTACAGGGTTTTACGCGACCTTGAATCGAGACACTGCGTCACATCTTACTGGAACACGGAAGATTTAGGGCCCGCAAAGCGCATTTACCATATCACCGCGGAAGGCATTGGTGAGTTAGACAAGTGGTATGAAGACATCTGTTTGCGAAAAAGGAATCTGGAGTACTTTATCAAGACATATAATTCCATTCGGCCAGTAGAAGCCAATCAGCCAGTAGAAGCCAATCAGCCAGTAGAAGCCAATCAGCCAGCAGAAGCCAATCAGCCAGCAGAAGCCAATCAGCCAGCAGAAGCCAATCAGGAGACTCACGGATGAGCCGGGCTGAGTCGTTTTCACAGAGGTATTCTGAGGCCGCCTGGTATCGTTGGATTGTCTTTGCGACGGTTGTCACCGGAACCTTTATGGTGAACGTGGACAGCAGTGTCATGAACGTAACCCTCCCAGTGCTCGAGGAAGAGTTTCATCAAGGTGCGCAGACCCTGCAATGGGTCATTTCTGCTTATCTTTTAATGGTAACTGGAATTTTACCTATCATTGGAAGTTTGTCTGACAGGCTGAACCGGAAGACGGTGTTTATTACCGGAGTGAGCATTTTCACCGTCGGATCGATCCTATGTGCATTCTCACAGACCGTAGATGAGTTGATTTTGTTCCGTGTGATCCAGTCCATCGGCGGTGCCGTCATTATGGGGAATGTGATGTCGATCGTGTCCTACACATTTCCTCCCGGACAACGTGGCAGACCACTTGGAGTTATCGGAAGTGTTGTGGCTGTAGGCACGATTGTAGGGCCCGCACTTGGAGGCATTCTCGTTGCAAGTTACGGATGGAGGTCTATCTTCTGGATCAACGTCCCGGTTGGGGTCGTATCTGTACTGGCTTCCATTTTTGTTCTGCGGACGATCCGTTCAAACCCATCGTCACGCCGCTTTGACAGCCTCGGTGCTGGCCTGTTCTTTATCGCTATTGTGACCTTGATGCTCGTCATTTCCGAAGGAACCGCTTGGGGATGGGTCAGTGCTCCGAGTCTCGCGATGCTTACCATCAGTGTGCTTTCGTGGGGCGGTTTCATATGGCAAGAGATGCGGTCTTCAAGTCCCGTCATTGAACTAAGGTTATTTCGTTCCAGCCCCTTTGTCCTTGGCAACATGGCCGGATATTTGTCCTATGTCATGATGATGTTTCCTGGAATTCTGCTACCGCTGTATATGCACTTTGTCTTGCACGTTCCGACAGCGCACATGGGTCTGCTCTTGACTCCACAAGCCATCAGTATGGTTGTTTTTTCACCTCTCGGGGGATTTCTTGCAGACAAGTTTGGTACACGCGTGCCTGCTGCGGCGGGGTTAGCCATAGGCGCCGTAGGCTTGGGACTGATGGCCATGCTTGGGACAAAGGCGACCTATCTTGCGATTGTCATCGCTTTATCGGTGTTCGGCTTGGGGATGGGCCTGTTTACTTCCCCGAATAATGTGTCCGTCCTCGAAAGTGTGCCGATTGAGAAGTCGGGGCTTACAGGCAGCCTGATCGCTACAGTCCGGAATTTTGGCAGAGTCTCCGGTGTGGCATTTGCTGTTTTGTTACTCCAACTCTCGGGGAGAGATCTTTCGAGCAGCCGCGGGTTTCAACAAGCTTCTTCGTTTGCGTTCTATGTCGGGGTTGCGATTGGCATGGTCGGCGTCGTACTGACGGTTGTGCGGCTATTCCAACCATCAACGGCACGTAAAACCGGGAGTTGACAGCGACGGATTCCCGTCTATGCTCAAACACACTGCATCCAGAGCGACCGCTAGCTCATCCAGTGAGCCTTGACTAAGAAGATTGTCAGACGATTCTCTCTCGACCGTAGAAATACGTCTTCCAAATTCCGTACACGATCACAATGACAGCGGAACCGACCCGGACAAACACTTCAAAATGACCAATTGGAACACGGTGGATAACTAACGGATCGTCGAGAATACTGTCAATTGCAAGTTCAGCGACAAAACCGGCAGCAAGGATTCGAAGCCAAGCAATCTGGTCCATAATTTTCACGATAAATGGCAGCAGCATGAATAACGGTAGGAGACTGAGGAACACGGCGACAGCAATCAGTACCGTGTGCTTCGATATAATCGCGATGCTCATAATGTTGTCTACACTAAGCGCCAGATCCGTCACAATCACTGTCAACAGCACTCGAAAGAAGCCGGAGTGTTCGCGCTCATGATCAGTCTTTACGTTAGCAATATTGATGGCTACGAGCAGGACCGCAACGCCAAGTGTCAAGCGAAAACCTGGCCATGTACCAACCGACACGATCCCTGCAATCAGTGCGGTCCTGCAGATGGTTAAAATCACTGATGATGCGGCACCGATAGCCCACAGGTTCTTATAACGATTCGCAATGCCCGCCAATACAATTGCATTATCTATACTTGTGAGCAGGTTCAATAGAAAGATAGCAACAAACTCTTTAAGCATGTCGGGACCTCCGGGAATTAAGTCATATGTCTCCTGTCAGATGACGTATCACGACAGGACATATGAGCCTTCAGCTACGCTTGACGGGACCCGTTGCAACGCTTAAGCCCTCGTCCCAAGTTTATGGATACGTTCCGGTGCATATGACAAGTTGTCCGGATTCTGCGAGGTCTGTGGGCGAGGTCTATGTGAGAGGTCTGTGGGCGAGGTCTGTGGCAGCCGACAATAGAGCAGCTCAGTGAATCCGTACTCGGCAAATCAATGTTGGCAATGGCTGCAGTAAAAGACCTTTCGCCCTCCGTGTTCGGCGCGTACGACAGGCTGACCACAGGACCGACAAGGTTCTCCACCTCGGTCATAGACAAGGCATTGATCGTTGTAACCTCCAGTCAACAGGTCACTGGAGGCAAATGGAGATTCCATATACCCACCTGCAACTATGGCATCCTGTAGCACTCGGCGCATGGCATGGTAGAGGCGGGTTGTGTCATCCGCTTCAAGGGAAGACGTGCTGCTAAGGGGGAGGATCCCGGCTGCAAAACACATCTCATCCGAATAGCAGTTTCCAATCCCTGCAATCAGATGCTGATTGACCAACTTCGTCTTCAGGGTCCCGCGCGTTTTTGTCAGGAGAGTGTGAAAGGATGTTGGTGTGAGCATCGGATCGAACGGTTCCGGACCCAGCTTTGACAAGGTCTCCGTAAGCTCATTTCCTGTCAGCAGATGCAGGTAGCCGAGCCGAAGGCCAAGAAAATACAGATTGTCTTGCCCAAACGAGAGAACGACCTGACACTGGTGATCGGGGCGCTCGGACGCTTGTCCATAAAACATCCATCCGCCAAGCATGAGGTGCAGCAGGAGTACATCGCCCGATGACAAAGTGAAGATAATGTGCTTTGCGCGTCGTTCAATTTGGACGATCCGCTGTCCTTCTACGCGCCTCGCGAACTCCTCCGCAGAAACACCCACGGTCTTCTCTCGGTTCACTTCAACGTTCGTGACAATTCGACTCTGGATAGCCCTGGCCAACGTCCGTTTGTAGTTCTCCATCTCTGGTAGTTCGGGCACTGTAGTTCCCCCTAGTCGCCATCGTTGATGCATGTAGCGTGAGCGAAATGGGAGGATGGTAGTCATATGGTAGTCATTTTGGATGAGCTCCAGTTGTATAGGCGTTCGTCTAGTTGGATCTCTGCACCTGCAAAGTGGCATACTGTAGGTTGTCTTGTGGGCATAGCATGAGCTGCCTTACATAGACGTTTGAGCTTAAAGGGATTGGAGGACGAGAGTATGGAGAATGTTTCAGCAAAACAGTCCGGCACATACGCGATTGGAGGAGATTTGACCGTCAATCGCTTAGGCTATGGGGCAATGCAGTTAACGGGACCTGGTATCTGGGGTGACCCGAAAAATCCTGATGAGGCTGTTCGCGTGCTGCGCCGGGCGGTTGAGCTTGGTGTTACGTTCATAGATACAGCTGATTCGTATGGTCCGTTCGTTTCGGAGATGCTGATAAAGAAGGCGCTGCATCCGTATCCAGATGACCTCATTATCGCCACAAAGGCAGGGCTTACACGATCGGGTCCGGATGACTGGCGTCCGGTCGGCCGACCGGAGTATCTTCGCCAGCAAGTAGAGCTCAGCTTGCGTCATCTTGGGCTGGAGCGGATCGACCTGTTGCAGTTGCATCGGATTGATCCCAAAGTACCGCTTGAAGAGCAACTTGGTGAACTTGGCCTCCTTCAAAAAGAGGGGAAGATTCGCCACATTGGGCTGAGTGAGGTCACAGTAGACCAGATTGAAGCAGCCACCAAGATTGTACCGATTGTGTCTGTACAAAATCTGTACAACCTTGCAAAACGGGATGCAGAGCCTGTTCTTCAATACTGTGAGGAGCACAACCTTGGTTTCATTCCGTGGTTCCCGCTTGCAACGGGACAGTTGGCACGAGAGGGCGGACCACTTGATGAACTTGGCAAACGGCTTGGTGCCAAGCCTTCACAATTGGCCTTAGCTTGGTTGCTGAAGCGCTCGCCAGTAATGCTCCCGATTCCGGGAACATCCACTGTATCGCATGTGGAAGAAAATATTGCTGCAGCAGGGATTCATCTCAGTGACGAAGACTTTGACATGCTAACCAGGGCGGTCTGAGAAAAACTGAGGTCTGCAGAATGGCAGACCTCAGTTTTTTTTTTTTTTTTTTTTTTTTT
>NZ_LJCO01000096.1 GCF_001399675.1 Paenalicyclobacillus ferrooxydans
GCTGCAGTGATGCCGCCTTGCCGCCTTAACGCCTTGCCGCCTTGCCGCCTTGCCGCCTTACCGCCTTACCGCCTTACCGCCTTACCGCCTTACCGCCTTACCGCCTTACCGCCTTACCGCCTTACCGCCTTACCGCCTTACCGCCTTGCCTGCTGCGACTTTCGATGTCCACCAAATACATATATACGCCGCGATATGCGACAACCCTCTGAGACAATGAATGGACGTAAAACAAATCAAGGCGCAGGTTCGAAAACCTGCACCAGCAGCGCACTTCAGCATTTTGGCACTTCAGCATTTCGGTACTCGGGAATTGTTTCCACATACTCGAAACGAATCAAGGAATCGGCGTGACCAGAAAACGAGGCACTTGAGGCACAGTCGACAGACCTTAGGCACAGCCGTCTCAATGGGAGGCGAGCTTGAGTAAACTGCGCACTCGCGACTTTGGACCTGCTGCCGCGTACTGCGTTAAACCTCGAATCACGCAGCTCTCAGGCTCGTCGGCAACAATTACAGGTGCGTCGAGATGATCAGCTAGTTCAGAGACGATCCCCGCAATGTAAGCCCCTCCTCCGACTAACATGATGCCTTGATCGATGATATCGCCTGCGAGTTCAGGGGGGCATTTGGAAATGACTTGTCCAATCAACTCGACAATCATCTTGCAGTACGATTGTACTTGCTCGTCCACAATACTTCTTTGAAGCATCACGCTTTGTGGCAACCCCGTAAGGACATTACGACCACGAATTTCTTGTTCAGTCGCTTCAGCATCATCGCACAAATTAATTTTCGCGGCCTCCATGGTCTGGGTTCCAACCAAAAGCGAATGCTCTTTTCTGACATATTCACTGAGACGCTCATTAATACCCCGACCTCCCGTCCGCACCGCTGCGCTTGCAACCACACCGCGCAGTGACAGGAGCGCGACCTCCGTTACACCGCCTCCGAGGTTAACCACAAGGAACCCGCGTGGGTTCTCAACAGGCAACCCTGCACCCACCGCGGCAGCTACACACGAGTTGACAAACTGAACCTTCCCTGCGCCGGCCGCTTTTCCTGCGTCTTCCATCGCACGCAGTTCCACCTGGGTAAGTCCCGATGGAATAGACAGAGTCAGCGCGAATTTATTCCTCCGAAAACGCCTTGGCATAAGCCGCGTCGTGCAATACCTGATAATTTCTGTTGCCGCTTCAAAGTTGCGCAGAATCCCGCCTTCAAAAGGAGAAACGACTTCGATTTGTCCTGGATTGCGTCCAATCATAGCATGTGCATCGTGCCCAACAGTTACTTTGCCAAGTGTATCACGCGCAACGACGCTAGGTTCGCTGAACGCCCCTTCTCCCCCGGAAACTGAGGCTCGAAAGTTTGCTGTTCCTAAGTCACATGCTACATTCATATCTCTACTCCCTTTCTTTCAATCTCCCAAGTTCACTGATGTTCTCCATAAATTTCGTAGAAAAAGCTCGAATTGTGACGGTTTAGGAGGTGTAAAAAACAACCAAGGAGTTTCATGGCGTGGATTGCGGCTGCTGCGGGGTCTTTAACGGGATCGATACCAGACGAATAGCGGACAAGTGTGGGTTTCATGACAGGCAGTCTTGCGACGTGACGGGACCAAAGTGTCGGCGTCTATTAGCTTATTCTCGATGGTACAACCATGGCATAAACCTTCCTGTGTCAAGTA
Source organism: Paenalicyclobacillus ferrooxydans (assembly GCF_001399675.1). Classification (GTDB taxonomy): domain Bacteria; phylum Bacillota; class Bacilli; order Alicyclobacillales; family Alicyclobacillaceae; genus Alicyclobacillus_B; species Alicyclobacillus_B ferrooxydans. Next base: position 1,691 of record NZ_LJCO01000096.1, read on the forward strand.
TCCTTTGTACCGCCTCTTTCGGGGTAATATTGGTCTTCCCAACATCTATCCGATGAATGAAATGGGGGTTCGATTGCGCAGTGACATAGCCAGGTGCAGTCGTAAACAGATACTGATATCCAGCTCTCCGTGCAATCCGATTGGAGGCTGAGTTTCCATAACCATATGGCCACGCGAACTCTACCACATTCACACCGAGTACTTCGCTGAGTCTGGCTCTCGCCTTTACAAAGTCGACCTGTACCCTCGTGTAGTACTGGTGCTCGGTCTCCAAATGTCCGTTCACCACAATTGTGGTATTGAAAACAGGTGTCAACTCCCCGTGGCGAAATATTAAGGAGTGGGCGTCGTAAGTGTGGCTTCCGAACGTCATACCCTCTTGTTCCATGGTCTGAATTTGCGACCAGGAAAGTGTTTTGGGGTCCTGTTTGTCGGCTGTCCCAACAATCACAAAGAACGTCCCCTGCACGTGGTATTTCATTAAGATTGGAAGCGCATAGGTGTACATGTTCCGGTACCCGTCGTCAAATGTCAGCAAAATTGCATTCGGGGGGACCGGACCCTGACCGTTGATAAAGCGGATGAACTCTGCGTTAGTGATGACATGGAAATCTCTCTTTTGAAATGCATCGAGTTGTGCAGCAAATGCTTTCGGGGTCATGACAAACGGTGAATACACATTCGGCGATATATCGTGGTAGGTCAAAACGACAACTTTGTTTCGGTAGTAGATTGTGCTGTCCGAACCGGAGATATGACTCGGGTCACCCGGTTCGACCCTGCTGCCGGTCGTGCCGTTTTCGTTTGCGTTGACCGTGCCAGACCGCCCGTTTGTGACGCTAACGCTGAGACCACTGCCAGGCTCGTTAGTGACGCTGACGCTGCTTACATGTCCCCTTGTGACTCTAACGCTGCTTGCGCATCCGCTTGTGACGCTGAGATTGCTTGCACGTCCGTTTGTGTCACTGACGCTGCTGCCACAATCGCGTGCAATCGCTGTAATCACCGCATCGTTTACATTGAGAACCGTCACGGCAGCAACCACAATGGCGGAGCCGATGGCGTGCTTTCGTCTATATTGGTTCATAAAGCATTCACTCCGTCGGTGTGCTTATTGTCGTCGCTACCTCGAATGCCAATTGAGGTGTGGGCCCAATCACAGTTGTGATGGGCCCGCAACCCCTCAATGTTCATCCGACGCTCACAAATGAAACGGTCAAAAAAATTTACGAGCTCGTGAACTATTTGATAAAGGTCTCCGTCTTTTTAGGCGAAACACCTTCAAAGGGCTTGTTTGATAAACATGTTTCGAGGGATCACGATTAGGTTACACATAGTGTTGTACTGAACGACGTTCCGATATTCTTCACCATGTGCGCTTTGGGGATTCAACACTGTGCGGATTGTGGTTTCACGGCTTGAAACACTCAACAGGACGCAACATAGACACTGACTCATTTTGAGAGGTAGATACATGTTGAATTTAGGTCAACTCGTTCGTTTTACTACCGAAGTGACAACCTCAGTGGTACTCGTCATTGCGCAGATTATCGTGTTGATTTTGTTCGAAATTGGCATCTCTGTTTTTCGCGCAATGCCGCGAAAAGCGAATTCCACAAGTCCGATGCGATAAGGCAGTTGAGATTCCGATCGACCACAATTTTACGGAACTCAGTTCCTTTACGCCACCACCGTCACTAGCGGCCCAGCCTATTAACGGAACTCAGTTCCTTTACGCCACCACCGTCGCTAGCGGCTCAGCCTATTAGCGGAACTCAGTTCCTTTACGCCACCACCGTCGCTAGCGGCTCAGCCTATTAGCGGAACTCAGTTCCTTTACGCCACCACCGTCACTAGCGGCCCAGCCTATTAGCGGAACTCAGTTCCTTTATGCCACCACCGTCACTAGCGGCTCAGCCTATTAGCGGAACTCAGTTCCTTTACGCCACCACCGTCACTAGCGGCCCAGCCTATTAGCGGAACTCAGTTCCTTTACGCCACCACCGTCACTGGCGGCCCAGCCTATTAGCGGAACTCAGTTCCTTTATGCCACCACCGTCGCTAGCGGCTCAGCCTATTAGCGGAACTCAGTTCCTTTATGCCACCACTGTCACTAGCGGCTCAGCCTATTAGCGGAACTCAGTTCCTTTATGCCAGCTCCCGTCACCCCCAGCTCCGCCTCACCATATGGCACGGGCTCCTCCAGGCTCCTCCAGGCTCCTCCAGGCTCCTCCAGGCTCCTCCAGGCTCCTGCCGCACGCCAAGCCCCCGTCGTACCTGCGGCGCCTGAACCGGTCCACCTACGTGTGCCGCTTCTGCAATTTACGCGCACGCAACAACTCCGAGAGCCAAGTGGTCACGGCTCCAATCCCCGTTAACCATGTCATCAGGAACACTATTAATCCCACAAACGGGATGTTCATCGTGGCCATCAGTAAACTTGATCCGATCAGCGCCTGCACGATATACGCTCGGTTTCCCGGCGAAACAAACGGTTCGTTGGACTGACGCCCTAGGACAAGTCCGCCGATCCACATCGAAGTCATGGAAAAACCGCCAATTCCGGCAATAAGATAGAGGATTGCGATAAGACCGACCACCGGGAGTCCAACCACTGTTAACGCCAGCAGACTGCCGACAGCTCCTACAATGACGGTGACTAGTACTCCGAGAAGTCCCATCTTCCGGATCGAACCGTCTTGCTTGCCAAGCGGAACGCGCTGATTTCGCAAAGCGATGGCACAAAGTACAGCTAGCAGAACCAAGGCGACGCTCACCGCAAGCATACCTGCCCATACAAGCAGCGATACGGTAACACCAAACAACGCCCCATTCCAAAACGGCGTGTTCAGCCGTACGTGATACATCGCACCAACGTGCGCGCCGCGAGATTGCGTGATACTGCCGCCAAGGTCAAATACGATACCTGTATAAGAGTTCGGTCCCAGGTGGACGTTTCCATCGAGGACGACAAGGATTTCCGTGACCTTTCCTTCCACGGTAACATTATGGCCAAGGACGAGGACGTCCTCGACCTGCTCATTTTTCGGAATGACCGTCGGGCTCTCCGTCACAAGGGTTTCAGCGGACGTCATGCGTCCCTGGGTTGCAGCCTGTACCTGGGGTCGGTACATCAAGACCGGCAGCAAAAACGCTGTCGCAAAAAGTACCACCACAAGCAATCTGCCAAACCATCGATTCATAGAACAACCTCACTTGGTTTCAACATCCGAAAGACTGTAATCGCACATACCGTACAGAGAACAACACTCGAGACGATAATGACGGTTGACCAGGTAAATCCAACTGCTCCGAGCAAACGAAGAGAGCTATGCCCTGCTGCCACCCCTAGACGGAAGAAGACTTCCATCAAACGTCCGACAGGTGACGCTAAGATGCCCCAAACGACTGCTGCAAAAACCACCACCAGGCCCCAGGTGTACAGCTGGAGTACCCTTTTTGCTTGGACACTTTGATGCATCAAGGACACAGCGGAAAGAACACGCGGTTGAAGATCCGTGGAAACAACTTCCGCCTCGAGGGTTTGCAGCACCCACTCGTGAACCTGTTGCATGTCGCGAATGACTTCGCGACATTCGGCACACTGCCCTACATGATGTTCAACTACCTTCCGTTTTTCACCCGACAGCTCACCGTCCACATAGGCGGAGAGTTCGCTGGTTTGAAAATCACAATACATGGTCACACACTCCCTTCTCTATTTAACTCGTCACGCAGTTGCAGCCTTGCATGATGTAATCGTGATCGCACAGTTCCAACTGGAAGCTCCAGAATCTCAGCGAGTTCGTCGTAACTAAAACCATGAAGCTCACGCAGGATGAGAATGGTTCTATGATCCGCACCGAGTCGTTGCATCGCCTGGTACAAATCCATCCGAATCTCACTTTGATGATGTGGATTGAGACCGCTTGAAACCAACGACTCTTCGTAGGACTCTGTACGATGCCGACGATGCCGTTCTCGCCAATCAAGTGCATTTCGCACGGTGATTTTCGCCAACCACGATGGAAACGTCCGCTCATCGCGAAGCCCTTTGAGAGACTGATACACTTTAATAAAAGTCTCCTGGGTGACATCTTCAGCATCCGACTTGTGATTCAGAATGCCGTATGCGGTTCTGTACACAAAGTTTTTGTAGTTTGACACCATTTTAGAAAACGCGTCCATGTTACCGCGTTTTGCACTCTTAATCAGACGAATATCGTCTTCCGTCAAATACCGGCCACCTCCCGGGCGACGCAGTCCTCTCGGCCCGAGTTCACCGAACCTCACAAATCATCCTTAGTATGACATTTTGCATGCCAATCAGCCATCTTTCACTGTTGGCACACACTCTATAGACAAAGACGGAGCATTGTTCGATTAAGTTCACAGATAAAAGGACCAAATTCTATCCCCATGTAAGCCCTACCGATGGACTCATCCCCCGTGAGCGCACTGTGCTGCGCCTCACCGGATCCCACGTGTAAATCCATAATTTGTCTAAATAATCCACCATATAAGTAAATTTCGTCTATAATTCGATGGTAGGACGTTGAGATTCAGGTTTACAGACAAACCCGCAAACGACAAAAGAGAAAAGGTGATCCGGATTGCAGACTTGGAAATCGTACTTGGATTCAAATCAGGAAAGGTTTCTTGCCGAATTTAAGGCATTCCTCAGTATCCCGAGTGTCTCCACCCTTCCGGAGAACAAGGGTGACGTTCTCAATGCAGCACATTGGCTCGCGTCCCGCATGACCGACGCTGGTCTTGAGCATGCAGAGATTTGTGAGACGGGTGGACATCCAGTCGTCTACGCGGACTGGCTGCACGCCGAAGGAGCCCCGACCATCCTGCTCTATGGTCACTACGATGTTCAACCGGCCGATCCGCTCGAGTTGTGGCAGTCTCCTCCATTTGAACCTGAGGTTCGCGGTGACCGACTATATGCCCGTGGTGCCAGTGACATGAAAGGGAATGTGCTGGTGTTTATCCATGCTGTTGAGGCTCATCTGCGAACAAGCGGACGTCTGCCATTAAACGTGAAGCTGATTGTTGAGGGCGAAGAGGAAATTGGCAGCCCATCGTTGCCAAAGTGGATCGAGGAAAACCAAGCGAAGCTGGCTTGTGACTATGCAGCCAGCTCCGACTCAGCGCAAATCTCTCGGGACCTGCCCACGGTCATTGTTGGAACGAAGGGAATGTGCGGGTTGCAGGTTGACATCAAAACGGGAGGGACGGATCTGCATTCAGGACTCGCTGGCGGCGTCGTTCGCAACGCCCTGCACGTGCTGACCGATATGATCTCATCGATGCACGATCCGGATGGACGAGTCACCGTTGCTGGTTTTTACGATCACGTTGTTGACCCGAGCGATGCTGAAAGACAGATGGCTAGACGAATCCCTGTGTCTGGAGACGTGTTTCGTCAAGCCATTGGAGCTACCGAGCTCGTCCACGAGCCTGGCTGGTCCGTCACGGAGTGTACCTGGTTTCGACCGACACTCGAAGTTAATGGAATGTGGGGCGGATTTCAGGGCGACGGAACCAAAACTGTTATCCCTTGCGAAGCCCACGCAAAGATCACCTGCCGGCTGGCAGCGAACCAAGATCCTGATAAGATCCGTGAGCTCATCAGGGCACACATTCTCGCTCACACGCCAAGTGGCGTGGAAGCCTCCGTCACACCGCTTCCTGGGAAAGCTGATCCATATTTGATGCCGGAGACGCACCCGGCCCTCTCGGCGGCAGACGCCGCACTCGAGAAGGTGAAACAGGCAGCCCCCATCCACATGCGAATGGGAGCGACCGTCCCCGTCTTGGGAACGTTCAAAAACCTTCTTGGCGTCGAAATGGTGTCCCTGGGATTCTCCGGCCTCGCGGACGGATTACACGCACCAAATGAGTCCGTTGACCTTGGCCAGTTTTATGCCGGGGGGCACATCTACTGCAGCTTCTTTGAACATCTGGCGAAATAGAATAGCCGCTCTGCGCGGCCCCAACGTGTCAGCTGACCAATCGATCGAAGGCCGGCTACCCTGCCTACCACCCAATCGCCCGCTCTGTTTCAACGCAGAGCAGCAAGAGCACGGCACCCGCTGTCAACCAACGGGTGCCGTCGTCAACCTAGGCGTAAAGGGGTTGATTCCGGGACTCTCTACTGCCCAATGACTTGCTCCCAGACGATGCGTTCTTCCCCGTACGGATCGTTCACCACACGACTTTCCACATCAAAGATCATCGTTGGACGGCTATCGAGATTATACGCGGGCCACTGGGGCAGTTCACCAGTATTCGGGTTACCCGTGTGTGCAAATGCAATCCACGCGTGATGCATCTGCATGGCCACAGCAGCACGGTCTGCGGAGTCTCCTGTGAATACTTGTGAACTCGGATCGTCAATGGTGTTGAACACAAACGGGATCTCAAGGGCATGACATGCCTTCAAGACACCCTTCGCCGCGGTACTTTGCCAGTCAAACCGATACACGTACAAGGGACTGTCGCCGACTCGCCGGTTCGCAATCTTCTGGATGGGAGCGCCAAAGACGCTGTATGAACCAAGTTGCGTCAGAGCATCGAGCAACTCCGTCCCCGATTTGCCATTGAAATAGAACGAAGCAAGTTCAGGCGGGATTTTCCCCCAGCGACGCTCAAACATTTGCATCAAAGCGGTATCGTCTTGAGCTTGCCGCCACATCGGATCGCGCGCAGTCCATAGCGTGAGCTCGTTGAGGTTACATCCAATCAGGAGTGGAATTCCTTTTGATGCTCCCGATTCAAGTGCGGTGGCGAAAGGCTTCGTGATCACTGTGCCGTCCATGACAGGACTCCACGTGAGCCGTGTTCCTTGCGCAATTTTGTCCGAGGCCGCAACAAGTTGTTCTGCAGGCAGTTCAAACAGCTGCGCCGCGTCGTTTGAGCCAAGGCCTAAAGCTTCGAGGAGACGATTCCGTGTCTCGACAGCGGTGTCGATCCGTTTCATCGACGGGGCACCGCTTTCCATAATGGCTTGCTGAAACAGACCACGGGCGGCGGGTGCAACAAGCAACGAACCGACGCTCATCGAGCCAGCTGACTCGCCAAAAACGGTCACACAGTCAGGGTCGCCTCCGAACGCCGCAATGTTGTCATGAACCCACTGGAGAGCCGAAATCTGATCGAGCAAGGCGCAGTTGCCAGATACCGCATACTCTTCTCCAAACTCCGGGTGCTGTTGAACGAGATCGCCGAGATATAGGAATCCGAGCGGACCGAGCCGGTAGTTGATGGTCACGACGACCACGTCACCTTGTTCAGCAAACGACCGCCCATTGTACCAAGGTGTGCGGCCTGATCCGAAGACGAATGACCCGCCGTGGATCCAAACCATCACGGGGCGCTTCTTGTCGTCGGCCCCAGGTGACCAGATGTTCAGATTCAGGCAATCCTCGCTCTGAGGCAGTTTTTCCTTTGGGTTCATCGCGTTCGGGCCCTGAACACAAGCCGGACCAAACTCCGTTGCATCGAACACACCTTCCCACGGCTCACGGGGCTGTGGCGCCTGGAACCGCAGCTTTCCTACAGGCGCCTTGGCGAAGGGAATACCCTTCCATACGGCGACAGAGCCTTCGAACGTACCCTGAACTTTTCCACAACTTGTCTGTATAATGAGTGACATCGTAAGAATCCCAGCTTTCAATGGAATAAACCGGTGTCGGTAGATACCGGCAATAAAACCGTGATCGGCAAGGTGTTGCACTAGGGTGTGGTGCTGGGCTGTGGTGCTGGGCTGTGGTGCTGGGCTGACGTGCTGGGCTGACGTGCTGGGCTGACGTGCTGGGCTGACGTGCTGGGCTGACGTGCTGGGCTGACGTGCTGGGCTGTGGTGCTGGGCTGACAAGGGAAAATATTTCCCTTATCTGGCTCAGACGCTGACACCCCTGCCGGAATAACGTATGGAAAGTTCGTTGTAGAGCGAATTCCAACGGATCACCGGGCCGTTTGAACAGATAGGGGTAATTTTGTCCTCTGCACACTCCGGAAACCCGATAAAATAAGCATCAAGGGAAGAAATGGAACTTATTTGTGCGCGCTGCCCGTTGGTTGCCCGTTGGTTGCCCGTTGGTTGCCCGTTGGTTGCCCGTTGGTTGCCCGTTGGTTGCCCGTTGGTTGCCCGTTGGTTGCCCGTTTGCGATCCGTTGCGATCCGTTACACGGTGACATCTAGTCTCAAAATATGGAGGACAACATGGCTCACGAACATCTTTCCAGCCCTGAGGCTGTAGAACGACGCGTTTCCAAGATCGTCATTCTTGGTTTTCTGTCTGCCGTTGCACCGCTCTCGATTGACATGTACCTGCCCGCACTGCCTGCCTTGAGCCGTGATATGCACGCCTCGGCTTCAGTAGCCCAGTTAAGTTTGACTGCCTGTCTCATCGGCCTTGCCACGGGTCAGTTGCTGGCAGGCCCGCTTAGCGATGCACGGGGACGGCGAATACCCCTTCTCGCAGGCACCGCCATCTATACCATCGCATCCCTCTTATGTGCCTCTACCAATTCTATCTACGTTTTAATCGGGCTGCGGCTGATTCAGGGACTCGCTGGCTCGGCTTGGATTGTCATTGCCAATGCCATCGTCCGCGATCTCTATGAGGGCCACAAGATGACAGAGTTCCTGGCGCTCCTCATGCTGGTCAATGGAGTTGCTCCAATTGCAGCCCCCATCCTCGGCGGTCAGATCTTGCGTTTCACTTCTTGGCATGGCGTATTTATCGTGCTCGCTGCACTCGGGGGCCTGATGTTTATCAGCGTGCTTTTTGGTCTCAAAGAGAGCTTGCCGCCCGAACGCAGACATACCGGCGGTCTGCGGCAAACCGCATCAACGGTCTCACTGTTGGTGCGAGATAAGCACTTCATCGGCTATGCCTTGAGCCTTGGATTCATCTTCGCAGCAATGTTTTCCTACATCTCCGGGTCGCCGTTTGTCTTGCAAGGCATCTTCGGCCTATCGCCGCAGATGTTTAGTGTCGCATTTGCAACCAACGGGCTTGGGATTATCATAGCAGGCCAAGTCTCGGCACGCCTATCCCGGAGGTATGGTGAAACCAAGGTGCTTGTCGGCGGTCTCATTCTCGCGGGTGTCGCCGGCTTAACTTTTCTTTTGATGATAGCAACTGGCGCCTCTCTTGTTGGTGTGTTGCCGCCGCTCTTTTTCGTTGTGTGCTGCGTGGGGATTGTTGGCCCGACCGCTACCTCCCTCGCCATGCAAGAGCAGGGGGGCCGTGCCGGCAGTGCGGCTGCCGTAATGGGTTTGCCCCAGATGCTGATGGGTGCCCTTGCTGCCCCTTTAGTTGGCATGATGGGCAGCGGAGCTGACCTTCCCCTTGGTATCGTCATTCCCATTTGCGATCTCGCTGCCATAGCCAGCTACCTGCTGCTCGTCCGCCCTAGTCGCATCAAGCGGCGCCATGTCGCTTAAATTCCCCACCGGCTGGTTGGTAGAGTCCATTCCCGACCAGACCAGCCCCGACTTTGCACCCTACTCAAAGTCTAACCCTCACTCGTTTCTGCGGTTGCACCCTACTCAAAGTCTAACCCTCACTCGTTTCTGCGGTTGCACCCTACTCAAAGTCTAACCCTCGCGCGTCCTTGCGGTTGCAGCATGCTCCAAGCCCACCCCTCGCTCGTCAGCCCAACCGCCTCTCAACCTTCTGTGAATCCACTTTGACGGCGCGGAGGCCGGCTCTGCCTAAGCACCCGAATCCGCTGCCACGCTGCGTCGAGCGCGTTGAAATTGTGGGCTGGAAAAGCGTGATCGGCATAGGCCTGCAGCAGCTTTGCCCCCCTCGCTGTCGGGGTGTATCCCGGATGTCCAGCCAGCGGGTTCAACCAGATGAGTTGTTGCGACAGGCGGCATAGACGTCTGAGCTGTGTCTCCAGTTCTTCGGTCGATCCGGTATCGAGCCCGTCCGTCGCCAGCAGTACAATCGCACCGGTATGCAGGACTGTGCGCGCATGGTCGTCATGAAAGTCTCGCAGCGTTTGCGCCAGACGCGTACCGCCCGACATGTGTTGAACATTCGCTGTCAGCGTGGATAACGCATCGTTGCCATCTGCAATTTCCAGCCAACGCGTGACGCGGGTCAACCGGGTGCTGAATACAAAGACTTCGATGTCCCAGTCGTTCACACAAAGTGCATGAGCAAACCGTAACATCACCCGACTATAGGGGTCCATCGATCCGCTCACGTCACAAATCATCACAAGCGGTCTCGGCTTGGTACGTCGTTTCTGGTACACCAACTGCGCCACTTCTGTGCTGCCAGCGTTTTTACGAAGCGTCGCCGACAAGTCAAGCGTCTTGCCTTGCCGACTGGCCGTTCTGCGCAGGCTTCGCTGCTTCGCGGGTTCCAAGTGTAATCCGAAGGAGAGCAGTTCCTGAACTTCAGCCTCCGTCAGCTTCGAGAAGTCCTTGTAGCGCAAGACTTCGTCCGGGGTTTGCGCACCCTTCAAAAACACGGAGAAGTTATCTGGTGCTTCCTCCTCCGACGCAGGGCGCCCCGCCTGGTTCTGTCCCATCCAAATCACGTCTGGACGTTTATGCCGCTCTGACTTTTGCCGCATGACGCTGGACATCAGTGTCTGGCGTGCGACCCAGGAATCACCCGGCCGGCGAAGCAGCAACCAGAATTGCTGCCACGCCATGACAAACAGCGGGTATTCGACTGGGTTCTTGACGACGACAGCAGCCACCGCGTCCCGGCACACCGATTCACTCTCCCACCCAACCTCCGAGATAGCGGTCAGTGCCAATTGCTCCTCATCACTGCCAATACGAAACCCCATTGCCCTGAGTCCCCTGAGAAATGCAAGCAGATGTGAAACGGTCTGATTCCCAGCGAGAAAGTCCGTCATTGGCGCTCGGCCTCGGTCACGAGTGTCGAGATGCGCGATCCCGCTTCGCCCTTTCGCTGCGTGAGGAAATCAAAGTCATCCTTGTATTTCAGAAGACAACCAAGGGTTTGCTCCACAATTTCAGGGTGTAACTTTTTCGTACCCAGTGCTGCGAGTGCCTCTGCCCAGTGTACCGTCTCAGCAACACCAGGACGTTTGAACAGCGGCTCTTCACGTAGTCTCTGCACCAAAGCTACTGCGGAATGGGCGATTTCAGCTGCGACTTCCGGCACCTTCGCGAGGAGGATCTCGAGTTCTCTATCAAACTCAGGATAATCAATCCACTGATAAAAGCAGCGGCGCTTCAAGGCATCGTGCACTTCTCGGGTCCGGTTGCTGGTCAGAATCACAACCGGGCGGTCCTTGGCCTTGATGGTTCCAAGTTCGGGTATGGTCACTTGGAACTCTCCGAGCAGTTCAAGCAAAAACGCCTCAAATGCTTCGTCCGCCCTGTCTACTTCGTCAATTAACAGCACCGGGGCAGGACCTTCGAAGTCGATGGCCGCGAGCAACGGCCGCTTCAAGAGAAACTCCTCTGAAAACAGTTCCGACTCGAGCGAACCGCGCGAGAGCGCCCCCCGGTTGTCCCTCGTGTCTCCGGTATCGAGCAGATTGATATCGGAATTGAAGCCATTGGACGCCCCGTCACGGTTCCCTGCTCCCCCGCCATTCCCCATTTCACGACTGTTCGCTGTTCCGGCTTCACTCACCGCCTCCGCAACGCGGATATGAAGCAACTGCTTTTGGTAGTTCCACTCATACAACGCCGCCTGTCTATCCAACCCTTCGTAGCACTGGAGGCGTAACAAAGGGCGGCCGAGGGCCGAGGCAATCACCTTTGCTAGCTCGGTTTTGCCAACCCCCGGTTCGCCCTCAAGAAACAGTGGACGTTCGAGTCGAATGGTCAGGAACAGGGCCGTTGCGAGTGCTGAACTTGGGTAGTACCCATGCGCTGTCAGCGTCTCTTGTACCTGACTGGGACTGTTCATTGTGCCAGCAGCTTCCTCAAAGCGCGCGCCGTATGAACCTTGCACAACTGGCGTCGGTAAGCCTCGGAGGCATAGAGGTCGCCGGCAATCATGCCGTCATCCGAAGCGTACACAGCGGCGGATTGAATCGCCTCCTCAGTGAAGGCCTTGCCGATGAGCGCGTCTTCGACGCCGCGCGCCCGGTAGGCCACGTCCGCTGCACCCGTGATACCGATGCGTGCGTGGGTCACGACGTTGTCCTCGTTCACGGCCACCACTGCGGCAATACCAACCACCGCGTAACCCGATGCTGGGTGCGGAACTTTCTCATACACGCTTTTCGATCCGCTTGGCGGCGTTCGGAATTTCACGCTCCGCATCACACTGTTTTCAGGCATCGCCGTTAACAGCGGACCGAGAAAGAACTCTTCCGCTTGCAGCGTCTCTTCGCCATCCATCGTGACAACGTAGACCTCGGCTTCATAAGCCAGCGCCACGGCAGGCAGGTCAGATGCCATGTCAGCATGTGACAGATTGCCGCCGAGGGTACCACGGTTTCGGACTTGGAGATCGCCCACTTTGGACGCAGCCTGCGCCAAAGCCGGGAGGTACTCACGCACCATCGGGCTCGATGCCACATGTGCGTGCGTCGTCAAGGCTCCGACCACCAACCCGTCAGGTTCGCGGACAATCCCATGGAGTTCCTGAACAGCACTGATATCAATCAACTTGCCGGGACTTGCTAAACGCAGCTTCATCATTGGCAGCAGGCTGTGTCCGCCTGCCAAAAGTTTCGCTTCGCCACCCGCCGCCTGCAGTCTCTCAATCGCTTCGGCCACAGTACTGACGCGCTCGTACTCAAATGTGCTTGAGATCACGCTTCCTGCCTCCCTTTCTCAATCGCATTCCAGACGCGTTCCGGGGTCAGCGGCATGTTGATGTCCTTCACGCCAAATGGCCGCAAGGCATCCATTACCGCGTTGACTACGGTTGGGGTGGACGCAATCGTGCCTGTTTCGCCGATACCTTTTACGCCGAGCGGATTCTGTGGGGCTGGCGTCTCGGTGAATGCTGTTTCAAACTCCTTAAAGAAGCGCGCCTTTGGCATTGCATAATCCATGAACGTACCCGTGAGCAGCTGTGCCTGTTCGTCGTAGACCGCGCCTTCCCACAGTGCTTGCCCTATCCCCTGGACGATACCGCCGTGAACCTGACCTTCCGCAACCATCGGGTTGATGACGCGCCCGCAGTCGTCAACAGCCACATATTTGACAAGGTCGATATCACCGGTCTCCTCATCGACCTCAACCACGCAGATGTGCGTGCCAAACGGGTAGACGAAGTTCACCGGATCGTAAAAGGCAGTGCCCTCAAGCGCCGGCTCCACACCCTGCGGAAGGTTCCATGCCAGGTATGCCTGCAAGGTGACTTCCTGAATAGTGACGGAACGAGTTGGCGCGCCTTCCACGCTGTACTTGCCGTCTTCGAAGCGAACGTCTTCCTCCGACACCTCGAGCATGTGGGCCGCTATCTTTTTCGCCTTCTCGAGGACCTTGTCGACAGCGACTGCAATCGCGTTGCCGCCGACAGGTGTCGTCCGGGAGCCGTAGGTGCCCCAGCCCATGGCGATCCGATTGGTATCCCCATGCACCACTTCGATGTCCTCAAACGGGACGCCAAGGCGCTGTGAGACAATCTGTGCAAACGTGGTCTCCTCACCTTGACCGTGCGGCGATGCCCCTGTGAACACCGTAACTTTACCGGTTGGATGGACGCGCACGGTGGCGCTCTCCCAAAGACCACCTTGGAATCCGACCGCGCCAGCGACCTGTGAAGGCCCGAGGCCGCAGATCTCCACGTAGGTTGTCACGCCGATGCCAAGGTGACGGCCTTGACTGCGCAGTTCCTGCTGCTTTTGCCTCAATTCTTCATAGCCGACCATGGCAAGCGCTTTATCCAGGGCAACCTCATAGTTCCCGCTGTCATACTCGAGGCCCATGGCGGTGTTATATGGGAACTCGTGAGATTGAATCAGATTGCGGCGGCGAACCTCGACCGGATCCTTGCCAATCTCGGCAGCAAACAGGTCCACCATGCGCTCAAGCAGATATGTGGCCTCCGGGCGCCCTGCGCCGCGATAGGCATCGGTCGGTGTTGTGTTCGTGAATACGCCGTACACATCAACCGCTGCATATGGAATCTTGTACGCGCCAGGGACAATCAGTCCAAACAGGATGGTCGGAACACCAGGACCTGCGGTGGAAAGATATGCACCCATGTTGGCGATGTTTTTAACTCGAATGGCCGTGAAGTCACCGTCCTTGGTTCCAGCAAACTCGACATCAAGGACCATGTCGCGCCCATGTGAGGTGACAAGGAAGTTCTCGCGGCGGTCTTCGACCCATTTGACGGGGCGTTTCAGGTCACGCGCTGCATAGGCGACCATGGCCTCGTCGGGGTAGCAAGCGATTTTTGCGCCAAACCCTCCGCCCACATCAACAGATACAATCCGGAGTTTGTTTTCCGGAATCCCCAGAATGCCGGAGAGCAGGAACCGATGAATATGCGGGTTCTGAGATGTGGCCCATAACGTCATTTCACCGGTCGCAGGGTTATACTGAGCCGTTGCAGCACGAGGCTCCATCGGGTTTGGAATCAACCGTTGCTGGCGAAAACGTTGTTTCACAATGACTTCAGCATTCTCGAAGACATCGTCTGTGGCGTTTCCGGCCTGCCAGTGGAAGGCAACATTGTTCTCGACGCCATCGTGCAAAATCGGCGCTCCATCAGCAATCGCCTGTTCCTGCTCCGCCACAGCGGGCAGGGGCGCGTAGGTCACTTGAATCAGGTCAACGGCGTCTCTGGCAACGTAACGGTTTTCCGCAACCACAAGCGCGACGCCATCACCGACATAACGAACTTTGTTCACAGCAAGAACCTCGTGCGGAGGTGTTTGAATGTTGCTGTCTGGCGGAAGCCACGCTGTTGGGACAGTGCCAATCTTGCCCTCAAGATCTTTTCCGGTGTAGACCGCCACCACGCCTTCGAGCGCTTTCGCTGCATCCGTATTGATGTTGACGATCCGTGCATGCGCATGCGGACTTCTGAGGACGCTCGCGTACAACATTCCCGGCAGTTGGATGTCTTCTGAATACTGACCGTTCCCCGTGATGAGCCGTGGGTCTTCACGACGTTTCAGTGTTGAACCGAATACACTCGCCATTCACACGCCCTCCTCTACTCTTCCGATCCGCTGCCTGCAGCAGCGACTTCCACCGCGGTTCCCTGTTGGCTGGTTTTTTGAGCTGCATATTGAACCGCACGAACAATATTTTGATAGCCGGTGCATCGACAGATAACACCTTCCAACCCTTCTCGAATCTCTTCCTCGGTAGGATTGGGGTTATGTTTCAAGAGCCCCACAGCGGTCATCATCACACCGGGAGTACAAAAACCACACTGAAGCCCATGTTTTTCCCAGAAGCCCTCCTGCACAGGGTGCAGATCGTTCATGTCGCCAAGCCCTTCAACCGTCGTCACTTCGGCACCATCGGCCTGAACTGTAAGCGTTGTGCACGACTTCACAGCTTCGCCATTCAAGAGCACCGTGCAGGCCCCGCACTGACTGGTATCGCAGCCGACGTGGGTACCTGTGAGCCCGAGGTCATCTCGCAGGGCATGAACCAAAAGTTGTCGCGGTTCTACTTCAAGGGAGCGTTTTACACCATTCACAGTCAGGGTCACATGCTGTTTCTGACTCACTATCAACACCTCCTGGTTGCATCTCAAGCATTCATGGATTGGCATTCTCGCGTCAGCTCTCAGGCCTTCACGTTCCTGTGCTGCAAACCACTAACTTGCCGACCTGCGCAACTCTGCTTCGACATTCTTGAAGAAGCGCCCGAGCAACATTCGGGCGACACTTCCGGTAACCCGTTGACCAACGGATGCTAACAACCCACTGACCTGTGCGTCTGCGTCACATGTCACCACCGTCTTTCCGTCTTTATCTTCAAGAAAAACCCAGGAGTCCGCTGTGAGTTCTCCGGGTTTTCCTCGACCACTGAGTTTCAAACGATAGCGAGTGGGCTCTTCTTGTTCACACATCTCAACATGGCCCTCGAACAGTCCCTTGATGGGGCCCACATCGAGCCCGAGTTCTGTTTCGTACAAGCCGTCTCGAACCAAATGAAGGCGTTTGCATCCAGGTAACGTCCGAACCAACGTGTCTTCGTCTTGAAGCAGTGTCCATACTTGTTCACGCGGAGCGTTATACGTATGTTGAAAGGTTATCTTCATGGTCCTTCCTCCTCCGATGTTTGTATATGAACCTAGTACCCATAGATATGTATGAAATCAGAATCCACAACCAGCTTTGATAAACGAAACATTCTGCCTATTTATCGTATCATTTCTAATGAGAGAAGAACAACCAGTGATATCCAATGATTTCGAAAACTATCACACAAACGGAAAAAAGGCAGACCAGCGTTCTACAAAACCAACTGGCCTGCCATAGACTTATAACCTGCTCATTACGCCGGTTTATCGGGCATTTTCCTCCCCCCATCTGGTTACCAACCTCAGATGTATAGATTGCTGATCTAGACCCAATCATATACTCCCGGGTAAATTTCATGGTCATGGGCAAATGAGGCGTACAGTGTGAATAACAAAACTGAGAAGATTCTCTGGAGCATCGCGATTCCCGGCTTTGGCCAACTGCTGAATGGAAAGTACATCAAAGGTCTGGTGTTTATACTCCTGGAGTTTGTCATCAATGTGAAGGCCGAGCTCAATCAAGCCATTATGCTGAGCTTTCAAGGTCATATTGAGAAGAGTATCAGTGTCACCAATTTTCAATGGCTGATGTTTTACCCTTGCGTCTATATGTTTGCCATCTGGGATGCTTACCGCGATGCCGGAGGCGTTGCTCATCCGCTCTCATTTGTACTCGCAGCTTACCTGGGGACTGTAGGAATTGTTTATGCACCCACATTCAAAGTGATGGGACACTTGCTCGGCCCAGTCTGGTTGCCGCTGTTGTTCGCGATGGTCGGGGTCCTTATCGGCACCTTCTTACGAATGAAGCACCATGCGTAACACACCAACTAGATGACTCACTCGTAATAAGCCTGCAAAGCAAAGGAGAACCTGATGTCCTTCTGGAAGTCAAATAACGCAGAAAAGCGTGCATCTGACACGATGCCTCCCAGTCAACATCTTGAGGCGATTGGCAAACAAAAAGTCTCCGGAAACAACAACGAAACGATTGCAATTCTTCGCAGCCTGTTCAGTCCAAATGACGACCTCACAACGCGAGAAATCGACGTTCTTGGACAATATGAGGCTACTGTGATGTACCTATCGAACTTCGTCAACAGCGAACGCATCAATCAGGACGTTTTAAAACCTCTCGTGACCACCAACATGACCAGGACGAAAGTGGCCCGAGGCGATGTTGTCCGATTTCTGCTCAAGCAGGCTTTGAACTTCGGAGAAGCTTATGTGGAGGTCAGCGTCACCAAATTGGCCGAGGCACTTTTTCGCGGGAACACGGTCATTTTGATACAACACCTCAAAGAAGCCATCGTCCTATCCACGAGGTCCATCGATCATCGTACGCCGTCTCATCCGCAAACCGAACAGGCCATTCGAGGCCCAAGAGACGGGTTTGTAGAAGCTATTGGTACCAATATGTCACTGATTCGATACCGCTTACAGACACCGGACCTCCGAATGGAGTCGATGGAACTCGGACGCATGACCAAAACCAAAGTCGCTGTTTGTTACGTGGAAGGTCTTTGCGATCCCGATCTTGTCCGCCGTGTTCGCAACCGTCTCAACAAAATTGATATTGATAGTGTTCTCGACGCCGGCACCATCGAGCAATATATTGAAGACAACCACTGGAGCCCGTTCCCGCAGATGTTGAACTCTGAACGCCCGGACAAGTGCTGCGCAGCCCTATTGGAAGGCCGTGTCGTCATCCTGACTGACGGGACACCGTTCGCCCTCATCGCACCGGCAACATTCGTTCAGTTTTATCAAGTCATGGACGATTACACCGAACGTTGGTTGATGGGGACTCTTGTCCGGGCAGTGCGACTGGTTTCACTGGTGTTCTCTCTGATTCTCCCGGCTATGTACGTTGCCGTCATTTCCTATAATCCTGAGCTCATTCCAACCAAATTTGCGGTCGCTGTGGCAGGCAGTCGTGCCGGGGTGCCATTCCCTGCCGTCGTTGAGGTGCTCATCATGGAGGTCTCCATGGAGGTCCTGCGAGAAGCAACACTCCGTCTGCCTCAGCAGGTCGGTGGTGCACTGTCGATTGTCGGCGTCCTCGTCATCGGACAGGCTGCTGTCTCAGCAGGTTTCGTGAGTCCCATCACCGTCGTGGTGGTCGCTTTGACAACCATCGGATCGTTCGCAACGCCCGCCTACAACGCTGCCATTGCACTGCGAATCCTGCGTTTCCCGATGATCATCCTGGCTGGCATTTTCGGGCTTTACGGGCTTGTGGTCGGTATCATTCTGGTCATCAACCACATGCTGTCACTGCGTTCTTTTGGCGTCCCGTACTGGGCTCCCTACGCACCGTTTAAGCTCGATGGGATGAAGGACGCACCGATACGGGCGCCCCTGTGGAGTAACTTTCTTCGTCCGAAAGAGGTATCCCCTGAGAACGACCGTCGAGTCAGTCCACAAACTGTGGAATATGCAAAGTCGCCTCCAAAGCGGCAACGCCGCTCACTGACCACCGGACCACGAAGGGGCGGAAACAAGACGTAACGGCTCGGTTCCGTGCTGCTTCCTCGCGGCTTATAAGTCCTCACTCTGGAAGGGCTCCGACAGAGCTAGGATTTCCTTTTGAAAACCGTTGGTTTTGTCGTCGAGGTCGGCCTCAAGAGTTCGTCTCAGCTGTCTTGCCAGACGCGGATTGGTTCCTGATGTCGAGATGGCAACATGCAACGCCCCTCGTTTTACTGTAGCAGGAACGGTCAATGTACAGGCTGCAGGGTCATCCACAACATACACCATTCTCCCTGCCGCCTCGGCTTCACAGGCCACGGCGCGGTTCACTTTCGGATCATTGGTCGCGGCGAAAACGAGCCAGCCAGAGGAGACGTCACCGGATTGGTAGCCCCGCTGTATCCACTCCACTCTTTCATCCGCCACCGACCTCATTAATTGAGGAGAGAGGTTGGGACTGATAACCCGCACCCTGGCGTGTGAATCAAGCAGTTTTTGGACTTTCCGCTCAGCGATCTTCCCACCGCCTACAACGATGCAAAGACGTCCGGACAAGTCGAGGAACGCTGCATAATATGGACGAGGCTCGGGCACGACAACCACCTTCTTATCACAAAGCCGTCATTCAATCAGTACTTCGGTACTTACTTCAATTTCTCATAAACATGGCAATGGAGTTATCTCACTAGCACTGTCAAAACCCTTTCAGCTACAGAAGAGACAAGGGTTTGGTGAACTCCAAGCGGTTCCCCAATGCGAATTTCCAGTTGTTTCGCCGCCCCCTCATTGGCACCACTCTCACTGGCACCAGCACTCTGATTGGCATCGCGTAGCGAAGCATCGCAAATGGCCTCCCGCCGCCAATCCTCAACCCATTTTGGCAGTTGCTCCGTCAGCCAGCCGTGAAACCAAAGATACGGCTGAATATAAACAAACCGTGCCCCGGCTTGAACTCCGGTTTGAACTAAGGAAGACAGTGCGTCTCGCCAATCTCTGCCACTTCCCGCCAGGTAGCCTGTCGCAAACAAGGATTCGTGCACGTTGGCCTGACTCCTGACGCGACTAGCCAATACATCAAAATCACTTTGCGCCGAACTGTCCTGATTCCCACGCCCAAGGAGCAATACTGCCTGCGACTCGACTTCACCCTTTGTCACGTACCCTGCTTCCGTTAGCCTTGTCATCGCGACCTCGATAAAGGCCGGGTCTACACCGATCGCCGGTAAAACTTCTATCTTCACCGATCCGGTTTGCGACTCCGCTGCCTGAATCAGTCCTGGAATATCGTGTTTCATGTGGCCCGCCTGAAACAAGAAAAGAGGAACAACGAGCACCAGAGACACATCTGGTGTGCACCCGCGGATGAGTGCTGTCACCAAATCAGGTTCACAGACCTCAAGAAAGGCACACTCGAACCTGAGAGACGCCCTATTCAATCGGTCCTTTGGGTGCGTGCAAACCTCTGAACCCAGTTGTTCAAGAATCTGTTGTTCTACCAGACGGCAGAACTGCAAAAACTCAGAGACACCAGCAGCCGCCCTAGTTCCATGGCCAACGAACAGGATGAGGGTCGTGGACACGGCCACAGATTTGCCGTTATCCCTGTCCAACTTCGTCATCTCACGACCTCAACAGCCTCAACAGCCTGTCGGCCATCGTCACCCAAAACCCGCTGCACATCTGTCGGTTCCGGTGCGTCATCGCGAGTCAACCAGTTGCGGACGAGCAGTTTGTCAGCATACGTCTGCAGCCTTTGAATCAACCTCGAAGCCTCCGCTGATGTGGACCAACAGAGATCAAAAGGCGTATCACAAGCATTTACGATAGCCTGAAGCTGTGAAGTGTTCACCTCAGTGTTGCAGAACCGATATATCTCTGCGGTAACCCCACCGTCAACCCTTGCGACATCCACCTGAAATTCCGTGTGCTGATAACCATCCATTGACGCAAGCAGTGATTTGTCAGGGGTGCCAATAAAATCAGCCGTAACTCGATGCTTGTTCAAGGCTTGAGCTACTTGTGTGTTTCGTGCTCCAAATTGGTACTTTGCCAGAGTGCGAACATCGAGGTCCAACCCGCTGTGTACCGCAAAGAACTGATGGACAGCCTGCACGTTACAGAAATAAAGAGAGGATTGAGGTGAGAGTGGACGCGACAGCATCCGCTGTATCTCCGTGCGATTGACACGCGTGCCTTGTTCCACAGAGATATCGACTGTCTCTGCACCCAGCGCTTCGAGCGATTCTGCCATTCGCCGTCCTTCTTTTGTCGTGTCCGCTGCGACCAGGACACGCCTGCCAAAAAGAGGCCTTTGTTCAAACCACTGGAGTGTGTCGCGCAGATTCACCACATCGCCAACGACAATAATGGCGGGCGGCTGAAACGAGGTTTCTTCTACCCGTCTGCAGATGGTTCCGAGTGATCCGGTGAGGACGGCCTGGTCTGCACGTGTCCCCCAACGGATGAGGGCAACCGGGGTGTCTGCATTGCGGCCGAGTGACAAGAGACACTGAGTCAACTTGTCTAGACGGCTGATCCCCATGAGAATCACCAAAGTCCCGGTTTCCGACCGGAGACTTCGCCAATCGACATCTTCAGGCCTCCCGGCTTCACATTGGTGACCCGTGATGACTGTGAAGGATGTTGACACACCACGGTGCGTCACAGGGATTCCTGCGTAGGCACTCACCGCTACGGGTGATGTAATGCCTGGCACAACCTCAATCGGCACACCCGCACCGAGGCAGGCTTCTCCCTCTTCTCCGCCTCGGCCAAACACGAACGGATCGCCGCCTTTTAGACGAACCACTTGTTTTCCCTGAAAGGCCAAGTCAACAAGCAAGTCATTTATCGTGTGCTGCTTCATCGCGTGGTGCCCTGCCTCTTTGCCGACGTAGATAAACTCCGCGGTATTTGATGCCATAGACAGCAAACGCGGTGAGATCAATCGGTCATATACGACTACATCAGCCACTGCCAAGACCTGTGAGGCGCGCGCCGTTAGAAGACCTGGTGCTCCTGGCCCCCCACCAACAAGGTACACAGTCCCGGCTTGTATCCCTCGTGTGCAGCGACTCATCGAACCATCCGCACTGCATCACGCAGCGCCTCCAAACCGACTCGATGGCAAAAGTTACCGAACCGTTCATACTCCTTACGCTCCCTTGCGTAAAGCGCAATCACGGGTTCCAACGTGCTCGCCAGGTCTTCGAAAGCGATTTGTTCCAAAAACACTTCGTTCAGCCTTGTCCCCATTGCATCAGCTCCGACAAACACATCGTACTTACCGAGTACGCGCCCTACAAAAGCGATGTCGGAGATATACGGCCGAGCACACCCATTTGGACACCCGGTCATCCGGACCGTAATGGGCTCGTCCTCCAGATGGTACTGTGACAGAACAGACTCCAACTGCGGCAGTAAGCTGGGTAAAACACGCTCTGCCTCCGCAATGGCGAGACCACAGGTCGGCATGGAGACACATGCCATTGCATTGCGGCGCAGGGTGCTCACCTCTTCCACCAAAGGGACCCCCGCTTGACGGAGAAGCCGCTCAATCTGCAGTCTGTCCGCGTGGCGAATGCCCTCAAGGATCAGATTCTGCTGCGTCGTCAGATGCACCCTTGGCCCGTAATCCTGCATAATCTGCCGCAGTACAGACTTCAGACGATAATCCCCTTCGTCCTTGATGCGGCCTTCCGGGATGAACAGCCCGAGATAACATTCATCATGGTCGTGATGATTGTTCCAGCCGAGATGGTCTTCGAAGGAATCCCAAACCAGGTCCCGCGGCGGCGTCAACTGATGTCCCAGACGGTCCTCCACCTGGTGTTTGAACCACTCGAGGCCCTTTTCATCAATGAGATATTTCATACGTGCAACCTTGCGGTTCTCTCGGTTTCCGTAATCCCGTTGCACCGTTATGATTGCCTCACAGGTGTCGCCAAGTTCGGCTCTCGTGACAAAGGCAAACTCTGAGGCGAGACGCGGGTGTGTGCTCGAGTCACTTGCTGTTCTCCCCATCCCGCCGCCAATCAGCAGGGTGTACCCTGAAACAGTGCCGCCTTCGAGGTGAACGACAATACCGAGATCGTTCGAATACACGTCGGCACAGTTGTCTCCTTCGTACGTGAAACCGATTTTGAACTTGCGCGGCAGGTAGGTTCGCCCGTAGAGCGGTTCCTCCGGGGCGTCTGTCGGGAGGTCCACTTTTTCCCCGTCAAGCCAGATCTCATGATAGGCACCCGTCCTCGCACTAAACCGGTCCACGAGGTCCAAGAGGTCCTGCCGAACGACATCCGCATACGGCTCTCGACGAGGCATAGCGCAAGAGATGGTGTTGCGGACCTGATCGCCGCAGCCGCCAAGAGTCGTGATCAGACTCTCATTAATGGCCTGCATCGTAGCCTTTAAGTCACCTTTTAGAATTCCGTGCAACTGAAAGGTTTGACGAGTCGTAATGCGCATCGTGCCATTGCCCCACCGCTCAGAAATCGCGTCAAACTGCAGGTATTGCTCAGCGGTAAGGATGCCACCGGGGATTCGGGCCCGCACCATCATCATGTAGTGCCGGTCTTTCCCTTCCTTGCGGAGCTGTTTGCGCAGGTCCCGGTCGTCTTGTTGATAGACTCCGTGGAACTTCAGTTGCTGGATGTTTTCTTCCTCAAACTTTACCGTTCCATCCTGCAACGCCTCGGCAATCGTCCCTCGAAGCTGATTTCCCTCTTGTTTAATGACTTCGACTTTTGACAGCTTTTGCTCGCTCAAACCCGTTGCACCTCCGCTAATCCAGCAATCAGAACGTCTGCGACTTCCGGTCTGGTGAATTTCGGTGACGGTCTTTCACCGCTTCGAAGAATCTGTCTCACTTTTGTGCCAGACAAGATGTAGCGGTGCTGTGCATCATGAGCGCATGTCTTGTCAGACGCCATTCCGTCACACTTTTCGCAGTAGAAGCTGTTCTCGAAAAACAGAGGCGTAATGCCGAGCTCGGCAACGTTAAAATGATCGAAAATCCTCTGTGCATCATAAGTTCCGTAGTAACTGCCAACGCCAGCGTGATCGCGCCCCACAACAAAGTGGGTACAGCCGAAGTTTCGCCGAACCAGCGCATGGAGTACGGCCTCGCGAGGGCCTGCATAGCGCATGGCTGCTGGGTAAACAGCGAGGAAAACACGATCTTTTGGGTAGTAGTTTTCGAGCAGGACCTGGTAGCTTCGCATCCTCACGTCAGCTGGGATGTCATCCGCCTTGGTTTCCCCGACCAAGGGATTCAGGAACAGGCCATCGACCGTTTCCAGTGCTGTTTTTTGGATGTATTCATGGGCACGGTGAACCGGGTTTCGCGTCTGGAACCCAACCACAGTATTCCAACCACGGTGCTGAAACTCTGCGCGTGTTTCAACCGGATCGAGGTAATACTCCATAAACTCATCCGGTTGTTTCCGATTGATAAGCTGGATGGGCCCTGCGACGTAATAATCCCCGCGTTCATACAGCTTCTTAACGCCAGGATGTGCCTCGTCCGTTGTTCGATAAACCGCTTGTGCCTCACGAGCCTTATCGGGTTGATATACTTCCGTCACATCAATGGTGCCGTATGTGACACCATCCTCACCCACCAAGGCAGCTGTTTGGCCTACCTGCAGATGCTCTGCCACGTCTTTTGTAACCGCAAGCGTAATCGGGATAGACCAGACCCGTCCGTCGGCAAGGCGCATATTCTGCAGAATGCTGTTCCAGTCTGTACTGTTGACAAAGCCGTCGAGCGGAGAAAAAACACCCGTAGCGAGCATCTCAAGGTCCGAATAGGACCACGTATTTAAAGGAATTTTCACGAAGCTTTTGCATGCTGCGAGGAGATGCTCCCGCTCTATTCCCTTGACTTCTCGGTTCACAAGGGGTACTAGGGATGCTGCCGTTTTGTTATTCAATCTGTTTCCTCCTGTATTGTCAAGATGCGTGTGAAATGACGTTCCCCACTTACTTGTGCAATCCGCACTCCGTCTTGACAAAGCCTGACCATCGACCACTCCTCGAGTCTTCGCCTGGTTTCACCGCTCTGGTGCAATGAACGCAGCCGATACTCGGGTACCCTTGGTCGTGAAGGGGATTATAGGGCACATTGTTGTCGCGGATATACTGCCATACATCACCCTCGGTCCAGCAAATCAACGGATTGACCTTAATCAGTCCAAACTTGTAGTCTTGTTCGAAGGCCTGCGCACCAGCCCGAAAGGCTGTTTGGTCACGCCGAATACCCGTGATCCATCCGTCTAGAGTAGATAGCATTTCAGTCAATGGCTGGACTTTTCGGATGTTGCAGCACCTGTCCGGTTCCCTCGTCCACAGCGCATCGCCATGTATTTCTGCCTGCTCCTTCAGTGTCAATGTCGAGTTGACCCGAATCAGGTTCGGAATTGTGTATCGTTGTTTAGCTTCCTCAATGAGGTCATATGTCTCCTGAAAGAGCACGTCTGTGTCAAGGTAAAAAACCTTTGTCTCAGGTGCCAAATTCATGAGCATATCGAGAAGAACCATATCTTCGGCCCCAAAACTGCATGCCAACGCCAGGTTTGGAATTCGCTTTAAAGCCTCAGCTAAAATCTCTTCTGGCCGTAAGAACTCAAACGTTTCAGCCAGTGAAACAACCTGTTCATCACTCACGATAGCCACGGATCAAACACCTCTTATTCTGATTTGTTTAATCGGTTTAAAGGGATATGTGCAGTGTACATTTGGACAGAAGACGTCGTCAATACCCAAGTTTGATTTTGTTTCCGCCTATCGAGTAGATTTGATCACGTGGAACTGTACAATGGTCAGTCAATGCGATACTATTGATCTCGAGCCGACTATGTTCATCGGAATTAAGGGTATTATATTGAGCTGTCGGAGTGTATGAGACGCAAAGTAAAACTACCACTTCACACAAGTGAAGGAAGAATTCGACAACTGTGTGCGATTCGTCCTTATGAAAAAGAGGAGCTGGTGACTGATGACCTTGAAACAACGCCCCAAAATTGCGAGAGACTTGACTCAACTGATTGGCAATACGCCGCTGCTGCGTCTCAGCCAGATTAGTGATGAGACTGGTGCGGAGGTACTAGCCAAACTGGAATACTTCAACCCGCTCGGAAGCGTCAAAGACCGGATTGGATTCGCCATGATTGAGGCTGCAGAACAAGCGGGCTTAATTACGCCAGGCCAGACGACGATTATTGAACCGACCAGCGGAAATACAGGCATTGCGCTTGCTTTTGTTTCGGCAGCCAAAGGATATCGCTGTATCCTCTGCATGCCTGAGACCATGAGCGTTGAACGTCGGAACCTGCTCAAGGCGCTGGGCGCAGAAATTGTACTGACAGAAGGACCAAAGGGCATGAAAGGTGCCATTGCCAAGGCAGAAGAACTGAAAGAGCAAATGGACAACGCCTTCATCCCGCAGCAGTTCGATAACCCAGCAAATCCCGAAATTCATCGCAACACGACTGCGCTCGAAGTCTGGGAAGACACCGACGGCGAGGTCGATCTGTTCATCAGCGGCATCGGCACGGGCGGAACGATAACAGGGGTCGGTGAGGTTTTAAAAGAACGTAAGCCATCCGTTCAGATCATTGCGGTAGAACCGACCGATTCTCCTGTCTTGTCCGGTGGTAGCTCAGGACCTCATAAAATCCAGGGTATTGGAGCAGGGTTCATTCCATCTGTGCTCAACACAGAGGTCTACGATGAAATTGTCCAAGTCACAAATGAGCAAGCCTTTGAAGCTTCACGCAGCGTTGCCAAAACAGAAGGTCTACTGGTCGGTATCTCATCTGGAGCGGCCATCCACGCAGCAACAGAACTGGCAAAGCGTCCGGAAAACAAGGGCAAAACGATTGTGGTCTTATTGCCTGACACCGGTGAGCGCTACCTGTCTACCGCGCTGTACAACTTCGAGTAATCAGCACTGACGAGTGATCAATCGGAGGGCAAGCTCACGTGGGCTTGCCCTCTTTTTGACGTTCTTCGTAAAAAACATTTTTCTATCTCGACAAAATTAACCTTCCAGTATATAAATAAAATGACATCACGCCGTTTCTATCGGCAAAAGGAGCAGTCTATGCACGAATCGAGTTTCTTTGAAAAATGGGGCGCCTTGGTCGCGGGGCGTTGGTCAAAGTGGATCACAGTGGCTGTTTGGATTGTACTTGCGGCAGTTCTATCCATTGCGGCCCCTTCCGTCAACCGTGAAGAAAACAACCAGGCGGCTTCCTTACCTGCAAGTGCTCCGAGCGTTGTCGCGAGTACAAAGCTGCAGACTGCATTTCCGTCATCTGCTGGTCAACCGGCGCTGGTGGTTTGGTACCGTGCAGGCGGGCTGACCACTGCAGATCTGACAGACATTCAAGTCTTCACCAGACAACTGCGAACGCATCCAATCGCTGGACAAAAGTCCATTCCTCCGCTCGATTCCATGCCAGCTGCAGCTCTGCGGGGGTTTGAGTCATCGGATCACACTACCTTTGTATTACCCGTCACTTTTCAGCAAAATGTTGACCCTTCGGTATTAACCAAGTCAATTCAGAACATGACAACCCAAATCCAGGCTGCAGCCGGCAAGGATGCCCTGTCGCAGAGTATCAGCTCTCCTGGGCTTCACGTACGCATCACCGGACCAGTCGGCATTGCGGTTGACGCGCAGGGTCTGTTTAAAAATGCCGATGTCACGCTGCTGGCTTCGACCACTCTGCTCGTTCTTGTCTTGCTGATTTTGCTCTATCGTTCTCCCATTCTCGCGTTTGTGCCGTTAGTCGGTGTTGGCTTTGCCTACGGAGTCGTTAGCCCGTTACTCGGACTTCTGGCAAAATCAGGAATCATCGTGGTAGACGCACAAGGTATTTCTATCATGACCGTGTTGCTCTTTGGTGCAGGCACGGATTACTGTCTATTCATCGTCTCCCGTTACCGTGAACTGCTGGCTGTCGAGTCTGACAAGCATCAAGCGATGAAAAAGGCTGCGGGCGGAGCCGCCGGGGCCGTCGCGATGAGCGGTCTCACCGTTGTCCTGTCGCTCTTCACTCTGCTTTTTGCAAAGTACGGCTCAGACCATCGATTTGCCGTGCCCTTCAGCTTGTCAATCCTGGTCATGGCTCTTGCCGGGATCACGCTGGTTCCTGCTCTCCTTGCGATTCTCGGTCGAATGGCGTTCTTCCCGTTCATTCCGCGCACGGAGGAGATGCGGCGCATTAGCGGTGCAAAACGTGGTGTAAAGTCGATGTCTAGGCGTCAAGCAACAAGAGGTTCCGGAACTCCAGGACGGTTCAGCCAAGCAATCGGGCGCATCGTCTCCACACGACCATGGCCAGTGGTCATCGCGAGTGTCATCGTACTTGGCATTCTTGCGTCCTTTACCGCGCAGATTCGGCCAACCTACGACTTGCTGACCTCGTTCCCGAAAACGATGCAAAGTCGAGAAGGTTACACGTTGCTCTCCGATCATTTTTCCAAAGGTACGCTGGCTCCAGTTCAGGTGATGATTCAAACCACAGGATCGGATCAAAGCAATGGGGCGAGCGCGGCTGGCAACCAAAAGACGGACAGCGGAGCAAGCCAATCTGCTCAGGCAGTGGCAAAGACACTCAAGTCTCTGTCCTTTGTTCAATCTGTGAGCCAGCCAAAGCGGAGTTTAGCAGAACCAGGGATTTACCTTTATAACGTGACGCTCAACGAAGACCCATACTCTTTACAGGCGATGCAAGACATCCCCATCATGGAAAAGAGCGTTCAAAAGACCCTTGGCAATGCCTCGGTGACGTCAGGTACGAATGCCGCTCGTAATCAAACAGGTTCAAACGGATCTGCAGTTTCGAACACGAGTTCAAGTAACGTGTGGATTGGAGGAGAAACAGCGACGCAATACGATACACAGCAATACACCAACCGAGATACACGTACCGTTATTCCTATCGTCATCGCCATCATCGCCGTGTTGCTGCTTCTGTATTTGCGATCCGTTGTCGCGATGGTCTACCTCATTCTGACCGTCGTTCTATCCTACTTCTCAGCGCTCGGTCTCGGTTGGATCTTGTTGCACTACGGACTGCACACGTCCGCGATTTCCGGTGCAATACCGCTTTACTCATTCGTTTTCCTTGTTGCCCTTGGGGAGGATTACAACATCTTTATGGTGTCACGGATTTGGCAAGCGAAAGAGGTCATGACACTCCAAAATGCCATCAGCGAAGGTGTAAGTCGCACGAGCAGCGTCATTACATCAGCGGGCCTAATCCTGGCAGCCACCTTTGCCGTGCTTGCGAGCCTGCCATTACAGATTCTCGTGCAGTTTGGCATTGTGACCGCAATTGGGGTCCTGCTCGACACCTTCATCGTCCGTCCCCTGCTCGTTCCGTCCATTACGGCTCTCCTCGGACGTGCTGCCTTCTGGCCCGTTAAATTAAAACAGACCGACCCGAAATGAGGTCGGTCTAACATAATCATTCACCACACCCACAGCGAATAATTAGAATGATTACATTGCGAGATACCTCTCCAGTACAATTTGGACATGATGACGCTCGTGTCCAGCGATGATATATGCAATCGCCCTTGCTGAAACGTCCATGTTGTTTGCGACGCCTTTTCTCAGCCAATCCTCGGCATCCACACCGCGAAGCAATGCGAGGGTGGACTGGCGGACGGCGGTGTAGTTGTCTAACAGGTCGGAGACACTCCAATGGTGGAACGGTGCGTTTTTCATGTACTCACCTTCATCAAAGCCGGCAAGCGGGGTCTTGTCTCCGCGAAGCACCCGCAGCAAACGGTAACTCATGATACGCTCGGTGTCCGTGATGTGACCGAGAACCTCTTTGGTCATCCATTTTTCCGGTGCATAGCGGTAATCTGCCTCTTTCCCGCTAAGCTTCGAGAACAGAGCACAAGTATCTGTTTGCTGTTGCTGCAGAATCTCTACAAGATTTCCATCTGGAACCAAGCCAACGTAAGGCACGTAATACGCTGGATACTCTTCCGTCAATGGACGCACGAGCATAATGCTCCTCCTCACGAACGATGTTCTTTCTTACAGATCTCTTGAGAATTATAACGCTTCAATCGGTCTCCGAACCGCAGGCACAGGACATTCCCTTTGATTTGTTCACGTTGTGGAGATGTCACAATAAAAATTTCACATAACTTAATGTATTTGCAACATGATTGCAACATTTGCAGGTTATCATAAGTCTCGTAGGCAGCCACTACTGATTCACTTTTGACCCCCTTTTTATATACTTGGGCCGTCACCTTCGGTGACGGCCACTTTTTTGTATATCTGAGGCTGTTCGTTACATGGAGGAAGATAATTTCACAGAGCGGGCATGCGCCTCTACATGGATCACATCTGCATCGGGCAAGCCTATGGTAACGGTCGTCCCTACTCCCTCTTGGCTTTCATACCGGATGTCTCCACCGTGTTGTTCGATAATCCGATGACAGACCATTAGTCCGAGACCTGTACCACTGCTTTTGGTCGTGTAAAAAGGCTCACCAAGTCTCTTGACCATATCAGCCGGCATGCCTCGTCCTGTGTCACGCACCACCATCACCAGTACAGGGCCTTGTCGCTCTAAGCCGATGGTAATAGTCCCGCCTGCTCCCGTGGCTTCCAGTGCATTCTTCGTGACATTAATTAAAACTTGCTTTAACTGATTTGCGTCAGCGATGACAAATGCAGACTGGATCGTCACTGCATCTTCAATCGAAATACTCGCAAGTAGCGCTTGCAGCCGCATAATCTCAATCACTTCACGTACAACGGTGCTGACATCCATTCGCTTTTTCGTCTCTACCTGAGGCTTGGCAAGTACAAGCATCTGTCCGGAGACTAAGTCCAAGCGATTCATTTCGTGTTCCATAATGGACACGTATCGTTTGGTCGTCGGATCATGCGTCTTCAACAGCTTCAGGAATCCCTTCAGCGAAGTCAGTGGGTTGCGTATCTCATGGGCAACCCCAGCAGCAAGTTCCCCAACTGTCGACAACTTGTCCAGTTTTTGCATCATTTCTTCCGCCCGGCGAATCGGGCGAAGGTCCGTTACGACGGCATAGTAGCCATTCGGCTCACCAGACACGATCAGTGGCACAATCGTCAGTCGTACCGGAATCCGGTCGCCTTGTCGATGCCGCAGATGGACATCCATATTGGACAGAACCTCACCGTTCAACGCACGTCTGCTGATACCTTGTGCCAACTCTTCATCTTCAGCAAACCACACCTTGAGTCGGTTCAATCCGACCAATTCTTCCGTGGAATACCCGGTTATCTCCTCGTAGGCTTTGTTGACAAAGAGAATTTGTCCTTGCCGGTCAATGGCACAAATACCTTCGGGGTTGTACTCGACCAAGGATCGGTAACGTTCTTCACTTTCACGAAGAGACTTTTGCGACTCCACCAGTTGCAGATGCACCCTGCCTGCCTCAACAATGTTATCGAGAACAAATACCGCGGGCAGCATCAACAGCGTCTGCACTACTGCTGCGGGCACCAAGGTCTGAATGTAAGGCTGAAGCAGCGCCCAACCATGATTTGGTGCCTGCGTGTCAAAATACACGAAAACAAACAGCAATTGAATGAGTGTAGCACTGAGAGCGAGCCCAACACTCACGAGCAAGCGGCGAGCAGACGAATAACCGTCGAAACGTTTGGACACCAGTAAGGGTGGAACGCTGTATGCAAGGATCGAAATCACGGCAAGCAATACCCCTGAGTGCCCTGCATGAAGACGGTACGCTGCAACGATGGCGACGGAAATCAGTCCAGCGTTCCGTTTTCCATATAAAAAGGCCAAAATGATAGGGATTAGTTTCATGTCTTCCGCCATGCCGAAGATGTGCAGCGGGTACATCTCGGACAAAACGGCGGAAAGTCCCCCGTACAACCCAACGATAGGTGTCGCATAGGGCAAACGGTCAAACGATTTTCGAAACGCCCAAAGCTGATAGAACAGCAAGGGAAAAATAACAATCCCAAAGTGAACAAAAAACCGATCAAACACGCCGCTGACACTCCTACGTTCGTGATCTCTGATTTGTGGTCTCTGATTCGTGTTCCCAGATTGGATAGTACCTCATTAAATAGTACCTCATTAAATAGTACCTTATCAGAAAATAGTACCTTATCAGATGGCAGATTATCAGATAAGCTCTGAACTACTTTAAAAACATCTTCAGCATTTTTAACCCATTCTTGACGTTTGGGTACCGAACTGGGATATCGAAGCGAGTGGTTTGTTTCAGTACGCCCTTTTTGTGCGAGAACGTGTCAAAACTGCCTTGCCCATGATACGCACCAATGCCACTGTTACCCACTCCTCCAAAGGGCAGGTAAGGAGAAACGAAGTGGTATACCGTGTCATTGATGCAACCGCCGCCAAATGACACCTCATCGAGCACATGTTTTTGAACGGACGAATCGTTTGTGAACAGGTATAGTGACAATGGGTTCGGATGATGGTGGATGCCTTCGAGCACTTCGGTAAGGTCGCTATAGTCGAGAACTGGAAGTATCGGCCCGAAGATCTCCTCCTGCATTACCGGATGGTCCCAATTAATATCCGTCAACACGGTTGGTTCCATTGCCAATTGATTGGCGTTAGTCCCGCCCCCGAACACGATTCTCCCACTTTGCTTCAGCAACTCAAGTCTGGCAAAATGCCGCTCACTGACAATGTGTGTATAATTTTCGTTTTTAAGCGGCTCAGTTCCATACAGTTGCTGTACTGCCTGTTGCAGATGACTGAGAAAGGAATCCTTTACCTTCGTATGCACATACAAGTAGTCTGGAGCCACGCAAGTCTGACCAGCATTGAGAAACTTCCCCCACGCGATGCGCTTGGCTGCCAGTTTAAGATTGGCATCCTCATGCACAATGCACGGGCTCTTCCCACCGAGTTCAAGTGTCACCGGGGTTAAGTGCTTGGCTGCACGCTCCCCGACAATCTTGCCGACCGCGACACCACCGGTAAAAAAGATATAATCCAGTTTTTCTTCCAATAAAGACTGACTGGTCTCAGCCCCGCCCAATACGACTGCAATGTATTCCTGCGGAAACACACTCAACATCAGTTGCCTCATGACTTCCGATGTGTTCGGGGTCAACTCAGACGGTTTGAGGATAGCGCAGTTCCCTGCCGCGATGGCCCCAATCAAGGGTGCAAGCGCAAGTTGGAACGGATAATTCCACGGTGAGATAATCAGCGATACCCCATACGGTTCGGAGTAGATATAGCTTGTCGATCCGATGTGGGTCATCGGAGTCTTCACTTTTTTTGGCTTTACCCACGAGGAAAGATGCTTCTGTGTAAAACGAATTTCAGCCAGTACAACGCCGATCTCGGAGGAGTACGCTTCAAACTCGGATTTATTCAGGTCTTGTTTCAAAGCTTGCATTAGTTCATCTTCGTTCTCTTGAATGACCCTTTGCAACTGATTCAAAGCATCGAGACGAAACGCGATGTCTCTCGTTTTTCCTGAGCGAAAAAACATGCGTTGCTGATAGACGAGTGAATGATATTCTCCCAATCGATGCACACCTTTTCCAGCTTCCGTCTTACCTTTGACTATGTCAGACTTTTCGGCCATGTCAAGCACCGACTGCAGAGATTAGGTTTTCATAACAACGAGGACTACGCTGGTCACAATAAAAAAGGCGGGATCGCCCCCGGAAAAACCGAGAGCCATCCCAGAAAACTTACGCTACCCAGTGGGCAGACGAGAATAGTCCAGTGAGCCAAACGAGGAATATTGCGGAGCCTGCGATAACGGCAATATACGTCTCCAACCGCCGCATTTTTGCGCCGACAAACAAGAACAGCGGGAACAGCATCAAGACGAAACGAACCATTGACATCGGGTACTTACCTGCGACAGAGAATAACGGGATTAACAGAAGTATGGCGCTGAACAGCCACTGTTCGAGCGGTATTCTCCGGATCGAGGCAAGGAGTATGATGAGAAACGTCACCGAGGCCAGGAAGCCGACCGGATCATAATGGTAATCCAGACGAAGTGACGTCCAGATGAACGCAAAATGTCGATGCCAATGATGCTTTTCTGCCCACAGGAACATCAGTGGATTTTTGTAGACATGATCTAGCCATGCGAAATAAATCAATAGACACGCTACGGGAATAAGCGATACCGAAGCGGCGCGGAGGAATAAACGCCCCACCCGTCGGTCCACGCGAAAATCACGCCAGACCAGCCAGAGCAAAGAGAGGACGCCAAAAATTCCAAGGTCCCAGCAGAGTGCGCCAAGTCCCATCAACAGGCCAGCCCAGAAGTACCGCCGCTGATAACCGAGCCAGAAGGCCGCAACCACGCATAGCAAGAACAGTGACTCGCTGTAGGCGGCGGAGAAGTAATAACTGCTTGGAAAGAGAGCCAAAAACCACAGACCGCGCATCGTCTGCCGCTCAGAGTAAAACCGCCGCCCCAGTTGGTATAAAAAAGACAGCGCTCCAAAAAAAGCAACGTTGGAAATTGCAATTCCGGCCAACAGGTAGGTACGGTTTCCGACGACACCATGGAGCCCTCCGTGGTGGAGCGCACTGAGAAGCCGCCCACCCAGTCCCATCAACGCAGGGTAAAGCGGGAAAAACGCGGTTTCATCCGGAATCTTGCGCAAATACCCGGATCGGGCCACCTCCAAAAACCAAGTTGCATCCCAGTGCGATAAACCGGCGATGAAAACACCGAACTGTCGAGGACTGATCGTCGGTGATAACGTACCAAAGTAATTCTGCCAAACGGCTACAGCCGTCAATACAATTGCCAAGTGCACTGCAAAAACCGGCCAGACCCTTTTCAGGGTCACAAGTATTGGGGCCTGACTTACTGTTCGCCACCTTGTTCCCATATGTTGAACCCCCACGCTTTCACTCAGACAATGCGGATAGAAAGGTCGTCTGCTTGTCCCATTTACCAGACGTAATTTTACCTCTTAAAGTTCACAGGCCGTCATTAAAAAAACATAAAATTGACGACCTGGCTTAAAAATGTCACCAAGCGAATGCAGCGAATGTCAGTTTAGACGAAGAGTCACCACATTGGCGACGGGGAGTGAGATGGGAATAAGGTGTCTCTTGTAAAGTCAGCTCAGAGTGTCTGACAGGGATTTAACTTGGGACGTCGGCCCAAACTCAGAACGTCTGTCAGGGATTTAGCTTGGGACGTCGGCCCAGACTCAGAACGTCTGTCAGGGATTTAGCGTGGGACGTCGGCCCAAACTCAGAACG
The DNA here is from genome assembly GCF_001399675.1 of Paenalicyclobacillus ferrooxydans. Lineage (GTDB taxonomy): Bacteria > Bacillota > Bacilli > Alicyclobacillales > Alicyclobacillaceae > Alicyclobacillus_B > Alicyclobacillus_B ferrooxydans. The sequence continues at coordinate 36,623 of NZ_LJCO01000096.1, forward strand.
TCTGTCAGGGATTTAGCGTGGGATGTCGGCCCAAACTCAGAACGTCTGTCAGGGATTTAGCGTGGGATGTCGGCCCAAACTCAGAACGTCTGTCAGGAAGATAATTTGGGGTCCCGAGCTTAAATAAAAAGTCCACGGGGATTATTCCCGTGGACTCTGTTCAAGCGAATTTGACTCGGTGGCAGCATCATGGCTCGCGATCAACGGGTCGTCATCATCATCCCACGGAGCTCCATCCGCTGTCACATCACTGAGATAGCGATTCGTGCTGTTCTCATCAGGTCTTCGCAACGGATATTTCATCATGCATACCTCCTTGCCCTTATATTTCCCCTCCTTTGTCAATTGATTCACTCCAAAACATAGATTTATGATTTGTACCATCCAATGTCAGTCAAGGCCCCGCACAGTGAAAAGTCGATATTCCACAAGGCGGAATATCGACCAATTCGGGGAGATGGCGAAGTTTTTGAGCCATCGCATGAGCGGTTTGAATCTTTACCGAGTCACGTCGCATCCATCTTACTCTGGTTCGGATGTGATTCAGGTGACCAAGGATACCTTCAGAATCCGTATAGATACAGTGAAGCGGCACAGACAACGAGCTAGCAAACCTGCTGACAAAATCCTCAATCGCCATAATTTCGGTTTGAGCAGATCCTTGCCGGGAAAAGGGAAGTGATTTGTTCCCAACGAGAATTGTCACGGCCGTACTTCCATCAATCTGCTCGACGAGGAACCCGTATCCGGCTTGTTTATCAGTCAGCCGATACATCGCGTCAACGTAGGCAACGACTCTCATGACAACTCCTCCTCAATACGGACTAGAGTGGCAAGATTATCGCAACTGGCGCCGCAAGCAAACAAGATGCGGCCAAGACAAATCAAGGTCCCTGTGAACGGTAAGACGAATTATGAACGATACCACGCACTCATTGTTAACCATATTCAGTGAAACGGAGCTCATTCATCGTCCGTTCAAAGTGCAGCCACAGCTTACAAGTGCATCCGTTCATTGTGGTGTTCGTCACATTGTCGACAGGGCAACTGATACATCATGAGAGAGACTCAACACGAACGCATAGGAGGATAACCCAATTGCGAATCCCAAACTTTAAAACAGACGCAGGTGCTATGCGATATAAGGACACCGTAGGAACATTCATTGCACCAGAGGTGGCAAAATTCGTTATCGAGATCGCCCAGCAACATATTTCTCAGGGTGCAAAACGTGTACTTGACGTGGCGTGCGGCCCTGGAACTGTTTCTCTCCGTGTCGCACAGCAAAACCCTAACGCTGATATTGTCGGGGCAGACTACTCGGCCGCTATGATCCGTCAGTGCGTCCAATCTTCCGAAGTCATGGGTCTCCAAAATACTCAGTTCGTCGAGATGAACGCGAACGATATCCGTTTCGACGGGCCACCGTTCGATCTCATTGTCTGCAACCTCGCGTTCCCGTTCTTCTCGAAGCCTGCGGAGAGCATGAAGGGTCTCTACGATTCTGTAGCTGCCAGTGGACACGTAGTATTGAGTGTACCGGGCAATGAAACCTGGAGTGAGTTCTTTGTCATTGCAGAGGATGTGCTTGGAGACGCGATTCAAATGGCAAAGCCATTTCTCATCAAGATGGAACAAGCCTCAAAACTGCCTGCCGCGATGACAGAGGCTGGCTTCCGAGATATTCGCGTCAGTCGGCACAAGTTGCCTTACACATTCTCGACCGGTCACGACGTCTTAGCATTCTTCAACGAGTTGTTTGCCCTGCTTTCCTACGCACCGCCGTTGGTCCAAGCTGAGATCGCGAGTGCCATCGACACTCAGTGTCCAAACGGCTTTACCATGCATTACGAAGCCGTGATTGTCGAAGCAATCAAATGAGAGTCAACGCAATTGAATGAATTTATTTTGAATTAAAGTATAAACAGAATGAAATAGAGCCCTTCGCTATGCGTCATTCGCTATAATGAATTTAGCGCGCCTTACTGCGCGTTTACGAGGAGGGATTGAGATGACATCATTGGCACGTTTGAATGAACCAGCACCAGAGTTTGAAGCGTTGACCACGCAAGGGAAACTGAAGCTCGGCGATTTCAGAGGTAAATGGGTCGTACTTTTCTCTCACCCTGCGGATTTTACCCCGGTATGCTCTACCGAGTTTGGCAGTTTCGCATCGCGTGCAGAAGAATTCGAAGCCCGCAACGTGCAACTGATTGGACTGTCAGTCGACGGAGTACAAGCGCACCTGGCATGGATTCGTGACATTGAGAACGTCTTTGGACACAAGGTGACATTCCCTGTTATCGCCGATCTCGATATGAAGGTATCGACCGCCTACGGCATGATTCACCCCGGTGCAAGCACAACGGCTGCGGTCCGTGCTGTTTTCGTCATTGACGACAAGGGAATCATGCGGGCCATGATTTATTATCCAATGAACGTCGGACGAAACATCAGTGAGATTCTCCGTGTTGTGGATGCTCTCCAGACTTCGGATAAACACGGTGTATCTACACCAGCGGATTGGACTCCGGGGGAAAACGTGGTTGTGGCACCGCCTGCGATTGCGGACGCCGTCGAAACCCCTGAACAAGCGAAAGAGAAAGGCTACGAGTACAAAACCTGGTATCTACGCACCAAGTCTCTATAACCTGGCTTCGTACTAAGCTGTATGTTCCTCTAGTCGTTGGTTGGTTCGTTGGTTGGTTCGTTGGTTGGTTCGTTGGTTCACGCTGTGGCTGATGAGCCACGAAGTAACGTTGATACATGAACAGGCAATAAAAAATACGGAACTGGGGACGCGTGTCTATCCGACGATAGATATGCGTCCTCTTTTTACCGTTTCTTATACTTCTGTCCCTCTGTCAGGCCCTCTGTCCGGGTCTTCTGTCCCGGTCCCGGTCATGACCCGGAGTGTTGTTCCCACCCTTAGATGCTTATCACGTCTATGATTATAATTGACGTCTATCAGCAAATTTACTAGACTGACTGCAAACGACATGAAACGAGCATATTCACGAAGCTGATTCACGAAGCTTAGAGCCGGAGGAGATAGAATGTTTCAAGAGTTTAAGAAATTCATTATGCGCGGAAATGTCTTGGACCTTGCGGTTGCCGTCATCATTGGCGCTGCATTTAATCAAATCGTCACATCGCTTGTCAATGACATCATCATGCCGCCCATTGGTCTGATACTTGGCAGAGTCAACTTTACCAACCTGTTTATCAACCTTTCACGCAAACACTATGCCACATTGGCCCAAGCGAAGGCTGCTGGCGCTCCGACTATCAACTACGGATCATTCATCAACACCGTCATTAACTTTCTCATTGTTGCTTTTGTCGTATTCCTGGTGGTTCGCCAGTTCAATCGTTTTAAAAAGCCCGCACCTGTAGTTGCGCCCACGACCAAAAAGTGCACGTTTTGCATCACGGACATCCCTATCGAAGCCACGCGATGCCCGAACTGCACTTCTCATTTGGAGTAATGCCGAGTAGTAAGTTGCGACTCTCTGTCCCCCAATAAGACCAGTTCTCACCGATAGGTACATTTCCTAAATCCCGCGCAGTCACACGATTGTGCGATTTTTTCATGCCTGGTTGGTAGTTGCCATCCGGCAAACCGACTTCGGGTCAACGAGATATACTCCGCCACGGTTAGTCCCATCCAGGTGCTCTGCCGAACTCCTGATGCGTCTAGAATGGTCGTTTGTGAGCTGCGGCACAAGTTTGACCGCGGTATTCTGACATACTCTAGACGTCGATAGGGGCTCATGGTCAGTTGCCTCAGCACTAGGGTAAATCACGGTGAACCAAAGGAGACGATATACATGCTTGAACTGCTAGATATTCAGCGACAGGATTCACTCCTCCTGATTGATGCACGCAATGCCATTTGTTCAGGACACACCCGCGACACGACATTCTGCAACTTGTTCAGGATGCCCCACTCGGAACCCTCTGCGAGATTCACGCACCACACCGTACTGGACCTCTCATCAGCGAGCTTGAGGGACTTGGCTTAAATGTTGCTGTATCTGAAGTGGAGCCATTCCACTGGAGACTGCGGGTGATGAAGATATGAGGTCGGAGACCGCTCACCCAGTTGAAAGTATCGGATCGGCCATTCAGTTCATAACTTCCCTAGTCCAGCAAAAAAGGCAGGCTGGCGAGGATATATTTCAGGTGGATCTCCGCGCAAAATTGAATTCTGGAGATATCTATGACGCATACGAAGCCATTGGGCGCTCAGCTGTAGCAGAAGACATTCTTGAAGAGAAATCTTGTGGTCCGCTCGCCGCCCTCTTTTTGTATTTTAAGCCGAGTGAAGATCCAACGCTTTTGAGACAACATATTGGAGAAATGTTCGACGAAGCCTACGTGGAAGGTTTTCAAGATGGTTTTGCGCTCGTTGTATCAGACGCTGCTACGGAGCAGGACAGTCTGTATGTACGGGGCGTATACGACGAAGTTATGGCACATGCAGCTGTGTTCTAGACAAAAGCGGTACTGCGGTAAAGAAGGCTTGAAAGCTTGCTACCGCAGTGCCGCTTTGTTTTACCATCGGATCGACAATCAGGAACCCTGTACAAGAGGACTCGAGGGTAAGTAAAGCGTAGCCCTTCGAGCCAAAATTGTCGTCACGAGACCAACTCGAGGCGTGTCACAGACATCGAACTCCCAGCCCTCGTCATGTAATAAGTCCATCAATTGATGTGGTACATGACTTGTCCAAACCACGAGTCTCCGAAGGCTCGGTGTGAACCGCTGAGGCTTGTGGAGCAAATGTATCGTCTGCCGCGCAATTTGAACTCCATCGATACACCTTCCGTCAATGTAAAACGCCTGATCGTCCCCTACTGATTGTGAGGTTTGATGCCCGCCATAACGCTGACAGATCTGGGTCACCATGTGGTTCGGCCGATCTTTGAAGGCGATATACCTGAGTCCTGGGCGCAATGTCAGCGTTCGCTCTACCATGAGGTTGCTGTGGCTGTGCACTTCAAGTACTGCATGCCTATCAAGGCACGAGACTGCCTTCTGGAACAACCACTCACGCTGTGATTTATTGTAAATCCCAGGACGCAAATTAAGATACATGAATTGGTGGATTGTCATGACGTCATCGCTCCTACTGTTCTCATACAGATGATACAGATTTACGCGAGCGAGTCTGTGCAGTTTGTCACATAACTGTCCCTCTTGAGCACACACCAATGCGGCTATAACATGTACGTCCATGTCACATAGTACGTTTTGTAGACATGGTGCGGGTTTTCATCACATCGTACGTTTTTCTGGACATGGTACGTTTTCTTCACATGGTACGTTTTCTTCACATGGTACGTTTTCTTCACATGGTACGTTTTTATGGACAATAAACGTGTTTACGCTTCTGGTTTATTCAAACAGTGTGAGAAACTCATCCATCGTGATATTTCCAAAATAGACATTCAAATCGATTGGTTCCACCGCATCCCGAATGTCCTCAAGCCGATAACGGCAGCCTACAATCTTGCTCTCGACGTCGCCTAAATCACCCATACCGAAAAAGTCACCGTAAATCTTGCAAGATTCGATGATGCCGTTAGTGACGTGCAACCGCACGTCGATGGATCCGATAGAGAACCGCTTTGATTTCCTTACATTGAAACTTGGAGATTTTCCATAATTCCAATCCCAATTTCGGTACCGTCGGTCTGATAGTTGGCGAATCTCCTCCCAATCCGCGTCACCAAGGCGATATTCTGGTACTTGTTGACCGCCAAAAATAGCTTTCAACAACTTTGCACGAAACTCTGTAATCGTCATGTCCTCTTGCAGAAACTCCTTGATGTTCGCAACACGACTACGAACCGACTTGATGCCCTTCGACGCGATTTTATCTGCACTCACATGAAGTGCAGACACAACCGCCTCCATGTTCACGTCAAACATCAAGGTTCCATGACTGAACATTCGGCCTCGCGTTGCAAACTGTGCGTTACCTGAAATTTTCCGGTCTCCGACCTGAATATCGTTCCGACCGGTCAGTACTGCGTCGACTCCCAGTTCATGCAGTGCCCTTGTAACGGGTTCTGTGAACCGACGAAAGTTCCTGAAACTGTCTCCGTCGTTTTTGGTTATAAAGCTGAAACTGAGGTTTCCTAAATCGTGATACACGGCTCCACCGCCAGAGAGCCTTCGGACAACGTGGATATCATTTTCACGCACGTATTCGTGGTTGATCTCCTCAAAGGTGTTCTGATTCTTTCCAATGATAATAGAGGGCTTATTGATGTAGAAGAGTAGATACGTCTCCTCGATATCGAGATTTGTGAGTGCGTACTCCTCAATGGCCAAATTTATCGTCGGATCCGTGATCCCCTTGTTATCGATAAACAGCATGTCTAAGTTCCTCCCAACGAGACTGTCCTACATTCTGTAACGAACAGAAGATAGCCAAGAATGAACATATACCTTCAGGATCACTATATCCATGGTTCTTATACAAGACAGTGCCTCACATCACAAAGGAGACGGGTACAGTAGTAGGTTACTAAGACGTGGCGTGTCTAAATCGAGGATAGGCCCGGTGATGAGTCACGCTCAACCGCTACCCGACTGCATTAAGTCGCTCTGAGCGACTTGGGTGGGAAAGACGGCGGGGTTAAGTCGCCTAAACCGACTTAATCTCGGAAAATCTAGCGGTTAAGTCGCTTGCAGCGACTTATTCCTTGCGGCGGCCCTGACTTTTGGCGGACTAAGTCGGCGTCACAGACTTAGCTTCGAAAAACGGCGGGGTTAAGTCGCCCAAACCGACTTAACCTCGGGAAATCTAGCGGTTAAGTCGCTGACAGCGACTTATTCTTCGCGGCGGCCCTGACTTTTGGCGGACTAAGTCGGCGTCACCGACTTAGCTTCGAAAAACGGCGGAGTTAAGTCGCCTAAACCGACTTAATCTCGGGAAATCTAGCGGTTAAGTCGCTTGCAGCGACTTATTCCTTGCGGCAGCCCTGACTTTTGGCGGGCTAAGTCGGCGTCACCGACTTAGCTTCGAAAAACGGCGGAGTTAAGTCGCTCAAACCGACTTAGTCTCGGAAAATCTAGCGGTTAAGTCGCTTGCAGCGACTTATTCCTTGCGTCGGCCCTGACTTTTGGCGGACTAAGTCGGCGTCACAGACTTAGCTTCGAAAAACGGCGGGGTTAAGTCGCCCAAACCGACTTAATCTCGGAAAATCTAGCGGTTAAGTCGCTTACAGCGACTTATTCTTCGCGGCGGCCCTGACTTTTGGCGGGCTAAGTCGGCGTCACCGACTTAGCTTCGAAAAACGGCGGAGTTAAGTCGCTCAAACCGACTTAGTCTCGGAAAATCTAGCGGTTAAGTCGCTTGCAGCGACTTATTCCTTGCGTCGGCCCTGACTTTTGGCGGGCTAAGTCGGCGTCACAGACTTAGCTTCGAAAAACGGCGGGGTTAAGTCGCTCAAACCGACTTAGTCTCGGAAAATCTAGCGGTTAAGTCGCTTGCAGCGACTTATTCTTCGTGGCGGCCCTGACTTTTGGCGGGCTAAGTCGGCGTCACCGACTTAGCTGCCGAGAACAACCTCCATTCGAACCCGGCAGGCTGGTCTGACCAGCTTAAACCGGCGCCCTCAGTTCCCCCTCAGTTCCCCCGCAGTCCCTCGCCACCGTCAATCCCTCTCATATGCCACAATGTGCAGGTCCACAAATTCTGCGTGGTCGAGTACATAGTCGAGCGGATTGGATTTCAAGCGGGAAATCAGCCCTTTCGGCGCCAATGGTTGACCTGCTACCAGTTGCGACACTTCAAGTTCCATCGCAGTTTCTACAATGGTGGCACCTACGTTGTGGTTCACCGCCGGTTTGTTCAGAAAATGGGCATCAAACTGTTCGCTGAGGCGTTGAACCTTAATCAAGTCGCGTTCGTCCTGTTGAGACATCCCTTCGTCGAGCGACACCACAAGGACCCAGAGTTCGGCATCCAGTCGGTCTGCAAGCCTCCAGCCACGCCGAATGAGTTTCTCGGAATGCGGGCGGTGATTCACGCAAACGAGAATTCGTTCTGAGCGAACACTGTTCAGACGGTCGGACTTTCTCGCTTTGTCGATCCGCTGATCCACATCATCTGCCACCTCGAGCAGAGCCAACTCCCGAAGGGCTGCAAGGTGTGCGGTTTGAAAGAAGTTATCCAGTGCGCGCTCAACCTTATCCTTCGTGTAGATTCGGCCTTCCACCAGGCGTTGTTGCAGTGTCTCCGGGGTCACGTCAATCAACTTAATCTCTCTCGCCAGTTTCATGAACCAGTCTGGCACGCGCTCTCGAACCTTAACGCCAGTGATGTGCTCCACTTTATCGTGCAAGCTCTCTAGGTGCTGTACATTGACAGCTGTTACAACGTTGATGCCATGCTCAAGGATATATTGAATATCTTGATAGCGTTTTTCGCGTACGCAGCCTGGGACGTTTGTATGTGCAAGTTCATCGATGAGCACAATCGACGGCTTTCGCCTTACAATCGCATCGACATCCATTTCCTCGTACGTACGCCCTTCGAGCAGCAACTGTTTCTTTGGTACCGTCTCCAGATCGCCAATCTGGTCCGCAGTCTCCTGGCGCCCGTGGGTCTCAATCAGACCAATCACGACGTCCCACCCGCGCTTTCGCCAGTCGTGCGCATCCTGAAGCATCTTGTACGTTTTCCCGACACCTGGGGCTGCACCCACGTAAATGGTCAGTCTTCCCTTGAGCCGTTGGTGCAACCCCGTCTCACCAGACGATCCGTTTGATTTCCACACCTTTACAGGGTGTCCTGGCGGATCACGCCATCCCACGATACGGAGGTCTGTGTACCGCAGGTTTCGAAGCAGATAGCGAATCGGGTTCTCACGCCACAGTTCCCATTTCCGGTCTGGGGCCGGTTGCCCAATGACAATTTGAGTCACATTGAGTCGCTGAGCAGCCTTGGCAATGATGTCCCCAATCTTTCGGTCATTGCGCGGTTCAACGACAAACTCCCCGTCGTACTCGTCGGCCAGTTCTTTCAGCTTGGTTAGGCTTGCTTTGTCTCGTTCCGAAAGTGAGTCCTCGACTGTGCTGCAGATGGAGAGGACGTATAGGTCTGCTTTCAACCGCATCGCCATACGATGTCCGCGCTGGATAAGTTTCGCGGCTCGGGGCAAATGGCTCACACAGACCATAATTACTTCCCTTGCACCCACAGGACCCGGAATTTTGCGGCGGGAGTAGGACCGTTCCAGGCGTTCGTCAACGTCCTCGGCCACCATCCGCAATGCCAGTTCTCTGAGTCCGGACAGGTTCGATTTACGAAAAAAGTTTTGCAGAGCTTGATCGACCCTGTCTGACGGATAGATACTCCCATCCCGAAGGCGTTGTCTGAGTGTTTCCGGCGTGACATCAATGACAGAAACTTCATCCGCCCGCTTAATCAGCGACTCTGGGATCAGCTCCCGAACCGGAATACCCGTAATTTCTTCCGCTTCCTCGTGAATGCCTCGAATGTGCTGTACATTCACAGTGGTTAACACGGAAATTCCTTGGTCAAGCAGGTATTCTACATCCATATAGCGCTTTGGAAACATCGAACCGGGGGCATTGCTATGCGCCAATTCATCGATCACGACAACGTCTGGGTCCCGTTCGATAATGGCTTCAATGTTTACCTCTTCAAAGGTGCGCTTCTGAAACCGGATCTTTTTTCTCGGTAAAATCTCAAGTTCGCCAATTTGCGCAGCGGTTTCAGGTCTGTCCCGGACATCGACATACCCGATAACAACGTCGACACCACGGGCTCTGAGTGAGCCCGCTTCGCGCAACATCGTATAGGTTTTCCCCACACCCGGAGCAGCACCGATAAATATCTTGAGCTGGCCCGGTTCTGAACCAAATACCTCTCCAGTATTCGAAGCCATGTATGCCACCTTGCCTCGAGGCTGACCCATTACCACGCTTGGTGTTCATGGTCCTGAGGGTTGCCTGTGTGTCGTAAGAGCGGTTTGTTACGCCGAGCCGTGTGTCATGTTCTGAGCGGATGTTATTTTCCTGTTATTTACCAAGCCGTTTTTCAATCGCCAAGTTGAGTTGCATGACATTGACCATCGGATCGCCCCAAATGCCGAGGGCGCGTCCTTGTTTGTACTGGTTAATGAGACTCGTCAAATCAGTCCTGCTGATCCCCGTCGCCTTTGCGATGCGGGGTACTTGAATCAGTGCATCCTGAACCGTGATATCTGGGTCGAGTCCTGAAGCCGAGGATTCAACCATTGAGGTTGGAATGGAACCCACGGGCGTGCCCGGATTTTGTTGTTCCACTGTCTGCAGGTTCTTCTTCACCTCTGCCACGAGCGCCGGATTTGTCGGCCCAAGGTTCGATCCGCCAGAGCCGTTTGCAGCATAGTTTACAGCCGAAGGCCGCGGATGAAACAGGCCTGGGGCCGTAATACTTTGTGCAATCAGGAGCGAGCCTGCAGGGCGTCCTTGGAGCGAAACAATGCTTCCCTTTGCCTGAAACGGGAACAACAGATTGCCAATCCCCGTCACCACAAGCGGATAAATGATGCCAAGCAGGATAGCGAACGCAATCGTGAAGCGCAGTGAACGCCAGAAGTTCACCATTTCAATTCCCCCTATATGTTGGCCACACCAAAGATCGTGAGCAGCAGGTCAATGATTTTAATCCCGACAAATGGAGCGATCACGCCACCCATGCCGTAGATAAGCAGGTTTCTCACGAGCATGTTCGTCGCACTCATCGGTCGGTACTTGACACCCCTCATGGCCAATGGAATCAACAGCGGAATGATGATGGCATTAAAGATGAGCGCCGATAATATAGCACTGTGCGGACTCGTCAAATGCATCACATTCAGCACTTTTAAAGCGGGAATCGTCACCATGAAAATTGCGGGAATGATAGCGAAGTACTTCGCGACGTCATTGGCGATAGAAAATGTCGTGATAGCACCGCGCGTAATCAACAGCTGCTTGCCGATGGAGACAACTTCAATCAACTTTGTCGGATCCGAATCAAGATCGATCATGTTGCCGGCTTCCTTCGCCGCCGTCGTGCCCGTGTTCATGGCGAGCCCGACGTCTGCTTGCGCCAGTGCCGGTGCATCGTTCGTTCCGTCACCAGACATGGCGACCAGTTTGCCTTGATCCTGCTCTGTACGAATAAGACGCATCTTGTCTTCAGGCTTTGCCTCGGCAATGTAGTCGTCCACCCCGGCTTCTTTCGCGATGGTTGCGGCTGTCAAGGGATTGTCACCCGTGCACATCACCGTCTTGATACCCATCTTGCGAAGCTCTTCAAACCGTTCACGCATCCCCGGTTTCACAATATCCTTCAGGTAGATAACCCCGAGAATCTCGCGGTCCTTGATCACGGCGAGGGGTGTTCCGCCAGCCTTCGCCACATATTCGGTCTTCTCGTCCAAGTCCTTTGGGATCGTTCCACCAAGCTCCGAGACATGTTTTTTAATGGCGTCCACGGCACCTTTACGGACTACCGTTCCGTCACCCAGGTCGAGGCCACTCATGCGGGTGTCGGCACTAAACTCCACATTCTGTGCATCCGTGTATCGTTCACGTGCGAAGGAGACGCCTTTTTCTTTGCCGAGATCGACCACCGAACGACCCTCTGGTGTTTCATCAAAGAGAGATGAAATGACCGCTGACTCAATCAAGTCCTTTTCCGTGTGGTCCCCTGCCGGCAAAAACTCACTGGCGAGTCGATTGCCGATGGTGATGGTTCCGGTTTTATCGAGAATCAGTGTGTTCACGTCACCGGCAGCCTCGACCGCTTTCCCTGATTTAGCGATCACGTTGAATCGAATGACCCTGTCCATGCCTGCAATCCCGATGGCGGACAAGAGAGCACCAATGGTGGTTGGAATCAAACACACCAAGAGTGCGATCAAGGTCGCAATATCAATCGTGTGGTGAACGTAGTGCGCCAGAGGCTCAAGCGTAACAACGACGATTAAAAAGATTAAGGTCAACCCTGCAAGCAGAACTGACAAGGCAAGTTCGTTCGGGGTTTTCTGGCGGCTCGCGCCCTCGACCAGACTAATCATCTTATCAAGGAACGACTCCCCGGGGTCGACCGTGATGCGAATGATGAGCTCGTCAGACAACAGCTTCGTCCCGCCGGTCACGGAGCTGAAGTCTCCGCCCGCACCTCGGATGACCGGGGCGGACTCACCGGTAATGGCAGATTCATCCACACTGCCAAGTCCTTCAAGGACCTCACCGTCTGCAGGTATCATTTCCAGTGCTTCAACGCGGACAATGTCGCCTTTGTGAAGGGTAGACGCCGGAACCTCTTCGTACCCACCGTTGTCCATTCGGCGATTCGCCACCAGGTCCGTCTTGGTCTTCCGGAGAGACTCTGCTTGGGCTTTACCTCTGCCTTCAGCAACGGCCTCTGCGAAGTTGCCAAACAACACGGTCAACAACAAGATGATGGTGACAATCAGGTTATAGATACGCTGCGTAGATGGGTAATGTCCACCAAACAGATTCGGTGCAAAAGTCAGTAACAATGTGATCACAAACCCGATTTCAACCACAAACATAACCGGATTGCGGGCGAGGATAACAGGGTTCATCTTCACAAAAGAATCCCAGATTGCCCGCTTCATAATATCCCGTGACACAGATTTCGTATTTCGAGCCATCTTCAAATCTCCTTCTCAGCGCAGGTCGTCTCACCGACGGAAGCATCTCTGACATTTTGTCTAACCGACAACGCCTGTCAGTGCACGATTCCGGCCCACATCTGCAGTTGTTCTCCAATCGGTCCGATAGCGAGGGCAGGGAAGAACGTCAGCGCCCCGACAATGACAAAGACCGCGACAAAAACCCCGCCAAACGCAAACGTGTCTGTCCGCAGTGTTCCGGCGCTGGGCGGAATAATGGCCTTTTTCGAAAGTGATCCGGCAATCGCAAACATGGCAATCAGTGATACGTACCGTCCGAGCAACATCACCAGTCCGAGCGAGATATTGTAAAAGACAGTGTTCCCGTTCAAACCCGCAAACGCGGACCCATTGTTGGCTGCTCCCGATGTGTACGCATACAACACCTCGGAGAGACCGTGCAGTCCGGGGTTCAAGATGGATGACGTTCCCGCCTTCGTCACGAGCGCTATGGCAGTGGGAACGAGGATGATGAACGGGTGCACCAGCATTGCAATGGTGGCGAGCTTAATCTCGCGGGCTTCAATTTTCTTGCCGAAAATCTCAGGCGTACGTCCAACCATCAGCCCTGACAGAAAGACCGTGATCATCAGGAACATGAGGATGTTGAGCAAGCCTACGCCTTTACCCCCAAACACCAGGTTAAACATCATAAACAAGAGCGGAATAAAGCCGCCCATCGGCATAAAGCTGTCGTGCATCGAGTTCACAGCGCCCGTCGTAAACGCGGTTGTGATGGCCGCAAATGCACTCGACATGGCAGGACCAAAACGGACCTCTTTCCCTTCCATGTTCGGGCCGTGAATGCCCAGCGTGTGCTGCAGAATCGGGTTCCCTGCCGTCTCACTCGCGTAGATGACGAATGCCCCGATGACTAAGACAGCCGTGAGAAACACGTACAGAACAACCGCTTGCTTGCGATTTCCAATGAACTTTCCAAACGTCCAGACAAGACCGCACGAGATAATACCCATCGCGATCATTTCAAGGACAGTGGTCCAGGCACTCGGGTCTTCAAACGGATGGGCCGAGTTCGCGTTAAAGTATCCACCGCCGTTTGTTCCGAGCTGCTTAATGGCTTCAAGTGAAGCAACAGGTCCGCGCGAAATAATCTGCGTCCCGCCTTGCAAGGTGTGTACGGTCTGTGCACCCAAAAGTGTCTCTGGAACACCGAGACCTACGAGAACCAAGGCAAATACAACAGCGAGTGGAATCAAGACTCGCGTGTGAATCTTAATAAAATCCACCCAAAAGTTTCCGATAGACTCCGAACGGTTCACGGTGACACTGCGAAGAAAAGCAATCGCTGCAACAAAACCCGTCGCTCCAGACGTAAACTGCAAGTACGTAATGGCGGTCATCTGTGATAAATAAGACAGCGACTGTTCGCCCGCATAGTTCTGCCAGTTCGTATTCGTGATAAAACTGGCTGCCGTGTTAAACGCCAGATCCCACGGCATCGCTTTAATGCCATCCGGATTGAGCGGTAAAACGTGCTGCAAGCGAAACAGGAGGTAGGCGAGAATCATCATCATAAAGTTCACTAACATTAGGGCCCGCAAATATGCCTTCCAATCCATCTGAACCGACGGGTCGACGCCGACAACCCGGTACAAGAACCCTTCTATCGGCCTGAACATACCGTCAAACTTGCCTTTTTGACCGCTGAAGACTCGGTACAGGTATCCACCAAGTGGGATCCCAATCAACAAAATCAACGCAATGACGGCCAAAATGCCGATTGACCCAGCAAACGTCATCTCATCTCACTCCTCAAAATCCACAACTACTGCACATTGAAGTGTTGGCGGAAGTGTTGGCGCATCTTTCTCTTCAAGGCGCAGCACCTGTCAACTGACCTAGCTGTTTTACGTGTCCTAAAACTTCTCAGGATTGAAAATGACATAGGTCAGGTACACCATTAAGACCACAGAAATAACAAGCAGCACCCACACCATGTATCCCCCCTACGCCTTGTCAAAAACCCGGAACAACACAAACAGCAGGCCAAATACGGCTAAGTACAACAAAAGTGATATGATATCTCCCATCTCCACACCCCGCTCTATACGTTGCCCATTTGTAAGGCAGTAAAATCACAAACAATCTCGAACACATGGATTCTCTAATACAGTCATGATTGTAGGATCGTTCTGGGTAAAGATAGTGTATAAATGCTGAGTCATGGTGTAAAAAAAGTGTAAAAATGAGGGCATTTTCACCATTACCGGTTTATAACTAGAGGTAGTCCTCCGATGAATGGGGTTGTCCTGCTTGAAAAAAACATCTTCGTCCCGACCAAAGTGGCGGGTTCTTACCTCCTACGTCGTACCATGGTCATCATCTGAACAGCTCCTGGATGAACCAAGGGTTGGTCGTGCGAAAGTGATTCCTTATCTGTCCGTAACCCTGATGGTTGCCATTTTAACCCTCATGTTTTGGAAGATCGGCTACGCGTTTACGCTCGTTAACCTGGCGCTGTTGTACCTTCTGCCGGTCCTCGTAAGTGCTGTTCGATGGGGACTTGGCTCTGCCTTTTATGCAGCTGGCATCGGGGTTGTTGCCTTCGATTTCTTTTTTGTACCGCCGATTCACACGTTTACCGTATCCGATATCCGCTATTTTGTTTCATTCGCCGTCTACCTGGCTGTGGCTGCATTCACAGCCAGTTTGGCCGCCGAGCTTCGGAAACGTGTCCGCGACTCTCGCGAACGTGAAAGCGTCACGTCTGCTTTATTCGCCCTGAGCAATCAAGTTGCTGCAGCGCGGGACTTAGACACGGTACTCGGAGAGATTGTCGGTCATGCGTCGCGCACGTTCGGACTTGCCACAGTCATCATGTTGCCTGACGCATCTGGACAGCTGACAGCACGTGCGCAAATGGGACTGACGACTGTAAACGGATTTACCGTAGTTGAGCCGAGAGTTGTCAGTTGGGTGTTTGAGCACGGGAAAATGGCCGGTTACGGGACAAATACCCATCGCAACACATCTATCCTGTACGTCCCCCTGAAAACCGAATCCACGGTACACGGGGTGATGTGTATCGGCACTCAACGACCACTCGGAAAGGACAATCCGCACTGGCACATTCGCGTGGTACAAGCACTTGCCGGCCTCGCAGCCGTATCCATCGCGCGCGTTCGTTACGAGGAAAAGGCCCAGATTGCTCATCTGACTGCCGAGTCTGAGCGGCTGCGTACTTCCCTGCTCGACTCGATTTCACACGAACTGCGGACCCCGTTGGCAACCATCATTGGTGCTGTGACCGGACTCATTGACGGAGAAAATTTCCTTTCTAACGCCGACAGGCAAGAACTGCTTGTCACCGTTCGTGAAGGCGCCATGCGCATGAATCGACTCATCACCAATCTCCTTGGCATGGTCCGACTTGAAAGCGGTATGCTTCAATTGAACAAAAAATGGTGTGACGTGGCGGACATTGTCGGTGTCGCCCTGCGACAAGTCAAAGAGTCGCTGCAAAACCGCAAGGTTGAAGTCAATCTGCAAAGCTCCCTGCCCCCGGCGGCCGTTGACGAAGTATTGATTGAACAGGTGCTTGTGAATCTCATGAGCAACGCTGCAAAGTACTCAGCAGATGGAACCACCATCGAACTTGACGTCATGGAGTACGATGGGGTTCTTACCATCCGCATCCGAGACTATGGCATTGGTATCGAAGCTGACGACGCTGAAAAAATCTTCGAAAAGTTTTACCGCACAGACACCGGAAAAAACGTGCCAGGTACAGGTCTTGGCCTGGCTATCTGCAAAGGAATCATTCAGGCACACGGCGGGGAAATCTTTGCGAGGCCGGGTGAAAAAGCAGGAACGGTGATAACCATCAGACTGCCAGTTGGTGATGCACCTGAACCAATATTAGAGACGGCAGAAGAGTTCAGCCACGAATTGATTGACTAACAGAGGATTACCGTCTGTCCTAATAAACTGCCCTAATTAGGGTGAAATGCATGGGAAGCGGGCCTGGTGAACATGGCCTGAAGCGTGTACCTGAGGCGTATAAGGGGGCCGTCCTAATGGGAGCAAAGGTTCTAATTATTGATGACGAAGTCCAGATTCGAAAACTCCTTCGTGTCACTCTCGAAGCACACGGGTATTCCACCATGGAGGCATCCACGGGAAGAGAAGGGGTTCTCAAAACCAGTATGGATATCCCCGACTTACTCATCCTCGATCTCGGGCTCCCTGATATGGATGGACGCGATGTTTTACGGCAAATTCGCGAGTGGGCGACAATGCCGATTATTGTTCTGACAGTCCGCGATGATGAAGCAGGGAAAGTTTATGCGCTTGATAACGGCGCTGATGATTACATGACGAAGCCCTTTGGAATGAGTGAACTGATGGCGAGGATTCGAGTCGCCCTCCGCCATATCGCTCAGCAACCGGACGAACCCATTATTCAAGTTGGACCTCTGCAAATTGATCTTTCGCGGCGCGTCGTTGAAAAGAACGGCGAACCCATTAAACTGACACCCATCGAATATGACCTGTTAAAAGCCTTGGCCATCAATGCAAACCGTGTCATGACGCACCGGCAATTGTTAAAGCAAGTATGGGGCGAACAAGGCACAGAAACCGCAGGTCATTACCTGCGCGTATATGTGGGCCACTTGAGAAAGAAAATCGAGGACAACGCAGCGCAGCCGAACCTTTTGCTCACGGAACCCGGGGTCGGGTACCGCCTCGTGGACCCGAATTAAGGATTTGAGATGCGGCAGCCAAATCGACACAGCTTTTTTGCATGGTCACCCGTGCTGCAATTACGCCCACCGCATCATGTGTGCGACCTTCCAAATCCGTCAGCCGTTCCGGTGAGATGTATGCAGCCTCACACTGCAAAGGTCGCTTTCCGGCCCCATCTGATACATGCCCCCCCGCTTGTCCAGTCATGAACAAAATGACACAATACCCGACTGAATTACCCCTCGTGTGATTTCGCGCACAAGTCCATACCCTGACAAGAACTAGGCTTCAAGTGTACTCGTTAAGCACCACTCAAAGCTGTGCTGAATTGGAGATGATTCGATGTCAGGTATCCGTAGTTCATTCTAACGACGCAATAGCATAAACCGACTAGTCCTACGAACGGTCTGAACGTACCTTTTGCCAAAAGCGCAGTAGGGTTAAAGTTTGTGACACGGGAGGTGTTTCAAATGGTCAACATGTCTAACGCATGGCCAAATTACTACGTTGGTTTTCTCTGGCTCGCAGTCTTCATTGTATTCGCAATTGGAAAGTACCCGCATGGTAAAGGAGATGACAAAAAATGAACTGGACGAAATCGATGCGCACAAGCGTATCTGAGAAACTAACCTGGGATAACTTGCTGCCGTCAGAGCAACCAGTCTATGTGTCATCCCTCGTATATAGTTTTGGTGTATTTACGCTTAGCAGTCTTGTTTTCTGTATTGTATCTGGCGTCATTATGGCCTCAAAGGGACCGTTGTGGTACCAATATTCAAGCCTTGGCGATTTCATGCGGAGTATTCACTTTTGGAGCGTTCAAGCATTTTTCTTCTTCATGACGATGCACTTAGTTGGACAATTTTTCATGGGTTCATGGCGCGAAGGACGCGCACTGACCTGGGTGATTGGCGTGGCCTCATTCGGACTATCTGTCGTAACCGCGTTTACCGGTTATCTATCCCGCGGGGATTTCTTCTCACAGTGGAATCAGGTTCAAAGTAAGGATGCTTTTAATGGTGCCGGGTTCGATGGGTTTTTAAACATCCTCAACAACGGTCAGGTGTACGGCCTGCACATTGCTGTTCTACCGTTAATTCTGATGGGACTCGTAGCTTGGCACTTGATAGCTGTTCGCAGCAAAGGCGTTGTCCCGCCATATCAAGCAAAGATTACCGAGCAAGAAGGTGACAAAAAATGAAAGCTCCTGCTGCAGGAAGAGATACACTGAAGTTCAAACAGAAAGATTTCGACATGGTTAAAGAAGGCGTCGTAAGTCTCGCTATTGCCGGCGTTCTGATTGTCGGCGTGGCAGCCATCTGGGGAGCTCCATATCGCCCTGCTGTCACGAACCAACAAATCGCCACCCAAAACCCAGTGTTGGTAGAGCAAACTGCACTTGGCGATCTCGCTGGGACGGGTGCCATCGCCACTTACGGACCGCCATATAACAACGGCAATCAATCTATCCAGTCGATTGGTCCGTTCCACCCTCAAACATGGTGGGGAACGCCATACCAGATTCAAACGGCTAACGCAGATGTATTGACGCCTCTTTCCATGCTGGCAAATGCATCGCACAATACGGCATTACAAACGGCTCTGTACACCTATGATCACGCGACGGGCGCGCAGCAACAGAAGTGGGATACCAATCTCAACAATGCGCTGAACAAGGCGAAGGCGGTTAATGGGAATGTTGTCATTCCACAGGGTGACTACGGACCTGTCAGTACGATGATGAATTATGAACTGTCCCTTGCAAAATCCGGAATGCTGTCCGGCACGCTCGATAGAGAAACCAACAATGGCGTCTATCGCTACAATGTGCAGAATGATCTCTTGTTCCTGCAGGGTTCTGCCTTACATCAAGTCGCTGGAAACATTGACATGCTAGGCGAGCAATGGGGCATTAATCACGACGAACAAGCGTATCCTGGCCCTTGGTGGTTGACACCTTACACATTCCTATACCAAATCCCGCCCTGGTCGACATCTTCCGCTGGAGATCAGATGGCCGCATACAGCGTTGCCATTCTGTTCCTGCTGTTGATGTTGGTTCCATGGGTTCCAGGACTGAATAAACTGCCGCGGCTCTTGCGAGTTCATCGCGTCATCTGGAGAGACTGGTATAAAAAGCTGGAACAGGAAAACGACTGTGCCAACTGTCCACTCCGAAGCGAGTGCAGCAAAGAGTTTAAAGGTGTAAAACGTGTCGCAGCTCGTCCCGGCTTTGTACCCGCTTGCTACCAACACGCTTAATATCTAAAAGAAGCACAGAGGAGGTAATCAATGTGGTCAAGGTAATCCGATTATGGGCAATTTGGCTGATGGCTCTCGCAGCCGGGGTCTACGGCACATCTCTTGTTTACAGAGCAATTGCCAATGGAATCACCATGGACTGGGTCTACGGAATCCCCGTGCTTCTGTTCGGAGTTTGGATCACCGGAAACATCTGGGCTTCCGCGCGTCAGTTCTACAGACAGCAGCGCATACAAAGTCGTCAGCATCTGCAACGCGCCAAATAACAAGTCTATCGAAACAGGAAAGCCTGCAATTCCCTGGGACGAACGGTACCATGGTGCAACGAAAACGGCCAGCCATCTGGCCAACTCATCTGAAAAAGCCTTGCGACGTAAAGCCCTATCCTCAATTGGATGGGGCTTTACGTTACGGAGAATAATGCGATCCCAGGACGGCGACGGTAAAGAAGCAAACGGTAATGAAGCAGAAGGTTCATCCACCACTATAATAATTACTTATGAAAATAAAAACGAATATGTATTTTACATTATGAATATGCAGCATTAAATTTGAGAAGCCGCGCTTGCTGTTGCCGGATATATGTAAGGGTCCGCTCCTGATTATCGATTCATTCAAGATGCACCATAAGGAGTGCACCACAAGGAGTGATTTGTGATATGTCGTTGCTTGAACAACTGAAAGACCCCGGTCGTTTGCTGCCGGGCTTCCTTGCTGCCTGTGTCATCGCTATCGTCGCTTCCTTCATCGGCCACCTCCTCCCTGTCGTAGGTGCCCCCATCATCGCGATTGTATTAGGAATCTTACTCCGAGGCGTTTTACGAAATCCCGTGCGTACACAACCAGGTGTCTCCTTTACAGCCAAGCGGGTACTTCAATTCGCCATTATATTGCTCGGTGCGAATTTAAACTTAGACGTTGTATGGAAGACAGGCAGCCAGTCGTTTTGGGTCATGATTGGCTCTCTCGCTGTTGCCCTGACGGGCGGCACGCTGATCGGAAAGATGTTCCACTTGCCCAGGAACATTATCCGACTCATCACCGTCGGCACGAGCATTTGCGGTGCCTCTGCAATTTCCGCGATAGCCCCGATTGTCGCCGCAGAAGAAGGCGAGATTGCGTACGCCATTTCGACCATCTTTCTCTTTAACGTTGTTGCCGTCTTCCTGTTCCCCTTGATTGGACATATGTTTCACTTTTCGTCCATGAAATTTGGAATGTGGGCTGGCACGGCAATTAACGATACATCTTCAGTCGTTGCCGCAGGCTACTCGTTTTCTCATGCAGCAGGTCAGTACGCAACTGTGGTGAAGTTGACCCGGTCACTGGCGATTATCCCTGTGAGCCTTTGGTTTGCATTCATGACGGCAAAACAGACTCAAAATCAACACATATTGGAAACAGCTGCCACGGTGGAACATTCAGAGGCTGGGCCTGAGCATGCTCTGGTCGACGACATGCCGCGTCGCAAAACCCGTATCCAGTTCCCAATGTTCATTCTGGGTTTCGTGGCTATGGCAGCGCTCGATACCTTTGGCCTGTTTGGACACACCGTTGCAACCAACATCAGCCTGCTTGGCGAATTTTTTGTATCCGTCGCCCTTGCGGCGATTGGATTAAATACCAACCTCCGCTCTCTCATGAAAACGGGGCATCGCCCGCTTTTAATGGGGCTCTCGACATGGGCGCTCGTGGCTGTGTCAAGCCTGATCCTGCAAGCCATCACGCAGTAGCAACTCGATACGCCAAAAGTGCAGGTCATTTTGTGACAACAACGCGTCACCGCTCGAGTGGCCATTCTGTAGACCGCAACTCGACACTCCCGCCATGGCCGGTGCGAATTGACATTTCGTATCGGCACCTCGTTTTTTTGTGCTTGTACAGATTCCCCTCTTGACGATCATAGACCATGCACCGCAGAATCGAAGAGTCGCATTTCATTCGTCAAACAGCGGCATGACATTCCACAGCGAAGGGCGTTAAAACCATTGAGCATTTTAACCGTGAAAAACCTAACCCATGGCTTTGGTGACAGAGCCATTTTTAACAATGTTTCATTTCGGATGTTAAAAGGCGAACATATTGGTTTGATTGGTGCAAACGGCGAAGGTAAGTCGACCTTCATGAACATCATCACAAGAAAACTGGCACCGGATGAAGGCCAAATTGAGTGGGCGAAGAATGTCCGAGTCGGGTACTTGGACCAACACGCGGTCCTCGAACGTGGACAGACGATTCGAGACGTGCTCCGCAGCGCCTTCCAGTACCTGTTCAATCTTGAGTCAGAAATGAACCTGATGTACGAAAAGATGGCAGATGCATCGCCTGAGGAACTCGATCAAATGTTGGAAGAAGTCGGTGTCATTCAAGAACTCCTCACGCATCAGGACTTTTACGCGATTGATCCGAAGGTCGAGGAACTCGCTCGAGGTTTGGGTTTGAACGAGATCGGACTCGACCGGGACGTGGAAGACCTCAGCGGAGGGCAAAGAACCAAGGTACTGTTAGCGAAGTTACTCTTAGAGAAACCGGACATCCTTCTGCTCGACGAACCGACAAACTACTTGGACGAACAGCATATTGTCTGGCTAAAACGGTATCTTCAAGACTACGAGAATGCATTTGTACTCATCTCGCACGATATTCCGTTTTTGAACAGCGTGATTAACATCATCTATCACATGGAAAACCAGGACCTGAATCGGTACGTGGGAGATTACGAAAACTTCCAACAGGTCTACGAGGTCAAGAAACAGCAGCTGGAGTCCGCGTACAAGAGACAACAGCAGGAGATTGCAGAGCTTAAAGACTTTGTGGCTCGGAACAAAGCCCGGGTCTCAACACGAAATATGGCTATGTCGCGGCAGAAAAAGCTCGATAACATGGACGTCATAGAGCTCGCGAAAGAGAAGCCAAAGCCGGTATTCAACTTCTTGGAATCTCGGACACCGAGTAAAACCATCATTGAAACATGTGACTTGGTTATCGGCTATGACAGCCCGTTGTCTCGTCCGCTCAATCTGCGAATGGAACGGGGTCAGAAGATAGCGCTTGTCGGTGCGAACGGTATCGGTAAGACAACGTTGCTGAAAAGTCTGCTTGGTGAGCTGTCTGCGCTGTCCGGAGAGGTCGTGCGCGGCGACTACCTTGAGATTGGTTACTTTGAGCAGGAACCGAAGCAGATCCCGGACAGAACGTGTATTGAAGAGGTGTGGCAAGAGTTCCCCCATATGGGACAAGCAGAGGTGCGAGCTGCACTTGCCAAGTGCGGTCTCACGACGAAGCATATCGAGAGCAAAGTGGAAGTGCTTAGCGGTGGAGAAAAGGCCAAAGTTCGGCTTTGCAAACTCATCAACAAGCCGTCGAATGTACTGGTCTTTGATGAACCGACAAACCACCTTGATGTCGATGCGAAAGAGGAACTAAAACGTGCATTAATGGCGTATCGAGGCAGCATTCTGCTGATATCTCACGAGCCGGACTTCTATCAGGACATCGTGACAGACGTCTGGAATGGTGAGTCTTGGACTACCAAAGTTCTATAACCCTGGTTAAGGGTGAAAAAAGCCTCTGACGACTTACGTCGGAGGCTTTTTGGTATGCTTTTCACAGCCCGTTTGTTTCTCACGATGACTTATCAACAATATTTTGGACACGACCAATCTGACCGTCTTGTAAACGTACTTTAATGCCTCTTGGATGATTGGCTGAGTTCGTGAGGATGTCCTTTACAATGCCTCGCGTCAATTTCCCCGTGGGCTGGTCTTTCTTCAACACGATATCCACTTCAAGCCCCGGACGAATGTTGCTTCGATTCTGGCCGCCTGATGCCATGACGAACACCAACTCCTTGCTTTCCCAAACTTTTCCCCATTTGAGTCTTCCAATTATACGTCAACTGTCTGTATCCTCAAATCTTTATATTCCCTCCTTTTTTCTATAATCGCTTGTGGTACATTCTTGATTCACGACGATCTTGGCAATACTAATCTTCGATCTCTTTATCAGGAGGACACTGTGAACCGACGAAATATTGTCTCCATTACTGAAAAGGCTACAGTCTATGTCCGCTGGGCCATTGTTACCATCATGCTCGTCATTCTGGTTTGGGGAATCATTGGCTTTCTTGTTAAATGGGGAGGCATCGTTGTCCACCCTCAGTCCATTCTTGCCAGTTTTCGCGCTATCATTAACGATCTCTTTTCCATTCTGCTCGTTTACGAACTCTTGGATTTACTTCGGACACTGTCTCCGCATCGACTGATGGACTTTGTGCTGTTGGTCCTGGCTCGAAAAATTGTGCTGTCGACCGGGGATGTGTACCTGCTCACTGACATCATCGCATTCTCAATTCTGATTCTCGTCCGTTTGATTTGGAGACGATTCAGCAAACCGCCAAATACCGCCCACCAAGACAATTTCCCGAATGACGAGCACTCATCGGACGAGTCTTCATAAGTCAACAGAACATTGATAGAAAGCCTCGAAAAGTGGCTTTCTGGACCATCTGAAAGGCCGTACCTCAGAAGGTACGGCCTTTGCATTCATATCATGTGCTTGTCCGACTGTCATTTGGATTCTGTGGTGCCACCGTTGTTCGGACGGGTGTAGAACATCCGCTTGTCACCGTTCTTCCAGAACACCCAAACGAGGAGTACAATCCCGAGCACAAATGTAACAACAGCTGTGTACTGGGCGGCATCCCACCCGAGAGCAAATCGAGGAGAGTCTCCGCGTAAGATCTCGAGGAAAAACCTTATAACACTGTAGGTAATCACGTAGTAGGCTGAAGCAAACCCTCTTGGCCAACCCTTCTGCCGTTGGAACAGAATAAACAGGATGGCGAGGAGAATAATGTCCACCTGTGCTTCCCAAATGACGGCCGGCCAAAGCGGTTGCGCGCCATACTCATCATGTGCAAGTGTACCGGGCGGAAAAACCACACCCCAACTGTGTCCAGTTGGCTTCCCATACGCACTAGCGTTCATGAAATCCGCATCGCGGCCAATGCTCATCCCAAGCGTTACCCCTGGTACGGAGATATCTGAGAAGTGCAACACACTTTTCTTGTGTCGCCACAGATAGACGATCGCAGCAATAATGGCTCCTGCCAATCCACCTTGGATCGACAATCCCCCATTCCATATGGCGATAATTTGCCCTGGATTTTGCTTGTAAAACGACCAGTCAAAGAAGAAGACCTGCCAGAACCTAGCTCCGACGATCCCAAAGACCAGGCAGAGGGGTGCCAAATTCCACCAGTGATCCGTGTCTCCTTTTTCTCCGTAAACCCGGGCAAAATACAGTGTCACACCGAGTCCGAGGAGGAAAGCCGCCGCGAAGATTGTACTGTATGTACGTACCGGAAACCTCCCAATCCAAAACCAATAGGAATGTATAACCGTTCACCCCTTTACTTGATGTTTGTGGCTCAAATTCGACTTTAGTACGCGTTGCCGCGCCCGTCGGTATCGAGCTGATATCGGATCGTACAGTATCGATACTATCACACACCTCTCATGATGTGTCTATGAGAACAAGATTCATACATCGCCATGTTTTCTTAACATGATCGTGGTATTCTGACAAGTGAACTGTTTCGAACGGAGGAGACCCATTGACATCGACCGATATAAGCGCGCATCACAAATCATTTTCTCCACGAGCCGATGTGCAGTCTGTTTCCCGCGGAGGGTTGGCTGCCAATCGGATGGCACGTTGGTCTGTATACGCCATCACGTTTTTCCCGCTCATTGATTTCGGGCTTCGAAACCTACCCCACCTGCACATCATCGGCTCCATATGGAGCATTCTGGCTCTGCTCGTTCTTGCATGGCAAGCATTAAGGAAGCTCCTTGCCGGGCATAGCGCACCACGATTTGGTTGGTACAAGTTTGCAGGATGGTACATGATTTACGGTCTTGCTTTGATGTTTGCAAGTTTCAACCAGCCAACCATCGCGTTTGACGGCTACAGGGCAGATGTGTTCTATATGCTGTTTGCTTTTTTGATCCCGTTTGTTGTTGAACCTGAAGACGTACCGAAACTTTTCCACGCTATCGTTGCGCTCGCCATCTTAGTCGGCGTGCACGGTCTGTTTCAGTATGTGATTGCTGTTCCAATTCCCAAAGGTTGGACTGATGTCAACGAACACCTGCGCACCCGGGTATTTTCGATTATTACAAGTCCAAATGAACTTGGGGCTTATATGGCCCTCACTGAACCACTCCTTGTGGGACTCTTTCTCTATGAACGAAATCGTTGGCGCAAATGGATGTACGGAATCGGTTTTTTCATGTGTTTTGGGACGCACCTGTTCACATATGACAGAGGATCGCTTCTCGCACTTGGCTTGGCACTGGTCATTGTAGCGGCACTCGTCAATCGAAAGTTTCTTATTGTTGTATTGTTTCTCGGTGTTGTTGCCTTCTTCTTGCCGCCAATTCATCATCGTTTTGTAGACCTGTTCTCACCCGTGTACTTGTTGAAAGCCCAGCAAGGAGGTCGACTTGAACGTTGGGGCATCGCCTTTAACCTGATGTCCGCAAACCCGTTGTTCGGTGCCGGGATGGGACATTACGGTGGACAAGTCGCCTCGGATTTCGGGCTTGGCATCTATTCCGACAACTACTACATGAAGGTGCTTGGCGAATCTGGACTGATTGGTTTGGTCCTGTTCATGGCGATGCATTTGGCACTCCTGCGCGAGGTGTTTAAGAAAACCGTGAAGCGTATGGAAGGCAGAAACAGATACGTAGCGATTGGCGCATTTATCGGCCTTGTAGCCATCGTCATTCACAACGGTGTTGAGAACGTATTTGAGTTTGGTCCAAATACTGTGCTCTACTTCACGGTCGCCACACTGCTCCTAATTTGGGGGAAGGGTGTTGCTAAGACAGACCCACCTGCTAGTTCCGTCCAAAATGAAGGTATCCTGACTGAATGAAGGTGTCTTGACCGAATAAAGGTGTCCTGACCGAATGAAGGCGCGTTGAATGAATACAGGGACGTTGTCCTGACTGAATGAGAAAAATGAATGAGAAAAAACAGCCCGCTTCCGTCGGCGCAACGCCGAGAGGAAGGGGCTGTTTTGCATCTTTGAGTTCGGTGAAGTACCATGCTTGCTCTACGAGCGAACCCAATCCCTCCGGTCACCGAACATATTTTTCGAACCACTCCAAGATGTGCTTCAAGCGAGAGATCCGATTCAAAGGTTTCCCGTTTCGTGACAAGTCATGATTTTCTCCGGCAAAACGGACAAACTCCGTGGCGACATTGAGTCGCTTTAAGGCTGTGAACCACTGCTCTGCTTGCTCCATGGGACAGCGGTAGTCTTCCTCACTATGAATCACTTTGGTGGGGGTGCTCACGTTTTTCGCGTAGCGAATTGGTGACCTATTCATAATGAACTCCTCGGCATCCCACAGGTCTGCACCTCCGAGTTCAACTTTATTAAACCAAAACCCGATATCGCTGGTCCCAAACATGCTGTAGAGATTTGAAATCGACCGCTGAGTCACAGCCGCTTTAAAACGGTCGGTATGCCCAACTATCCAGTTTGTCATGTAGCCCCCATAACTACCGCCCGTGACCCCAAGTCGGTCCGGATCCACATAAGGCAGTTTGATAGCTTCGTCTATCGCATCCATGAGGTCGTTGTAGTCTCCACCACCCCAGTCTCCGACACACCCTTTGACAAACTCCGCACCGTACCCATGGCTGCCTCTTGGATTCATGTACAATACAACATAGCCGTGCGCTGCTAAGAGCTGAAATTCATGGTTAAAGGCATTCCCATAAGAAGAATGCGGCCCTCCGTGGATCTCGAGGACTAACGGGTATTTTTGTCCTTTTGTAAATTCGACCGGGCGAAGAATCCAACCGGGAATACTGAGCCCGTCCCGAGCCGTAATATTAAACGGTTCCGGGGTACTTACCTCATATTGACTGAGAAACTCAGCATTGTGATGTGTAACTTGTTCCTTCGTGCCGTTCACATAGAGAAATATCTCTGCCGGGCATACAGGCGACTCTTCCGCTGCGACAAGCGATGTACCGTCTAAGACGTGAAAGGAGGTGACAACGTGATTCTCGCCGAGAGTTTCGCAGCGGACATCCCCCTCGATGGATGCACGATAAACTTTCGCATTTCCCTCAGATGTCGCTGTAAAGTAGATGGCCCTACTGTCTGCTGACCATATTGGAACTGCCTTGCCGGTCTCATAACGAGCATCTGTCCCAACTTGGGTCCCTTGCGGCCGATCAAGCGACGCTGACAGGCAGTGCAACTCATCGCCCGAGATCGACACGACCCATAAACAGTTGTTCGTTCCACTCCGCTCCCCATCTCGATGTCCAAAGAAAGCAATCCACCTGCCGTCTGGTGAATATGCCGGGGCAGAGGTCATCCCTTTCCCTTCATAGACCCGGTTCATTTCTCCACTTGCAATATTAAGTTGATAGATAGAAGGCGTAACTTCTTGTTCAAAATCGGATCGCCAAGAAACAAACGCGATGGACTGTCCGTCTGGAGCAAATGTCGGTTCAGTCTCACTGTAAGCACCAGATGTCAACTGTCGTATCTCACCGGTTGAAACGGTCAACAACCATAGGTGCACCGGTTTCCCTTCATAGAATCCCTCTCCGTTGCCGTGGTAGCGCAGATGCGTAATGACTCTCACATCTGCTGCAGGTATCTTCTCTGCTTCAACCGGCATCGATGTCTCGCTTCGTGCAGCAATCACCATGTGTTCCCCGTCAGGGCTCAAAGCGTATGACTTGACGCCTTCTGGAAACTCGGTCAGTTGCCTCGCTTCCCCCCCCGCTTTAGAGAACTGGTACACCTGAGGTTTTCCACTACGGTTAGACACAAATGAGATCGTATTCCCACCAGAGGAATACACTGGGTTTTTATCTTGTACAGCCTTGCCAGCAGATGCACCTCCGTAGGTGAGCAAGGAGTCCTCTCTTGTCTCGAGGTTATATCTGTGGATAACAGACCGATACCCATTTGCCTTTTTGTCCATGACTGTATGGACGTAAAGAAACTCATTCCCCGTCGGCGATAACACAGGTTCCCCACTGAAATGCAGGTCATACAGCGATTCATACGAGATTTTGGCCACGTAACGTCCCTCCCTTTTGACGTAATGTTTCGATTTCGGACATCACAATCCTGCATCAGCACTGGCACAGCGGCAGTTAACACGAAAAACAAAAAGCCGCTTCCCGAATGGAAACGGCCCGTTTCAACGTTTTGATATGACGTTCCGGCATGCAAAGTGAGCTTATCCCAGTTTTTCCTGCCTTCCATCCTTGAGCCTCTTGCGACTTGCGGAGATTACCCTCGGGACTGGCCTGCCTTCACCCACTCTGCAACTGTGACGACCCGCTTGGCCTGGTGCTTGATGGCAGCAATCGAGGAGTTGTCAATCGATCCGTCTTCCACTGCCGTCACACTTGTACCGTAAGGATTCCCACCTGCGCCAAACAAAGACTGGTCTGTATAGCCAGGGGCGACGACGATTGTGCCCCAATGATACATGCTCGTGTACAGGCTCAGAATTGTGGCTTCCTGACCGCCATGTGGGTTTTGGGCACTCGACATGGCGCTGACAACCTTATTCACGGTCTTCCCCTGTGCCCATAGCCCCCCCATTGTGTCAAGGAACTGTTTCATTTGGGATGGAACATTGCCAAATCGGGTCGGCACACTAAATATAATGGCATCGGCCCATTCGATGTCCCCAGCGCTGGCTGTAGGAACATCCCTCGTCGCTTCATGGTGAGCCTTCCAGCCCGCATTCGATGCGATGGCTTCCTCAGGAGCAAGCTCTGGCACCTTGAGGACCCTCACCTCCGCTCCGGCTTCTTTTGCCGCATCAGCTGCAGCATTCGCCATCTTGTGGTTTGTTCCTGTAGAACTGTAGTAAATGACAGCAAGTTTCACGTCTGACACACAGATCCCTCCGCCGAGTTGGTTTGCATTTTCCAATGATAGACTGTCCTCGGCTTCGGAAGATATACGGTAAGGCATCGTAAGATATACAGATCACAGATATACAGATCACAGATATACAGATCGCAAGATCTACAGTAAGAAGATTTCCTGTTTACTTATCTTGGAACACCTTGGATACCTCGCAGCTCTTGCAAAGCTTCTGTCCATGTTGGATAGCCATGATAATCACCAATACTGGTAACTGCATATGCGCCAACAATTGTCCCTAGTGACAGTGCCTCATCGACGCTCCCGTCCCGTAACAAACCTGCGATGAACCCGGCGTTAAAGCCGTCGCCGGCACCGACCGTATCAACCACCGCCGCGACTCGACGAGCTGAGACCGTTATTTCTGTTCCGCCAGTGCTGACCGTTGCTCCTTTGTCACCTCGCTTCACAACCACACCTACTCCATTGAAGCCATGGTTTAGACACTCAGCCTCAATCTCACGAGCGTGAGTCGTTGCGAACAACAAATCAGCTTCTTCATCCCCAATAAAAAGCCACGTTACGAACGGAAGAACCTCTTGGATTAATTGCCTCCATCCTTCAGCTGCAGCGAGTTTTAAGCGCACATTGATGTCAAACGACACAGGAACTCCACGTTGGTGCGCGATCCGAAACAAGTCCGTCGCAACATTTCGGCATTGGTTGCTAATCATCCAAGTTATCCCTGTGGCATGCACCCAGTCAAAGTTGTCTGTGACAATACGCTCTTGCACGGCTTCGGGGTTCCATTCACCCATTGCCATGGGTGAGGCACTGCGATAGTAGTAAACACTCGTATTCATCTGTAACCCTGACCGTTGCTTAAACATCACTGCTGTTGATCCTGCAGTTGACACTTGTACCTCACTGATATCGATACCCTCAGATCGTGCAGCGGACCGGATAAGAGACCCAAATGGGTCTGCTCCAACACAGCACGCAACCACAGGGTGAAGCCCCAAACGTGCCAAACCAACCGCAGTGTTTAACTCTGCTCCGACCGGGTACGGACGAAACTGATGCATCGGCGATACAACCCCGGGTGCATCGGGAACCATCGCCACGAGTGGCTCGCCAAAGGTCAAAATACGCGGCTTAGGTGTGAATGATTCGTCGGTTCTCATTGAAAAGCTGCACCACCCTTGAATATGACAAACGCTATCTACCATGTTGCAAACTCTGTAAACATGTTACCAAAACGAAGCTTGCATAAAACATCAGGCGAAACTGCTTTTCCTTCCCACTGGTTCGTGATTACGATTCATCATCCGAAGCCCACCTCTGTAAACAGTCAGCCGCATAGTGGAGAGCAGCTTCTCTACGCTTCCCCCCCCAATAATTTGTAAAAAAGCCATGAATCATCGTGTTCTCATGAACATGCTGAAGAGGAACTCCCGCTTCACGGAGACGTTTCACGTATGCAATCCCTTCGTCACGCAGTGGGTCATATTGTGCTGTCAGCACAAAAGTCTGAGGAAGGCCGGATAAGTCTTCTGCCAACAAGGGTGAGGCATATGGGTTACGGCCATCATCAGGATGGCGAAGGTAATGGTCCCAAAACCACTCCATACCCCGTTTCTCCAAGTTATAACCGCTCGCATTCTCCTCATAGGACGCGGTCTCAAAACTATAATTCGTGATAGGATACACGAGCAGTTGCCCGAGCAAGTTCTTCCCTTCCTCGAAAGCTTTCAGTGCCATGACAGTTGCGATATTGCCTCCTGCACTGTCGCCGCCGACAACTATCTTTTCTCTCGCAATGTCAAGCTCTAGCGCATGCTCTATAACCCACTGTAAGGCCAGATACGAGTCTTCAAGAGCAGCCGGGAATCTATGTTCCGGCGCCAAACGATAGTCCACCGATACAACCACATACCCTGCTTGGTCACAAAGTGCACGGCATGTGTCGTCGACGGTATCAAGATTGCCAAGCACCCATCCACCTCCGTGATAATAGACAAGTGCTCCGCGAGGCTTGGACAGACTGGGTCGATAGACTCGGATGGGCACCTCTCCGTCCTCGCCGGGTACTGTCAAGTTCAGGACGCTCTGTACACTTCGCTTTGGTATCACTTCCTCAGTCGCATGAAGTGCCTCAAGACGTGCCTGCCTGGCAGCTTGCGGTGACATTTCATAGGTCGGTATTGCTTGTTGTTCTTTTAATTGGTCTAAAAAAGTCCTGATTTCATCGTCAAGCGCCACTGTCTGCAACCTCTCCTTTTGTGCTCATTCACTTGGAACAATTTGCGGGTGTCCTGCCAGAAATCCTCCGTCTACATGCAACGTGGCACCTGTGATAAACGAGGATTCAGGAGATGCTAAAAAACAAACGGCCTCTGCAATCTCCTCAGGAAGTCCCAGTCGACGTTGCGGTGTTTTATCAACAACGGGGTTACAAAAACTTGGATTCTGCATGATTTTCATTTACACAAGCGGAACCCTTAGTCGTACGTCGCTATGGGTTAGGGGTTGTCCACAGTTCCCTATTCACGATATTTGGAGGGAATACACCCGTGAGCACAGCGGTTAGGTTCTTTGCTGCAAGCATGGCCATCTTCAGTCGAGTCTCATGTGTCGCGCTGCCGATGTGCGGCGTTGTGACAACCGTAGGTAACTGCAACAACCGGTTCGTCGAGGGAGGAGGTTCCTGCTCGTACACGACGACTGCTACCGATGATGCCAAGAAGCGTAGCACCGAAGATGTCCCGGCCAAGCAGAAGGTGTGGCGTCCAGTACTCCCACTTGCCTTGTTTTACATAGGCATCCGCTTCCGCAACTCTCCTTGCGTATGGCAATGCGCGAATAGCACAGTACCCCTTCCGCCTCGGCGAAACCGGCTTGTAAATCTTGCTTTGTCGGAGGAAGTTCGTCATCACGATAGTCTCTATCAAATCGAGCGGCCAAATCGTTTGCCACCGCTTCAGGAATGACGTTCGGTATGAACACTCTGTGCCGAGACAGACTTAGCTGCCCCCTTTGGCCATATCAAAAATCACTTTCGGTAGAGATTCTGAATGACAGCGTGCGCCATCTCTTCCGTCGTAGCCCGTCCACCCAAATCAGGGGTCTTGATTTCGCTTTGTAAAGTCTGTTCAATCGCAGTGAGGAGCTGTGCGCCGAGTTCTTCTTCGCCAATGAAATCGAGCATCATCTTGGCGGTCCATATCTGCCCGATGGGATTCGCAATCCCTTGACCTGCGATATCCGGTGCGGAGCCGTGCACAGGCTCGAACATCGAGGGATACTTTCTCTCCGGGTTGATGTTTGCAGCAGGTGCCATACCGATACTTCCCATCACTGCGGCACCAAGGTCAGTCAGAATATCCCCGAATAAATTAGACCCAACGACGACATCAAGTTCCTCCGGATGGAGCACAAAATACGCAGCTAAGGCATCGACATGCATCAGTCTGGTTTCCACATCTGGGTAGTCGTTCATCATGCTCTTACACATTTCATCCCAGAACGGCATGGTATGGATGATCCCGTTCGATTTGGTCGCAGCCATCAAACGTTTCCGCCGGGAGGACTGCGCGAGCTGAAATGCATACCTGAGCGTGCGGTCGACGCCCATTTTGGAAAAGTAGCTCAACTGGACAGCGGTCTCGAACGGTGTCCCCTCGTGAATGCGACCACCCATGTTCGAGTATTCGCCCTCACTGTTTTCACGGACCACAACAAAGTCGATGTCCTTCGCATGTTCTGAAGAAAGCGGAGACTTTACGCCGCGCAGTGTTTTTACTGGGCGCAAGTTTACGTACTGCTGAAAATGACGGCGAATCGGGATGAGCATTCCCCATAACGAAATGTGATCCGGTACGCCTGGATAACCAACTGCACCCAAAAAGATGAGGTCAAAAGTCGACAGTGTATCGAGCGCATCTTCTGGCATCATCCGGCCATGTTCGAGGTAGTAGGCACAGTTCCACGAGAAATTTTGGTAGTCAAACTTGAGCCCGCCGTGCAACTCGGCTGCTGCATTAAGGACACGGACAGCAGCTGGTACGACTTCGTTTCCAATCCCATCCCCGGGGAGTACTGCGACTTGGTAACCTTTCATCACCACAACACCTCCAAATTTCAGTACGACTCCAAAATACGTAAACGGCTTACACTGCTGCTTGGCTTTCGTAAACTAATTCATGAGAGAGAGCAGAATTTTGGGATACGTTGCAGGCCCGTGAATTTGTTCATCAAAAGACCTCTGAATGTCCTTGGCAGGTCGAATGGACAGCCAAGCGTTGTCTAATTCGATGTGCCCTTTCTCGATGGTCCGATGTGCCGTCTGAAAGTCATCTTCCGCGTAACAGAATGAGCCGACCGTGTTTACTTCCTTGCGGACAATCAAGTTTGCCGGGACTACACTCTCTTCTTCATGCAGGCCTATCCATGCCGCAGTTCCACCCGGTTGCACAACTTGTATCGTCTGTGCTCTCGTCTCGCTGAGACCCACCGCATCGATGGCCCGCTGCACGTATCCGCCAGCAGCATCCGTAATTTGTTCCAACACCGCCCCATTGTGCACGTCGACCAAGTTCGTTGCACCAAATGCAGTGCCCAGTTTCAGTCTCGCTTGATTGGTATCGACGAGCACTACCGTTCGGGCTCCCATAAACCGAGCTGCCCATACGCTGAATAAACCAATGATCCCCGCGCCAAAGACCGCAACGGCGTCACCGGATTGCACCCCGGCCTGACGCGCTGCCCGAATGCTGCATGCCAGCGGTTCCGTGAGTGACCCGCTTTGTTCATTTGAGACGGGCAGACACGCGGACGCAGGAACGGTAACAAACTCTGCAAACGCACCAGGACGATGAATGCCGATGATTTCTCGGAACGGACAATACTGCGGAAAGCCGCGTCTGCATGCTTCGCACACACCGCATGCCAAAAGCGGATTTACGGTAACCAACTCGCCGATTTCCCGCTCCTGAGCGCTGTCATCTTTAGCGATGATAGTCCCGGTAAATTCATGGCCCATAATGAGTGGGGGCTTTCGCAAGGAATTTTCTCCAAGATATCCCGAGAGGTCTGACCCGCAGATACCGGCATAATGCACTCTGACCACAACTTCTTCAGTTGTTGCTGTTGGGTCCGGAATTTCCCGTATCTGAATTTCACTGGGATTCGTCCAGACATACGCTTTCATGCGCTTGGCCCCCTAATTCCAAAGTAGCCGTCCAATCACTTCTCCAGTACTCACTCACTCCAGAGTTCATGAGTATCAAGCTCACCATTTTCATCAAACGGCCACGTTTCAGGTGAGGACAGAACCTCCACGTCGTCTCTCCCCAAAAGTAACGGAAGCAGGGACTCTGACACCCGAATCTCTTCCAGGGAAAGAGTAGACTGGATATGGACGAGGCGAATATCCTCGTCGTGTAGGACATTGCTTGTCTTAATGGCCGCCTGAATGGCCAGTTTATCGTTGTCCAGCACCATCGGCAGCTTTACAGGTTCGATCACCGTTGATGTGAGTGCGTTGGGGTATGTTTTAGAAAAATCTATGGCATCAAAGACCCGTTTTGTGGTGGTATCTGCAACACCGAGTCCGTTTGCATTTCCATGTGTGCGTTCCGTCAATCTCCGAACGGTGATTCTCTTTATGTTTGGGCCCCCAGTTGCAAACGGTGTTGCGTAACGCCCTGTGATATTCGGATCCATCCCATCCCCGCTGATGTCCTTACCTATCTCGTCGACTACAAGAACATCAATTTCATCAACCAGGATGCGCGGCATAGAGCTTTTTGCTTGTTCGAGGAGCGCTGGTTCGCGGGCGATGATCTCGCTCGCCGGTAAGACCTCGATTTGCGCAACGTGATCGTACGCATTCTCAAGGACTGCAACCCCGCACAAAATCTTGTTGGTTGCAATGGCGACTTCAGCTGCCTCAACGATATGCTTCGCCATGTGGCCAAAGCCTAACTTGTGGCATGCCTCCGCTCCCTTTTGTTTACCGAGGCCGATGGCAATCATCTTGACGATGCCGCTTTCGTACGTACCTCGAAAGGCGGTATGCGGTTTGATCCGATTTACCACCACGATTCCAGCTGCCTGATGGGCAAACTTGTCCATGTACACAGGCAGTCCATTTTCCAAAGTCCCAATTTGTACGACTTCCATGGAGGATCGGATGGGTGCTTCAATGGACTCCTCTGTAACCCCAAGGCTTTCTAGCACTTCCTTTTGGCCTTCTGCTGTCGCCCCACCGTGACTGCCCATCCCGGGAACAATGAACGGCTTGAGACCGTACTGTTTCAGCTGACGCACAACAGCTCGGGTAATCTGGTTGATGTCTGCAATACCACGGCTGCCGACCACAACCGCCACTTCACCACCGGTCGGCCAGGGAATCTTCCCGTTTTCCTGCATAAACGACTGGACAATCGCCTCATCGATATTCCCGACAACAGGCCTGGGGAATGTCTGCTTCACACGCACCATCCGGGGTAACGGAACATCTTGCAGCAGTTGTTGAATTACGCTCATGTTTATCCCCCTGTCAGTTTTTCTTGCCTGCCGTGACCCATGACTCCTATGAAAATCAGATGCAAGATCCGTGCCAACAAGGAGCTGAACTCCAGTTATCAGATTTGGAGCAGAACTGTCACATCTGTTACTGCTCACCAAAACACTTTGAAACAGCTGTGTTCCAAGTTGGAACACTAATTTTTCGTAAATTCCGTATTTACACAACATTAAGTCGTGGCACGCATTTTGCGAGTGTTTGTTTGCGAAGACGCGAAATACATCTTGTTGGTGAAGTGCATGGCAGGGCCTACCGTGATCAGCCTCGTACAGGAGCAATGGGCTGGTAAACTTCTTGCAACTTTCCAACATCTGAACCTCGTCTCTTCAAATTTTTGTAAAGAGGGTGAAGAAACCATGTCAGCAGGAGCAGCAGCAATTCCTTCAAAACGGTGGGTGCGCATTATTCCGGTGGCGCTCCTCATGTACACCATTGCTTTCATCGACCGGAACAACGTCAGCTTTGCGTACTCGGGAATGGAAAAGGCTTTGGGATTTGGTGCAACGATCTCTGGTTTGGTCGGAGGGCTCTTCTTCGTTGGCTACTTGTTTCTGCAGATTCCAGGTGGACACATTGCTTCGCGAATGAGCGCCAAGAAATTTGTCTTTTGGACCCTCATCATCTGGGGTATTGTTGCCTTTTGTACCGGCTTCGTTCAAAACCTTGGTGAACTCTTGACACTTCGTTTTCTGCTCGGTGTGTGTGAAGGCGGCGTTTGGCCCGCGACGCTTGTACTGCTTGCGAAGTGGTTTCCGCTGAATGAACGGGCACGAGCCAACTCGTACTGGATGATGTGTATCCCGTTGGCATCCATCATCATGTCCCCCCTCTCCGGTTGGATTCTACATGTATCCAACTGGCGTTATTTGTTCTTTATTGAAGGCGCTTTCCCGTGGGTCTGGGCACTAATATGGTGGGTTTTCATGGACGACGAACCGAATCAGGCGAAGTGGTTGTCTGAGGAGGAACGGAATTATATCCTTACCAGTTTGGAAAAAGACCGCGAAGGTGTCGGTGCGGAAGAATCGAGCTACAAGAAGGCATTCAGTGATGGCCGGGTTTGGGTCTTGGTACTTTTCTATTTCTTAATGCAAATCGGTTTTTACGGCTTCAGCCTGTGGTTACCGACACTCGTCAAGTCCATCGCGCACAGTGGCAATGTAGGTACAGGATTTTTGTCCGCGCTGCCTTGGGTTGCAGCTCTGATAGGATTGTACGTAAATTCAAATCACTCGGATAAGACCGGTGAACGCAAGAAACACGCGGCCGTCGTCGTCTTTTTGGGTGCAGTCTGTTTATACGTCTCGACACTGTTTGGCCAGGGCCACGCCATCTGGGCCCTGATCTTCGTGATCCTCGCCGAAGGGTTCATGTTTGCTTATAACGGCGTGTTTTGGGCGATGCCGCCGCTCATTCTGCCAAACGAGACACTCGGCGGTGCAATGGGACTCATCAACGGCATCGGCAATCTTGGAGGATTCTTCGGTCCGTTTATCGTTGGGTACCTCATCCAGAGCACAGGAGGGAGCATGTATTCCGGGATGATCTTCCTGACCATCGTCCTCGTCATCGCTTCGATTTCAATCCTTCTGGTTAAGATTGAACAGCACAAAGGAACACTGGCCAACACAGGTACAGGGGTTTCAGCCAAATAGAGTGCCTGCCTTTACCGTCGAAAAGGGCTGCCAACAGGCAGCCCCTTCTTAACTACATCATGCGGTTACATCATGCAGTTACGTCATGCCATGACATCTTCCCACTGCTTTACCTTGCGCCACAACGTCGTTCTGGATACACCTAACACAGCAGCGGCTTTTGTCATGTCGCCATCCGTTTCTTTCAGGGTTTTTTCGATGGCCCATCGTTCGATTTCCTCCATGCTCTTTCCTATCAACAGCCCCAGAGATTCAGAGTTCAAATGAGAGTGAGCCGCAGCAGGCGAGGCCTCTTCGTTCTTGTCGTCGAAGTCAATCAAGGCCTTGTGCGAGAACCACTCATCGATCTCATTGTGGCCAATGCAACCGTGCGTATGGATGGCTAACAGATACTCAACCATGTTTTGCACCTCTCGCACATTTCCCGGCCAGTGATAAGCCTGTAAATGAGGGAGCACTGCCGGGTCAAAGCGAGGCCTAACGCCAACTCCTTTGCGTTTATACCAGGACTGGTAAAGCAGCCGTTCGACCAACTCTGGAATATCCTCCAGTCTCTGACGCAGGGGGATTGTGTTGATCCGCAAGACATCCAGCCGAAAGAATAGGTCTTGTCGAAACTTTCCCTCACGAACAAATTGCCACAAGGGTTGATTCGTCGCCGCAATGACACGCACGTCAACGGGAATCACACGCTCACCGCCGATGCGCATTACTCTGCGCTCCTGTAATACGCGCAACAACCGTTGTTGGACATGCAACGTGGTTTCTCCAATTTCATCGAGAAAGATTGTCCCGCCATGAGCCAACTCAAACAGGCCCGGCTTGCCTCCGCGTTTCGCCCCGGTGAAAGCGCCCTCGGCGTATCCAAACAACTCACTTTCCAACAACTGCTCTGAGAAGGCAGCACAGTTGGCAGCCACAAAAGGCCCGTTCACTCTCCCGCTTGCATTGTGAATCGACTGTGCAAGAACCTCTTTCCCTGTCCCGGTTTCCCCGACAATCAAGACCGAAGAATCGGTCTGTGCAAAGTTGATTGCCTTGGCGATCATTTTTCGCATTTTGACCGACTGCCCATACAGGTCATCGAACACGTACCGTGCTTCGTGCCCACCCTCAGAAAGACGCCTGCGCACATGCCGTTCAATGGACTCAATATTTTCAACCGCATGGAATGTGACAAAACAGTTGTTCCTGTCTAGCGAGTAATTTTTCTGTGTGTACCACAACTTACTGCCGATTTGAATAATATCAGAGCTGTTTTCTCCGGACTCCTCAAGAAGAAACCTGACCAAGGCCGCAGGCAAACACTTCCGAGCCGGCAGTCCTACACACTCGTCACGGCCGATGATTTTCAGCACAACTTGGTTGACAAACTGAATGGTTCCATCCTCAAGAACCAGTAAACCTTCACGCACACTGTTTAAAGCTGAATTGAGTGAGTCAAACGTCTTTCGGTCCGCCATTCTGGCTGCCATAATCCGCTTGGCTTCTTGAATTGCATCCCAGATCGCTTCTTTTCCGGACTCTATCAAAACACAACGGATCCCAATTTCCTTTGCGTATTCAACGGTGGTCAGATCACCAATCAAACAGTCTACTTGAACTTGATCTAAGGCTTCGTGCACACGTCGACGGGTCTGTTCCGTATCATCATGGATCTCAATCGGAACCACATCGACGTTCAGCATGTTGCTCCATTCGGACATGGAGTTAATCACATTGGCAAACCCAGCAACGCCTATCTTGTTTCCGTATTTACGAGCCTTTTGCAACGCTCTCAGGACATCATAGGGAGTGACGGCAATTTCAACCACTGGAACGGAGAGTGCCTCAGACAGCATGGTCCATGTGCCTCCGCGACTAATCAAGACTCCCGCACCTTCTTCAACGGCACGCTTACCTTCACGAAGACCAGCAGCCATTGTCCCTACTACAATGTCAATCAGCTCCCCGTACATGCGACAAACTTCCTGCGCATCCTGTACCATCTCCTTGTACGGTGCTACCAAGACAATCTTCATAGGTCATCTCCCTTCCGTTAAAATTGTATCGCAATTCCCAAGATTATGAACCACCAGAGTGCCGTATTGTTGACAAATGGACAGAAAGCTAACTGTCGAGATCCATTAACATCCCTGTAGAGTCAAACTGAAACAGTAGCGGATCTCCAGCGACTTCCAGCTCTTCGATTGCCTGAACATCTTTCAGGAGTGCATCAGAAACCCAGATATACTCGTTGACCCTGCTTGTGGTCACATCAGCCATCCCAAGCCCAGCCGCGTTCCCGTCAGTTTTCTTGGTCAGCCGCAGGACAACAATCCGGTTTGTTCGCAGCTCTCCCTTAACGAGTTCGTTTGGGAAGCGGCCGGTTACGTTCGGAACCATTCCGACTCCGCTGAGCAAAGACTCGATGTTGTTCATCGGAGATGCTCCTTACGCCCGGCCCACTGGGTTCGTGAGTGGGAGAAAACCATCAATCCGACACTCTGCGATATCTCCGTCCCGAATAACGACTGCGCCAGGCGTGCCCGTGGAGATAATGTCACCGGGCAGGAGAGTCATTACCTGAGAATGAAAGGCAACCAAAAACAGAGGCAGGAAGGTCATGTTCGACACCACATTCTCACGATGCAAGGCGTGGTTTAAATACGTACCAACCGAGATGTCCTCGAGAGTCGGGAGTTCGTCTGGTGTCAACAACTCGGGGCCAAAGCTGAAAAACGTATCAAAGTTCTTCGCCCGGGTTAAATAACGTGGATTTTTCTGCAGAATATCTTCAGCGGTCATGTCAATGACAGGGGTAAACCCAGCTACATAGCTGCTGGCTTCCTCAACACTCACGTTCTTGCACTCCTTGCCAATTACCACTGCAATTTCTGCTTCAGCAGTGACGCGCGATGACTGAGGCGGCAAGAGGATGGCGTCATTCGGGCCGATGATGGTTGTATCTGCCTTCATGAAACTAGCGGGTTCTTCCGTCGGTAATACGGCGTTTAAATCGCCAGCGTGTTCACGGTAGTTCAGACCGATGCCCCAAATTTTGCGCGGATATCTGTATAGTGGGCCAAACTCTGCTTCCGACACAAAATATCCTTCCTCAGCGAGAGCATCGACGTGTTCTGCAACGACATTCGAAAGCGCTGCTATCTTACCTGCGACAACCAAATCGAATATGGATTGTGGGAAATCCAGGTTCAGGGTCTCGTTAATCTTCGATACGGGCACAACCAGGTCACCAATGCGAACTGCTGCGGCTTCCATTCCGCCCTTTTTCAGTGTGACAAGTCTCATTTTGTCGCCTCCTTGTCTACTGCTGCACAACGCAGAAAATCAAAATCGCAACCTTCATCCGCTTGCAAGACATGCTCCTCATACAAGCGCGTGTAACCTCGTGATTCGTGATGCGGCGGTCGTTTCCAAGCTTTTCTCCTTGCTTCCAGGGTGGTCTCGGACACATCCAGCGTCAGACTGCCTGCGGGTACATCCAGGCTAATCAAGTCGCCATTTTCAATCAGTGCCAGAGGACCGCCTACAGCAGCCTCCGGAGTTACGTGCAAAATGACTGTCCCAAATGCAGTCCCACTCATCCGACAGTCAGAGATTCGAACCATGTCATTGACACCCTGCTGCAAGAGTTTTTTGGGAATTGGGATCATTCCTGCCTCAGGCATTCCCGGAGCTCCTACGGGACCTGCATTCCTCAACACCAAAACATCCGAAGGCGTAACATCGAGATCAGCATCATCAATCCGGCGCTCCATATCTTCGACGCTGTCAAATACCACCGCCCTCCCGGTATGTACCAGCAAGGCCTTCGACGCCGCTTTGGGCTTGATGACTGCACCACGGGGTGCAAGATTCCCTGACAGAAGCGCAATTCCACCCGTGTCTGCAATGGGCTCTTCCAAAGTGGCAATCACTGCTTTGTACTTTTCATGTTGCGGACGCCGATAGCCGTCCAGATTCTCTCCCAGCGTTTTCCCGGTTACAGTCCTGGTGTCAAGGTGCAACAGAGGTTTGAGTTCATGGAGCACTGCGGGTACACCGCCTGCTTTCGCGAAATCTTCCATCTGGTACTGACCGGCAGGGCGGAGGTTGGCTAAAAACGGTGTACTTTGTCCCAATTCGTGAAACAGCGATAACGGGAGAGGAATCCCCAGGCGCCCTGCAATCGCTACCAGGTGAATGACGGCATTCGTGGAGCCCCCAACTGCCTGCAGTGCCCGAATGCCGTTCACAAAAGCCTCCTCGGTCATAATCTGTGAAGGCCGAAGCCCTTGTTCCACCAACGAAACAATGTGACGACCGGTCTCTTCGGCAATCCGCAGACGGCGATTATCAGGGGCTGGGATAGCTGCTGCCCCGGGGAGCATCATGCCCATGGCTTCTGCACAGACCGCCATGGTGCTCGCGCTTCCCATCACCATGCAGTGACCTGCACTCGGCGCCAGCGCCAGGTTAATGGCCTCCAACTCAGCTTCATCGACACGGCCAGCACGGTGCTCCTGCCAGAACCATCGGCAATCCGTGCACGCGCCCAAGGTGCGCCCCTCGTACTCGCCATTGAGCATCGGACCGCCAGTGAGCATAATCGACGGAATGTCGGCACTCGCAGCCCCCATTAACTGCGCCGGTGTCGTTTTATCACATCCGGCTAATAACACAACCCCGTCAATCGGCTGCGCACGTATCATTTCCTCCGTATCCATCGCAGCAAGATTTCGGTACAACATTGCTGTAGGGCTGGTGAACACTTCTCCGAGCGAGATGGTCGGAAACTCCAGCGGGATCCCGCCGGCCATCAACACGCCCCGTTTCACGGCTTCGACCAGAACCGGAAAATGTGTGTGGCACCGATTAATCTCACTGTATGTGTTGCAGATGCCAATAATGGGCTTTTTCAAGTCCTGGTTGTCGAAACCGAGATGCCTTGAAAAGGCGGATCGCAAGAATATGCTGAAACCCGGGTCCCCATAGGAGGTGCCTTTCGATTGAAACTTGCCCTGCACCACTTATATCGCCTCTCTTATCATGAAATGAATCCGACTAGAGTACCGAGAAACCTAGCAGACTACAGTACTGACCAGCCTTTCAAAATATTCGAAAGCACAAGTGCATCCCCTTCCGCCAGTTCGCCAACTGGCGGCCTTGTTGCACCACCATGTAGTCCGAGCAGATTCATCGCTTCCTTGACAACCAGCACGTTGTAGCCATTCGCGTGTTTGGCTCGCAGGTTTTCAAAAGGCACGACTTGGCTCCAAATCTTCCATACCGTCTCCATCTGATTGTTCTGCAGCGCGAATAGCATCGCCAGTGATAGCCGAGGTGAAACATTCACCAGTCCGGATGTGAACCCAACCGCTCCGGCGTGAAAAAAGAATGGGGCCCATTTCTCAGCTGTACCACAGATCCACGCGACTTCGTTTGATGCCGGAACCCTCCCTACCAGGGAAGCAAACCTTGGAAGGTCGTTGACGGCGTACTTCACACCGACGAGTTCGCTCCGGGAACTGATCCGAACAAGAACATCGTCGCTGATGGCGGGGTCCTTAAAATAAACGAGTGAGGGTGCGCCAATCCCCTCCATCACGGTTTCGTAGTAAGATTCGAGTCCGTCATCAGTCACGTACGGGTGTACA
Source organism: Paenalicyclobacillus ferrooxydans (assembly GCF_001399675.1). Taxonomy (GTDB): domain Bacteria; phylum Bacillota; class Bacilli; order Alicyclobacillales; family Alicyclobacillaceae; genus Alicyclobacillus_B; species Alicyclobacillus_B ferrooxydans. The sequence continues at coordinate 80,119 of NZ_LJCO01000096.1, forward strand.
GGCTGATGAATGAGGACTGCATCCGCTCCAACCTTTAGGGCGTGTCTGCCTAACTCAATCGCCGTCTCCACGTTGTACCCCACTCCAGCAATGACGAGTGCCCGTCCGGCAGCAACCTGAACAACCCGCTCAGTTACCGCCTTGGCTTCTTTTAACGTCAACGCATAAAACTCACTCGTATTCCCACACGCAACCACAACCTTGATACCGCTGTGGATAAGGAATTCAACATTCGCTTCCACGCCTGCCCAGTCAATCTCTTTGGTCAGTCTGTCAAACGGTGTTACCGGAATGGCTGATATCGTGCGCAGAGCCTGCCCCCAGTTCACCATGCCTGACGCCTCCTCATGCATTTACTTTGCGTTTTTGATTTAGTCGGCGTTGTCCTGTGTCCTAACTGGGCTCAAAAAGCTGGCGTGACTGCGTATTGTAGTCGTGAAAGGCACGGTTGATGAGGGACGTCACGGTCAGGCATACGTAGTTTGCTCCCCATTCGAAGCGGTCCCTGGCCCCCACAGCATCCTTCACGTGGATGCCGAGACGCACACCTGCCCGCTGCGCTTCCCTTTTGATGACATCGACCGCAGCGAGCAATTCCGGGTGATAGATATCTCCTTTCAACCCCATCGACACGGATAAATCTGTGGGGCCAATGTACCAGGCATCAATGTCACGTACAGAAGCAATCTCGGACAGATTCTCCACCGCCTTGATACTTTCGATATGAATACAGACAAAGGTTTCACGATTTGCCTCTTCGAGATATTGATCCGTTGGTATGGTGCCGTAACGGGCGGCCCGCATGGAGAAGGCAGCACCGCGTTTTCCTCGCGGAGGGTACTTGATTGCTTCGACAACCTGCTCTGCCAAAGACTTCGAATCGATTTGAGGCACATGAACACCATGTGCCCCCCGGTCGAGCGCTTTCAGAACATGAAACGGATCGGCTGAGACCACACGGACAAGCGGAGTAATACCGGCAGCTTCCGCTGCCATCACCATGTATTCAACCTGTTCATCAGAGAAAAGCCCGTGCTCGTTATCGATGACAACGACATCGAGACCGTTATATGCGCACATTTCCACCAATGGAGTGGAAGGAAAGCCGATAAACGCACCAAGTACCTTGTAACAGGATGCGCCATCCGCCCATACTCTCTTCATCTTGTTATTCATCAACCTCGCCATTCCTCCCATTTCGCCCAATTTCAATGAGGAACCCGGAGTATTGCACCCTCATCCGCTGACGACACCAGTGCAGCGTATCGCTCGAGCACACCTGTTCTGATTTTCGGCAGCTTTGGCGTCCAGTGTTCTTTCCGACGCTCAAGCTCATCCTGTGCGACCAGCAGATTCAGAGCACGGTTTTCAATGTCTAGCTCAATCAAGTCCCCGTCCTTGACGAACGCAATCGGGCCGCCCGCGGCCGCCTCCGGCGAGACGTGACCGATGCATGGTCCGTGCGTTGATCCTGAGAACCTGCCGTCTGTGACGAGGGCGACGCTCTCGCCAAGTCCCATCCCCATCAATACCGCGGTGGCTGTGAGCATCTCCCGCATCCCGGGCCCGCCCTTGGGGCCTTCGTAACGAATGACAACCACGTCTCCGGCCTGTATGAGACCCTGGCGCATTCCTTCAATCGCGTCTTCCTGACACTCAAAAACCTTGGCGGGCCCCGTTTGTTTGCGCATCTCCTGAACGACTGCCCCTTGTTTCACCACACATCCGTCCGGCGCCAGTGTCCCTTTGAGAATCGCAAGGCTGCCCTCGCTTGCGTACGCGTTCTCAATCGGACGAATCACGTCCTTGTTGTGATTCACTGTGTCCGCTACGGACTGTGCCAACGTAGTCCCGTAGGCTGTCTTTTCATCCATGTGGAGCGACGTAGACAGTTCCTTCACAATCGCCGATACCCCGCCAGCCTGATCCACATCCCATAAGGTGTGCCGTCCGGATGGTTTGGCCTTGACGAGCAACGGGGTGGTTCGACTGATTTGTTCAAAGTCGTCTGGGGTCAGCCGAATCCCGTGTTCATGAGCGACGGCTGGAATGTGAAGTAATGTGTTGGTCGATCCCCCGACAGCCATCGCAACGCGCATTGCGTTTTCGAACGAACGTTCTGTAATGATGTCGGACGGTTTAAGGTCTTCGCGGACCATTTCGACCACTCTGAGGCCACTTTGACGCGCAATGTAGGCTTTGTTTTGTTCCACGGCGTGGGCTGTGGCACAACCCGGCAGTGATGCACCAATCACTTCGGACACAATCGCCATACTGTTGGCGGTGCCCATCATGGCGCAAGAACCAGGACCATTTGTGACGTTGTCCTCCATCCGTTCAAATTCGGCCATGTCCATCGTTCCCGCAAGCACCCTGCCTGCTGCTTCACGAATTTCATAGATGGCCCTGCTCTCCCCATCGAACTTCCCAGGTTTCATCGGCCCCCCCGTGACAAGAAGGGCCGGAATATTGATCCGGCATAAGGCCATCAACATTCCAGGGATAATTTTGTCACAACTCCCGAGCATCACGAGCCCGTCGAGTCGTTGAGCTTGCGCGACAATTTCAATCGAATCTGCAATCGCTTCCCTGCTTGGCAAAACGTAGTACATCCCGTCGTGCCCTTGAGCGATCCCGTCACAGAGCGCTATTACCCCAAACTCAAACGGGTATCCTCCAGCATCTTCAATCCCTTTGCAGACCAAGTCTGTCAGACCGTTCAAGTGGACATGCCCCGCATGCATGGCATTAAACGAATTCGCGACACCAATGAACGGCTTCTGGAGGTCCGACTTTTTTACGCCTGCGGACTTGAGCAGCGCCCTCTGCCCCCCGCGATGAATCCCGTCCACGACTTCCCGACTGCGCCAACTCTTGCTTTCCATCTGCAATCCCTCCGTTCGGATCGATCTGATGGGAGTATCATCTGATAGGAGTGTCATCTGATGGGAGTATCAACCTTGTTCAAAACCCGCCCAGCCGTCTCCATGATGTGTCGTCGCATCTCCAGTTCTGCGACGTCCGGGTCCTTAGCCGCAATCGCCTCATAAATCCCTGAATGTTCCTTAAACCCTAGAAGCACCTCGCCATTCATCTCGAGGGCACGTTTTCGAAACGCACGGTCGAGGTCGGAGACCGTCTGCAAAAACTGCGTAATCATCGAGTTGCGGGCGATTGCCCGGACCGTTTCATGAAACGCCGTGTTCGCTTCGAATAGCGCTCTCGCATCAGGGACGTCGTCGCGGGTCAGCTTCTTCATCACCGCGAGCTGACCTTGAAGCAACTCGAGGTCTTCGTCTGTCGCCTTCAACGCAGCCAACCGTGCTGCTGCCCCTTCCAGCTGAGCCCGAATCATTGAAACTTCTGACAACAAGGAATCTACCTGGGTTGAAACAAAGTTTCCCTTACGCGGGACTGTAATGACCAGCCCTTGTTGTACAAGAATCCGCAGCGCTTCCTTAATGGGTGTTGTACTGATACCCAGTTGCTCGGCCAGTGCGCGCTCACGCAGGGCCTGCCCAGACCTTAAGTGCCCCGAAACGATTGCATCTCGAATCGACTCGATAGCAACATCTCGCAGTGAGGGCACGTGCACTCTCCGGATGGTCCCGAGTGACCCGTTGTGATCCCCTGCGAAACTCTGCTCCGTTCCTCGCCCCCAGCCTGCCAAGCCTTCCACCATGTGCCACCTCCCCGTGCTTTCCTGTATGAGCTGGTTTAACCACCTGACTCAGGCAAAGCCAAAAGCATGCTTCCTGAGATGAAGGCAGCAAGTTTCATGCCAACTCTCCCTGGAAAGGAATGTGCGGTGGGTAACTTTCCATCGTGATATATGAAATCTGATATATCAGCGATGAAAGAGTTCTCGATGGTGCACCGCCACGCGTACGTCGAAGCACGGCCAAAGCCAACAATTCGTTTCACTTGTCATGCGAAACTGTAACGTCTGTGTTTCAACTTGGAACACAACGAATCCCTGGCTATGTGATGTGGTTTGTTTGGCCATGGCACATTATTTGCTACTTAAAAATTGAAATTCTGCTTATGAATGGAGGCCCGACTTTGGACATTCGAGGTTACAGACGCTCCGATGGAAGAATAGGTGTGCGAAATCACGTACTCGTCTTTCCTGTCTCCTATGAAATGAACCAGATTGCTCAGTCCATCGTGCGGCAAGTTCCAGAAGCGGTGACATTCCGAAACCAACATGGAACTGATCAATCCGGGGATGATTTGACTCAGACCCTGCGCGTGTACAACGGATTTGTAACCCATCCCAATGTGTATGGCGTCGTCATCCTGAGTTGGGGGCATGAGCCATATGACCTGCAGGCACTGGCCAATGCAGCAGTTGCTGCTGGCAAAGCTGTCGAACTCATCACGCTTCGCGCGTCCGGGGGGATGAGACAGGCCGTGCAAAAAGGGGTTAACGCCGCAACTCAGTTTGTTAAGGACAGTGCTTCCGTCCTTCAAGAGCCGGTCCCTCTGGCAGACGTGATTCTAGGTACAGAATGCGGCGGATCCGATGCCTGCTCAGGAATCTCTGCAAATCCAGCGCTCGGTGTCGTAACCGATATCTTGGTCAGTCACGGCGGTATATCCATCCTGTCTGAGACGACAGAACTCATCGGAGCTGAACACTTGTTGGCAAAACGGGCTGTCTCCAAGGAGGTCGGCGACAAGTTGCTGTATATCGTCGATCGCATCGAAAAAAACGCAATGAAGATGGGCGTTGATATCCGCGGCGCACAACCTGCACCGGGAAATATCGCCGGAGGCATTACCACCATTGAGGAAAAGAGCCTCGGCTGCATTCACAAAGCTGGCTCGGCTCCGATTCAGGAGGTCATCGAATACGGCGAACGACCAACCAAACACGGACTGGTCGTGATGGATACGCCCGGACACGATATCGAGCAATTGACTGGGATGGTTGCTGGCGGCGCTCAAGTCGTCATTTTCACAACAGGTCGGGGAACGCCAACCGGATCATCCATCGTTCCCGTGATTAAAGTAGCGACCAATACGGTGACGTTTGACAAGATGAATGACAACATCGATATCAATGCCGGAACCATCATTGACGGGAACGAGACTGTCGTAGAGGTCGGCGGACGACTGTTTGACTTCATGCTTGATGTACTGAACGGGCATCAAACCAAGGCAGAGAAACTCGGGCATCGGGAGTTTGGCATCTATCGGATTGGCGCCAGCTTTTAGACGGATCGACAGCAGACTTTAGTCAGATCTGGTGCGACTTTTAGCTCGCTTACAGTCGGTAAGGCGTGATGGATTCAGAGAGAGCTCATCAGTGAGGTGAACGTTGTGGAGGAGCGGCGAACGTGGATTCAGATGCATCCCGCAGATAACGTGGCAACAGCGCTTGATTCTTTAACAGCGGGAACAGAGATTCAGAGGAACGAATCAATCCAGTCAGTAACACTGAAAAGCAACATTCCATTTGGACATAAGTTTGCCCTGGTTGCCATCCGAAAGGGATCCCCGATTCATAAATACGGCGAAGTCATTGGTGAAGCAACCGTTGACGTCGCGGCCGGAGAGCATGTTCACGTGCACAATGTAGACAGTCTGCGCGGCCGTGGAGACCTGCACAAGGAGGAACCAAACGAATGACGCCATTGCAGGGATTCCGCCGAAAAGATGGCAGCTTTGGGGTTCGAAACCACTTGTTCACGCTGCCCGCGGTCGTGTGCGCCAACCAGGTCGCGATTGACGTGGCAATGCGATACCCGCAGTTAAAGTACATTGAACATCAGCACGGATGCGCCCAAATCGGTGCGGACTTGCTCCAGACGCGCCATATCTTCAGTCAGTTAGCGCTTCACCCGAATGTTTATGGCAGCATGATGGTCAGTTTAGGTTGTGAAGGGTTGATTGCACGGGAGTTGTTCAACAAGATCTCAAGCCAGACAGCAAAGCCAATCGAGCTTGTGGTGATTCAGGAGTCGGGAGGCACGCTGAAAGCAGAGGAACAAGTTGAGCAGTGGGTACAAGACGCGCGGCAGGGAGCAGAATCACAATCGCGGTCCCCGATGAGTTGGCGCGATTTGACGGTGGGTCTCCTATTTGATGAAGACACGGCTGAGCAGACTTCCCTGCTGAAACAGCTGCTCGGTGTGCTTCACGACCTCGGTGCACGCATCGTCGTGCCTTCTTCACACCAAAGTCTGGCGGAGGGTCTGTCGTCTGCATTGTTAACGGTCAGTCACGGCTCCTCAAGTTCAGAATCCGTCTGGGCCATGGCACCAGGGTCAAATGTGCTTGAAACGACAACGGGTCTTACAGCGGCAGGTGCGCACGTAATTCTCCATTTGACAGGAAAACCGCACGCATTTGGCAGCCCGCTCGCGCCAACCTTGAGGTGGTGCTTGGATGAACGCTTATATGCCGAGTTCTATGATGACTTCGACGGACCACTCAGAGACGAGCTGGATGTCCCGCGCCTTTTGGAGAAACTGATCAGAGTTGTGAACGGGGTGCCGTGTGTTTCGGAATCACTCGGCATGGATGATTTTGCACTATACCGCATCGGGCCCACTGTCTGAGTGAATTCGCGGCAGGACACAGAAAGAATATACAGAAGTTATCATTAATTCAGCTTTGAATTTCAGCTTAGAAAGTTTGGGAGGTTCTGTTATGGACTCACGCAATTTGATTTATGGAGAGTGGATGACGCCAAGTGGCGAGACCATCACCGTCGTCAACCCGTCGAACACGAAAGACACAGTCGGTGTGCTGCATCTGTCCAGTGCATCCGACATGCACCAGGCGGGGGATGCGGCTCGCCATGCACTTACAAAGTGGGCCGCCTTAACAGGCACCGAGCGGGCCAATTATTTGTACAAAACTGCTGAGTTGTTCGTGGCTCACATCGATGATTTGGCACAAGTCGCGAGTTCGGAAATGGGTAAACCCATCACGGAGATGAAAGGCGAAGTAATGCGGGCAGTCAACCTGCTCAAGTACTACGCGGCTGAAGGGGTACGTGCCAACGGAGACGTAATTCCAGCTAGCAGCAGTCAGGTTTTGCAGTACACCAAACGTGTTCCCCTCGGCGTCGTGGCGATTATCACACCGTGGAATTTCCCGGTCGCCATTCCAATCTGGAAGATGGCACCTGCCCTGATTTGCGGCAATACCGTGATATGGAAACCTGCGGAGTTCGCGTCGCTCACAGCGGTCAAGGTGGCAGAGCTATTCCAGCAAGCGGGCCTGCCTGCAGGTGTGCTGAACCTGGTCATCGGTAAGGGCCGCGTGATTGGCAATACCCTTCTTGAAGAGATTGAGATTGACGGGGTCAGCTTCACCGGATCGACAGCGACAGGAATGCAGGTTGCGGCGACGGCGGCCAAACGAAACATTCGTTATCAGACCGAGATGGGCGGAAAGAACGCTGCAGTCGTGCTTGGCGATGCCGATTTATCCCTGACGATTCCCGCAGTACTCAGTGGTGCGTTCCGCTCAGCCGGACAAAAATGTACGGCGACAAGCCGGATTATTGTCGAGCAATCAATTTACGAAGCCTTCACCGAAGCCTTGCAGGACGAGGTCCAAAAGCTCTACATCAGCCAGGCGACAGACCCGAGCAGCTACCTCGGGCCGGTTGCATCTTTAAGCCAGCATGAAACGGTCATGAAGTATGTGCAAATGGCGAACCGCGACGCAAGGAAGGTTGCCGAGGGTGTCGCGAAGGTCGATCCAGCACTTGGCCACTATGTAATGCCTCTTGTCGTGACTGGTGTCGACAAGTCCCATCCGCTGGTTACAGACGAGATCTTTGGCCCCGTTGCAACCCTGCTTCCTGCACAGGACTTTGACGAAGCCCTTGCCCTCTGCAACGACACGGTCTACGGGCTCTCAGCGGCTGTCTTCACAAGAGATATTCGCAAAGGCCTGCGCTTCCTCGACGAAGCCCAGGCCGGTATGGTGCGCATTAATCAGGAAACAGCCGGCGTTGAGTATCAGGCGCCATTTGGCGGCATGAAGATGTCAAGTTCCCACACCCGTGAGCAAGGGCAAGCCGCACTGGATTTCTACAGCCAAATCAAGACATGCGCCATCTATTACGGATAACCTGCTGCTACGGATAACCTGCTGCAGAGGTGTCTGCATGCCCATCGAGGAACGCATCACTGTACATCACCCGCCAAGGAGGAAGTTCAATGAAGACCATCCGGTATCTGGACCCGCAGAGTCGCCAAGTACAGCTCGGGATTGTTGAAAGAGACGAAGTATACAGTGTCACGCGTCAAGTTCCCCAGTGGACTGATCCGCTGCCGATGTGGTATGCCTTCCGTGCCCTTGGTGTCTCGCCTGATGCTGGTGCACAGCGGTTCCTGCAGGGCAGCTCGCTGTCCTTCGCTTCCCTCGAAGAGGAGGGCCTGCTGCTGCCTCCTGTTCATTCTGAAGAGGTTTGGGCAGCAGGCGTCACGTATGAGCGCAGTCGAGCCGCGCGAAATGCGGAAACCAAAATCACAGACAGTGTCTACGACAGGGTGTACGAGGCAGAACGGCCCGAACTGTTCTTTAAGGCGACAGCACAGCGGGTCGTCCCTCCAGGGCAGGAACTCGGGTTGCGTTGTGATTCCACGTGGATGGTCCCGGAACCCGAGCTTTCACTCGTTCTCTCAAGAGGCGGAGAGATTGTCGGGTGGACCGTCGGCAATGATCTCAGCTCGCGGGACATCGAAGGTGACAACCCTCTGTACCTGCCTCAGGCCAAAGTTTTCCACAGAAGTTGTTCTTTTGGACCGGTACTGTTGTGGAATTCGGATGAAGTGAGCGATCCGGCATCGTGGAACATCCAGTTACAGATTGAACGCGGCGGCACCGTCGTGTATTCAGACGTCGTATCGTTTGGGCAATTCCGGCGGTCCTTTAAGGAACTGATTGGCTACCTTCGGCGCGACAATCCCATTCCCGACGGCACGGTTCTGATGACCGGGACTGGCTTGGTGCCGCCAGATGATTTTACGCTGCAACCTGGAGACGACATCAAAATCCGGATTGATGCCATTGGCATCTTGCACAATCCGATTGTGGGTCCAATCGACGAGTTGTAGGTTCAATCGACCAGCGTTAAGGACCAGCGTTAAGATTGCCTTTACTCCCAGAACAGAGAAAGGGACTGCCAGCCCGTGCCATACGGAGTCTGGTCAGTCCCTTTTTATGCCCAACAGACTTCCAAATACGAGTGACGCTCTGCGACGCTACCACGTCTGCGGTGACGGCTAGCGGATCACCGGCACTGCGAGGTCATCGTAGCGACGAGCAGTCATGCTCACCGTGGCCTCTGGGTAGTAGCGGGCCAGGAACTCTTGACCGATTCGGGCACGCCGGACACGCTCACGACCGAGTTTGACGGCGAGGTCTTTCAGATGCTCGCCAGACGGATAAATGTCCGGTGAGTTTTTGACACCGTATTTAATGTAGACAGGTGCTGTCAGGCGAACGAATTCAGGGATCTCGTAGTAGCGCACAAAACCTCCGACATTATCGGGAACTTCAACGTAGATGTCCATCGGAACCGATGTCACAGAGCGGATGGTGCTGAGCTGTGCCAACGATAAATCGGTTGCAACGTTGATGGTATTGGCGCCAAGTTCCTCGAGCGTGCGAGCAACCGCGGGATTGGTCACGCCAGCCATCACCGACACTTTGTATTTCATATCCAGAGGGATGTCACCAGTCTGGCGCATCTCATTCAATACCCGAAGCAGGCCGTAGTCCGTGACGAGAACACTGCGAATCCCGAGACCGTAAGCGCGCTTGACATCTTCAATCGCATGAACCAATTGCTCCACACCTGTACTTCGCCCTTGGACGATGGAACCCGTGTCCGACTTGGCCAAGGCACTTGGAGACCATCCGGTGCGTGGCCCGATGAACAGGCTCACCTCCACATTCGCCTCAGCACCGAGCTTTGCCATTTCGCGAATTTCGGCATCCGGCATCAGCATAATCCCGCTGCCTTGAGAGATCCGGTGCAGGCGCACATCGAGTCGTTCCGCCTCTTCGAGAATCGCAGTGAGGACCTCAGGCCCCTCACAACTCGGAATCTCAACCCGGACCTGCGCGCCGTCGGAAAACCGTTTCTGACTTGGCCCAACCGGGATATCATCGCGTCCTGGATAACCTAGCTTTTCAAGTGATTTTCTCGTCTCATCGTACACTGTGCAGGGCCTCCCCGGTTTTTGCATGTGATTGATTCCACACGGCTTCTTCCCATACGCTCTGCGGAACAACACCGTGTGCGGCATCGGTGCAGTTCACCAACCGATTGGATGCGGCAACCTGTCTGCGCCGCTCAATCAAGCGGGCTTTGCGGGTTTCACCAAGCACGGTTCGACTCTCGGTCCAGTCATCCTGGGCCGCCTCTACTTTCCCTTCGCTAAGCAGCTTGCTGTCGAGGAGCGCGAGGTTTTTATCGCGGAAGTTCAGCTGGACGACATCCCCCGTCTGCAGGTACAGGAGTCCCCCGCCCGCAATTGCCTCCGGTGTCACATGCCCGATGGCGGCACCGTATGTCACGCCAGAATACCTGCCGTCGCTGATTAGGACAGACATTCTCTGCAGCGCATGATTGGCGTTGATATGCTGCATCGGCGTGAACATCTCCGGCATTCCAAACGCTTCCGGCCCCTGACCGCCAACCACAATCAGAACCTTCAAGATTTGCTCTGCCACCATTTTGTCGAACAGGGTATCGTAGTCAGCGTCTGCATCTGCCGTCGCTCCGTTCTTGCGGCAGATTTGACGCAGCAACTTTTCATCAACAATCCGCTCCCGTTTCCACTTATCAGTCAATTCCACGTCGAGCAGGCTCTGATTGGCTTCTTCTTCACTGTTGTAGTAAATGACGACAGCGAGCTTCTCATCGAACTCGTCAAGCTGTTCTGTGGTCATGCCGCTGATTTTCACGATGGCGGTGTCAAAAAAGTTCCCGCGCAGCACGTCGATCCCGCTGAACGGGCGCCGCGGCTCGGATAGAATAATCGGGTTTTGGGTGACATTCCGGGCAGAGAGTCCCTTTTTGTCTGCCATCCGCGCTCTCCATGTGGTGCCCGTGACCGTCGGGGCATCGAGATCGACAGGCACACCGTTTTCATTCAGTTCGTACAACAGGGTCTCCATGCCGCGTGACTGCCCTGCCCCGCACTGCAAGGCCAACGCGTAAATGTCCCGGCCCTCAGTCAGGCTGTAGTCAAACAAGTCCGGAATCGGGTGTTCCTGATGCACTTTCTCTACGTCAAATAAGGTGTACGGTTCGCCCGCATAGACCATCGCCGATACGAGGTGCATCATCAAATTGGTAGACCCGCCAGCGGCACTGTGGATGCGGATGGCATTTTTAATGTTGGCTTTCACCAGTTCACCCACGCTGTACTCCGGTTTGTTCACGATGCCAATCAGGGCGGAGATCGCGGTTTCAATCTGCTGGAGTGTGGGCGGTTCTGTCAGCAGCTCGAGCTCCGGGTGAACCAGGCCAAATCCGGCGACCAGGTCCCTGGAGCTGTTCCCGGTCCCATGGAATGCACAGATGCCGCCAGCAGCGTCACATGTGTTCACCGCGAGCACTTTTTCGAAGAGTTTATGTTGCTCCTTCGTAATCACGCCGGCTGCCACAGCGCGCAGGAATACCCCTTGAAACGCGGTGTTTGAAGAACACTGCAGGATATAGGACATCGTATCCCGCAGGTCATCGGCGATATCACTATGGCCAAGTTCCTCTGCTCGTTTTGCCACCACTTCGAGTTCGGCTCGCAGCTTCTCTGGAATTGAGCCGCCTTTGAGTACATGGGCAGGCGCAAAGGATGCCCATACTGGCGCCTCCCCGCGTAGACGGCGAACGTAATCCAACTGGGCCAATCCGGAAACAACGCCGAGGGGCTGTTTATCGCATCCTTGAATGACAAATGCGCCGTGATAGCTCTGGGCCTCCAGATGATTGACGACCATCTCCGCGATGGCGTTTCGGCTCTGCAGCGAGTAGCTCATCCCCATCGTGTTCTGCGCCGTACCATCGCACAGCACCGGCGTTGCTGCGTAGAACGGAACAGCCCCCTGATTCCAGAGGGTCACCGCCGCGCGTAACACCGTCCCCAAATCCATGATATGTGCGGGGTGATCCCACGATCCGCCAAGAATCGCAATGCGCGGCGCGTTCTCCTCCAGTCGGTTGAAGATCTCGTCCAAGGTCCAGGTGACGGGGATGTGTGCAATTTCCGTTCCAAGAATGTGGCGTGCTTTGTCGAGTAACCCTGCGACCGTAATCGGCTCATTGGCCTTTCCTTGCACGTTCCATTGATACGGATTGATGGGATTGTCGATTCGAAGTCGCTCACTCATCATGAGTCACTGCCCCTCGATTTGAATTTTAAAACGCATCCAGGAACTACAAAAATTCACTCGATTCCAGGTTCCCAGAAGTCCCGTACACGCCTGCTGCTTCCAAGGCACTGTAGATACGGTGATGCAAATGCTGCAAGTGTTGATAGAGATCGTGCACGGTCTCGTCCGGATACGCCGTCCGCCCCTCATCCATTTTGCACATGGCGGCTGTTGCACTATCCAGGTCCTCATACGCACCGATCGCGACAGCAGCCAGAACCGCTGCGCCAAGGGCCGTAGCCTGTTCTGTTGAAGCTGGTGTCACAGGCCGGCCATACACGTCAGCCTGAATCTGATTAAACAGACAGCTTCGGGTCATTCCGCCGGTGACGTGAACCGTCTGTTTGCTGCTGCCTTGCTTCTCATCTAGCATATCTACCACATCGCTGCAGACAGCCCCGGGGTTTGCCCCAACTTCAGCACCTGTCTCGTTGAACAAGCCCATCATCAAAGCGAGATTCTTGCTCGTTTCAAGGGCAATGCCTTCCAGCACGGCGCGGGCCAGGTCTGCCTTGGTATGGTGCTGCCCGAGTCCAAACAAGAGTCCTCGTGCAGAGGCATTCCAATAAGGCGCAGCACTGCCAGCAAAATGAGGAATCAATAAGGCGCCTTGGCTCCCCGGGGGAGCCGTACCAGCCAGGCTCGTGATGACATCGTACGGGTCTGCGTTTTTCTCCGCCCCTTCGGCTATGGCCCAATCCGCCAATTCATCACGCCACCAACGTAAAACGGCACCGGTGGTGAAAATGCCAGCTTCCAGAATCCATTGGTTCGGTACAGCAGACACACTGCACAGGACGCGCCTTTTGCTGTCAAAGACCGGATGGTCTACTGGAGACACAATGAATGTCCCTGTTCCCGTTGTAATCTTGACCTGGCCCTGCCGAGTCACACCCAGTCCGATGGCAGCGCATTGTTGATCCCCGCCGGCGAGCACTACCGGTGTTCCCGCTTTTAAGCCGAGTATTTCAGCAGCCTGCTTGGACAGTCCCTGAAGAACACTGCCGGTTGGGTGTACATCTGGAAACGGAACAGAGTCGAGTCCCAGGTCCTGTGCCAAATTGGTTGCCCAAGACCGCTGTCTGACATCGAACAGTTGCGTTCTTGAGGCCTGCGTCCACTCCGTTGCAAAGCGCCCCGTCAGTTGATAAACAATCCAGTCGTGGACGGTTAAAAAGGTGTACGTGTTTTTCCAGATGTCTGGATGTTCGTGTTGAAACCAAAGGACTTTCGGAAGGGAAAAATAGGGATCAATCCGAAGGCCCGTCGTCTGGTAAACGGCCTCTTCACCGACAGCTTCTGCAATGCCCTGACACTCCCCGAGTGTCCGTTTGTCCTGCCAGAGAATCGCCGGCGCAAGCGACTCTCCGGAAGCATTCACGGGCAGAACCGTTGCGCGTTGCGAAGTGACAGCAACCGCTTCAATACTGCGTGAAACACTACGTGAATCACCGCGTGCAACGTCATCACCTTGGGCGAGCACCTGACGGACCACTGCCGTCACAGCCTGCCACCATGCCATCCCATCCTGCTCAATGGCGCCCTTGCCGAGAAAACGGTTTTTGTACTCGCGATACGCCATACCGTGAATACGTCCCGAGGTGTCGATGAGCAGCGCTCGTGCGCCCGTCGTCCCAACGTCGAGGACCAAGAACATGGTCATCGCCCCGGCTGGAACAGACGGATGTACTTTTGCATCACGGCTTCCATGGCACTGCGCGAGAGTATGCCGAGTTCTGACATATGGGGGGCCTTTGCCTGTGACAGTCGCGATTGAATGGCATCGACACCGGCCAGGGAGGCTTCCGTATTCACGTTCACCTTGGCAATCCCAAGGCGTATGGCCTTCGCAAGAAGTTCGGGCGGCGTACCGGATCCACCGTGAAGTACGAGCGGCACGTCGACGCGTCTTGCAATTTCCTCAAGTCTTGCCAGGTCCAGATTGGGTACACCCTTGTACATCCCGTGAACGGTTCCAATCGATACGGCGAGGGCGTCGACGCCCGTCTCCCGGACAAACACTTCAGCCTGCTTTGGGTCGGTGAGTACCTCATCTCCCTGCTCGAATTCATGGCTCGCGGCACCTGCAGCCAGGCCGCCGAGTTCGGCTTCGACGCCAACCCCTCGCGCATGCGCAAGCTCTACGACCTGACGCGTACGCAAGACGTTCTCTTCAAACGCCTCACCAGAGGCATCCATCATGACACTGCTAAAACCTGCTTCAATCGCTTCCCGGCAGGACTCAAACTGAAGGGCATGATCGAGGTGCAATCCGACACGCAAAGGATAGGCATCTTCAGTTCCACTCGCCGCAAGCAAGCCTTGCAACATCCCGACGGCAACACGCGGGCGAAGGTTTGAGAAGTAACGCTCGCCAAGTGCAATCAACACAGGCACCCCCGCGTTGTCAGCGGCTGTGAGCGCAGCCTGAAAACTCTCCAGACTGTAGGCGCTAAAAGCCGCCACCGCGTACGAACCGAGCCTTGCCTCTTGCAACATCTGCGAAAAAGCGGTTTGCTGCTTCATCGTGCAGGTGCCTGGCGACCGAGCGCATCGATCATTTCGGCTGCCTTGTCCCTGACACCGGGGCGCTCCAAGACCTCTGGATTTTTTAAGGTGACTCGCGTAGAGCCCGAGAAAAAGTTATCAATCTCCTGAACGAGCAGCTCAGGCGATCTCGTTAACGCCTCCCTCGTTGTCCCGGCAATATGGGTGGTTAACGTTACGTTATCCAGTTGGAGCAATGGGTGGTCTTGCGGGATGGGCTCGACGTCGAACACATCGAGGGCAGCGCCTGCAATCCTGCCACTCTGCAAGGCCGTGACCAATGCATCCGTATCGATCAGCCCAGAACGGGCTGTATTGACCAGATAAGATGTCGACTTCATCAAATCGAGTTCGTGTTGACTCACCAGATGCCGGCTCTCGTTGGTCAGACGAGCATGCAGGGTGACAAAATCGGACTCCTGAAACAGCGTCTCTTTATCCACGACTGCCACGCCATCCGGCACCTCTCCGGTGACCCATGGGTCGTAGACCAGTACACGGACGTCAAAGCCGCTAAACTTTCGCGCGACCAGCCGCCCAATGTGACCGAAGCCCACAATCCCAATGGTTTTTCCTTTCAACTCGGGAACATAGTCCGAATTCGAAAACTGTTTGCGCCACGACCCTTGTGCGATGGCCGCGTGCGCCCTTGCAATGTTACGTGCTTCACTGAGCATGAGTCCGACTGCGTAATCAGAAACGGCCTCTGCATTGCGGCCGGTCACGTGAAAAACCAGAATTCCGCGCTCAGTTGCCCCCTCGATGTCAACGTTTTCTACACCTGCGCGGGCGACCCCAATCACTTTGAGACTCGGAAGGGCGTCCATTAATTCGGTTGCAAACGGACAGAACAATCCAAGCGCCATCTCGGTGTCTTGATGTTCCAAGAAGATGGGCGGAACCGACTCCACGCCTGGCCCCTGTTGTTCCACGACAAGACGCCGATGCTGGAGACTGTCCCAGTCCGTCTCCCAATCTCCGGCGACGATTTCAGCTGCCCCCAGCTTTTGAGCCGCTTCTGCAAATGCTTCTCCACGAATCATGGCGTCACCGACGCATAGAATCTTCATAAAACTGCACCTCCCGGAAGAACCTGCTTCACCACTGAATCATGCAGCAAAATTCGTGCCAGGAGAGATGATTTGTTGAATGGACGGAGTCGGAGAACTTGTGGCTTTGCCGCGATCAACCCGTATAGCCTTCATGTTTCAAAATGAAAAGTACGTCTCATTTTGAAACGTACTTTTCCTGTCAACCAATATGCAGCCTCATTTCGCGGCCTTGTCACCTGCGCGTGAACAGACACCTCAGTCTAAAAGAAACAATCACATGGAAATTTGGGCGATAGTTTACGTTCTCTCAGCGAAATTCTTTGCGTTTAGGCAAATGGAACCATAGTTCATCGAGCGCTTTCAGTTCTTCCTCCGAGAGTGGTTGTGCATGTACGGCCTGGAGAGAATCGTCGAGTTGGGACGCCCGACTAGCGCCAATGATGGCTGCGGTAATCCCCGGTTGGCTGATGACCCACTGAACAGCCGTCGTCACCATATTCCGTCCTTGTTCGGCACACCACTTGCGGTAGTGCTCAACAGCCTCAAACACCGCTTGGTTCCAGTAACGCTCCTGATACAGTTTACCCGCACCGGCACCGATGCCGCCAAGTGAGAACCTTGTATCATCTTCAACCTGTTGTCCTGGTTGATATCGACCCGTGAGCATACCTCCGGCGAGCGGGTTATACGAGATAATCCCAACCCCCTCACTCTGGCAGAGCGGTACGAGTTCTTCCTCAATCATACGGAACAACAAGTTGTACCGCGGCTGAACGCTCTGAATCGGATCATAGTGAAAATAGCGGCTGATACCGAGCGCCTTCGCAACCTGCCACGCCCGCCAGTTCGAGACTCCGACGTAACGAACCTTTCCTTGGCGAACGAGATCCTCAAAAGCCCGGAGTGTTTCCTCCATGGGCACGTCCCAATCAAATTGATGAGCTTGGTAGAGATCGATGTAATCCGTGCCCAACCGACGAAGACTTGCATCGATTGCATCAAAGATATGTTTTTTGCCAAGTCCCTTGTCATTTGGATGATCGCTCATTTGGCCAAAGCACTTCGTCGCTAAGACGACTTTATCGCGCTTCCCCTGCAGCCACTCGCCGATGATTTCCTCGGTCCGTCCAAGTTGTTCCCATGTCCCGCCTAAAGGATATGCATCAGCCGTGTCGATGAAATATACACCTGCGTCAAACGCTTTTGAAAGGATGTCATGGGACTCTTTTTTGTCAGCTTGGTTACCAAACGTCATCGTTCCAAGGCATAATGCACTTACTTCAATGCCGCTTTTTCCTAACTTACGAGTCTGCATCGATACACCTTCTTAGCAATTTATTGGAACCAGCGTAACACACTCTTCCTAACAGAACTATTTCTGTACTCACAAACCCAATGCCTTTTTCCCTGCTTCTAAAACCTCTATGATTTGGTCTACGTCATATACACTACCGCGCCACGTCCCCCCGCTGATACCCTGCAACGCAGCCCACAGACGTGTATCATCAGGTAAGTCGGGGTCTGCCTTTAAACCAGGGTGCGCCGGACGCGCAGCAAGAATGGCAGTGCCCTCATCAGCGTGGAATCTGCATTCTCCTTCACCGACAAAGTCTACTGTCCCGACAAGATTTTGCGTGTCAATGACAACACTCACGATATCCCCGTCCCGCAGTTTGCCAAGCGGGCCTCCTGCCAATGCTTCCGGCCCCACATGGCCGATACAGGCTCCTGTCGACACGCCTGAAAATCGTGCGTCTGTGATCAGACAGACCTGTTTTCCGAAGCTAAGGTGTTTGAGTGCGGATGTAAGTTGATACGTCTCTTCCATACCGGTCCCTGATGGTCCCCTGCCCATGAGAACCAGAACGTCACCGGCCACAATAGTGCCCGTCTTGATTGCCTCAATCGCGGCTCTTTCGGACGTATAAGCTTTCACAGGCCCTGTGTGTCGATAGACCCCATCGTCATCAACCACACTGGGATCGATAGCAGTGGATTTAATGACTGCCCCTTCCGGAGCTAAGTTCCCAGTTGGGAAGGTGACTGTTGAGGTCATCCCTCGTTGCTTTGCCGTCATCCGATCCATAATGATCCGGTCCGGAGAAATACCGTCTTGCTCAACTAAGCGCTTACGCAGCTGCCACCTCCGCTCGGAATTCTCCCACCAATCAAGTACGACATGCAGCGGCTCACCAGTTGCAGTGAGCACTCGTTCATCGAGCAGGTTATCTTTTCTAAGTTGAAGCATGACTTCTGGCACACCGCCTGCCAGAAACACACGCACCGTCGGATGGTACTCCGGACCGTTTGGCAGCACACTCACCAGTCGCGGCACATCGTGGTTGACGTGAGTCCAGTCTTTCACGGATGGAACACTCCGTTTGGCAGCGTGAGCGATTGCAGGGATGTGCAGCAAGAGATTGGTTGAACCCCCAAATGCAGCGTGAACAACCATCGCATTGTGAATTGCTGCATCGGTTAAAATGTCCTGTGATGTGATACGTGTGTTCATTTGGTGCAAAATGGCCTCTGCAGATTGACGAGCAATCTCCTCCCAAATTGGCTGCCCTGAAGGAGCCAATGCCGAATGCGGCAGAGCAAGCCCCATCGCCTCGGCGACAACCTGCGACGTCGCAGCCGTTCCGAGAAACTGGCATCCACCACCAGGGGTTGCACAGGCCCGACACCCCATCTCAGCGGCATCCTCTAATGTCATCTCACCGTGAGTGAAACGGGCACCAATCGTCTGAACTGTGCCCGCGTCTTCTCCGTGTTCCGGAGGCAACGTAACCCCGCCTGGGACCAGAATGACCGGAACGTTTGGGAAGCTTGCCAGGGCTATCATGGTGGCGGGTAACCCCTTATCGCAAGTCGCAAAGCCCATCACCGCCTCCCGAGTCGGCAAGGACCGAATCAACCTACGCATTACCAAGGCAGCATCATTACGATATGGAAGAGAGTCAAACATGGCACTCGTTCCTTGTGACCTCCCATCGCACGGGTCGCTCACATAGGCTGCAAAAGGGATGGCCCCTTCGGCTCTGAGCGTTTTCGCTGCCGCTTGTGTGAGTAATCCAAGTTCCCAGTGACCCGTATGATAGCCGAGGGCAATCGGTGTTCCATCCGGTTCCCGAATGCCGCCTTGAGTACTCAAAAGAAGGATTTGACGACTGGCAAGTCGGTTGACATCCCACCCCATGCCTGCATTTTGAGTCCAGCCGAACAGGTCCCCGCTCGCCCAGGTGCGTAACATCTCTTCCGTCAATGGCAAGCGGCCAGTCGGTCCAACACCTTTTGTATACACTTGAAAAAAACGCTCATCCTCAAATTCCAGCACATCTTCGAGCAAACTCATGGTTTCAACTCCTTCATCAGCATCTCATTAAGCCTTCATACACCTCACCTCGAAAGTCTGGAAACAACAATGTGTCAGAAGTTTTCGTTTCCTCGATAGATCACATCGCAAGTTTTGTGCCAAGCCGGGACGAGGTGGCTAGATACTGCTTCACTTTATTTTAGAGCAATATTCGGTATTTTCAGCTGTATATTTGTTTCGAGGAGGGTCGGACGTAACTTTAGCAGAATACTTAATCACACTATCGTAGCCAGCATAGGTTTTGACTACCCAAAGTGTACTTGAGCAAAAAAGCACAACCAAACGCGGCTTTGACAGGAGATGAATGACGTGAAGATTACCGATTTGGAGTTGTTTGTGGTACCCCCGCGTTGGGTGTTTCTGAAAATCAGTACAGATGAAGGCATCGCTGGTTGGGGCGAACCTGTTTTAGAAGGCCACGCCGCAGCAGTCGCTGCGTCTGTGCATGAAATGGAAGATTACTTAATTGGTAAAGACCCCACATTGATTGAAGACGTCTGGCAAACATTGTACCGAGCCGGGTTCTATCGCGGCGGGCCTGTACTCATGAGTGCGATTGCAGGTATCGATCAGGCACTGTGGGATATTAAAGGGAAAAAATACGGGTTACCGGTGCATGAGTTTCTTGGCGGTGCAGTGCGGGACAAACTCCGGGTCTACTCGTGGATTGGCGGAGACCGCCCGTCTGATGTTGGACAATCGGCGAAAGAAAAAATGGACCTGGGATTTACAGCAGTCAAAATGAATGCTTCAGAGGAAATGCACTTTATCGATTCATACTCGAAAGTTGAAGCCATTGTGAACCGAGTGGCTGCCGTGCGTGAGGCCACAAGCAAGGATTTTGGCATCGCAGTTGACTTCCATGGACGAATCCACAAATCCATGGCTAAGGTGATTGCAAAGGAACTCGACCAGTTTCATTTAATGTTTATTGAAGAACCTGTGCTCCCAGAGAACAACGAAGCATTGCGGGAGGTGGCAAAATATACATCCACTCCCATCGCGACCGGAGAACGCATGTATTCCCGTTGGGACTTTAAGCGACTCTTCGAAGAGGGTATTGTTGACATCATCCAACCCGATCTATCCCATGCAGGAGGGATCTCGGAGGTCAAAAAGATAGCCGCCATGGCAGAAGCGTATGATGTTGCCGTGGCGCCGCATTGTCCTCTCGGCCCTATTGCGTTAGCAGCCTGCGTCCAGATAGACGTGTGCACCCCGAATGTATTCATTCAGGAGCAGAGCCTTGGGATTCACTACAATCAAACCAACGACCTGCTCGACTACTTGCAGGATAAAACCGTCTTTCATTACTACGAAGGATTTATTGCGAACCCGACCGGACCTGGACTCGGCATCGAGATCGACGAAAACTACGTACGTGAAGCCGCAAGAACAGGACACAATTGGAAAAACCCAGTGTGGCGTAACAGTGATGGCACGATTGCCGAGTGGTAACCGGCCACTAGCAGTTGCTGGTAGATGATGCCCTTGAAAGGAGACTTGTGTTGTGCAAAGACTGAAGGGAATTCCCGATGCCAGGTTCCTTCTCGACACGGGGGTTATTGCTATTGCGCGCGGCATTCCGTCCGGATCCGAGTTGAATCTCTGTTCAGCTTTATACGAAGGTGGTATCCGAGTCCTTGAAGTGACGATGAACACGCCGGGCGCATGTGGAATGATTGAGCAACTTCGCAGGACATACCAGGACAGGATGTGGATTGGCGCAGGGACTGTCCTGACGGTATCGGACGCTGAGTCAGCGTTAGCTTCAGGTGCACAGTTTTTTGTCACTCCACACGTAGATGTCAGTGTGATTACTTATTCAGTAGAACACGGCATCCCCATCTTCAGTGGTGCTCTGACACCTACAGAGATCGTAACAGCGTATCAAGCAGGAGCAGCAGCGGTAAAAGTCTTCCCGAGCAAATCGATGGGGCCAGGCTATCTTCAGGAGTTGCAGGGACCATTACGACACATTCCAATGATTGCGGTCGGCGGGATTTCAGTGGGCAATGCAACAGATTTTCTGAACGCTGGAGCGATTGCGATTGGGGTTGGGGGGAACTTGGTCAACCCCAATCACATCACCCGCGGCGAATTTAAGGAGATTGAAAACTACGCTAGGCACCTGGTCGAAGTTGTCAATGACTGTAGAGACCAGCGTACCCCGGCAAAATGATGGAACGTATTTCGTTCCCCTGGGCTCCACCGCACCGTGGAGTCCTTTTTCGATTGGTCTTTGCTGATTGCATCCTTCCACTCATCAATAACAGCGCACAACAGTGGTGATGGCTGCGCTCTTTTACATCGCATGCAGCGCGTAGTAACGAGCCAGAGCTGCCTGATATACCTGTTTTAAAGGAATGTCATATTCCTTGGCGCAACGCTTACAATCCTCAAACTCCGGAGCAACGTTTCGTATTTCCGTTCCTTTAGACGCAACCTTTACGCGAACTGATCCATATGGTGTATCTACATCCACAATACGCCTGTCCAACACTGCTCGCTGGCACTCATACACCCGAACACCGAGTGTTGTTGTCTCGCGCTCGATTAAATCAATGAAACGCTGCTTGTCTACCGGGTGACACACTGCCTGAAACTGCAAAGCCGGGCGACCCTTTTTCATCACAATTGGAGTCCACCATGCATCCAGTGCTCCGTTCTCCAGCAACTTTTCCGCCGTGTAACCAGCCCACTCAGGTGTCATGTCATCGACATTCGCCTGAAGGACGACAATGGGCTCGTAGTAGTTGGGCACGATGGAGTCGCTGTTTCCTGAACCATCCGTGTCTTCGACGCTGCCAAGTTGAATCCGAAGTACGTTAGCTACTTTAAAGTCCTTTGTTCCCGCTCCGTACCCTATTTTCTGTGACACAAAGTGGGGTATTTTTGCAGGTGTACACAGGGTGCGTATGATGGCTGCGCCTGTTGGCGTAACGGTCTCGCCGAAATCCCCGGTTGAATACGTGCGAAACCCCTTTAACAACTCAGAAGTTGCAGGTGCAGGCACCGGCATTAAACCGTGCTGACACCAGACGGTGCCACCGCCCACTTCGATGTTCGACACATAGCACTCCGGCATGCCAGCAAGATACCAACCAATCATGCATCCTACAATGTCGACGATGGCATCAACGGCCCCAACCTCGTGAAAATGAACCTGGTCCAAGGGCATCCCATGGATCTTGCCTTCTGCTTCAGCAAGAACTCGAAACGCCGCTTTGCTCTTTGTGATGACTGGCTCTGGCAACTGACTGTTATCGAGAATATTAAGAATATCAAGCAAATTGCGATGATGATGGTCATGATGGTCATGATGGTCATGATGGTCATGATGGTCATGATGGTCATGATGGTCATGATGGTCATGATGGTCATGATGGTCATGATGGTCATGATGGTCATGATGGTCATGATGGTCGTGATGGTCGTGATGGTCGTGATGGTCGTGATGGTCGTGATGGTCGTGATGGTCGTGATGGTCGTAATGGTCGTGATGGGCGAGAATGACGTCAAGCTTGGTCGAGCGAATTCCATTCTTCAATACCGACCTTCGTGACAACTCGTATCCTGATACACCTAAGCCCTGCAGTAATTTTCTCCACTCACCTTCATCAATGCCAAGGTCCAACCAAGCTCCAAGAAACATATCCCCACTGGCACCGGCTTGGCACTCAAAATATGCGGCGTTCATTCCGACATCCCCATTCGATTAATCATCCCAGCCAAATAGCCTGCTCCGAACCCATTATCAATGTTGACGACGCCGACACCTGACGAACACGAATTGAGCATAGATAATAAGGGAGTGATCCCGTTAAAATGGGTGCCGTACCCCACACTAGTTGGAACTGCGATTACAGGTTGATTGACTAAGCCGGCAACGACACTTACCAAAGCCCCCTCCATCCCCGCAACGACAACCAGCACGCGAGCCCTGTAAAGTTCCTCAAGATGAGCGAACAACCGATGGATACCCGCAACGCCCACATCTGTGATACGAGTGACTGCAGCACCCATCAACTCTGCCGTGATGGCTGCTTCTTCACCCACAGGGAGATCTGACGTGCCCGCACAGATCACGGCCACCTCTCCTATCGGAACAGCGAGTCCTCGCCGAAGCGCAATGGTTCTCGACAAACGGTCATATTCCATACCAGGCACGCGACCTTTCACCAGGTCGAATACCCTTTCGTCTGCACGCGTTCCCAAAACCGGCCCCTCGCCGGATTCGCTCAACCGAACCAGAATATCCGCAGACTGCTCGGGCGTTTTGCCTTCACAGTACACAACCTCAGGAAAACCCTTGCGCAGTGCGCGGTGGTGATCGATTTGCGCAAATCCCAAATCTTCTGTCTCAAGTTGGCCTAGATGCTTTAGTCCGTCCTCAACACTCAAGTGTTGGTCACGGACGGCCTCCAAGATTTTACGGTAATCCTTCAAACCAGCAACTCCCCTCAACGCTATACTCTCACTCACCGGAGAGCAGTCAGCCAGATTGACGTACTCCTTCTTTATTCAGCGCTTCATTCAGGCTCCCGGTGCGATACCCCGCTAAGTCCAGAGTCACATAACGATATCCGATTTCTGCGAACTTCGTTGCAATCATGTCCGCGACTTTCGCGACCTCGACAATGTCCTCTCGCGGGACCTCAATCCGGGCAATATCGTGATGGTGTCTCACACGAAGTTGGCGGAACCCTAACTGGGAGAGGAAAAACTCAGCCTGGTCAATCATGGAAAGTTTTGCTTGAGATATGAATTCTCCGTATGGAATGCGTGAAGACAAGCACGCCAAGGACGGTTTGTCCCAGGTGGACAGGCCCATGTCTTTTGAAAGATAACGAATTTCCCGTTTATAGAGCATGACTTCTTGCAGCGGCGCAATAACGCCGCGTTCTTTTGCAGCTTGGAGTCCAGGGCGGTAGTCACCGAGATCGTCCGCAATGGCACCGAAGGCGACGTGTTGAATACCGTGCTCAGCTGCAACAGGAATCAAGTGAGAAAACAATTCGTTCTTGCAGAAATAGCAGCGGTTGACAGGATTTTCTGCGTACCCGGGAATGTTTAGCTCACTCGTGTGAAGAACGATGTGCTTCGCTCCAAGCTCATGTGCCAAGGCAATCGCGGCATCCCGTTCCCGTTCAGGGTAGGTTTCAGAGTCTGCAGTGACCGCAAGTACATTCTCTCGCCCTAGCGCATTCAGTGCAGCGAATAGAAGAAAAGAGCTGTCTACGCCTCCAGAAAACGCGATGGCCACTGACTGTAGTTCCTTCAGTCTTTCTTGCAGCTTACTGTACTTGTCCAGCGCCTCTTGCACGCGAACGCCTCCTTTGACATTTGTGATATCGTTTGAAACCACGTTTATCTTGCCTCTTGCGAATCACCTTGTGAGAATACATCAAGGAATATCGGGAACAAATACCATGTCTGAATCTACGTATTTCAGGGAGGGACAATCATCTGTGAACACTCAGCTGCAACCCCCTATTCAACCTGGATGGGCATGGCAATACTCGTGGCTCGACTTATCCCTGGCCGATATTATTGTGGTCCTCTTAATGGTGTTCGTGTTCATCATCGCCCTTGTGCTACCGTTTCCGGGAGGTCATGACAGATGAGTTCCAACATGACCGGCTCACTTCGCCGATACCTTGAACGAACAATTCCGATGTAGCACCTGCTCCCGGATACGATGCCGATATATGTAAATTCGTATGTTTATCTGTTTGGCATTCTGACCGTCACCTCTTTCGCGTGGCTCATTATCACTGGGACAATCCTGTCCATTTTCGGACCCGATTGGTGGCACGTTTCAGCCGTTGGGCATTTCTTCAACAGCCTGCATTTCTGGTCGGTCCAATCATTCTTCTTTTTTATGATTTTACACCTATGGGCGCAGTTCTTCATGGCATCTTGGCGAGGTGGTCGCCATTTTACTTGGATTGGCGGCTGGCTGCTTTTTTTAGTCTCCATTGTTGCGGGGCTCACAGGATACCTGTCCCAAAACAACTTTGACTCTCAGTGGATCGGCGTTCAAGGAAAGGATGCCATTAATTCTACAGGGCTAGGTGGATTTTTTAATTTGCTGAACTTCGGACAGATGTACGGATTACATATCTTTGTTCTGCCGATGGTTTTAATCGTTCTTATTGCGGCGCACCTCTTCCTAGTTCGCAAACATGGTGTAGTGGAACCGTACGAAGATGCTGACGGAGGTGAACGAAGTGCCAGCGAAAATCACTAAAACCAACGCAGACTATCCCCAAACACCCTACGACCTGATTCGAGAGATGTTCATTGCCCTCGGCGTTATCGGCGTGCTGGTTCTATTGTGTGCTGCCATCTTCTCAACGCCTGATGTCCCTGCTTTGACAGCAAAACAGGTAGCAACCCAAGCACCCCAATTGTTCATCCAAACCGCACTCGATGACTTATCAGGGCAAGACGCAATCAGCACTTACGGTCCTCCGTATAACACCAATGGACAGGCACAAACTCTGGGCCCCATCTCTCCAGAGGCGTGGGCTGGTGTGCAAATCCCAATCATGTCAGACGAGGTCGAGGTCCTTGCCCCTCTAAGAAGGTACGCAGTTGTAAACCCTAGCATTACTCCGACGCTGAACGCATGGTCAAGTGCCTCTTCCAAGCAACAGACAGCATGGGTCAACAATGTGGAAAAATATCTCGACAAGGCCAAACTGGTAAACGGGAGTCTGGTTTTGCCCCAAACAAAACTGGATTATGGCCCTGTTCCTCAAATTTTGAACGCTTATCTGAGATTAGCACGTAGTGGCATACTGGAAGATACTATCGACGGCTCACATAGCCCAATGCCTGCGGTAAACCGGACAAAGTCCCTGTTACTATTACAGGATCAACCTGCGGGTCAATATGCTCAGCAGCTCAACATGAGCGGTGGGCAGTGGGGAATCATCAAGGAAACTGGAAATTATCCAGGAGCTGTTTGGCTCTGGTTCTACACAATGCTGTACCAAATTCCGCCTTACAGCAATTCCAGCTCCGCAGACTTGTTGGTCGTATCGACCATTTTGGTCGTTACCTTGATTTTGGTGTTCCTGCCCTTTATCCCCGGCTTGCGTGCAATCCCTCACGCACTGAAAGTGTACCGTCTCATCTGGCGGAATTATTATCAATATGAGCGACTTCATCGGAGGAATAACACTTGAAGAAGCAACCGAACGTGAAAGTGCCACCCATTTGGGTGGCACTGGTGCTCAGCATCGCAGGAATCATTGGTACGCGCATGGTTTACGCATCTGTCACAGGGAATAACTCGCTCATCAACACTCTGGTGGGCAGTGTGTTATTGGTTGGAGCAGTTGTTGCCGTTGGAACACCACTTGCCTTCAGCATGCACTTACGCCGTGAATTGAAAGCCCGCAAGCGATCACAAATGAACGGTTCACGCACAAAGTAGAGAGACTCCAGCCAACACGCGACTTAAAGACAGCCTTGTTGTCCAGCCAAGTAGACTCGTGTGATGTTTGCTGCGGTATCGACTAGGTACTCGCGTGCAGAACTCATCGACTCCTCGAGGGATACAGGGCCATGGGTAATGGAAAAGAGTGCGCTGACGCCGTACTGATACAATTGTGACGCGTCAGCTGAAATTGCCCCGGAAACACAGAATACGGGAACATTTCGTTGGTTTGCCCTCATCGCTACCCCTTGAACAGCCTTTCCTTGTACCGTTTGCCCATCTGTTTTTCCTTCACCCGTCAAGACAAAGTCCGCATTTGCAAGCACTGCGTCAAATGAGCACTCGTTTAAGATAAGGTCAATTCCCTGCACGAGTTCAGCATCAAGCAGTCCGACCAAAGCTGCTCCCAAGCCCCCGGCCGCCCCTGCCCCAGGAATCGTCGCAATCGATATCTGCAGGTCCTTCTCGACGACAGATGCGAACTGTTCTAACGCACTGTCGAGGACTGGGATCAATTCCTCAGTGACACCTTTCTGTGGTCCATAAACCGCCGTGGCACCAAAAGGACCACAGAGGGGATTCGTCACGTCGCAAGCCACTCGAATGCGTGCCTCTTTGAGCTTCGGATGAATGCCTCGAACATCAACGTGAGCGAGCCGCAGACCGGATTCCGGCGTTGGAGGGAGCTCATGGCCAGCGGCATCATAAAACCGAACGCCGAGCGCGTGCAGCATTCCCATCCCCGCGTCGTTCGTGGCACTCCCACCTAGACCAACGAGGATAGAAGTCGCCCCGCTATCGAGGGCGTTTGCAATGACCTCGCCAACTCCAATCGTGTTGGCTTGGAGTACATCTCGTTCCTCCTCTTTGAGTAATCCAAGTCCCGCAGCGGCAGCCACTTCAACGACGACGGTGCCGTTTTGCAGTATCCCATAGTGCGCGTTAATCGGTCGGCCAATCGGATCATGGACCTGAACACTGATTTTTTCTCCGCCAACCGCCGTGACCAAGCAGTCGACGGTCCCTTCCCCGCCATCGGCGATGGGTACGAGATCAATTTCGGTTGTCGGATGGGCCATTCGAACCCCTGCTGCCAAGGCATCAGCCACTTCGTGTGCGGGCAACGAACCTTTGAATGAATCTGGAGCAATGACTACTTTCACGAACAGACCCCCTTCGCATGTGCGTCTTCTTCGTATTTTCTTACTCAGTTGTGGTGACCTGACGGAGTCGACGCATCAGTCTTTGCGTCACTCCTCTGCGGCTTGAGATGACATCTGACGAACTTCGCGAAGGTCCCAATAGAGTGCTTTTGTAAACACGAGAGTGGTCGCCCAAAATAAGCTGCTCACTACTGCTTCACCAAGGACAAAGTAGAGCGGCAATGGAGAGCCTCCGGCGCTCACTGACCAAAACAACGGGTGGTTCCCTCCAATGAAATTCAGTGAGCGGTTTAGGAGCACGTGTTGTGCGATGACCCACCCGCGCGTTGAAAACGTGTAAGCAAAGTTTAGCACCTGGTACCAGGTGTACCCTGGCCCAGCGAGTAACGCCCCGACAGGGCGAATCAGCAGCACAATCAAGTCTGCAAACAAGACCGCAGCGGAAATTTGCCAGCGAATACGGATAAATCGGGAAAATAAACGAACGAAACCGCTCACCAGCAGGGTAATCAGTGTTGGAAAAGTCGCCAAAACGAGCAGCCAAGCCATGTATCTCATCGGGATCCGATGCTTCTCGATCCGGTGGTTGTTCATCCGATTGTTCTCGTTCCGGCGCCTATCACTTGACCGGTTCTCACTTGTCGCAGGGCCTATATCCGAATACATGGCTTCGGCTGTCGCACTCACTTCGTCAGTCCGGCGAAATTCGCCCGCGGTGTCGTGCTCTCTTCTCCGCTCAAGATAGCCGACAACCCGCTGTTCGAATTCCGTACCTGTCATCATCAACGGGAGTCCGTCGGTGGTTAGAAGGTCCTCCTTTTCTACATGCAACAGCGCGATCCCGTAGCTCGCTTCCCACTCGGTGAACGTTTTACGTTCCTCCGGCATGTGTCATCGCCTCTTTCTGCAATCTATTATACTGTGCCGGCAATGACCCATTGTGAAAGTGTAGAATCTCGTATATCCCCCAAGTTTGACACAGGTGCCAGTATGTCGGCATCACCAGTGAGTTTCATGCGAGAACTCTTCAAAATCAAATCGAATTCGGACCAGACTCTCGTCCGGGTCGCCGATAGGAACATACTCCAAACCAACCCATCCCGTATACCCAGCCTGATCCACAGCTCGTAAGACATTCATCAGATTAATCTCACCTGTTCCAGGTTGGTGTCGACCCGGGTGATCCGCAGCGTGCAGATATCCGATTTTATCCACGTTACCAGTCATGCTTGGAATCAGATTGCCTTCCGATACTTGCTGGTGATAGATATCAAATACAAGCTTCACGTTCGGGCTGTCAACCTCGTCAATAATCTCAAATCCATCTTGAGACCTCACCAGAAAATAACCCGGATGATCTACCTTTGTATTTAACGGCTCAACAAGCAGTGTAATCCCTCGTTCTTGTAAAAGCGGTACGCACTCCTTTAAACCTTGTACAATGCTCTGCTTCTGCTCCCATCGAGAAAGTCCGAGTTGTTCATCGCCAACCTGGGTGATCAAGTGTTTGCACCCTAAGCTGGTCGCTGCAGCGATACTCTCCTCTAATCCGGTTATGTATTCCTTTCTCCTGCTAGGGTTTACAAGCGGAATCATCTTGGTACAGAAGGAACCCACTGTTAAACCGAATTCCTCAGTTAGTCTTTGGATAGCATGAATATCTTTGTCCCACCAACTCCAAAATTCAAACGTCTCAAACCCCAATCGCGCTATACGAGCAACGGATTCGTAAAAATCTATGCCCGTATCACAATAAATCGCCTCAATGGATGGAGAAAAGATCATATTTTCTGTATCCCTCTTTCAAAGTATGCTTGCCCAAGGCTATATCAGATATCACGTCGAGTGAAAGCGGTCGTACCCTGCCTCGGTTGAGTATACAAAACGTACAGTTCGAGCACATCCAGTCCACATGATGCTCTAGTGCGCGATCTGTTTCATTCCTTGTATAATTGATTGGAAGAGAGAAAAAACAAAGCGGCAAAGTCGGCGTGCTTTTTACAGAAGGAGAATCACCATGCCAGCAACCCGAACTGATGTTGCGAGACGGGCCAATGTGTCCGTGTCCACTGTTTCAAGAGTACTCAACAACAGTGGGTACGTGTCTACAGAAGTAAGACAAAAAATTGAAGCAGCCATCAAGGAATTGAATTACGTTCCAAATCGAGCCGCAAGAAGCTTGCGTTCCCAACATTACAGACAGGTTGCCTGTATTGGGCCGTCGGTAAGCAATCTGTTTTACAATGACATCGTTGCAGGCGTGGAAGAAACTGCCCTCGAATACGGGTACACCCTGTCGTGGTACCACTTGAATCGAGATCGCATTCAAGATATCAACGTCATTATGAATGGATTTTACGACGGGATTATCTTCCTCGCACCGTTTGACATTGAAGATGTTGTCGTCCTATCCAACGTTGCGTCCCAGTTTCCGACCTGCGTATACAGCGACCGCGGTAAATCGTATGATTCCCCATATGTGTTTGTGGACCTTCGAACAGCGATGCGAAAGAATGTAGAGTACCTCATCTCCCTTGGACATGAACGTATTCTCTTTTTAGGGTACGAATTTGACGATCCGGAGGAAAATCCTCGTTACCAAGGCTACGTTGATGCATTGGAATCAGCAGGTCTCCCTGTCCACCCCAATTTGGTGCAACTGATACCAGATTACAAAGACACCATCACATATGGACATGACTTGATACGCGACATTGTCGAACAAGGTGTCTTTTTCTCTGCCATTGCGGCATCCAACGATTCGGTTGCTGTAGGAGCATTACGCGGGCTCCGAGAGGCGGGGTTGCAAGTTCCTCAAGAGGTGTCAGTTACCGGTTGCGATGACATCGAACTCGCGAACCTCATCACTCCGGCACTGACGACCATTCACATCCCGAGGCAAGACATCGGAGTAAAACTCATGGAACTCCTGATACAGCAAATTCAGAATCAGCATGCAAGCAGAAAGTTCATTGAGCTCCCGACCCGTATGGTCGTTCGTGAATCTGTTGACCACAACCATCGAACACTGGGTTCGTAGGATGTCCATGAAGAAGAAATGTAAAACCCTGATTACTTATTGATGTCTCTCAGATGTGTTGAAAGCTTCCACCCCCGGCAGCACTCTCCCCTCACTGTCGAAGAGAGACATCTTACTCCAACCGGCCGGTGATTCCCCCACTGGGATGGCATCCGGTTCCCAGTAGAAGACACCCTTTCCGAGACCGCCCGGCACGCGTTGTACAATGTCCATCACCGTTTCCAAAAAGACCTTTTGCTGGGCGGCGGAGGCATCTACGGTAGTCAGAGCGTTTTCAGGATGGACTTCAGTCCAGGGATAGGCAGTCTCAACAAGGACAAGGTCCTTTTGGTATCGCGAAGCCAGGTCGTGCAAATTACTCTCGAATTCCTGCATGCTGCCGTGCCACCATGGATAGTAAGATAATCCAATGCTGTCGAACTCAACACCTTCCGAAAGCACGTGATCGAGGAAGAACCTCGCGCCCGCATTATCCCCGCCGCGGTCAATGTGCAAGAGTACGTTGACATCTTGACCCTGACAATCGCGGGCTGCTCGAACACCCGAGGACATCAGGCGGCTGAACCGCTTCCATGCCTCTGCATCATCATCTTCGTTTGGACCAGGTAGCCTGCCATCCTCCCAGAGCATGCCATAGGTCACTTCGTTGCCGACTTGCACAAAATTTGCAGGTGTTCCTTGCTGCCGAAGCCTGTCCAACACCTCGTATGTAAAGTCATAGACACTTTGAACCAAGGCGTCGAACGGCAGGTTCTCCCACGCCTTTGGTTTGTACTGTTTGCCGGGGTCAGCCCACCAGTCGGAATAATGAAAGTCAATACCAAGAACAAAGCCGAGGTTCTTCAATCGCTTAGCCATACGAAGCGTGTTGTCTAAACTGCAGTAGCCATCCTTTGGATTGTTCCATATGCGCAAGCGAATCGCGTTCATACCGTAACGTTGAAGAATGGCCAAGCAGTCATCCTCCTGAGACTCGTCAAAGAACTTGCCCCCCTTATTTTCAATTTCATCCAGGAAAGACACGTCCGCCCCGCTCCAAAATCCTTGAATCATGTCATCAACTCCCTCTCAAAGAATGAAAATCTTGCAGCCAGGTTCAATGATAAATGTGACGATGGCATCGGAATGGTCAAAGTCATTCCATTGCACACCGCCACACTGAGAAACCTAGTTTACAAAGTGACCCGTTGCTGTCCTTGTCAGTACTCTTACACCATAAGGTTCTATGTTCAAGTCATCCTTCACCTGCAGCTTCGCCAGAGCATCAACAAGAACGGCATCACCAAGGGAAACGTGCTTGGATTCTGAGGTGAAGTTCATCACGAACACATGCTCCGTTTCCCCGTCTGAACGGAGTTGCACGGTAACGCCGCGTGGCAAATCTGTATCAAGAACCTTCGTCAACCGATGTAGCTGAATCAGTTGTGCAATAAACTCTTGATGAAAAGGAGGCTTGTTTCTTGAAGCAACGTAGTATGCAAAACCATCACCAAAGCGGTTCACCGTCAGCGCCGGTCTGCCCTGATAGAAGTCTTCCCCATATCGCGCGAGAACCTCGGCGGTCTCTGTGTGAATCAGGTCACATAATTCATAGGCTTCGTAGGTTCCTGAGAGATTGAGCACATTCCCTTCGACCATTTCGATAGAATTGCTGTCATTGTCATACAGGGCATCGATTTCTTCCGACCAGATACCAAGTATCTCCCGAAGCGGTCCAGGGAACCCGCCGACAAACGTCAGGTCTGTATCATTTACAATCCCAGACCAGTAAGTGGCGACAAACGTTCCTCCTGCTCTCACAAACTCCGAGATTCGTTCGCCAACACCAGGAAGAACCATGTACAGCATGGGGGCTATCAACAGCTTATACGACGAGAAGTCTGCTTCCTCGTTGATGACGTCTACCGGTATCCCGTTCTGCCACAGTCCCTGGTAAAATTCACGGACCGTTTCCTCGTAATGCATGCCTGCATTTCGAGGCCCCTGTGCGTCACAAATGGCCCAGCGATTCTCCCAATCGAAAATCACGGCGGCTTCCGGTCGGACGGTCTTTCCAACAACCTCGGAAAGTTGCTGCAGAACCTCTCCAACTCGGGTCACATCCTGGAAAACACGGGTGCCTTCATGACCAACGTGATCGACTACCGCACCGTGGAATTTTTCACTGGACCCGCGACTCTTACGCCACTGAAAATATTGGACACTGTCTGCTCCGTGGGCAACAGCCTGTATAGCGCTGAGCACATGCATACCCGGCCGCTTCAACTTACTGACGGGCTGCCAGTTGGTCGTCGATGGCGTGCTCTCCATCAAGACAAACGGCTTGCCGCCTTTCATCGAACGCTTGATATCGTGAATCATCGATACCCAAGCCGCCTGATCTGTATCGTCCACCTTATCGTGCCAGGTCGGATACGAGTCCCAAGAGATAACATCGAGATCGTTCACAAACTTCCAGTAGTTCAGTCCATCGTAAGCTTCCATGAAATTCGTCGTTACCGGTAAATCCGGATTGGCGGCACGCAACGGTTGGATTTCACTGCGCATAAAATCCAAGGTGAGGTCCGTGACAAACCGCTTCCAGTCCAGGTTCAGCCCGTGCACCATGGATTCACCGTGTGGCGCAGGTGATTCAAGCTGCGACCAGCGAGTGATGGTGTGACTCCAGAACGGCGACCACCAAGCACGGTTCAGGTTATCAAGAGAGTGATACTTCTCTTTGAGCCATGTTCTGAATCCGTCTTGACACAAGTCACAATGACAATCCCCACCGTACTCATTCGACAAATGCCAGCCAATTACGGCGGGGTGATGCGCGTACCGCTTCGCCAATTGAGTGTTCATATCAAGAACCTTTTGTCTGTAAATCGGAGAAGACATACAGTGATTGTGACGCAGGCCGTATAAGTTGCGGACGCGGTTTGCTCCGACGCGCAAAACCTCTGGGTATTGCTCAGCCATCCATGCGGGACGAGCCCCGCTCGGTGTAGCGAGGAATACATGAATGCCGTTTTCAAAGAGCCTGTCCAACACGCTGTCAAGCCACTCAAAAGTATACACGCCCTCTTGTGGTTCGAGCGCAGACCACGCAAAGATCCCAACGGACATGACGTTGCAATGGGCTAGTTTCATCAGACGAATATCTTCGGCAAGGATTTGCGGATTATCCAACCACTGATCAGGGTTGTAATCTCCGCCATGCAAAAAACCTGAAACGTTCGGGTGAAAGGTTGGATATTTTAAATGCATTTCTCTCTCTCCATTTCTCTGTAAGCTATATCTAAGATGTCTCTGAATTAACCCTTCGTCGCACCTGCGGTAAGTCCCCGAGCCATGAGCGGATTGAGAAAACCAAACGCGACCGCCAAAGGAATTGCGGACAAGAGAGAGGCCGCGGAGAACAGTCCCCAGTTTTGTGCAAATTGCGTGTTGATAAGGTTATACATCCCGAGCCCGAGTGTGTAGTTGGACGGAGATTGAAGGACTGTTCCGGCGAGAATATATTCGCTGTAGTAACCAATCATCGACAGGAAAAACACGACAGCTAACATTGGCCGCGCGAGCGGAAGGATGACGCTCATAAGAATCCGAAAGTGACCTGCTCCGTCCACACGGGCTGCTTCATCCAATTCAATCGGAATCGTGTCATAGAAGCCTTTCATCAGCCAGATATTAAAAGCACTGCCGCCAATCAGGAGCAGCATATACATCCACAGCCTATCAAGCAGACCCCACTGCGCCAGGACGGCGTAAATGGCAGCAACGGCCATCGAGTTTGGAAACATCTGAAGTAACAGGAGCACCATGAGCCCGTATTTGCGTCCAAGAAAATGTAAACGGGAGTACGCGTAGGCTGCTGTGCTGGTAATCAGCAGCTGAGCTGCAGAAACGACGAGCGCGACCTCAGTGCTGTTCCAAGCCCAGCGTAAGAATCCTGAGGAGAACACATTGACATAGTTGGCTAAGGTCGCGTGAAGTGGAATGAGGGATGCAGAAGACAAAGCGTCCGTCGAGCTGAAAGAGGCGGAAACGACATATAACAGAGGGGCAAGTGTGACGACAAGAATCACCCAGAGGATGATACGGATCACCCATGCTCGAGCGCGGTCATGAGGTCGCAAGTTTACAGCACCTTGTTTCAAGTCAATCTTCCCCCTTGAATGCGTTCGTAAAGCGCATATTGATTAAACTGATGACTCCAATCATCACGAACAACACCACAGAAAGGGTGGCACTTAAGTCATAACGGTTGAACTGCAACGCAATCTTGTATGACGAGGAAGCAAGGATATCGGTATATCCTGCAAACTGCGTCGATGCCCGGGCCGGGCCACCGCCAGTGAGCAAGAAGATAATGTTGAAGTTATTGAACGTAGCCGCATAAGCCGGAATCAGAAGCGGTAAGCTTACACGCCATACATTCGGGAACGTGATATATGCGAATCGTTGAAATGCACTCGTACCGTCAATTGCTGCTGAATCGTACTGCTCAGTCGGGATGGATTGCAACGCCCCAAGAGAAACGGTCATAAAATACGGAAATGACAACCACAGATTGACAAGAATGACGCTTGCTTTGGCCCATCCTGGAGCGACGAGCCATGGAATCGCAGGGATGTGTAACAGGTGCAAAAATGCATTTATGGGACCGTAGTTTTGATTTAACAACCCCTGCCACGATAGGGTGGAGATCAAAGCCGGTATAGCCCAGGGGATGATTAACAAAGTTCGATACAATCGGGCCTCAGTCAATGCCTTGTCATTGACGAGGATGGCGAGAATCAAACCCACAAAGTAGTTTAGGGTCGTCGATACAAATGTGAAGACCAGTGTCCAAATCAACGTGGGAAGAAACGCGATGGAAAGCGGATTGTTCTTGGAAAACAGCTCGACATAGTTCTTCCAGCCAACAAACTGGTAGTTCATAAAATGCATTTGACTCCAGTTTGTAAAGGAGATATAGATGGTGAAAAACATGGGCAAAAAACTCAGTACAGACATCGTAAGAATCGCCGGAGAAATATACCCGTACGCACTCCATTGAATCTTGCCTCTTCGTTTGACCTTGCTGTCACGCCCACCATTTTCCAGGGATGCAATGACGCTCATGAGAACCCCCCGTTTCACGCATAGACGGAGCAGACGGGTTCGTGTAGGTCACCCGTCCGCTTCCGTCCGCCGAAAAGTTATCCTTCTTGGACGCTGATAGCAGACTTAATGTTTGCTACGAATTGTTTTGCCCCAGCTGAGGCGGTCAATTTTCCGTTCAGAATCGATGTAATGATGGACTGTGCACTGTACACGGATTGCATCTGTGCAATGTTCGGTGACGCTACGGCTGTATTCAACTGATCAACAAAGCCCTTGGCAATTGCATTGCTCGTAATTTCCGAATTGCTCTGCAAGCTGCTGAGTGCAGGCAGGTCAGCATCCGCCTTGAAGTACTGTAATTCTGCAGACGCGTTGGTTAGGTACTGAGCAAGTGACTGCGCTGCAGCAACGTTCTTTGACTTGTCACTGACAATTGCTGTCAAGTTACTGATGAGCGGTGTACCCGGCTTTCCGTTGGGAAGTGTCGGGATTGGTGCCACACCGACATCAATTCCTGCCTTTTGTGCCGCAGCAACGTCCCATGGACCACTGATAAACATCCCGACTTTTCCGTTGTCAAACTGAGTCGTCGCGATGCTCTGGTTCACGCTCGGGTTCATCCAGTGGTACTTCAAGTCCATGTCCTGTAACAGTTGGAAGCCAGCAACTGCGCCTTCGTTTGCCAAGCCGATGTCATTTGGGTCCAGAGTACCGTTATTGTCTTTGAAGATATAGCCGCCCATGCCGCCAATGAAGACGTAGTCATAATAGAATTGCTCTTGGGCCATGTTGAAGCCGTACTTGTTGGCGTCAGCAACGAATTCGCTCCAAGTCGTTGGCGGTGTGGAAATTTCCTTTTTGTTGTATAGGAGTGCCACACTTTGTGCCGCTACGGGATAGGCGTAGTATTTTCCGCCCATTTTTACACCTTCAGCCACTGAAGATGGGTAGTCTGACGGGTTCATCAAAGTGGCTGGTGCTAGCAATCCCTCTTGATAGAAGGTCCCAAGGTTGTCGGACGGCATTGCTATCGCGACGTCAGGGCCTGTACCAGCGCGAACTGCTTGTGCCCAGTTAGAGAACTTGTTGCTGCCTGTTGCTGAGTTCTGATCGACGACAACCGTGTCCCCGTGCTCTTTACCCCACTGTGCAGCAAGCTGCTTAATCACCGTCATCTCTTCGGGTTGCCAGTAGGAGAGTACATGCAGAGTAATCCCTTTTGGAATACTGCTCGAACCAGAAGACTGATTGGTTGGTGTAGAGCTGCTCCCCGTCGAAGAACTGGTACCGCAGCCTGCCAGGAGTCCTGCGATGGATACAACGCCGAGTGCAAGCAATTTGATGGAATTTCTCTGTTTCATTTTCATTTGCCCCTTTTCAGTAGAATTCAAATTCGAATCAATTCTGAACGCGAACCTTCTCAAGTTTGCACGTATGATGAACGCGAAGGTCGGCTTCAAGTCTGACTGCGGACCCTGCCTGCAGATAAGACCGTTGGCAAGCACTGTTCCCGGAGCGATCATCTCCTCTCAGGTCCGCGACGTGTGGCCTCGATTTCACAAAAGCAAGTAAACGTTTCCAAACCAACCCCACTTGCCATAAGGGATATACCTTTCCCCAGTGGAAGCCCAACGCTTTCTGACGTTTCAGCTCCAGTTGTATGGAATCGAGACCACACATGTGAAATCGAGGCCACATTGTACGATAGAAAATAAAGTTGTCAAGGTTCTCATGTTGATCAGATCTGAAATCCAAATGTAAGCGATTTAATAATAAGTCGCCATCTAGCGAGTGTCAATCCGGAATTTGATAGACCCGAAAGCCAGTTGAATGAAGTATAACTGCTCAGCGTTGTTTACCATCTTGCTGTCCGTGACGATTCAGGGTTGACTCACGTCGGATGATCTCCGTTGCCACCTCCACAACCGACTCGCCTTGTGCGTCTTGATTTATCTGTGCCAGCAGTAAATCCATTAGAATCCGACCAATGTCATGTTTCGGAATCCGTGTTGTGGTGAGTGCTGGTGTAATTGCCCTCGCCATCTCAATATCATCCACCCCCGTCACACTGACATCTTCCGGAACATGAAGACCGTGATCGATTATCGCACGGATCGCACCAATCGCCAGAAGGTCATTCGATGCAGCTACCGCAGTAAATGAAACTCCGGCGTGCAGTGTATTCTGAATCGATTCATATCCCATGGACAGCGTATCCGTAAAATCTGGAATGAACTGAATTAACTGCTTTGGCACGTCAAAACCGTGAGTCGTCATCGCGTCCATATATCCTTGATACCTCGGATTTTCGGATTCATCGACAAACTCATAACCAAGGAATAGAATCTCCCGATGCCCGTCTTCAATGAGTTGTGTGACATTTTTCTCCATCGCTGCTCTGAGGTCAACAAACACGTGCGGGATCCCGAATGCGTGTCCACGATCGGAGTAAACAACCGTTGGGATCTGTTTTGCAATTTCCGCAATGTCGTAGACCTTCTCTACTTCGAATGGTGAAAGAAAGATGACTCCGTCATAAAATCCCTCGAGAATCACTTGCAGGTACTCTTCCCTCTTGGTGATCCGGTTAAACAGAGAAAACGTATATCCCTGTGCCAAGCCGGTCTCTTCTATTCCCATAACAATCTCAGGGTAAAACGGGTTTCGAATCGACGGCATGACGCACGCAATCTGCCCGTAGTGCTGTTTGCGCAGCCCTTGAGCAAGGCGGTTCGGCACATAGTTTAATTCACTGATGGCACGATTGACCCTTTCTCGCACATCTGCGCCTACGTATCCACTGTTGTTCAACACGCGGGAAACTGTCGCAGGTGATACACCTGCCCGCTTCGCGACATCTCGACTGGTTGCCAAAAAACTCCCTCCTTGAGCCATGGCTTGAATGCGGTTTCCCTAATTGCACCAATAGAGACTTCATTCCGTTACCAGACTCCGTCTACAGACGTTCAACGTAAAATTCTAGAACGACTTCTACAATCCTACAAGGAGAATCCAATCATCACAAATCTCACATTGTTTTATTGGCATTAGGGTTTCTATCGTTCATGTCAGACAACCGGTTTCTCAGCAGAAAGGCTTAGATTAGGATTGACGTTCAAGGTCACCCCACCTATAATTTCTTTAAGTTATGTAATATGGTCTCGATTTCATATTTCCAGAACGTATGTGGCCTCGATTTCACACAGACTCAGAAACCGTAGTGTCGCATCGGTCAAACCGGGGGTGATCCTGAAAAACGTTTGGCGCCGTTGAAAGCGCTTAACTATGTGTTCGCTGTCTCAAGCCGCGTGAGCCACAAAAAAGAGCAGTACATACCGAAGGACAGGGGAGAAATCGATGCCTAGGAAATTGAAGCAATCTATCCGGGTAGCCATCGGAATTACACTGTCGGCTGCGTTTCTCGTGTCAACACAGCCGCTCTCGTCAAAGGCTAGCACGTTGAATCCAGATCCAGTTGTCCCCACAACAGTGCAGAACGCGGGCACCGTTTCTGTGGCCCCCGTGCATGCATTAGAGCACGGAAAAAGAAGCAACTTTATCATGGGTGCGGATGTGTCTGAGTTGTACGCTCTTGAGCAAGCAAACAAGAAATTCTACGGCACAAACGGCCTCCAGGAAAACTGTTTGCAGATTCTCAAGAATCACGGTGTCAACTACATCCGTATCCGACTGTGGAATGACCCCACCAATGCACTGGGCCAGCCCCTTGGCGGCGGAAACAACAACCTTACTGCCGATATTTCCATCGCCAAACAAGCAAAAGCACTTGGGATGAAAGTGCTCCTCGATTTTCAATACAGCGACTTTTGGGCTGATCCAGGAAAGCAGAACAAACCAAAAGCCTGGGCAAACGACCACGGGACGGCACTTCAAAACGATATCTACAATTTCACCTATAACACACTCAGAACCATGAATGAGCAAGGTGTGTTGCCGAATATGGTTCAAATCGGCAATGAAATCAATAACGGAATCTTATGGCCAGACGGTGAATCCGCCACTGCAGCAGCACCATTGTTACAAAAGGCTGCCGCGGCTGTTCGAGCTGCGGATCCAAATGTGAACAATCCGAACCGCAAAATCAAGATTGTTCTCCACCTTGCAGGCGATTCAAGCGGAAGTGTTGGAACCTTTACGAGCGATCTGAACACCTGGACAACCGGCAGTACGGCAGTTGACTTTGATGTCATCGGCATCTCCTATTATCCCTATTACCACGGTACGATGAGTCAAGATGCGAATATTTTGGACACCCTGGCCAGCAAGTACCATAAACCAGTGATTGTCGCTGAGACATCTGATGGATGGACGTTGGCTCAAGGGGATAAGACGATAAACACCTTCAATCAGGACCTCGCCTATAAGGCCGGTTACACCCCAACCCCTCAAGGACAGGCTGCAGAAATTCGCGACGTCATCAACAATGTCGCGAATGTCCCTGACAACATGGGACTCGGAATGTTTTACTGGGGTGCTGATTGGTTGCCTGGCGATTCCACAGGTTGGACATCCGGACAGGGAAGCAGTTGGGAAAACCAAGCCCTCTTTAACTTCAGCGGTCATGCTCTTCCATCCATGAACGTCTTTAAACTTGTGAGGACTTCAACCGCGACACCCCCTTCAAACTTCGTCGCGGCCGATCCGGTGACCGTATCAACATCTGTCGGTGGTACGCTCACGCTCCCATCTACCGTAGAAGGACAGTACAGCGATGGATACTACAAAGAAACAGCAGTAAGCAGTTGGAATACGTCGACAGCTGATTTATCTCAGCCCGGGGTATACACCGTTTATGGCACCATCGGTGATAATCCGAAGGCGGCAAGTGCCATTGTCACCGTCAAACCGGATCAACCACAGAACTACGTCACCAATCCAGGCCTCGAGAGCGGGTCCACAGGTTGGACAAGTTCGAATCCATCTGTCGCTGCCCCCGCGACAAGCGGCAGTATCACACCGCACACCGGTATTGGTGACATTCATTACTGGAGCGGCTCAGCATTTAGCAATGACACCGTATATTAGACCCTCACAGGTCTGCGCAATGGGACCTACACACTCTCAGTCTGGGGGGAAGGTTCTGCAAGTGGATCGGCTGTACCCTTTCTATACGCAACGGGGTACAGTGCGACAGACCCAACGGCAACTGAGATGCAGAAGTTCACCCCGTCTGGTTGGAACGTCTGGAAGCAATACAGCATACCTGTCACTGTCACTTCTGGTCAGGTCACCATCGG
Source organism: Paenalicyclobacillus ferrooxydans (assembly GCF_001399675.1). Classification (GTDB taxonomy): domain Bacteria; phylum Bacillota; class Bacilli; order Alicyclobacillales; family Alicyclobacillaceae; genus Alicyclobacillus_B; species Alicyclobacillus_B ferrooxydans. The sequence continues at coordinate 121,507 of NZ_LJCO01000096.1, forward strand.
TGTGAACTTCAATGGAGCAGCCGGTGACTGGGGAGACGCTGATGACTTTTACTTCGGACTACCACCTGTGTCGTCGACCGCGATTCAAACCAAAGCCGTGACCGCCTATGCACCGAACGGTACAGTGCTGTCGAGTGATTCAACCATTCCGGCGAATACACCGTATATCACCTTATCCAGCCCGACACCAGACGCTGTCATCTACTACACCACAGACGGAAGCGAACCCGGGAATACCACGGCTTCGAGTGTAACCGACGTTTATACGGGTCCCATCCGAATTTCAGCCAACACAGAACTTAAGGTTTATGCCATTGCACCAGGCTATTCGCAAAGCACCGTTACCACCTACCATTTGACGACGAACGATACATCGTCGAGTTCATTGGTGCAAAACGGTGGTTTCAATCAACAAGGCGTACTTTCTCCGTGGACGCTGTCTGGTGTACCTGAAGGTACAGACAACGCTACGTACGCTTTTGATGCCACACAAGACTCCACACCAGGCGTTGTTTACGAGGGGGCTGGACAGTTTAAGTACTGGGCTGCCAAAAGTTACACCTTTACGCTGTCACAAAAGGTGACGGGGTTATCAAACGGAGTCTACACATTGTCTGCTGAATCCGCTGGGGGCAATAACATGGTTTTGAGTAGTACTGGCCGTGCCACGAATGACCCTGGCATCGCAACGATTATGCTTTCGGCTGAAACAGCGCTTGGAACGAAATCAAAGAACGTCATCAACGAGGGTACAGCGGCAAACGGGTGGAATCAGTGGAATCAGTTCAGGGTCAATGACATCTACGTCATGGATGGATCCTGTACAATTTCGTTTACCGTATCAGGCGGTCCAAACTATTGGGGCTACCTTGATGACATAAAATTGCTCAAAGTAAGTGACCTTTCACCCGCTGACCTCAAGCTCGGTAACGACCAACCACAAAATTAAGGCTGATTTCTTCGTAGATGCAGTCGACAAAGGGGCACCCGCTGCGGGATGCCCCTTTTTGAAAACCAGCTTGTCGTCAGATGTCGTTCGACGCCGCCAAGGGTGACGGCGTTTTCACCCGAAACACGTTCTCGGACTTCGCGATGACAATCGAGGCAAGCGAATTCCCAATCACGTTGGTTGCGGTTCGAGCCATGTCGATGACAAAGTCAATCCCCATCAATAAGGCGATTCCTTCTGCCGGCAACCCGATAGATTTTGCGGTTGCGAGTAATACGACAATGGCCGCAGACGGAACTCCGGCAAGTCCTTTGGTCAACACCATGAGGATTCCGATGATAGCAAATTGGTGCCCTATCGAGAAGTGAATCCCATAGACATGAGAGAGAAAGATCACAGCAACCGCCTCATACAGAGTGGCTCCATCGAGGTTAAACGAATACCCGGTGGGAAGAACAAATGACACAATCGAATTGTCTGCTCCATATTGCTCCAAGCGTTCCGTCAAAGGAGCCAGTACGACCTCGGACGAGCGAGTGATAAACGCCAGAAAAACCAGATCCCATACCGCTCGCAACAATGACCAATACTTGACACGGAAAATCATTGCAGTAATCGGCAGAATCACAAACACAATCAGCGCGAACCCCACATAGGCCACGGCGATAAACTCCGCAAGTGCGCCCAGACTTGCCCAGCCATATTTGGCGATATCATATGCTATATAACCAAAAACGCCAATCGGTGTGAACTTTACAATGTACTCAATGACTTTGAACATGGCCTTTGACATAGACTCCAGAAAATCAGTAACGGGTTTCGCCTCATCTCCCAACGTGGCGAGCGCAAGCCCTAAAAATATGGAGAAAAAGACAATCGGAAGCAGATTGCCATTGGCCAGCGCAGAGAAAATGTTTTTCGGTATGATGTCCAGCAAGAAGGTCTCAAAATCAATACCCTGAGCAATTCCCGACAGTTGTGCCGGTTGGCCTGGCAACGAAGTCGCCCGCCCAACGCCTGTTACATTTGCTAGAATCACAGCAACGATGAGAATGACTGTTGTAACAACCTCAAAGTACAGGATGGTCTTTCCGGCAATCCTCCCCAGTCTCCGAACAGATCTCATTTGCGCGACCCCGAGTACGATGAGCGGAAAGATAAGTGGAACAATGGCCATTTCGATGAGTCGAATAAAGGCTGCACCAAGTACTTGTACATCAAGGCCAACGGTCTTGCTTGAAAATCCGACGATTGCCCCTACAATCAGCGCAATGAGAACCTGAAGGGCCAACAGAAAACGTTTCATGGTCAGTGTCCTCCTCCCTTGTTCACAAATACGATGACAACTCGTTGGATATGCCCTACGTGTGAAAAACAAAAACCTCCGCTACCCAAGCTGGGTAAGGGAGGATGAGTCAGTCGAGCTTTATGATTTGAAGTAGAAACTCAGGATTCAGTGCCAGTCAAAATATTACCAAGCGTACGCCTCAGGAGCCGGCTGTCCAGGTCCAGGGAAGATCTCGTCCAGTTCACGAAGCACATCATCCGAAAGCGTTACTTCCAGTACATGCAAGCTGTCCTCAAACTGTTGCAAAGTCCGCGGCCCAATAATGGGAGCGGTCACTGCCGGATTGGCCAACAGCCAAGCTAGAGCCACAGTGTCCTGGTGTTCACCAAGTTCTGCGCAGAGTTTCGCGAACGATTCGAGTTGTCCGCGTCGGCGCTCGAATTCCTCCTCGGCCCGTGCACTGCGCGATCCGGTACGGGTCAACGCGTTGCGGCCAAGCAATCCACCAGCGAGAGGGCTCCAGGGAATGACACCCATACCGTGCGCTTCGGCCGATGGCAACACTTCAAGTTCCGGCTCACGTGTCAGCAGGTTGTAGATGTGTTGTTCGCTGACCAAGCCTAAGAAATGGCGTTCTTTTGCAGCCGCCTGTGCGACAGCGATGTGCCAGCCAGCGAAGTTGCTTGATCCGATGTACCCTACTTTCCCTTGATTCACAGCGACCTCGAATGCCCCCCACAGTTCTTCCCAAGTCGCGTGGCGTTCGATGTGGTGCATTTGATACAACTCAACGTGATCCGTCTGCAACCGGCGGAGGGAGCCTTCGAGATGGCGCCGGATTTTGTAGGCCGAAAGCCCTCTGCCTTCATTGGGTCCATCGTTTTCGTCCTCCATGAAGTTGTAAACCTTTGTGGCGAGTACGACCTTTTCACGGCGTCCTCCGCCTTGTGCAAACCAGCGTCCAAGGATTTCTTCGGTACGTCCACGATGGCCCTGACCACCGTAGACATTCGCGGTATCAAAGAAATTGACGCCAGCATCAAGCGCTGCATCCATGATTCGATACGCTTCCGCCTCTTCCGTCTCAGGACCGAAATTCATCGTTCCAAGGCATAGACGGCTCACCTTCAGTCCAGTGCGACCCAAATATGTAAATTCCATGATAAGCACCTCTTTCTGATTGAATCTAAGAGTTTTATCGTTCGACATTGTATCGCTCAAAAAGCAGCGGAGATTGGTTACGCGCTAGCCCCACTCTCAGTGGCGATGAACTTTGCAGCACCTTCCAGGGCCTCAATCACCCTATCACACCACGCGTCAAACTCACGATCTTCTTTTTGATACTCCGGATGCGCTAGGATGAACTCGACAGCCTGTTTGATCCCCTGGTCGGCACGAACTGTGGCAACAAACTCCGGCACAAGCCTTTTCAACTTGGCGTTGTCGAAGACGACGGAATTGGCCTTGTCCCCAATCAGTCCCCCGCGCAAGTCGTCCGTACTGCAGGCTGCCAAAAATTCTGATGAAACGTACACAGCGTTTAGCTTTACGCCGAGCGCATCCGCAATCACGGCATAAATCTGATTCCAGGTCACCGTTTCATCTGAGGTAATATGAACGGATTCTCCGATGGCGTGGATATTGCCCATCAACCCAATGAACCCTTTTGCAAAATCAGTGTTGTGGGTCAAAGTCCAAAGAGAAGTGCCATCCCCGTGAATGATGACAGGTTTTGCTTCCATCATACGCTTCACCACTTGCCACGATCCGCTTTTGCCGTGAACCCCAAGCGGGACTGAACGCTCGTCATAAGTGTGACTCGGGCGGACAATGGTGATTGGGAATCCTTCGTCGCGATACTTCTGCATGAGGTATTCCTCACATGCAATTTTGTTTCTTGAATACGCCCAATACGGATTAGACAGAGGGGTACTCTCCGTGATCCGATAGTCTGACGGCGGCGTCTGATAGGCAGAAGCTGAACTAATAAAGATAAACTGCTTTGTACGACCATGAAACAAACGGTAGTCTCTCTCCACCTGCGCAGGCTCAAAGGCAATAAAATCCGCAACAACATCAAAGTTGTGGTCTTCGAGCAGGTCTTGCACAGCATTTTCGTCGTTGATATCTGTTTGAAGCGTGCGTACATTCGCCGGCAACATCTGATTGCGATTACCCCTGTTCAGGAGATACAATTCGTGGCCTTGTTCAGCCAGTTGTTTTGTAATCGCCATACTAATCGTTCCCGTGCCCCCAATAAACAGCGCTTTCATAGAACTCCTCCCCAATCAGCCAATTTCATGGTGCGTTACGCACTGGCACGGCACCTCATGCAATGGAGGTAGGTGCACCAAATGGAGTTGTGTACTCCGGTATACGGCTTAAGATGTCCGTCACTTCTTCAGTCGACATTTGACCATAGCGATTTACGGCGTCAACGATTTTCGGGAACAAGTGAACATCCCCAGCACTGGCAAACGCACTCACACCGGCCTGGTTCAGGACAAAATGCACACACGCGTCGATCACCTTTTGTTCATCAAACGGCTCATACCAAGTCGCGTAATTCCGTTTCTGATTGACATCCCAAGGGCCCTTTGCAATCGCCTTAATGACTCTGAGCGCAACATCCTGTTTCACGGTCTCTGCCCGGAGAGCATCGAAGTCGAACCTGTATTCGGGCATGGAGTACAGTTTGAAGTTAAGCGGCGTCAGTACAGCGTCGAATGGGAACCTCCGTAACGCCTCGAGATGGGTGGCAGGAGCCATATGCCCGTGACCTGTGATCCCGATGGCTTTGACAATCCCTTCGTCACGCGCTTCCACCAAGGCTTCGAGTGCTCCACCCGCTGATGTACATTTATCGAGCTCCTCAATGGATCCAACAGCATGCAATTGAATCAAATCAACGTCATCAACTTGCAGGCGTTCGAGCGACCTGTGAAGTTCCCTTTTCGCTTCTTCTTTCGTGCGCTTTCCAGTCTTGGTGGCAAGAAAGATTTGTTGGCGAATTTTTGGCATCCACGGGCCCATACGCAGCTCTGCGTCACCGTAATCCGCAGCGGTGTCAAAGTGGTTCACACCGTGATCGACAGCAAATTTGATTGACTTATCTGCTTCATCCTGTGTGACATTGCCAAGACTCGCTGCGCCAAACATCACTGCTGAACTCATGTACTCCAATTTGCCTAAGCGACGCTGTTCCATGACAAAGACCTCCCTTTAATCGATGTGCCGTAAGACAGTGCGTGACTTCAGACGGAAAGGGAACAGGAAAAGGGAATATGGAAAGGGTTTCACCTTCTATTGTACGCCTGCCGTCTCGATTGACAAAACAATAGATTCATCTATGTAAAACCATGGTAAGCTAGGAGACAAGCGTCGTTACGCACGCGACTGGAGGTTATAGCAGTGAACTACTACTATCAACAAGGTCAGACACTTAAGAAGGATATCGAAACCACAATCATTCCGGATGGGGCCGTTGGCATTTGGAGCCTTGGTCAGGCTGGTTTCGTGATTAAGGCGCCAAACAGCAGTCAGTACATCGTCCTCGATCCCTACCTGACCCGCTCGATAGAGGTGAACGACCCGGGTACCGAGTTCGTCCGGGAGTATGACCCACCCCTGGAGCCTATATCATTGTCCGACGCTTACGCGATCCTGATATCTCACCATCACGACGACCACCTAGACCTGTCTACGCTGAACGAACTTCATCAGGTTTCACCGAAGACTTCGTTCGTTTTGCCTGCAGCACATGAACATATGGTCGCTCATCTGAATCAAGATGCCATAGTGGGCGTCGTTGCAGGCCAAAAATTTCAGACTGGGCCATTCATGTGCGAAGCGATTGCGGCCGCTCACACGGAATACGTGCAAAATGCCAAGGGTCAAGACCTTTACCTTGGATATTTCCTTACCGCCGGTACTGTACGCATCTACTTTAGTGGAGACACCGTCGTTACCCCGGAGTTGATGGCATCCGTTGCTGCATTTCAGCCGCATATCGCAATATTGCCTATCAACGGCCAAGACGTGTTCCGCACGTCGCGAAATATCATCGGTAACATGAGCGGACGCGAAGCCGTCGACTTCTGCAATGCTGTAGGGGCCGATTTATTCATTCCCTTCCACTATGATATGTTCCCGAATAACCGAGACAACCCGGCGCACACCATAGATTATTTATTCCATCATCACAGGCATCAAAAGTTTCATATGCTGGCCGTCGGCGAACGTTTCATCTATCTACCTTGACGGCTGTCCGTCCACGAATATCGTTGCCTGGTCATTTATACGGTTAGAAACAAGCAGCTCAGCTTCTCTTACCGAACCGAATTACGTTCCACGACAGTTTCGGCAATGAACACTCTAGATGCCCATCATCTACATTGGACAATTTCACCAGACGAGGTATCACAACATTGGGGTTACCGACAGTATTGCATGCTTTCACATCGTCATTTTGTAAGACGATATGTTCGATTACCTCATAGCCATCGAAGCTTCGAATGTCCGCATTCAATACGAGTGCATCGTCCAGATCACGATTCACAGCAAAAATAGTTAGTTCCTCTGCAGACTCGTTAAACACAGCAATCGATTCCAAGACAGGTACATCGTTGTACTCTTTGGTATCGTACCTCGGCGAGGAAATAATCGGACGCAACACAGTGCCCCGGCCGTACCGAGAGGCATGTAAAAACGGATAGTAAATCGTCTGCTTCCAGGCATCTCCGCCTTTAATTGTCATAATCGGTGCGATGACATTGACCAACTGCGCCATGCTTGCCATTTTTACTCTATCAGCCCGTTTGAGGAGGCTGATGAGCATCGTGCCGACAACCAGTGCATCTTCCATGGTGTAGATATCTTCAAGTTGCGGCGGCGCAATCGACCAAGGTTCAATCTGCCTGTCTGCCTCATTGGAATGAAACCAAACATTCCATTCATCGAAAGAAAGATTGATTGTCTTTTTACTCCGCTTCTTCGCCTTCACATAGTCACAAGTCGAGACAACTGTGTGGATAAACTGATCCATATCTAAAGAACTTGCAAGAAAGTTCGCAGTGTCATCGTCACGATTACCATAGTATCTATGTAATGAAATGTAATCTACTTGTTCGTAGGCATGGTCCAACACTGTTGCTTCCCACTCCGGGAAGGTTGGCATTTGAGAACTAGAGCTTCCAGCCAAGACTAATTCAATGGATGGGTCGACCCATTTCATGACTTTAGCGGCCTCCAGTGCAACACGACCGTATTCTTCAGCTGTCTTATGACCAATTTGCCAGGGTCCATCCATCTCATTCCCAAGGCACCACGTTTTAATCTTGTGCGGTTCCCTATAGCCGTGTGAGATGCGCAGGTCACTCCAATACGAGCCGCTCGGATGGTTACAGTATTCAACGAAATTTCGAGCATCATCAATTCCACGTGTTCCCAGATTGACAGCCATCATCACTTCTGCATTTACCAGGTTAGTCCAATTCCACGAATTCATTTGTGCCGACTTCATTCGTCTCAATCGTTCTCCATGCGAGGTCAAGTCGACGTTTTCGATTGGTCTTGAGACCAACACCGTCCTCCCAGTTATATCCTGACACAAAGTTGCCACCCGGATAGCGAACAATGGACACCTGTAACTCTTTAACCAGTTCAATGACATCCATGCGAAATCCCTTTTCATTTGCATATGGATGTCCCGGTTCGTAAATGCCACCATAAACTGCACGTCCCAAGTGTTCAATGAACGAACCGTACACTCGGTTATCCACTTCAGCTACTTGAAAATGTTTGTCTAATATCATCTTTGCCTTTTTCTGCGTCACGACTGTTCTCCTCCAATCCTCTGTTGAATTTCTATGTTTACTGAGTGAAAAGGGATTTACGGTGGAGCCGTATGTCCCTTCTTCATCTTTTATTCCAGTTCCTGCACGTCATTGCTACTTCACTGACAATGTCCTTGGTACATATGCCAGTACCTCACACCCCGTGTCCGTAACGCGAAATGTTTCACTGAAGGCGACGCCATAATCCTCCTGCCGCATTCCACCTCAGCGGAGCATGATAGCGCCGATGACACGCCGCAAGTTCCAATATCACCGCATCGCCGTTTACAATTCAAATTTGCTTGTCGCTCAATTGTGTTTACAACAGTTGCACATAATTCACCCATTTTGAACCCTCCTCGAGTCGCAGACATACAAGAAAATCGCTATGATGGTAAAGAAGACTCGTGCTATTTTTGTTTTCCATCTTCAAAGTAGAGAGGTGTAATCATGGTATCTGCAAACTCAACAGGACCACGCCAAGCGCCGCCGTTCCGAGCCGATCAGGTGGGCAGCTTGCTTCGAACGGATCGCGTTCACAAAGCGCGCTCAGACTATGCTGCTGGTGCGATTACGTCTGAACAGCTCCGTGATATTGAAAACGAAGAGATTCTCCGCATCGTCCAAAAACAACAGGAAATCGGCTTGACTGCGGTGACCGACGGCGAGTTTCGGCGGGCATTCTGGCACTTTGACTTTCTTGAAAGACTCGATGGCGTCGAACGGTATGAGATGGACGGCATTCAGTTTCACGGGACAAAGTCTAAATCCCAGGCTATCCGCGTTGTGGACAAGGTCGGTTTCAGCCACCACCCGATGCTGGAGGATTTCAGGTTCCTGAAGCAAGCGGCGGGCAACAATGTTGCCAAAATGACTATCCCAAGCCCGAGCATGCTTCATTACCGCGGAACGTTTCAGGACGGCGTGTATCCTGACTTAGATGAGTTTTTTGACGATCTCGGTCAAGCTTACGCGAATGCCGTTAAGGCCTTCTATGCTGCAGGCTGCCGTTATCTGCAACTAGACGACACATCCTGGGCTTATTTTTGCTCCGAAGATGAACGAGCAAAGTTGCGCTCTCGCGGCCTCAGTCCTGAAGATCTCATGGCTCAGTACGCCAGGACCATTAATCAGGCTGTGGCAGACAGGCCGTCCGATATGCGGATTACAATGCACATCTGCCGCGGCAACTTCCGTTCCACATGGATTACATCAGGGGGGTATGAACCGGTCGCACAGACGCTGTTCCAAGGACTAAACATCGACGGATTCTTTCTCGAATATGATACAGACAGAGCGGGCGGATTCGAGCCTTTACGGTTTGTACAGCGCCCTGACCTGCAAATCGTGCTTGGTCTCATCACCTCCAAACACGGTGCATTGGAAGATGCAAACGAAGTCAAACACCGTATTGAAGAGGCAACCCGTTACGTACCGCTCGAGCAACTGTGCCTGAGCCCGCAGTGCGGATTTGCATCTACAGAAGAGGGAAACTTGTTAACTGAAGATGAACAGTGGGCAAAGCTTCGACACGTGGTTGAGATTGCAAAGGATGTCTGGAGATAAGACCGATGGGCAACAGGATGAAGCAAAATCACACAGATTAGACTACAGCATCATTTTCTGTGAGCCTTTGAAATCCGTCAACCTGCCCGTTTCGGACCAAAGCCGCGGCTGCTCTTCGGGCCGCGGCTTTACTTTCTCCGGATCACGCATGATTTTTGACATGCTTCAGGTTGCATACCGCGTGTTAACTACTTCGTCGATGCCCTGTTCTGTGCTTGCTCTTGCACCCCATTGTCCGTAATTACCTTTTGATACCAGTGGAAGCTGTCCTTCGGAATCCTTGCCTGGGTATCGTAGTCCACATACACAATCCCAAACCGCTTCGTATAACCAAAAGCCCACTCAAAGTTGTCCATGAGTGACCATACATAGTATCCCTTTAAATTTCCGCCTTCCTCGATAAACTGATGAGCCGCTTGAAGGTGCGCATGTACATAGTCGATCCGGTCGTCGTCGTGCACTTGTCCTTCCCTGACGACATCCGGACTCGCAGCACCATTTTCGGTAATGTAAAGAGGCAGACTTGTGTACTCAGATTGAAGACGCTTTAAGAGATCGTACAAGGCAGGAGGATACACTTCCCAGCCCATGTCTGTGACTTTGTTCTCGGTTTTTACGTGACCAACCTCGAGCAGTGACCCGTCTGAGTGATTCTTCACCACGGATCGGCTGTAAAAGTTAATTCCAAGAAAGTCTATCGGCTCTGAGATGGTCTTTAAATCCCCTTCATGAACGAAGTCGAGAGGCCCGATATGCTTTTCCAGCCGGTCGATAAATTCACTTGGATAGGCACCCTTGAAAATCGGATCGAGAAACCAGCGATTCGAGAAAATATCCTGTCTAGCTGCTGCCTCAACGTCCGACAGATTATCTGTTGCTGAGTAAGCAGGCGTCAAGTTCAGCGTGATCCCAATATCCCCGGTAAGCCCCATCTGTCTATACAGTTTCACCGTTTCTCCATGCGATAGCATGAGGTGATGAGCAGCTCGATAGGCACGTCGCCAGTCTTTCAGGCCCGGCGCGTGCTCTCCAATGCCGTAACTGAGCATTGAGGCACACCAGGGCTCATTGTGAGTGATCCAAAGCGGAATTTGATCACCAAGGGCCTTGAACGCGGCTTCCGCAAACTCCAGATAGTGTTTCACCGTTTCCCGGTTTGACCAACCGCCTTCGTCTTCCAGCCATTGAGGCAGATCCCAATGGTAAATGGTCGTTGCCGGCTGAATGTTGTATTTATGCAACTCTTCAAGCAGCCGCTTGTAAAAATCGAAGCCATGCTCCAGAAATTTTCCCTTCTCAGGAAAAACACGGGGCCATGCAAGTGAAAAGCGATATGAGTTGATTCCGAGTTCGGACATCAATCGGACGTCATCCTGATAGCGATGGAAATGATCACAGGCAACGTCACCCGTGTGACCGAACAGGACCTTTCCGGGCGTCTTCGAAAATGTATCCCAGATCGAGGGACCTCGTCCTTCTGCTTTAGCAGCACCTTCGATCTGATAGGAGGCTGTCGCAGTACCCCATATGAATCCGTTTGGGAACTCTCGGTATCTCTGCTCGATCGCACTCATGGTTTATTTCCTCTCCTGCTCAGAATGATTCACACGTTCAAGAGTACTTGTGTATTTAAACGTTCAAGGTGATACATCACCGCTCAGTTACTCTTGCTGTTTCGAAACTTGTATAGCTCCGTGCTCACAGATTGTGTCGCTGGATAGATCTCTTTGTACACTGAATAAAGCTCCTCGTATTGACCGACATTCTCTTTGTTTGGCTGGAACTCTTTTATCACCCGAGTAAACTCCTGTGCACACGCTTCGAGCGAGTCAAACCAACCACACCCGTATGCTGCGAGCATGGCTGCGCCCATTCCAGGCCCCTGCTCATTTTCCAGCTTCAAGACAGTCGCATTAAAGATATCTGCTTGTATCTGCAGCCAGTCGTCGCTTTTGGCTCCGCCGCCAATAGAGATAATCCGGTGAATCTCTTTTCTTTCTCTCCGAAAAATTTCTATCGACTCTTGGAGAGAGAACGTGATGCCTTCAATCACGGCCCTCGTAAAGTCTGCACGCTGATGATTTGCATCGATGCCCACAAAGCTGCCTCGAATCATGGCATCTGCGTGAGGCGTTCGCTCACCGACTAAATATGGGGTAAAGATGAGCCCCCGGGCACCAACAGGGGATTTACCCAGGTCTGACAGTAGGTTTTCATAGCTCTCTTCGTTCGCGAACGTACTCTTAAACCACGATAAGCTAAATCCCGCCGCAAGCGTTACACCCATCGTATAGTAGGCGCTTCCCTTGGCATGGTTGAAAAAGTGAACCTTCCCGTGAAACTCACGGTTCTTATTATCCTCATAGGATAAAACGACCCCTGAGGTGCCAATACTGCACATGGTATCTCCATCAGACAAAATGCCGGCCCCAATCGCCCCGCACGCATTGTCCGCACCACCTGCGAAAACTTTCGTGCTCCCAGATAGTCCGATTTCTCGAGCAACACCCGGGAGCAATGTGCCAACCATATCGAAAGAATCCACCAGAGGTGGACATAGTGTGATTGGAATGTCCAGCATCTCACAAATCTCCGTACTCCAAGCTCCACTACTAACGTCAAGCAGCAAAGTCCCTGCAGCATCAGAATAATCCATTGCGAGTGAACCGGTCATCCGAAACCTTAGGTAATCTTTCGGCAACAACAAAGTGACCGCTTTTCCAAACAAGTCTGGTTCGTTTTCCTTCACCCATAAAAGTTTAGGAAGGGTGAACCCTTCTAGCGGGATATTTTTCGTAATGGTAATCAGTTTTTCTCCGAGGGTGTCGGTGATCTGCTTGCACTGCTTGGTTGTTCTTGTATCGTTCCATAGAATCGCGTTTCGGAGCACCTGATTCCGGGCATCCAGCAACACAAGCCCATGCATTTGTCCAGAGTAACTGATCCCTTCAATGTCCTCTGCTGAAACACCAGCCCTGTTCACTAAGTCTTTCAGTGCAGAAATCGTCTGTTTCACCCATTCTTCAGGATCCTGCTCACTGAAACCCGATTGTAGTTGAATCAGCGGGTACTCTTTCGAGACCTCGAAGCAGACCGTTCCCTCCTGATTAACCAACAAGACTTTGACGGCACTTGTGCCCAGGTCAATTCCTATGACATATTTCATTTTTACCCTCCTGAAGATCCGGGAGTTTATCAAGGCGAGAACAAAGAGGAGGCATTATCCATTCGATTCCTTACCTTAGCGGCGGCCGATACCAGCAGAAAAACTGGAATCGACCGCCCCAGAAACACAAGGATTTCACAGTTGCTTCACTTGACGTCTATTAAACCTCTAACCTCTATCACACTTCCAAAAGGTATTGGTTTAACACGGATAACAGCAGCTCCTGGCGACCAGATGTTTGCACTACAAATTCCTTGTCGATGATGTATTCTTCCAATGTCTTGAACGTTGCCGTTCCGTCAAGAATCGTTTTCCCGATTTCGCTCTGGTAACTGCTGTAGCGTTCTTCAATGAAGTTATCGAGAACCTTGTCTTCCGTCAGTCGGGCCGCGACCTGGAGTCCTCGAGCAAATGTATCCATACCAGCAATGTGACCGTAGAACAGGTCAACCGGGGTCATTGATGCCCTTCTCACCTTAGCGTCAAAGTTCAAACCCCCGCTGTGCAAACCACCGTTTTTTAGAATCTGGTACATCGCCAACGTTGTACTGTACAGATCTGTCGGGAACTCGTCTGTGTCCCACCCGAGCAACGGATCTCCCTGGTTTGCGTCGACAGAGCCCAGGGCGTTATGAATGCGGCTGACGTACAGTTCGTGCTCAAATGTGTGTCCAGCAAGCGTTGCATGATTTGCCTCGATATTCAACTTGAACCGGCCATCTAGACCATGTGTCTTCAAAAAGGAAATCGTCGTTGCTGCATCGAAATCGTACTGGTGCTTCGTTGGTTCTTTCGGCTTTGGTTCAAGCAGGAATTGACCCGTGAAGCCAATCTCATCCGCGTAGTCACACGCCATTTGCAGTAAGCGAGCCATGTTGTCGAGTTCGAGTTTCATGTCCGTGTTCAGCAGGGTCTCGTATCCTTCACGGCCGCCCCAGAACACATAGTTCTCGGCACCAAGCTGTTTCGCGACTTCAAGACCTTTTTTCACCTGAGCAGCAGCAAAAGCAAATACGTTCGCGTCAGCAGATGTTGCCGCACCATGGACGAACCGTGGATTGGAAAACATGTTCGCGGTATTCCACAGTAGTTTTTTTCCAGAAGACTTCATATATTCTTGAATCATGTTTACAATGACATCAAGATTATGATTGGTTTCGCGCAGGGTTGAACCTTCGGGCGCAATATCGCGGTCATGGAAGCAGAAGTAGTTGACATTCAACTTATCGAAGAATTCAAATGCGGCTTCAACGCGCTTTTTTGCAAGTTCCATGCCCTGGAACCCGTCCCAAGGACGAACCATTGTCGGCAAACCAAAGGGGTCGTTTCCTTGAAGAGTGAATGTGTGCCAATAACTCACAGCAAATCGAAGGTGCTCCTCCATGGTTTTTCCAAGGACCACTTCAGTTGGGTTATAGTACTTAAATGCGAGAGGGTTACGAGACTTCGGGCCTTCGTACTGAACCTTTTCCACATCTGCAAAATACGCCACTTCGGTCACCTCTACATAAGATTTGTGCGATGCCCATATACACACGCCACACGTAATTCATGTGAATATGAGACCGTTTTCAGTGCAGGATGCTGCTTCGGAAGGACTGTAGCCTTGCCTCTGCAGGGAAATCAGTTAAACTGCAAAACGTAGTTAATGCGGTAGGAAAACAATTTGTTTGTTTATTGAACTTATCATATACTAACCATAGGTGATTGGCAATGCATCTGTGATGTAAAATCGCTGAAATCATACACCCACAATTTCTCTAATAAGGCGGTATTCGTGTGAGAGCAACTGGTGACCAAACATATATTAAAAATCTGAACCGCTCCATTGTCTTAAATCTGCTGCGTTTCAACAGCCCATTGTCGCGCGTTGAAATATCGCGTCAAACAGGACTGACAAAAGCGACAGTCTCTGGGATCATCGAACAGCTGCTCCAAGAGCAGTATGTACTTGAAGACAGTCATGTCGAACCAACCGGGTCAACAGGAGTCGGGCGTCGTCCTGTTCCTTTGCGCTTTAATCCAAGCGCCGGACACGTGATTGGGGTTGATTTGGGCGTTGACTACTTTCGCGTCCTTGTAATGGATCTGTCATGCAAGGTATTAACCACCTACGATGAGACAATTGGCGAGTCGGACAGTACCGATGATGCAATTCGCCGTATGGTTGACATCATCAAGCTGGCCATTCACGCTGCGAACGATACACCGCTCGGAGTTATCGGAGTCGGTGTCGGTATCCCTGGCCTTGTCGATTCAAATCGAGGGGTCATCTTAAACGCACCTAATTTGCATTGGAAAGATGTCTCACTTCGTTCCATACTGGAAAACGAACTCCGTTTACCAGTATTTATAGACAACGAAGCCAACGTCGGAGCAATCGGTGAGCAATTGTTCGGTGCGGGCAGAGGGGTATCAAACGTGGTATTTCTCAGTCTGGGACGCGGTATTGGAACCGGAGTCATCTTGAACAATCATCTGATTCGCGGACAAGCAGGCATTGCCGGTGAGTTTGGCCATATGACGATTGACGAAAACGGACCAAACTGCTCTTGCGGCAACAAAGGTTGCCTGGAACTCTATGCATCAGAGACGGCGGTGATTCGACACTACCATCAACTGACAAACACCACTGCTTCCTTCAAAAACGTAATCAGACAAATGGAAAAGGGAGACGAGAACGCAAAAAAGGCGGTTGAGTCTGCAGCTCATTTCCTAGGGGTGGGCCTTGCTTCTCTTGTTAATGCGTTGAATCCGGCACTCATTTTAATCAGCTCACGTTTTGATTCGGGAGAAGAAAACGTTATTCAGAGAGTTTCACAAGTCATCTCAGAGCGTTCGTTCATAGCTCCATATTCTCCAGCCCGTGTTCAAACATCTCAATTTGGTTCCTTCTCATGCGGTATCGGGGCTGGGGCCCTGGTGTTGCAAGCACACTTTTCAGGACCGGACTCACAGGCATATTCGTCCTGAGCCGTTCCAAAACAACAGACTGGGGAGTCAGAACAAAGGGGACAGAGTGACTATAAAGGCTGCTCGTCGGTAATGACGAGCAGCCTTTTTTCCTTCCATTCTCTATTCCACCCGAGTCTCTTCAAAAGACGCCAAACATGCGATTCGTGACACCCTGACTTTACTGTTGAGTCGCTTCTTCCAGCCAAAGGATGCTGGTTACACCCCGCGGATAATACCTGCTGCCAATGGCCTCTCCTCGCACCATTTGATCGCTCCAACTCCAAACGGACAGCGTAGGATGCGTCAACCAACGGACATGTGCCTCGTCGGCTGAGGCAGAGTATTTTGCCCCTGCGAAGCCAAGAATCTGCCGCGCAACAAACTGACATAGGTACACTTTGCTGAGCCAAGAGTTATCACTGGTGGACGAAATTTTCCACCCTCCGTCTTGAAACAGACATACATCCTCTACCAAAACAACTTCAAAGTGCTTCTTCAGCGCATCAAGGAAGAAACCAAACTGTCCGTCACTATCGAGTGCCTCCTGGCAGTTCATGTAGTACGGGAAAACCAGTCCTTCAATGGCCGGGATGATTTTCGAGTCGTTGTTTTCACCCATCACTGCGGGAATGTATCCCGCTTCTGTTTGGAAGGACACAATGGTTTTGGCGCATTTCATGGCTTGGTCCAGTGCCAGTTCTGCGAGCACACCTTGCCCATTGTCCTGGAACAGCTTGTTCAGCCCAACGTAGGCCGCCCATGACTTGCTCGCCAAGTAGAGGTTGTTTCGAGCTTGACCCAGAGACGTGTCAAGACTGTCGTACGTGGTGATTTCTGCCCCACCCATCGTCCGGCTGCTGTCGAGAGCCATCACACCATTGCGCTTCGCAGGATCCGGGTTATCCCGGTTCAGCATACTTTCAAAACACGCTTCGAGGATCGGGAGGTTGACGGACAACCATTCCTTGTCCCCGGTTTGTTCAGCGTACACGGCTGCACAGAGCACCCAGTTGACAAGCTGTTCATGCGTCATATGTGAGAAACATCCGGTTAATCCATATTCCTCATACGAAGAGTAGCCCGGCCTCGACAACTGATTTGCAATGCCCATGTCATGAGTAAAGCTGAGGCCACCTTGATGTGTCTCTGCCTGGCCGGGGAAACGGACTTCATCTCGATAACTGTATCGAGATGAAAACATATCAAGCTCGTTTTTCACCGTCCAGGGATTCATCTTCAGCTCATAGAACAGTTGGTCAACCGTCAAGTCAAAGGTGTTCATCATTCTGTATTCACCTTCGTTAATGACCCAGAAGGGACGGCCTTCCAAATCGAGCAGTTGTGACGAACCATAATAACTTCGAATCGCGTGAGCCATCATGAACTGCTGGTCTACAGACAAGTGGTTACGCTCGACAAGCGAGTTGCACTGCTCTGCCTTTGCAATCAACATGTCTGAGTTGGCAATGGCGTAAGCTCCAACGTCTTCGATGTTCTTGAAGAACCTCGTATAGTAGTACGATGCATCGAGTCCCGTTGTAACGATACCTGCTCGGTAAAAACAGACGGCAAACCGAAATGTTTTCTTTTCACCCACAGGGACATCCATGATAAACGCGGCAACCTTGCCGAGGCCGAATGTCCAATTTTCCTCCAGCGGTGTTGTAAGGATATCCTGCATGCTGAAATGCATCGCTTGCTTGGCACTGTCGTCCGCCGCGATAAGTGCGGTAATTCGACCCTGACCAACACCCTTTAACCCATTCTCAAGGTTGAAAAATCGCATGCCGCTGTATGGGTCATTTCCTTCGTAGCCGAAAAAGGCGCGTCGCTTGCGGTTTCCGGTCGTATTGTCTACTGTCAACTCGGCAATGACTGCTGGAACAAGTACTTCTTTAAGGGCACTTTCGTCAGTAACCGTCGGATCAGGTACCCCTTGAACAGGCGAATAAATGGTAAACGTCAAGTCGTCCGCAGACCATGTGTCTGAGCCCAGATGAAATTCACGCGTAATCCGCTGTCGTTCGATGGGACGTATCACCTGATTCGACTCGGAAGCCAACTCGGCTTTCTCGACGTCGTAACGTTTCGCTTCGTCGTCTCCGAAATCAAAGAACGGTAAAGCGTCATACTTGCCACCTTCTTTGGTCTCAAGGCCGATGTAAACACTTTTTCTCGGAGATTGTCCGAGCTCAAGATCGAGACCGCCCCCAGCCCCAGGGAATCCGAGGGTAAAACTCGAATATGCACCAATCGGTGCATGATGTGCGTTAAAGAATATATTTTTACTCACTTTCATCCGTCCTCTCGAGCTCACGATAGGTAAAGTAGTCAAAGTCAGCGTATTTTTTCCGACCGCTCAAGTCTTGCACACATAGACCGACAAACGCACCGGTAAAGCCTGCATCCATCTTGACACCATTCAAAGGAGACTCAACGTGTTCGTCCGAAATCTTGCTTGCGTCAAGCACACCTCCGATGGTCATCCAGCGCATTCCGTCAAAAGAGTATAAGAACTGTAACTTTTCATCGGAAATGCGCATCCCCAGGTAAACTTGAGGGTGACCTTCGATGGACACAGGTCGTGAGAGAACATCGTTGTAGATACCGTGATCGGTCGCAATGACATTGAGACATTTCCCCAGTTCCTCGTCGTGGCTCACGTACAGATAGTAGTAGTTTTTCGTGTTGTAGTAATACACAATCCCAGCCATATGCTGATAGCTTTCCGGTTCGAACTCCAACAGGGTTTCCACTTCCACGTCAAACGCCTGTTGCCTTCGCGCTACCATGCTTTGCCCATGCAGGGAATTCAAGGATTCACGGCCCGTCAGTCTAAGAAATCCTGGGCGCGACTTTAGTGAAGCCCACTTCTCAGACAAGGGCTCACGCAGAGTGTTCATATGAATGCTGAGCTTGTCTTCATCAAAATGAACAGTCACAGGTTCGCTTGAAAACGGGTGTTGCGGAAGGTTGGGTGCCTCCACGTCCACTTGCGGATGATGCCCGCCGCCAGCCAAACGCAGCCAACCGTCGCTTGTCCACTCGACCTGTTGCAAGGCTGTCTCCCGCCCTAAGGTGCAATACATCGATGGTCGAAGCGGCCGCCCGCACAAGTAGGCGATGTACCACTCACCGGTTTGCGTTTGAACAAGGCTTGCGTGGCCCGCTCGTTGCAATTGGAGTTGTGGATTGTCTGCTGCCGTCAGCATGGGGCCTGCGGGATCGGCCTCAAACGGATCAAACAGTGACTCTGACCGAGCGACCGTGACCGCATGTTCAAATCGCGTACCGCCTTCCGCCACAATCAAGTAATAGGTCCCATCATGCTTGTAGATGTGCGGCGCTTCCGTGAGACCGAGCTTGGTACCCTTAAAGATATTGTAAATCGGACCTGTCAGACGCTTTTCTTCCACAGAGTACTCCTGCATGACGATACCAGCGAAAGGGTTCCTGCCTTTTCGGTAGTCCCGAAGCATATTAACAAGCCACTTTTTGCCGTCCTCGTCATGGAACAGGGACGGATCGAAGCCGCTGCTGTTGAGATAAATCGGATCGGACCACGGGCCTTCGATGTTTGTTGCCGTTACGAGGTAGTTATGGGTGTCCCGAAATGGACCCATATGCGATTTTACATCGGTGAAGATGAGGTAGAAAACCCCGTCAGAGTAGCTCAGGCAAGGTGCCCAAACGCCGCCGGAATCTGGATTCCCGAGCATGTCGAGCTGACTCCTGCGGGTCAGCGCATGCGTGAGCAGCCGCCAGTTCACCAAGTCCTTCGAATGGTGAATTTGGACACCTGGAAACCACTCAAACGTGGACGTTGCAATATAGTAGTCTTCACCGACGCGAAGAATCGAAGGGTCAGGATTGAAGCCTCGTAAGACGGGATTCTTGATGTTCGACACGAGATCGTCCTCCTTTGCGGGGATTCGCTTACACGGGAGAGGACCGCGTCGCTCTCCCGTTCAGGCCAACATTCACAACTCAATCAGGCTTCCACAAGCGTAGTGAAGGCTCGGTTTGTAATGACTGTTGTCTTACCAACGACATTGAAAGCGCCGGTTAAGCGAATATCCTCGGAGGAGGTGCCGACCATCACCTCATACTGCCCAGGCTCAACCACGTACTCCATGTCGTGGTTATACAGACCAAGACTGCTCACAGGGAGATGAAATGCCACCGTTTTCGTCTCACCGACCTCCAAGGTTATGCGTTTGAAGCCCTTCAGCTGTTTAACCGGCCGCGTCACAGTCGCCTCACTGTCGTGAATGTACAACTGAACAGTCTCATCACCGCGAACGGCGCCGACATTCTTGACATCCACCTGTATCTCAACCTGTCCGTCCGCCGCAAGCTCCGGGTTTTTCACAACGAGATTCAAGTACTCGAAAGCTGTGTAACTGAGGCCATAACCAAATGGATAGAGCGGCTTCGTCGACATCTCCACGTAATCCCCCTTCCAGTGGGAACGACCCCCAGAGGGTTTATGGTTGTAGTAAACCGGAACTTGTCCAACGGAGCGCGGGAAGGACATGGGCAGCTTGCCACCCGGATTGTAATCGCCAAACAGCACGTCGGCCACTGCAGCTGCACCTTCCTCCCCTGGCAGCCAGGCTTCGAGAATCGCCGGCACGTGCTCGTCCAGCCAAGGAATGGACAACGGGCGGCCATTCACCAACACAGCCACGATTGGAGTTCCCGTCTGATAAACTGCTTCGACCAACTGTTGTTGAACGCCTGGAAGGTTCAGATCAGCCCTGTCACGAGACTCACCTGACGTCGAACTATTGGTTAGGCCCGGCTTATCCCCAACCACGACAATCGCGATATCTGCAAGCTCCACCAGTCGGACGGCCTCTGCGATGCCAGATGCGTCACTTCCCGTCACGTCAGCGCCTTGTGCGTAGAGCACTTGTGCACCTTCGGGGGCTCTGTCCCGAATGGCTTGCAGAATGCTGATAATCGGCACAAAATTAGATTCCATTTCTAAATTTTCAGGAACCGGGGTATTGAAGACGTTCGCACTATCACGCATCTCAATCAGTGTTTCAATGTGGCACGGATACGCGTAGTCCCCAATAATATTGCGAACACTGTCCGCATTGGGACCAATCACAGCGATGGTTTTCAGGTCTCTCGACAGCGGCAAGACGTTGTTTTCATTCTTCAATAGGACCATGGATTCTTGCGCGATCCGGTGGGCTAACGACCGTTGCTCCTTCGTATCAAAAACAGCCTCAACCCGCTCTACGTCCACATACGGATTCTCGAACAACCCCATCCTAAACTTAGCCGCGAGCACTCTGCGAACGACTGCATCCACGAGTCCAACATCTATGGTACCCTGCTTTAGCATCTGTTTGATCGGGTCCGCATAACAGTCCATACTCGGAAGCTCGACGTCCACGCCTGCCTCAAGTGCCAACTTTGCGGCTTCCATTTTGTCTTTCGCCAGGTGATGGTATTCGTAGAGCATGTTAATCGCAAAGTAGTCTGAGACCACCAATCCGACAAAGCCCCACTCGGTACGCAGTGTGTCGATTAAGAGCTTCTTCGAAGTGTGGCAAGGCACACCGTCCAATTCGTGATACGCAGGCATAATGGCGCCAAGTTTGCCTTCCTTCACAACCGCCTCAAACGGCAGCAGGAAATCCTCTCGAAGTTCCCTTGAGGGAATGTGCGCAGGTGCCCAGTTCATGCCGCCTTCCGAGATGCCGTAACCGACGAAGTGCTTGCCGGTTGCAATCACGCCGTCTCGAATGTCATCCGTCTGCAGGCCTTTCACATACGACAACCCCATCTGGGAAACGAGGTATGGGTCTTCTCCGAACGTCTCCTCGGACCGCCCCCAGCGGGCATCTCTCGTGATATCCAACAGCGGCGCAAGCGCTTGATGTGCGCCAACTGATTTCATTTGTTCACGGATGACAACTCCCATGTCATGAACCAAGGCGGGGTTCCAGGTGCTCGCGACCCCAATCGTCTGTGGGAAACATGTGGCCCCTTTGGCCATGTAGCCGCTGCAAGACTCTTCGTGAACCATCGCTGGAATGGCAAGACGTGTGTTTTCAGCCAAGTATTTTTGAATACGGTTGGCGAGTTTAGCGCTTTCAACCGGGTCGAGACTGCTTGCGCCGCCGATGCGTGTAATCTGACCAATCCCTGCTTTGAGCAAATGGTCTGCTTTTTCTTCGGAAAACGCCGTTTTGTCCAACACTTCATATGACCAGATACTGCTCAGTTGCGCAATCTTTTCATCGGTCGTCATTTGAGCCAACAAGTCTTCAACGCGTGCTTCCACGGATGCATCCTTGTCTAAATAGACAGCAGACATCTGTCCTCACACTCCTTTTCCTCACCTAAATGGCTTACACTTGGTTCCGCCAGCAGTGTACGGGTTGCCACCCCAATAACATTCCTTGGCCTTTTTGTTGCTGAGGAGTGTTTCAAATCCATCAAGTGGTGCTCGGAAGTCTTTGACGTTCGGATATCGCGCTGCCATGAGTTCCCTGCTGGGGATATCCATGCTGGTTTCATCGTTGGCAACGTTCAAAGCTACGGCACCCAGGTTGTCTGTTTCGATGGCCTGGCGGCAGGCTGTCGCTGCATCCCTCGCATCAATATAACTCCACAGAATGCGCTCCCTTTGTATCGGATCGTGGATGAAATCCTTGAAAGATGCGTATTGTTCAGGAACAATCACATTGCCTAGGCGGAACGAGACAACTTGAATGCCTGTCTTCCTATGAAACATGGCAGCCGTTTCCTCATTCACAATCTTGGACAGCCCATAACAATCTTGCGGGAACTGGGGGTGATCCTCATCAATCGGAACGTACTCTGGTTGGATGGGATGGATGGCAAAGCAGATTCCATAAGAGGATTCGCTGGAAGCAATGACCGCCTTTTGAATCCCGAGGGTGGAAGCGGCTTCAAGCACGTTATAAGTAGACATCACGTTGTTTTGAAAAGTAACTTCGTTTGGATGCGAATACGCGACTGGAATGGCAGCGAGGTGTACAACGGCATCGGCACCGCTCAGGACCCCGTAAACTTCGCCCAGATTGGTTAAGTTGGTGATGACCGTGTTACAGACGGGATCGGCCGGGTACTTCGTATCGACATTCAGGACATCGTAGCCTTGCTCAACAAATTCTCGAACAACCCATGTTCCCAACTTTCCACTGCCGCCTGTTACAACCACTTTGGTCAAGGAACACCACGTCCTCTCAGGTTATCATCCACTTGTGATTCCTTCGGTAATTAGTTCGTACAAAAAACAAATCAATATGATAGAATTATATATAGAGGAGCTCCAAGATGACAAGGCGTGAACGGAGGTTTCTCAAGAATTCTTACTTAATTGAAAACGATTGTGCATGGGGGTATTTTGGTGCGCAAGATTGTGATTTCTGGTTCAGATTCGCAACCGTTTCCACAGAATTGGAAGTTGTGCGTAGGAACGGGCAGACTTGGGTTAGCTTTGCAGAAAGAGTACCTGGACCACTTGGATTTGGTCCAACGTGAAATTGGGTTTGACTACATTCGCGGTCACGGACTATTGCACGACGACATCGGCATCTACCGAGAAGTTGAAGTCGACGGCAAAATGAAACCGTTTTACACCTTCACGTATATTGATAGAATCTTCGATTCATTTTTGGAACGGGGAATCAAGCCGTTTGTGGAGCTTGGATTCATGCCGAAGGCCCTTGCGTCGGGTGAACAGACCATTTTTTATTGGAAGGGCAATGTGACTCCACCAAATGATTACGGCAAATGGGCGGCTCTAATTCGAGCTGTCGTCCGTCATTTCGTTGAACGATATGGGATCGACGAGATATTAACTTGGCCGTTTGAAGTCTGGAACGAGCCGAACCTCATTAACTTCTGGGAAAATGCCGATGAAGCAGAGTATTTCCGTCTATACAAAGTGACGGCTCAAGCTGTAAAAGCAGTCCATCCAGGACTTCAAGTGGGGGGACCAGCGATTTGTGCTGGGTCGGATCACTGGATCACGGATTTCTTGAACTTCTGCCAAGACGAAAACGCACCTGTTGATTTCGTCAGCCGACACGCCTACACCTCAGCTGCACCGAATAAGAAAACGTTCGAGTACTACTACCAGGAACTCTATCCCCCCACATACATGCTCGGCGAATTCAAACAGGTTCGAGCGTTGATTAAAGCGTCACCGTTTCCAAATCTCCCCCTCCATATCACCGAATACAACACATCGTACAATCCAACGAATCCGGTTCACGACACAGTCTTCAACGCAGCATACCTGGCACGTATCCTGAGCGAGGCAGGAGATTATGCAGACTCGTTCTCATACTGGACGTTTAGTGACGTGTTCGAGGAATCCGATATTCCAAAGGCCCAATTCCACGGTGGGTTTGGTCTCGTCGCCTTACATGGGATTCGAAAACCAACCTATCATCTGTTCGCGTTTTTTAATCGTTTGGGGAACCAGGTGCTTTATCGGGATGATGATATCCTCGTTACAGAACGTCCCGATGGCTCCCTTGCTGTTGTTGCGTGGAACCTCGTATTCGATCAAGGCGAGGGTTTTGAGCGCGAGATGGAACTCGATATCCCATTCTCGGCTGACACGGTGTTTATAAAGCGCCAAACCGTCGACGAAGAGCATGCGAATCCGTGGAAGACATGGCAACAGATGGGCAGACCAAGGTATCCGAGTCGAGAAGCGGTGAATGCACTCAAACATGCTGCAATACCCAGTCTAAGAACCAAGAACGCAAAACCAGAGGACGGGCACCTGAAGTTGCAGCTTACACTCTCGAAAAATGAAGTCACATTGATTGAAATTCACAAGATCGATGACGAGACCCACACTTATGTTGGCCTGGACGACAGTCTCATCACGTCCTATTCATAATCGGTACATTCATCAGTTGTATGAAGTCACAAGCGAAAAAGCTCGCAGCCCCTGTTAACTGCGAGCTTTTCAAACTTTACACGACGTGAAAGCACGGTGAGTCCCCCAGAAAATAAACAGGGACGTCCGGGAACATTCGACTTAGGGTATCAGCAAGATATCGCATCCCAGGTTCTTCACTTTGTTGATGTCCAAGCATGATGAGACCTTTCTGTTGCCCCTGATTCACCGCGTCACGAACGTATTCTGGTGCCTCCCACTCCGGTCCCTCACCAGCAATAATCAGGTCTACGTCTTCCTTCTCAAACAATGGGATGGTGAGTTCGCCACTGCCCCGGTAACCCACCAACAGTCCCACCCTCGAGCATTTCATGGATAGGTCCCCTGCCGCGCGAAGAAAAGGGACCCGCAGTTTCTCTTTCAGAGCTTGCACAACCTGCCAGAAGGTCATCGTCGGGATAGTGAGTGTGGTCGCTGCCATGCGATGCTGATTTACATACTGTTCCCACCCCAACGAGCGCAGTAATCCTGTCATGATGCCGTCTGGCTGGTATCGGTGAATGCCATCGTGGAAACGGAAGATGGCGACGCCGGATTCCTCAATGAGTTTTTGTTTCTCCAGATATACTCCGTTATCTTGCAAAAGGTCTATCTGTCCCAAGTGATTGTAGAACGGTCCTTCATGGGTGATGATCAAATTGGCCCCGCATGCTGCAGATTTTGAAATAACGTTGTTTGTAGCCATAAAGGTCGTGACAATGCCTGTCACTGATGCGTCAGCTTGCCCGGAGATGAGCCTATCTACCTTCAACGGTAAACCTCTGACCGGCTGTAATAGCTTGTCGAGTACATCCTGGATGGTTACAGTCAATTTCCCTCACCTCTCTGTCGAACCTTTAAACACATGACTTCAGCTGCAGCACGAAACTTGTCACTGTTACGAAAAGATCACCCGACCTCTCTCATCCGCGATTCCGGACTTGCGATAGAAATAGGTATTAATCACATCACGCCACTGCTTCGCGTGACTTGCCTGCTCATGAAGACGTTCGAGGACGTGCTCAAACTGACTGTCGTCCAGCTTGTTCTCAAGCTCTTTCCACTTGTCGATGAGGGACATTGCCTGCTCAACGCCTCTGAAATGCGTGTCGTAAATGTACTGGATGACCGTCTCTCCAGAGCGAAGTCTGTGTGTGTAGGGAACATGATGGAAGAACAACAACAACTCTTCTGGACATGTCTCAAGACTCTCGAACAACTCCGAATGTGGGCTGTGATACTGACCCGTGTAACCGGTGCCAGTCTGAACCGTGCGGTCTACTCCAATTCCCTTACAGTCTGCAAAGTGGTACGTGCCCCACTTTGAGTACTCATAGCCATCCACGTTTGGACCATAGTGGTCTCCCGGGTTTACCATCCAACCAACCCCAAGAGGAGCTGTATAGTTCTCATAAATCTGCCAGGACCCAAGCAGCATATTCGATACAATCCTCAGAACATCATAGTTACGGCCAAACGTCAGTGCCACCCATTCGTCTGTGATAGATTGTGCAGACAGCTCAGGATTCCACGCGAGTCTGCCGTATCCGTACAAGTTTGCCTGAGCCAAGAGGTGACCTGTCCAGTTCATGTCGTCCCCAATGTTTGCGACTGCAGCGACACCGCCGAGTGGCCGGTGATGCAGTTCACCACTGACCACTTTTGCAACCGTACAGCCTTGTTCAGTCGAGTGAAGGTCAAAATCGAGGACTTGTTTCCATTGTGGGACCAGGTAACAAAGGTGGCGTTGTTGGCCGGTGTACTCCTGAGTAATCTGTAATTCCAGTACCTGGTTGGTTTGCATCAACCCGCCAAAAAGTGGTGAAACCGGCTCCCGAACTTGAAAGTCCATAGGACCGTTTTTGATTTGGAGGATGACATTGTCATGACACCGTCCATCAAAAGGTGTGAAGTGATCAAATGCGGCGCGGGCTCTATCTGTCGAACGGTCTCGCCAGTCTTGCGTACAGTTATACACAAAACATCTCCAGATGACGATCCCACCATGGGGTATGAGAGCCTCAGCGAGCATGTTTGCGCCATCTGCGTGGTCGCGCCCATATGTGAACGGACCGGGTCGAAACTCAGAATCGGCCTTGACTAAAAACCCTCCGAAATCAGGTATAAATCGATAGATCCGTTCCACAGAAGTCTCCCACCATTGTTTCACGACAGGATCATCTGGGTCAGCCGTCGGAAGTCCCCCTGCTTCGATAGGGCTCGCGAAGTTCACACTCAGGAAGGTTTGAATCCCATACTTACGAAAGACTGCCGCAACACGAGCGACATCTGGTAAAAACTGATCAGTAATGAGATACGTTTCAACCTCGTGAACATTCACGTTGTTGAGTGTGACAGCATTGATTCCGACTGATGCTAGAAGCCGCGCATAATCCTTGACTCGTGTCAGGTCCGCGAAGAACTTATTATCTCGATAAAAAATTGACCTGCCAGCATAGCCGCGCTCAATGCTCCCGTCCATATTGTCCCAGTGATTTATCATGCGAAGCTTATTTTTCGGTGCCTCCATGAGGGAGATACTTGCCACACCCTCCCCCGTCTGCAACAGTCGCAAAAAATGGAACACGGCATAGAGACACCCCTTCGCCGTATTCGCGGTCAGAACAATTCTTTGTCTGCCTTCCTTAACTACACGGTAAATGGCATAACCTTCCTCGCCGAGATGGTCAGCCGACAATCCAGACAACACACACTGAATCTGAAGAGAGGACAGCGTACCGAGTACCACCGCATCGTCCTCGCGGAGCTCCGTCGTCAGTGCAAACTCATACCCGGTCGTTCGAGCCAATCCGTTCAACAATTCCTTCTTTGCTGTTTCGAGAAGCTCTGAGCATTCGTCGCAAACAACCCGCGAAAACCCTTTCATATCATGAACTGGCGCAGTACAGCCTAACCAGGCTTCGTAACTCCTGTCTCGTTCATGGGTTTGATGATGTTGTGGAAGGCTGTGCTTCACTTGTTTGCCCCCTAAAACGAAATCAGTGCCATTCACGGAGCCTGCGGCGAGTCAACCTCTCCGGGCCTACCCAGGGCAAGATGACTTCGTCAGAGACTCACGTGTAATGACACCGTCTTATAAGATACACAACAGCTCACGGGCTGTGGTGACATGCGACGAGGTGTTCACCAACTCGGGATGATGCAGATGCTTGGTTTTTCAGTTCAGGCATCTCCTCGCGACAGATATCGGTCGCGAGCGGGCATCGGAACGCAAATGGACAACCTTTTCGCTCAGAATCCAGATTCGGTGCTTCGTTGGACTGGTCTGTCAAATTTACGTTGCCATGGCTCCCTGGTGTTGCAGCCAGAAGCAGGCGAGTATAAGGATGCAGAGGGTTTTTAATCAGTTCCTTTGAATCGGCCAGTTCCATCATCTTGCCGCCATACATCACCATGATACGGTCGCCAAAGTAACGCGCGGAGGCCAAATCGTGCGTTATGTAGAGGTATGACAAGCCGAACTCACGCTTCAGGTCGTTCATGAGCTGGAGAATTCCTGCTCGAATCGAGACGTCGAGCATCGAAATAGGTTCATCAGCAACAACAAGCTTGGGATTCACTGCAAGGGCCCTAGCAATTGCCAAGCGTTGTCGTTGCCCGCCGGACAACTCGTGCGGAAACTTCACGCGAATCTCCTGTACCGGCGTGAGGCCCACTTGATGAAGCAGTTCCCCAACCTTCTGATACAGCGTCTGTCCCGTATAACCCCGGTGTTTCTTCAAGGGAAAAACGAGATGTTTTTCTATCGTTTTCACAGGGTTCAGCGAGCCAAACGGATCCTGGAATACCATCTGTGCATTCTTCCGATATTCTTTCAATGCAGTGCCCCGAATGGAACTTACATCTTGACCGTCAAAACGGATGGTGCCGCCCGCTGGTCGATTGATACGTACGAGTGTGCGTCCAATCGTACTCTTACCGCTGCCTGATTCACCAACGAGTGCCAAAACCTCTCCGCTTTTAATTGAAAAACTCACGTGATCAACAGGAACAATCGTCCGTTTGCCACTATCGCTGCGGACATGAAATTTAACAACAAGATCTTCTACTTCAACGACGTTTTGATTTTCATTCCGAGGCTCCGTTACCGCCATTTATTTCACCGCCTCTTCGGTATAAAGATGACAAGCGATTAATCTTCCTTCGACGTCTTTTTCGACTGGCGGAACGGTTTTACATGACTCCATTGCGTACTTGCACCGCGGATGGTATGCACATCCAGATGGAAGATTTATCAAGTCAGGCGGGTTTCCGGGAATACCTTCGATTGTGACGCTCTCCGCCGTGAGTTCAGGAATTGCACGGAGCAAACCTTCCGTATATGGGTGGTGACGAGTCTCCAAATTCAGTTCCTTACTGCCTGTAACCTCCACAAGGCGACCTGCGTACATAATCGCAACTCTCTCTGCCAATTCGGCCACCAAACTAAAGTCATGGCTAATAAACAAGACAGCAAAACCTTTAGCCTTCTGAAGTTCCTTTATCTTGTCGAGGATTGACTTTTGAACCACAACATCTAGCGCAGTCGTCGGTTCATCCATGATGACCAGGTCCGGCTCCAGCGCAATCGCAATTGCGATGACGACGCGCTGGCGCATTCCACCAGAGAGTTCGTGCGGGTAGCTCCGAAGGTGTTTCGGATGGATACTAACCAATTCCATCAACGAAACTGCCTTGTCATGGATTTCGTGCTTCGACATCTGTGGACGGTGTGCTTTAAACACGTCCGCAATCTGTTGTTCAATCGTCAACACTGGATTGAGCGCATTCATGGCACTTTGGAAGACCATTGACATCCGGTTCCAGCGGAATTTTTTGAGTTCCTTGCTGTTCAAGTCGTACACGTTCTGTCCCTGAACGATGACCTCTCCGCCCAGTAAAAACGCGCTGTTTCTCAAAAGGTGCATAATCGCGTTCGCTAAAGTACTCTTGCCCGATCCTGATTCTCCAATGAGACCGACAATTTCGTTCGGATAGATGGTCAGCGAGATATTCCGGACCGCCTGAACCACACCACGAGCGGACTCATAGCCGACCGAAACATTTCGAAGTTCAAGCACGGGTTGTGGATTGTTGTTCGACACGACGATGTTTCCTCCTCTTCTGAGAATTCAAGCGTGGATTGGTAATGCCATCAATCGCAAAGTTCATCAACACAAGGCTGAGACCTACCAACCCAATCCCAATACCAGGCGGAATGAACCACCACCAAGCTCCGGTTAAGAGCGCACCGTTCTGACTTGCCCAGTACAACATCGTGCCCCAGCTAATCGAACTCACATTTTCAAAACCGAGGAATGCCAGTCCAGACTCTGCGAGAATAGCTCCAAGCGTTGCGTAGATGACGTTAGCAGCAATGATTGACATCATGTTCGGCGCGATCTCGGTGAACATAATACTTAGCGCAGACTTTCCGGACATCTTTGCAGCAACGACAAAGTCGCGGTTGGCGAGAGACATCGTCTGCGCACGAAAGACCCGAGCACCCCACGCCCATCCGGTCAAACCAATAATCAACCCGTTAATGTAAGGGGTTGAATTTTTCACATAAGACTCAATGACAATGAGCAAAGCCAAGCCTGGAAGCACCAGAAACAGGTTCATCAAGAACGTCAGGATGGAATCTACCCAGCCGCCCCGGTAGCCAGCTGAAATTCCAATCAGCAAGCCGAGTAAGGTCGCAATAATCCCTGCACCGAATCCAACAATAATTGTTGTCCTTGCACCATAGATAAATTGCGAAAAGATGTCCTGCCCAGTATTGGTTGTGCCTAACAAGTGAGCTGCACTTGGAGCCAAGCTCATTGGGAAAGTCGTTGCCGTTGGGCTGTCAGGTGCAATGACGGGAGCAAAGATGGCCACCACGAGAAAAATCGCAAACACAATCAGCCCAGTCAACGATCGACCGTTCTTCAGGAACGCTCCCAAAAAGCCCATCCGATCTATCCACTTACGCTTCGCCCTTCGGTAAACTGGCCCCCCGCCGTTTACACCAGTTTCAGTCTTCTTAAGACTCATTGGCAAGCCCCCCTGTTCTTACACGCGGGTCGAGTCGGCTGTAAAGCATGTCGACAATAAAATTCGCCACCAAGACTGACACAGCGATAATTAAAAAGGATGCTTGAATCAAAGGATAGTCCTCGAGGAGCACTGCATTGGTCAGTTGGTTCCCAATACCGGGATAAGAGAACACTTGCTCGGTCAGGATAGAACCACTGACGACATTACCAATGGCAATCGCAAAACTTGTTAACTGCGGCAAAATTGCGTTGCGTGCAGCGTATGTGAACATCAGTCGACCGGAGCTGACGCCTTTCGCTTCTGCAAACACGACGTAATCCTCGCCGAGAGTATTGATCATATTGTTACGCATTCCGACTAGCCATCCGCTCAGCGAGCCCAACAAGATCGTGATTCCTGGGAGGAAGCCGTGGTAAAGGGCGCTCGCGATGAAGGGCCAGTTAAAGCCAGACGTCAGGTCTGAGGAATAACCATGGTTCATCGGGAACCAATTCAACTTGAATCCGAAGATAAATAAGAATAACAGTGCAACCCAGAAGTATGGTAAAGCTTGAATCGCCATGGTTAAAATCGGGAGTGTGTTGTCAAGAATGCCTTGACGTTTCCACGCAATGTAAATGCCCGCCAAAGTTCCGATTAACACAGCAAAAACAGTAGCGAGTCCAACCAATGCGATGGTCCACGGCAAGCTGTTTCGAATGATATCGATAACCGGCGTTGGAAAGTTGGCGAACGACAACCCCCAATGTCCAGATAGTAGCCCTTTTAAATATTCAAAATACTGAATAATCATTGGTTTGTCAGTAAGTCCAAAGGCCTTTTTCATAGCGTCAATAGCCGCCGGACTCAACTGTCCCTGAAACTTTGCAAACATGATCTCTGCAGGATTCCCAGGCATCAACCGGGGAAGAATGAAGTTTATCGTGATGGCAGCCCAGAGGGACAGGAAGAAGAAACCCAGTCGATTTAGTATGAACCGCAATACGGCCCTCTCCTTTTACCATAGGAATGACTCGCAAGGAGTAAAGAGGAGAAGAGCGGTACTCTTCTCCTCTTCGTTTCAGCATCGTGACTGCAAGCCCCAGATTAGTTAACCGGCTTCAACTGCGAAAGAACATAAGCAGCAGACGGCCAAGTGAAAATAGCTGGGCTGTCGTAAGGATGATTTGCATCTGGCCAACCAGTGTAATCCTTCGTGCTGTACTCATACCACGTTTCTCCATAGAACAGAGGCATGACCGGCAGTTGATTGATCATGACGCCTTCAATTGTTGCCATGGCCTGTTTCTGGGTATTAAGGTCCGTAGTTCCTTTATAAAGGTTAAAGGCTGCGTCCGTTGTCGGGCTGCTCCAACCTTCGGGGTTCCATGCACCATGAGTGTCAAGCATATCGTAAAACGTCTTGTACGAGGTTGCGGCCGTGTTCGTCCAGCCAATCGCCAAGTCAAAATTGTGATTTTGCAGGTTACTCTGGTAGGCACCAAACTGCAACTGTTGCACCTGAACTTGGATACCAATCTTGGCCAGGTCTTGAGAAATCAGCTGGCATGTTTGTACCCAGTCCGACCAACCTGATACAACTTGAATCGTAAAGCTCAGCTTTTTACCTGACGGCGATACAAGGATACCGTCGCTGCCCTTCTTGTATCCGGCATTAGCCAAGATCTGTGCTGCCTGCGTCAGGTTTTGCTTATACGTCAGATTTGCATACTGTGGCGCGATGAGATTCTTGTCGCGTGGTTGTACGCCTGTCGGGTTGAGCGGAGCGACGTAACCATACTCTGCCTGTGTGGCAATCTGGTTACGGTCAATCGCCAGGTTGATAGCTTTACGAACGTTTAGGTCTGCAAGGATTGGGTTCTTCAGGTTCGGGTAGAGCATAATGGCAGAGCCGGCCGGGAACCAATAATGGAAATTTGGATTCTTTGATGCATACACCTGTTGGACATTTGGAATGAACATACCAGCCCAATCAAGCTGACCGCTGACAAGTGCCAACTGTGCACTCTGGTTGGAGTTGTAAGCGTTGAAATCGATTTCCGGAACATGATAACTCTTCACGTCGTAGAAGTTCGGATTCAACTTCAGCTTGAATACCTGCGGCGTAAAACTTTCCAGTGTGTACGGCCCTGTGCCAATCGGGTTGGTTACGTTGACCTTCGTTGGGTCTCCGAGGTTTTGCCAAATGTGTTGCGGCACGATACTGGCTTGCAGTACGTATTCCTGGAAAGGAATGTTTGGTGCGGCGAAGTTGAAGTCAACGACGTAGTTAGACTTTTTGACTACCGATGTGACCACTTTCATGATACCGGAGGTATCAGCATCCGGGTATTTTTTCAACTCGTTAAATGTAAACAAGACGTCATTAGCAGTAAATGGTTGTCCATCTGACCATTTTACGCCCTGACGGAGCGTGACTTCGAGCGTCTTGTTGTTGTTAATCCACTGGTACTTCGTTCCGAGCGCAGGGTAGATATCGTGACTGACTGTGCTGAACATAAACAACGGTTGATAAATCAAACCATTCGTTCCGTATAGTGCTGCAGTGGAGAATGGGTTAAAGTTTTCTTGCCAGTTGCCGTTTGGAGCACCACCCACAAGCGGTTTCCCCATCCCGGTTGATGTGGTAGTTGCCGTGTTTGTTCCAGTGGTCGTGTTGTTGCTGGACCCTGTGCTGTTGCCGCAGCCAGCAAGCAAAGCAGTCATCGTCAGTACGGACAAAATTAAACTCGAAGACTTCACTACTTTCATCCGTTAACACCCCTCGAATTTTTCTACGCAGTACCGTGCCTTAAGCGCTTTCAATACTAGCATCTGTGTGAGCCCATCGAATAGATAGAATCCGCTGGTAAATAAGTTATCTTTGTCTTACTAGATACCCCCCAAATAAATTTGGTCATTGAATAAACTAATTGTATATCATGAATTGTAGTAGCACAAGAAGATCTTTTGGTTCTAAATCCGCGTTTACGACGTTGTTAATCCACGGACTCAAACAGCATTTACTCGTAGACCTGGACGCCAATGTGTTCACTGATACTGGCAAAACAATAACCCATCTTCCGTGCTGTCTCGATAATATATGGAAGCGCCTCGGGTGTACCAAACGCTTGTCCAGCACTGTGGTGAAGAAGAATTGAACCCGATTGCAGATAAGGAATCACATTCGAAACAATGCGAGGTCCCTTGATTCCTGACCAATCAACTGAATCCACATCCCACATCACCACGTGACAACCCAAATCCCATACCAGCTTCAGGACATTGCCATTCACGTCTCCGTACGGCGGGCGCATTAGTTTCGGGCGCAATCCGAGTATATTTTCAATCGCGGTCGCGGTGCGTACTATCTCGTCTATCAGCTCTGCCTCTGTAACTTTAGTCAGATACGGGTGACTCCATGTATGATTTCCAACCGTATGACCAAGTTCCCTAATTTCCCTTACTACACCGGGATGCTTTTCAACCTGACTGCCGATACAAAAAAAGGTCGCCGGAACACCGTAACAAGCTAAAACGTCCAACACAGCTGGCGTATAGTCCGAATCCGGACCATCATCAAAGGTAAGAAATAATGTCTTGTCATGCGATTCGATTTTCTTCAGTATTCGTCCAGTAAAAGTTTCTGGATTGTCCATGTCACTACCTCCAGCTTGCCTATTGAGGGACTGTGCAATCTTGCAGGTACCGCTTTAAAGTGCTGAGTCGTTCAGTTTCAAATGCTGGGATATACTCGTGTCCGAAATAACGATAGTAACAAATTTCCTTCGGACATTTCAGGTGGTTGAAAGCTGCAAACACGGTAGACGGCGGTGTGATGTCATCGATCAAGCCGATTGACACCAGAACGGGGCACGTGATCCATGGCGCCAGATTCATAACATCAAAGTAAGACAGAGTCTTCATAGCTGTTTCTTCAACCATCGGATCCATATTCCGGCGGAAAAATTGGTTAATTTCAAGATACGGCATTGATTGGGCAACATCGACAGCTCGCCGGAAATGACACAGATATGGATACCCGGCAACTGCAACACGAGGAATTTTCGACAGGGCTGCAACAGCTAAGGTGATTCCGCCCCCCTGACTTGCACCGGTCACTCCAATCCTCGATGAATCTACCTCGGGACGTTGTGCCAGCACTTCCATGGCAAGTACCGCATCCATGTAGATACCGAGATAATAATAGGATTCTTTATCCAGGATCCCCTTTGTCATCCAGCCTGCATGGTGACCGTGCGGACTAATCAGGTTATCTTCACTGCCTTGCTGTCCCCGTGTTTGCATCCCGAATGTCGCGTAACCGTGGAGTGCGAGGTTCACAATCTCATGAATCTGACCCTCATAACTCCAATTGTATCCATGAAACACCGCCAGCCCAGGATGGGGGGCATCGGATTTTGGAACAGCATACCACCCCTTGACAACGTTGTTCCCGAATCCCAAGTAGCTCAGTTCATAGACGTTGACGCCGTTCGATGGATATGCCACTTCACGCAACAAGACATTCGATTCATGGCCCAGCGCAGCTGCCTGGGTAGAAGTCCAAAAGTCGCGAAAATCCTCAGCGCGCGTTAAGTTCGGTTTGTACCGCTTCAGTTCTTCAATCGGCAAATCGTACTGTTGCAGCATCCATAGAACCTCCTTGGTGGACGGCGTTTTCGGAAGTCTTGTCCGTGTAATATTAAGCCTGCGCAAGCGACCGATACCCTTCAGTTTACGACGGCAGCTTTACCATAGCGGCACAAAACTATCGAGTTCTTTCAATTCCTTTTCAATTTCAACTAGAATGTCGCTGCTCAGCGCTACTCCCACAGCCTTCACGTTCTCGTCAACTTGCGATGGCCGACTTGCGCCAATAATTGCGGAGCTCACGTTCGGTTGACGAAGGACCCAACTTAGCGCCAACTGGGTCAAACTTAAACCTAAAGATTCGGCAATGTTTTTCAGTCTGGCAACAGTTTGGAGTACCTCGTCTCTTAAGTAACTTTGAATCCATCGATTTGTGCTGTCATTTGCAGCTCGGCTGTCTTTGGGAATGGACTCGCCAAGGGTGTACTTACCTGTTAAAATCCCTTGTGCCAGCGGCGAGAACACAATCTGCCCGATACCAAATTGTTCACAAGTTGGTATCACCTCTTTTTCAATGTAGCGTACGAACATGTTGTAGATGGGCTGATTGGAGATGAGCGGCCGTAAATTACGCTTGTCTTCAATCGCTTTGGCTTGTGTGATTTGACTTGCAGTCCATTCGCTGATACCGGCATAGAGGATCTTTCCTTGTGCGACGAGATCATCCAAAGCACGAAGAGTCTCTTCCAACGAAACCGTTGCATCATACCGATGACATTGATACAAGTCAATATACTCAACCCCGAGACGTTTGAGGCTTGCATTACACTGTTCCATGATGTGTTTACGGGATAAACCGTGATCATTCGGACCTTCTCCCATGGGAAAGAAGACTTTGGTTGCAAGTATGTAACTCTGCCGCGGGTATTTTCGAAGAGCTTCTCCGACAACCTCTTCCGCTTGCCCCCGGTTATACGCATTTGCCGTATCAAAGAAATTGATACCAAGCTCATAAGCACGGTCAATGCACGCGATGGCCGTTTCACGTTCCGTCGTATTTCCGTAAGTCAACCAACTGCCAAGAGCAATTTCACTGACTTTTAATCCACTCGCTCCTACATTGCGATACTTCATTCCTGACGACTCCTTTACGAATCATGTCTTCGACCAAACACCTGCATGCTAGCACAACACTCAACATTGCAAAACCCTCTTTTGGAATGTTCTCGGAATATACAAGTTTGAATGGTCCATAGTGACTTCAGTTACTGCAACTTGAGGAAGCAGTTCCTTCGAATGCGTGTAAAAGCACCTCCCATCGACTGGGATTATTGTGCGTCAATCGGCAGAAATTAATTGTTACAGGCTCTGTCGGATGGTACCTTTATAGCTAGTACAGGCTCTGAAAACGATATATTTGGTAACCATAGACGAACTAAGCCAGTGAGTTCCTGTACCTATGAATATCGCAAACAAAGGCAACGGCACGGTCAAGAATGGCAGAAATCTGTCGAAAGCTGTAGATGTACAGGCGAGATCTGTTCATGTCACTTCTCTTAGAAAGATTACATCGGACGAGATGGAGTTGATGAAATGAGGAAACTTGTTCTAGGGATTGCTGCCACAGCATGCCTCGTAGTGACTGGATGCGGTGCTGGCCCGACTGGACAGGAAATGCCAGTGAACAATGGTTTATCTACAACCGGCACTGGATCAAACCAGATAACGACAGGAAACACGACAACGCCCTCGACAACCAACTCCGCGACCACCAATTCAATGACCAATTCAGCCGGTTCCGGGTCAGCGAGTGATTCTCTGCGGCCTTATACCGGATTTCAGAGCCAAGGACTTACTGTCAGTGTTCCGCAGGGATGGAATTCTTCAACCACGACCGGCGGTGACTACGAGGCAGTCACATTTACAAATCCATCTAATCCGAAAGAGCAAGTTCGCGTGCTTTACTCCACATGTGTGGGGTGCTACATGGGCTCAAGCGGTAAGCCGGATCCAACGAAAGTCATCGGAGAGACAAATCCATCCAATGTGCAAGTCTCGGGGCCTGGCGGATCAATTGCCAATTACACCTTCAGCACATCAGACAGTCCTTATCAAGGCACAGGTATGGTGCAGCTCAGTACAAACGAATCTGGGTACGCCGAGATCGATATCACAGTTAGCCAACCGAATCAACAACTTCGCGATGCCATCATGAAAAGCTTTCATTACGCATCCTAAATTGATATGTAACAAATTTTACATAAGTAAAGGGGCCAAAGACTCTTGAAACGAACGTTGTCGATACTCGCCCTGTCCTCGTCGTTTGCTGTCGTTTTGTCTGTCCACTCCGCAATGGCGTCGACAACACCGTTACTGAGCACGAAAGCTATGTACCTGAACGGGAAGCTGATTTCGAAACCGAGCGGATTTGTAGAAAATGGTACAACTTACGTACCGATTTGGTACGTAGGACAGGTCTTAACTCAAGCAGGAATTTCAGCCACTTGGAAAAACAACGTTTTCAACCTTACCGTTCCGGCCTCCATGAATCCAAAGGTAACGCCGAATACCTCGACGTCAGGAACAGTGAAGATAGCCATTAACGGCCAGGTTGTGATGTCTTGCGACGGGATTGTCGATACTGATCCCGCATCCGACACCCAGACAGAATATGTGCCGATTTGGTATCTGATTCAGGTATTGAACCAGATTCAGATAAGATCCCAGTGGGACGGAACAAACTGGCACTTAACCGTGCCAACCCCTCCTGTTAGCCGGTCGGGGCAATCCACCGCATCATCAACGCCATCTGCCTTCAGTACCAAGAGTATCTATGTCAATGGGAAGTTGATGTCGAAAGCAAGTGGATTTGTGCTGAATAAAACCACGTATATTCCAATTTGGTATGTTGGACAAGCTTTGTCGCATGCGGGAATTTCGAACACTTGGAAAGACAACGTGTTGAATTTCACCGTTCCATCCTCGATGAAACTCAAAATTACTGCGGCTTCATCACAGTCAGGACCGATTAAGATAGCCATCAACGGAAATGTTGTCGTGTCTTGCAGCGGCATCGTCAATGTGGATCCTGCATCAAAGCAACCAACCGAGTACCTCCCGATTTGGTACGTGATGCAAGCGTTGAACCAAGTGCCTATCACATCAAAGTGGGACAGAACCAATTGGTACATGACCTTGTCAGCACCTACGACATCGGGCTCGTCAACATCCAGTTCGTCAACATCGGGCTCGTCAACATCGGGCTCGTCAACGACTCCACAGACGCAGCCAACAGGGACGTTCCCCAACGTAGACCTGCGTTATGCTGCGCCTTCGAACATTAATGCAAGTTCGATAGACGCCTACTTGCTGAAATACGGCTCACCACTCACCGGCCTAGGTCAGACCTTCATGACATCACAAAGCACTTATGGAGTCGATGCAAACTACCTTGTCTCCCACGCAATCCTCGAGAGCTACTGGGGAAAGAGCCAAATTGCTCAGACGAAAAACAACCTCTTTGGGTACGGAGCGTATGATTCTGCTCCAGGTCAAGACGCGGGGTTATTTCCGAGTGAAGAATATGCCATCTTGTTTCAAGGGTGGGAGGTTAGAAATAACTACTTAACACCTGGTTCAAGCGAGTACGTCTCTCCAACCTTGCAAGGGATGAATGTCAACTACGCGACAGATCAACGATGGGCGAATTCGATCGGATCTCTAATGGGACAACTGGCATCATACGTTGGTGATAATGTATCCAGTTATACACAGTACAAAGCAACCAATCAGCCCCCAGCACCGGAGTCGACACAAGAGCCGGTATTTTATACTCAGGCCAGTGCCACGGTTCAAACAGTTCCAAATTACGGAGGATTGCCTTATTATTCATCTCCAGGAGCAGGAAACTCCGAAATGTTTTTTGGGACGCTCCAGCAGGGGTCATTCGGGGGGAGCGTAGCCTCGATGCAGTCTTATCTCAATCAAACCATGAATGCCGGACTGACCGTGGACGGGCAGTTTGGACCACTGACTACAAATGCAGTGAACGCATTTGAGTCTGCACATGGTCTTCCTCAAACAGGACAGTGGACTTTTTCCATGTGGCAGATGTTTAACTCCGCCCCCCCGACTATCCCAGTTGGACAACCAGTTACCGTCAGCAAGATAGAGATGGGCATGGCAAATGGAATTGTCGTTGAGTGGGATTATGTAACTGGCTACGGTTGGGTTGACTCACAGTATCTTCAACTGCAAAATGTGTACCGTGCAGTGGCCTTGCAACCACAAAGTACGAACACCACCATCCATATTTACGGATCGAACGAGCAATCTGTCATCCACACCATTCATTCCGGAGACTTTGTCATCGCCAACTCAACAACACCCCAAGGTGGATTTGTGCCCGTGGAAGTATGTGACCAAAGCACGGGACAAGTGATACAAGGGTACATTTCAACCTCAGAAGCCAATTTGGTTCAGGTGCAATAAGCATAACAGTAATGGAAAACCGAGTCCTGATTTCACGGACTCGGTTTTTTCAGCTGTTAAAGCCCCAACACCGACCTCCATACGACCTTTTTGATGGTACTTGGCACTGCTCCAATTGCCACGTTCCGCAATCCCATGAGTGAACGCTGTTCCATCTGTGTCGCGCGACCCAGCCACCTGGTAAAGTTCGCAATCCTTGCTACTCGCACACGCCGGCTCTTTGCATAGTGTGCGAAGACCTGTTTCAGGGATTCCCCTTGCTGCAGGGCTCTTAAGGACCGGCCGAGGAACTGTGCATCCTCAAGTGCAAGGCAACCCCCTAAACCGAGGTTGGGGGTAATTGCATGTGCCGCATCACCTAATAAGGCCACGTTGCTCCAAGCCATTGGAGCACCCGGAAGAACATCTCGGATTGAGTTTTGCAATATGCTCTCTTCGGGTGTGCTCTCTATTAAGCTTCGTACCGCTTTGGGAAAACCAGAAAATTTGTCGACGACTGTGGACCACTTGATGTCCGGTTTAACCAAGTTATTATTTACGGTGGCAAACCAGTAGGTTAAGGACGGATTAATGGCCGCATACCCCATCCGGACGCCTGGACCTAAATACTCACACATTGATGCTGGAGGTACTTCTGCGTCAATCGCTATTCCGCGCCAAGCGGTGTAATCAACCGTTCGCTCAGAGTCTCCAATCAGTTGGTGCCGAATGGAAGAATGAATTCCATCTGCAGCAATCGCCCCGTCAAATTCTTCACGCGATCCGTCGGAAAATTGTACAATGACCCCGGTTTCAGTCGGGCTCACGAAAGTACAATGTGCTTCACGAATTGTAGGGGATTGTAGCGCTCTGTACAGCCTTGTAGTCAACTCGTTCCGTCTAACGCATACGGGCTTAAACCCGTATGTGTCTTCCATCCAAGTCAATGGAAGCTGATACACCTGGTTGTCTTTATCTGTCCGTAAACACCCAATTTCAATAGCGTGAAACCCCTCCTCCCCTGTTGTGAATCCGCCGATCTCCTTGAGAGCCCTCAATGCGTTTGGCCATAGGGTAAGTGCGACCCCGCCAGATAAAGGATTTTCAGCGTGATCGAACAACGTGAAATCAATGTTTGCATTCTGACAGGCTAAGGCTGCCGCAAGACCGCCGATTCCCGCTCCAATAATTGCGATACGCATTAGACCAGTCCTTTTTCGTCACCTTCATTACCGTGGCTTCCGCCCCCGCTTACAAGCTCATTACAAAATTGGCGAAAGAAGCCGCGATATCGCCTCTTTGAAACGGATCGTGAGAGAGCGATTTCGATAGCGTTCGAGTGTTAGTTCAGAACAGACCTGGCTGTCCCGAAGAAACAGTTCATGAAGCTGCGCGGCGATCGTACTGTCATAAAGGACAGCGTTTACTTCGAAGTTGAGTCGAAAGCTACGTATATCAATGTTGGTTGTACCGACAGATGCAACTTCTTGGTCCACGATCACCGTTTTGGCGTGCATAAACCCTTCCTCGTACAAGAGCACCTTCGCACCGTAAGAGAGGAGCTCCCCAGCGTAGGTCCACGTCGCCCATTGGACAAAAGGATGGTCAGGCTTATTGGGTATCATGATGCGAACGTCAACACCAGACAACAGCGCAATCTTACACGCGTCCATGAA
Source organism: Paenalicyclobacillus ferrooxydans (assembly GCF_001399675.1). GTDB lineage: Bacteria > Bacillota > Bacilli > Alicyclobacillales > Alicyclobacillaceae > Alicyclobacillus_B > Alicyclobacillus_B ferrooxydans. The sequence continues at coordinate 162,969 of NZ_LJCO01000096.1, forward strand.
GCTGGAGTCAGGAACAAAATACGGAGTTTGGATATAGACGGTGCTCCTGGCAGACATAATAAGCTTGATGTACATGTTCTTAACGTTTTCAGTTGTGGAATTCGGTCCGCTGGCTACAACCTGAACGACGCTGCTGCCTCTCTCCCAATTTGGCTGAAACGCGTAAGCCTCAAAGTGAACTAGGTTTTGATTTGTAGCCTGGTTCCAATCCAGAAAAAATCTCCCCTGGATATCATGCACCGCCCCACCCCGAAGTCTAAGGTGGTTATCGCGCCAATAACCGAATTTTTTACTCAGACCCAAGTATTCATTTCCAATATTGAATCCGCCAATATAAGCAATTTCATCGTCGATGATACAGAGCTTTCGATGGTTCCTGTTGTTAATTCGCAAATTCACCATTTTTAAAAACGAGGGAAAAAACACTTCGACTTCCCCACCGTAGGTCAGTAGCTCTTTAAAAAATGACCGATGCAGTTTCCTTGAGCCCACTTCATCAAACAGTATGCGTACCTTTACACCCTCTTTTGCTTTCTTTATCAGCTCATCGCGCAAACGTTCGGCTAAAGAATCCGGCTGTATGATGTAGTATTCCAGGTTAATGTCCCTCCTGGCCCGCGCGATGTCGCGGAAGAGTGACGCAAACTTCTCGTTTCCATCGTGGAAAACTTCAATCTCATTGTCTGTGGATACCAACGCGTTGGACGAGAGCAGGTTCATCTCCATCAAGTCAGCATACCTTCGAAATACGTCTGTTTCGTGCCTCAGCCTTCTGTTCTTGAGTTGTTTCAACTGTTCGTGCACAGCAAATTGAAGGTAACGTCGTTCTTCCTCAGTAAGTTGATAAAAATTTTTCCGCCTCAGTTGCCTGCCAAGAAAGATATAAATGAGGAATCCAATCAATGGTAAAAAGAACAATACAATGAGCCATGCCCAGGTCGAACTTACATCTCTTCGTTCAACAAACAGGATCACGGCCGCTAATAAGATATTGATGACCGTAATAAACGAAATCAGCAGTGTGATGAGATTGTCTAATGCCAATCGGTCGTTCTCCTCCGTGGCTGTGATAAAGCGACTTCACCAACTAACCGAAGTCACGTTTTCGGTGCCTTATCGCCGCATAACCCCGTCGTCTGCGCTTAGTACGAGCATATCATGAATAGAGAACCTTCTATAAGCCGTTCAGTTCACACCAGAGGTAACTCGTAGTCACCGTGTGTTGGTCCACCTGAACATTCAAGTCATTGATCACGATGAAATCGTCTCCGCACACCTCTCGTCAGTCTTATTATTTATGGACTCAGTAAATCACCTTAAAGGAAAATCCACAATTATAAAAAACCAAGCATGACTCTCATTCGACAAGTTTTTCATTTTATACGAGATATAATTAACTTATATTTTGTTTGTTTATTAAACTAATTGTTGTCGTGTAAGCGCTTGTTTAACAGGGAGGTGAAGCAATACAGAAGGTGACGGGTTCTTGAAACAATATTGTCATTTTGAGGAGAGATGAATGTGAAAAAAACAGCAAAACTAGGGATGTCATTGCTCTCTGCGGCCGCTTTACTCACTCCAATTACCTCGTTGGCAGCAACGACTTCTCAAACCGCACAACCAACATCTTGGGGCATCGGAACACATCCGGAGGGTGCCTATCAAACCGGAGTATACCCAAATTTGTTTAAACAAGCAGGATACACACAGAAACAGATTAATGAGAAAGTCAATGCCGACTTTCAGCAACTTTTCCACGGTGATCCTGGCACTGCTTCTCAGAATTACTATGATGGGCAGGCGTTGTACTATCAAATGACGCCTGACATGGCCTATATCGCATCTATTTCTTCCTATCCTGGTACCAAAAACCCGAACGATGTCCGTACTGAAGGTATGGGCTACGGAATGATGATTGCGGTACAGCTGAATCACAAAAAAGAATTCGACTCGTTGTGGAACTATGCAAAAACGTATATGCAGATTAAGAGCGGGCCGACGAAGGGAGAGTTTGCATGGCATACCTACCCGGACGGTCAGGTCATTGATTATGGAGTTGCTCCCGATGGAGATCAATGGATTGCCGCGGCTCTTGCTTTTGCAGCGGGGCGATGGGGCAATGGAGAGGGAATTTACAATTACCAGCAGCAGTCTAAACAGATCCTGCAAGCGATGTGGCATGACCCTGCTCCCGAGTTTAGTCACACCACTTACTTACCGGTATTCTCACCGCCTTATGCAACGAGCTATACAGACCCGTCGTACAGCCTACCAGCCTTCTATAAGATCTTTGCATCGGTGGATCCGTCGGATAAACAACTTTGGAACAAAGCGTACACTGCAGGTGAAACTCTGTTGGCAAATGCCTATAACCCGCAGACTGGATTAGCCCCAGACTACTCGAACTTTAATGGGACACCGTACATTGCGCCGGGGGAAACGGCTTCTGATCTAAGCTACGACCACAACTTTGAATTTGATGCTTTTCGTGTCATTGCCAATGCAAATGTGGATGCAGCTTGGTTTGGAGTAAAACCGTGGGAAACCACCTATTCGAACACCCTCGAGAACTTCTTTTATCCCATAATCGATACGTATGGTAACAACTACGCCCTTGATGGAACAGAACTCTCCTCTAGCTCCGGGCATTCTCCAGGTCTTGTAGCGATGAATGCTTCATCCGCTATATCAGCTACGAATCCAGATAAGATGGCCTTTGTTCAGGCGCTGTGGAATACGCCTCTTCCAACAGGGCAATGGCGGTATTACGACGGCTTGTTAACCATGCTCGGAACGCTGTACGATAGTGGGAACTTTAAAATCTGGTGGCATCCGGTTGAAAACCGAGCATATCCGCAGCAGTAATTGAACCAGGCACAGAACATGTCGCGTTGTTTATCTAAGCCAACAGCCCCTCCTAACGAGTAGGGGGGCTGTTGGCTATATCATGTCTTCGCACACGCGAATGGAAATCTCGTTCCTTAAAAAGCTTTGTTTCATCACCACTCGGCTACAGTGCACCTCGGCACGAGAGACTTTGCTCTAATAATGATTTGCTTGACGTATGGATAGGCTCAGCACCTCCTGCACGTAGTCTCGGCAAACCGCAAGGCTGTTCTGTGGAGTGCTGGTCGATTTATCAATCTCGACCGTGACCCATCCGTCATATCCTATATTTTTCAGACACGCAATCACGGGTTTCATATCAACGTTACCCAGTCCTAATTCACAGAAGATAGGCAAGGCTTCGTTCCCCGATAAAATGGGGAACTTCTCTATGTCGACTTCTTCTGGTGTAACGTCCTTTAAATGTACATACTTCACCCTGTCCCGATAACGTTCAATGATCTGCACTGGGTCCATTCCTGCTTTGGTGAGGTGTGCAGTGTCGGGACATAGAAACACGTAATCTGGGTCCGTGAGTTCCATAATGGCGTCCAGCTCATTCTCATCTTGGATCTCCGTACCCAAGTGTGGATGCACGCATGCACGCACCCCTAGGTCGGCGCACCTCTTGGCAGCTTCATTGATCGTTTTTGCAGCTGTTTTCAGTTCATCCAGAGTCGTACCGTCCTTCGAACGTGGTCCTTTCGCTCCAAAAACAATGATGTCACTGCCGTTCAACGTAAGAAAACGTGCAACTTTTTCGTTGTAGTCAATGATCTCCTGGCGTTGACGTTCATCTGTGAACCGTCCCCCACCATACAATGCAGACAAAACAAAACTATGCTCGTTCAGGAGCTGTTGAAACCGCGCGACCTCGTTTTCGTAGCCTAATGCGATGTGCGTAAAGGTTTCGCACGCTCTGTAACCAAGTGACGACGCCTCTTTCAGGCCTAGTTTGAACTCATCCCGCCAAGTGATGAGGTGACAAGAAACCTTGATTTCTGGCATTAACTCACCCCCCCATCTTCATCCATTGGCAGCGGTCGCGAACAAGTACTGACGAGTTCATAGTGTCTGCCCTCATCCGAGGCTATGTGAAAGCCATGCATCAATTCAAGAACGTGATAGGCCATCTCAGCGTTTGCTCTGTGAGGTCGGCCAGTCTGAATAGCGGCGGCCATATCTGCAACACCGAGTCCTCTTGAGTTTTCATTGTATCCGTACGTAATTGGAATGTTATCCCAGACTTTCGAACCCGGCCGCAGGATCCTGACAGGCCCTGAGAACCGGTTGGGGTCTGGTACCGACAGTGTCCCTCGAGTGCCGTAGACCTCAATGCATGGAAGTCCTTCAGACCAGACGTCAAAACTGGTTACAATGGTGCCAATTGCCCCGGTATGAAAGTCCATCACCCCGGCGATATGCGTTGGCGTCTCAACTGAGATGACTTCTCCAGCCTTCGGTGAACTGGTGATGGTTCGCTCCGGAAACGCGATCGAGGTACTGCCGGTCACACGCCGTACGGGCCCCAGCAATGTTACAAGTGCCGACAAATAGTACGGCCCCATATCAAACATAGGGCCACCGCCAACTTGGTAGTAAAACGCAGGGTCCGGGTGCCAGTGTTCATGTCCATGGGACATCATAAAGGCCGTTGCAGCGACGGGGGTACCAATTTCGCCACTGTCAATGAGCTGGCGGCAAGTTTGAATTCCCGCTCCGAGAACCGTGTCAGGGGCAACGCCAACCCGCAAGTTCCGTTCTCTCGCCATTTGGACAATGTCTTCGCCGTCTTGCAACAACACAGCCAAAGGCTTTTCTGAGTACACGTGCTTGCCGGCTTCCAAAATGGCTCTAGAAATCTGAGCGTGAACGTGGGGAGTTGTCAAATTAATCACCAGTTCAATTTCAGGATTGTCGAGCAAGTCAGCAACCGTCCCGTACCTGGCGATGTTAAACTCCTCAGCTCTCTCTCTCGCACGCTCGACATCCAGATCAGCACACTGAACGATGGCGAATGAAGTAAACATACTGGTGTTTTTAAGGTACACACTGCTGATGTTTCCACACCCAATGAGTCCCGTTTTTACAGATTGCATTCCTATCCCTGCTTTCATCCAAATTGCCGGTAGGTTAAGTAGCCGAGTCACTGCGACAGTTCTGTCTCGTACTGCTCGTTGACCACCTTCACGAGTGGACGAATCGTACTTAACTTGCAGTGGACCCATTCTCTTTCAACTATCTCTGTTATTTACCAAATCCAGCAAGTAAACCGCCGAGCAGGTACCTGCGGCCAAAAATGTACGCGAGAATGAGTGGTAACGCTGACAGCATGACGGCTGCCATCGTGACAGGAACATTCATCGTGTACTGTCCCTGGAAGCTGACAATCGCCATAGGCATCACACGAGAGCTATCGCTTTGAGTGAGAACCAAAGGAAACAAAAAGTTGTTCCATGCCTGGACAAAATCATAGATAGAAACAGAAATTAGCGCAGGCATGGCAAGTGGCAATACGAGAGAGCGCATAACTTGGAAGTCACTGGCACCGTCTAATCCCATTGATTCATACAGTTCAGAAGGAATGTCACGAACAAAATTCACAAGGATGAGCAAGGTCAGCGGCAATCCGAAAGCGACCGAGGGCAAAATCATCCCGATCAGTGTGTCGTACAATCCCATCTTCGTAATAATGATGTAGATGGGAATGATGGCCGCTTGTATCGGTAATGCCAAGCCGACCAGAAACAGGTTAAAGATGAACCGCACAACCTTATTCTTTGTTCGAACTATAACGTAAGCGGACAGTACTGAACAGCCTACGATGAGCACGACCGAGGTGACAGATACGATAACGCTGTTTAGGAAATAGTGAGCGAATCCCGCCTGAATGACCGTCGCGTAGTTTCCAAATGTCGGATGAAGCGGTGGAAGCCATGGTATCCCTACCAAATACCCATTCTGAGAACGGAGGCTCGTCATCAGCATGTACAGAACCGGGTAGAAGGAGATAATGAGCCACAAAACGCCGAGTAATGTAAAGAGCACGTTATACCAGGTAGGGACCTGACGGCGGGTTCGCTTTACGACTTGTAATGCGGGCTCGTTGGCTAGCATCGGAATCACATCCCCTCCAGTTGACTTTCCATACGACTGAAACCAGTAAAGCGAAGTGTCAGTATGGACAGCACGACACCGGAGACGGCAAGAACAACCGCCAAGACGCTTCCAACGCCGATATTTTGGTTCACAAAGGCTTCCTTATACATGTCCATTGCAAGGACTTGTGTGGCATTGCCAGGGCCTCCCCCGGTCAAAACGTAAATCAAGTCAAAATACGTGAGAGAGCCTGTCAAAATGAGTACTGACGATGTGATGATCGTGTACTTGAGTTGTGGCAGTGTAATTGAAAAGAACGAATTTAGCGGAGATGCTCCATCAATTTTGGCTGCTTCATATAAAGAATCCGGAATCTGCTTGGCACCACTTTGGTACAGCAAAGTATGGAATGGTATAAACTGCCACCCAATAATCAACGATACAACCAAGAGTGCAATACTCGGATTGCCGATCCAGTTTTGATTGCCGCTCCCAATGTGGGCAGCTTTCAAAAGCGCATCGATGAGCCCGAAGTTGGGGTTCAGCAAGTAAGACCACGTCACGCCGATGGCAACGGCCGAAAACAACAATGGCACAAAGTAAAACACACCAAAGATAGCTCGGTGCTTCTGTTTCCCGGCTAGGAAGACACCAAGTAACAGACTGAGTGGTGTCTGAATAATCCAGCACAAAACCATAAGCTCGACAGTCAGCCAAATTGCGTGAACAGCTTCGCCGTTGGCAAACGCGTGCCTCCAGTTAAACAATCCAACCCACGTCGGCGCAGAAATGCCGTTCCACTGCAATCCACTATAATAGACGGCAACCAGCATCGGCACGAGCGCGAATACGAGAAAAAACAGCAGGGCTGGGGCTATCATCAGCCACCGTTGCCAATTCATACGTGCTCCCAACGTACTCACACCCCAATAGAAGATTAGTAGTAGAGAGCTGTCCCAGGTGAAGTCACCTGGAACAGCCGACTCCGTGCTTCATGACAGGCTCAGCTTACTTTCCAATGTAAGTGTTCATGTCGGCTGAGAGCTGTTGAGGTGTCATCTGATTCAAGAACAGCTTGCTCAAATCAGTAAGCAACTCCTGGGCTGCCGCGGGAGAAAGTGCTTGGTCCCAAGATGCCTGGAAATTCGGTGCATTCTTGACTAAGTCGTAGGTGAATGTCATGTAGTCGCTGTAGGTTGCGTTTTTAAGTTTTGTATCAATTCCCTGCACAGGCGGAACGTCACCAATGTTGATCCAATCCTGCACGTTTTGATCATTCAGCACAGCATCCTTCAGGAACGTGACAGCAGCTTGCGGATTCTTAGAGGCTGTGGAAATTGAATAGTAGTTAGATGGATTACCCGCAATGTCCTGTGGATTTCCAGTTCCCCCAGCCACGGACGGGAATGGGAAAAATCCTAGGTTCCCCTGAGCAATGAACGCTTTGTCGTTGGAAAGAACGTTTCCAAAGCCCCAAGCACCCATCAACCACATCGCTGCTTTATTGGTGTAAATCAGCGCTGCATCCTCGCCTTGATTGGAACTGACGGAGCTGAAGCCAGGTTCAAATGCACCAGCTTGTGCTAACTGCTGAATCATCGTATTCGCCTTAATGAAAGCTGGGTCTGACCAAGCGTTGGCCTTTCCAGCCAGAACATTGTCGAAGACCTGAGGCCCGCCGATGCGGTCAACTAAGTATTCTTCGTACATCAAGTCAGGCCACTTGTCTTTGCCGCCTAAAGAGATTGGGGTAACCCCTTTTGACTTGAACAGTTGCACATCCGAGAGCAGTTGTGCCCAGGTTGTTGGCGGTGTCACATTGTACTGTTTGAACAATTGTTTGTTGTAGAAGAAAAACACTGGCTGTACGTTGTCATTGGGGACACCATAAATCTTACCGTTAAACGTAACCGGTTTCATAACAGATGGCAGGAACCGATTTTTCCAACTCGGATCGGCGTTGAGTGCGCTGGTTAAGTCGTAAACGTCTCCTGCGTCAACGTATGACTTTAGTACACCGCCACCCCAACCGGTCCAAATATCTGGAGGATTATGCGCACCCATCGCAATTTGAAGTTTTTGTTTGAAGGGATCATTCTCAAAAAACTGAGCGTTAACTGTGATGCTAGACTGCGACTGATTAAAACGATTTACCATGTCCTTGATAACCTGTTGCTGTGTACCGGTTTGAATGTCCCACAACGTCAAGGATGCCTTCGATGAACCAGTTTGACCGGTGCTTCCTGTGTTGTTGCCAGAACCCGATGCACCATTAGAGTTTCCGCAGCCAGCCAAGACGCTTGCTGTCACTACGAGGCAGCCACCTGCCACAAGCGCTTTCTTCAATGTGTTCATGCTCAGTCCCCCTTTTGAATTATTTAATTCAGTATACTAACTATACGAAAAGAAAATTCAGTAGTCAACAACATATCTGACTATTCATAAATGAGTAAATCGTTTCGCTGAACGTTGTTATATTTGTATAGTGGCTCCTTTCACACATAAAAATCTGCCAACACCATACGACAAAAAGGGTTCCACTGAATAGTGGAACCCTCGCATCTACGACGACCTCCTTTTATTCCAGCGTTCCACCGAAAAGATGTGCTGAATATGTTCTTGCTCCCTCCTGATTCCTGTAGGTACGAGATGCGTTCCTGCAAGGATTGACTGTAGAAGTATAGTTTTGTCAGCTGTCTTTCATACTGAAGGGCTCAATCAGTTTAAACTGAAGATCCTTCGTTTCCAGCCCGGCAAGGCCAAAATATAATTTTAAGTAGACGTATTTATTAAAGAAAAACATCTGCTTGGTTTGAGCCACCCACTCCCCGCCAGACCCGTTGAATGTAAAAGTCGTCGAACGGTCTACATTCTGAAATAAGGTCACCGGCATTTGAGCGAGTTCACTAGCCGAAGAGCGGGCGGTAATGGTGATCTCGTAGAGCCCAGATTGTGCAAGTGCCGCGGCAAACATGTATGAGCTTCCTGTCGAGGTGTCAATGCCTAAAAGGTCCACGCTCTCACCGTCGCCAATCGTACGATACTCTCCGTTGAACACGAATTCCTGTGCGTCCTCCTGCACCTGACCAATGACTTCCACCGCATTGTCTACCCCAAGCACGCGCTCAAAAGCCGGCGAACGCAGGATAAAGCTGCAAATGTTGGCTGCACTTCGCAGAAGTTCCCCTCTGGTGAGAGAACTGTCCTCGATAGAGGACAACGTGTTATCGTCAAACGGATTCACAACAGACTCTGGGACAACCATGTAAAGGTCGTTCTGAGCTCGTATCATCGCTGCCGTATTGTTTTTAGCAGGAGCATGACCTTCGTCATTCATCTTGGCCCACCAATCAGTCATGACAACCCCTCGAAAGCCCCATTCATCACGGAGAATCCGCGTATTCTGATCGAAATTCCCCGCCGTCCACAAGCCGTTGACTGCACCGTAGGTGGTCATGATGGAATAAGCCCTAGCCTCTTTGACCGCCATCTCAAAGCCCTTTAAATAGATCTCGCGCAAGGCTCGCTCGGACACAATGGAATTCAAGTCGTGCCGATGAAACTCTTGGTTATTACAGCTGAAATGTTTCAGTGTACCTGTGACCCCAACGCGGTGCATTCCCCTTAACTGTGCTGCCGCGATTTTCCCTGTAACATAAGGGTCTTCGGAGAAGTATTCAAAGTTTCGTCCGTTTAAAGGATTGCGATGAATATTGATACCTGGTCCGAGCAGGGTGTCCACTTGGTTCTTGCGCAGTTCCAGTCCCACCATCTCAAAAAGGTCTTCCAGCAAAGGCTCATTAAAGGTGCAGGCCAAAAGCGTTCCATTCGGCAGCGAAAAAGCCTTAGTGCCAGTGTCCATCCGGATTCCAGAAGGGCCATCAGAGCAACACGCTGCAGGGATTCCAAAGTCATTCAGTCGATCCGATACACCGCCAAATGCAGCTGCGGTTCCTGGCGTGACTTTAGGTGAATTCATGCCTTCCCCACGTACCATGCATGCGAGATCGGCATCTGATAACTGTTCGAGGAAAGACTCGAGTGATACTTTGCTATTGTACACATCTGCCAGCTTGTACCCCTTGTCACCGGTGCATCCCCCGCTCTTCGGACACTCACCCTGACGACGTTGATGAATGTCGACCGTCCGCAGCGGTACGTCTTCATAGGACACTGAATATCCCGACTGACTTGTCTTCGGTTTTATCCTTGTAAACGCTGTGACAGGAGCCATGTTTTCACTCAACCGTTTCACCACTTGCAGCGTTTCCACGGAGTATTCCATACATGGTGAGGCAGTACGGACATCTGTGCCGACGTAGATACGATGTGTACCAGGCTCAAGCACGTAGCACGACTTGTTTCCTGTCTTGCCTCCATCGTCATACGATGCGAAGTCTGAAACAGGCATGGAAAAACTGAGCGTCTCGCTCTTACCAGGCTGAATAGAGTTGGTCTTCGCAAAGGCAACTAAGCTCCGGGCCGGGTTCCCGAGCACCCCTTGCGCCTTTTCAACATAGACCTGGACTACTTCCTTGCCGGAAAATTCCCCAGTGTTCAGGACTTGGATGGACAACTCAATCTGCCCATCCGTCTCTGAAGCAGCTAACACGTCCGTAGAAAATGTGGTATACGACAGCCCATACCCAAACGGGTATAACACCTTGTCCTTGGCAAAGGTTTCGAAATACCGATATCCAACATAGACGTCTTCCTGATAGATGTCTGTGTCTTCATGACCAAAGTTCACCGTCGATGGATAATCCTCTATGGACCTCGCGATGGTATCGGTCAATTTTCCGGATGGGGTGACTTTTCCCGTCAGGACATCTAAGAGACCCGCTCCGCTTTCCATTCCACCCTGCCACGCGTACAACACAGCACCTGGATTGTATTCCAACACCCACTGCATATCGATGATATTCCCGACATTCAGGATGACTGCTGTCTTTGCGAATGCCTTACAGACCTTTTCAATCATCTCTTTTTCAGTGTCTGTCAGCGTATAACTTCCTGGGTCAGCAGTGTTATCCCGGTCTTCACCTGCCGTTCGCCCGATCATGATCAGGGCCAGATGGGAATTCGCAGCAGCATCGGCGATGAGGGCATCGTCAAGCGGCATCTCCTTTTGTGACCAAGGTTCTGAAGCCCAACCGTCTCCCTTGTCGAACGGGTTTGCTGCAACCCACGCTTCGTAGGTATGGAGAAGTGACTCGTTGAGTAGAACATCGGCACAATCTTTCAGCGCATCGAGTGGCGTCGTCACATGTGTAACATTTACCATCCCACCGGATCCTGTGCCACTCTTGTAATAGGCTAGTTGATTACGACCGAATACGGACACCGTGATTCCTTTTTTTATCGGCAGCGTCTGGTTGTCGTTTTTGAGCAGAACTGCTCCCTCCGCAATGGCACTTCGAGCCAACTCCCGGTAATGATTGAAATCAAGCGTGTACTTCGACATGGAGATTCCTCCCTATGCTTTCTGTGTCATTGCAGACGGGGCACTGTAGGTGTCAAACAGACTGCGAATGCGCAGTTCCTGACAGATTTCTGCCAGTGTCAAGGACCTGGATAATGTACGCTTCTCAAGTTGAACCACCCGAGGGATTCCTGGCGTGATATCAAAGTAATTGTTGTTAAAACGAGCGTCAGCACTCTTCAACTCAAGCTCGACATATTTTGCAAAGCCCCGTGCTGAGAGTCGAATGATAAACATGTCTTCGGTTTCCTCGACCTCAGTGGTGATTTCGGGGGCTTCAAACTCAACATGTTTTGCCTTTTCAAAAAGCACAGTTGAGCCGTCCACTAGCTCATCTTGGACCACAAGTTCATAGGTGAGATAGGTTCTTCTGCGTGCGTGAATATCACTCAAGTGGGTGGAGAAATCGAGATCGGCTACCTCTATGGCGGTAAGAGGCGGCACAGAAATCACCCTCTCACCCTCTTCAATGACGGATCCATCTAGCCGTCTCAGTGCCCAGCGAACGATGCCATCAACTGAGGACAACGTATCATTGGTTACGTAAAGCTGGGCACTGGTTGCTGTTTCTGCGGCAGACAGCAGGACTGGCTGATAAAAGCGCTTCGCAAAATAGTGCAATGCTTTCCAGCGACCATAATAATCAATGCTCGACCAAGAAGCGACGGGCCAGCAATCGTTCAGTTGCCAGTAGATAGACCCCATACAACGTCCCAGATTACGACGCCAGTGTTCAACGCCGTACTTGATGGCTTCTGCTTGCAGGACTTGCGAGACATAGACCAGAGAATCCAAGTCTTTGGGGTATCGGAAGTTCTCCGCAAGGTAGAACAGAATCCTTCCGTTTGCAGCATTGTTCTTCTGGTGTTTCTCCATCACATATGAAAACACATTTCTGTCTTCCGGCAACGTGAAGCTCTCAATGGTCTTCATGGAGGGAAAGGACTGGAACCCGAACTCGGAACAAAAGCGGAAGTAGTGTTTTCGATACTCGGTAAACGGCTTTAATCCGTGCCATACTTCCCAGTAGTGCACGTCACCGCGATTTTCAGCATTTGGATTGTCAAAGCCCCCGCCGGACGAAGGAGACGCGGGCCAATAAAAGGTTTGCGGAGCTAATCTTGCGCAAAGCTCAGGTAAAATCCCTTCAAAGTGCCGCAAATAGTCAGCCTTAAGCTCATCGGTCTTTGGAAAGTCCCAGTCACACCAGGCTTGTTCCATTTCGTTATTGCCGCAAATCAAGCCGAGGGCTGCATGATGGCGAATCCGACGGAGCACGTCTTCCGATTCCGCGCGAATGTTCGCTTCAAATTCTGGGGTAAGCCTGTATGCCCCACAGGCGTACATAAAATCCTGCCAGACAATGAGTCCCATCTCATCGGCGAGATCATAGAATCCATCATCAGGGTAGAACCCGCCGCCCCAAACTCGAATCAGATTAAAGTTTGCTTCCACACAGTCTTCAAACAGCCGTCTTGTCTTTATATCCGTTCGCCGTCCCAGAAGATTGTCCTCGGGAATGTAATTGGCACCCTTTGCGAATATAGGAACGCCGTTAATTACGAATTTGAAGGATTCACCCCAGTTATCGTTTTCACGGGCTACTGTTAGTGTTCGAAGTCCAATGTGAAACTTTCTGCAATCCACCTCAGCGACTCCGACTTCCTTGCTGTCCGATTCCTGAGAAGAACTCAGTAAACGCACTTCTACACAATATAAAGGCTGGTTGCCATAGCCATTCGGCCACCAGAGCTGAGGATTGTCCAAATCAAAGTACACGCTTACATTTCTGCAGGTCACTGCCAGCATCTTTGACTGTTGATGCCCACTTGGATGAATCAACGTGATGGCAACTGAGAGCGTTCCATCTGCAAGGGATGCATTGGAGCACCAATCAATGTCTGCGTCGATTTGTACGCGGACATCTTTTTCGTTATGAAACTGCAAAGACTGCACCTCAGTCAGACGCGCGGTTCTGTAACCTGCGAGATAAATGGGGCGGAAAATTCCCGCATCCGGAATCTTTGGACCCCAATCCCAGCCAAACATGTAATGGGCTTTGCGAAGTTGGGTGAATCCTTCAATGGTATCAGATTGCCCCCAAATGGGATTCTTACGATTAGCCTCACGAATGTAGGAGACGGAAGGGTTGAACAAAACACGAATCTCGTTGTCGCCAGGGTGAACGAGATGATGCACCTCCCACTCAAAGGTACGATGCATGTTTTCTGTGTGCGCTACAAAAATACCGTTGAGGTACACGTCAGCCAGTGTATCGAGCCCTTCACAAACTAAAAAGAGGCTGTCGCTGTTCAAGATTTCGTCAGTCAGTGTAAACCTTCGCGTATACGTGTAGGTTTTTTCCGAAATCTCGATGGCTTCCTCTTCATTAAAGCGGTAGTACGGGTCGTCAATTTTCTGTTGACGCAGCAGATCGTAAAACACTGAGCCTGGGACGACACATTCCAACTTCAACTGAGTCGTTGGCTCTGAAAGAATCCAGGTACCTCCTAGGTCAAATCGCATCATAGTGTAGCGCCCCGATCCCGATTCCGAATAGAAAGACTATGGAAGATAGCAAAATGAGACTGCAACATTGGAATCGAATCTTGCAGCCGAAAGAGTTGTTTCAGAGGGCATCTTGTTCCGCTTCTCTAATATACAACACGCGATTCTCCACGGATACCGATACCCGAGATACCGATGTAGAGCCAACGTACTGAAAGAAGTACTGATGACGGCTTTCTGTGAAAATGTAAAAAACTAGCCCCTCACTTGCCCAAGCGAGCTAGATGAGGGGCCATTCCATCTCCGCGTTTTTGCTCAGACCCAAATTTCGATTACCTGCTTTTATTCCAGGCTGCCCTGTGGTCCGAAGAATTCGTACCGAATTTGGTCTGCGCTCACTCCCCATTCCTTTAGTCCCTGGTATATGGCCTTCATGAATGGTTGTGGTCCGCAAAAGTAAAACGTGCTGTCCTTGTCAGCGACGGATTTTAACCACGAGAGATCAATAAAGCCTTCTTTTGAAAAGTGAGCACGTTTCCTGTCTTCTTCCGAAGGGCGCTCATAAACAATGTAGTATTTTAGCTGATCGTGTGTATCAGCCAGCTGGTTAAAATCATCCTTCATGGCATGAACGGATCCATTGATGGCCGCGTGGATATACGTGACATCTCTTTTAGGCTGCTTCTCCAGGGCTGTTTTCAACATACTGACCAATGGGGTCATTCCGACACCACCGCTGAGAAAGACGACTGGTCCCGATGTTTCGCAATCAAATACGAAGTCTCCAGCTGGGGCGCTCAGCAACAGTGTATCTCCAACTGAAAGGTGATCATGCAGCGACGTTGATACAATACCTGATGGTTGATCTTCACGACCCGCTTCACGTTTCACACTAATCCTGTAATACGACCCGTTTGGAACGTCAGACAAGCTGTAGTGACGTAGCTGTGTGTTCGTTTGGCCTGGTGCACTCACTTTCACAGTCACATATTGTCCAGGCTGAAAATCAGCAAGTGCCCCGTTGTCGGCCGGTTTGAGATAAAAGGACGTAATCACATCGCTTTCGACAATCTTCTGGTCCACAACAAATTCCCGAAAGCCAGTCCACCCTCCAGATTGTGAGGACGCCTCTTGGTACATTTGGTGCTCTACGCCGATAAACGCGTCAGCGATTACGCCATAAGCTTCGCCCCACGCCTCAAGCACTTCGTCGGTTGCTGCATCTCCGAGAACTTCTTTCATGGCTGCCAGCAAGTTTTCTCCTACAATCGGATAGTGTTCCGGCAAAACACCCAAGGCGCGGTGTTTATGTGCAATTTTCGATACGGCAGGCAGAATCTCTTCCAGGTTGTCTATATGAACTGCTGCTGCGTACACCGCATTAGCTAAGGCAGTTTGCTGACGCCCCTGTGTCTGGTTTACTGTATTAAAGACGTTCAGTAACTGAGGATTTGAGGCAAACAACTTTTGATAAAACTGTGTGGTAATTGCCTCTCCATGTGTTTCAAGGACAGGTACTGTGGAACGAATGACTTCTCGGTTCTTTTTCGATAGCATTACTTTAGTGCCCTCTTTCGCAGTAATTTCGAGTGACGGAATTTCATCATACCACAAAGATATATTTCAAATACATGTTTTCGTTGGTTTTAATCACGCTCACATATTGGAGGAAGCCATGAAACTGACCACGTTTACGGATTACTCGCTTCGAGTGCTCATCTATGTCGCATCAAAACCGACAGGGGAATTATCCACCATTGATGAAATAGCACAGGTGTACCGGATATCTCGCAATCACTTGACCAAAAGCGTCCACAAGTTGTCTAAGCTTGGGCTAATTCGTACGACTCGCGGACGAAATGGGGGGTTTGAGATCTGCAAAGATCCAAAGCAAATCAATATCGGATGGGTTGTTCGCCAAACAGAGGAAAATTGGGACGTTGTGGAATGTTTTGATCCTAAAAATTTTTGTATTCTAAACCCGGCCTGTCGACTCAAGGGCGTGCTTGCCAGAGCACTCAGTGCTTACTTAGATGTCTTGGATGGTGTAACATTGGCCGATATCACAGCGAACAAGCGTGACCTAGTGGGGATCTTTACCACTAACTAGAGGCATCGGGTCCGGATCACCCACTAAAATTTGAGGTTTTAGAAGTTTTTCCACTGACACGCGACACCATATAGACACCACATATCAGAAGGATTCTTCCAACGTGTCTGCCTGTTTCGAGGACAAGCCGTGCAGTGTGATCCGCTTCCATCCTCCCTGAAAGTAGTAGATCAATAGCAAGACATCTGAAACGAAGAAACTCATCGGGAAACTCCACCAAATCCAATCGATTCCCGAGTGATACGCTAGAATATAGGAAAACGGAATACGAATCACCCACTGAGTCACAAATGAAATCAGAAGCGGGAATAGAACCGCCCCCGTGGACCGCACAGTACTCACGATGATGTTCATCACGCCAAACAAAATGAAACTCCAAGCCGTTATCTCATTCACATGCATACCTAGCGCAACCACCGAAGGCTCCGTAACAAATAAGTGTAGAACGTCTTTGTTAAATAAATAAACCAGTGCTGCCAGTGCACCTGTCATCACCAGGTTGTACAATAGACCGGCTTCAAATGTGCGTTTCACCCGGTCCCACTGGTTTGCACCGACATTTTGTGCGCAAATATTCGATACAGAGGCGCCAACTGCCATCGCAGGCATGCTGATGTAATTCGTAATGTTCATCGACGCACTAAATGCTGCAACGGCTGTAGAGCCAAACGTATTGACCAAATTAATCAACGCCATAGAACTCGTAGAAACAACCAACATCTGAAGGCCCATCGACATCCCGCGCTGTATCATTAACTTCATCAGGTGGGCATTCGGCCATAGATAGCGAAGGTCCGTTCCCCGGAGCGATAACGGGTGTTGGTGCCAATAAAGAAAAACCACTAAACACACCAAACTAATTATCTGCGCGGATAAAGTAGCCGTTGCAGACCCTTCAATACCCATCTTCGGGAAAGGACCAAGACCAAAAATCAACACGGGGTTCATTCCCGTATCAATCACCACGGAAATTAATAAGAAGTAAAACGGTGTTTTTGAATCACCGGTACCTCGAAGCGCCATCGTCATAAAGTTGTACAAGTTAGAAAACGTAACCGTTATCATGAAAATACGCAAATACGGCACAGCGTAAGGCATCACAGATTTAGGTGTATGCAACAGCCCGAGAAGGTTCGTGGCAAAAACCTCGCTAAGAATGGTAACGATCAGCGAAAACAACACGAAAAACGTAAATCCGGTGCCAATCACGCGTTTGGCCTCAACATATCTTTTCGCTCCGTAATGCTGACCGACAAATATTGACGAAGCCATGGCAATACCAAACGTCAAACTAAACACGAGGAAATTTATGTTATTCACATTCGCTGTAGCCGCGAACGCATTGGCTCCCAAATAGTGGCCGACCCAAATTGAATTAATCGTTCCATTTAATGACTGTAAAATGTTACCGAACA
Source organism: Paenalicyclobacillus ferrooxydans (assembly GCF_001399675.1). Taxonomy (GTDB): domain Bacteria; phylum Bacillota; class Bacilli; order Alicyclobacillales; family Alicyclobacillaceae; genus Alicyclobacillus_B; species Alicyclobacillus_B ferrooxydans. The sequence goes on from NZ_LJCO01000096.1 coordinate 180,469, forward strand.
ACAAGGGTAAGGAAAAGAAAAAAACAGTTCGGTAAATTGAACCTTCTGTGAGTTGTTTGCTTTCCATCTAGTCATCTTTCCCCCATAATAGCCGCTTAAAAATCCAAAAAATCCGTTAATACTTTTGGTGACACGCTCTATCTAAATCGACTCCGTAGCTAACAATAACACGCAAGCATCATCAAGCATAGCCTCGAAAGCCCACCGAATTTTCATGGGAGCACTTTGTGTTAAGTGGGGCGAAACTCAACTCACCACATTCAAAACAAACTGGATAAACCTTCGTGCGAAAATATATGTGGTTTTTAGACCATATTTTTTGCAGAAAGGATTTTGTAATAGCTGTACAACGTGAACCACAGAAAAAATACCACTAGGTAAATCGGCATAGAGAACAGGAATTGATACCCATGAAAATAATGAAATATCCCTAGTGACGTGCTCAACCACTCAAGCCCCCATGCAATCAACACCCAAATCAAAACGTAAAAAGGGACTGCCTTAGACGTCAGGCTCATGAGATCCCAAATATAGAAAAACAGATAACTAATCGGTCCGTATGCCAAGTACAATGTGTAATCCATGAGCTGATAGTGCGAACCATCATTCACCTCGTACAAATGGTATGGTTCTGTAGTGAACGAGTTGTCAAAAATGAACCCGCTATACACGCCGCACATAAAGAAAACTAGAGACGCTCTTACAGGAAATCGTTTTGGCAAAAAAATGACCAATGATAGCCCAATACATAGACCGACAATGATTGCCCATTCGTTCACGTTAAATGATGTGTCAAAAACGGTCATGCTTACAACGCCTTTCTCGGAGAAGCTCGCATGATGACCCAGGTCATTGCCCTGGAAAAGGACACGAATACCAACATGTACACCAATGAAAAGAAGAGATTCCAATGGTGAAACCGGAGGATCCCTTGCCATAGTAAGAGTTTTTGGACGAGAAGCGTGAACACAATAATTGCGGTAACACCACCCCATTTTACTGTTTTGCTGGCATGCAAGAACAGGCTTGAAGTCGTTACCAGCAGCAGTGGAAGTTCTATGAGCCGAAACATCAAATCTGCAATCAGATTACCCATACCTGGACTCAACTGAATAAACTTAAGATTTGCAGTCAAAACAGCGATCGTACCAAGTTCCAAGACAGTGTCCACCAAGAATAAAAATATAATCTCAAAGGGTAACATCTTTTTAGGAACGACCCAAAAAACAGTTACGGCGATCCACACTACGATGGTTGCAAACACAACGACCAATCGTATCCCTCCCCGACGCCGCAAAAGATTTTGCTATTATTCCCGTTCTGAGCATGGCAGTATGTGCGCCTTTGGTTGCAACATGTACACTGCATCGAGGAAGTCATCCCTTTGTCTAAATCCATACATACGATCAGCTTATTCAGAAAGAATAATGGCTCGGGGATAATCATGTTCCGTTCTGAAGCAAGGCCTTCTGGTGCCTATAAATGCTTACTAAATAATTCTTACCAGATATGAATGCCTACGAAAAAAACAAGCGATATTCTGCTGTGAAGGGGTGATGGTGTGTTTCGCAGTGCTTTCCCAAATCCATTCGATACAACCCTTTATCATCTGATTAATGGACTGGCAGGACATAATGTTTTGTTGGATGATGTAATGATTTTCTTTGCCAAGGATGCCCTTGAAATTTACGCGGTATTGTTTATCGTTTCATGGTTGGTACTTCCCAAACAAGCCCTGGAAAGCCGACACGCGCTCGTGATGGCGGGTTGCGCGGGTATCTTGGCGCTGGTCATCAATATGATTATTTCCCACATATGGTTTAGGCCCCGTCCCTTTACAGTATTTCCACAGGGAACGTTTACAGAACTTGTACCACACAGTGCAGATGCATCTTTTCCAAGCGATCACACATCGGGGAGTTTCGGCTTCGCAGCTGGTTCGTGGGGAAAACAACAAAAGTGGATCAGCCACGCGTTCACCGTTATCGCAGTCGTCGTCATGTTTGCACGTGTGTTCGTCGGTGTCCATTATCCGACGGACGTATTGGCCGGTCTCGTGGTAGGTGTTTTCTCAGGTCGCATCATATGGCGGTTTTCACGATGGATTCATCCGCTGTCAATGTTGATTGTGAGGATGTTTCGATTGGGTCCAAAGGAGTTGTTTGAGGAGAAACACACGAAATGAGGCTATTTTGACCTCTTCGCCGCCCACCGCTTCCTTGTAAACAAAACCCACACTATGGACACCACTGTGCCGGCAGCAAGGATAAGGGCAATTTCATGATGCTTTAAGAAAACATCATAGTGTTTCCACAGTTTTTCTAAATATTTCCCTTCCAGTATAAAGAAAGCAGACCATCCAAGAGCGCTTAATCCATTCCAAAACGAAAACCAACCAAAGGTCATACGGTTTACACCAGCTAGGAATGGTGTCAATACCCGAACCCCTGACACAAACTTGCCGTAAAGAACGATACTGTTGCGATGCTTCGCAAACATCTCTTCGGCTTTTTTCAACCGTGCTTCCTTGAGTCCAACAAACCGCCCATAGCGAATCACAACGGGATAACCGAGGTAATGTCCCACTGCATATGAAATCGTTGACCCGACCATGTTGCCTAGCGCTGCGGCGAGCCACAAAGGAACAAATGCAAAATTGCCCTGAGCCCATTCAACGCCGCAAAAGGTCAAGGTCGTTTCTGCAGGGAAAGGTGCACCAACCATTTCCGCCACGAAGACGAAGAACACACCGAAGTAACCGTAATGATGGAATAACTGTTGAACGCTCCCTTGCATCCCTCTGTCACCTCCCGCAGACTCAGAACTCACTCAAAACGAATGACAGGATAAAGAAGAAAAAAGTTCAGATTGTGACTGAACCGAATTGGTCTTTACAAAGTCTTTACATATGAGAAAATGAAAACGAAAAATTATAGGAGTGATGATGTGATACACAACGCGTTTCTGAACCCTTTTGACACTGCTGTTTATCATTTGATCAATGGACTAGCAGGCCACAGCAAGCTGCTTGACGCCATTATGATTTTCTTTGCCAAGGATGCGCTCGAAATCTATGCTGTGCTATTCGTTATCGCTTGGTTTACACTTCCAAAAAGAGACCTTCAGAATCGCCATGCATTGGTGATGGCTGGGCTGTCGGGGATCCTGGCACTCATCATCAATGTGGTGATTTCTCACATCTGGTTTCGTCCGAGACCATTTACCATGTTTCACAAGGGAACCTTTACACAGCTTGTCCCCCACAGTAAGGACGCTTCATTTCCCAGCGATCACGCATCAGGAAGTTTTGGTTTTGCGGCAGGATCGTGGGGAAAGCAGCAGAAATGGATCAGCTATACCTTCACAATTATCGCTATCATCGTCATGATTGCACGCGTGTTTGTTGGCGTCCATTACCCGACTGATGTTATCGGCGGCATGATTGTTGGTATCATTGCAAGCAAAATCATGTGGAGATTTTCACGTGTGATTCTACCGCTCTCAACGTTTATCGCAAAACTGTTTCGATTCGGACCTTCGGCAAAGGCTGGCAAACACACTCGTTCATCGACGCGATCCATTTAATACCGATACCTTGTTAGCAAAGCCCCGCGGTAATTATCTGCGGGGCTTGATCATGTATTGAGTCTCATTTTGCGCGACTTCACTTTCCGTTCACTGCGAACTTATTTCTCAATATGACAGTCTATAAGTAGTGGAGTGAATGATTGGAGTGAAAAGATATTTATGCGTTCTAGATCGATCCGTTCAACCGTCGTAGCCATGGTGGTCATTCTCCTGCTGGCAGGGATGGCAGTCTTACCTGCGACCAGAAGAATGTTAGGACAAATGGGGTCATCCGTAGGTTCCGTGTTTAGAGGCCCCATACAGCAATACCATGCGGTGACGAGTGATCTGCAGAGTTTGCGGGAAATGTACCTGCAGAATACGCTCCTCAAATCTCAGATGCAGAATTACAACTTATTACAGGCGAAGCTGTCTGACCTTCAAGCGGAGAACATCCGCTTACAAGCGATGATTCAATTTGAGAAACAACTGAAGACGGGATGGAAGTTGGTTCCTGCTCATGTGAGTACAAGAAGTGCTGCCAGTTGGAATAACGAGTTCACCATCGACGTCGGGACATCAAATCAGATTCACGCAAACATGGTGGTGATATCTCCGAATGGGAACCTCGTCGGGAGAATATCCAATACCACATCTCACAGTGCGACGGTTGTTCTTATCACAAGCCCCTCCAGCAGTGACGGGGTCAGCAGCTATATAGAAGATAGCACAGCACCATTCTCAGGAGTCGTTTTTGGATCCAGTCAGACAGTTGGAATGTTGGACATGCAGTTTATATCTCCTCTAGCGACAATTAAAAACGGGGACACGGTCGTTACTTCTGGAATCGGAGCAATCTACCCCAAAGGAATCGTGATTGGAAAAGTCGTCAGTCATACTCCTGGTGTACAAGGGTTGACCCAAACTGCAGTCATCGCACCTGCTGCCAAGTTAAATTTCCTGCAAGACGTTTTCGTCATTCAGTCCCCCTCCTCCTGAGGCAAGGAGTGGATGTTAATGCTCATTCTTGAACCTGCCTTTCACATTGAACAAAGCAGACTCAGCCGGCTTCCGTTCGGGACACTCGAAGTAATCTCTAGCAGCGATTTTACGGAGTGATTTTTCAATCAGAGCGATTCTCGCCTCAGACTCCAAAACCGAAGTGTCGGCCATGAACCCGTGACACATCTCGGTAACTTCCATATATTCCTCAGCACGTTCCTGGTTGAACTGTTCGACCAGCCATTCAGTTTGCTCTGACGATACAATGGTCACATCCAGCCACGTTGTCTGTCCCCCAGCATTTTCGACAAGTTCTTTCAGTTGGTTTAGTTTCCTCACTGTTAAGGAAGTTTTTGGAACGATGCATACAGAGTTTTGAATGGACAGCGCCCCAATTCGTTTCAGGATACGCCATGCACGGACTCTAAGCGTAGATGTGTCCGATGCAATCTTGTATGAAAATACAATCCATGGAATTTGCTCAGCCAACGTCACATATCACCTCACGGACATTTCGTTTTCTGGAAGTGTCTCAAACCAACTCAAATTCTGATTCCTGTACATGTTTCGAACTGGAGCCAATATAAACTTTGAATGCGCCAGGCTCAGCTGTATAGGTTCTATCAGCGTTGAAATATCGCAAGTCTTGTTCAGTAATGCAAAAGGTAACCTCTCGACTTTCACCTGGATTGAGGTGAATCTTCTTGAATCCTTTGAGCTCCTTAACCGGCCTAACCACACTTCCATACAAATCCTGAATATACAACTGAACCACTTCTTCACCGGCACAGACTCCCGTATTGGTCACCGTTACTTTCGCACACAATGTCTCCGACTGCGTAATCTTGTGCTTGTCTAACTGAATATCCGAGTAATCGTACGTGGTGTAACTCAGTCCGTATCCAAACGGATACAACGGCTCGTTCGGTGCATCTAGGTACTTGGAGAGAAATTTCAAATGTTGATTATCACGCGTCAGCGGTCTCCCCGTGTTGAAATGGTTGTAATAAATAGGAACTTGACCTTGGTGATACGGAAAACTCATGGTCAATTTTCCAGCTGGATTGTAATCACCAAACAGCACATCCGCAATCGCGTGTCCCGCTTGTGACCCGAGAAACCAGGTTTCCAAGATGGCGTTTACGTTTTCCTCGAACCATTCCAGGACCAATGGGCGACCGTTAGTCAAAACAAGTACGGTTGGTTTCCCAAGTTTGACAACCTCTTCAGCTAGCTCTATCTGCACCGCTGGGAGTGAGATATCAACTCTGGACGCAGCTTCACCACTCATTTGACTGGATTCACCCAGTGCCAGAATCACCACATCAGCGCGCCTTGCCTTCTCCAAAGCATCGTCAAAGCCGCACTCTATCTCATGCTCGACTTGGCAGCCTTCCGCCAGAAGTACCTGATTCCTTGCCGCTAGTTTGCCAGTGAGGCCTTCCAGCAGGGTAGCCGTTTTATCGCCGCGTTTCGAAAATTGCCAAGGTCCAAGGAGGTCTCGACTGTTCGCAAAAGGTCCCACAATAGCAATGGTTTGACCTTCCGCTGAATTAATCGGCAAAACACCATCGTTCTTCAGTAGTACAATGGACTTTCGTGCCAGCTCCCGGCTTGCTTCCAGATGCTCATCACAGAAGTGAACTTCCTGTTCTATCTCCGGGCGGATGTAGCGGAATGGATCATCCATAATACCGAGTTTATATTTAAAGGTGAGTATTCTCCGAACCGCCAGGTCGATTTGAGCTTCGTTGACAAACCCGGCCTCAATCAAAGCAGGCAGGTGTTCGCGGTACAACGACGTCACCATCTCAATGTCCATCGTCGCGTCGATAGCTTTCTTCGCGGCCTCAGCCTCATCCTTCGCTGCGCCATGAATCACGATTTCATTGATAGATCCGTAATCGGAAATCAGCATGCCATCGAAGCCCAATTCGTCACGCAGCACGTCTTTGAGCAAGAAGCGGTTTGCCGCAGCAGGTATGCCGTCGTAAATGTTAAATGCATTCATGACCGATCCCGCTCCTGCCTCAATGCCAGCTTGAAACGGAGGAAGGTATACGTTACGAAGCGTCCGCTCGGAAATGTCCACGGTATTATAATCCCGGCCAGATTCAGCCGCGCCATAGGCAACAAAGTGCTTCAAACAGGCGATGATGGTCTCTTGGCTAAACAGACTATCTCCTTGAAATCCCTGAACTTGGGCCTCAGCGATTCTGGCGCCTAAGTACGGGTCTTCACCGGCACCTTCGACGACACGGCCCCACCGTGGATCGCGCGTGATGTCAACCATCGGCCCATGATTATAGGTGATGCCCGATGCAGATGCCTCTTTCGCCGCGATAGCGCAGGCCCGCTGGATACCCTCCAAATCCCAGCTACAAGACCAGGCTAACGGAACAGGAAAAATGGTTTCGTGGCCGTGAATGATGTCTGCATTAAACAAGAGAGGTATCTTGAGCCGTGACTCTTCAACGGCAATTTTCTGAAGTTCAAACACACGGTCAATATCGAATGCGCCAAGAATGGAACCGACCTTGCCCGCTGCTGCCAACTCTTCCGGCGGGGCGGTAATGATGTCCTCACCAAACGAAAAGGCCGATGCAGTGCACTGACTCATCTGCCCAATCTTCTCTGTGACTGTCATTTGACTGAGCAGTTCGTCCACCGCGTTTCGAATTTCTGCGTCCGTTCTTTCTCGCACGCCCACTTTACGGTAAGGAGACAACTGTTGTACCAAAATATCCGTGAGTGATGGACCATCACCGCTCCCGCCTTGGAATTCGATAGTTCCCAGTTGCGGCACACTCAGACACCCAGTCAACGAATCACCATCAAAGTGCAACTCCAGTGTGAGAGGTAGTTCAGAGAACAGTGTCATGTGCCCAGAGGTCTTCAGTGTCGAACCTTCAACGTGGACGGTCTCTATTGCCACGTTCATAGAAATCGGTTCAGTAACGACAGACACTGCGTACGTGTCCCCCGACCGAGTGATGTCAAACATCCATTTTGTTTTTGAAAGAAGTTTGATGATAGCATGCCAATGTCCAGTCATTCCTCGTCACTCCCTTTTGCCCAAACCTTGAAGGCCAGCCTATCTTTGTACAATATTCCAACCTCCGAGGTTGAAGAGTAACTAAGTTTAGGACCGTCCGAATTTGTCAGATAATCAATCATCAGTAAAAATTTCTCCTCCCGCCGACACGATGTCGGCTGAAACAAAGCACCAATTCATGATAATGTCAGGATGTAGCTATTGAGTTGTAAACTCAATAAGGAGATTCTATTCATTCTATAACTCCATTCTAGAACAATAAGTGTCGTATTGGAGGACATCACCTTGCCAAAACATATCTATCTTCAACCTGACGCACCCGATCCGATCCATAGCGACGATGTCGTGCTAGCAATCGTTCGCAAGCATGTGCCCGACGTGAACTCCGTCACCGGCATCGATGAATCTGGTGGAGAAGCGCGTACCTATGCCATTGATGACAACATCATTCTAAAGGTTCAACGTCCGCAGCAATTACGTCCGCTCACGAGTCTCGAAAAGGAAGTCTTCTATCTAAATCAGCTTTCGCTTGACAAGGTCATCAGCGTTCCAAAGGTTCTCGGTTATGGACGGGCCGGCTCCATTGAATATACTGTGATGACTAGAATGCCTGGCATCGCGATCGTCAATACCACAGTGGAAGGCGATGCGCGCAGGGAGACCCTGTTCAAGCTTGGTCAGACATTGCGACGCATTCACTCCATTCCTCAGGGGCCATTTCTTCAAAGCGGACTGTTCCCTGGCGACACCAATTTCAGCGAGGTGAAGGCTCGTTTCCAGGAAGCGTTTGAGGGGCGTATCGAACGTATGCGCGACAGGAATATTGCGTGGACCCTCCCTTACACACCCGAACAGATCGCTGAAAAAGCGATTGCGGCTCTCCCGGAATCCGATCAACGTGTGGCCCTTCACTCAAACCCTGGCCCCACACATACATTTGTCGATCACTCTACCAGACGGTTTACAGGGCTCATCGACTTCGGGGATGCGTATTTCAGCCATCCTGCATTGGACCTGTGGCGTTGGAACTTACCTGAAGACCGTCAAGCCGTTCTCGCGGGATACACCAGCGAACAAGAAGTGGGGGACACCTTTATGGACACATGGAGAGTGGTCATGGTGTTGTCTGTCATGACGGCAATTGCGTATCAGACTGAGACCAATGTTCTATCGAAAGCCGATTTGATGTCTTTGGTGGAAGAACTATAGATCAAATTCCACATCAGCAACTGTTACCGAATATCCCAAGGGGTAGACTGTACATCATGTGGACAGATGCCCCCTTTCAAGGTCACTATCAGGGCCTAATTGCGGTGGACACCTCCTTTCATCCGTTCTTTTCCGGTTCCACGAGAGCGTGATTTTCGTGATATAAACGTCCAAGTGTAGCCATTGCACAGGCAAGCTACTTAACTTTAGGTGTGAAGCCATCCGGGAAACAGTTTGTCTAAACCAGACACCGCCATTTGAACTGCGATAATGGCAAGAAGTAACCCCATCAAACGAGTGATCACGTTCATCTCCGTTTTACCCAAGTGACGTCCAATGAACCCGGAATAGTACAGGATCACGTAGGTTCCCATCATTACAATGACAACGGCGATAAAAACTGATATCGAATCCTTAAGTAAATTACTTCCACCTGCAAGTGCCATTACGGTTGCAATTGTTCCGGGACCGGCAATCAGTGGAGTTGCAAGCGGGGTTACTGATATATCTTCCTTGTTTACGCTGTCCTCGTGTTCATCTTCGTGGGGTACATGTGCGTGAGAGGGCTTAGCTTGAATGAGGTTATAGGCAATTCCAAAGATCAAAATCCCACCAACCACCCGAAATGCGCTTACTGTGATTCCAAACATTTGGAAAATGTAATGTCCCAACAATAGAAATATCATGATGATTAAAAAGGCTATAAATATGGCTTTCCGCGCAGTCTTTCGCTGTTTATCGATGTCATAGCCTTCAGTGAGGGACAAAAATATAGGGACGTTTCCTACGGGGTTCATGATGGCAAATATGCCAACTAGTGCGTGAATTGTGTAACCTATCACGGATTACTCTCCTCCTTATCCAGTTGCGAGATTAAGCCGGACAGCGTGCTCACATCCTCCTCCTTAAGTTATGTGGGATATAGAGATACTCTGTATTTTAACACATATGAAGACTGATGTCGGGAAACGTAGCGGGAAACGAGTTTATGGTCATTGCACTTATACAGTGGAAACGCAGCTCTTCATGTACCCGTTAGTGCCCAATTATGGACGCAGAGCTATTCGCGACCAGCTAAAACTGGATATTTACGCATAAATAACCGCATTTTGTTTGCTTGTTCGTCAGTTGTTAAGTCAGACCTATCGCGTTGCACAGATAAACGCATCGACAAATTGGGGGTCCCACTGAGTTCCTTTTCCGCTTTCCAGAATTGAGAGTGCCTTATTCTGAGTCATGCCTGCACGATATGGACGGTCTGATGTCATTGCGTCGTAAGCATCTGCCACTGCCAAAATACGTCCAAATAACGGAATCTGTTCTCCCTTTAAGCCGTCCGGATAACCTTTACCATCGTAGCGTTCGTGGTGGGACCGGACACCAGGCAGTAAGGGCTGCATCGTCAATTCTGGCTGTATCTTTTGCAGAATGGATTCTCCGATTACCGGATGGTTTTTAATGACCTCAAATTCCTCGTCTGTCAATTTCCCATCTTTCAGCAACACTTCATCACGTATTCCTATCTTCCCAATATCATGTAACAATGCACTTTTGCGCAGAAGCGATACTTCCGATTCTGCCAATCCTACTTCACGCCCAATGATGACGGCATACTCTGCGACTCTAGTTGAATGTCCTGCTGTGTACCGATCCCTTGCGTCAAGAGCCGCTGCTAATGTAGCAAAGTAACTGTCCACTAGCTGATCATTGGTTCTCTCACGCTCTGCCAAACCAGTAACCATGTGATTAAATCCTGAAGCAAGTTTTGAAAATTCATCAGAATATGGAACCAACGCTCTAACTTCAAAATCACCATTTTGTACTTGAAACATCAACTGTTCCAATGTTGCGATTGGACTCTTGACATCGTTTGAGAGCAGCCAGGCACCATAAGAGGCAAATGCAATGCCAATCACCATCACGGCCGCAATCCAGTTCCAATACTGAAAGGAAGCGCCACCGTCCGTTTGTGACAATCTTATCTGTCCAGCCATTCCGAATAAAAGCAAAGGAAGTACGCCAATGACGAGCACGCTAAGTAAGAATTTCACTCTCACAGGCACGAGCACTTGACCGGTTACAGGAGCAGCGGTGGAATACGGGCTATCCAGCACTTCGGAAAAGAATGTAAGTATCGGTTGAATTGTTCTGCTAGTTAAGAAGAATTCAACCATGGCGTGCATGCCTGCTACTAAAAACGATCCCAAGACGGCTAGAAAAACATAAGAATACGGCAATGACAGTATGTGATAATGAATTTCTATTAGGGAGATAGTTACACCCGGTACCAGTGCACCCAACCAATGCGGTACCATTATCCTGAATACGGATAAAACAGGAAATCTATATATCCGACGATAAGCTTTGATGTAGATATCCTTCGATAAATCCTTAGATAAAAACACTGCTCGTATCGGGGAGACATGTCGTGCGAAGACTACGGACTCGGTGCAGACCATGATAACGAGGGATATGCCGAGGGTCATTGCAAGCAAAGAATCGTCACTTTGCGAAACTGAAAGCGTAGAAAACATGAGCGATCCGCCCACACCAATTACCGCAATTACGGAACCGATAAGGTAATTTATAATGAGTGATCTCACGAAAGTGCGATAGGTATTCACACCCTTAGTTTGATTTGTTGAGTAAATGTAACCCATCTCCCCCATAAAACCTCTCTATTCGGCAGCAAATTTCCCCACGTCTACTAACAGCTAAGGCTGATAACTGGTCATTTCATCATTCTACACTTCATGTCACGATAGTTCTGTAAGGTGTGCAGAAAGCCGACGCGAATTTTGTTAGCCTTTGGGACTTAACACATATGGCTGACTGGAAGTGAGTAACCGAAATCCATGTTCTTCGACAATTGGACGACTCATTTGACCAGCATCTATGGTCAAAAAGCGGTAGCCGCGTCTGACAGCCTCCTGCACGCGTAACGCCAACAACGCTGTATAATACCCACGCTTACGGTGGCTGGGAACTGTCTCCCCTCCCCATAGGCTTGCAAATGCGCTTCGATTCGGGAAATGAACTCGGGCTGTGCTCACAGGCACCCCATTGTCGTATGCTACGTAAACACTGAGATACTCCGGGTGATGGAGAAGCAAGTGGCCAAGTTCCGCCAACAGAGCTACCCGATGGTCGTTCATGGTCCACACACGAGCGACATCTTTGAGACCATCGAGATCGGTAACTCGCCGAATCTCGAAGGGCGCCTCAGCGAGCAACGAAGGTGGAGCTTGATCCAATTGAAGAACCATAATCGATTCAGGCTCCTCGGCGGAAAATCCTTTTGACAGCAGTCGCTCCCCCAGATCATGTGGAGCATCATGAGAGAAGAGTTTCCACTCAACCGTGTGGGCCAGCTGCTTGAAATAGAGTGCCTCACGTTGAATCACTTGGTCAGCATCATCTGTCGTAAGACAGGAGTAAATGACCGTACTGTAGGTTGAGACTGTGTCGACCAATCGGACAACGCCCGCGGCGACTTCGTGACGCATACCTGGTTGTTCTGCGTACTGGCGCTCGTCCTGATCATAGAGACTAAGAACGTCAAGCATATCCGTGAATCCTCCTAAGACTTCGATATATGCAGATGTGCGATACACATTTGACATACTAGTGTTTCAACGAAGATGGCTTATCACCTTTTAAACACACGGATTTAAATCCGATCCGTTACGCGCTTGCCCCAACCAGCCTCACACTGGAAACCCCCTCAAGAACGACGTAATTAAAAAAGGAAGGACCACCCCATTGTTGCACTAGGCAAACCAGGAGCGGTCCTTCCTTGTGTACTAGTTTTGATTGACTACGGTTGCCAATGCTTGAACGGGGTTTCCGCTTTGCTGTAACTCGTTAACTTTAGTTCCTTCTTGCCAAGCGATAATGGTCTTCGAATTAAACGCCGTGCTCGTATCCGTACTGTTAACAATAATGACACCATGGTTGTTCGGCGCTGGAAGCATGTGTGTGTGAAGATAAGACACCATGTCCTCGGCGACCTGTTTTACGCCCGTATTCATCGTATAATAGCGGACCTCGATCACCCAGTTTCCTTCTTGCCACTCATATCTGGCATGCCCCATGCCTGCACTTTCCATAGCTGTAATGCCATATCCCAAGTTGACCGGCGCACCTGACAGGCTTCCACCTTGAATACTCGCAATCTGATTTGCTGCTTCGGTAGAGGTTGCATAGGAAGTCGTCGAAATCGGGTTGTATCCTTGCCCTGTCAAATCCCAGTTGATCCCGTCCCAAGTCGCCCCCATACTAAAATCATGTCTCAGTACTGAGTCAATGTAGTAAATCGGAACATACGTCGTATTCGCTCCAGAGGCCGGATCCATAGCGACGAGCCTGGGAAAGTTCATTGACGGTGGAGCTCCTTCAACAAGGCTTATCTGCATTTGCCCCGTCGGTGCAACAACTGGATTGGCTTCTTGATTGCCTAGAGCCCCAAACTTCCAATTTGTCGGATATTTTGTGAAAACCAAGTCCGTTCCATTCCACGTTGTTTGAAAGCCCACTCGCTTCAAGGCTTGCTGCAAGTAGTAAATCGGTATCCAAGTTGTATTGGATCCGCTCCATGGGTCCTTCGCAATCACGTGCTCAGGATTCGAGACATTTTGCCCGTCGAGATTAATGTGTGTTGCTGCCATCGTATATCCACCAGACTGCGTTGCCGCCATTGCCGGCACTGCCGCCACCCCAGATGCCATTGTCACACATGCGAGAGCCAAACCCGAGACGACGAATTTATTTAATTTCATCTAAATCACGCTCCGCTCATTTTTAGTTCGAATTGACCTTAGTGAATCAAAAGCCTTGATCATGATTCGGAACCATGCGCATGTTCCGTTGCCTTCTTGCTTGGTACAATGGGGTAGACGTAATGACTCTATAAAGGTTACACATAAATTCGCAAAGAAAAATTTGGATGATGAAACCACGCAGATGGACTTCATGCAGGTTACAGCAGTAAAGGCACTGTCATTTCCTCGGCGTGCAGTCGATCATGGAGTCAGTTCCGGATAACCCGTCCTACACATTGGGCCGTCAATGGCTAACAAAGGAGCACCGCGAGAATGAACGAAGGCTTGGAGATACAAGTTGCGGCGAACAGACCCAAAATGAATTCCGGCTTGCGTCGATGGATCCTCGGGATGCTGTCACTCACCTTAGCGACCGCTGTGTGGGGTTACGCCAATGTCGTTATCCAACAGACAGAGGCCACCGTTGCCCCGGCAATCCTAATTTGGTTGAGGTTTTGCATTGCGGCTGTAATCTTGGCACCCGTTCTTTTACGTGCACGCCTCCAAGCCAAAGACTGGTGGCTCGGGCTCGGTATGGGCGCATTTATGGGGTTATCCGTCCTAGCCCAAGGGTGGGGGATGAAATCCATCCCTGTCGATGAAGTTGCCTTTATTACGGGGCTGTACGTGGTTCTGACACCCATTGCAGCTGCGGTATTGCATCGGCGATGGCCGCATTTGCTCGTATGGCTTTCTGTGGCAACAAGCGTTGGCGGCGTCGCCCTCCTCATTGAACATTTGTCTTGGAGTGCCCACATTGGTGTAGTATGGTCGTGTCTTGCAGCGGTAGGATTCACAGTGCAGATCATCGGCACGGCATCGCTATCTCGCCGTGTCCCCGCCCTATCCCTCGCAGCACTTCAGTCAATCGGAGCTACGGCGGCGCTGTTGATTGCGCTTGCGATACAAGGCACCACAACGCCTCACATTTACACAGGTCTGTTCCACTGGCCAGCCTCAGACTGGCTGCGGATCATCTATCTAGCTATCATCGCACAGGTCCTCACCAGTTGGCTCCAGGTCTGGGGGCAATCCCGAATATCAGCCACGGAAGCGGCGCTGACCTTTAATCTCGAGCCGGTATGGACCGTAGCCTGTGCATGGATGGTTCTGGGTGAAGGTCTGACGAACCTGCAGATCCTAGGCGCGGTATTGATTCTTGGCAGTTTGACGGTGGTATCCGTACCATCGCGATCGCGCTAATCATTAGAATCCCCTTCCTTCCAGCAAGAGGGATCCCAGGCGCCATACAGTGCAGCCCCGCCTCAGCAGAGACGGGGCTGCAGCGATGTTAAGCTAGGTTGCCAAATCCCATAAGTCACCTGATCAGTTACGGGGCGCCAGTAATCGATATGGTGGTACCGATTGTCACTTTGGACCCAGCACGAACGGACTGCTGAACGACGTACCCCGCCCCGTGAAGCGATGCAGTCAACGACAAGGCCGACAATACACTGTCTGCATCTCTCATGGACAACCCGACCAAATTAGGCATCGTTACGCTTTTGCCAATATCCACCGTGCTCATTAATCCAATCATTCTGCTCCCCTTTTCAACTGTTGTGCCCGGAAGCGGCCACTGTTCAGTCACGTTTCCAGACACGCCAATGATAGACGGATTCAACCCTAATTGCTGCAGTGTCGTCAATGCACGTTGTGGGGTGCTTCCAACGATGTCTGGAACCACTACGTATTGCGCATGCCCTTGTGGTAACGAGGTACTCGAAGACGCTGTGACAGTATTCGGCGGAATATGATAATACTGCAGACAGTATTTCATAATCGCAGTTGCAAATGGTGCAGCAACCGTACTGCCCCACGTTTTTGACAGCGCCACCTTGGGCCAATCCACTGTTACGTAGACTTCAACTTTCGGGTTGTTTGCCGGTACAAATCCAATAAACGAGGTGATAAAACGATTGGTATAAAACTGCCCATTCGGTCCTGGCACCTGAGCCGTACCCGTTTTTCCTGCAACTAAGTACCCGGGGATCTGCGCAGTAGTGTCGATCCCACTTTTTCCAGACACATCAAGCACCATGACATGGCTCACGGCATGAGCGACCGCAGGCGGTACGACTCGGGGATTCTCTATCGTAGGGCCGTACTGTTTAATCACCTTACCAGTCGGCGATGTAATTTTGCTCACAATATATGGGCGCATCAGTTTACCGCCGTTTGCAATGGCGCCAATGGCTTGTATCTGTTGCAGTGGCGTCACAGAAATTCCTTGTCCAAAACCCGAGGTTGCCAGCTGTACAGGACCCCTTTGTGAAGACGGGAACAAAATCGAACTCGCTTCATTTGGAAGATTGATACCGGTTGGCCTGTCGAACCCAAAAACCTGCATATAGTGCGAGAGATTTGGCCACCCTAGCCGTCCGGCAATGGTGGCAAATCCTACGTTACTTGACTTTTCTAGAGCTTGCTGGAAAGTCAACTTGCCCCACCCAAAGTAGTTCCAATCATGGATGGTGGCACCGGCAATCGTAATTTGTCCCGACTGAAAAGTTTGGTTCAACGCAATCGAATTGGTAGCGAGCGCCGCCGCTAGTACGACTGGTTTAAATGTGGAACCAGGCTCGAAGGTACTGCTGACCGCCCAATTTTCAAAGGATTTCGCAGTCGCTGTCCAGTAAGAGTTGGGATTAAAAGTGGGGCTGCTGGACATTGCCAATATTGCCCCGGTTTGGGGATTTGCGACAATGATAGCCGCGTGATCGGGGTGGAACTGATTCACCAGGCTATTCATTTCATTTTGAACAAAACCCTGAATGCTTCCATTCAGTGTAAGTTGTATATTGTCACCGGCATGAGCTGCTTTCGTAACCTTTTCTGTATTTGGAAGGGGAAATCCGTATCCATCCTTTTTGTACGTCACCACTCCACTGGTTCCCGCTAATAACTGGTTGTACTCTTGCTCAATTCCCCCAACACTCGTCCCACTTGTTGAAACATAGCCGAGCGTGTTCGCCGCGAAGGTACCGTATGGATAATACCGCTGTTCTGTCGGAGTAAAGGTAACATCTGTGCTCCATTGAATGCTTTTATTTTTTGGATCCCATTGATGTTGATTGAATGCGTTCTGAAGGCGGACTTTTTGCGGTTCCATGATGGTGAAGGATAGTTGAATCCATTTGTTGTTGCTCTGAAGCAGAGACTGCAGCGTCGTACTCGATGTAGAGAGGATTGGCGCTAAGATCTTAGATGCGGCGGCGGCGTAATTGCGAAAATTGACTGTCTTGATATCTACGTAATAAGCCGGAACATCATATGCCAATTTACTTCCGCTTGAATCGAGAATTGCCCCTCTTGCAGCAATCAGGGGCCTGCTTACATCGACGACTTGACTCTGCTGGTTCAAGAGACGTTGACCGTAAGCCATTTGTATGTATCCGATTCGAAAGACGACCATTCCAAGCATCGCCGTTAAACCGATATGTATTCCGAGAATCCGTTTTCGATTCCGGCTTAAGCGGTACGTTTTCACATCCGTTCCTCCTTCAGGAACACAATTACGGTCTGCTAGCACGAGCGATGACGACGACTGCGAGGATTCGGAACGGGATTGGACCCAGCGATTCTTCGAGGGCCGAGGACTTAACTGGAATCTGGACGCGAAACGTATATCACAGCAATCGAGAAAAATACAATTTTGATCTGATATTATCGGTTAAATGTCAAGATTCGTTGGAGAACACGTCAATTTTGTGTGTCGTCTGCTATACAGATGGCGGCTAAACACGGGTGCATTGGATGAGATAGTAACAGGTGCCAGATGACGACCCTCATGAAACCGACAAATATACGAACTCTATGTTGGTACTGTCACTACTTCGTGTGGTCGTTAGATTCCAATGCTATACTCTTTCTATCATCAGCCGAATCACAGCAATGTGTACGGGGGAACTTCGCTTGTCGTCTGTTCAAGGCAAGCTTGGGGTGAAGCGAGAATGGCCCAGCCATTCTCCCGGGCGTCTTCGTCGTCCGAATCCGACAACTAACCTCGGAGGCATTCCACGAAAGGATGATATTTTGAATACCTCCAAAAAATTGTTCCTGTGGCTTGGAACCATCGTGCTCTGTATGAGCGCGATCGCCGAAAATGCGTACGCGGACTCGCTGAGCCAAGCACAGCAACAAAAACAGCAGATTCAACATCAGATTACACAAGATAAAAATCAAATTCAGAAACAGCAAAACGTCGTTTCCGTCGCTGAGAATCAAGCGAAGCAAAGCCAAACGGCGGTCCAAAGTCTCAACGCTCAAATCCTTCAGAACGAATCACAGACGGAGCAAATTACCGAAAACATCACCCTGCTTACGACCAAAATTAAAAATACGGAAATTCAACTGAACAAAAACCGTTCTGACTTACAGGAAGTTTTGCGCGCCGAGTACGAAGACGGTCAGGTGCCCTATCTTGCTGTGCTTTTTGGCGCAACCAGCTTCAGCGACTTACTCAGTCGCTTTCAAATGCTCTCGGATATCTCAAAAAGTCAGAACCGACTATTGAAGGAAAGTCAGGCACTTCAAAAAGAACTGTTGCTCCAAGAACAGAATCAAAAGCAGAATTATGTGCTGTTAGTCAAAAAGGGCCGGGCACTCTACACCTTGAAACAACAGGCAACCAGTCAAGAAGCGCTGGCACAGCAAGCCACAACTTCTGCTAAGAGGCAAGTGAACGCGCTTAGTCAAGCTCAGCGATCGCTCGCAAAAAAGTTAAACTTAACGGACAGTGAGATTGCCATGCTCGAGCAACAAGCGAAACAGCAGGAAGAAATTCTCGCCGCCAGGCGTGCGTCTTCTTCGATCGTTGAGCCGACACTTCGCTACCAACCGATTTCAGCACAAAAGTTATACGCATTTGTAAAAATGCAAGGTTCTGCGTTTTCCCTTTCCGACATTGAAACCATTTGCAGCGTGGCGCACGCGTATGATGTCAACCCTGCCTTGATGATTGCGATTGCCGGACAGGAACTCGACTTCGTTCCAAGTGGTATCGCGAACGAGAGGTGGAAACTCGAAAATCCATTTGATGTATTTGGCAGCTGGGCGCTTTATCACACGACAATTGCACAGTCGGCCGCGTACGCGGCGCAGTTCTTGCAGGTGAAGTTGTCGGTTGCACCACCGGCTGGCATTGACCCTATTATCTGGATCAACGATCCAAGCAATCACGAAGGAGGTGTGTATGCCACCGATCCGCACTGGGCGTACGGGGTGCGAATGTTCTTTAACGAAATTTCAAGTTACGTCCATTCTTGAAAAAAGATTAGGTCTGCAGGAGAACACAGTGGAGGAAGTGTAAGTAGGCGCGTGCGCGTACTTCACGTGCACGTCTTGATAACGGACAACGACCCTTATCATACCGGGTCCACACCGGGAGGTTTAAACCCTTACATCTCCAATTCGAGCCAAGTAATCGAGTCGTCAAGTATGCCGTACATGTGTGGCTCAAATTGACTGAAATCATAGCCATCGTGCCACACGAAGTTATGAATTGCATTTTTTTCGTATATGTACTTTAAAGTACTTAAGGCTTCTTCCTTGGTGGAATTGTTGAAATATACATCCCCGTCTGTGTTCCATAGGATCCATTTGTACCATGTCCGTGTCGCCGTTACATACCACGTACGGGCCTCATCATTTGACACTAGGTCAGACGCACCAATCAGTTGTTCCCATGTATAAAACCCTAAATGGTTTGCCATTATCTGTTTATTCATTCAGCACTCCCTCCCCATTCTTCGTAACATCCCAAGCTGTTAGGCTCGGGTATTCCTGAATAGAAAAACGCAATCCATGGCGAGGATACTTGGCTACCCAATTCAGATGAGGCCAAACGTGTGTTTAATCCCCATCATTTAGTGCATAGAAGCTTCTATCTGTTAGTGCATAGAAACTTCTATCTGTTTCATTTGTTCTAATACGAGGGGATAAAAATTCGCCTTTGCACTTGTTGTGGAGTTACCTCCGAAAAATCCAGTACCGGGACACGTCTTGACACGGTTCTTTTGACCACGGTCTAAGACTCTTTGTCCCGTACCTAGATCCCACCAATGGTGATATGTGATCGTGTTGATTGACGGTGTCAGGCCAAATTTGATACAAAGCAGTGCTGTAACATAAACAATCGCATCCTTTTGCTCTGGAGTCATGACATCATTACCTTCGTCAAAATTCCCAAGGTTTTCGATTGTTATGGATTTAGATTCAATTGCTCTCCGCGCAGCTGAATTCTCGAGCCCGATTGAGCCTTGCGGAGACGAATCAAGTGGTCTGCACACCACTATTTCCCCATCTGGAAATATAGTTAAATTCTGACTAATGTTATTCCAATGCATCACGTTGACATGATATCGTTCCATCCACTTCAGCAGCGGCAAATAATTTGACCCATTAAAGTCCTTGTATGATGGACTCCAGGTATGATGCTCCTGTATCAACTTGATATTTCTCGTAAACTGTTTGTGAAGTAGCCAATCCTTGAATTGCTCCTTTGTCATCAACATGTATTGTCCCTCAATGGTGAACTGGTTCTGAACCACGTTATCCACATTTCCAGCATCCGATGCAGTTGCATACACAAGTGAGGGCTTGACTAGAAGTGACGTCATCAAGGTAAATGCAAGGAGAAAATTTTTGTTCACAGACCATAAGACCCCGTTTATTTTATGTTTCTTATAAACTGTGTTCAACGAAGCATTATTATCCGTCGGAGTGGTCGAGTGGCATTTCACCCCACGGTATTACCGTGATGCCAGTAGAAACTGATGAGACTCCCTCTATACTTATAAAGAAAAGACTACCAGCGGTAGTCTTTTTACCCAACTAGGTTTTAACCAGTAACGCGGGCTGTCCTAAGCTTCCCGTTCATTTGGCAAAAATAAGATTGTCAATTTGCGTGATATACGGCTGAGACCTCACCCAGCTTGAAGTCGGTGTGTACGCAGGATTATAGAAAACCATTGCACTTGGAACCACGTCTTCACCTTTATTCAATACGTCCATAGCAGCTTGAATACTTAATGCTGAAGGAGTGGTATATATGTAACCGTTCGCAACACTCGTGAATTGGTAATGACCGTTGATCACCTGAAACACGACATCATGCACGGTGCTCCCATACCCACCTGCCTGTAAACGATGAAGAATCACATCCCCCACAGCGATTTGAGCCTGCAGTGAGTCAGCTCCGGCCTCCGCATTAATGGCATGTTCCATCCAGTACAAATTCTGCTGTTGCACGGTTGAAGTCTGTGTACTCGTAATCGCTGCTGAGCTCTTTGTCGAACTGTCTCCTGCCAAGGCACCGGTCTTAGGCAGTACAAGAGCTGTTCCCACCAAGAGATTATTCGGATTCACAGATTGATTTGCTGTCTCGATTGCTTGCAACGACACACCATAAGCTTGTGAAATCGTCCACATGGTATCGCCCGGCTGTACAGTCACCGCTTGAGGCGAAGTTGCGTCCTGTGAATTGCTTTGTCCTGTGCCGATTGATGAGGGGAGGGTCAATACCGTACCGGGAATGAGGTCCATTGGGTTGACCGACGGATTTGCAGCCTCGAGTGCTTGCATGGAAACACCATAAGCCCGCGAAATTGTCCAAAATGTGTTGCCCGGTTGTACCGTCGTTGAATTGGCTCCTGTGGTCGCAGCAAGTGCGGAAGGGATAGCGAGGCCACCTGCAACAAGAGTCGTTAAGAGACCAATTCCCAGCTTCAAGTTACGCAAACAATTCATCCTCTCGTATTGCCTCCGAGGTTAGCTGTCGGGATCGGGTTCGAGTTAACCCGGCACATTTCGCCTCTCCCCAAGTCCGATTGGACGAAAGATCCCCCGTACATCAAGTCTCATTGACGATTCGGCTTTATGGTTGAACTTGGTGAAAATGTACCACGTTTCTATCACTACCTTCATTACACAAATCATGACTGCAGTATAAAAATTTGGATTTAAGAGATTCAAAAGTTGCGCATGAACACCCCCGCGTCCCCATGAAGAGTATCAAATTGCAAGTGCATGAAAACCCTACAACCAATAATGAGACACATCGAGGGGATGGCACTGTCCATGAGCAAAAAGATAATTGTGTCATTTATGTCATTATCCGTTTTTGTAGCGACGTTGGCTGTCAGTGGGTGTGGGCCAGCAGGAAATAATACTGCACCCGCCCCAACTACCGGGGCTGGGACGACCGGGACGGGTCTCAAGGTAGGACTTGTAACCGACATTGGAGGACTGAATGACAACGGATTTAATCATCTAGCCTACGTCGGACTGACCAAAGCAGAACAAAAGCTGGGCGCTGCAGGAAAGGTCGTACAGTCCAAACAAGCCACCGACTACGTCCCAAACCTGACTTATTTTGCATCCCATGGATACAACCTTGTTATCGCAGTCGGATTTCTCATGCATGATGCTGTTGAACAGGTAGCACAGCAATATCCGAACATCAAGTTTATGATTATCGATGATGTGATCACCAATCGTTCAAACGTGGTATCAGCTGTATTCCAGTCTGAACAAGCTGGTTATCTCGCGGGTGCTATGGCGGGACTGATTCAAAAGGGCCACAGTTTACCGAATTTAAACAGCCAAAATATTGTTGGTGTCGTTGGCGGGCAGCCATCACCACCAGTTGACAGTTACATCGCAGGATTCCAGCAGGGATTCAAGCGTGAAGATCCAACCGGCAAGGTACTAGTAACTTATACAGACAGCTTCACAGATACTGCACTTGGTGCTCAATATGCACAGAACGAGATGTCACAAGGCGCAGACATTATATTTCCTGTCGCAGGTGGTTGCGGCTTAGGCGTAATTAGTGCCGTCCAAGCTGCAAACAAATACGCTATCGGAGTGGACACAAACCAGAGCTACTTAGCCCCGAAAAACGTGATTGTGAGTGCTACGAAAGGTGTCGATACCTCTGTGTACGATGTCGTTCAGTCGGTCAAGAATAATACATTCAAATCAGGTGTTGATACGTTTGGCTTAAAGCAAAACGGTGTAGGTATTACAGCCCCCATGCAAGGTGTCCCACAGAGCATCGTCAGTCAGGTAAACCAGCTGAAACAAGATATTATCGACGGCAAAATTCACATTTCGACCACGGTGCAAAAGTAGATTGCGGTCTATTCCAAAGAACTCCCACGTCCGCGCTTTATTACGATTCGAGTCCCTTGTGCCTTGACACCGGGGACTTTTTCAATTTGCGAAGGACACTTTACGAAAACATGGTATAGTTACATCGAAACCAAACAATCGGAGCCACTAGGGGAGCATTTGCTGAGACAAGGAGAAATCCTTGGACCCTTCGAACCTGACCTGGGTAATACCAGCGTAGGAAAGTGGCGAGCAGCATTCCCATTACCAGGGAGTATGCTCACCTCTCTCCCCCAAGCGGCCTCCAACGAAGAAGGAGGCTATCATTTTGTCTTTCGCGCAATCACTTCGTCAGGACGCAGACCCCATTTTTGAAGCGATTTACCTTCATCCGTTTGTCCAGGGAATTGCAAAAGGCCAGCTTCCACCCGAATCACTCATTCATTATGTGAGTCAAGACACAGAGTATCTGAACACCTACAGCAAAGTTTATGGCATGGCACTCTCCAAAGCCCAGACACCGGACCAGATGCGCCTCTTCTACAACCGCATCGGCATTTTGCTCGAAGGGGAGCTCATCCCTCATCTTAACCTGTGCAGAGTCGCAGGTGTTACCCACGATGAGGTCATGCAACATCCCGTGGAACTTGCCCCGACAGCCCATCACTACGCTCGTCATATGCTGTGCGTCGCCCAGCAAGGAACCCTCGGCGAGATTGTTGCAGTCGTGCTCCCCTGCCAATGGGTCTATGTGGATACCGCCAGACGAATCATAGAAGAGTTCCAGCCAACGACTGAACATCCTTTTTACGATTGGATTTCATTTTATGCAAGCGACGAGATGCACCAAGGCCTGATGGAATTGACGGCGTTGCTCGACCATCTCGCTCCTGGTGCGAGAGAACTTGACTTGGCCATGATGAGATCCGCTTTTCTTGATAGTTCCCGACTGGAGTATCAATTTTTTGATATGGCCTTTACGTTGCAGAAGTGGACACCAAGCGGTCCGGGTGCCTATCCACTCGGGGAAAAGCCGGATTCAGACTCGTTCGATTCACTCTCAGTGCGGGTGAACACCTGTGTTTAGACAGCCGAGTGGACATGTGGCACGTGCCTTGACGATTGCTGGATCGGATAGTGGCGGCGGAGCCGGCATCCAGGCTGACCTGAAAACCATCCATCAGTTTGGTGTCTACGCACTCTCGGTTGTCACAGCACTTACAGCTCAGAATACACGCGGCGTTCAAGCGATTTATGACGTTAGCCCTGAATTCGTTCGCGCCCAGCTTTCATCGGTTTACGACGACATCGGGATGGACGCGATAAAAACAGGCATGTTGTCATCTACTTCCATCATTCGTGAGGTGGCCTCGTTTTTACGTGAAAACGTAACCTCCCCAGTTGTTGTCGATCCGGTGATGGTGGCCAAAGGTGGTGCACCACTCTTGCAGAGCGATGCGGTCGAAGCCCTGAAACATCAACTTCTGCCGCTGGCAAGTATCGTGACACCCAACCTCCCGGAAGCTGAGGTCATCTGTGGCTATCCTCTACACAGTTGGGAGGACTGCCACCGGGCCGCTCGCGATATTGCAAGCCTCGGTACGAATTTGGTCGTGATCAAAGGCGGGCATGTTCCGACGTCCGTCACAATCGAAACCAATCAGAAGAGTTCATCCGGCTTATATGACGCCTCCGCGTTTGCAACAGACATCGTTTACCAGAAGGACACAGACAAGTTCACTTATCTTGTTACGCCACGAGTAGACAGTCAGAAAACACACGGTACAGGCTGTACCTACTCAGCAGCCATCACGGCTCTGCTTGCGTCTGGGGCTAGCTCACTCGCGTCGATTGCGGGTGCGAAAGCCTTTGTGTACGAAGCCATATCACGGGCACGCACTTGGGACGTTGGACATGGTCACGGTCCGACTGACCATTCAACACCCATACCACAGGCCTACTGGCCACAAGTCGGCAAATTTAATGTCTACCAGGATACTGAATGGAGAGTCGTTTAAGGGGGAGATTTTGTAATGGAAATCGGAAATTGGCTGACACGCGTTCAGAATGAGCGCCCACTTGTCCACAACATCACCAATTTGGTGGTTACCAACACGGCGGCAAATGCCTTGTTGTCAGTCGGCGGTTCCCCCGTCATGGCATATGCCCATGAGGAAGTGGCGGACATGGCTCGAATCGCAAGAGCTCTCTCACTGAACATGGGGACACTCGACCCAAATGTCGTCACCGCAATGCGACTTGCCGGGAAATCGGCAAACAACGCTGGCATTCCTGTAATTCTCGATCCCGTTGGCGTCGGTGCGACCCCATACCGTACCAGTGTTGCCACACAATTGGCCAGTGAACTGCAGCTTACGGTTCTGCGCGGAAACGCAGGTGAAATCGGGCTAATGGTGGGCGCTGGGGGGCAGGTCGTTGGGGTAGACTCATCCGGGTCAAGTAACACCTTGCCGATTCATATGTGGGAGTATGCGAGAGCCCATGGAACGGTAGTCGTGGCAACCGGCGAGCAGGACCTTGTAACGGATGGGCAGCACATGTGGAAACTAGGTAACGGTCATCCACTCCTTGCCATCATCACCGGATCGGGCTGCTCACTGACTGCCATTCTTGGAGCGTTCATCGGAGTCGTAGAACGAGGAAGCGGGCTTCACGTCTATGCCGAAGCAACCATCTCAGCCATCACCTGTTTAAATGTAGCTGGAGAAATCGCCGCTGAAACCGCGCACGGCCCCGGAACATTCCAGGCAGCCCTTTTCGATGCGCTCTACGGGCTGACCGAAGCGCAAGTAAACTCCCGTGCAAAGGTTGAGCTCATGGAAGTGAACGCATGAACAGGACAGAAGGGACAAATTCCCGAGTCTCCCCAGAGCAACTGGCACACAAATTATCCGTGTACGTCGTGACCGATGAGCGCGAGGACGTTGACGAACAATTGCGTGTGATTGAAATGGCCCTGCAAGGAGGGGCAACCACGATTCAACTACGCCGGAAACGTGAGGACGGCCGTGCCTTGGTGGAATACGGCCGCCGAATTCGCGAGTTGGCGTACCGGTACAATGCCCTGTATATCGTGAATGACCGAGTGGATATAGCTCTGTTAACGGATGCGGATGGCGTCCATGTGGGGCAATCAGACATCTCGTGCCAAGATGTCCGGCGATTGGTTGGAGACAGAATTGTCGGCGTATCTGCAACCACATTAGACGAAGCAAGAACGGCGTTTGAGGATGGAGCAGACTATATTGGTGCGGGTGCAATTTTCACAACTCAATCAAAAGACGATGCAGTCGTCTGTGGATTGTCAGGGCTTGAGGCGATGGCAAAAGCAGTGCCACAAATTCCGATTGTCGCAATTGGCGGCATCAACCTCCAGAACGCACCTGACGTCCTATCCGCCGGAGCAGATGGCCTCGCAGTCGTCTCCGCCATCATGCAGGCAGTCGATCCCACGTCTGCCAGTCGTGGATTTCATAAGTTGATCAGAACCTCTCATTCATAACCAAAGAAAACAGGAGACACCATAATGTATGAACCAGTGTGTCTCCTCTTTTCTTTTTTTGTACCCCCATGCAGCAGAAAAGTACTTTCCAGTCTAGACTATTGGACCATCCAATCTATTCGAGTATCTGTTAAAAAATCGTTGCATCCATCAAGGTAATCTTTGCACACTCTGGCGAAACGAAAGGCATTGACAAAGACGCTGCAAAACTTTGTCTTGCAGCGCCAAATAAGCCTATTCGGAGTGATGAACCACTTACGAAGTGATGAACCACATTACCCTTGTTGTTTCTTTATCAAATCAACAAATGCAGCAACGAATGATTCCAGGAATTTTACAGTTCCTTCACTTTTGATCTGCCCACGATCATCGAATAACTCAGCAACATTACCAATATAGGCTTCCGGTTGTTGAACGACGGGCATGTTTAAGAATACAAGCGATTGACGTAAATGGTGGTTTGCACCAAAAGCACTTAAGCTGCCAGGAGACTGGCTGATAATCGCCGCAGGTTTGCCATTCCATACACTGGCTCCATACGGACGAGAACCAACGTCTAACGCATTCTTTAATACGGCAGGCACCGAACGATTGTATTCAGGTGTTACGAACAATACCGCATCGATTTCTTTCATTACGTCGCGAAATGTCGTATATGCTGCCGGAACGTTGTTTTCATCATCATAATCCTGGTTGTACAGCGCTAAACCTCCGATATCCACAAATGCAGTTTCAAATCCCTCAGGGAATAATGAAGCGACATTTGCTGCTAACCTTTTCGAAAATGAATCTTTCCTCAAGCTTCCGACTATAATACCTACCTTTTTTGTCAATGGAAATCCGCCTCTCTTAGTTTAGTTCCATGCTGGAAATCGAAATCAGACTTATTGTGCGCTAAGGGTACATTCTCATAAGCATTACGAAATCATCACTTATCCAAATGCCCAAACACTATGACTGAGATTTCCGTAACGATAACTGCGGTGCAACAATGTCGCCTGCCGAACATCATCAGCAGCACCCATTGCGTAAAACAGTGGAACAAAATGCTCGTTTCCATGAGGCGGCACGGCAAGGCTGGCATTCGGCGCTAGCGTATCATAGCTGTATAGTGCGTCAAGATCCCACTTCTTGAGGTGCTTTTCCAACCATTGGTCGAATTCGAGTGCCCATTCGTCTAAATCGTTTTCCAGGAACTGAACGGCCCGCAGATTGTGTACCGTTCCCCCGCTGCCGATAACCAAAACGTCGTTTGCGCGTAACTTTACCAGCGATTGTCCAATTTTGTACTGTTGCTCTGGCGACAGGCGCGGATTGACGGACATCGCGATCACCGGAATATCAGCATTCGGATAGAGCAGACGCAGAACGACCCAAGCGCCATGGTCAAGCCCGCGTCTTGTGTCCATCTCAAACGGGATGCCGTTCTCACTGAATAAATTTGAAATTTGGTGTGCCATTTGTTGGTTCCCTTTAGCGGGATATTTTATCTGGTAAAGTTCATCTGGAAATCCTCCGAAATCATAAATGGTGTCATATTCCGCCACTTCACTGACCTTCTGAGAACCCGCAATCCAGTGCGCAGAAAACAATACAATCGCTTTAGGACGCGGAAGTTCTTGTCCTAGTCCATTTAAAAACTGGGTGTAATCATTGTCTTCAATGGCTAAGAGCGGAGCTCCGTGTGCAATAAACAATGCTGGAATCACGTTGACACCCCCTTGGTTGTTGTGAAAATCGTCAATCAGCCAGAGCTTTATTTGATGTTAATAACAATACAATAGTTACTTCCATTTCGTCAATACAATCAACGGAATAAGGTCTGATTAGAGTGTTGAGCCAATTGGAGGTTTAAAAGTGGCGGGATAAAATTGAAGTCAGTGTCGTCAAACTACTAAATCCGTCATTACCCGTCGAAAAAACATAGTCGACACTCCCGATAATACTTAAGACAGTTAGGACCCCTTTTGAACCACCTTCACGATTTCCCTTGCCCTCTTTGACAACAAACACGTCCCGAAGCTACGCCCTATGCTCCGTTTGACTCGTCTCATTAGTTACTGGCTTGGCTCGGTCGGTAAACTTGCCGCGTAGCCTTCAGCGTTTTTCTGGATCTGCTGTGTCTTAACGAACAATTCACACGCTCCCACAAAATCTGCTTCGTTACCATTCTTCCCTACCGTAAAGGCGATATCGTAGCTGCCATTCGCTCCCACTACGCACACCTCCCAACTTTCGGGGGATAGGACTTTTCGGAAACAAATATCAGAGACGACACAATACATATAATTGCTGTCCATAGTAACGTGCGACATGTTTCTCGACAGATCCCTTCTCCATATTCCACCATCGTGATAATATGTTTGTATATTAAACGGACCGAAGTCCGTTTAATAAGAGTATGTGCGTCGCGCAATGACGTGTCAACATGATGCGCTTCGTACAAAACGGCAGGGAACTAGTTCTAAAAATCTAATTCAGCAGGTATTCGCAGTGATAGTGCCCTGCCTGGTAGCATGAGGTGCTCATGCCGTGGCCGTGACACATACAATCGCATGCTGCAACACAACGGACATTGAATGTTACCGAACTTTGACCCCATTTAATAACAGTTGTCGAGTTGTTTGCAGAATTCGCTCAGAAGAAAAGTCCTTCCGAATGAAGATGTTCATGACCAGCGGAGATAAGAGGACGTAAGCGGTGTACTCCGCATCAAGTGGTTGAACTTCTCCTGATTCAATACCCCTATTTAAAAGTTGCATAATCTTTTCGCGTGCCCACGCGTAAAAAGGTATGCGATAGAACACATGATGGCGCTCGGTGAGTGCAACCTCTACGAGTGCACTAACCATTTCGGCGTTCTCATCAGTAAAGTGCACAATATGTTCAAGCAAATCTTCAACGAGTTGCAACGCCTTGTCGGCGCTCGCTAAAATTCGTATTTCGAAGGTGTTTTGGAACTCTTCTATCGTCTCCCGGAGCAGTGCCTCACACAAGGCCCCCTTATCCGTATATTGACGGTACAAGGTACCTTGACCAATACCGGCCTCACGTGCAATCTGACGCATGCTGACCGTTCTTACTCCATTTTCAGCAAAAAGCCTTCTGGCGGTACTCAAGATGAGTTCGCGATTTTCAATGGATTCTCGTCTTTCTTTACGTTTCCGTTCCACATTGATGCCTTTTATGTCGCTCATGTCATCCTCCCTATACAACTGTAGTATAGCCTTATCAGATTGACAAATGGACTATGGTCCACATAAAATGATTATGTGGACTACGTTCCAGTTAATCGATTGTCTTCAAAGATGAGTCAAATCAAATGTAAGGAGCGGCATTCCTAATGAAACGGTTCCTTATCTCCGCCGAGTTTCATACCTCGTCAACAACACGCAAAAAAGTCTCACGACTCCTTTCGTCTCTCGGAGAGGTGTACCAACCTCAAGAGTCACTATGGATTGTCTATAGCGATTGCACCAAAGATGAAATTGGGAAACGGGTACTGTCAGTGATGAACAGTCAGGACCATGTCATCGTTACGAACATCGGTGGAGTTTATTATTCCGGATGTGACAAAGATTTCAATAAATATCTCACACAACACGTCAATCAACACTAGGGGACGCAGAATTCAGGAATAGATTTCCAGTGAATTCATCTCGGTTGAAAACTTTGTGGATGGTGGATTGAATGGTGACCCGGCCAATGGACGACAGGCAGTTACTCGCAGATTTGGCATATCAAATCATGCTAACCCATGATTGAACTGCAACCAGCTTAGTCAAAAAGGGGGCCTAGCACCATGCGGTGTCAAGCCCCCTTGCAACTTTAAACGCTCCTTTCTGAATCATAGGACTGAATCCAGCGTGACGGTATCCCTGATGCGAAGTACGTCTCCTTTGATGATCTATGGGTTTAAAAGCGCCTTCCCGGCAATGGCGGTCGACACTTACGTTTCACCACTAGTCACACCATTTGATTCTGACTTTGGCGTGTTTATCGTTTTTTCATATCCAAACACAATCGTAAGGATCATTGCCGCAAAAAAGGCTACCAACATCGAGTGGTTCCCACAGTCTCACGTTCTCGATGTGGAGAGTCCCATCGGCGCAGGCAGATTGCGCAAGAACAGCACCTGATTCGTAAACAATGCTCGTCCCTAGAACGACAAAAGGGACTCCACGGTGATGTCCGTGAAATCCCTTGTGTACCAAGGCTTTTTCGCCTCTTTATGGTGTCGAGAAGCCTACACCCATCAAAAGCCTAACTATTGAATTGTCGATGTCCATACCGCGTAGATAGGCGTTTGGCGCTGAAGCATGGCTATCCCAGTCAAAAGCCCCCAAGCTTGTCCATGTCTCTTCTCTCGGGTTAAATGGTCGAGAATCTCGGTCTCGGAACGCGTATCCGCATCACAAACGTATTCATGGACGACTTTTACGTGGAGGAACTTCCCGCAGACATGGTTCATATCCAGGTAAGAGACAGGTCTACACCGTCGAGCATATTAGCTCCCGAACTGTCATGCGTACACGTCGGCGATAGAATAAAGTGGACATAATGACTTGAAGCATAAGTTGCCCGTTGCCAGCCAATGCTTTAAGCACACCCACTCGGGTAGGAGAAGGTCTTTTGCTGATGAAAAGGTATCTTCATCCTTAAAAAACCTGTCACTCACAACTTAAATCAGATACCGAAAATGAGATTTTTGAAATTTAACTCACGGGAACTCACAGTGAGCATTAAGTGCTTCCCTGTGAGTCCCCACCCTTCACGCGTGCCGTTGAAATCTCCTATGCAACACTCGTTTCTATCTGTTCCGCCACACTGCCTTAAACGGCGGCAAGTCGACGCCAACTTGGTAGCACTTCTTGCACAATTATTCAGAATCAACTCTGTATGTGGCGGACTGTACTCTTCTCAACTAAAGCCTTTTATCCGCAACAAGGTTCCCTTCAAGGATTCAAAGAGATTGACTACGAGAGCATTGGAGACCATCTGTATCAACGCTTAACCATCAGAACACTTTATGAAGGACGAGATGGTCGTACATCTCTCTTTGCATCACAACCGTCACGATAATGGATTTATTGTATTATCCCCATAGGCGGACACCACGTTCAGAACGTACTACGGACGAAGGTCCGAATGATACCGTGTATGTTCTTCAAGCTGTCGAGCAACATTGGGCCACACTGAAGTATTTCAGAGTCGAGCTCGAAAACAATCTCATGCTTAACAGCAGGTATCTCGGAATAACCCGGTCTCGTAAGAAAGTTTTCGGAAATGAATGGTTTTCCGCACCAAGATGCGAACACGATATCCGGGGAGGCAGTAACAATCTCATCAGCTTCTACAACCCGTTCCGATGCATGGCGTCCCTCCAATGATTTTTCACGAAACACGTCAATACCGCCTGCAATCTCTATTAAATCACTTACCCATGCCGTTCCAACGATGATAGGGTCCATCCACTCTTCAAAATACACACGCGGTCGAAAGGGAAGTTCAGCCGCACTCTGACGGACTTCATCCACCTCTTGACGGAGCTCGGCCACATACGCCAAGGCTTCATCCGATTTCCCAATCAAGTTGCCAATCAGTTGTATGGTATGGAACATATCCTCAAGCCGGTGCGGGTTAAAATGCACCGTAGTCACACCTTGTTTAGAGAGCTCAGCAGCGAGCTCCTTTTGTACCCCAGAGGTTAGAATCGCAATGTCTGGTTGATCCTTAAGAATTCGTTTGGTACTACCATGCTTGAATCCGGATACTTTCGGCAGGAGAAGCGCCTCCGCCGGGCGTGTCGTGTAGGCGGAAATGCCGACAACCCGGTCAAGAGCCCCCAGCCGATACAGGATTTCTGGAATTTCTGCAGCAAGACAAACAATTCGTTGTGGATACATAGTACGAACACCTCCTGTGAATATCGTTCATGCAAGGCCGAGTACGTCATACAATTTGCCCATGTCCAGGTGGGTTCGAACTACTTGGGCGAGTCGGTCAAATTCTTCGGTACGAAGTGCCCTGACATTCGTAATTTTTTCTTGTAACGGCAATCCCTTGTCGTGTCGTA
Organism: Paenalicyclobacillus ferrooxydans; assembly: GCF_001399675.1. GTDB lineage: Bacteria > Bacillota > Bacilli > Alicyclobacillales > Alicyclobacillaceae > Alicyclobacillus_B > Alicyclobacillus_B ferrooxydans. Next base: position 212,835 of record NZ_LJCO01000096.1, read on the forward strand.
TCCTGTTTAGCCAGACATTACGAAAAACATCGTTGTGAAATACCCCGTGAAGGTACGTTCCGATGATTCGCCCATCTGTAGATATATGTCCCTCCGGTATTGGACTGTCTGAAGGGGGTGTGTGTACTCCATCGCTGTAGACCCGGTATGTCATGGCAAGCGGGTTCTGGGTTCCGGAAAACTCGGTGACTCCCATGTGAATTTCATAACCCTTGACTGGAATACCTGTAAATTCGCCTGCGAACTCACCTTCCACTAGAACTGTTGTCTTGTCCGCATGTATAGTGGTTACCGTATCAAAGAGTCCTAATCCGCTAGAAGTGTCAATCTCAGATTCAAAGTGTTCCGGGTCATGAACTTCCATTCCAAGCATTTGATATCCGCCGCAGATACCAAGGACGTGTGCCCCACCACGAACCGTCCTCTGAATCGACGCAGTCCAGCCGGTGTTATCCAACCACCGCAAGTCCATCAAGGTGCTCTTTGTACCAGGTATCACGATGGCATCTACATGATGCAAATCCTCTGAACTCGTACAGAAACTTGTGTCAACGCCCGGTTCGAGGAAGAGCGGATCGAAGTCTGTGAAATTTGAGATGTGAGGAAGCTGAACAATGCCCACGCGGATACCGTTCCTGATTGGCTTTACTTGGTGATAACGATCCCCCGACAGACCCACGGAGTCTTCCTCATCAATCGCCAGATTTGGTATATATGGAATGACCCCAAGCACAGGCACACCGGTATAGTCTTCGATCCATCGGCGCCCCTCATCAAACAATCTAGCGTCTCCGCGAAACTTGTTAATGAGGATACCCTTGACCAGTTTTTTCTCGTCAGGATCAAGCAGTTGAAGCGTCCCCACAATTGACGCAAACACGCCTCCGCGATCAATGTCTGCAATAAGCAGTACACCCGCGTCAGCCATCTTTGCTGTCCTCATATTGGCAATGTCCCGTTGTTTCAGGTTCATCTCCACAGGGCTCCCCGCACCCTCAATGACAATAATGTCATGCCGCTGTGCGAGGAACTGATAACTCTCCGCGACCGCCCGCCATAGCAGCTCCTTTTCATCATAGAAATAATCCTTTGCCGATCTCGTTCCAATTGGACGACCTTGCAGTACAATCTGACTTTGCATGTTCCCAGTTGGCTTTAACAGAACGGGGTTCATGTGCTCGTTGGATAGGATCCCGCATGCCTCTGCTTGAACAGCCTGAGCCCGTCCAATCTCGCGGCCGGAAGGCGTCACCGCGGAATTCAGAGACATGTTTTGTGCCTTAAACGGTGCTACGCGATGGCCGTCTTGTGTGAGGATACGGCAAAGGGCCGTTGCCAGGATGCTTTTTCCGACATTCGAAGAGGTACCAACAACCATTAGGCTCCGTGTCATTCATGTCGCCTGCCTTCCTGATTCACCTGCTCGATACGTTCTGCACCTGTCCACAAACTTCTCGGCGACAAGCGGATTCGAAGCAAAGTGAAGATGCGTGTATCCAGCGACAAGGTTACCGTTCAAATACCCCTCACCTCGTCGGCTTGACCAACGAGACGCAGATGCTTCATACGCAAAAACCTGCGGCAAACGAAACTCGATTGTTGAGTAGTGAAATTCGTGCCCTCGCGCAGACTCCTTTGCAGGTACCAGCCAGTTTCCCTCCATGCCCGTGACCTCCCGATAGCCAAATCCGGAAAGGCGTTTCTGCATGGTCACCCGTGCAGGAATGAGGCCAACCAGGTCATGCGTAGTCCCCGCCAGGTCCGTCAGTTGTTCCGTGAGGTACATATACCCTCCACACTCTGCGTAGGTCGGTAAGCCGTTTCGAATTTTCTCTCGAAAGTCATCCCGAACATCTTTCATGGAACTAAGTTGAGCTGCAAACTCTTCAGGGAATCCTCCGCCGATATACAAGCCCCCTGCATCTTCCGGAATCTTCTCCCCGGAGAGTGGACTGAAGAACACAAGTTCCGCCCCGTAGTGCTCAAGTAGCTCCAGGTTTTCTTCGTAGTAAAAGTTGAAGGCAGCATCCTTGGCGATGGCAATCCGGGTCTTTCGCATATCGTCCGACGCAGTGTATTTCGATAAAAATGACGGGTACACCTGGCCTTTTTCACTCTCTGGTATCTCCGGTGCAGCCTTCGCTAAGGAGAGCACCGCATCCAAATCAATCGCAGACGATGCCACCGTGCTCAGTTGTTCCAGCAACGGCGTGTGTTCTCCCCTTTCGATAGCCGGAATCAACCCCAGATGTCGTTCCGGGATCTCGATTTCCGAATGCTTCGACAGGTACCCCACGACGGGTATACCGCATTCATGTTCCACCACCTGTTGAATCAGACGAAAGTGCCCTTCCCCGCCTACACGGTTTGCTACGACACCGGCAATGTTTACACGACGGTCCAAGTCTTGATATCCTTTCACAATCGCCGCAGCACTTCGGGCCATCCCAGAACAATCGACAACCAGAAGAACGGGGCAATTGAGCAAAAGGCTAATCTCCGCAGTGCTTCCCTCGTTCGACAAGACATCCTTGCCATCGTAAAATCCCATCACACCTTCTACAATAGAGACATCCGCATCAGTCGCAGCATGGACGAAGATATCCCGGACCATCTGTTTAGCTAGCATCCAACTGTCCAGGTTCCTCGATGCCCTGCCGGTAATGGCCGTGTGATAACTTGGATCAATGTAGTCCGGCCCGACTTTAAAGCTCTGTACGCATAGCCCGCGCTGACGAAATGCGGCCATGAGGCCCAGAGAAACGGTGGACTTCCCCACACCGCTATGTGTGCCTGCAATGACGATTCGAGGTAGATTCAATGATTTCAACTCCCTTTCAAACTGGAGGACTCAATGTGACGACGCTCATCTTCGTGCGGCATGGTGTGACAGCAGAGAACCTGAACTATACCTTGATTGGTCATACTGACCCTCCGTTGCATGAGTTTGGCGTCTTGCAGGCCAAATCTGTGGCAAACGCGCTACGGAACGTATCTATCGACTGCCTATACTCCAGTCCGCTGAAGCGTTGCTTGCAGACAGCCAGTGTCATAGCAGAGAGGCGCAGAAATCTTGAGATAAACACATGTCCGGCTCTGAGCGAGATTCACCTTGGTATCGTTGACGGGATGTCTTCCTTCCTCGCGTATGAACGGTACAAGTCTCTGATGGATGCCGCGCTGGACGATTCCTTGTCGGACTTTCAGTTTCCATCCGGTGAGTCACGCAGTGCAGCACTGCGCCGTTTTCAACAAGGGCTTGACTCCCTTGTCGCGAAGCACAAAGAGGGTACGGTGTGCATTGTGACGCACGGCGGACCGCTCGGCCTTTGGCTGGCAGACTACCATGGCGATCCGCTAGGACGGTTTCGGCACTGGCAACCTCATCATGCATCGATCGCACGTGTCACGTACCGCGACAGAAGATTTCACGTAGACACTCTTGACAGCACGGACCATTTGTCAAATGGACTCATGAAACCCCCATCACAGCCTTCGTAAGGCATCATGAAAGGTGTTCCACATTCGCTCGTTATCTTCGTGAGACCGGATTGCGATTCGAATGTCAAACGCCCCGAGGCCCCTGAAATTTCCACAGCGGCGTACAAATATTCCTTCTCGCTCAAGTCGTGCGAAAATGCTCTCAACAGGCAGGTCTTCCCGTACGTGAACCAAGAAGTAGTTGACACTGGGGATGTAGAGTTGGACGGCCCAATGTTTGCCCCACGTCTCAAGAACGAACTCTTGTTCTGCTTGTAGCCAATCCCAGGTCTCCCGAACAAACTTTTCATCTTGGTACGCTGCGATGGCCGCAGCCTGTGCCAGATGATTGACACTCCACCTGTCGCGATTCACTTCAATTTTCCGGACCAGATCTGCATGCGCTACGCCGAAGCCAAACCGAAGGCCTGGAATGGCATAGATCTTCGTCGCGGATCGCACAACAATAAGGTTTTTCAGATGCTCTGTGTCTGGCATGACTGTTCTCTCCGACTCGTCGGGTCGAAAATCCATAAACGATTCATCTACGAGAACCGAAACCCCTCTCTCGCCAAGCATTGCAACGAAGCCGATGAACTCCTCTCTCCGCCAACACAGGCCCGTTGGGTTGTGCGGATTGTTGATGACCACCAAGTCGGCGGGTCTGCATCGGCTTACAATATCATGCAACAATTCTCCGAGATCAGTCAGGGATTCTCCGAACGACGATCCTGCAAAGAGGGGGATATGGACGACCTCGGCTCTAACCCGCTCGGCAGCCTGTTGATATTCCGCAAACGCGGGTTCAAACAGAAAAACTCTCCTCGGAGTTAGTGCACGGATGGTCAAATCGATCACCTCTGACGCACCGTTACCGCAAAAAACACTCTGGGTACTCGCAATCGGATACTTGCTGCAGATGGCATGAATCACCTTGATGTGCCGGGCGTCCGGGTAATGTCGAATACCATTAAGCGCACCTTGAATGGCCGTCATAACGCTTTTGGGAGGTCCCATCGGATTGATGTTTGCACTAAAATCAAACACGTGGTTAGAGCTGCGTCCGCTCTTCTCTGCATACTCGTAAATTCGTCCGCCGTGCATCTATAGCGCCCCTTAATGGACCATGGCTGCAAATACCATCCAACCAACCCATTCCGTGATTTCGTTTAAAGCACCGTAAGTATCTCCTGTCGTTCCTCCGAATTTGCGCACCATCCAACCGTTAAAAAGTGAGACTGTTACGACAACGTAAACAAGCACCCATAGTACGTCCTTCAATGGCAGAATGAAAATACATACAACTCCGCTAAAAATGGTCGCGCCTGCCAAGACCCACACCGACACCCTTCGTGCAAAAAAACTGCCTAACCCCTCCTGTCGGGCAGAGCGAGACACCGCCATCGACCAGAGCATGGACAGCCTAGACATCATTGGAACAACGATAAAGGGCTCCCAATCTTGCGGGGAAACACTTGATATAGCTGTCAATTTCCCAATGAGGACGAGGATGGCAGCCACAGCCCCCATGGCTCCAACGCGGCTGTCTTTCATAATGTGGAGCGCCTCTTCGCGCGGGCGTCTGCTACCAATGGCATCAGCCGTGTCCATCAGACCATCCAGATGAAGCGCTCCTGTAAGAAGCGTGTACACCGTCAGTGAAACTGCCGTGGCAGGCAAGCTTGGCACATGTCTCGTTAGAAAATATTGCACACCCCAAAGGACGCACCCAAGCGCTCCGCCGATAATTGGAAAAAAGAGCGCACTCGTTCGGACATCACTGTCACTTACACTCCGGATGGAGGGTGTTGGAATCACTGTTGCAAATTGTGTCGCGAGAATGAACCATCTTACAATTGCCAAACCAACACACCTCCTAGCCCTGCCATGACCAAAATCACGATAGACGTGACATGAACAATAAGAATTGTGCGCCTAATATCGGAGGCTTGCAAAGTTCTGCTGGGGTCGCCCATCGTCGCTCGCCGGGATTCGATACCTCCATAGAAGTTGACGCCGCCCAGTTGAACGCCGAGTGCACCTGCAACCATCGATTCCGGGATGCCGCTGTTGGGACTTGGATGTTTGCGGGCATCCCTCTGCATGATTCGGATTGCCTCGCGTGCGTTGTTCTTTGTCATCCACGTGGCAACCCATAGGAGACCAATGGTCAGACGGGCCGGAATGAAGTTCAATACGTCGTCAAGCTGAGCAGAACACCACCCAAAGTCCACATAACGCTCATTTTTATACCCGACCATAGAGTCGAGTGTATTGGCTGCTCGGTAAAGGAGTGCCAATGGGGCCCCACCGATGCAGGCATAAAATATAGGGGAGACAATCGCATCCACGATATTCTCCGCAAGGGTCTCTACCGTGGCACGTACCACTTCGGCTTCCGATAAATGTTCAGTATCCCGCCCGACTATCATGGATACTTCTCGCCGTGCAGCTTCTATCCCCTCTGTTTGCAACCGATGGAGTACGCCCCACCCTGCCTTCACCAAACCGTTCCAAGCTATCGTTGTAGAGATGAGAAACACGTTTATCGTCCAAGCCACCCACACCGTCGTGTATCGTTTCAGCAAAAAAAGGAACAACCACGGGATAATGCTTGCAATCAATACGGTGGTGAGGGTAAGGAAGATACCCAAGGCGCGTTTTACGTTGCGCGAGGTAACGGCTCGGTTCAATCGGCGGTCAAACAGCGTGATGTACTTACCAATCCATACTACGGGATGTGGAATGAATCTCGGATCTCCTATCATTCTGTCAACGAACAGAGCTAGGGCAGCACCGAAGAGGAGATTCATGGAATGGATACCTGCAGTTTTCGTAAATCTACTGGGATTCCCGCAACAACCCAAATCACCTTCTCTGCAGATTGGGCCGTCTTCTGATTCATGACACCGAGCCAATCCCGGTACCGGCGTGACACGCCATCCCCCGGGACAATGCCTTGCCCAACCTCATTGCTGACAACGATCACGCGGTGCTCCGTTTCTGCCATTGCCGAAACAAGCGCGTCAATTCTGACGAAGACCTGCTCTTCGTCACAGCCCTCGAGAAACATCCAGTTGTTTAGGAGCAGGGACAGGCAGTCAATGAGAATAACCTGCGGCGCACGCTCTGTTTGGAGCCAACTGGAAACGTTGAGTGGGATTTCAGCCGTCTCCCATTGTGACGGCCTCCCTGAACGGTGACGTTGGATACGTTCTTGCATCTCATCATCGCTGATTTGTGCGGTTGCCACGTACGCAACATTCATGGAATGGATCTCGGATAGGCGCAGTGCCAGTTGTTCTGCGAACGAACTCTTTCCACTACGCGCACCGCCAAGAACAAAGGTATATCCCAACACAATTTCCTCCCTTCAAGGCGAATAACTCACACGCAGGTGTCCGCCAAACGGATCAGCATACGTTTTGGCTTTCACCTGGAACACCTCTTCTAAAGCACGCTCTGACAGAACATCCTGCGGAGGTCCCTCGGCGTACACTCGACCTGAATGCAGCAATAACAGCCTGTCGCAATACCTGGCGGCAAGCTCAAGATGGTGAATCGCCATGACGATGAGTCGCCCCTCTTCGGCCAACCTTTGCAGATGAAGAAGGATATCCAACTGGTAATGAACATCAAGGTTTGCAATCGGTTCATCGAGCAGAATGATTGGACTGCCCTGGGCCAGACAACGTGCAACGCCTGCACGCTGCCGTTCTCCACCGGATATTTGATCAAGCCGGGCGGTTCGAAAGGACAACAAGTTCAAGCCAGTCATTGCTCGATTCACAGCTTCACGGCTTTCCCTATCGAGGCCTCCAAAGAGTGTACGATAAGGGAAGCGTCCCATTTCTACGTACTGTTCAACCGTAAACGATGCGTTGTCCGGAATCTGTTGCGGCAGATAAGCCACGTCCCTTGCCCGGTCCTTCGGAGATACTTTGGAAATCGACTGGCCACGGATATAGATTCGACCTCGAGTCGGTCGAATCACCCCTGCAAGTAGACGCAATAGCGTTGACTTACCTGCTCCATTCGGGCCCACAAGCCCGACGACTTGCCCGCTCGCCCATTCACACTGAATACGTTCCAATATACCGTCGAAAGATAAGTCCTCCGTATGGAGCGCTGCAGTTTGGTTCATTTCCTTACCCCCGATACATGCGCGACTCTTGACGGCGCAACAGGAACAGAAAGAATGGTGCCCCAAGTAAAGACGTAATGATGCCAACATTTAACTCCGTCGGCAACAGTATCATTCGGGAGATTAAGTCCGCGAACAGCATTAGAACGGCACCTCCAACGGCTGAGGAAATGATTAGCCGCCGATTTGCAGGCCCAATCCAAATCCGTAACAGGTGGGGTACGACCAATCCAACGAACCCGATTACCCCTGTAGAACTAACACATGCGCCGACCACGAAAGCAGAGGTAACGAGCACGACCTGCTTTGTCAGTTGCAACGACACCCCAACTCCTTGCGCCTGCTCTTCTCCCAATGACAGTACGTCAAGTGCGTGTGCTTGGGTCAGGTAAATTCCAATCGCGATAACAACAAATACAAGGAGCATTAAAACTTCGCGCCATGTACTTCCATCCAGCCCGCCCATCAACCAAAATAGCATCTGTTGCATCGTTTCGAGCGGTGCGAGTGAGAGAACCAATGTCACAATAGAACTGCATAGTGCGCTAAACGCAACACCTGACAAGAGTAAGGAATAAATGGATGTTTTTCCACGCACAGTGGCTATGCGATAGATGACAAGCACTACAATCAGCCCACTCACGAACGCTCCTACAGGGGTATACCACTCATTCAGCTGAGATAAACCTAATTGAATGGTCAACACTGCTCCAAGGGAAGCACCGCTTGACACTCCAATAATCGATGGGTCAGCCATCGGGTTCCGAAAAACGGCCTGGAGAGCAGCCCCGGTGGTGGCCAATCCGGCTCCAACGAGTGCCGCAACAAACAGTCGCGGCATACGAATGGCTCCAATGACAATGGCGTTGGTATCATGCACACCCTGAAAATAGCCCCATGCATCTGGAATGAGTTGGCGAACCGGGATACTCACAGGTCCCAGAGACAGCTCTAGCGCTGCCCCCACCAACAGTGCCATACCGAGAGCAACAAAAGTCCACCGAATCCGAAGATTACTCATTCCCAATCTGTACATTCGGATACAACAGCTTTGCCACATCTTGCACTCCCCGTGTCACATACTGCGAGACGCTTGTCAAATCTGCGCTGTTAACACTATAAACGCGGTGATTCTTCACGGCGGAAACATCTTTCAAGGCCGGGTCAGAAAGGATTTTCTGAACAAATCCCTTATCATTGTTTGCGTCGATGATTACATCCGGGTTTAATTTCACAATTTCTTCGTCCGTAATCTGCTTCCATCCGTTCAGCTTAGATGCAGCATTAATCCCACCAGCATCCACGATGACATCATTTACTGTCGTGGAGGAGCCAGCCGCATACCCATAGGAACTGTAGTCGAGAACAGATACTTTTTTCTGGCCTTTGACCGCATCTTCTACGTTCTGCAACTGAGACTGCATGGTCGTAACAACCTTCGCGGCCTTAGCTTCTTGCCCAACCAATTTGCCAACGACCTGAATGTTTCGTTCGATATCAGCAATGGAATTAAAAGTGTTGAACTCATATGCTGGAATACCCGCTTGTTCAATCTGACTGATCACACTTTGCTTCGCATACGAGGCCGTTAATACGAGGTCCGGCTTGGCAGCAATAACTTGCTCAGCCGTGAGATTCTGGATGGTGGGAATTCCTTTGACAAAGGACGTCACATTCGAGTACTGCGGATCATCCGCGTAGTTCGTCACGAGAACGATATCTTTCTTCGGGACTAACGCTGTCAGAATCTCGTCCGTTCCTTCCGTTGTTGAGGCGATGCGCTGCGGTTGCTTGGAGATGGTCACCGTATGGCCTGCACCGTCTTTTAACGTCACTGGGAACGACGCAGATGCAGCCTGAGACGTAGTAGTTTGCGAGGATGATGACGCTTGATTGGCTGTGCTGACTGAAGACCCTGTGGACGTTGTTGCAGCATTTGCATTGTCGGATGCGGTATTCGTACCACAACCTGCAACACCCAGTGTCAAAGCAGTTAACACGGTGGGGATGATGAAGACAGACTTTTTCATCGAGATACCTCCTGATATAGGTCATGAGGCGTCCCCTTCAAAAAAGAAAATCTCTGCCATAGGCAGAGATTGTTTGGTCGGATAATAAATTACCTATCCTCGCAACCTCTCCTCGAAGGTTTCGCTCTGGCTCTTCAGGCAGGTCTCCTGACTCTCAGCTCGGTATATTCAACACCTTCCCACGTATTGCAGTGGTGTTGTTCCGAAACATGCTGATTACAGTGGCGGGACCGTACCGGGATTTCACCGGTTTCCCTATTATCTCTGTTCCCAGAGCACCTGAAGAGATAGATTCAATTCGTTAGTAATCCTATTGAATATCGGATAGTACGTCAAGTATCATTTTGCTGCCGCAGGATATAACGTTGCCCAGACTCACAAATCGCAGTGTACACAGCCGTGGCGAGTCGCTCTCCAAACTCGGTAGCAAGCCCTGTGTACTCGATGGGGCACTCCCTTTGATATTCGGGATTTTGAGTAGCACCGACGACCACAGCATCTGTTGTTGTACCCGTTGCGATTCGCCCGTCAAGACACGTGACTGCAAGATCGGAAAGCGCCGCAGCCTTTGCCTCTGTTACAGTGATCACCGACTCAACGAATGCTTCTTCAGTCATGTATCCATCAACGATAACAATCGTATTAATCGTGCCGGGCTCCAAAGACTTGAGGTATTCGCCGCCAACACGGGCTGCATTGGAAAATCCGGCTGTAACACATACTAAAATACTCCACTGTGCCCCTTGCACTTCCGCCCATCCAGCGTCTTCAAGACGTGCAGCCGTCATCAGAGCTGCAGCGTTATTCTCCTGAATCCCCAACTTAGACAACTGGAGAGACAGATCAAGTTTCGGGGCTTCGCAGTTGTACGTCTTGGGAACTTTGAAGTTCACGATATCACACAAATTGTTCATGCCTCCGCCGTGGATGGCTGAACTGATGGTGCGTAATCTTCCATTGGATCTAATATGAATGAGCTCCCTATTTTGCGTCCAGTGAACACCACGATTTTCCCAGAACAGAGTGGATTGCCGAGGGTCTTTCATAGACATTATCCGTCAAGACTCCGTAGAGGTGGTGCTTGAATGATTTCTTCCTTCTCGGAAAACTTCTGTACTGTTCTCGTAAAGGACATCTTTTTGTTCCCGTCTCGCATTGACGGCGCGCGCGAGGACAAAGAGCAAATCGGAGAGACGATTCAAGTATTTAAGCGTAGGTTCGAAGATATTTTCGACCTGCATCAACGCAACCACATGCCGCTCAGCTCGCCGGACAACCGTACAGGAAACATGAAGCGTTGCCGCCGCTTTATCACCGCCGCGTAAGATAAATCTGGTAACCTTGTCTGCCTCCTCCTTATACCGGTCAATGAAAGGTTCGAGTTCTCCCGCTGCCTCTTCCTTGGTCCGAAATGTATACTTGGCACCTGGAACTGCAGCCAAGTCAGCTCCTACATCCCACAAGGTTTGCTGAACCTGATAGAGCAAATTGATGATATCTGCATCCGTTGACTCATTCAATTCACTGATTGCCATGCCAATAAACGCCCCTGCCTCATCCACTGTTCCATAGGCTTCAATACGCAAGTCATGCTTGTAACGTCGCTCTCCGCCAATCAGTGCAGTCTTCCCTTTGTCTCCACCACGTGTATAAATTCTCATAACTTTGTATCCTCCTCGTTTTCCCAATAGTCTTGATAGATTAGACTCTGCAATTCCAATCGCTTTCCCCAGCCGACACGTTCGAGTAGCGGAATGTCCGGGAAATGCGATGTGTAACCTACGGAGAGTAACGCCACCGGATCGATGTGCTCGGGAATCCGAAGGATTCGACGAATGTCAGCCTTCTGGTAAATACTCACCCATCCTAATCCGATGCCTTCAGCCCTCGCAGCCAGCCACATGTTTTCAATCGCGCAGGAAGTAGACATCAGATCCGTTTCAGGAATGGTATTTCTCCCCAGCACATGTGGACCGCCGCGGGTGGAGTCGTTGGTTACGCAAATCGTGAGTGGGGCCTGCAACAGCCCCTCCACTTTTAATCGTAAATAGTAATCTTGCTTGAGGTCCTGATAATTGTCCGCTGCCCGTACCCGTTCTCCCTCAACGGTTTGTTGGATCTCACGAAGGCGTTCCTTGTCTCGAACCAGTATAAAATTCCACGGTTGCATAAAGCCGACAGACGGCCCGTGATGTGCCGCCGCAAGAATCCGCCAGAGGGCACCTTCATCAATTTCATCCGGTAGAAAGGACCGAATATCCCGGCGTGCAAGAATGGCCTTATACACCGCGTTTCGCTCTGCTTCTGTAAAATCTGTCACGGTCGGACTTCCAGATATCATCGGTGAACCAGCGCTACCGTGCACAGGACGAAACTCGGAATCGTGATGAGTTCGATGGGGGTTTGATACCCTCGCGTCTTCAAATGTTGCAGTCTCCGCCATGACCTGACACATGTTTCGAATTACAGGCAGTACAGACAACGCCCCAGACCCTTCACCGAGGTGCATGCCCCACTTTACCAACGGCTCGAAGCCGAGCGCAGCTAGTGCGTAAGCATGGGCTGGTTCAGAAGACTCGTGAGAAGCAATCAGGTAGTCCTTTACGGCTGGGTTCAATCTACAAGCAAAGAGTGCCGCAGCTGTTGTAATAACGCCGTCGAGCAGTACCGGGATACGATGATAAGCACAGGCAAGATAGGCTCCTGCCACGGCCCCAATTTCAAATCCGCCAAATTTCCGAAACACGTCCCAGGGATCCTTCGAATCCGGTGACAAGTGCTTTACCGCTGCCTCAATCAGTTGAATCTTCAACCGCTTCTGCTCTGTGGATATACCAGTGCCGTCACCAACTAGAAGCCCGGGAGAAAGGCCCAGAAACACAGAGAGCAGAGCGGTACTGGAAGTGGTATTTCCGATGCCCATCTCCCCGATGACAAATATATCAGCCCCCTGACTGACGTGTTTCTCAACAGCTTGAATTCCAATTTCCACGCACTTTTGCGCCTGGTCTATGGTCATGGCAGGCTCATGAACGAAGTTTTTTGTTCCGAGCCCAACTTTTTGAACCAGCACATCTGGGTGACGAACGCGCGAACGGATCCCTACATCTACGACCTGAAGCGGTATATTTTGCTCCCGGGCCAGCACGCTGCTCACAGCGCTGCCCATGCACATGTTGACCACCATTTGTTCAGTCACTTCCTCTTTGTACGCAGACACACCCTCGGCGCTGATCCCATGATCAGCAGCAAAGATGAGCACATGAGGCGACTGAAGAGTAGGGATGACCCGTTCCGTCATAGAAGCCAGTCGAAGAATGATGTTTTCAAGTGTCCCCAAGCTGCCAATCGGCTTTGTGAGGTCGTCGAGTCGGTGACGCGCTCTTTCGGTGACCTCCTTGTTTTGTGGTGGAATATCACCTAAGACGCGATTCAACGCAGATGTCAAAGTCTACTCCTCCAAGTCAAGATGACATGAAAAAAGCTATCTCCAACCGGAGATAGCTGTCATACACGTATTTTTCACGAGTGACACTCACCTATCGTCCGTAGGCTATGGTCGAACAACAGGAAAGGCAGGTCTCCTGGCTTAGGATCATTGTCCATGGTTCACCTTCCCAAACATATATGTTCAGTGGTGTCGAACCGGACTCACCCTTACAGTGGCGGGACCGCACCGGACTTTTACCGGTTTCCCTATTTTGTTCACTTCTCAGTGAACACCTTTCCTGACTATGAAGTTGTCCATCATTACACTTTCATCGTAATCCCAACAGATGTCCATGTCTAGGTACTGAGGAAACTTTAAGGATATCAACACCAATTGTCCTTTCTACGCGGAGTTACTGTTTTAAGATATGTCTATTTCTACAACAGAACCATTCGCTACAATCGGTGGTAAATCATCTATTCTCGTGATCTGTGTGGATTTAGTGGAGGTTGTTCTGGTCATCATCGTAAGTAAACGAATCACGCTTCCGTGCGTAACCAGTAAAATACGCTCCTCAGAATACTGTTTTGTGAGTCTCCTTAGTCCTGCTTCTAGGCGCCCTCGAAAACTCGACATCAGTTCAACACCAGGAAACTTATCCAGCATCTCGATGTCAGCAATCTGAAATTGTTCATAAACCTCATCTTTTCGCAGACCTTCGAACATACCAAAGGCCCGTTCTGCAAAAAGAGATTCTTTTACAAGAGGAAGACCCAGCCATACTGAGCAAAGTTCGGCTGACTGAACCGCTCGTCGTAATGGGCTGGTAACAACCAGTGAATAAGGGTACTCCACTCGAGCAGAGAATCGGACAATTTGTTGCTCACCTGTCTGGTTGAGTGGAACATCCATTTGCCCTTGTAGACGTCCTTCGAGGTTCCAGTCAGTCTGCCCGTGACGTAACAGGTGAATTTTCATTTCCGGCCCCCAGAAATTCTTTTGGTTTTACATGCCTGTTTGTTCGTCCGCAAACACTGCTGCGGGCGGCCCATGGTTTTTCCACCCCGTAGCGTACGTGCTCTCTTCCCGGCAGACAGCGTGGTCTGAACGTCCTCCGAAATCCCGATTTGAAATTCGTGAACATTAGCAAACTGTCAAACTGAGCATCAAAAACGAGGTGGTCGGAAATCCCAGCCACCTCGTGCTATTTTGGTAGCCCGTTTACGCACAAACCTTTGATTCTTGGCCATTAAGTGAGAAACTGCTTTAGTTCGACACTCGCTCTACGGGGATCTTCTGCGTGTAAAATGGCAGATACGACAGCGACGCCGTCCGCACCTGCTTCCAAGACTGATTTTACATTGTTTAATGCAATGCCCCCGATGCCAACGACCGGGCTCGAAACATATTGTGTAATCGCGGCCAATCCGTCGATCCCGCACATATCCGCATCTGACTTAGACCGCGTCGGGAATACAGCACCGACGCCCAAGTAATCTGCCCCGTCCCGCTCAGCAGTCTTTGCTTCTTCGAGCGTACATGTCGACACGCCAATGAGTTTATCTCCTAGCAACCTCCGCGCATCTCGGCAAGAAATGTCGCTTTGTCCCACGTGAACCCCATCCGCTTGGGTAAGTAACGCAATGTCCACTCTGTCATTCACAATGTACAATGCACCAAAAGATTTCGTAAGCTCTCGAATGCCATGACCGAGTTCAACAAGCCTCCGGCCGTCATCGTGTTTCCTGCGCAGTTGTACGGTCGTTACGCCACCCTCAAGCGCACTTCGGACGGTTGTAAGAAGTTGTTCTGGTGAACTCTTGTCATCGGTTACCAAATACAACGCGAGTCTTTTACGCAAATCGCGAATAGATGCCATATCTTTATCTACTCTCCTCGTTCCATCGTCCATTTCGAAACACGTAGAACGCCGAAGACATCGGTTCAAACCTTGCAGGAATTGGGGCAGATTGGTCCGTCGGGCCATGCCCCGCACCTACATCCCACGTTTTCGCCCGTTTCACGGCTTCATATATAAAGGCTTTCGCCATACCTACGGATTCCAAAATCGATGCTCCACGAGCCAACATTGAGGTTATCGCGGAAGAAAACGTACACCCAGTCCCGTGCGTCTTGTACGTGTCCACTCTTTCTGACGCAAAATAGGTAAATTCACCACCTACATACACGAGATCCACGACTAAATTCGGGGCATCCTTTATCCAGTCTGGTGGCATATGGCCGCCTTTGACGATGACTGCCCGTGGCCCGAGGGCTGCAATATCGATAGCGGCGCGGTGACAGTCCTCAAAATCACGAATAGAGTATCCGCACAACTCTTCAGCCTCTACCACATTCGGTGTAATGACCATTGCCAAAGGCAACAGTTCGTCCTTGAGTATCTCGACGGATTCTTGTCGAAGTAGAGGAGTCCCGCCCTTCGCAACCATCACTGGGTCCACTACTACTTTTTCAATGTCTATTTCTCGAAGAAAAGAAGCAACCGTATGTATAATCTTAGTGTTGACAAGCATGCCCGTCTTCACGACGTCTATCCCAAGATCCGTGTACACGGACTCCAATTGAAGTCGCACAAATTCGGGGGTTACTTCATAAATCCCCTGTACGCCGTTTGTATTTTGTGCGGTCAGGGATGTCAACACTGACATTCCGTAGACTTGGAACTGATGCATGGTTTTCAGATCTGCCTGAATCCCAGCACCGCCTCCACTGTCCGATCCCGCAATGGTAAGTGCCCTGACAACATGGCCCTGATCCGTTCGAATCATGATGCCATCAAAACGCGTTCAGAGGAATCGAGAAATGAGTTGTATTGCATTCGAGGTTATTCAAAAACGACATGCAAAAAGCCTCCTTATCATAGAGGCCTCTAGGGGACAGGAAGCTCCGAATCCACAGGAGCGCCGTGACGGACTTCTGCCACTTTCCTACGCTGGTATTATCCAGATCAGGTGCTAAGGGTCCAAGGAGTATTCCCTGTCTCAGCAGATTGCCCCCCTAGTGGCTCTATTCTGTTAGGGTCAATATATCACGAATCATGAATTTTATAGCAATGCTTCTTGCCTAAACTACATGCCGATGTACCGTGCATATAGGCTGCGGGCAATCACTTCGTCTTCCACCCCGTGAATAAGGGCTCGCCCGTCAGCGAACAACGTAATTTGGGTGTCTCCAAAATCGCATCGCAAAAGATGCGCATTGTGGCGAACGTGTCCAAGTTGGGACAACCGACTGGCCATCTCATCAAGCTTTAAATGAAATCCACCAGAAGGGGAAACTTGAATGGTCCTTCTTCCACACATAGAGACAGTCAGACTGTCTGAGTTCGGCTGAAGCGAATCAAACTGTCTATCATGACAACAAGAGCAGTTCATTCTCGGATTGCCCATTTGAACACTGCGAAACTCATTGCCCCAAACATCGATATGGATCAGGGCATCATTGAGCGCCTCTACATTTCCAGTCAGATATTTTATGGTCTCTGCAACTTGAAACGAAGCGATGATAGATACAACAGGCGCTATCACACCGACAGTGTCGCATGTGTCGTGGTTTCCGCCTAACTCCGCTCCAAATAGACATACAAGACATGGTGTCTTTCCAGGGCGAAAGAAGGAGGTAGTTCCATATGAGCTTACCGCGCCGCCGTAGGACCAAGGAATGTTATGTTTTACCGAAACGTCGTTGATGAGGTATCTGACTTGGAAATTGTCGGTTCCGTCAAGAATAACATCCACGTTGGTAAGAAGAGTCTCAGCGTTTCGCCAAGTCACATCCTCAATCACAGCCTCGATGGCTATGTCTCGATTGGCGTCTCGCAATTTCTCAGCCGCCGCAACCGCTTTGGCTTGACCTTCCTCCGCGTCCACTTCGTCATACAGAGACTGTCGCTGAAGGTTGGATGGCTCAATCACATCCCTATCAATTAAACGCACGAAGCCAACGCCCGCTCGTACAAGTTGAGTCGCCAATACCGTTCCGAGTGCACCAACGCCTACAATCGCAACTCGAGCCTCAGACAACTTTGTCTGCCCTTCAATTCCAATTGGACGAAATAGGATTTGTCGTGAGTACCGTTCATTTTGCATGGGCATAGGCGTGTCTCTCCCCTTCATTGACACGTTTCCATCCATCAGCATATGAATCGCCGTGAATGGCTCAGTTTTACCTGAATTTAAACCATTGCGCAAGGTCACGTTTGGTTGGCGGCGTAAAAGCGTTCTTGACGGTATTACCCCCTGCATGATAGCCTAAGTCCGTCTTTGCGATGAATTCCGGAACGTAATGGTTGAGCCGGCGCGAAGTCCATAGACTTGCACAATCGATGCAACACACCAAAGCAAGGTGTCGTTTGTTGGGTTCAGATTGGAAACCCGCCGTACCTATTCATTAGGCACGGCTTTTTTTATTGAGGTGAAAAATGAGCGCAGTCCTGCATGTCATCAGTGATAGAACCAGGCACCGCTCACCTCTGCTCGAGGCCCTTGGCCTCTCAGCCGAAGGTGGTGCTGATGTCATTCAAATTCGAGAAAAGAAAGCCCCCGTGTCGGAGACCTACTCCTTGGTCACGGAGTTACAACGGCAGCTCTTCGCCAAGCAACAGTCACCAGCGCTTTTTGTCAATGACCGAGTCGATGTCGCATTCGCCGCCAATCTCGCTGGGGTACACCTAGCTTCGAAGTCTCTGCCCATTCCGGTGGTTGACCAGTTGCGCCGACGGGTAAATTGGTCGGGACAAATTGGATGCTCGGTGCACAGTCTCGACGAAGCTCTAGCCGCTGAACAGGCGGGTGTTGACTATGTCACATTTGGACACATCTATGCGAGCGAATCTCATCCAGGGATGCCTCCTCGTGGTTTATATGCGCTACGCAGAGTGGTCGAGGCGTTGTCTATCCCGGTTATCGCCATCGGAGGGATCGATCGCTCTAATCTTGCCCCTGTTTTGGAAACCAACTGCAGCGGTGTCGCCGTCATCGGCGCTGTGCTCAACGCGGCCAACCCTCTAGAGGCCACAAGAGCCTTGAAAGAAATCATGAACGATTCAACTGCGCTTCCGAAAATCCCATTTGTACGTCATCAGAACGTATCTGACAAAGGAGGAGGCTTATAATGACTGAATCATTTGACGTTGTTGTCATTGGCGGCGGTGTGATTGGAATGACCGGTGCTTGGCGTCTTGCTCAAACCGGTCGGCGTGTGCTGTTACTGGAGCGGGACCGTACCGGTGCCGAAGCGTCAAGTGCAGCTGCAGGCATGTTAGGCGCGCAATTAGAGGTGTCCGAACCCGGACCTTTCTACCAGCTCTGTCTGGAAAGCCGCTCGCTGTACCAAGCCTTTGTTGACGAGTTGTTAGAATACACGGGTGTCGATGCTCAGTTGATTCACAACGGAATTTATCAAATAGCCTTCACACAAGACGAGGTGCGCGCACTAGAGGAGCAAATGGAGTGGCAAATTCGAGGAGGTGCGCGTGCCGAGTTCCTGAGTAGCACCGAAGTAACCCACGAGGAACCTACTGTGGCGGAAAACTATGGTGCCCTATACCTCCCAGATGACAGCAACGTTTATGCTCCCCTTCTCACCCGGGCACTCTCCGTTGCGGTCAAGAAGAGCTGTAGCGTGGTGGAAGGGGCGGAAGTTACGGCTATCCGACCTCAGAGTACTGGCGATTTTGTCGTATCAGCCCAAAATGAGACGTACGTCGCTGGAGCTGTTGTTGTCGCTGCTGGCGCCTGGGCACAACGTTTGTTGCCGTCTTTTCCAGGACAAATCCAACCCGTCAAGGGCCAACTCTTAGCCATTCGACCACGCCAGGCAACATTAAAACACACCCTCTTCAACGATCACGCTTACCTCGTTCCCAAACGAAATGGAACCATCGTGGTCGGGGCCACCGAGGACCGGGAGGCTGGATATAATCGAGACGTTACCACTGATGCAATCCAATGTCTGCTTTCTTCCGTTAAACGGATTGCCCCCGGACTGTGCGATGCCACGTTTGAACGAAGTTGGATTGGACTTCGTCCAGGCTCTTCCGACCCGCACCCGTGGATTGGCCAACTGGCCGCATCGCCTGGCCTTCATGTCGCAGCCGGCCATTTCCGAAATGGCATTCTGCTTGCCCCTGTGACCGCCAATATGCTGGTCGACTCCGTAGAGGGTCGCCCGTGGCCGAGTCACTGGCAAGCATTCCATCCAGCACGCGCATCTGAAAAAAACGAGGTGACACGATGATGGACATCTATGTGAATGGCAAAACGAGATCGATTGAAGAGAACACCACCATCGAGCAGCTTATCGAGCGACTTCATCTGGCTCACGAGCGGATTGCCGTGGAACACAACCGAAGCATTCTTGAAGCAGCCCAGTTTTTCAACGTCGTTCTAAAAGCAGGAGATACCTTGGAGATTGTTCGATTTGTGGGTGGAGGCTGACTGATTCAATCATCCAAGTTAACAACTGCCTACAAAAGGCATGCAATAGAAAAGGGAGGAATCGTGCATGGAAAACTTAATGATTGCGGGTCGTACCTTTCAATCTCGACTCATGGTTGGCACGGGAAAATACAGCTCATTCAGTCAAATGAAAGATGCGCTTGATGCGTCTGGTGCAGAAATTGTCACCGTCGCCGTTCGTCGGGTCAATCTTGATGAACGCGAGGAATCCTTGCTTGCGTATATCAATCTCGATAAATACGTCCTATTGCCAAACACAGCTGGTTGTAGAACCGCTGAAGAAGCAGTTCGCACGGCTCGTCTCGCCCGTGCCGCTGGCTTGTCCAACTGGGTGAAACTTGAGGTCATCCCTGACGACGGCACACTATTACCAGACCCAGTAGCTACAGTGGAAGCAGCGGAAATGTTGGTTAAAGAAGGGTTCGTCGTCTTGCCGTACACCTCCGACGACCACCATGTGGCCCGGCGTTTGCTCGACGTGGGATGCGCGACCATCATGCCCTTTGGATCTGCAATCGGAACAGGCCAAGGACTGCCAAACCCAGAACGGTTGAAGCGCATTATAGATATGGTCGCAGGACGTGTCCCAGTCGTCATCGATGCTGGCATTGGCGTTCCATCGGATGCCTCACTCGCTATGGAACTCGGCGCAGATGCGGTCCTTATCAATACTGCCATCGCAAAGTCAGCCAATCCGGTCAAAATGGCCAAAGCCATGGCGTTAGGTGTAGAGGCAGGACACCTAGCCTATCTATCAGGGCGTATCCCACGTACAGAAGTGGCCTCCCCTAGCAGTCCTGAGATCGGTCTCGTCGGTTCTACATCCTAGAACTCAATTTTAAGGTTGTAGCTTTTCAAAAACGATGATATCTTTAAGCCAACTTGATAAGTCACACGGGAGCTCGGCAAACCGGGCTGAGAGGGCGAATGGATGTTCGCCGACCGTTAACCTGATCTGGATAATGCCAGCGTAGGAATTGTGTTGCACATGTCATTGGTTGTGCAGACCGCCGCGATCGCTATCCGGCGGTCTTTTTTTGATTTTCCAGAAGCAGCAAAACATATTGACAGGGGAGGCCAGAACATGTCCGAGAACACTTCATTCTTTCCAAGCAGTCAGAAAGTCTACGTATCGGGTTCCCGACCAGACATTCGAGTCCCGATGCGAGAAATTCAGTTGTCAGCTACCACCGGCCGCTTTGGTGAACAAGCGAACAATCCAGTACGCGTGTATGATACCAGTGGAATCTATACGGACGTCAATGCCACAACGGACATTCGACAGGGACTGCACCCAGTCCGGGTAGAATGGATTTTAGATCGCGAAGATGTTGAAGAGTACGAAGGGCGTAAAATCCTGCCGATAGACGATGGCATGAAGGGTGACAGAATCAGAGACAATCAAGAGGTGTTCCCTGGATTAATGCGCAAACCTCTTCGCGCAAAGCCAGGTAAAATCGTCACTCAAATGCATTACGCAAAACAAGGTATCATCACACCAGAGATGGAATTTATCGCGATTCGCGAGGGTATGGATCCTGAATTTGTGCGTAAAGAAGTCGCGGAAGGCCGCGCAATTATTCCTTCCAACATCAATCACCCTGAAAGCGAACCGATGATCATCGGACGCAACTTCCACGTTAAGATCAATGCGAATATTGGGAACTCTGCGGTCGCATCCTCCATTGAAGAAGAAGTCGATAAGATGAAGTGGGCGACGCTATGGGGAGCCGATACAGTGATGGATTTATCAACGGGGAAGAACATTCATACGACCCGTGAATGGATTATCCGAAACTCTCCTGTGCCTATCGGTACAGTACCTATTTACCAGGCCCTCGAGAAAGTCGGCGGAGAAGCCGAAGCATTAACCTGGGAAATCTATCGCGACACGCTCATTGAACAAGCTGAACAAGGCGTAGACTACTTCACCATTCACGCAGGTGTATTGCTGAGATACATCCCATTGACTGCGAAACGCGTGACAGGGATTGTATCCCGAGGTGGTTCGATTATGGCTGCCTGGTGCTTAGCCCACCATCAGGAGAGCTTCCTCTACACGCACTTCGAAGAGATTTGCGAAATTATGAAGGCATACGATGTGTCGTTTTCCTTGGGTGACGGTCTTCGTCCAGGCTCGATTGCAGACGCGAACGACGAAGCCCAGTTTGCGGAACTTGAGACACTTGGTGAATTGACTAAGATTGCATGGAAACATGACGTTCAAGTCATGATTGAGGGTCCTGGTCACGTACCCATGCACAAAATCAAGGAAAACGTAGATCGCCAAATGGAAGTGTGTCATGAGGCTCCTTTTTACACGCTTGGTCCGCTGACGACCGACATTGCTCCTGGATATGACCACATCACTTCAGCAATTGGTGCAGCAATGATTGGCTGGTACGGCACTGCCATGCTGTGTTATGTGACCCCCAAGGAGCATCTGGGACTTCCCAACAAAGACGACGTGAAGGAAGGCGTCATTACTTATAAAATCGCTGCACATGCAGCTGATTTGGCAAAAGGACATCCAAACGCACAGCACCGTGACGATGCCTTGTCCAAAGCACGTTTTGAATTCCGTTGGCACGACCAATTTAATCTGTCTTTAGACCCTCAGCGAGCCATTGCCTTTCACGACGAAACGCTCCCTGCGGAGCCTGCCAAAACAGCTCATTTTTGCTCAATGTGTGGTCCAAAGTTCTGTAGCATGCGAATCACACAAGATATACGCGAGTACGCCCAAGAAAGAGGCTTGAATCTAGAATCAGCAATTACTACCGGAATGGATGAAAAGTCCAGGGAGTTTCGTCAATCTGGAAGCCAGATTTATAAAGCGTAAAAACACAAAAATGAGGCGGTCATTCATATTTAACCGCCTCATTTCGTTGCCAGACCGGCGAGTGTCAACGGAAGGGGGCTACGCCCTTTGTGGTGTAGCCCTTTGTGGTGTAGCCCTTTTTGATGTGAGGGCGTGAGGTTCCGTATCACGCAAAATGCGACATTCTATCAAAGGCTTGTTGTAAATTGTTGAAAGACTACCAGCAGCATGATATATTCCACGTAAGAATTGGGGCAAACTCGCGGAAACGCGGGGACGCAAAGCTACGGGTCTACGGGATATCATCCTATGATGGCCGGGTTGCACTCACCACTGATTTTCTGCCCCTGCGACGAAGGGGCTTTTTATGTTGGGAGGCTCCCATAAAACTTGTGACTTTGACGAATTATGTAGAAACCACCAAGGGAGGCAATTTGTTTGTTCGCAAGAAAACGTAGTCTTGCATATGCACTACCTGTAGTTGCACTTGTTCTGGCAGGGTGTGGCCAGCAAAGCCCTTCGCCGAACTCGACACCAGATACGGGTGCTGCAGTCAAGCAGTTTATTCAACAGGAGAATTCGCAGATTCAGGCAGTCAATCAGGCATTTATTCAGGAATCAAATCTCTTTAAAGAGGTAAGTACAAAGCAAATTTCCTACAACAGCTTCAAATCATCCTATGCAAAGGTGCAATCCCAGGTGAGTGCTGATATCAACAGCATTCGTAACGCCACAACGCCACCCGGAGCAGGCGCCTGCAAGAAGGATTACATCTCGTTGCTGAACGAGGGTGCGAAGGTCTTTTCCGATCAGGAAAAAGCCATTCTTCCTGACAGGACCGTGGATAAGAAACTGGCTGCAACCGTGCAAAAGGAACTGAATCAATTTGTATCTGACTCCAAAGCACTAGCTTCCAAGTACGGATTGAACTAAATAGGTACGAGTTGAACGAACCCGAGTCTTTTAAGATAGTTACCCATCGACCGACATAAATCGTAGTTTTCCTCGAATGGTATATATATCCGCTTGACGCGGTTCGACAAACTATTATTCAGGGAGATGAATTTTCCATGAAAGCTGTAAAAGGCGCAGTAGCAGTTGCGATAGCATTATCAACACTCGGGGCGATGTCAGGTGTCGCGTTTGCAGATACCAGCAACAGTACGTCCTCTACCAACACAACGACGAACACGACTACGAATGCAACAAGCAACACCGCAACCGACACAAACACGACGACAGATACCAGAGTAAATACAGATAATGGAACATCCAATAGCACATCATCTTCAAGCACCGGGATCACGTCGACTGATGTAAATTCTGCCTCGCCATCTAGCTACTTGTACTTTGTTCAACAAGTGACTCAGGCTATCAGTGTTGCGCTCGCGAGTTCCGACCTTCAACAAGCGCAGTTACTTGCACAATACGGGCAGCAGGACATTACACAAGCGAACTCTCTGCTTCAGTCGGGTCAAACAGACGCTGCCAATTCGTTGCTTACGACAGCGCTCGGCAACCAGCTTTTGGCGGCGGACAGCTTGAACAACTCCGCCCAATCAGGCCAAACAGGAACAACGTCGACCGCCAGTCTTCCGCAAGTAAAAGGTATGATTGCCGGAAACTTAACTGCTTTGGCCACCGCTCTGCAACATGTAAGCAACCCAAGTGCACAGGCTGCGCTAGAAAAGAATCTGGCCAAAGCGTTCTCACACCTGCAGATGCGGCTTTCTCACATCGGGCATGAGCCACAACAGGATACTTCATTAAGTACCCTGGTGCCAAATACCGCAACCTCGAGTACGGCAACTTCTACTACCAACCAAAATCAGACCGGCACGAATTCTACGGCTACACAGAGTACAACAGCGTCCAGTACCACATCAACAAGCACGGGATCCCAGACTCAACAGTCGAAAGGCCAGACAGCGCAGGGCCACCAATCGCAAGGTCAGGCAGCACAGAGTCACGGAAACAGTTCTCGTGGCAAGGGACACAGTTCCAACACGGCTAGTGTCGTGAATAACACCGTGTCCACAGTTAACTCAGCGGTGACTAGCTTGACGAACAATACCAACACCACCAGCACCACGACAACAAATACCTCTGCAACCCAGGCAGCCACAAGCTCACAAAAGGGCCAATCTGCTGCCCAAAACGGATCGACACACGCAAACTCGAATCACGGTCAGGGTGCGGGCAACGCTTCAAATGGCCAAGGACATAGCAAACACTAACATCTGTTATTCTCGGTGAAGGCGATGACGTAAATTAGTTTGTGTAAGCATTCCACAACATAGGAAAAGTAGGGTATCCTCAAGATTGCTGAAGTCCAGAGGAGATGACCCTACTTTGTTCCAGATTAACAGAGAATCACTCGCTGCTCAACTCGAAACTCAAATGGCTGACCTTTTGAAACAGAAGCTTGAACTTGTCTTGCGTGAGGAGATCCGAAACTTCTTGGAGGTGGAACATCCGGAACTGGGAGACAGCCGCAACGGTTATTACACCAGAGGGATGGACACCCGTTTCGGAAGGGTTGAAGAATTACGAGTTCCACGTGACCGCATGGGCGAGTTTCAAACCAGTGTGTTCGAGCCATATAGCCGGCGAGATGCATGGCTTGAAGAGACGATTATCGCGATGTACAAGGGTGGAATGAGCACACGAGAAGTCGGGCAGTTTGTGGAGCGGATACTGGGTGTTCAGTACTCGCCGACCACAATTAGCAACATCACGAATGTCGTTTTGCAGGATGTAGATGCCTGGCGTAAACGGCCCTTAAAGCGGCGGTATTCCGTTGTCTATATGGATGGGATGTATGTATCGCTGAAGCGGGATACGGTGGAAAACGAGTCCATATACGTCGTAATGGGAATCGATGAAAACGGACATCGAGAAATCCTTGGCTACTACGTTGGTGGCAATGAAAGTGCCACCTCCTGCCGGGAGATTTTCATGGACCTACGTGCACGGGGGCTTGAGGAAATTCTGGTGGGTGTTGCAGATGGATTGTCGGGACTGAAAGATGCGTTCCTCGCTGTCTATCCCAAGGCTGACTTTCAACGCTGTGTAGTTCACAAACTGCGCAACACCATCGTTAAAGTCCGAGCAAAGGACAAACCCGCTATTCTAGAGGATTTGAAGGGCGTTTACTCCAGCGCAGCATACGAGGAGGCGCTGGGATGCTTCAAGCTATTCGAGAGCAAGTGGAATGCAAAGTATCCACGTGAAGTACAATCCTGGCGGGACGATTTAACCGACCTTTTGGTCTTCTACAAATACCCTGAAGCCATTCGCTACGCCATCTACACAACCAACGCCATTGAGCGGACGATTAAGGAAATACGCAAGAGAGTGAAACCAATGAACAGTATTGCCAACCTGGAAGCAGCAGAGAAGATTGTCTATCTCTTTGCGAAGGACTACAACGAAAAATGGTCGAAACGAGCGCTGAGAGGATTTGCAGAAGAGGGTACTAAAGTAGAGCTCAGCAAGATGTTCACAAACAAATACGGCGCCACTGTCAGGCACGAGTCACTCAACGACACCCTTTAACCACGAGCCTGCGTGGATGACTGCAACAACCGTAACAAAAGGCCTGTGGATTTATGGACAACCCAAGGACAGGGTTGCCCACAAGCCCACAGGCCCTACACAGGGGAAGCCGCTTCGCTCCTCCCCTCTGGCCTACGGCCATTCACCCCTCCCACTCCATCTACAAAGAACGAACAAGGGGGTGATACAGCTAATGTAAAAGAAACCGAATATTCAACGTAACAGTTAAAGCTCTACAAAGACAGGACTGTATACTTGAGGCTCTATCCGCTTCCTATAAATGGATTTACACAAAACTCTTGACGCTACCGTGAAAGCCATACAAGGCCACTGCTCGGGTAGGTAGAACACCCAGCAGTGGTCTTCTTTATTGTAGTAGTGACGAGGCGGAGGATTTTCAGGACGTAAGTGGACTCAATCGGGTAAGAGGAGACTCTTGTGAGCCCCAGTCTCCCCCCACCGTACATGCGGGTCCGCATACGGTGGTTCTTCATGCTTGCCCAACCATGACCACATGGTTGATGGGATGATCTGTGATTCGTGCCAGAGTTGATTAAGCCCTCACTTGTGAACCGTCGAGGCTCCACCTTTCTCTTTCACAAGGAGTCCCCGTCGTAGGGATTCTGCTCTTCACACCAACCTCTCGAACTAGTCACTGATATCCTCTACACGACGTTCAGCCTTTCCGATGCTTTGCATCGTACTATGACGTCTGCTGACTTCTGCCAGTGTAGTCTTGCCTTCCGACAAGGGTTGTTTAGGTGGATCAGTCGATTCACCCGCACGTGCTAGCAGATCTCCCCGCGGTAAGAACGACAACTTTCGCCCCATGTACCTGCCCAATAAACGGGGTCACAACTTTTTGATACTAAAATTATTTGGATGAGACATGACAAAAATCTGCTTTGAAAACGTAACTGAAATTCAGAAACCAGAATTTATATACTTAATTTGTTATGTTTATGCAATGTGTACAAGATGTACATATTGCATATTCGCCCCCGTTCGTATTATGAGGTCAGCCAGTTATTGCTGGTTGACCTCATTTTACTTTAGAGGTTTACTGCGGTAGCCGGGTCGGACGTCCGCCCCCGTGGGTCCATGAACCCGTGCGCTAAACTGTCCGCCCCCTACTTGCACAAGCATGATTGAGGCTGGTTGGGACATCGATCTCGTATCACAAGCGAAGCTATGGTAATGCAAGATGGATAGGGGTTTTCCGGCAAGTATATGTGAAGGGAGTAAATCAATGAATCCTGTAGTTGGTCTGGATGTTGCCAAGGGAGAAACAGAAGGTCAGGTATTCCTGGATAAAGA
This sequence comes from Paenalicyclobacillus ferrooxydans, assembly GCF_001399675.1. GTDB lineage: Bacteria > Bacillota > Bacilli > Alicyclobacillales > Alicyclobacillaceae > Alicyclobacillus_B > Alicyclobacillus_B ferrooxydans. The sequence goes on from NZ_LJCO01000096.1 coordinate 240,094, forward strand.
GAAACCGCATGGCAGGCACTTCAGCATCGTCCATACGACCGACGGTTTTGAGAAGTTTCGTGAAGTGTTGGAGGGCGTTGAAGCCCTGACAGGTGCGAAACCAACCGTGATCTTGGAATCAACCGGACACTATCATGTCCCGGTGGTGCAGTTCCTTGAAGAATACAGCTACGTGTACATTGTGGTGAATCCGCTCATCTCACACCAGGCGAAGAAGTCCAGTCTTCGAAAGGTGAAAACCGATGCCATTGACGCCTATCGTCTCTTTGAGCTCTTTTACAAGGAAGAGTTTGAGCCACTGCGTAAGCGTGGGATGCACCTCTTGGATTTGCGGAGTTTAACCGGACAGCGTGATGCGGTCACGAGTCTGTTTATTCAAACCAAGCTGCAGTTCCACGCCGTGTTAGACCTTGTCTTCCTTGAGTATCGTGGTATTTTCGGGGATCTGTTCTCTCAGGTGTCTTTGAAGACACTTCTCGCTTTTCCAACTCCAGAGGCAGTTTTTCAAGTGTCAGAAGCTGAGCTAGCCGAAAAGATAAAAACGCTATGTAAAAGCCGTTCGGAGAGCTGGGCAGCAAGGATGGCGCAGGACATTATCCAAGCCGCAAACCGCAGCCCGTTTCGTACGGTGTTGCTGTCCAGCCATTTGTTTAGCTTGAAAATGTACATCCAGATGATTCTGGAATACAAAGAGCACCTATCCGACCTCGAAAACCAGATAGATGCCCTCGCTGAACAGATTGAAGAATGTCAAATTGTCCAATCTATCCCCGGAATCGGCGATACAATCGCAGCCACGATTATTGCTGAAATCGGAGAGATAGAACGGTTCAATCACCCAAAGAAGCTTGTGGCATTTGCCGGTGTGGACCCGAGTGTCCATTCGTCAGGAAAGTTTACCGCCACCATTAACCGAATCACCAAGCGTGGCTCAAGCCGGCTACGTCATGCATTGTACTTGGCGGTCCTAGCCTACGGAAAACCGGAAGCAAGAGACGACAGACGTTCTACAAAGCCAAGCGAGAAGATGGCAAAGCTCACAAGGTCGCCCTTGTCGCCTGCATTAACAAGCTACTGCACTGGATTTATGCAGTGCTGAAGAGCCATAAACCGTTTGTAGACTTGGTATAACTGCCACAATTGCTGTGCTAAAGAAAAACCTTCGATGATCACATGGACGGTTCTTTGTCATGTTCGTTTTCAATTTAACACTGCGCAGCAACTAATTTCACTGGAAATGTTGACAAGCTATTAGCTGGTTTAACGTAAGTAGATTCAGAACTAGGTTACCAGTAGGGTGGCAGGTAAGGTCTCGCACATTGCCTTTAGTCAGTGAGCTAGTCTTTGAGTAGGATTACAGCACTCTAGTTGCAATTGACCTGCCCAAAGTTTAGCTGCGGGTATTGGCAGCCATGATTTTATAATAAACTGTAAAGTGCTGATCTTGTTACAGATCGCTATGAGGTCGGGGGCACTGGACGCTGTGCCAAGAATTCCAATCTCTGCGTTTGACCTCGGAATACCGAGAGTCGCAACGGTACCGAGAAAACCGAAGCGGCGTCTGTCTATACACGAGAGTGCTGACGACCAGTAAGTTCAAGTGCTTAGCAATGAAACTTGCGATGCCACGGGACGGGACCGCTCCTCTTCATCTGCGCCTCATTTCCCGTTTTTGACTTTCCATTTTCGGCGACCTGCGTTACTCTCGTCAACTCCCCATGGTTACTGTTGGATTCACAAAGTGGGGAAGCGGCAGAATGTGAAATCCCGGAGCATTCTTGGTCACTCATACCAACTGGACCCGTCGTATGAGGCGAATGTGAGTACAGCACGAAATCCATATACCACAATCATAGCCACAACCATCAACACAGCGCCTAGTTGCTGGTTTGCAAGCAATCTGTGGAAGGGGGCGATCCCATTGTATGAGTTGTACCACAGGTGCTGTGAGATCGCGAGAAGCACCGGAATTGGCATCATGAAGTTCGTCCCGAACAAAATGTATCCAAGCTGAAAGCCCCTGCTTAGTCGCGGGATCTCGGGTGCAGGGCTGAGTAACGGCCACCAAAGGAATACGGCTGCCGCCATCAAAACCCAGGCATCCACAATGTGCAGCCAGTTGTACTTTAAGTTGGCTTCGAAAATCACAGGGAGAAGAAATAACGATGCAAGTCCGTAGTAGACAATGAGGGCAACGAAGGGGGAAGTTAGCACACGCACAGTTCGGAAGATCCACCGAATCTGCAGAACGGCCCTCGCCATCCAGGTGGGAATCCCCGTAAGAAATAGCCACGGCAGTACGAGTGTCATCAAGACCATCTGTAGAACGAAGACCGAGAATGACCTGTTTTGTGCAACAGCGTCGATCGGTGAACCCATGGCGCCATATAGCACAATCAGATACGCCGCGAACATCACTTTCTGCTTAGTCGTGGCTTGTTGTTCAGCTGACTTTCCCACGTGGCGATCGGCATATAGGTACAAAAAGAAGATCAAGCCGATCATGACGATCAGTTCTGGGTGCCACAGTGACATCATTTGCAACATACTTGTTCTCACCTCATCCTTGCCGAGCGAAGTTAAAGGCATGAGTCATACGCCCAACCAAGCTGCAACTGCAAATAGCGCAATCCCCGCGGCAATTGCTCCGGCCCGTCTCGCGTAGCGTTGCGGAGACCATCCAAGTATACGTAGCGAGTTACCCAATACGAACGAACTCGACAGAGCCATCGCAAGTGCAGCGATGGCAGGACTTGCGACACCTGCTACTGCGAGTATGACCCCGCAGACGTTGTAAAGCACAGCCCACGTCAGGTTGACGCGCAACAAGACAGCCGCTTGTGCAGCTACGTGGAGGGCATCTGCAACAGGTTCGAGGCTCGCACCCGTGAGTACCAGGTGACCTGACTGCATGGCGATATCTGTACCTGAACGCAAAGCAATGCCAAGATCGGACTGTGCAAGTGCAGCGGCGTCATTGACCCCGTCACCGATAAATGCCACGGTTTGTCCTGATGCCTGTAGTTTAGCGATAAAATCGGCTTTCTCTGTCGGTAACTGCGCAGCTACCCACGTATTGATTCCGAGTTGTTCGGCGACAGCGCGACTTGGACCGGCCCCATCTCCACTCAACAACACGACCTCTTTGCCTAAATGCTGCATTTTTTCCACAACAGAACGAGCGGTGGGGCGGATCTCCTCAGCTGCTCCTGCCACGCCTTTGGCGATGCCATCTATCCATAGTACGGACACCGAGAGTCCTGCACGTTCCCACAGTTCAGCCTGCTGAGACAAGTTCTCTGGGAGACTTCTATCCCCCCTCCAACCTCTCATTTCGACATCATGCTCCGCGACACGGCCTCGAACACCTCGCCCTACATCGCTGACAAATGACGAAACTGGGAGCAGCGGCAGGCCACGTTCGTGCGCTGCAACTACGAATGCCTTTGCGACAGGATGGTTTGACGCCGTTTCCACGGAGGCCGCCAATTGCAGCAACTCCTGGTTATTCGGCGCGATCTGCACGAGGCGGTACTGACCTTTGGTCAAAGTCCCTGTCTTGTCGAAGACTACCGTGTGGACCGCCTTCGCTTGTTCGAGGCAGTTCGGATCGCGAAGGAGGAGACCTTCCTGGGACAAGCGGGAAATCGATCCCGCAGTCAACACTGGCACGGCAACACTGAGCGAACAAGGACACGCGATGACCCAGACTGATATGCTACGTAGGACCGCATGTCCGATGGGCATATGCAATACCCACAGACAGAGTGCAAACGTGAGCAGCCCGATTACAAAGACCGTGGGGACGAACACATTTAGAATGCGCTGAACGAGCCGTTGGCGCTTATTCTGCAACTCCTGAGCTGCACGAACTGCGACCGTCGTCTGATGCAAAACGGTGTCTGAATCGGTTCGAAGCACCTCTACGACGACGCGTCCGTCCAAGCACAGTGTACCGGCGTACACCACGTCACCTATTTCTTTGCGCGCTGGCATGGCCTCTCCAGACAACATGGACTCGTCAAATGACGACGCTCCAAATTCCACCCGCCCGTCAGCGGGAACGGTTTCTCCGCTAAACACTACCACTCGGGATCCTACTGCAAGGTTCTCAGCCGGGACAGTTTCTTCTCCTTCGGCCGTTACAACTACGGCGGTTTTTGCTGCACTCTTTGAGAGCATCTCGACGGTGCGTGACGCGCGGCGACGCGTACCGACCTCCAAGCTTCTGCTGAGCAAAAGGAAGGTCACGAGTAGTGACGCTGTATCGAAGTACAGGTAGGATCCACCCTGTGCCATGCTGATGAAACTATAGACATACGCTGACACGCTGCCAAGCGAGATCAGCAGGTCCATCGTCGGCACGCGGTGGCGGATGGACGAAATGGCGCCACGCAAAAAAGGAAATCCTGCCCAGAACACCACAGGTGTGGAGAGAGCCCACAACAACCCCGCCACGGTCCATCGTGCTTGAACGGGCAGGCTAGAGAAGTAACCGAACCAGACGGGCAGACTTACCATCATGTCTATCAGAGACAGGATCGCAGCTACTGTGAAACGTCGAAGTAGGTTTCGATCACCAACCGATATTGGGCCATCGGTTGCTTCTGCGCCGTACCCGAGCTGAACAACTGCTGCCTTGATTTGCTCAATGTCGACCACATTCGCATCGTAGTACACGTCAGCAGAAGACGACGTGTAATCCACTTGCGCCGTGCGCACTCCTTCAGTCCTTCGCAACACCGTCTCTACGAGTACGGAGCAGGACGCACACCACATTCCGTCTAGTTGGAGTGTGCATACGTCAGCACCTTGTACCTCAGGTGCGACATCTGCTCCCGTTTCCTGACGAAGAGCGGTCCAGTTGAGACCGGGGCGGCTCTTTAAGCGCGCGATCTCACTTTCTCCGAGAATCTCATATAGCTGCATGCAACCATGACAACAAAAGACGTGACCCTCGTGTTCTATGGGCTGCTCCGCCACATCATCGCAGAGGGCACAAGTCAGAACAGCCATGGACTCACCTCCGGGATCCACCCATTTACAGACATGCCGCGAAGAATAAACAGCACGCCGCTTGCCGCGATTAGCACTGCAGCGACATAAGAAAATTTTCGGCTCGTAAAACGTTTGCGCCCATACCAGCCGAGCAGAGCTATGACAAGAAGAGCAGGCATGGTACCGATACCAAATACGAGCATGACAGTACCACCCATCCACACCGACCCTGTCGCCGCTGCGGACACCAACATTGCAAACAACAGACCGCACGGATGCAGTCCAAGGATAGCCCCGGCCATGAATGGCTGTCTTGACAAATCTTTGCGCATGAGTGACTGGACTGAGTTAAAACGCAGAAGGCTCCATTTTTCTAGAAATCCACCGCCGTGCCCAGTGAGGAATTCGTCCACTGCCCAAAGAATCATCAGCCCACCACCGATAAAACCGGCCAACGCTTGCAACCCGTTCAGTCGACTTGCCGCATTGACGAATGTACCAAGCAGACCAAAGATGGAACCGATCACTGTGAATGTAAAGACACGGCCGAGGTTGTGCACCACGTGCCCACTCATAAACCACGAGAAGAAGCGTCCTAGGCTCTTGTCACCCTCCTTGGCGGCACCGCGAGAGAGACTGAACGCCATCACAAACGGACCACACATGCCGCTACAGTGTAGAAAACCCTGCAGGATTCCAACACCAAACGCCCAGCCGATGAGAGTAATTCCGTGCATAAGTCCGGTGCACCTCTTTCCGTCAAAGTGTCAGGCGGAACCCGCCTAGCACCAACTATGACGCGTCAAAATAGAACCGACTAACATGAGGATCATCGAAGCAGAAATGATGATCCCGAGCCATGACCTGCGCCCGAGCAGAACCATCCAAGCAGTTCCCGATACGATCCCCATCAGCAGAACAATCAAGTCCGCTTCTACCATAAGTCCTGGGTGCACATCTACAAACAAGTTCACAGGGGATACAACCCACAACAGAGCCGGCAACATAGCCACAATGAGTGCGCCCCATGCGAGCTTTTCCAAGGTCGCTTGCACATCTGACTGTCGTGCCACCTGCAAGTTGCGGATCAGCGCGCGTAGGCCAACACTGACCGGATGAGCGACGGCAATGCCGAGTGCGACGCCCCCGAGCATCATCCCACCGTACTGTAGGCTGTGATAGCTCGCGCAGACAGCTGCGTCGAATTTTCGGTCATGGCTCTGCACCAGTTGGTTCACAGCAATGAGAAAAACTCCAGAACCTACTAGACCATAAAACACGCGGGTGCGCGTGGACAAAGCGCTTGTCAACACGTCCTTCACTACAGAGCCCCCCTTTAATGCTACTCCCTAACCTGAGTGTAAAACGCTTGCATCTCTTGTTGAGAACCATCGACAAGGTGGACGAGCAACTGCCACTTGCCTCCCATCACAATCAAGGTCTGTCCAACGAACCGACCATTCCCCAAAGAATTCAGTGTTACACTCATTTTTGGCATTGACATACCGGGCATGGATTCGCTGATCCAAACATTCTTCGGGCGGAACCTGTTCGACGAATCACCACTGACCACCAGCTGCACCTTGAGTTCTCGGCGTGCCGTCGGCGGGTTCGGCGACAACGTCAGAGCCAGCTTCAGACCGTTTGCCGTAGTCGCGTGCAGCGTCGTAGACGTGAGAGGTGAGTGGTTCGCAGGGGTTCCGCAGCCGCTCAACATGGCCGTGCAGACCGCTACAAGCACGGCCTGCCATAACTTGCGACGTGAGATATGAGCGACGGAGTAGACAGTCGCTATTGCAGCTTGCCAGCGAACAGTGTTGCCCACGTTTTTCCACCATCCTGAGAAATCTCGACTTGTGCACCTGTTCCGACCTTCTCCACACGGTACACTGCGTTAGCCCCGATAGCGTCGACATACCTGGTATTTGCATCCGCAAAAGTGTGGTGCCCTCGCGCGTACTGGTCATTTACAACGACGTTGGCCGGGCCGGTCGCGCCAGTTTGTCTTGTCACCGTTTGCCCAGACCGAATCCACGTCTTACCTGCATCTGTAGTCGTAAAGACCTCAGTGGATATCTCCGAGCCATGTTTGCCTACGACAACCACCTGTCCGTTGGAAGCCGACTTCCACACGACAGGCTCCGTCGTCCAACTGAACGATGAAGCATTCGTCAGTGGCAATGCAACGGAGTCCCACTGCGCCCCGTCGTCGTTGGACCGATACATGAATAGTTGACCGTTCGTCTTGGCAGCACCAGTTAACCACAGTGAACCACCGCCACCCACCGACAGATTGTTTGCCCCATACATATGAGGGGTTGGGCCAGGTTGCCCAACGGGAGTCCACTGTGTGCCACCGTCGGTGGTCACAAACAGCGAGGAGTTCTTCACATACCCATACTGCGGAACAAGCGCGTAGACTTTGTCGGATGATACTGGTGCAACGAGGAAGCCGCCTCGCTGTGTCTCGCCGGTCGGCGTGACGCTTTTCCAACGTTTTCCTCCGTCTGTTGTCTTCACGACTTCGTTGTAGGGAGAAACAAATGCCGTCGCATACCCGACCTGTGCACTTGTCATTTGAATTGTGTCAAACCCACCGGGGTGTTGTAGACCGCTATGGTAAGTTGTCGGCGCAACATTGTGCCCACCATTGACGGACGCCGTGACGCCAAGTAATTTTTCAGCATAAGCAGCCATAAATGACGAGTACGAGCCGCTGCCAGAGATGTCCCCATTCGCATCGGCGAGCCACACCTCTTGACCGCTTGGTGAAACGAAGTACATATTCTCCGCGTGGTCAACCATACCGAGGCTGGGAACACTGACATACTCGTACAAACGATGCCAGGCATTCTTAAGCGTCGACAGGTTGTTCGAGGTGAGGAAAGACCAATTCGATAGGCCATTCATGTTCTCCTGAGCGTCAAAACGTTGTACGTCTTTGACCGAGTGGAACAACGGGTTGGCTGCAATCGCTACCATCTGAACCTTGTTTGCGTACGGACCAAGCAGTTGGTCCGCCTGTTTCATCTCCTGAGCAAGGATGGGGCAGTCCTGGTAGCAAACGGGATCGAGAAATGTCAGCACGACCGCCTTGCCTCGGTAACTTGCGAGAGACACCTGATTGCCGTATTGATTCGTTAACGTTAAATTCGGCAATGGCTGATTGACAGGTGTCACGGCCGAGTTTGCCGCTTCTTGTTGAATTAGGCTTCCCGAACTCTGGGTCGCGGCCATCGACGCACCAACCGAACCTGCGGCCATTGCCAGCACTGCAGAGCCAGTTGAAATCAGAACTGGACGCAACGTTCGTTTGGTTCGTTCCAGCTTAGCAGTCGTCTGTTCATACACGACACCGCGCAGGGAGATGGCGGCAAGACACAGCACAAGCAGAGGACCGCCCGTATTCAAATCCGTACCCATGCTGCCAACGACGCCAAAGTCCTGACCAATCCACCAGGTCAGGAGAGTGAATACAAGTGTAGACTCCTGGAGAAACGGTAGACGGGGTCGAGTAATCCAGAGAATACCCAGTGCGGCGAGAATGATGACAAAGGTAGCATTCCAGGCGACGGGATGTGCAGCAAACGCATGCGCCACAGCAAATAACGGAGCGGCCATCCATAAAGGTTGACTCATCTCAGCCATGCTGAGTTCCGCCCCCTGAAGGCCGCTGACCTGCCAAAAGCCAGCGTCTGGGAGCGCCTGCAACAATGCGCACACCAGCCACAAGATGCCGATTGCTACGTACAATGCATTGCGGATTGTGCCATTTGTCCAACGCACCGGAGGCTGCAACAGCAACACTGCAGCCAACGCGTAGAGCAAAACCGCACCAGGGGCTCCCGTCAGCCAGGTGGCTCCGCCCAGGACCCCAAACCCTTCCCCGATGACCCAGACCACGGCAGCCCACGCGATCGAAGTGTAGAGTGCAATCCGTCCCGCACGACGTGCTGGGCCGAACAACACACCCACACCTATGAGGACCTGCATCCACACTGACAGCGAGTCAAAAAACAGGGGATGGATCGTCCAAAGATACGTAAGTGGGCTCAACAACTCCGGCAGTACTCCCGGGAGCCCCGAAATGATTGGGCCAATGAGACCAGGGATGAACTGTGTGGTCATATCCGGCTGTGCTTGCAGTACACCGTCGATAATCCAGATGCAGCCAAAAGCAATTCGAATTACATTTTGAACCTTTGCTGCTCTGGACGAAACAGAAGCAGCATCTAATCTCCACTCTGACTGGATTGAGAATTGGCGCTTGAACCACTCCGTCCGACGAACCAGCCAGAACACTGCAGCGCACGCCGCAAATGCAATTAAAAATTCAATGCCGATCATTCGATAGAACACATGCAAAATGATTGGGCTGACAGGAACACTCATATCCATGCAACACAGCACCTCTTTTATTGATGGATGTTTGGGTTCTGCCGATAGGTTTAACCGGTGGCAGAGGTATGGGAAACTCTCGACGCAACTTCTAGCTTGGACGTAGTTCTCGAACGAGGGCGAACAGCCCACAGCATGGCAAATAGAATGGGAGGCGTGTTTGGATCCGTGCTAAGTCCTGAGAACAGGTAACCGAAGTCCATACCAAACCACCATGCCAAGAATAGCCACACGTAGACCCCGACTCGGAGCCATACCGCTGTGCGCCAGAACCAAACAGCGCAGCCCGCCCCAAGCAGCGTGAGTCCAAGCAGCGTGTTACTCGCCACGGGGTGCGCACTCGACCAAATGGAGTACGTCATGACGGGCGCCGACAGAATACCTGGCTGCGACTGAAATCCACTGTTTGCGAACACGTCAAGCTGTGCTCCCCGATCCCACTGCCCGTTTACCGGTAACAACTGCAGGATCCCGGATAGCCAGAGAAAACCCGCTGTCGTCCGTGTAATTAGCGTTGTCAGTGTCTGTTCATGCCATTTCTCGGCTGGCAATAGCAAAAAACCCCCGGCACAAGCATAGAGAAAAGCGGAGCCCGGGAACCCGGCGTAGAATGTCGCGCCCCAAGAACCGACACCAGCAAGAGCTTCACCGAACACCCAAATGGTAAGCCCCCACAGAACGGATACTACCAACCCGATGTTGCGCCATCGGGGCGGTACGCGCAGCGAAAGTAGGAATGCGAGAACCAACTGCAGCAGGATGATGCCTAGGTTGACAGCGACTGGCCAATGGATGAAAAACCACTGTGCCGTGCGGACTGCCCAGGTAATCCAACTGGGTGAAGTCTCGCGTAAGTCCTGTAAAATGGAAGGCATCAAGTTCGATGGAAGGTTCCCGTAGAAAGCTGGATGAAACATCCCTGGCTGCATTTGCAGGAGAGCGTCCACTGCCCAGAGCAGCCCAAGCCCAATACGGAGCGAGCGGCGAGGGGCTGATTCCTCTATTGATGCTCCCAACTGGTCCCTCATCTGCCATCTACACCTCTTTTCTTCGTTTAGTGGCAACCTCAATACAGGAGGCGACGTGTCCTGTATGATAGCGCTGTTCGCGGATCGTTCATGTAGCCCGATAGGGCCATTTTCTTGAGAGTATGGATGCGGAGTAGAGAGCGCAGACCGGGGTTTATATAGTCGACTCATGTCGATGGAGTTCATGGGAAGCTCCACTTCCTACACCGCGTACTTGTAGCTATAGAAAACTTGGACAGCCCAGGGGGCAATATTGGGGGGTAACCGATTGTGGAAGTAGAAGACCTCGTTACAGCTCACTGGAATGAACTCTGCGCCATTGCAAGAGAAGAAGCTTAACACAACAGTTTTAACAGTGAGTGCGATGTTTAAGCGTAGTTTTGTGCCCAATCACGATGTTGGTAAGCCAAAGTTGAAAAATCCTCCTGATTTGGACTCACTAAATTCCGCAGAGATTGCCTACGTGCTGGCTCTTCATTCCGTCGATTTCAAAATTGGCGTACCAGGATTGATGATGCGTCAATTGCTGTTCGATATTTCCTGGCGACGACACATGGGTTATGTGCACCTTGGATATGGAGACGTTATAAAACTGAGACAAGTTTGTACGGGCGTATTGAGCCGCACGCACTTTCAAATGGACGTAATAACCAATGAGTAAACAAAATAGTACCATTAAGGGGATTAAGAGAATTGTCCATTACTTTTTGGTCATACAATCAACATCCTATCTGCTTATCTTCTAGCCATAGTACATCTAGGGCAGATGATTCTACGACTCAATCAAGAGTGTTTGATTCTTTTCTTTCTTTCGTGCTTCCGTCGCTCTTCTCTCTCTATGATCTTTCGTTTTCTCCCTTATTCTAGCTTATTCGCAGTATTTCTCGTTTGACTTGACAGACTTCATAGACAGGTATGACTAACAGGGACTCTGGACGGGTAAATGGGTGCGTT
>NZ_LJCO01000038.1 GCF_001399675.1 Paenalicyclobacillus ferrooxydans
CGTCCTGAGCCAGGATCAAACTCTCAAAGTTGAGAAGTTTGCTCTCTTCGTTGCCGAAGATGCTCACTTCGAATCTGTACGTTTCACTCTCTGCGTGTGTTTAGTTTTCAAGGAACCAACTTCATTTTGATGCCTGATAGCTCGCCTCAATATCAGCGTTGTTATCAGGTTTTCATCGCAGCCGCCTCGCGGCGACATCGACTAATATATCACGCCTCCAAACCGAGATCCAGTGGAATCTTCTTCCTTCGCGTATTTTCTTTTTCAAGTGGTACATGTACCGATGCTGCGAGGCTTAACAGCACGCGACACGGACACAGGATACCAGGAACAAGATAAGGTACTGCAAACAAGCCGTCCCGCAACCATAAAAGACCCCTCGGGGGCATCCCAAGGGGCGACAGTCTCACTATCATTAAGTATCTGAACAGGTATCTCAACAGGTATCTCAACATCTGAACAAGTGTATCTGAACGGCATGCGCCCACCGGGCGCTCTCGTTACGCTGTGCCGGCCTCGAACTCCATCGTCGGGGAAAGCGGATCGACTGCAACAAGTGACCCATCTTCAGCCACTTCAAACATTCTTACATCATCACCTGAAATGCTAAATTCCATAAAGCAGCCCCAGCAATAGAACTGGTTGGCGCCAATTTTGCCGTAATCACGAGAATTACAGTGCGGGCATCGCATCTTTTCGTCTCCTTTACGAGAAAGATTCACATCTAGCCTGTCCAGATGACAGGATCGCTAAACGCTAGAATAGAACGTGAAAGCAAAGATCATAGAGGAAGGTACCAGTGGAGTACTTCTCATAAACTCCTCTATGACTGCCGTGTAGGACACACAAAAGGATCTGTGCAGTTGGCTGTAAACCATCTTCACAGAAATTTTGAAGGGTAAAATATACGGTAAACTTACAATCTTTATCGTAACCCATGTGGGTATTTGACGCAACAGATGAATTTCATTGTGCTACAGATTTTTCGAATTCTGCCCCTCATTTTCACTTACGAAGGTCGGGTTGTCGATTGCAACTGAGACACAGTACGCTCGATAATCTCCAGCGCTTGGGAGATCTCCTCTTCTGTCATCTCGTCGGACAGACTGAAGCGAACCGATTCTCGCGCTGCTTTCGGGTCTAGTCCAATCGCCAAAAGCACATGACTCGGGGTCAAACTTCCTGCGGCACAGGCTGATCCTGCTGAAGCGGCAACACCCTCCAGGTCAAGGCGCATCAACAAACGGTCAGCACGAATGCCATGAAAGCGGACATTCAATATATGAGGAACTCCGTCAGGCGGGCTGTTCCAAGTGATAGCGGATATCTTGGATAATCCCTCACGAAGAGCTTGCGAGCGTACGCGAATTGCTTCCGTATGTTCTTCAAAGTGACGACTCAGCCAGTCAACGGCCGCACCGAATCCCACAATAGCGGCCGTATTCTCCGTACCGGCTCGACGCTCACGCTCCTGAGCTCCGCCGCGTAAAACAGACTTCCACTGAGTCCCCCGCCGAATATACAGCGCTCCGATACCTTTTGGTCCACCCAGTTTGTGCGCGGTCATGCTGGCGAGATCGACGCCTGAACGATCAAGCTCCAGCCGAAACACACCTGCAGCCTGTACCATATCTGAGTGCACCAAAACATCCGGAGAAGCACGATGAACCGCTTCGGCGATGGCGGCAACCTGGTTCACTGAGCCAAGTTCATTGTTGACCATCATCACGGAGACACACAAGGTGTCCCCCCGAATTGCCCCAATCACATCTTCTACAGACACCCGTCCGTTCTCATCGACGTCTAGGATGGTGACCTCGAGGCCCATTTCGTGCAGGAGATCGCAAGTATGGAGAACGGCATGATGTTCAACAGCCGTTGTAATGATATGCTTGCGATCCGGTCGGGCAAGCCACGCACCAAGCAGTGCACTGTGAATCGACTCTGTCCCCCCGCTTGTGAACACGATCTCGCTATCCGCACACCCGAAAAACTGTGCAACCGAGTGCCGTGCCTTGTCGACAGCGGATCGCGCGCCACGGCCCAACCCGTAGATGCTGGAGGCATTGCCGTACTCTTCGGTTAGAAAAGGCACCATCGCCTCCATCACTTCTCCTCGGATCGGCGTGGTCGCTGCGTGATCTAGGTAAATCAAACGTTCACACTTCTTCCTGCTGGAATCGCTAATGGAATCGTTAATGGAATCGTTAACTGAATTGTTAATGGAATTGTCCACAACCTGACAAGTCCGCCCCGCATGATACGTCAGATATACCGCACGTCAGATGTAGTACATGTAGCTTCCGGCGTGGCGGTCACGCATATTCGCAAGATCCTGCAGCGTGACACCTGAAAGCACGCTCTGGATAGCCTCTCGAAGCTGGTCCCAAAGTTCTTGAAACCCGTCATCAATTTCTTCATCTACAATCTCAAGCGGGCCTTCGAGCGTCAGAATGGCATCCGCGGCCGTAATTTCACTGCCCGACCGAGCAAGAATATACCCTCCGTAAGCGCCCCGTACGCTCTTTACAAATCCGGCATTGCGAAGCGGCGCAATCAGTTGCTCAAGATAGTGTTCGGACAACCCTTGCCGTTCTGCAATCGTCTTTAAGGCTACGGGTGATCCGGTGTCGTTTTGAGCCAGATCGACAAGCAGCATCAAACCATATCGACCTTTCGTAGAAATCTTCATGTGTGTCCTCCTCTCTTCTTCCTCTCGTGCACGGGCTGAGTCACGCACGACCCGTGTCTATTCACCAGAGTCCGGTCTTTCCTGCAAGTCTGTCCGTTCCTGATAGTATTTCCGCGGTTCAACGCCGACAGGCCAATAATTTTGCTCAACTATATGCCCAGGATAATCGTGCGGATACTTATAACCCACCCCGTTGCCAAGCGCCGCAGCCCCCTGGTACCCTGTTCCGCGAAGATGCGGCGGGACATTGAGCGCTAACCCCTGCTCAATGTCACCGAGCGCACGGTTTACCGCATTGTAGGCGGCATTCGACTTTGGAGCTGAAGCGAGATACGTCGTCACTTGAGCCAGGATAATCCGCGCCTCTGGCATACCGATATGCTGGACTGCCGTGAGTGCTGAAGTGGCGATGACAAGACCCATCGGATCGGCATTCCCAACATCTTCTGAAGCGGAGATCATAAGCCGCCTGGCGATGAATCGGGGGTCCTCGCCCGCTGCCAACATCTTCGCTAACCAGAGCACCGCCGCGTCAGGGTCTGAACCACGGACTGACTTAATAAACGCGGAGATGGTATCGTAATGTTCGTCGCCGCTCGTATCATACACGACCTGCCTTGACTGGATGGAAGAAAGCGCATCTTCACGTGTCACAACGACCGATCCATCTGCTTGCATACCGGTCGACAAAACAGCCAGCTCGAGGGTGTTGAGAAGGCGTCTCGCATCCCCAGACGCTCCACGAACGAGCACCTCTTCAGCCTCCGGGGTAACCGATGCGCGCATCAAGCCAAGTCCGCGATCCTCATCACCCAAAGCGCGACGCAGCAAGTTTCGCAGCTCCTGTTCACCGAGCGGCTGCAACCGGAACACATGCGAGCGCGACACCAAAGCGGGATTGACCTGAAAGTACGGGTTCTCGGTTGTCGCACCGATGAGCGTCAGCAACCCCTGCTCAACGTATGGCAGCAGCGCATCTTGCTGTGCCTTGTTAAAACGATGGATCTCATCGATAAATAACACCGTCTTGCGATGATACATCGAGCGTTCATCCTGGGCACTGCGCACAACTTCCCGAATATCAGCGACACCGGCGGAAACCGCATTCAAGGTCGCGAATCTGGCTTTCGTGGATTTTGCAATGACTTGTGCAAGGGTTGTTTTCCCGGTTCCCGGCGGACCGTAGAAAATCACCGAGGACAGTCTGTCAGCTTCGATTGCCCGTCGCAGCAACGTCCCTGGACCGACAACCTCCTCCTGCCCGACAAATTCGTCGAGCGTCTCGGGCCGCATTCGATACGCAAGTGGAGCGGAATCCGTTTGTTCACGTTCAGCTGCCATGTCAAACAGATCCATCAGTGCACCCTCGCTCCATGGAGTACCCGCTGTACTGCGTCGACAGCCTTCTCAATATCAGCTCGGGAGACATCGTGGTGAGTTACAAAGCGAACCAGTGTTTCCCCAAATGAGGACGCCAGGACCCCCTCCGCCGCCAATTCACGCACAAACTCGGGAACTTCTATGCCGGAGTTTCCAATGTCTGCGATCACGATGTTCGTCTGCACCTTGTCCAGTGCAACCGTAATCCCATTCATCGATGCCAGTTGTTCAGCCAAGTACCGAGCGTTGTGATGGTCTTCTGCCAATCGATCAACCATCTTCGTCAGTGCGATAATCCCAGGCGCCGCAATGACGCCGGCCTGCCGCATGCCGCCGCCCATGCGTTTGCGCCATTGTCGCGCGCGTTCAATAAAATCGCGTGGTCCGACAAGGACGCTGCCCACAGGGGCACACAGCCCTTTAGAGAGACAAATCGAAACCGTATCGACATGCTCAACCACGTCACGCACAGGAACGCCAAGGGCAGCCGCCGCATTGAACACACGTGCCCCGTCCATGTGAAGGGGGATCCCCGAACGCCTCGCAAGCTCACCCACAGCGGCCAAGTCCTCGAGCGGCCAAACTGTACCGCCTGCGCGGTTGTGCGTGTTTTCAACGGCAATCAGCGCCGTCCGAGGTTGATGTACATCCTTTGAACGAATCGCTCTGCGAATCTGGTCAGGTGTCATGATCCCGTTATCCGTCGGAATCTGACGCACCTGCGCCCCTGCGAAGACCGAAATCGCAGCTGCTTCGTAGTAAAAGACATGAGCTTGTGCCTCAACGATCACTTCTTCACCGGTACTCGCATGGGTGGCGATACCAGCCTGGTTTCCTTGAGTACCACTTGTCACAAACAATGCAGCTTCTTTACCCAATAACTCAGCCGCAAGTTCCTCAAGTCGAAGCACCGTCGGGTCTTCGCCATAGACGTCGTCGCCAACCTCAGCCTCATACATTGCCTTTCGCATTTCTTCTGTCGGTTTCGTCACTGTATCACTGCGCAGATCTATTTTCCCCGTCAAAAATTCCACTCCCATCAACTGCAGTACTTCACGCCCGTAATATCTCGTGAATGTTACGAGTATAAATCCGAGTAATTCAGTCGGTCAAGTCCTAGACAATGAGCTTTGAATCCAGCCACAAAGCGCAACGTGGCAGTGTTAGAGGATGTAAAAACGTCAAAAAGACGGCCCATCTGGCCGTCTTTTTAAACATTCTTATGTAGGCTACCCCGCACCTGCCGTGAAACCTTCCGTTTTGAACCTGCTCTCGCAGGTGGGTGTCCTGCGCAGACTGCTTGCAAGTCCACTTCCAACAAGTGTTGGCGTGGCATGTGCGTGCATCTGCGACGTCCGGACTCCCGTAAAAAAGGTGTTGGCTCAAAACACCTAAGGCTTACACCAACAGCGCAGGGAGTACTTCAAACTCGCTCTTGCTTGTGAACTTATGTTACCACCGGAGAGGGTCTCAAGCAAGCTTAAACCACTGGTTGCTCTGGATTCGGTTTCCGCAGGTTGAGGCCAAGCACATCCATCTGCGACGTGCTCACTGCAGACGGCGCATTCATCAACAGGTCTGTTCCGCTCGACGTCTTCGGGAACGCAATGCAGTCCCGAAGTGACTTGCCATGTCCCATAATCATCACCAGTCTGTCCAGTCCAAAGGCTATACCACCGTGCGGCGGTGTCCCGTATTCGAAGGCGTCAAGCAAGAAACCAAACTGTTTTCGCGCCTCTTCCATCGTAAAACCAAGGGCTCTGAACATGCGCTCTTGCAGCTCGCGTTGGAAAATACGCATGCTGCCACCGCCGATTTCATAGCCGTTTAAAACGAGATCGTACGCCTGAGCTCGAACACGGCCTGGTTCAGTCTCGAGCAGCGGGATATCCTCCCACTTTGGCATCGTAAACGGATGATGCTCGGCGACATAGCGTCCCTCATCTTCGTCGTAACTAAGCAGCGGAAAGTCAACCACCCAAAGGAACTTGAACGTATTTTCATCAATCAGTGCCAAGTCCTCACCAAGCTTGAGTCGAAGGGCACCCAGTGCTTGTCTCACGACGCTGATACCTGCCGCCGCGATTAAAATCAAATCGCCTGTCTTCGCGCCAGCGGCTCCAACCAAATTGTGCAGCTCATCTTCCGACAGGAACTTCGCAATCGATGACTTGATGCCCTCTTCTGCAACCGCGACTGTTGCAAGGCCTTTGAGTCCGTAAGTAGCAACAAACTTGGTCAACTCGTCCACTTGTTTCCGAGAGTACCCCGCGCACCCTGGTGCAACGAGTGCCCTCACAGTGCCCCCGGCTGCCAAGGCGTCTTCAAACACTCGGAACGAAGTTCCGCGAACAGCCTCCTCGAGATTCACAATCGGCATGCCAAAGCGAAGGTCCGGCTTGTCCGAACCATAACTGTCCATCGCCTCAGCATACGACATCCGCTGAAACGGACCAGCAATTTCGACACCGAGCACATCTCGGAACAGCCCCTGCAACATCTGCTCCATCATGGACTGAAACACATCCAGTGGAATAAATGATTGTTCAATGTCGAGCTGCGTGAATTCCGGTTGTCTGTCTGCACGCAGGTCCTCGTCTCGGAAACAGCGGGCGAATTGATAATACCGTTCTAACCCAGACACCATCAGCAACTGTTTGAAGAGTTGCGGAGACTGTGGAAGTGCGTAAAAAGACCCTTGCTGTAACCGGCTTGGTACCAGATAATCGCGTGCCCCTTCGGGGGTGCTTTTGGTCAAAATCGGCGTTTCAACCTCCACAAATTCTTGCCCGTTCAGATAAGAACGCAACGACTGATTTACCCGATGACGAAGCATCAACATGTGCTGCATCTCAGGTCGGCGTAAATCCAAATACCGATAGCGCAAGCGGACGGTTTCATCCACATCGACTTCATTTTGAATGTAAAATGGGGGTGTCTTTGACCCGTTTAAAATCTCGACCTCCGTTACAACAACTTCAATGCTGCCAGTTGCAAGTTTCGGATTGACCGCCCTTTCTTCCCGAGCTGCGACTGTACCCCGCACCGTCAGAACGTATTCACTGCGCAGTTGATTGGCCTGTTCCATTGCGGACTTTGCTGTTCCGCGCTCGGCGTCAAATACGAGCTGCACGATCCCGCTTCTGTCCCGCAGGTCCACGAAGATGAGACTGCCGAGGTCCCGCCTGCGACTCACCCAGCCTGCGAGCACGACCGTCGTGCCTGGTGTAACATTGACGGTTTCAACTGCTCGATGGGTTCTTGTCATGGTTTGCATAAGCGTTCAAACCCCTCTCTGTTGGACCTGCAAAATGGCATCGGCCCAAGTCATGTCAACCTGTTCTCCGGTCGCAAGGTTCTTTAGTGCAACGCGCCCTTGGGCGACCTCTGTTTCGCCAAGCACAGCCACATATCTGGCATTCAACCTATCCGCAGCCTTAAACTGAGCCTTCACGCTTCGTTGCAGATAGTCCCTGTCAGCCGACACCCCGGACTTTCGTGCCTGTTGCAACAGCTTCGCTGCCGCCAGCTGCCCACTTGCATCTACTCCAACCACGTAGAGGTCAAGCAGCGGTAGTTCTACCGCTTCTTTGGACTGCTCCGCAAGAACCATCAGAACACGTTCCATTCCACCTGCAAATCCGATCCCAGGTGTTTCTGGGCCGCCAACCTGTGCCACAAGGCCGTTGTAGCGTCCACCGCCGCCAATCGAACTGAATCCTTCAACTACATACTCCCAAGCCGTTCTGGTGTAGTAGTCGAGGCCGCGAACGAGGTATGGATTGAGGCGGTAATCCACATCCATGGCATCAAGTGCACCTTGAACCCCGCTAAAATGCGTCTGACATTCGTCGCAAAGGGATTCTGCGATGGTTGGGGCCCCGACTTCCTTCAGCAGTGCTTGGCAGGATTCGTTCTTGCAGTCAAAAATGCGCAGCGGGTTCTTCTCAAGCCTCGCTTGGCAGTCCTTGCACAGTCTGTCCGCAACGGGGAGCAGACGCTCGATCATGTCTTTTTTGTGCAATGGTCGGCAAACACTGCAGCCAACACTGTTGAGTTCAACAGTGACACCTTTCACGCCAAGGTTGTCGAGGATGTGCAGGTTTAACGCAATGACCTCTGCATCCACACCCGGGTCTTCTGAGCCGAACACCTCACACCCATATTGGTGGAACTGACGATCTCTCCCTTTTTGCGGTTTTTCATAGCGGAACATGGGGCCGACATAATACATTTTCACCGCATCTGGCGATCCAAACAGCTTGTTCTCGACATATGCGCGCACAACCCCTGCCGTTCCCTCCGGCCGCAGGGTCAACGAGCGGTCTCCTCGGTCAGTGAATGTGTACATTTCCTTCTCGACAATGTCTGTGGTCTCTCCGACACCGCGAGCAAACAACTCTGTGTGCTCAAATACAGGCGTTCGAATTTCCTTGAAATTGTAGAGTCTGCAGGTATCTCGAACAGCCTGCTCGAGACGCTGCCATTGTTCCGAAACACCGGGCAGAATATCCGACGTTCCCCGTGGACGCTGGGTTAACATCTCTTGTGCTCCTCTCTAAAGACAAACTTGTACAAACGTAAACGAGCCTCCAAATTACACGCGAAAAAAGAAGTGACACCAATCAAAAAACGCGCCTCCGCCTGTCACTTCGACAGGGACGGAAAAGCGCGCTCCGCGGTGCCACCCTGATTGAGCTCGTAGAGATTCCTATAAGCTCCACTCATCGCGCGTAACGTGCGCCAGCGCCACATGCTTTTGCGACTGCAAAACGCAAATCAGAGTCAGTTCTGACATGCGGCGCACAGATGCGCGTTTACATGGGTTCTTCAAGGGGTCCTTCGCTGTTCACGGTGAGCCTGCTTCCAGCCTCGGCAAGCCTCTCTGTACACCGGTTGAGACAGTTACTGTCCTTGGCATCGAATCACGAAAATAATTTATGGGCGATATTATACTTGTATCACCGTATGCCCGTCAATTCTTTTATCTAGTTCTTCCCGCTTTTGTCCCACAGCAAACGCCACACGCTTGGAGAGACATCCATGGGACTTATCTCGCTGTCTTCAAGGCGCAACAGTGCAGACAAATCTGACTTTGTAGACTCAAACAGGTCCCAAGCGAGATACGCACGCTGTTGATCCGCCTCACATACGTGCATGTCCATCCCCCTTTGTTTGTTTTATGGAGGATAGATTGCCGAGGTTCGGTAGGGATTATGCAACGAATCCAGAGCGAGGCGTAAGATCTCGACAAACAAAACGGTCAGCCTTTGTCAACGACGTTGCGCCCATTGGAGCAGTGCTTCGACAAGCAGGTCCTCTTGACCAGGCAATAAGGTTCTTACATCCCACGTGACATGTCCTCGGTGAACCCGACTAATGATTGCCCGCTCGGGAAGGGTTCTGAGTTCTGCAGCAAGGTCCTCCGCTGAGATCCCAGACACCTGAACCGTTAGAATGCGCGTTGGCAGTGTTTCTCCCGGGAACGCCCCCCCTCCGATGGTCGATTCACTGTCTCCAACTTCAACGTCCATCAACACCCCTAGTTGCGAGTGCAAACGAATCACCTGTGCCAACTGCTCTGCTCTCGCGGCAACCTCAGCGTACGGAGCTGTGATCATCCGGACCACGGGGACCTCCCTCTCTGTGAGTTTTTCGTCCAAATGGTCTAGCAGCGTATTCTCAAGCGCAGCGAGCGTCATCTTATCGAGTCTCAGAGCCCGAGCTAAAGGATGCTTTTTCATCGCATCGATCCATTTCTTACGCCCAACAATCATGCCTGCTTGGGGTCCGCCAAGGAGCTTGTCGCCGCTAAACGAAACGACATCAACGCCGGA
The DNA here is from genome assembly GCF_001399675.1 of Paenalicyclobacillus ferrooxydans. Taxonomy (GTDB): domain Bacteria; phylum Bacillota; class Bacilli; order Alicyclobacillales; family Alicyclobacillaceae; genus Alicyclobacillus_B; species Alicyclobacillus_B ferrooxydans. The sequence goes on from NZ_LJCO01000038.1 coordinate 9,910, forward strand.
GTGGATGCATTCGGGCACCGTTGGCTCGTCCCCAATGCCCCGCTCCGTGTAGTCGAAGAGAGCACCACTTCCAAGATCCTCGTAAAAAACCACCCCGTGATCTTGAGCGGCCGCCGCCAGTGCTTCCCGTTCGGGTTGTTCTGTGAAGCCAATGATTCGGTAATTGCTCGTATGCACACGAAGAATGAGCCTCGTTTGATCTGATATCGCCTGCACATAATCATCGATTCGAGTCTTGTTTGTTGTCCCGACTTCAACGAGACGGACGCCGCTAAGCGCCATAATGTCGGGAATCCGAAACGAACCGCCGATTTCAACGAGTTGTCCGCGTGAAACGATTCCGTCGCCGCCTGCCCCTAGCGTACTCAGTACCAACAGCACGGCGGCAGCGTTGTTATTGACTGCAATGCCTGCTTCGGCCCCAGTCAACTCACAAAGAAGTGATTCGACATGACTATGACGAGAACCGCGCTCTCCGGAAGGGATGTCAAATTCAAGGTTGCTGTACCCCTGCGCGACATTTACAACTGCTTCAAGTGCACGTCGGCTCAGCGGAGCGCGACCCAGGTTCGTGTGAATGATTGTCCCGGTGAGATTGATAACCGGTCGCAGCTGCGGCGAAAGCCTTCGTTGCAACCAGTGCTCTGTCATATCTGCGATCCGTTCAACAGAAGCCATCTCCACCCATGCGTCGTCGTCGATATCACAACTCTGGGCTTGCCTGCGAATATGTGACAGTGTATCCGTAAGAGCGGAAACCAACAGTTGATGACTGGTTTCTGAGAACCTTGTCTTGATGAGGTCGTGATGAAGCAGCTTTCCAATGGCAGGAAGAGAACGCAAGCGGTTTTGATTATTCATGTCGAATCCTCCGTCGTACGGTCCAAATCAATTCCCCTTCACTCTATCACAAGCTTTACATATCAGCGGCATGTCAATCATTATATTGGGTTGTGGTACCATGTTCGTTGATAGAGATTCAGGAAGGAATGAAATCATGGATACAACTCAGTCACGCCTGTGGTACGAACGAGCACAGGCCGTCATCCTCGGGGGCGTTAACAGCCCGTCCCGTGCTTTTAAAGCCGTTGGCGGCGGGTATCCCATTGTGATGGCAAAAGGCGAAGGTTCGCGTTTTACGGACGTCGATGGCAACAACTATATCGACTACTTGGCGGCTTACGGCCCTTTGATTCACGGTCATGCTCATCCGCAAGTCATGCAGGCACTAAAGGCTGCAGCAGATGATGGCATACTCTATGGAACTCCAACGAAATGGGAAGTCGAATTTGCTGAGATGCTGAGGTTGGCCATTCCGGATCTCGAGCGCATTCGGTTTGTCAACTCCGGGACCGAAGCTGTCATGACGACGATTCGGGTGGCGCGCGGGGTTACCGGCCGAAATAAACTGATTAAATTTGAAGGCTGTTACCATGGTCACTCGGATGCAATGTTGGTGGCCGCTGGTTCGGGCCCTTCCTCGATAGGTGTTCCGGACAGTGCTGGCGTTCCACAGACCACCGCAGCGGATGTGATTACCGTTCCGTACAACGACCTGAATGCCCTGGTTGACGCACTCGCGGTTCACGGTTCAGAAGTGGCTGCTGTCCTTGTTGAACCGATTGTGGGCAACTTTGGTATGGTTCCCCCTGAAAGTGACACGTATCTGCGAGACGTCATTAAAGTCGCTCATCAGGCGGGTGCATTGGTTATCTTTGACGAAGTCATCACGGCGTTTCGGTTCCACTATGGCTCGGCAGCGCAACTGTACGACGTTCACCCCGATCTCTATGCGCTCGGAAAAATCATCGGCGGTGGTTTGCCAATCGGAGCGTACGGCGGGAGCAAGGACCTCATGGAGAAGGTGGCTCCCCTTGGACCAGTCTATCAAGCGGGCACGATGGCCGGTAACCCAGCCTCCATGCGCGCTGGTATGGCATGCCTAAACGCACTGATGGACCCCAAGGTCTACGAACGCATGACACAGTTTGGTTTAACGCTCGAAAAGGGCATCTTAGCCAGCGCTGCGAAGGCGGGTCTTCCTGTCACCCTCAATCGGATTGGCGGAGCTTTCACCGTTTATTTTACGGACCGTAAAGTCACACAGTACTCGCATGCGAAGGCTTCGGACTCTGAGCGCTTTGCAGCAATGTTTCGCGGCTTACTGAAACGGGGAGTGTTGTTGGCTCCCTCCAAATACGAGGCATGGTTCGTATCGACAGCTCATACAGAAGCTGATGTGGTCGCAACCCTCAAGGCCGTAGACGATACTTTTATGGAGATGGCCCAACACTCGCAGACACCTGTCACTTGACCGAGTCCCTGACCGTGAACTGAACAATACCCATCTGATGACACAGGCATCAAAAGGGCTGTCCAACACGTCTATCGACGCGGTGGACAGCCCTTTTGTTTTGGTGCGAGCGTCAAATTACATGACGTCCGCGAGTTGACCAACGAGATCGCCCTTTGGACGATAACCGATAATTTGCTTTACGACTTGGCCGTTCTTGAACGCCAAAATCGTTGGAATGCTCATGATGCCAAACTGTTGTGCAGTTGAAGGGTTGTGGTCTACGTCGAGCTTCCCGACAACCAATTGGTTTTGATACTCATCGGAAACCTCTTCCAACACTGGGGCCATCATTTTGCAAGGACCGCACCACGTTGCCCAGAAGTCCACGAGCACCAGTTTATCAGACTGCACAAATGCAGCAAAAGTATCATCCGTTACTTGTTGTGTTGCCATATTCTATCGAACCTCCCAGCATCAAGTCGTACCTTTTGGCACGTTTCTCTTCACTTGGTTATTGTACCACACCAAACCATTTTACCGACAGCGGGAAACGATCTGTACCTATGGGGCGCTGCGCACCTGCCGACTCACCTGGAGAGACAACATCAGCGCAATCAGAGTCAAGGCACCCGCAATCCACCAGGCCACAATCAAGTTGTACCGTATGGCCACAGTCTGCAATGGCAACAGCCAGTATAACAGCGAAGCTGCGATTAGTATACCCGGAACGAGTTTGTGTCGCAGACGGAAGAACCCGTAAATCAACCCACCTGCAGCCAATGTTAAACCGCCTGTCAGGAGTGCTTCTCCATTCAGTTGCCATCTTGTCAACGAGATTCCAATCGCGGGCACCACTGTACTTTGAAACACCATCGCTCCGGTAATGTTACCCAGCGCAAGGCCGTCCTTGCCCTGTCGAATCCATACCACGCTGTTCAGGGTTTCCGGAAGCTCTGTTGCTAACGGAATCAGAATTGCTGACAAAACGAACGGAGGAAGGTTCCAAATCGTTGCAATCTCCTCAACCCCTTGAGAAAGCAGATGTGCCCCACCGACAATTGCGAGCAGTGACAAGGTTAACTGAAAACCGACTGCTGTGCCGCTCGGCGTCTCGGCTTTCCACTGCAGATACAGTGGATGCAATTCCTCAGACTCTGTTGACCCTCCTGCTCGAATCGTTTGCCAAACAAACCACCCGTAGACGAGGAGCAGTAAAAAAGGCGCTGCCCTGTGCAGCAACGGCACCTGCACAATGCCGCTGATCAGAACGAACGAGTAAGCAACGAGAAAAGTCCCCATATCTCTGTGAAAAGCTCGATTCTGGATCATCAGCTGCGCTGGATTCCTGACCTTTTTTCTCGTTAAAAGCAGTGACAAGGCAATAATGAGAGAACCTAGTGTGACCAATAAAAAAGGGGCTCCAAGTATTCCCCCTATGCCGACCTCTTGTGAAGCCTGATTGCCCCGACCGAGGAGGATTGCCGTCACTGGCACCGCTGTCTCCGGAAGCGCCGTTCCGAGGGCTGCGAGCACACTGCCAACAGCGCCCTGTCCCAGCTTTAACTTCACACCGAGCCATTCAACAGCATTGGTGAACAGCTCAGCGCCAAACAACACTAACAAGAGTGCCAAAATCATCAATGCCGCAACCCGCATAGCCTTCCCCCCAAAACACCGTCCATAGACTTTACGCACAAGCCCGTCCGATTATGCGAAGGGATAGCGGAACGCGGACACCAAAAACGACGAATGGCGTGCCAGACCACTCGGTCTGCACGCCAACCTAAACGCCTCCAACTCTTGTTTAATCCCCGGACAACAATCGACTGATAAACGGTTTGGCTATCTCGTGGACGTCTGCCTTGCGATCGACGAAGAGAGCAAACCAGTTGTCCTGATTACCTGTTAAGAACCAAATCTTTCCCTCATCACCAATCACTGAGGTCTCAATGACATGGGACAACCCGACCTCACGTTGAAGGTTGGTGACTGACTTTTTATAGTTGCGAAGAACTTCGAGGAAGCCGTACTCATACTCTCTGTCAGATGCCCCAGCGGTATCGTTGTGGAATGCCACCCATCCCATGACATTCGCGTCTTCTGACAACCGTAAAAACACCTCATGCCAATCCGCTGAATCAAACTCCGGCACTGAAGCTCCATGCAAAAAATACGGAAGTCGATTGCGGTCAAATACTTTCTTCCCTTGCGATTGGCGCGTCCGATATTCAGAAGGGACAACCTCGACGTCTCGGTGGGGTTCAAGCTCCGCCTCATTCCGCGGCGTCTCTTTGGTCACTTCAGCGGCTTTCCCTGCATCCGCACGCACTGCCTCGGCATCATCAGACCATGTTTTAGTCTCATCTTGAGTTGAAACATGGAGGCCGGTATCACGTGTCTCAGCCGCAGTCTCTCGCCGATCTCTGCGTCGCGAGTACTCCCTGTTTGGCGACGCTGTTGTGGATTCTTCAGATGCGGCTGCCGCAGTGGCCTGCGGTGCCTCCATTGTGCTTACGGCTAACTGTGTGTCTGGTAAAGGACGACTTGGTTCAGTGGATGTCGTCTCGACATCGGAATTTTTCTGGACCTTTTTGGCATTTGACCGGCTGCGCCGGACCATCAGCACGTTCATCCAAATCAGCAAGCATATTAGGACAAGTACAACGGCTACCACAGCAAGCATGGAACCCTGCATACGCCCGCCTCCTCTCCTTGCCGATTCTCTGGTTTACCCAGTTTGGTATTTTAATGTCTGTGAATTCGAACCGTTGCATTCATCTGTGGAATGATATACTTTCCGTCTCGTCCCGAAAATGAGATTTTGATCGGGATCCGCTGTACGGTCTTTGTGAATGATCCGGTCGAGGCACCCGTCGGCAACGGCGATGACGCTGCGGCAGACTGGTTTCCGATGTTCACGACGGTTCCCGTAAAAGAGTCTCCAGGGTAAGCGTCAATGTAAATGTCTACTATCTGACCCACGGCGACATTCCTGACTTCTGTCTCAGGAACATAGGCAGTGATGTATTCTGTGTTCAGGTTGGCAATTGCCCCAAGCATAGTGCCTTGGCCAATGACTTCCCCGGCTGTGGCTGCGTTCTGCAACACCTGTCCGCTCGCAGGAGCTGTAACGTTAATGGTTTGCCCAGTCGGCAACTGTTCAACACCAATGACGTCTCCTGAGCTGACTGTTGCGCCTTGCGACATGGTCCACTTGGTCAACTTTCCAGGCGTTAATCCAACGACGTATGTCATATCAGCATCCACATGCGCGTCATTCACGGTGATATAGTTGTGCCGGTTATAGAAGTACCATACGCCTCCGAGCACCGCCGCGATGAGGACAATGAATATAATGATGTTGACAAGAATAATCTGCCTCGCTCGCATGTCCTTCCCTCTCTCTCACTGATTGTACGAAAACTTTACTCAGCATATTTTTCAATCGCAAAACAATCTTATTGTAATATGGGCAGACCCAAAATGGAAGTCCCGACCGAGGGAAACTCCTTACAGGATGACCCACATCTCTCTCGACAATGCACGCCATTGACCATACCGCGGCCGAGAGGGACTCATGTTTAGACCAACAGCTCACTTATTGGTAGTTTTTTTCGTCACTGCGCGAAACACCGGGCATGAAGGAGAGGACTTGAGGCCGCAGCCGCCATACACCAAACGTCAACAAAACAGCAGCCAAAACGGTGTAGAACACGATAAAAATGACCCACGAATGTGCAGTGCCTTGAACCGCGTTTTCAAGCCGTGCTTCTACCCATAGAGGATTCAGTTGCAGGACGTCGGAACCCCATTGCACCAAAAACGCATCTACTGGAAAACGTCCAGCGGCAAACTGTAACCCATAGCCGAGGATCCCTGAGACCAGGGTCATAAATGTCACTGTGGAATAGGACAGGACTGTACTCCATCCGGATCGCAAAGCCAACGTTGACCAGGCAACGCTCAATGCGGCAATCGCTAATATGGTGTACAACTGAAACCCAAACACAGCCAGCGCTTCCTGCGGTACTGCACCACCAAACAGGAACACGAGGCTGTAAAGTGGAAGCGTGACAACGACGAGCAAAGCCAGCAAAGCGCTCGACGAGATAATCTTTCCAATCAGAATCTCTACCGGGCTAAGCGGTGTCGTCAGTAAAACCGCGAGCGTCCTTCGCTCACGTTCGCCGCTGATGGATCCGGCCGCAAACGCCGGCGTCAAAAACGTCACAACTATCATTTGAAGCAGACTGACGACAAGGAAAACCTGCTCGCTTCGAGCAGGCAGTAAAAGCGCAAACTGACCTTGGACATTTTCGTAGAGCAAGAAAAACGTTAAGGCGGCCATACTTAACAAGTACGCAGTGATGACAATCGGCGCCCGGTTTGTTCGCATCCGCTGACGGAATTCCTTGTTTAACAACGGATTGTGTATCACTCTGTCATCACCTCGCCTGTCAGTCGCAAAAACAGTTCCTCGACGTCTGTCTCATATTCGAAGAATTGATGAACAGAAATCCCCCTCTGTACCATCTCCTCCAAAAGCCGCGCCTGTTGGTCCACGGTACCGCCGTAAAAGACTTCCACAAATTCAGGACCGATGTGATAGTTCAGTACATGCTTGTCCTCAGTGAGAGCGGACTTCCAAAGGTCGTCTGACCCAGTTCCGACAATCCGGATGGTCCGATATGCAGTTGAATGATTTTTTAACACATTGACAGAGCTTACCGCCATCATCTCGCCAGCCCGCATGATAGCGAGCTCATCCGCGACCTCGACAAGTTCGTGCAGGATGTGTGAGGTCATCAGGATTGTCTTCCCCATCTCTTTCAGTCGTTGTAACACGGATCGCAGTTCAATCCGAGAACGAGGATCAAGGCCTGAAGCGGGTTCATCCAGAATCAGCACTGGCGGATCGTGCATCAGACAACGCGCCACCTCGAGTCTCTGCTGCATTCCGCGCGACAGCGTGTTGACGTATGCCTCTCGCTTCGCCGCCAAACCGACCCAATCAAGGTACTCATTACAACGCTGCCGGGCAATATCCCTAGGCACTCGGTAGCAGTCAGCATAGAACAACAAGTATTCTTCGCAGCGAATGTCATCAAATACACCAAACGAGTCTGGCATATATCCGATGGACCTCCGGACACCCACCGGGTCGGTCGAGACCTCAAAACCGTTGACGTATGCTTTTCCTGAAGTTGGTGTTGTGAGCGTAACTAACATCGATAGTGCGGTGGTTTTGCCAGCGCCGTTTTCGCCAATGATACCGAACACGGTGCCTTGGCGAACATTTAAATTCAATCGATTCACCACGAGCTGCTTTGCGTATTTTTTGGACAGGTTCTGTGTCACAATCACTGGGTAATCGCCCCCGCAACGGGATAAATGGCCACGTTACCAAACTCCCGGACTAGAACGAGTGTATGGTCTGAAGATGTTCGAATGTCACTCGTAATCGACGGAACACCGGGTGTCCGATCCGTTGTCGTTGCAACCAACAACACATCACCTCTATCTCTGGAACCTGCGAGAAGGTTGACCTGGGCAGCGTAATTACTGAGAGAACGGCCAATCCCGCGCGTCAGATCGCGGTTATAGCTGCCATAGGAAGCAAGGTAAGACCCGTCCACAGACGTATTGGAGGTACTCTGACTGACATTCACCGCAGCACCGGGGCTCAGATCTCCGAGCATAATCAGTTTGCCGTTCCAGCACAACGCAGCATCATGAAGTTGGTAGGGAGTCTCATTGGCCACTGCCCCTGTTAACTGTTTTCCAGATGACCATAGCTGCATGTCAACCTGCCCCTGATTCACTACGGCCCCAGATGAAATGACGTCATGAACCGTCCAGCGCCCGACCTGTGGGTAATGGACGACGGTGTACGTCCCGTGGATGACGCTTGGACCCTGGGACAGAGAATGAACGTCCTTTTGCGACATCGGCAAGACCAGCATCTGAGCACTACTCGAGACGTCAACAGGCCCGATGGACGGGGACATAAAACTCCGTACTCCGTAGCCTTCGGCAGCGCCGTCACCAACGAGATCGAACACACCTACGCCTTCCGTGAGCAAGCCTTGCGGCCGCTCTTGGACACCGAAGCCGTACATGGTGAGCGTTGTGAAAAGACTGACGACAGGCAACACAATCCATCCCCAAGGCTCTCGGCGGAACCGGCGCAGTACCCAGAACAACAACGGGCCAACAGCCAAAACATAAACAGCAAACATGATGCCCCAAAAAGGCAACGAAGGCACGCGAAGCGGCGCGAGCACGGCACTGGCTGATGCGAGACTGTCGATGGGCTGTGCCGTCAACTTTGGCGGCAATGCACTCAGCGGCTGCACATGAATTCGACCAAGAACCTGGGTCCACAATGACGCGTTGTTGGACCACGTCAAAAGCGCTGGTTCGGACGGTGAGAACGCTGTTTCAACGACAGTACCCCGCCCCATCGTGATTTCCGCCACGAGTGGTATCGTCTGTGTCCCTGCCAAAAGTTGTGCATCTGTGTTGAGTCCTGCCGTGGAGACGGATACGGCCTTTGCCGGAGCCGTCGTTGTGCCGGCAAACCGAGCAAATAAGGCGCCCGGTGCCTTGTGCGATGTGCCCGGCAAAAGCGGTAAAATCGACGCTTCCCATGGCGGTGGATCCGGGGTTGTCCCAGTGACTACCAAGAGTCCGCCGAGTTTTACCCACTCCAGTAAACCCTGGCGGTTTACATTGTTCATTTGTTCCAACTCATCAGGCGTCGATACAATCGCTGTGAACGTAGCCAACAAATTGGCGTATGTTGGCAACGCGTTCGGTGCAAAGGTCATGGGCAATACAGGCAGTCCGCCCGTCCCATTTGTACTGCCTGTCAGAAACTGAGCTGCTTCTGCTCTGTTGGACAAAACGCCAACAAACGCAACCTGTCCAAGCTCATTTCCCGATAAACGTGTTTGTGACACAACCTGATTGTTCACCAGACAGTTCACGACTCCATTGCGGTATACAACCCAACCGGGAATGGCTAAGTCTTTTGTCGTGACCCTGCCCTTTTCAAGATGGACACCCCACTCCAGTGCACCAACTGCATTGCGGGTTGCGTCAAACGCATCATTAACGACAACTTGAACCACGACATCCTCTGTTGTCTGAACGTCGTCGAACGTCAGTTTAATTGGCACCCATCCATAACGATCATAAAAACCGTTGAACCCTACAGCGGCCGTCATTTTCACAGACGGTACGGGTATTGCACTCGCGCTCACGACACCAGGCAAAAACACGCTGATGGAAAAAACAACAGCAACTGCAGCCATCACCACTCGCCACAAAACTCGAACTGTCTTGCGTGTTATATATGTACGGAAGGAGTGGTGCCTTGCACTACGGTTCACGCTTTCCATCCGCCCTCTCGTCTTGTCGTCCCACGAGACTGATAATCTCATAGCATGACTCATCACACTGAATTGTAACGTTTCTCGCCTATCTTGACCAACTCTTTGTCCTTGCAGCTTTTGTCTTTGCAGTTGATGCGTGATCTTTTCCACTGCGCCCTCGAGTTGTTTACGGTACAATATTCGTCAAAGGAGGCCTGACCATGTCGCCCTCAAACGAAACCACAGGACTCACCGCGCGACCTCTCATGGACACCTTGGGGCGTGCACTCGTCGACCTCAGGATTTCCGTGACCGATCGCTGTAATTTTCGCTGTCGTTACTGCATGCCACGGGAAGTGTTCGGACCGGATTTTGCTTTTTTGCCTCATGAAGACCTCCTCACGTTTGAGGAAATTGTCAGACTTTCCTCGGTCTTTGCTAAGGCTGGCGTCAAGAAACTCCGAATTACTGGCGGCGAGCCTCTACTTCGCCGAGACCTTGAACAGCTGATTGCCATGCTGGCGAAAACGCCAGGCATTCAGGATATCGCACTGACGACAAACGGGTCTCTGTTAACTCAAAAGCGTGCACAGGACCTTAAGGAAGCGGGCCTGCGCCGCGTGACAGTCAGCCTGGATTCCTTGAGAGACGAAGTCTTTATGGCGATGAATGATGTTCGGTTCCCGGTACAGAAAGTCCTTGAGGCCATAAGAGCAGCAGAAGCAGCCGGTCTGGCTCCCGTAAAAATCAATATGGTAGTGAAACGGGGAGTCAATGAGCAAGACGTTCTGGAAATGGCTGAATATTTCCGAGGGTCCGGACACATCGTCCGATATATCGAATACATGGATGTAGGAAACAGCAATGGCTGGCGGATGGACGATGTGGTCCCTGCGAGCGAAATTCTTGAACGGATCCATGCAAAATGGCCTCTGCATGCCATTGCTCCACACCGCCCGGGCGAGGTGGCAACAAGGTACGTCTACGATGACGGCGGCGGCGAAATTGGAATTATTGCCTCCGTAACGAGAGCCTTCTGCGGAACCTGCACGCGGGCACGCCTATCGCCGGAAGGCCAGTTGTTCACATGTCTGTTTAGTGGTCGCGGGCACGATTTCCGCGCACGTCTCCGTCGCGGCGAAACGGACGAGCAACTGTTTGACTATCTGGCGTCAATCTGGAATATCCGCCGAGACCGCTACTCGGAAATGAGAACCGAAGCAACTCATCGCCGAAAAAAAGTAGAGATGTCCCACATTGGGGGTTGAGCTTCACCTCAGTGAATCCATCGCTCAGCGACTCGTACCCGTACTTGAGTCGATTTGAAAAAAGGCAGTGCCGCTGGTCTCAAACCAACGACACTGCCTTGCTTTCCATCAAATTTCTATGAAATGTCCATCGACTTCTATACTACTCAAGTTCCTGTTAAGTCGTCTACAAGTCAGCTTCCCATCAACTTCTCTACCAAGTCGATGATTAGCGAGGGCCGCCCGCGATGTAGATGACCTGACCCGAGACATAGCTCGAATCTTCACTTACCAGGAATGCAACCACGTTCGCGATGTCTTCCGGTTTGCCTACCCGACGCAACGGAATCTGCTCGGCAGCCATCTTCTTGAACTGTTCCGGGTCCGCGCCAACGCGTTCTGCGGTAGCTTTGGTCATTTCGGTATCAATGAACCCTGGTGCCACAGCATTGACATTAATGTTGAATGGTCCAAGTTCAATCGCCAACGTGCGGGTAAACCCTTGCAGACCCATTTTCGCAGCGGAGTAGTTCGCCTGTCCACGGTTGCCAAGTGCACTGGTGCTGCTGGTATTCACAATTTTGCCGTATTTTTGATTGACCATGTAGGACTGAACTGCCTTGCTGCACAGGAATGCTCCTTTGAGATGAACATTTATAACAGTATCCCAATCGGACTCGGTCATTTTGAATAACAGGTTGTCCCGAATGACACCTGCATTGTTGACGAGAATATCAATGTGGCCAAAGTCATCGGCGACCTTCTTGACTGCTTGCTGCACCTGATCGGCTTGGCTGACATCGCAACCGATGCCAACTGCAGTTCCGCCAGCCTGCTGGATGGCTGCCACAGTCTCAGCCGTATCGGCTTCACGGAGATCAATCACCGCTACGGCCGCTCCATCTGCCGCTAAACGTTTTGCAGTTGCTGCACCAATGCCGCGGCCTGCACCTGTTACGATTGCTACTCTTCCTGTCAAATTCCCCATGTTGAATCCTCCTTTTATCGAACTGTCTGCAATCTAGCATTCTTCTACGAATCAATTTCGACGGCGTGCTCAATCAGACCTCTCGCAACTTGCCCTAGGGACGCAAAACGCTCATCCTTCGTTTGCCCCCGCTTCCACCGGAAGTAGATCTGTTGACAGATAACCGCCACTTTGAACGTCGCGAACATGAGGTAATAACCCATCTTGCTGACATCGCGGCCCGTTTGCGTTGCGTATGCCTGAATCATGTCTTCGCGAGTGACCATGCCTTTGATGTGCTCTAGTCCACCCGTGAAGTGCAGCATGACTTCTGGATCCCCAGCTTGTGCCCAGTAGCTCAAGGTCGTTCCGAGGTCTGTCAGCGGATCGCCAACGGTAGCCATTTCCCAGTCAACAACTGCGGTCACTTGGCCCGGTGCCCCCGGTGCCAACAACATGTTGTTCAGCTTCAAGTCATTGTGCACGACGGTTGGACTGAGTGAGGTGGGAATCGAAGCGGTTAACTTCCTTTTCACCTCATCTGCAGCCGGAATCTCGTCTGTCTTCGCCTTCTCGTAGCGGCCTATCCACCCGGTGACCTGACGCTCCAGGTACCCATCCGGGTGAACCATCTCTGAGAGATGTGTCGACTTGTAATCAATTGCATGGAGTTTGGCCAATGTATCGATGGGGCTCATTGAAATCCGTCGGGCATTCTCCGGAGTAGGCTCGAACACATCCGGCCACTCTCTATCGATGACAATTCCCTGCCGACGCTCCATCAACTGGAAGGGAGCTCCAATGATGCCGTCATCATCGCAAAACAGAATCGGCTCCGGTGCAAGCGGAAAAACGGGATGGACAGCTCGCAAAATCTGAAACTCTCTAGCCATATCGTGCGCCTTCGCGGCGACCGGGCCAAGCGGCGCCCGACGCAATACTGCCTCCGTCCCGCCCGAGCGAACCAGATAGGTCAAGTTTGAATGTCCAGCCGCGAACTGCTCAATTTCGATGTCTGTACCGAACATCTTCGGTAACTGAGACTGTAAGTAGCGAGCGAGCACATCTTGGTTCAGTTCTTCTCCAGGACGTACGGAGATGAGTTCAGAATGGTGACTGCTCAAGACCTCGACCTCCTTTGCTGCCCGTCAGTTGTGATACGTCAAAAACTCTGCGTCACCCGAGACAACCTGATCGCCCTTGTCATTTGCAGCCCAAATCTCGGCAAACACACGTTGACCGCCAGCCTCATTTTCCACTCTCGTTACCGTACCGCTGCAGGTGATGGTATCCCCCGGACGAACCATCTGCTTAAAGCGAACGCCAAAGTCGACGAGGGTTCCTTCGGTACCGACGAGGTCAGTCAGCATTTGACCCACGAACGCCATCGTTAACATGCCATGTGCGATCACGCCGCCAAGACCCGCCTTCACAGCAAACTCTTCAACTGTATGAATCGGATTAAAATCCCCAGATGCGCCGGAGTACATCACCAATTGAGTTTTAGTGACTGGCGGTTTTGTCAAAGCCTGTAGTGTATCGCCTTCTGCAAACTGCATCGCCATCTCAATCTGCCTCCTCTCTTAAGCTCCCCGGTAGATTATCGTGGACTTTGACTGAACAACAGGATTACCGGCTTCATCGGCTGCCGTCTGTTCGTACACGAGGAATGTCATGTTCCCAAGCTTCCCGCTCCGTTCAAACACGTCCACCAGCTTTCGTGAACAATACAAGACATCCCCCGCGAAAATGGGTCGAAAGTAACGAAACCGTTCGTCGCCGTGGATCAGTCCTTTAGCTTCAAACTTCATCCCTTCGATCGCGCCGTAGTCAAAGGTGCGGGAGAATGTCGGGGGTGCAATGATCTTGCCATACCGACTCGCCGCGGCCGCCTCTTCATTCAAGTAAAGCGGATTAGCATCCCCGATAGCCTGCGCAAACTTGCGGATAGCACCCTTTTCGACCTCGTTCTTCACCGGCTTCGAGGCCTTATTCAGAAACGCTCGAAACTCATCAGAAGTCATCACAGCTCACTCCTTCGTTATAGATTCGGCAGATTTCTCATAGACTTGGCAGAATTTCTACACGTCTGTGTTGACGAGAGTGCCGTAACTCGACTACTGCTCCTTCTTGGCAGCCGCTTTCAGTTCCATCCGTGCGATGGAATCGCGATGAACCTCGTCAGGCCCGTCTGCTAGGCGCAAAGTCCGGATATTGGCCCAAGCTGCCGCCAGCGGGAAATCATCACTCACGCCGGCCCCACCAAACGCCTGGATCGCCCGGTCGATGACGCGCAGCGCCACGTTTGGAGCCACGACCTTAATCATGGCGATCTCCTTACGCGCTGCCTTATTGCCAACCTTGTCCATCATGTCGGCGGCTTTCAGGGTCAGAAGTCTCGCCTGCTCGATCTCGATGCGCGAATCGGCGATCCACTCCCGAATGACGCCTTGATCGGCTAAGCGCTTGCCAAACGCAACACGGTTCGAAACGCGATCGACCATGAGCTCGAGGGCTCTTTCTGCCATACCGATAGAGCGCATGCAGTGGTGGATCCGACCTGGTCCCAAACGGCCCTGTGCGATAGCAAAACCTTTTCCCTCACCCCACAGAATGTTTTTCGCCGGAACACGCACGTTGTTGTAGGAGATTTCAGCGTGACCGTGTGGAGCGTGATCGTACCCGAACACATTCAGAACGCGCTCGATCTTGACCCCTGGCGTATCAAGTGGGACCAGAATCATCGACTGCTGCTCGTGACGCGCGGCCGTCGGGTCGGTCTTGCCCATCACAATGGCAATCTTGCAACGGGGATCCCCCGCCCCGGATGACCACCATTTCCGCCCGTTGATGATATATTCATCTCCATCGCGGACAATGCTCGCTTGGATGTTGGTCGCATCAGAAGATGCGACTTCGGGTTCGGTCATCGAGAAACAGGAACGGATGGAGCCGTCGAGCAGCGGCAGCAACCACATCTGTTGCTGCTCCTCATTGCCGTACTCTGCGAGTACTTCCATATTGCCAGTGTCCGGCGCATTGCAGTTGAATACCTCAGGAGCAATCGGGGAGCCGCCCATAATCTCGGCGAGAGGGGCATACTCGAGATTGGTCAGACCTGCACCATACCGCTCGTTTGGAAGAAACAGGTTCCAGAGTCCAGCGGCTTTGGCCTGCTCCTTCATTTCCTCCATGATGGGTGGAATCTGCCACCTGGATTCCCCTGCCTCCAGTTGTGCCTGATAGACCTTTTCGTTTGGAATGACGACCTCGCTCATGAACGCCTTCAACTTGGCTTCCAGTGCCTTTACCTTCTCCGAAGGTTCAAAGTCCACATCTTCCATCTCCTGTCCATTCAGTCGCAATCTCCTGCTCGTTCAGTCGCAATGATTACTGTTTAACGCAATAACCATCGTTCAAATGACAACTGTCCTGAAAACGATGATTGATGCGCCCTGTTCAACTGGCAACTGTCATGCGAACGATGATTACCGCTTAAACGATGTCACGCCGTCATCTACGTGATACACCTGGCCGTTGCAAAATGAGGCCTCATCGCTTGCAAGGAAAGCGACCAGGTTTGCTACCTCGGAAGGCTGGCCAACCCGCCTTCGCATCTGCGCCTTTTGAATCTCCTTCCACAGCGCGGGGTTTTCCTTCCATCCCGCAATGATTCCGGTTTCAATCAGGCCGGGCGCAATCGCTACGACGCGAATATCGTACGGTGCCAACTCCAGTGCGGCAGCCTTCGTCATCATGACAACGGCCCCCTTGCTGGCGTGATAGGGAAACTGCAATCGATCGGCGATGACGCCGTAGACCGACGCGGTATTGATGATCACTCCGCCGCCGCCTTGTTCACGCAGTCGCCTTCCTGCTGCTTTAATGCCGTAGAAGACGCCGTGCTGGTTAATGCTGACAGTCCGATGATATTCCTCCACTGGCATATCGATGACCGAGACCTGCTGGTTCCCTACCCCTGCATTGTTAAACATGATATCGATCCGACCGTACTGCCGGACAGCCTCTTGCACGAGGTCTTCGACACTCTCGTACGATGCGGTATCGACGTGGACAAAGGACGCCGTTCCGCCTGCCTCTTCGATTTCAGCGACCGTTGCCACACCGCCCTCATCCACGATGTCGCCAACAACCACCTTTGCACCTTCGCTTGCCAAACGAAGTGCGCTCGCTCGCCCAATACCGCTTCCTGCGCCGGTCACCACCGCGATCTTGCCTTCAAATCGCATGCAAATCCTCCTCTCGTTTTGAGCTACTTGCCAAGACGGCTAGCAATGATGTTCTTTTGAATCTCCGAGGTTCCTTCGTAGATTCGGGTGATACGCGCATCACGATAGAAGCGCTCAATTGGGTACTCCGCAATGTAACCAACGCCGCCGTGAATCTGTACGGCCTTGTCTGCAACGCGGTTGTAAACCTCAGATGCATACAACTTCAACATCGCGGCTTCTTTAATCGTCGGCATGCCCTCGTCCATCATCCAGGCCACGCGGTATAAGAGTGATCGGAGTGTCTCCACCTCGACCGCCATGTCAGCCAAGTAGTGCTGGATGACTTGCTGCTCAAAGATGGGCTTGCCAAACTGTTTCCGCTCATGGGCGTAGCGGATCGACATGTCGAGTAAGTACTCTGACGAGCCTAAGCATCTTGCTGCGAGACCTGCTCGTCCGTTGGCGAGGATCTTCAGCGCATTGACGTATCCCATGCCGACGGTGCCAAGCACGTTTTCCTCTGGAACTTCCAGGTTGTCAAAATAGAGTTGGGCTGTCTGTGACCCATGGAGTCCCATCTTCTTTTCGACACTGCCGACATGAAATCCAGGGAACGTCTTCTCGACGATGAACGACGTGATGCCTTTGCTGCCCTGGGATTTGTCAGTAACGGCCATGACGGTAAAGACATTTGCAATGGGAGCATTCGTGCAGTAGATTTTCTGACCGTTTAAGATATAACGGTCACCCTGCTTCACGGCTGTCGTCTGAATGGCAGCAGCGTTCGAACCTGCTTGCGGCTCGGTTAACGCAAACGCCCCAATCCACTCACCAGAGGACATTTTGGGAAGGTAACGGGATCGCTGCTCATCGTTGCCCAGTTCGACGATGCCTACCGATCCGATACCGTTATGCGCCCCGAGAATGGTGGTGTAGCCGTTTATGGTCTTGCCGAGTTCTTCAAAGACTGCTGACTTACCGACCATGTTCAGGCCCATACCGCCGTATTCTTCGGGGATCGAGATGCCAAACAATCCAATACGCTTCGATTTCTCGAGGATATCGTCAGGAACACGATCTTCCTGTTCAATCTGCATGGCCTTTGGTTCAACTTCGTTGGCGATAAAGTCGCGGACAGTCTCTTTCATGGCTGCAACATCGGGATCGAGTCGAAAATCCATACCTCATCACATCCATTTTCCTCAGTGTCATCTGCGGATATAGCCGCGGTTTGAGCGTCTGGCATAGCGTCTGGCATAGCGTCTCTCTGGGAGAGCCGCGGTTTTACCACGCAAGAAGACAGGATTCTTTAAAGCATGCACGGCCTGTTTCGTGTTTCGTGTCAGGAGTTTCGGGGACGCCTGTGATAGAACGTGCCCGTTCCGGTCGCTACCAGGTTCCCTTGGTCATCCCGCACCTCACAGCGCGTTGAGTTCACCTGACCGCCTGCATGAACAACTTCGCCTCGCGCGATGAGCTGGCTTCCACGTCCAGGCAAGTGGTACCGAACGGATAAGTCCAAGGTAACTCCTGGTCTCTGGGCATGTGTGTAACTCGCCATGCCCATCACGTTGTCACACAGAAATGCAGTGATACCCCCGTGTACCATCTTCCCAGGGTTCATTACCATCGGAGCGACCGGAATGACAATGCTGGATTCTTGCTCGTTGGCAGCCATGCGGTCTTCGCTTAAAAAGTAGTGCAAGAAGTAGAGTCCCTCTTCACGAGTCCGCTTCTGTGCATCTGCCGCCCGCAGTGCCATCTCCAGGTCTTCTGTGTCGTACTTCGCCAGTTCATTCAATAGCTCGGCTTTGGTCACTATCTATTCACTCTTTCCCCACTCCATGTGGAATCTTTCGCTTTGAAGCGTTTTCATATGATGCTGCATCCGACCGTTTGGTAGATCAAATGCGAGATTAAAAGCTTTTGTTTACTTTGCGGTTCCACCGCCGTCAACAGCCAGGACCTGGCCTGTTACGTAATCAGATGCGGCGGATGCAAAATAGAGTGCTGCCCCTTGAAGGTCTCTCTCTCCGCCAATACGATGCAAAGGTGTCGATTGGATAATCCGGTCTCCGCCGTAGGCCAGCACGTCTTTGGTCATCTTCGTCAAGAAAAATCCAGGGGCAATTGCGTTGACATAGATATTGTAGCGTGCCCATTTCACAGCAAGATCACGCGTTAATGCAATGATACCACCCTTGCTGGCACTGTATCCAACTGCGTCAAGACCTTCTGGTTCTGAGCCGCGAAGCCCTGCAACGGAAGCGATGTTCAAAATCTTGCCGCCGCCGTTCTCTTTCATAAACCTTCCGACAGCCTGAGACATTAAAAAGCTGCCTGTCAGGTTTGTCTGCATCACTTTTTGCCACGCATCGTATGGCATGTCTAGTGCAGGTGCCCCCCAGGAAGCTCCACTGTTGTTAACGAGGATATCGATTTTTCCGAAGTGATCGAGTGCCTGCTGCACCGCCTGATTCACTGAGTTGGGATCGGTCACGTCAAGTTGGACTGCTAAAGCCTCTCCGCCGGCGGCCTCGAGTTGTTCTTTGACCTGTTTGCAGTTTTCTACGCGACGTGAACACAGAACGACCTTTGCACCAGCCTCCACATAGGCCTCAGCGATCTGTTGTCCCAAACCTCTACCGCCGCCCGTAATCACGGCCACCTTGTCTTTAAGTCGGAATAAATCGAATACGTCCATGTCATCACCTCTACTAGGTTTCTCGTTGACCGAATTTCTCGTGTACCAGATTTCTGATAACCTGCGAACTTCCTGTTCTCATCGAACACCGTAATGTCGGACACTTCAATTATACGAGAAAGATTGCACGATTGACTATTGACTTCGGTGTAGATTCTTTAAACTTGTGCGAGAAAGTAGAGAATGGGTGGCGAGGGTCGTTTAGCTGTTTAGCTGTTTAGCTGTTTAGCTGCTTAGCTGCTTAGCTGCTGACCGGGTCGTGGAACGGGGTCTGAGGCCAGGTTCCCGAGGCGCCACAAAGGAACTGAGTTCCGCTATCTCGACGCTCCTCCAGTTCCGAGGCGCCACAAAGGAACTCAGTTCCGCTATCTCACCGCTCCTCCGGTTCAAAGTCGCCACAAAGGAACTGAGTTCCGCTATCTCGACGCTCCTCCAGTTCCGAGGCGCCACAAAGGAACTCAGTTCCGCTATCTCACCGCTCCTCCGGTTCCTAGGCGCCACAGCGGAACTCAGTTCCGCTATCTCGACGCTCCTCCGGTTCCGAGGCGCCACAGCGGAACTCAGTTCCGCTATCTCGACGCTCCTCCAGTTCCTACGAGCCACAGCGGAACTCAGTTCCGCTATCTCGACGCTCCTCCGGTTCCGAGGCGCCACAAAGGAACTCAGTTCCGCTATCTCACCGCTCCTCCAGTTCCGAGGCGCCACAGCGGAACTCAGTTCCGCTATCTCACCGCTCCTCCAGTTCCGAGGCGCCACAGCGGAACTCAGTTCCGCTATCTCGACGCTCCTCCGGTTCCTAGGCCCCATAGCGGAACTCAGTTCCGCTATCTCACCGCTCCTCCGGTTCCGAGGCGCCACAAAGGAACTCAGTTCCGCTAAATGGTCTCCGTCTCCGTCTCCGCCTCGAGTCGCTCCAGCCTGAACGTTCTATGTACGCGGCCGAAAACAAACAAGGCCCCCTAGCAAGGGGACCTCAACATTATCGCTTGTACTGTACACGTGAACGATACTGCATCGGCGCGCGAAACGGGTATCGAATCGGCACACTGAACACATGGACCAAACGCGTAAATGGCCAGACAGCGAACAGCGCAAACGACGCAACAATGTGCACCTTGAGCAACGTCGGAACTGTCTTCATCAACGCAGCATTCGGGTGGAAAACAATCAGTTCACGAATCCAAGGTCCAACCGTGGTGCGATACTCATACGGTCCGTAAATGTTGTTGTAGCCTACCGTCACGAGAACACCCAAACCGACGACAATCAGCAGCAGAACGAGCGCTACAAAATCGGATGTACTCGAGTTCATTCGGACGCGGACGTTGAACGTCCGCCGCACAAGGAGGATCACAATCCCTGCTGTCGCCACAAGGCCGGCCAGCCCGCCAAATACATCGGCGTTTGTGTGATAGAACTCCGTGGAGACGCCAAGGGCTTTGTAAACAGAGATGGGAACCAAGAGTCCCATCACGTGGCCTGCTACGACGCAGAGAATTCCCCAGTGAAACATCAGGCTCCCCCACCGAAGCCACTTCTTCTCGAGAATTTCACTCGACTTCGATCCCCAACCGCGTTGGTTATACACAAATCGGTACAGCATGCCGATAATCATCACAGCGAGTGTCAGATATGGAAAGACTACCCACCAGAATTGGCTCATATTTGATCACCCTTTCGCCGCCTAGGTTAGTCGTTATATTGCAATGGATACGGCAGTTCATCCAGGTCTGCGGCTTCACGATTGGCAAAGACAAAACCACCCTCTGGCAGGCTTGCGTCCGGTAATAGCGACGCCGCAATAGAGAGGGCCCCGCGATAGACGCTATTCTCGGGCAGAGCCTGAACAATCACATGAACGACTCGTGCAAGCCGTATTTCCAGATCCGTCGTGTCAAAGTCAGGTGCCTTCGCCGCAAGAAACTCGAACAGGAGGGGCAGATAATCCGGCAACTCCGTCCCGTCTTCCTCAAACCCGGCTGTGCCAAGCATTCGTCGCAAGGCCACTAACGCCAACCCGCGTTTCCTGCTGTCTCCGAGTTCGTGCGCAGTCAGGTACAAGCACGTCGAGGACTGGAAATCAAAGTACCGCGTGTACTCGCCTTCAAGCGCTTCCTGGCTGCATTTCTTCATCTGCTCGATCAGCACCGACATTGACCCCCAGCTCTCCAAAGGTCGTGAAGAAGCTCCATCCTGGTCCGATCCGATGAGCTCCCTCAACCAGTCCCCCGCAGCTTCGAGTAACTGTGGAAACTCGGAGCTGCCCGGATATGCGAAGAACGTCGCGACAATCTTCCACGTCGGATTGGTCCACTGACCCGCTTCCGTCGATTCCATCTCGTCGGCCAACTGACCCGCTTCCGCCAAGTGACCGCCATCGGCCAACTGACGTTCAGCCATCAACTGGTTGAGCGTGTTCTGGTTGAGCGTGTTCTGGCCGAGTGTCTTTTGGCCGGGCGTATTCTGGCCGATCGCAGCCTGGTTCAACGTTGTCTCCATCAGGCGTTCCCCCCTGTTGCCCCGACCAGTCCACTCGATCCGCTGGACGCACCTGCACCGTGCGGCACAGGAGCAATGACACCTTCCGGCGGTGCGATACCTTCGAGGCTGCATGCACCCTGTTCATAGGAGAGGTCTGCATCCATCGTGCGGTTGCCGGTCGGAATCACGAAGCGCTCGTTGTACTTGGCTACGCCGAACATCCGAGCCATCGCTTCGAGTTGCTCGAGGTCAAGGCCTGCCTCTTCAATCAGGCGAGAGTCGGCGATATCACCGAGGTTCTTGCCGCGCATATGAGCGCGCATCGCAGTCAGGCGAAGCAGTACCTTCCGAATGACCTCTGTGTCGCCAGCCGTCAAAATCGATGCCAAGTACTCCATCGGAATGCGCATCGAGTCGACAGCCGTCAGGTATCCGTCTGCAGAGAGCACCTCTTCGTTCTCGATATGATTCATCATTGGGCTTAAAGGCGGCACGTACCAGACCATCGGCATGGTGCGGTATTCCGGGTGCAGCGGCAGTGCAACCTTCCACTCAATCGCCATCTTGTAGACCGGAGACTGTTTCGCTGCTTCAAGCCATGCGTCTGGGATACCGTCTTTGCGAGCCTGTGCGATGACTTCTGGATCATTCGGGTTCAAAAACAGGCTCAACTGCGCTTCATACAGGTCTTGTTCATTCTCGACAGACGCCATCTCATGCACCCGGTCTGCATCGTATAAAATCACGCCGAGGTAGCGGATGCGGCCGACGCAGGTCTCAGAGCAAACCGTTGGCAGACCCGCTTCAATGCGCGGGTAGCAGAAGTTACACTTCTCCGCCTTGTGGGTGTTCCAGTTAAAGTAGACCTTCTTATATGGGCAAGCACTTACGCAAAAGCGCCAGCCGCGGCAAGCATCCTGGTCCACCAACACGACACCGTCTTCGTCCCGCTTGTAGAGCGCACCAGACGGACAGGCCGCCACGCAGGACGGATTGAGGCAGTGTTCGCAAATGCGCGGCATGTACATCATGAACGTCTGCTCGTACGTGAACGCCACGTGCTCTTCAATCCCGCGCAGGTTCGGGTCGCGCGGTGCGACTTCAGAGCCGCCTGCGAGGTCATCGTCAAAGTTCGGGCCCCACTTTGGTGCATCCATCCACTCGCCAGTCAGGGCGGAACGCGGACGTGCGACCGGCTGGTGCTTGCGGCGCGGGCTCTCGGTCAGGTTTTCGTAGTCATAGGTCCATGGCTCGTAGTAGTCGTCAATCGTCGGCTGATCCGGGTTGTGAAAGATATTTGCCAGCTTCTTCGCCGCACCGCCGGCGCGCAGCTTCAATTTGCCGTTTTTCAGCACCCAACCGCCGCGAAACTTGTCTTGGTCCTCCCAGCGCTGTGGGAAGCCAGGGCCGGGACGAGTCTCCACGTTGTTAAACCACATGTACTCGGTTCCCGGGCGATTGGTCCATGTATTCTTACAGGTCACACTGCATGTGTGGCACCCGATGCACTTGTCAAGATTCATCACCATTGCAATCTGCGCTTTAATCTTCAAGCCAATCAACCTCCTTAAGGGGCCGTATCACAGCCACAACGTCCCGTTGATGTCCGGTTGGGCCGTAGTAGTTGAATCCGTAACTCAGCTGCGCGTAACCGCCAATCATGTGGGTTGGCTTGGGAATAATGCGCGTGACACTGTTATGCGTACCGGCTCGGTCACCGGTGACCTTGCTGCCTGGGACGCCAATGGTCCGGTCTTGTGCGTGATACATCATCGCAATGCCGCGCGGCAGCCGGTACGTCAGCACGGCTCTCGCCGAGATGGCACCGTTGCGGTTGTAGACCTCGACCCAGTCGTTGTCTTTAATTCCGATGGTCTTTGCGTCTTCTTCGTTCATCCACACTGTCTGGCCGCCGCGGAATAAAGTGAGCATCCGCGGGTTATCTGAATAGGTGGAGTGAATCCCCCACTTTTGGTGCGGTGTCAGGTAGCGCACGACCAAGGTCTGCTCACCGTTCCCCACCACCTCTTTGTCCGTATCCGAAAACGGGATCTCGTCAATCGGCGGACGGTAGAGCGGCAAGCCTTCGCCGAAGTCGAGCATCATCTCGTGATCGACGTAGAAGTGCTGTCTGCCTGTCAGGGTCCGCCATGGAATCTTGAATTCCACGTTTGAGGTAAACGGTGAGTAGCGCCGTCCCTCGCCTTCCAGCCCGCTCCACACCGGCGTCGCCAGCGACAGCCTCGGCTGCGCCGTGATATCGGCCAACGTCATCGCTTCGCCGCGCCGTTCGCCGGCAATCGGATCGGCCAGTTCAAGCCCTGTCGAACTTTCGAGCGCGGTCCACTCTTCGTACGCTCTGTGTCCGTTCGATGCGCCAGACAACGTAAGAATCGCTTCGACCACCTGCTGTTCATCGTGCAGCTTCGGCTTACCGCGGACAATTTCGTTGGCACTGTTCGGGTACGTCCCGACGCGATGCGCGAACTCCTTGTATGCCTGCTCGGTCGATACCGTCATACCCTTGATGCTCATCGACTTCGCCGCGAGCGGCCCAAGCGAGACCATCTGGTTGTAGACGTTCGGGTAGTCGCGGTTCACGACAATAAACTTTGGCATCGTCTTGCCTGGAATCGCTTCGACTTCACCGCTGCGCCAATCGAGCACGCGTCCGCTGACCTGGGAAATCTCATCCGGGGTGTCGTGTGCGAGCGGTGCCATCACGAGGTCTTCCTGTGCAGGCAGGTGTTCCTCCGCCATCTTGCTGAACGTTTCGGCGAGTGTCCGAAAGGCTGCCCAGTCCGATCTCGTTTCCCATGGACACGACACCGCCGGGTTAAACGGATGGATGTATGGATGCATGTCGGTTGAGCTCAGGTCGTGCTTTTCATACCAAGTCGCAGCAGGCAACACGATGTCCGAGTAAATCCCCGTGCCGGTCATCCGAAAGTCGATATCTATCAGAAGGTCAAGTTTCCCTTTTGGCACTTCGTCACTGAGGGTCATCGACTCTGGCTGAAAGTCCTTGTTTTCCGATGCGAGCGGATGACCTGACGTGCCAAGCAGGTTTTGCAAGAAGTACTCATGACCCTTACTCGAGGAACCGAGCAGGTTTGACCGCCACACGAACATCACGCGCGGGAAGTTCTTCGGATTATCTGGATCCTCAATCGCGAAGTTCAAACGTCCGCTCTTCAGTTCATTTGCAACCCAAGCCGAGACTTCCTCAGGTGTCTGTGCTCCGGCAGCGCGAGCCTCTTGAATCACCTCAAGCGAGTTCTCCGTCATCTGCGGGAACGATGGCAGCCATCCAAGTCGTGCAGCCAAGGTGTTCACGTCAGCTGGATGCATGTCACCAAACTTTCCAGCCAGTGGCGAGGCCTTTGTGGCCACGTCCTTTTCTTCATAGCGGAATTGATCGGTGGCAAAGTAGAAGAACGATGTGCCGTTCATTTGTCTTGAGGGCCGCATCCAGTCAAGACCAAACGCGACAGTCGTCCAACCTTCAAGCGGCCGAACCTTTTCCTGACCCACGTAGTGCGCCCAACCGCCGCCGTTTACCCCTTGGCAACCGGTCAGCAGAACCAGGTTGATAATGGCGCGGTAAATCAGATCGCTATGGTACCAGTGGTTCGTGCCAGCACCCAGAGCTATCATCGAGCGGCCCTGCGTCTTTGCTGCGTTGTCGGCGAATTCACGCGCAACGCGAATCGCAAGAGCCCTGTCCACACCAGTCACCGCCTCTTGCCAGGCCGGGGTGTACGGCACGTTGTCGTCGTAGTCGACCGGATAAGCACCAGGCAGACCTCTTCTCACACCGTGATGTGCCATCATCAGGTCAAGCACAGTTGTGACATAAACGGTCTCGCCGTCTGCATTCTGGAGTGCTTTCACAGGTACACCGCGGCGGACCACAGTCGTCGCCCGCTCGTCAAACACCGGGAAGCCGACGATTTTTACGTCATCCGAGGCATCAAGGAAAGTGAGCCTCGGCTTCAGACCCTGACCATTCTCATCCTCCATGCGGAGGTTCCATTTCTTTGATTTGTCCCACCGATAGCCAAGGCTGCCGTTCGGGACTGCCGGGACATCTTCAGCTTCATCCCAAATGACCGTCTTCCAGTCGCCGTGGGCAGTGTCCGGAGCGAGATCGGCAGCGTGTAAAAAGCGGTCAGATACGTAAGTCTCGTTACCGTCTGCATCTGTTGTGGAACGCAGGGTCACCAAAAACGGCAGGTCCGTATAGTTTTTCGCGTACTCAAGGAAGTACGGCGTCGGGTTATCCACGTAAAACTCCTGCAGAATCACCTGTGTCATCGCCATCGCGAGCGCAGCGTCCGTTCCTGCCTTCGCTGGGAGCCAGAGGTCTGCGAACTTGACATATTCTGCGTAGTCCGGACTTACGCCGACAACCTTCGTACCGTTGTACCTGGCTTCCACCATAAAATGGGCGTCCGGCGTCCGTGTCATCGGGAGGTTGGTGCCCCAGATGATGAAATAGGAAGCATTGTACCAGTCTGCACTCTCCGGAACGTCCGTCTGCTCGCCCCAGATCTGCGGGGATGCCGGCGGCAGGTCAGCGTACCAATCGTAGAAACTGACGATGGTGCCGCCAATCATCGATAGGAATCGCGATCCCGCTGCGTAGCTCACCTGCGACATCGCTGGAATCGGACTGAAACCCGTTACGCGGTCCGGCCCGTATTGCTTAATGGTGTAAATCATAGAGGCCCCAATCAGCTCGCTGACCTCGTCCCAGGTGCTCCGCACAAGCCCGCCTTTACCTCTCGCTTCCTTATACAACTTTGCTTTCGCAGGGTCTTCGACAATCTGCTTCCAGGCGTCGATCGCGTTGCCTGCGCGCGCTTTCTCCTGACGCCACAGATGCAGGAGTTCCTGGCGAATGTATGGGTACTTCACGCGCAGCGGACTGTATTCATACCACGAGAAGCTCGCGCCCCTTGGGCAGCCCCGCGGCTCGTAATCCGGTGTATCGGGACCTGTCGACGGATAGTCTGTCTGCTGTGTTTCGAATGCGACGATTCCGTCTTTGACGTGAATTTTCCAACTGCATGATCCAGTGCAGTTTACCCCGTGCGTCGAGCGTACGACCTTGTCATGTTGCCAACGCGCGCGATACGTATCTTCCCAATCCCGCGGTCGAGGGCTCTGCTCAGTCCAGTTTTGGTTGATGCGCTCGCCGCGCTTCAGATGGCTGAATGCACGTCCCAGTGTCTTTTTTTGCTGTGCCAATTGCCTGCCACCTCTCTGCTGCTTCCACTATCAAAATGCTTGCTACCATGACGTTCCAACTCGTGTGATTGGTATCGTGAGATTCCTATCGTGAGATTCCTATCGTGAGATTCCTATCGTGAGATTCCTATCGTGAGACTTCATTTCCAGAGACCCGTCAAACGGACGTTTCTCACGGTCTATGTCATCACTTTGAAAGCGGATTAAATCCATCTCCAACCATGCGAAATGCTCGATTTCCTTCCCGTAGTTCCTCGACAAACCGTTCGAACGTCGGCACATTGGCAGCGACCAGAATTAGTCGTTCCAGTTGGACCCCGTCCGTGATGGTTCGGATGGCCTCCTCAATGTCTTTCGGTACCCCGCCAAACCGGAGGGTGAGGACCCCGATTAAATCCTCTTTATCCACGTCAAGCGCCCCATCGCGCAATCTCTGTTGAAAATCCATGTCGTGTCCAGGAAATTGTGTACTCACCAAATTCACTCCTTATAAACTCCCGACCATTTTCTCTTCCGCTCTGCTGTGGTTCTGGTTGATCCACATCAAGGTCACAAATCGATTCACCGCTTGTTCCAAAACATCTTCCGTATCGGTACCCGTACTCTGCAATAACGCGCGAACCTCATCGACGAGTTGGCGCATCAAATCGTGATCGTGCGTGAGAGTGGCAATCACAACCGACAATTCCGGGTGCTCGGCCACGATTTCTTGATACAGACCATTTTCTTCTTCATGAGCGTGAGCAAGTGTTCGGGCTTCAAAGTGCTCAGCAAGCACATCCGCCACCTGCATTCCCTGCTCCCACTCGCCCAGCTGAATCACCCGCTGCAACAGCGTCAGCAACTCTTCAGCCTCACCGTAAGCCGACTCGTGAATGGCGTAATGTGCATTTGCTTGTCGTAGAGCTGGTCCAGACATAAGTCCCCTCCTCACGTCATCCTCGACCAGATGTATCGTATTGCGATAAATGCAGAATACAACAAATGCTTCCAAGGACTACAGACCAATGCGGACTAGTAACAGCAATGCAATGCAGACCATAAATCATGGTTTTGGTGTAGTCTTAATGAACTATCGGTTTGTTCGGATGTTGTGAACGTTAGGAGGGAATGAGCATAGCCCAGAAGTTTTTTTCGTGTTTGATCGGTGTAACAGCGTCGATGAACGCGTTAGATGAACTCGTGGATAAAACCGTAAATGAACGTCCTGAACTGAAAAACAGCCGCCTCACGGCGGCTGTTCGCGTTTTGATTTCATTGACGCCCCTCCAATCTACAACTCTATAAGTTCACCTGCGTATCACTTTGCCCCGGCTTTGGTACCTGCCTGCGTCGTACGGCCCAGGTAAACACTCGTCCTCTCATCATTTCTTCTTGATATTCGCGTTTTCTTAACTCAAGCAATTGATGCACCGTCACAAATCCAGTGATGCCACCTTGTTGTTCACGAATCCATACCCAGTTTGAATCGGCCTCAAGCATTCGCTTCAAAGCCACTTTAGCAGTGTCTGTCATAAGCAGCACCGGGCTGTTGCTGACATACGCAAGAACACGGGATTGTGGGGAGGTGTTCGCGTGCTTCGCAATATCCCAAATCGAAACAATTCCCTTTGAAGTTCCGTTTGAATCCTGAACCTCAATCCAATTTTCTGATGTGGGCTGCGTAAACAAAGCCTCAGCTACACTCTTAACCTTCATGTCAGCAGAGAAAGATGACACAGGACGCCAAACGATTTCCCGACAATAATGCATTTGTAACGGGTCTGTTTGATATTCACGAGTCAGGTGCAGTCCACGACGGGCTATCTTTTCTGTGAGTATTGAGCGCGGGAGTATAAATGATGACAACCCAGTTGCAAGACTCGACGCGACCAACAGAGGCAGCAAAGCACCTAGATTGTGTGTCAACTCCAAAGGAAAAATAACACTTGTAAATGGCGTACGGGTCACCCCTGAGAAAATTGCGGACATGCCGAGCAGTGCCCACACTCCCGGATGAGGTACATGAAAAATTTCGCCCACAGTCCCACCTAGACTTCCTCCAATGATGAGAATTGGAGCCAAGATTCCCCCTGAGGTTCCAGAGCCAAGTGCAATGACCCAGATCACCGTTTTCACAATCAGGAGTGTCAGAAGTGTATCCACAGACAGTTTGACGTTGAGCATGGCAAAAATGCTATCGTATCCTACGCCGAGCGCCCGTGGTGAGATGAGACCGCCAATGCCAATGACAACCGCTCCGATTGCCGGCCACCACATCCAATGCACGGGCAGCTTACGGAACACGTCTTCCACGCCGTAAATCGCCCACGTAAGCAAAACAGCAAGGATGCTGCCAACGAGCCCAATGACCGCAGATGCGCCCAACAACGACGCACTGACATGTGTCAATGCAGGCATACCGAAAAGCGGGCCTGGACCGATGAGAGCCACACGGATGGCATCTGCCACGGCACTTGCGAGGGCAATGGGCACAAGGCTTCTCGGTTTGAATTCGAAAACAAGGAGTTCAACAGCAAACAACACCGCAGAGACTGGCGCTGCAAACGTGGCCGACATACCTCCGGCCGCACCAGCAACAAGCAGAATCCGTCGTTCGATGGAGGAAAACTTCAGGAACTGGCTGAACAGTGATCCGAACGAACCCCCTGTCATAATGATAGGACCCTCCGCTCCAAAGGGACCACCAGAGCCAATCGAGATCGCAGCCGAAATAGGTTTCCAAAATGCAACCCTTGGTTGCACTTTGCTTTCATTGATAAGCATCGCTTCAATGGCCTCAGGAATGCCGTGTCCTCGAATCTTATCGGAGCCATATCTCGCAATGAACCCGATGAGGACAGCGCCAACAATTGGAGGGACCATCGCCCACACGTGCAGATTGTTATCTGTTGGGCTAATGTTTGCAACGGACAGCCGATGAAAAAAAGACAAGTTCGTAAATAAGTAAATCATCTTAAGCAAAATAACGGCTATAAATGCGCACACGGCACCGATAGCGAGTCCCGCAGCGGACAACTTAAGGATCTGACTCGAGGTTGTGAAGTCCCCTGTGTTACCGGATTGAGAACTCATTCTGAAGTGTGCCCCTCTCCACATGGATGACTGAAGACGATGCTTAACACAAAATTACACATCACATTTATATCGTATTACGATATTTATTGCAATTGAAAAGAGCAACTGGCACTACTCAACGTAAGCAAGATGGCATACGATGCAATCACGGTATGCGATGCAATCTATGAAGCCACAATCCATGCGATCGGCACTATGTATCGTCTATGTAATAGTTCGAACATACTATGTTGGCTAGTCTAAATGTTACTTCTGTTCCGCAACGTACCTTCGATATATTTGTGTGGCATTAAACACGGATGATGTCCAAAATGTATATATCGTTTGCCGTATGTACCACAATTTCAACGATGGTGATGTGAAATGGATAAAATACCTTCAAAAGAAGATTATCAAGAGCTGGCAGAGTTCCGATATCGTCTGCGGAAATTCCTTCATTTCAGCGAATTGGCGGCCACAGAAGTGGGGATAACGCCTCATCAACACCAGCTGCTTCTAAGTATCGCGGGCTTTCCAGACAGAGAATGGATGACGCCGACAGAAATCGCTGAACGTCTGCAAATCCGGCACCATAGTGCTCTAGGGTTGATTCAACGATGTGAGAAGATAAATTTAGTTCGGAGATTTGATAACCCGTCAGACAGGCGGAGTGTTTGCGTCGAGCTGACAAAGACAGGTCAGGAAATCTTAGAACGGCTGACCATAAGGCATCAAAGCGAACTCAGACGTCTCGGACTCTCCCATCGAAACTTTATGGTAAAGGATATTATCGGCACAACAGACAGTTCAGTGTGACGAGCAGGCATACCACGAGGAATTTGTTCACGGAATCTATCTGGACGATGACAGGTACGATATCTTGTTTCTAAGTCACATGTGCCAAAAAACGATGGCCGCTAACCACGAATCGGAGTTGGCGGCCATCGCTCTGTACTTGCCTTCAAAACGCATTTTCGTATGCCGATGAACTTTCGAATGTAAAGTCGTTCCGGAAGACCCGCATTACTGGTCTCGCCGAATGGGTTCACAACGCTGCCACGCGTCCCTTTCTCACGCTTGGGTTCGAGTTGCGACGAACACCCGTGAAGAGAATCAGTACAAACGCAATAGCTGCTACGATGGTGAGAAGTAAGAAGCCGCCTGTGAAGCTGCCGGTATTCTGCCGGAATGCACCCATGATGAGCGGCGGGAAAAATCCCCCGATACCACCGAGCGCGCCGACGATACCAGTTGCCTTGCCGGTTGCTGTCGGGAAGTACTGCGGGACCATCTTAAATACAGAGCCGTTCCCGATACCGAGCACAACCGCAATCAACAGTGCACAAGCCGTGGTCACGAAGAGACTCTTGATTCCATACGCCCAAATGACACTGCCAACTCCAATCACGGCGAACGCAATCAAAAGCAATGATGCCGGAGACACACGGTCAGCCAGGTATCCGCCGATGGGGCGCATCGCTGTTGCTAGTAACACGAATCCTGCTGCACGCAGTCCGGCGTCCACGGGAGCCAGGTGCAGTTGTCCTTGCAACAAGGTCGGCAGGTAGTTGCCAAATGCTACAAATCCACCGAAGGTAATGAAGTAGTAGAAAGACAGCAGCCACAATTGCCCCACAGACCAGAAAGGCTGACTTGATTGGTCACCTTTGCCAGCCAAAGAAGAAATCGGTGTTACGTTGTCTCGTGCCTCTGCACCAGATACAGCACTGTAATGTCTTGCGTCACGTGTCATGAACCAGAGCACCAGCGCCGACAAGACAACCGGAACCATCAACGCGTAAGCCATCCCCGAAAATCCTAGATGAAGAAACAAACTAGGGATGGTGAAACCTGCAACTGCTGTACCAACGTTCCCCAGTGCCGTAATCCCAAGCACCAAGCCTTGTTTCTTTGGCGGGAACCACGCTGACACGTGTCCAATGCCGACTGCAAACGACGTACCTGCAATACCAAGCAGAACTTCCCAGAATACAAACAGCGGGAACGTGTGAGCTGTCGTGATACCGAACAAGGGGACCAGCAGGAAGAGCATCAAAAGTGTATAGACGCGCCGTCCACCGAAGCGGTCCGTGAACATACCAATCGGGATTCGGAACAACGAACCAAGCAAGACAGGTGTTGCAACAAGAAGGCTCTTTTGGAATTCAGTGAGTCCAAACTGTTTTTGTAATTGCGGAGCAATCGGAGAAATCATGGACCATACAACGAAAGCGACTATCATGGTCACCATGGACACATACATTACGGTTGACCCTTTACTTGCAAACTTGTTTGCCACTGTATATCACCTCTGGAATGGGGTCGTTCTGTCGACCCTTTGCTTACTTCTTATGGTAAGAGGTGACACGGATCCGCTTAAGACTAAAGGTTACTAATTTCTTGTAGTTCAAAGACTATTTGAAAGGTCCATCGCAACCAGCGTATATAGTCCATTCCACCCATTTTCGTTTTTTGATATCTCTGGTGTGACCCAAGTCACAGCTCTTCCCTCAGCACCGTATGAAGAACTGCATTCGAAAGCTGTTATACCGAAGAAGCTTCCATATCCGTACCCATATCCGTACCCATATCCGTACCCATATCCGTACCCCGTCTGCACACATATGCACCCCATCTGCACACGCCCCACGAATAGATCCGAACACTCTCCAGCCGAGAAGAGAGAACTTTGAGATGAATTCGTTTACACAAGCATCTCATGTCAGAATTTTTAACATACTCCCTTGAGACATTGCCAGAGAGCGATTAATTTACAAATAACACGAAGAAACGAAGGCAAAAAAGGGAGGAAAACCATTGAAACCACGACGAAAAATGCAGTTAACTTTGTTCTTGTCGAGTTTAGTGGCTATGTTGGGTGTTCCTGTTGTCAGCTTTGCTAACACAGCCACTCCAAACATTAATGCTGGTGACACCGCCTGGATCCTGGCATCCTCTGCGCTAGTACTGATTATGACACCGGGTGTGGCCTTCTTTTACGGAGGATTGGTGCGAACAAAGAACGTCATCACAACGATGTTTCAGGTCTTTGCGGTCATTTTAGTCGTATCCATTCAGTGGGTGTTCATCGGCTACAGCCTGGCTTTCGGCCCGGACTTCCACGGTATTGTTGGCGGAGTTCAATGGGCCTTGTTCAGCGGTGTGGGTGCAGCTCCAAATTCCTATGCTCCCACGTTGCCAGCCACAGTCTTTGCCATCTTTCAGATGATGTTCGCCATTATCACTCCGGCACTGATTGTCGGCGGTCTGGCGGAGCGGGTCAAATTTTCTGCCTTTCTGGTGTTCATTGTGTTATGGGCAACTTTGATTTACGATCCGCTCGCGCACTGGGTCTGGGGCGGCGGCTGGCTTGAAAAGATTGGCGTGCTTGACTTCGCCGGCGGCACTGTTGTTCATATCAGTTCAGGCATCGCCGGACTCGTCGCAGCCCTGTACCTCGGCAAACGCGCCGAACATGGAACGGAAATCAAAGCACACAACGTGCCCTTCGTCGTCCTCGGTACAGCACTGCTTTGGTTTGGCTGGTTTGGCTTCAATGCAGGGAGCGCACTTGCGGCAAACGGTGTCTCGGCAAATGCATTCTTGACCACCAATACTGCAACCGCTGCAGCCGCCCTCGGTTGGATGCTGGTCGAAAAACTCCGAACCGGCCATGTCACGCTGGTCGGCGCTTGTGCAGGCGCGGTTGCCGGTCTCGTGGCGATTACCCCGGCTGCCGGCTTTGTCACTCCTGGAGCGAGTATTATACTCGGCTTCATCGGCGGCGGTGTCTGTTACTTCGCATCCAATTTAATGAAGAACAAACTCGGTTATGACGATGCACTTGACGCGTTCGGTGGACATGGTATCGGAGGTATCTGGGGTGCGTTTGCAACAGGACTCTTCGCCACCACCGTGGTCAACTCTGCCGGTGCAAACGGTTTGTTCGCAGGGAATGCTGTGCAGCTGTGGCACCAAATCATCGGTATTCTTGCAACGGTTGTGTTCTCCGGAATCGGATCGTGGATCCTGCTCAAAGTCGTCGACCTTGTCATGGGGCTTCGCGTCACCCGCGAAGAAGAACTGATGGGACTCGACTACACCTTGCACCGCGAATCCGCATATCCGGAAACCCTGTCGACAGACGAACTGGCAAAAATCTTTAAGGCTCAAAAATCCAGTCAAGCGGCCGGCGAGTGATTTAAGGCCCACTGGCAAGGTATGCACCAACCAAAACGGGTCCGGCTGCAAGTGAGCGGGACCCGTGCTCTGGTTCCACGCGTAAATTGCGCTCTCCAGGTCCCTCCAGTACTTCGACGTTTTTGAGGTTTCCCAGGAGATCGGTGAACTGAAGCCGAATGTACCTGACGTTCTCGGACTGCGCCATCATTAAAACGGCGTCCCTGTCGTATTTCATATGGAATCCCCCGTCGCGCGCTATAGTTGAATTGCCAGGCGACCATGAATATTTCATCAACACGAGTATATCAAGGAGGGCTACTGTGACGTCGATCGTTTTCCCGGATCTGAGTTGGGACTGGGCAGCAGGTCAACCCCCCCTGTCTACTGTGCTCAAATGGCAAGAGGACCTGAGACAAATTACCCGCCACTGGTTCAGAGCCGGAGCTTCGACAACCGAATGGCTCACAGCCTATCACCA
The DNA here is from genome assembly GCF_001399675.1 of Paenalicyclobacillus ferrooxydans. Taxonomy (GTDB): domain Bacteria; phylum Bacillota; class Bacilli; order Alicyclobacillales; family Alicyclobacillaceae; genus Alicyclobacillus_B; species Alicyclobacillus_B ferrooxydans. The sequence goes on from NZ_LJCO01000038.1 coordinate 44,183, forward strand.
ACTGCGTATGAGCCTCCTGGCAGACGTCTGGACCCATACCATCCCGCGAGACCACCTCGGTCAGTTGGAATACATTGTCCTCGGTTCAAGCGCCAGAGGAGAGGACGTTTTTGACAGCGATCTCGATCACGCGCTTCTGTTCCACGGTGCCGTCGCCATGGAGGAAATCCGTCCTTATCTGTACGAGTTCATTCAAACCATGGCTCTTCTGGGTTTCCCACCGTGCCAGGGGTTTGTGATGGGAACAAACGAGCGTTGGGCAGGAGAACTGCCGACCTGGCAGGACCGTATCGACAGTTATTTTCAATTTCCCGATTGGGAGAACGTACGGTACCTGTTCATGCTGCTTGACAGCAAGCCGCTTTTTGCGTTGTCGCCCTCGCCGACACCGCAGTTTGAATCGACCGCGGTGCAACGGTGGGAAACGCTGCGCCGATCCGTTCTCCAGCGGATCCAATCGTCTCCCTATCTGTGTTGGGAAATGGCCCATCTTGGTATTCACAACACGGTCAGTCAACCGAAGCGCACGAATAGTTTGTTTAAGCCTAAGACGGGTGCAGTGCAGACGAACAGGGTCAATGTAAAGAGCGGACTCTTGAGTCCAGTGATACACTCCATTCGCCTGCTTTCCGTCGCACACGGCGTGGCAGAGATAGCGACGGAGCGCCGCTTGGCAGCACTGACCGAACAGCAAGCACTGGATAGAGACATGACAAAAAAGCTTGAGGCGTGTATCTCGTTTTGCTGGCGCATACGGATTCGAGAGCATGTGGTGCACCCTTACAAAGACTCTCTCCCTAACGAGGTTTCACAAATACGCATAACAGAGCAAGAGTTGGCCGAACTGATGGAGCACGCTGAAACAGCAAAGAAGCTCGAGCGCATGGTTGAGAGACGTTTTCGCAAGCTGAGGTGAGCCGTATGCCGTGGTTTCGGGCCGCTCCAAACGGCCAAAATAGTGACAAGTTAGAGTGTCAAGCCTTTTCAGACGCGCACTATGGATCTGCCGCGTGGGACCTGCCTCTCACAGAGGCGGACTATTTCGTCATTGATATTGAGACCAGCGGCTATTCACCGCAGACTGACCTCGTCCTCTCGGTTGCTTCACTCCAAACGTCCTGGCACAGCAATAAACCAGCACTTGAGATCTGCCATGACTTGGTCGGCCACGCCGACCTGTCACGCGTTCCACAACACATCTGGACACTTACCGGGCTCACACCTGAAATTCTGCGTGGCCAAGCGGCATGGCGCGATATTCTCCTAAACACGCTAAAGAGGGCTCAAAGCAGGGTGTGGGTTGCACACCACGCCCGCCATGAACTGGCCTTTCTGCAAAAGTCAACACGAGATTTCTGGCGGCTCCAGCTTCGACCCATCGTCGTCGACACTGCACTGGTGGCCCAAGCCCTCACCGGAAGTTCCACTGTGCCTGTGCTCGAGGAAGTCTGTTCCTGGTTCGATGTACCGCTTGGAGCGCGACATCGCGCAGACGAGGACGTCAAGATGACCGCCATGGTATGGATGAAAGAAGCGCAGTTGTGCAAAGCCCTTGGATTAACCACGGTTGGACAGGTAGTTGAATGGACCCTTGCTGGCCAACATTAAAAGGCGCACTAGGGTCCCAGTCCGCCTCGCGTAGGGTTGAACAAATAGATTACGTATTGTCGTAGACCTCAGACTCGTGACGAAGGAACGTCAGCAAATAGTATGTCGATCCCACGAGATAAAAACCGGCTGTGACCGAAAACACAATTGCATACCCCGTGTATGAGCCATAGTGGTGAACAATCCGGGTACTGACCGGCCCCATCACAGCCCAGCCCAGACTCCATAATGTCTGCCCCACACTCACTGCGAATCCACGCATGTCTTCGTGGACCAGCGCCATCATGACAGAGTCCTGAATTGGGTTGGCGGCGTTCATGAGCGCATTTCTGATGACCACGGCTCCCGAAGCAAGCCAAGCGTGTGTCGCGTAAGCCGTCGTGAGCAAAAACGGGATCGACGATAATTGGAAGGTAACGGCAGCTTTGACCGCTCCAATCTTCCGCGCAAGCGGCGGACCGATAAACATCGCGAGTGCCGTTACGGCCTGGGCAAGGCCGATGACAATCCCAATTGCCACTTTCGTCATGTGAAACCGCTCGGCAAAATACAGGTTCAAGTAAGGAATCACGAGTCCTGCACCGAATCCGACAATCGTTGATGCAACAGCGAACTTCAGGACCAACATGAGTTGATCGCGCTGACCATGAAATCGCCCTGAGAGGGTCCATTTTCTCCCTTGTGTACGGGTGTTTTGGTCCACACGGCCCCCGCTGCGCTCATGAATCCTTGAGTACGGCAGTAACCCGAACAATGCAACTGCTGCGCCGAACAACAGTGTTGCGCGCAGCGACCAGATGGGGCCAAGCAGTCCGAGTAAGCCCTGCGCCATGCCGCCCGAGACCACACTCCCGAGTACCTGTGCGACCAGCGTGATGCCAAAGTTTACACTAAACAAGTGGAATCGTTCTTCCTTCGCCGTGTTCTCTGCGAGCAGGGGCAGTGCAGAAACCCAAATCACTGAAGCAACCATCCCTGCAACGAATGCACCCATGACAATCGTCCAAGGCGTATGTACCAAGGCCTGGGCCATCATCACAACACTGGTCAATGACCCAGCCCACAGGACAGCTTTTTTGCGACCCAGCTTGTCGCTGATGATGCCGGCGGGAACCAGTGACAGCGTACTCGCCAACGAACTTGCGGCGACATACGAACCCGCAACTGTATCTGGAAAACCTAAACTTTTGATATACAAGTTATAAAGGATGGCGGCAAATCCCGTGCCGAACTGGGCCAGAAAAGAACCCAAAAAGAAGAGCCGCACATTTCGGTGCGCTCCCGTCAGGATATCGCGATACTCACGCAGGATGGCTATCATACGATGTCAACTCCCCTATTGCGCAACCTCACTGAGCATACACAGATGCCGCAAGATTGACAATAGGGGAGTCAAGGTGATCATCTTATCCGTTCGCAACGTGGTGGTAATTGTGCCGTAACAGTCATATACAGCTTAACAATGTTCTGCCAGTTACATCTCTGAGTGCGTCGATGCTGCGGTTACTCTTACGTTGGTGTTTGCGATTCGTCCAAACCGCACGCGTGCCAGATAGACTGCAAAGCCTGCTGCGTGTTTGGCCATCTGCTGCTTCTGGCTGTCGTCAAGGAGTGATCGCGCCGGTTTCGGGTTAATTTCAATCACCCACACCCGGCCGTTGCGATCTGCACCGAGATCGAAGCCAACCAACCCAGCCCGTGGAACTCTGTCACTCAATTTCTTCGAACAAGCTAGTGCACAGGCCGTAAGTTCCTTGGTTGGAATCGTCACGCCATGTCGTGAAGCAAGTGTTTGGAGTTGTTCCATGCTCAGTCGCTCTCCGCCAGCAACAATGTTGGTCACTACGCCGTCAGCGGCTGCCAACTTGGGAACAACGCCAACCACATGCCACTCACCGTCCACACCGCGCTCTGTCACCACGCGGAAATCAACGCTTCTTCCATCAATGTTGAGGAGCGGGATACCCTTTTGAACAAGATGGTTAACCCGGGTTCGGCTTCGCAGAATACGCTGCAAGTCACTGCGTCCAACCACCCGCCGGAGTTTTTGCACACCCTGATTAGAACGATCGACACTGATCCGGTACTTTTGGCCCCCAAGAGCCTCGACACGCATCACACCGGATCCACCATAGCCTCCAACCGGTTTTACATACGTGACCTTCCACTCATCAATCGCGCGAACGGCTCGATCGACATCTTTGAGCAGCAACGTATCCGGCACGTATCGGCCAAGCCCTGCAGACTTCATAAAGCTGACGGATTGCCACTTACTCGGCAAAGGCGGATTGAAAAGCGGGATTCCCCGTTCCTTGGCCTCGGCCCTCATTTTTCGACATTTTCCCTGTACCGCCAAGTGTACAAATACGTTCTCGTAAATCACATCTGGCAGCCGTTCCGTGGTGCGCTCCCAGTCCCCATACGGACGCGCTGCGCTGACCGGCTTCCACCCAGAGACGGAGCCTGTCGCCCAGTTCACGTCGTCAGGATTAAATATAATCATCCTCGCGCCAAGTCCGGCAGTGGATTCTGCCATGCGACAATAGTGTAGCGCGGGGCGTTTTGCTTTTCGACCCTTCAGGGTCTTCTCCTTCGCTTGCACAGTTGTTGCTACGCCAACAAGAAATTGTCTTGGTGCCATCCCCTATGTCACCTCATCCTTCGACCTTGCACATTATATGAAGCCTAAATTTGTTCGACTGTGCAAACGTCTATAGGCATACGTTTTGAAGTGGATAACCGGATCAAATAAGGGAGTGATTACATTGCTGCGAACAGTGTGCAAAGGCAAGATTCACCGCGCCACGGTTACCCAGGCGGACCTCAATTATATGGGCAGCGTAACCGTGGACGCGCAACTTCTAAAAGCAGCCAATATTTTGCCGTATGAAATGGTGCAAATCACAAATCTGTCCAACGGCGTCATCTGGCAGACCTACGCCCTGGCAGCAGAGGAAGGTTCAGGAAAATTGTGCTTGAACGGCCCACCCGCGCGATTATTCCAGCCTGGCGATAAAGCCATCATTCTGTCACTTGCCTTGATGTCTGATGAGGAATGGTCCGAAATGACTTCAAACGTCGTGTTTGTTGATGACAAGAACCAGATTGCATCGGTTGTGTCGCATCCTATGAAAAACGAACCGGGTTGGAAACCAGACGTACTGAATTGAGAGCAGCGATGTATGATTTGTCGAGCGGTGGTCTCGCTAAAAAAGCAGTCGGGGCTACCCGACTGCTTTCCCGCTTCCGATTGCTTTGCAACGCTTCGGTAACGAACATCCACCAACTTGCGCGTCCAATGTACCTCCCAAGTTACTCCGGACGACGGTACTCCGTTGTCACCTTGGTATGAATGCCGCCGCGGACAGTGAAGTCTGTGGTCACTCGAGCCATTCTCGGCTGAGCTGCAGCAACAAAGTCATTGAGGATGATGTTGGTCACATCTTCGTGGAAATGACCCTCGTTGCGAAAACTCCAGAGATACAGCTTCAGCGACTTGAGTTCCACCAGGTGATCGGCCGGCTGATACACCACAGTGACCGTTGCAAAGTCGGGCTGCCCTGTCATGGGGCAAAGCGTCGTAAATTCGTTCGTGGACATTTCAACGTCGTAAACTTTATCTGGGTGCGGGTTTGGAACCACGACCAGTTCTTTGGTTGGTTGAGTAGACACCAGCAATCCCTCCATGGGTATTCGTCATTCCGTCAACACTATACTGAACATGCTCCATTCGCGCAACGGGACAAGCGAAAATGTCTTTGCAGAGACCGTCGCCTCGAACTCAGCCTTCCACCCAAACTTTCCATTCTGACAAGGCTTCGCTACACTAGGACGGAGATATCCATGGTTGGGTCCAGAAGGGAGTCTACACAGCGTGGCAGAAGTCGGTTTACCTACTGAATTTACTCGACAAATGGAGTACCTGCTCGGTGATGAGTGGCGATCTTTACGTACAGCGATGGAAACGAAGCCTGCCCTTCGAGGACTTCGATTGCATCGTTGGACAATCGAGGACGACAGCCAATTTGCAAATCCGGCAGCAAATCTCCCTGATGTACCTGCAGTTGTCAATCATCTGCGATCCGATGACCTTTACGCCATCGCACACCCTGCTTTGCTCCCTCACTTCATCAAGGAGCAGCTTGGTAAGCCGGTTCCATGGATGGATGACGGTTTCTATATTGACGTGGACAGCAACCTTGGAAAGACAATCTACCACGATGCGGGTGCGTTCTACATCCAGGAGCCGTCTGCAATGGCCGTAGCATCTGCCGTACAGGCCAGGCCGGGAGAGCGCGTGCTTGATTTATGTGCTGCACCAGGCGGAAAGACAACAGCCCTCGCACGTTCCCTGCGCGGACAAGGTGTGCTCGTGGCAAACGAGATCCATCCAGTGCGCGTGACCATTCTCGCGCAAAACCTGGAGCGGCTTGGAGTGCCTGCTGTCGTCGTCAACGAGTCACCCGAGCGGCTTGCACACGCATGGCCAGAGTACTTTGACGTTGTGTTGGTGGATGCCCCCTGTTCTGGCGAAGGCATGTTCCGCAAAGACGACACGGCCCGCGCAGAATGGACCCCCGATGCCCCGAAGGTGTGTGCACTGCGCCAGCGCGACATCCTGCGAAACGCAGTTCAATTGGTCCGTCCCGGTGGTCGATTGGTCTACTCCACCTGTACTCTCAATCCCATTGAAAACGAACAGGTAGCCGCGTGGGCTGTGCAGGAGTTCGGGCTCATCTTACAACCGCTGCCTGATTGGCCCGGATGGTCATCAGGTCGGCCTGAGTGGGCGGATGACAACCCTGACGTGGCGCTGACACGGCGGCTCTGGCCGCATCTCGGCGAAGGCGAGGGACACTTCGTTGCTGCTTTTCGGGTACCTAATCAAATAGAGTTGAACCCTTCGACGGGTCTTGGAGCAGTTCAGGATGTCAAACCTTCGAACTTTGACGGAGGACGGAGAGCTTTGGTGATGGATCGTCGCGCGCGAGGGAATCGTGAAAACGGACCGAGCAAAAAGGGCAGGTCAGCGGGAAATGATCAAGCTGTAACCATGTGGTACGGGCTGATGGACGATTTGTTTACAGACCACCCTGCTGCTTGGAACACACCTGTCATCAGAAAAGGCTTACTGTTCGAACCGGCCCCGCCCGACCTCGATACAACCGGCCTGAAGGTCCTGCGCACAGGCGTGTGTCTGGCCGAGCTGATTGGTCAGCGCCTCGGGCCCCACCATAGTCTCGCGATGGCCGTCAATCCAGGTATCCTCCGAAAGCGGGTGGAACTGTCAGCTGATGAGGCGACAGCCTACATGGCAGGAAATACGCTTGACAGGCCAACAGAGTCCGGCTGGAACTGGTTATCCACGGCTGGGTCAATCCCCGTTGGTTGGGGTAAAGGAGTGCCCGGTCGAGTCAACAACGCTTACCCACGCGGGTTGCGCAGGTCAGGGTTACTGACGTAAACACCACGCGCAAAAAACCAGGGCTGTCCCTTGGCGGTCGTCTCCGCTATTGGACAGCCCTGGTTCCTATCGTTCCCCTTTCGAACACTTTTTGCCGCATGTCGTATTCCCGAGCCGACGCCAGACGCACGCTAAGCTCAATTAGCGAGCGAGATTCTCCACCACCATTGCAATCCCCTGGCCACCCCCGATACACAGCGAAGCCACACCGTACTGTTCTTTCCTGTGACGAAGTTCGTACATCAACGTCAGCAACAACCTTGCACCGCTGGCACCGACAGGATGCCCGAGCGCGATGGCTCCGCCGTTTACATTTGTGCGTTCCCGCGGCAGTCCGAGTTCCTTTTCCACGCTGAGATATTGTGAAGCAAACGCTTCATTCACTTCCCAGAGGGCAATGTTGTCCTTTTCAAGTCCGGCATTTTTGAGCGCAAGTTGAATCGCGGGAACTGGACCGATGCCCATGTAGGCCGGGTCTACGCCAACAACACCATAACTGACGATCCGGGCAAGCGGTTGTAGTCCGTTTTGCGCGACGGCGTCTTCAGAAGCAAGGACAACTGCACCGGCTCCGTCGTTGATCCCGCTCGAATTAGCCGCTGTGACCGTACCGTTCTTTTGAAATGCCGGGCGCAGTTTAGCCATCGCTTCGAGCGACGCCTCAGGCCGAATGTGCTCGTCGTGCTCCACCAGAACCTCGCCTTTACGGGATTTCACTGGAACAGGAACAATTTCCTCTGCCAGTCGACCGGCTTCCCTTGCCGCAGCTGCCCGTTGTTGGCTGACCAAAGCAAACTCATCTTGCGCTTCCCTGGAGATCTCGTACCTTTTGGCCAGGTTCTCTGCCGTGATACCCATCGGATAACCGCTGTGGCAGTCCGTGAGGACCTCACTGAGCATGTCAACCGCGGTGTTGTCACCCATTCTGTACCCAAATCTGGCACCGCGCAGAAGATACGGAGTCAGACTCATCGACTCAGCACCGCCGGCAAGCGCAATCTGGCTTTCACCGAGCATCACATCTTTGGCTGCAGTAACAACCGCCTGTAGTCCAGAACCACAGAGTCGATTGACCGTAAGTGCTGGCACCTCCTGCGGAATCCCTGCGGTCAACTCCACATGACGTGCAAGATATGCCGATCCGTCATGGGACTGAATCACATTTCCGAATACGACATTGTCGACTTGCAGAGGATCGACGCCTGCCCTCTTCAAGGCTTCTGACGAGGCAAGCGCTCCAAGCCTGGTTGCAGTCTCTGCTGCGAGTGATCCACCGTAGGTTCCAAACGGAGTTCGAGCCCCGTCTAATACATAAACCGCTTTCATCTCAGTTAGCTCCTTTCAAACCTCATATACTTACGATTATCCCACGAAGTCCAAGCGCCGTATATGAAAAATCTTGTGGCTGGACAATCGTCCTGGTGTGAGACGCCCGGAGGAACCCCACGTCCCCATTCGCTGCAAGGGACGCCCCCATGTTACTTGTACATTTCGAATTTGGACATTGACATTTTGAATATCGATATTAATAATATAAATAAGATGAGCTATACCGAATATGAATTTTATCGTTCCGAAAGTCTCTAGCCTGAGGATGATGTGGAGTGCCATATCCAGTACCGACGAAATGTCCTGCCTGTGCGAGTCAAATGGTGATTACGGAACTTGCGTGTCCGGAGTGCCAGACCAAAGTACAAGGTGTCTTTGAAGGCAGCGCATTGCAACGTTTGACCAGCGACCAACTGCAGTTTGTGGAGACGTTCCTTCGCTGCAGAGGCAACATTAAGGAAGTTGAACGCGACCTGAAAATTTCCTATCCAACTGTCCGATCCCGCTTGGATCAAGTCATCCAATCTCTGGGTTATTCTGTGTCAGACGATGAGTCACAGCTCGAAACTGACCCAGCCGAAGATGTGTTGGAAGCCCTTGACACCGGATCGCTGACCTTTGAAGAAGCATTAGAGCGTTTACAGAATGGGCCAAACACAAAGAAGGGGCGGAACGCGAATGAATGAACGCATGAAAATCCTGCAAATGTTAAGTGAGGGTAAAATTACTGCGGAACAAGCTGAGTCCCTGCTCACCGCATTGGAAGGTCGGTCTGCCAGAGAACGCCTGCGGTTTCGACCTCTCGACCGAAGCACACTCACAGACCTAAAGAACCTTGGCGCACAGGTCTCCGCCACCGTGACGCAGTCTCTGGCCGAAGCACGTCGTGCACTCGAGGGCCAACTCGATTCCCTTTCCTTTACTTCACCGACCGTATCTGTCACCCATGACATCCATTTACCAGAGCAGATTGGACGACTAACGGCTCAGACAATCAATGGCTCCATTCAAGTGACCTGCTGGGATGAGCCGTACGTACAAATCCATGTTCGAGCCAAGGCTAAGACCAACAACCTGTCAGAAGCCAAAAAGGCATTGGTTAGTGCACTGCAAACCGATGAGCATGATGACCACTATCACCTGACCATTGCGCATGGCGACCGGCACAGTGATACCGGCGTCCAAATTGTAGGTGCTCAGTTGGATATCTCTGTACCGAGAGGCTTCCGGGAAGTCGATCTACGGTCACACAACGGCCGTATCTATGCCGATGGAGTTGTACTGGAAGACCTGCGCTTCGAAACGACAAATGGGGGGCTCTCGCTCTACCGAACGGCAGCTGAAAGGATGTCTCTGTCGTCTGAAAACGGCGGGATCGAGCTCGTTCAGTGTTTGAATTCATCAACCAAACAGTTACAGGCTTCCACCAAGAATGGGGGCATCAGTATCGAAGCCCTGCCCGCAGATTTACGAGCGTCGGGCCGTGCACAAACCATGTTCGGTCGTGTTGATGTCAGCGACCCACGCTTTCTCGTTACGTTTGAGGATGCGATGAAAAGAAGCCATGCACGCTTCCAGACCAGCATTTCGCTCGATAACGAGGACGAAGACGTGATTGCCGTCGGAGAAGTGCGAATGATGTTGGAGACTCGCAACGGATCGGTGCGAATCAAACCTTGAATGCGTCTAGGCTTGGTAATGCACACGATCACTAAATCCAAGCTCTGCCCATTCAGTTGACGCCATGAAGTCTCTGCATGAAACGGCGGCAGAAAGTAAAACCTGTTCATAGAGGTCACGTCCAAAAAGAGGGGTGACTGAGAAAGGATGCCCAAAGGCCCTTTCCAGTTACCCCTCTTCAAACTTTTATCGATCCGTCATCTCATCGATCCGTCAGGAGGCATCTGTCATGCACCGAACTGACCCATGGTACGTTGCCATCGTCATTGTCTTTGCTCTTGCACTGTTGACCATTCTACTCCGGAGAGTGCGGGCAACCCTGCCTGGAGACCGGGCCCAGTCAGCCATACAGAACCCACCAAACGATTACCACACGACGAGCGCAACGGAGGACAACAGTCGCGACATGCAGAGACCCGATAACTAGACCAATGTCTGATGTCTAGACGAGACCAATGTCCGATGTCTGCCTCGATTCAGCCCTCTGCAACGATTCCAATACCACTTTTCTTCCGAATCTACAGGGACTCTGGGCGGCGGATGAGACTGAGCAAACGATCGATGTCATCCTCAGCATTGTAGAAACCCGGAGATACCCGAACGAGATCGTGCTGAGGGATAGACCGGACTGCAATTCCCCGCTCAGCCGCTGCTGCCACAACACGTGCCGCTGAGATATCCTTCATACGAAACGAAACAATCCCAGCTCGACTATCCCGCGGCGTAAATACTTCGACTCCTGGAACGTCGAGAAGCTGATCGAGTAAAGTTCCCGACAGACCGTGAATGCGTGAGAATGCGTAGTCCCACCCAACCTGAACACGGATAAAGCGAAGGCTCTCCAACCAGCCCACCCAGTTCGTGAGGTTAACAAAGGTGTACTCGTATCGACGAGCACTGTCCGCAGGCAGGAAATACCCGTTCATGGTTCGGGGATGGTTCTCCATCAAGGAAGCGGCCCCCCCGAACGTCATTTCTAAGTTCGGCATCGCACGCTCTCGAACGTATAGAGCCCCTACGCCGTCCGGACCGCACAACCATTTTTGTCCGGGCAACGCATAAAAGTCGATGTCCGTACTGGCGAGATCGATCCACTCAGCCCCTGCCCCCTGAGCGCCGTCGACGAGGCAGAGCGCGCTGTATTCGTGTGCCGTTCGTGCGATCCGCTCAATGGGCAAGCGCTGCCCTGTCTCATAAGAGACATGGGACACAACCACCAAGCGCGTCCGCGACGAGACAGCAGCTTTCATTCTTTGCAACGTCTCTTCAACTGTCCTGCCGACTTCAAACTGCTTGAGGACAATGCCCTGTCGCTGTTTCTGAATGAATAAGGGCATCATTCCGCCCTGGTGTTCCGTATTCGTAAATACAATTTCATCACCTTCGTGCCACAGTAACCCGTTTAACACGACATTGATACCATGTGTCGTACTGTCTGTCAGTGCCAGGGTAGATTCCGGCACTCGAAAAAGATTCGCCAACTGCTCCCGTACCTGCTCCCTGACAGTTGCCAGTTGACCAAAGTATCCCTGTAGACGGCCCTCTCGAAACTGCAAATCCAGTACCTGCTGCATTCTCTCCACAGCTGTGTCTGGCAACGCCCCGAAAGTACCTGTATTTAGGTATGTACTCGTACGAACTGCCGCAAAATGACGGCGTACGTTGTCTACGTGGGCCATCGTTCCACCCCCTCTTCTCCCTAGGCGTCCACCGCTTTGGTTCCATTTTGATTTTCCGCCTGCACTGAGTTCTCTTCGTCACGCAGACGAATGTCCGCCCCGCCATTGACTTCAGTCACAGTCCCGTTCAGTTCGCGGCTCGACTCCCGGCAGTAGAAGGCCACCATCCGACTCACGTCACCGCCAACAGGTTCGTTCCCTGCCCTCTCATCTGCTGTGAGCTCTTTGTTGCGACCTCGAACGTCTCCTGGGCATACCATGTTGGCTGTGATGCCAAACTGCCGTTCTTCCCGTGCCACGGATCGTGTTAAGGAAGCGAGGCCTGCCTTCGCAGCGGCGTACGCTGCTCGGTGACTCCACCCCATGGCCAGACCAGCTCCGTCACTCCCGAAGGTGACAATACGACCAAACTGCCCTGCCCTCATTCCAGGCACGAAATGTCTGTATAGCCACCAGAAAACACGGATGTTCCCGGTCAACATCTTTTCGAAATCATCCTCTGAATATTCAGCCAAACGCTTGCGTTCAAAAACAAAAGGACCAAAATTATGTACAAAGGCGTCAATCTGGCCGAAATGAGCTATCGCAGATTTTGCAGCCGATTCTGCACTGTCCTTGCACAGCAGGTCTACTTTGATGGGAAACACTTCGAAACCGAGAGCTTGACTCTCATCTACGATAGCTTGTGCACTTTGTTCGCTGCGATGATATGTAAAAGCCACAGCCCAGCCATCCGCAAGCAAAGTCCGCACCGTCGCTTTTCCAAGTCCGCTACCGCCACCTGACACGAATGCAACGCGCCTTGTCACGGTCTTCGCTCCCTTCTGTTTTATCATACCACATGTCATCTACTTACGAGCTCGGACCATAACCGACGGCAGTTCAAGTCGACGTTCTATCCGTGAGTACTTTCGACACACGTCCCGGCCGCGATCAATCAATTCCATAATCAGTGTCCGCTGATCATCCCAAGGCAGGTACACCAACTCGGCTTGGAAGAAACTCACTCCCCGTACGATGTGCTGAACAACCACTTCGGGGTTGTCAAACACCCACGATGCAGTCGTTTGCCTAACCTCGATCTGAGAGAAGCCTGCACCCGCAAACCACTCTTGAAGTTGGTCGATGGTTGGCAAATAGGTCCCTTTTTGATTTCGGCGGCTCTTCTTCGCCAATTCAAGGATAGGCTGAAACCACTCATTAAAAAACGGTACATTGAGATCGAACGACAGGGCTTGCAGGATAGACACAATGCCGCCCTTCACCACAACCCTGGCCATTTCCTTGAGAGCTATGGACGCATTCGTGAAGTGCAAAAACGCCGATCCCAAGGCGACATTGAACCTGTCCTCCGGGTAGGGCAAGTGTTCCACGGAAGCCAAGGTCAATGTCACATGTGCCGGAGCACCTCTCTCTTTGTATTTCGATTGAGCTTGATCGAGCATGCCGTTTGAAACATCGATGGCTGTCAGATGGCCTTCAGGCAGCACTCGTTCGGCCAAGCCCTCGTCGAAGGTTAGGACACCCGTGCCGCATCCGACCTCGAGAACCTGCTGCCCCGGCTCAATGCCAACCCACTCCAAGTACGATTTGCGCAACTCCCGCCCATCGGGCCAGACGATGTCGCACAGTGCGTCCCAGTCCTCGATAGTGTCGAACTGATAGACGTAGGACATGGCGATCCGTCTTTCCAGATAGCCCGATTCCTCGAGCGATTGACGCATCCATTGAAATCTTGTTTGCCCGAGCTTCGTCGGAACAATAATCCGTCCGTCACGAAGCTGTTTCAGACGTACAGACCCCCGGGCAAGAGCAGTCATCAGATATAAATCGAGTGCTTCTGTGGTATAAGGATAATGGCGGGCTCCATTTAGGAAGTCCGCCTCGTATACGTGTTTATGAAAGAACATAGGCTGTAGAAAGTCGTAGCCTGCAATCACAAAATACACCTTGTATAAGCGCTCCATCCCTCGCTTATCAATCCAGTCCTCAACCCTGTGCTTGGCAGTTTCAAGATCATCTTCATTTGGCGCGACAGACCCAGTTCTCTCATTGGCAATTTCTACCGCCGTCGACATGACCGTCTCCACAAGACAACGATGCAGCAGGCGGGGGGAAAAAGGCATGTCATCGTCCAAACCTGGAGCAAAATGTTGCCCATGCGTGTAGCTTTGATACATTCGGTTGGCACAGGTCTTGGCCTGTTCCCAACAAGCTGGCATCCGCCCTTGGTAGTACGTGTTCATCAAGAGAGGATCCATGAATACGCCATCATTCAGCATTGCCTTGAGGTCTTGAGTAATCTTTTCTGTCTCCACACTCTGCCTCCAGAACTCACGTGCCCCTGTACCCCGTTAAATCGAAGTCCCAAGATGGCCTTGGCGTGATACTATACCAATGGAGAGGTGAATCAGTGTGACCCAACATCCGTACTTCCGTCACAATGATCGATTAAGCATTCCACTGCCAGCGTTTCCACATCCGTTTGAGGAAATGGCCCCGACAGACCAAGAGTCTGTAATTGCCGTATGGGAAGCGATTCGTGCGAGAATCCCGGATAGGATTCAAGAATTGGAACAAACGATTCAGGTGCATCTTGAGTCCATCAGTCAAACCGAGGACTGGGAACAGATCATCTCATGTTTTGATGAAATTTCCGACATGGCCAGTCGAATTGCAGAACTAAACACGTGGCAGCGGGTAGACCCGCATCTCACGCATGAGACTCTGGATGAAGAATCCATCTGATGCATCTGCACACTGACGCCAGCAGACGACATCTCCTGCTGGCGTCACAACCTACCTACCTTACGCCTCTGATTCGACAATCTCCACTTTGTTCATTTTCACTTCTGTAAGCGGCTTGCTTTGCTCCCCCATGGGAGACCGCCCGACAGGCGTTGCAGCGATCTTCTTGACTGTATCCATGCCGCTCGTCACCTTGCCAAACACCGTATAGTTGGGTGAATTATTCAGGAACGTGGACTGCTCTCCCGTGCATATGAAGAACTGTGAACCATTTGTGTTCGGTCCCGCATTGGCCATGGCGACGACACCTGGTTCATATGACAACGCCGGCGGCAATTCGTCTGCAAAACGATAGCCGGGTCCGCCCATGCCGGTTCCCGTCGGGTCGCCGGTTTGAATCATGAAAGACTCGATAATGCGGTGGAAAACGATACCGTCAAAATACCCGTCGCGGGCAAGCACAACGAAGTTGTTGACTGTCTTCGGTGCTTCTTTTGCAAGCAGTTCCACGGTGAATGGACCGTTTGTCGTATCAATAACAGCCTCGTATTTCTTGTTCGGCTGTAAGGTCATTTCCGGCGGTGCACTGTATTGTTGATTTGCCACTAATCTCTTCCTCCCGTTTGCCAATGATTTATAAGGCGGCTTGTCCACATACTTTTTCGCTTCATGGTATCACAAACCACATGGGGATTGCCAGTTTTTGAGCGATCCGTTCCCTGTATGTCCAATCACAACAGCGCGATAACCCCCGAACACACGGAGCAGGAATGGATACCCTCCCATTGGTCGATGATGGAAATAGACACCATTGACTTGAAAGACGGAGTGATGTGATTGGACGCGCAAGGATTTCAGATCAAGGACCTGAAAAAGGTACGGGCAGGCTCTGTCCCCGCGAATGACGCGGTCGAAAGAGACTTTACCGGGCAGACGGACACGGGCTATTCGTTGTCCCCCGAGAAAGTGTCTCGGCTCTCTGGCGCAACTCCACGGTGGTTACTGGCTGACCGCAGAAGGTTTCTTGCGGCCGTTCTGCGCAAGTGGTTACAAGCCGAAGTCTTGCTGACTGAAGTCGTAAGCCCCGGTACGGTGCCACAGCAGTACACCGATGGGGCCAGCGTCGCTGAACTTCAAATGACGAGCCCAACTGCCCTTCATTTCGGTACAGAGGGACTCGCAGCCATCATTGAAGATGTGTGGTCAGCGGAACGACACCTGCAGCCAGATTTTGATGTTGCGGTATTGTACGCTAGTGGGACATCCATCTTTCGCAAGCCGCAAGACGTTCTCGGAGTGATGACCGCTTCAGCGAGACCAACCCTTGGCGGAGTTTATATCCAAGGCCTTGCGATTCATCCGAACCTGCTTGGATACCCTGCAGGGTTTTTAAAGGCATCCGGTCTCCTTGTTGAAGCAGGTATCGATGTGAGTCTCAAACTTGGGATGCGAGGCTGGGTGATGTCTCACGTGGACGATGTGCATGCTGTCATTTGGCGCACTCTTGGATTCTCTCGGAAATCTGGCCCATTGTTCCAGCGTATGGGCTACTTTGACCGCCAACCGATAGAAGGCCCACACAGGTAGTCTGTTAGAAGGCCCGCACAGGTAGTGTGTGCGCGGTTTGGAGTATGCGGCAGTGATTCAGGGTGACGTCGAACCGGGGCCGCTGCCGAAAATCGGCTGCCGATTTCGAGGAGACTGGCTACCATTGCCATGAAGCTTTACAATGGAGCCGGGGGGTTACAGGATGGAATCACCGATACTGTTCGACGACGCATTTTATGAAATCCTACGCCATATGCCTTCCTTTGGGACCGAACGGCTCCCGGTCTCACAAGCACTCGGACGAGTCTTGGCGCAAGACGCAGCCTCCCGGGTTAATGTGCCGCCCTTCTCGAGATCGATGATGGACGGTTATGCCATCCATGCCGATAATCTGCATCGCGGTGAAATGCTGAAGGTCTTGAATACCGTTGCCGCAGGCGCAACACCAACCGTGACCGTGACGCCTGGACACGCAGTCCGCGTGATGACCGGAGCCCCGATTCCTGATGGAACCGCTGCGGTCGTGCGCGATGAGTGGTGCGATGTGATAGATGAATCAACGATTCAAGTCCTCAAGGTGATTGTTCGAGGGGAATCAATTCAACACCAAGGGGAAGACGGCCCTCGTCAGACGAAGCTGCTTTCGAGCGGAACCCGTCTGACAGAACTGGAGCTTGCCGTGTTACAGACTTTTGGTGTCACCAGCATCGAAGTCCGCAAAACGCCTGTGGCAACCTTGCTGATTACCGGATCGGAACTTGTTCAAGACACCGAACAGGAGCTTCATGGTGGGCAGATATACGGAACGAACGATATTCTGCTTCGCGGAGCACTCGAAAAAGACGGGGTTTTAGTTGAACGTGTGGCGTATATCCCGGACGATCCGATGTTGTTGCAAGAGGCTGTTGAAACCGCACGCCAGTCCAGCGATCTGGTCATCCTCACAGGCGGGGTATCCGTTGGTGACTTTGACTACACGCCTTCAGCTATCGAAGCCAGCGGAAGCACGATACATATTCGCAAGGTGCTGATGCGTCCCGGATCTCCCTTGCTTTTTGCAACCTCAGGTCAAACTGCGTTCTTTGGATTATCCGGGAACCCTGCCGCGTGCTTTGCTCAGTTTTCCGTATTGGTCCGGCCTGCTATCCGGAGGGCCATGGGACAAGATGACAGCCCATTCCCCCATTCCGCTGTCCTGACGCACGACCTGTCTTTGAAACCGATTAAACACACGCGCGTTCAGCGAGCGAGACTGTCGGTTGAGAATGGCAGCCTGTATGTAGATTCTCAGATGTCACAGTCCTCAGGCGTGATCTCAAGCCTCCTTCAGACCGGCGCGTACATTCGAGTCAATGAATCGGAACTGAAAGCGGGAACGGTGGTGCCGATACGCATTATCCGCGAACTGTAAAACAGATGGCTGCGGAAGACTCATTCCGCAGCCTATTTTATTTACGCCCAGAGAGCGCTCGAGAATACAATCCGTAACGATACTGAATTAAACGCCACATCTTCAGGTTGGATTTCAACCGTTTGAACAGAGGATGGCTCGGCCCTGTGTTTTCTTCGATCAGCCACAACTTCCCCTTCGTATCAAGGGCCATATCAAATCCAAGCTCACGGTATTTTTGATACGTGTCAAAGTGATTGGCTGCCTGAAGTGAAACCCGCTTCAATTCCGAAATGCGTCGTTCAATCGTGCTCTTGTCCCAGCCATAGGCTCTTTTCATGGCTTCGGACACTTCAAGCACACTGCCATTACTTAATGCCACGTTGGTCACAACACTTGACTTGCCCGCGATCTTTGCCAACATTCCAGAGTACTTCCAAGCACTTCCGGGTGCTTCACGCTGTACCATCACTCGAATATCGAACGGTCTCCCGCCTACTTTGGCCAGTCGAATCCCTTGTTGAACAATGTATGGTTTGCCGTTTCGCTGCTGATTGATAAAATCCCACGCAGCCTCTGCGTTTTTAAAGGACCGCGTTGGCAAAACCGTCTTCTTGACAAAGACTTGTGTCCCGCTCGACCACACCTTCATGACTCCGACACCACGACTGCCGCCAGACGGTTTCACGTAGACCATACCGTAGTTGCTCAGATACCTTAGAAAAACCTGCTTGGTCATTCGGGCGGTTGCAGGCAGGTACGGACGGATAGACTTGTTTTTTGAAAAATGCCACCACAGCAGGTACTTTCCGAGTTCCGGTTTTCGCCGTTGCCCGAGTTGTCCGTGCCCTGGTTTTCGCCTTTGCATACAATCCCCCCTGTCTACGCCCCATCATATTCAGGGACATATCAGGGGGGGCCGACGGATGAGGGGTATCAGTTGCCCATCTGTCTGTCCAATCAGTCGTTCATCTGTTGACAGCGGTCAAGTTCCGATGCCAGAGACTCACGGAACAAAGCAAGTTCCGTTCCTGGATTGAATAGTGCTTGTTCGTCAAAGGTATGAAACCATGGACCGCCGCGAAAAGGTGCTGTGTTGTGCGGTGCAACCCGGACTTCGACTTTTGTCCCAGTCTCATCTTCGTAAACACGACATGTACGAACGAGTACGTTCGCTGTTTTAGAATCAATCGGGTTACTTACCAACTCAATATCCGCAAGCGGATATTTGGCAAACAACCAAGTCCACTGCCCCACAAACCCTTCACCTCTCTTTGTTTTTTAACAGGCTGAGTTATTTCAGGCAGGCCGTGTCCACAGCAATCAGGACTGCTTTACGCACAAGTTCAGCCGACAAACTCGGAGCATTCTTGTTGCGCGCCGCTTGTTCCGGTAAAAACGGAATATGGATGAAGCCGCCAGTGACACCTCGCTCGGCCCACGGAGACTGCTTCAAGCGTCGCATCAAACCGTAAAGAAGATGGTTGCACACATAGGTACCTGCACTCCACGATTCTTCGGCAGGAATCCCAGCACCCCGAATTGCTTCCACGATGGATCTTACCGGAAGAGAGCTGAAGTATCCATCTGCCCCATCTGTGTCAATCGGTGCTTCTACGAGTGACACGCCGTTGTTGTCCGGAATACGGGCATCGCTCATGTTGACGCCGATCCGTTCCACCGACACTGCACTGCGACCGCCTGCCTGCCCAACGCACACGATGACATCCGGTTGGACGTCATCCATGGCTTGGTACAGCCTTGAGATAGAGTCTCCAAAGACCGTTGGGATCTGTCGTACCACGATCTCTGCTGCGTTAGTTTGTACCCCATCCAGTTCCCGAACGACTTCCCAAGCCGCGTTCACTGGCTCATTGTCAAACGGATCAAATCCCGTCACCAAAACTTTGGTCATCTGTCTCGACTCCCTCACCAGAATCATTCGTCGTTCGATTGACTTTTCTGTTCTTTCGGCAAAACTTCATATTTGATGATAACATCAAACCAGCATCTGCTGACGACTTCTCTATCAAGCAAGTTTAGAAAACCAACCGAAGAGACGCAGCACCCGGATGCATAAAAATCCATCGGATCGAGCGGAGGGAGGCAAACAGCTTGGATGACCGATTTATCTCCTACCTATATTGTTTTAACGAACTCAGGGACTACTTTGAATGTCACGAATACGGCGAGTCTCTGTGGCTCGATAGCGGACGACCGACACTCTTAAAAGGTCTGATTCAGGCAGCCGTATGTTTGTACCACCTCGAAGGGGGTAACGCACGAGGAGGGTGGCGGATGTGGAATCGTGCCCGCGAATACCTCAAGGAGACCGATGAGTACGAAGGCACTGACATTCATCGACTGGTTCAAGACATCGATGATGTGTGGCAGCACGTCCCGGTGGCCTGGCGGCGGGAATCCCTGACGAGGGAACAGGTACAATCCTTGCAATTGCCAACGGTGCAAATTCAAATCAACAATGAAGAACTAAAACAAGTTGTTGCCGATTGGACGATTCCGTCTCACGCACACGAGGAATCTGACTAAATAAAAGGCGACGGCCCCTCTAACCGGGCCGCCGCTGAACCTTTTCCAAGTTGCACCAGTCATGTTGCACCAGTCGCCAAGCAGGCTTCGATTTCACGTACCCTTTGCTTGCTCGGGAGCAGCAGCCGGGCCTGACGCTATGGCCATATTCCGAAAACCACGCCACCCAACGGTTAACGTCAGCAACAACAAGACCCCAGTGATGACAAATACGGAATGAGTTCCATACACACCGCCTATCGCACCACCGATCAGCGGGCCCAACATATTTCCGACCTGGTTGGCCGTTTGATTGAGTCCGAAGGCTCGCCCTCGAAAACTTGGGTCGGTACTTTGGACAACAAATCCGTTGAGTGCAGGGAATACCGCACAGAAAAACACACCGTAGATGAACCGGACGATAGAAAACGCAACGATTTGATGAAACGGAATCTGAAGCAGGTTTCCAACCCCGCCGCCAATGAGTCCGATCAAGAGAACCTTGCGAAAACCTGTTTTATCCGCCATACGGCCCCATCGCGGGGCAAACAGAACACTTGCGATACCAGAGAGTGAGAAGACAAACCCTGCAATCAACGACGTATTCTTGCTTCCCTCTGTCAAACCGCTGATGTACAGCGGCAATACCGGTTCGATGGTCATAATTGAAAATGATGTCATGGTCGTGACTAAGAGTGCTAGACGCAGCGTACGGTTGTGCGAAGCGTCCTTCATCGTCTGGATGACACTTGATCTCGTCTTGGACGGTACGAACGTGTATTCTTTGACCCAAAACAAAACAAGTAGAGATGATAGGAAGACAAGGAAACCGGCACTGGCAAACGACATCCGATAACCCACCACGCGAGAAACGAGTCCCCCGACTAAAGGACCAAGAATTCCACCCGCTGCAGTTGCAGTCGACATCAGTGACAGCGCATAACCAACACGCTTTTCCGGGGTATTCGTTCCGACGAGCGCGATTGCGCCCGGGATGTAACCTGCGAGTAAGCCCTGAAGTGCGCGAAGTCCAAGTAACTCCCACGGAGACTGAACAAACGATGTCAGTATGTAGACCACACAAAGCGCAAATCCGGCGCGTAAAATCATCGGTTTACGACCGTACTTGTCTGCCAGTGAGCCCCAGTAGGGAGATACCAACGCGCCAGCGAGGAAAGTAACGCTGTACAGAGACCCGGACCAAAACTCGAGATGACCATGCACGCCAATCTGCGGTAAGAACAACGGCAGAAAAGGCACCACCATCGAGAAACTCAAGGACGTTACGAGGGCGCCAAACCATAAAATCCAGAGGTTTTTTTGCCATTGTTCCATATACTTTTGTCTCACCCCCGATGTCCCTTTGAACCACTCCACTCGCACCGATTCTACGCTCTTTCGAGGCACGAAGAAATGTCGGTGAAAGGTCAGATTTCGTGAAGAAACCAACTGACCGGACAAGAGCGACGATTAAGTTCCATTTGCTTGCTCTGTCGGCAAATTCCTGCGAAATCTGACAGTCTCAGTGAACAAAGAAACGATTCAGCGGTGTAAAAGGTGCGACACGGCATCAAATAGAATCCAGAGTCCCAATAGGCCGAGGACGCTCCCAGCCAGTCTTTCTGCCCACTCGCCCAAATACGGTTTCAGTTTGTGGCCAAAGGTTAAGCCAACGATGGTAAACAAAAAGGCCTGAACGGCAATCAGGACGATGGTCAGAGCAACCGGAACCCCAATCAGCCCGATTGAGAAACCTACCGCCAATTCATCGAGGCTGATGCTAAGGGCCGTCAAAACCAGGGTAAAACCAGTCAGTCCCCTCTCCAAACGTTCTTCTTCCTCATCCTCGTCTTCAAAGAAGATGAGCCATACCGCAACAGCCACAAGCGCTAGACCGCCCACGAGGGATGCAAAGTCTCCTATCAAACGGCCTGCTCCCTGCCCAATCAACAGGCCAACAAGCGGCATCACCGCTTCTGCGACCGCAAACGTAAAGGCAATCTTCACCTTTCCGGCCGTTTTCACAAACCCGAGTGAAACAGCCATCATCAGCGTGTCCATACCAAGCGATAAAACCAAAGCTATCATTTTGATTGCGAGCATCCGTGCCTGTCCCCCAGGTTATTCTCGTCTATGCTCGTCCCAGTATAGCAAAAAGTCTGCCCCCTAGGGGTAGGGGGCAGATACGCGGTCAGACACGCCGCGAGCGGAACTTACACCAGTTCGAACGCTGGCAACGTCAACTCGTCATCGACATCGTGATAAGCAACTCTGACCGCCTTGCCAATTGCGACTGCCTCTCGCGGCCCCTGAATGCGAGCCATCATTCGTACCCCCTCTCGGAGGTCAATCAGTCCAATTACAAATGGCGTTTCCTTGGCAAACGGTCCAAATGCCCGGTGCACCACAGTGTAGCTGTAAATCACCCCACTGCCCTGTGCAGGAACAAACGAGACAGACTCAGAGAAGCAATGCGGGCAGATGGATCGCGGATAGAAAATGTACTGTTCGCAGTCCTTGCACTGCTGGATCAATAACTCGTGCTGCTTTAGTCCTTCCCAGAACGGGGTTGAATCTCCGTCGAAGACCGGTCTTGGAAACGTCGGATCCACCTTCATCAGTCCCTTCCCAGAATGGCTGTTGACGTCGACGACAAAACGCCGCCTGTACCGTTGACAAGGGCCAACCGAGCATGCTCAACCTGCCGGGGACCGCACTCACCACGCAACTGCCGCGTAGCTTCAATCAACAGAAAGATGCCGTACATGCCCGGATGACAATAGGACAACCCGCCGCCGTTTGTATTCATCGGGAAATCTCCCCCCGGCGCCGTCCGCTGCCCGCTGACAAACGCCCCGCCCTCACCCGGTTTACAGAATCCGAGTGCTTCAAGGGTCAGCAGCACGGTAATGGTAAAGGAGTCGTAAATCTCGGCCACGTCGATCTCGCTGTGCGTCACACCGGCCATCTCAAACGCCCTTTTCCCGGATTCCCGTGCACCGGTGACCGTCAGATCCGGCATGTTAGAGATGGTGTTGTGTGTGTGCGTCTCACCGTGTCCGAGCACCCACACTGGGGCTTTCTTTGCCCGTGCGGCTGCTGCTTTGGACGCCACAACCACGGCACCTCCTCCGTCCGTGACCAGGCAACAATCGAGCAGGTGCAGAGGTTCTGCGATCCACCTGGAAGAGAGGACGTCGGCAATCTCTATCGGTTCACGCATCATGGCCTTCTCGTTCATCGTCGCCCATTTCCGCGTCGCAACCGCGATCTCCGCCAACTGCTCGGAAGTTGTCCCATACTGGTGCATATGCCGCATCGCGGCCAGTGCGTAGGCTCCAACCGGCGTTGGTAAACCAAAGGAGCGTTCGTATTGCTCACTCAGAGTCACATACGGTGACAACCGTTGACGAAGCCGATCCGTTCTTTGCGTGCTGCCGTACGTTATCAGTGCCACATCGAAGAGTCCCGCACGAATGCCAGCCACGGCGTGGCCGAGGTGTGCTTCAAATGAAGAACCCCCGATGTTTGTTCCATCCGTAAATTTTGGTTGAATCCCGAGGTACTCTGCCAACATGAGGTTTGGTGACCAAGCCCAATTCCCGGCCGTGAACAGTGCATCCACATCGCCTTTTTCAAATCCGGCATCCTCAAGCGCGGCTTTTGCTGCCTGCGCCTGCAGCTGCAGGACTGTCTTTCCAGGCGTCTCGCCAAGGTCTGACTCTGCCACTCCCACAATCGCCGCTATGCGTTCTGACGACATCTGCCTCCCCCTCTCATGCATTTCAAACTTGACTCAGCTTGTTTGGCCATGTTTCTGGTCTGTGCAGACGTTTCCCTGTCTCCCGCTCCCGCCTAACATCACGAGATGTTCAGCGCAGTCTCCCGAGCGAGTTCCTTCAGTTTTGTTTTAAGGATCTTTCCAACCCCGTTTCTCGGCAGTCCCTCCACGACTAGCACGCGACGCGGCGTCTTGTATTTCGCCAGGTGCTCCTGACAGTACACGAGTAACTCGTCTTCCGTTGGTTCAGTCCCTGGTTTTGGCACCACATACGCGACAACCTCTTCCCCCATCCGTTCCGATGGAACACCAATCACCGCTGCTTCAGACACGGCTGCATGACGGAGCAACAGTTCCTCCAAATCCCTTGGATAAATATTGAACCCGCCGCGAATGATGAGGTCTTTCTTGCGATCCACGATAAAGAGATAGCCATCTTCATCGATCTTTCCGAGGTCACCCGTGTACAGCCAGCCATCCCGAAGCGCCGCTCGAGACGCCGCCTCGTTTTTGTAATAACCTGGCGTTACGTTGTCCCCTTTGACAATCAGTTCCCCCACTTCACCGGGTGGGAGTTCATTGCCGCTGTCATCGACGATCCGGATTTCAACCCCAGGTATTGGCACCCCAACGGATCCCTGCTTATGTGGAATATCCCGCCGATGCGCCGTAACAACAGGTGCTGCCTCTGAAAGACCATACCCTTCGTATACCTCCGCACCGAACTTGTTCTTGAAAGCTTGCGAGAGGGCAAGCGGCAGGGGTGCTGAACCGGATCCGACAAACTCGAGGCTCGAGAGGTCATAGTGTTCTGAACGGGGATCCATGACCATCGCGTGGACCATCGCAGGTACACCGGAAAAACCGCGTACCTTGTACCGCTCAATCGCTTCAAATACGGATACGGTGTCAAACTTGGAAAACACCACAATCGAGCTGCCCGTCAGGTAGCAGATATTTGCGACGGTCAAGCCATACACATGTGCCAGTGGCAGAACACCAATCGTGGTCCCGCGTTCGCGCTCCCCGTTGCGTGCAGAACTATCCGCATTCGAGTACAGGTTCTTGTGTGTTAAGCAGACGCCCTTTGGTTTCCCTGTTGTTCCAGACGTATAGAGAATGACGGCAATATCGTCGTCCTTCGGAGCATCGTCACGGTCACCGTCGCCTGGATCCTGTTCGCTCTTTGCCTGCCCCATCAAATCGTACAACCCCTGAGCACCGTCGCGCGATGGCCCGTCAACAACAATCACGCGCGGCGGACGTGTCGCGGCGGCCGCTGCCGCAGTGACTTTATCCAGCATCGCTTCGGAAGTCAGGACCACCTTCGTCTCTGAGTCTTCCATAATGAATGCAATCTCTTGCTGGTGCAGGAGATACATCACGGGAACAATGATAGCCTTCGCACGGATAACCGCCTGGTAACCAATGACAACCTCAGGGAGATTCGGCATGCAGACCATCACACGGTCTCCAGGGTGTACACCTAGCCCAGCGAGTGTCGCGGCCATTTGATTTGCGAGATTTCGCGTGTCAACATTGGTATAGGTTTTGTCACCAAAGTACAGAAACGGGTATTCTCCGAACTGTTCAATATTTATCTCGAGCAATGTCTTCAAATTCATACCGTGTTCACCCCTTTTCCACCTCTCAAGTCGAACGCCAAAGTTCCACCTGATAAGACCGCTTCTATGAATTCTCTTTCTGTCGATACCCCCGTAGAAAACTGTGTCGCGCACCGTCCCAAGGCGCCGGCTCCGTGAGCGTCGCTCCCCCCGGTCACCGGCAACCCTCGCAGTGCAGCGACTGTCCGCACAGCCTCTTCTTCCGCTGCCGTACCCGTCCCATTACACGCTTCCAGTGCATCCACATAGTCAAACACAGGTCGGCGCGCCACCTCTTCAATCGCTGGCAACCCCGGTGGCCGGTGGCCGTACTGATAGTACGGGGACAGTTCACTGCGAAAAGGGTGGGCCAGGACCATTACGCCGCCTACTTGTTCCACTTCTCGACGCAGCTTGTCGATCCGGTGAATCCCTGGCACATACTCGTCGAGCCCGTACGCGAGCACGTGTCCGAGCTCAGTCGTCACCTCCACGCCACTGACGACGAGACCGGACACCTGGCGCGCCAGTTCTTCGACGGACCGGCGCGGCCAGACATAATCGTGATCGGTCAGGCAAACCCCCCACCCCGGATGACTCTCACTAAATGTGATGAGTTCAGGCAACGTGATGGAACCATCGTGCGACCCGTTTCGAGTGTGCAAATGTGTCTCCATCCACATCGTCCGGCCTGGGGTTACCCCTGTGAGACGTTCCACGGTTACTGCTCCATTGACTCCCCAACTTTGACGTGTCCACGGAGCAGGTTTCGTGCGATGATGAAGCGCTGAATCTCATCCGTGCCTTCAAAGATCCGCCAAACGCGCATTTCACGATACCAGCGCTCAATCGGGAGTTCCTTCGTGTACCCCATGCCGCCGTGAATCTGCAGGACGCGGTCAACCACGCGGTTTGCCATGTTAGCGCCGTACAGTTTCGCAATCGATGCATCATGCCGATTATCGAGCTTCTGCTCTGACATCCAGGCCGCTTTGAGCACCAGCCAACGGGTCGCCTCAATTTCAACGGCGGAATCTGCAATCATCCACTGAATCGCCTGACGGTCCGCAATCGGCTTACCGAACGTAACACGGGACTTCGCGTGATCAATCGCCATCTGAAGCAAGCGTTCTGCCGCTCCGAGGCCGCGCGCTGGAATCATCCAGCGTCCTTGGCCAATCCACTGCATGCCAAGGTTGAAACCTCCGCCGAGTTCACCAAGGATGTTTTCTTCCGGTACACGGACATTCTCAAACACGAGGGACGCAGGGCCCCATTCGCCCAGGGTGTGAATGTACTCAGAGCGCCAGCCCATCTCCCGGTCCACGAGGAAGCAGGTTACACCGCCGCGGGCACCTTTTTCCTTGTCTGTCACAGCGAAGACCATCGCAAAGTCCGCTTCATTCCCGTTCGTAATAAAGACTTTCTCGCCGTTCAGTACCCAGTGGTCACCGTCTTTGACCGCAGACATGCGGATATTCGCTGCATCGGAGCCAGCTCCCGGCTCGGTCAGGGCGAAACAAGACCTTCGTTCACCGTTAATAACTGGCAAAAGGTAGCGCTCTTTTTGCTCTTCATTGCAGTAGTAGAGAATATTGTCTGCAGACCCGCCGAAACCAAACGGGACAAATGTCCGGCCGAGTTCCATCTGAATGATGGCGGTCATCATTGGACCGAGATCGGCCCCGCCATATTCTTCCGGCGTGTTGATACCCCAAAACCCGAGTGCCTTGGCCTTGTCTTGCAATGCGCGGATTTCTTCCCGGCTCATTCCTGGACGACCTTCGCGCTCGTTTTTCAGCACCTGCTGCTCATAAGGCATCAGTTCTTTGCGGACAAAATCACGAATCGTACGTTGCACCATTTTTTGTTCTTCGTTGAGTGTGAAATCCACCAATCATTCCTCCTGTCACGTTATACCTAATTGGATTCTTTTCTATGGAACACTCACGTGTCCGGTTGCAAGGCGCGTGAAACGAATTCGAACTGACCATCGACGTAGTCATTAATCGTCCGTGCAGTCATCCGGTAGGACCGAGTGACCCACGCGTGGCCAACCTGTACGAGGTTATTTGCCACAAGGTCGATGTCCACATCCGCAAACGCATGGCGCGCACAGCCCTCAGA
Organism: Paenalicyclobacillus ferrooxydans; assembly: GCF_001399675.1. GTDB lineage: Bacteria > Bacillota > Bacilli > Alicyclobacillales > Alicyclobacillaceae > Alicyclobacillus_B > Alicyclobacillus_B ferrooxydans. The sequence continues at coordinate 71,670 of NZ_LJCO01000038.1, forward strand.
AAGGACCTTGGCAAAACAAGTAAGCGTTTTCGTCTCCTGGGTGCGCAAGTGCGTCCGAAAGTCTTCAAACGGCCGCAGGTCACGCAATGCAACATAAAAGTGATCTTTGTACCGGTCTATCAACCGATAATAGGCGGACATCAGCGATTTGAGCTGCTGCCACGGGTCCAGAGGTGCATCCGCATAAGGATATACACTCTCTTCCAACTGCTCGGCAATAAACTGCAACATGAGATACAAGAGGTCTTCTTTTTTTCCAACGTAGCGGTATATCGATCCGACGCTCATTCCCGTAGCCCTTGCCAGATCCGGTATCGTGGTACGATCGTAGCCGTACTCCCGGAACAACCGAGCCGCAACGACACACAAAGTCTCTCGTCTTTCGAGCAGAAGGTCGATGTCCTTAATGGAACTTTGTACAGAATGAACGATGCTGAACGGATGAAGGGTATCTCCCGGTGCTTGAGCGGGATAAAGCTGATCATCCGTGTCTACCTCATCTCCTTTACCGAAACTCGTATCTTTCATCGTGTTCCTCCCCGACAACTCATACACCAGGCGAAGTGAACGTTCACTCCGCTGGCAACACTGCGGGTGCTGGTGATACAGGTGTTGGCGATACAGATGCTGGCGATACAGATGCTGGCAACACTGCGGGTGCTGGTGATACAGGTGCTGGTGATACAGGTGCTGGCGATACAGATGCTGGCGATACAGATGCTGGTACTATAAATATTCGGCGCCTGTCTGTTTTTTCTTCCCCCTGACTCGGCGTCCTCAAGATCCGGCTGCCGCCTCAGCCGCGCTGTTGCCTGCACCAGTCTGTACCACAGCAGGCACCCTCATGCCTTGCCTGAGTAACTCAGCGAAATAGTAGATATTGCGGAAGAAAAAGTGGAGGTTCCCTTGGAACAGCCGCAACCGTCGGTACATGATGTTTTGGGACAAGTTGCGCGGCCCGCGGAGCAGTTCTTCCCAATCCTCAGCCGTGCCGCCAAGCACCACCTGAGCTTCTCCACGACGTTCTCCCTTGTCACACCACGTCTCTACAATGACGCCCTCTTGAATCCGGAAATAACTGTACAGGTCCGCATCTGTGTCAGACTTTATCGCTAGTCCGAGGACAATATTCAGATTTGGCTTCCTGGCTTCAATCCATTGCCAATAGTTCTCCTCAACGTTCTGGCGTCGACTGGCATCCGGGCCGCTGTTGGCCTCCGCCGCGAACGCTGCCGCCCATTCCTCGCTCATCAGGTTCAACTGTGACATATCTCCCCACCCCTTATTCAGGCGCTCGTTTCGCTCAACCCCCCGCAGCGTTCTCGGGTTGCACCCCTTGCATCATCCGCTCAAGCTCCGGAGGAATCGGGAGACCAACCATCCCGAGCTTTTTACGCAGATTGGTAATCAGAATGTCTCTTACGGAATCTCGCTCAACACCAAGCGGGGTATAGTCAACCGGTTGCGTGTAGGTTGAACCCATGATCAACATGGTCACCACCGTGTCGTAGACTGCGGTTTTCAGCGACGGATCGTCCGCAAGGAGTTCTTGCAACAGATGCATCCCGAACACCACGTGACGTGATTCATCGCGCGTCGTCGCTAAAAAGCCTTTGTGGAACCCTGGCAGAATCTGATTACGCTTACAAAACCCGAGCGTAATCTTCATTACACTAAGGGCGAGTACGCCTTCAATCCACATGTGATAGTTGGTAATGGCAGATACAAGGAGTCTCTTGTCATGGGGGCGTTGTCGCAGTTGATCGGAGATGTACGCCAGGTAACCGAAGGCGCCGATAAACGTCTCCGTCATGTATTGGTAGGATTGATCGAGCGTGTCCATCAAGTCAGTCGCCTCAAACCCAACGACTTCGCGGTAGAACCGGTCGAAGAAGATTGTGTGCCGGGCCTCATCCTCCATCTGACTGGTCATGTATACTTTGTGCTCGTCTTTCGGAGCGGCGATAATGAGCGGCATGATGTCCACGGCAACCTGACGTTCGCCGTGATGGAACCCGGTCGCAACACGCAAAAACGTATCGCGTTGCAGAGGTGTCATTTTATCCGTCCAGTCTTTCTTGTCTTCCTCGAATGAAAGGTCTGAGATATTCCAGCGCTGTGCCTCGTACTTTCGGTACAAGTCGAGGGGGTACGAACCCGTCGGGGCCTCGATGCCTTCATGGACATAGTCGATGACCTTATCCACATCGTAGTCCCGGTGCAACGTGTCAATGTCGACAACGTCGATCCGTTCTAAAAACTCACTCACACATACTCCTCCTACGGACTCGTCTCAGAAGACCTGTGTCGCGGACGACGGAACTGTGTAAGATGTATCTGCTTCCCGGGCTGGCTCCCGCCGCTTCAGTGCTCGCTCGATGGCATCTGCCAACCTGGCCGTCTTCTCACGTTGCCTGTCTGCTTCCCGGTCGTGAAACTCAGGCATGACTGTGCGGCTGAACAGTTCCAACGACTCGCAGATATGCTCGTGGCGATTGCGTCCCGCCTGGCTGACAAAGATGACCTGGTCAATCCCTGCCTCTTCATAGCGACCAAGCAAGTCGCGGATCTGCGAGGGCGTCCCGATGGCTCCCCGAAGCGCTCCGATGCCATTCTCAATCATCTGCGCCGCGAGCGTCTCTCCCGTCTTGGCTGCAATGTTTCGATCAAAGCCAAACGAGCCCCGGTTCGTTTCAAACTCTCGCCAGATATCGGTTGCACCAGGACGATGGTGTCCGAACACGTAGTAATGGGCCAGCGAGTAGCCGAAAAAGTGAGCACCATCGAGACCGCGCTCAATCGCGGTGGCTTCATCTTCGTGGCACATCAGCGGCAGAACCACGGCCACATTTGGATTGACAGCAAACCCGGCCGGTATGCAAGCATCTGATGCCAGCGTCTGGTAGTAATCGTCCACCCACGCTTTCGCCTGCTCCGGTTCAACAAACGAGAACGACAAAGCACCAATTCCTTTCGTCGCGGCAAGGTGCATCGTGTCGCGGCGGCTGCAGGCGACCCAGAGAGGCGGGTGCGGCTTCTGCAACGGCTTTGGAACGACGTTACGCGGTGGAATATTGAGAAACTCACCATCGTATCCTGCGAAGGGCGTCTCAACGAACATCCTGGTTACAGCGTCAAGGGCCTCTGCCCATTCAGAACGTTTTGTCTCGCGAGCCACACCGAACCCGCCGAGTTCGATGTTCGACGAAGACTCACCTGTTCCAAAATCCACTCTGCCATCTGAAATTAAGTCGAGCGTAGCAACCCGCTCGGCCACACGAGCCGGATGATTGAATTTTGGAGGTAACTGGACAATCCCATGTCCGAGACGGATTTGTTTGGTGCGCTGCGAAGCTGCAGCGAGGAACACCTCAGGTGCAGACGAGTGACTGTATTCCTCAAGGAAATGGTGCTCCACTTCCCAGACATAGTCGTATCCGAGCTGGTCTGCCAATTCGACTTGAGCTAGAGCATTTTTGAGCAGGTGATGCTCATCCTCATCCTCCCAAGGCCGCGGCAGTTGGTGTTCGTAAAAGATCCCGAATTTCAAGTACTCCCCTCCTCTCTATGCGGAAGGATTCAGTTCAACCGTTACCAGTTGGTAACTACCGTTACACCCATGTTTGAAAAGTCACTCATCGCAGATAGGACCGCCCCTGCCTCTTCAATAGAAATCGTGTTTGTAACGAGTCTGCCGGGTTTCAGGACACCTTGCGCGACCATCTGCAGCAATTGTGGATAGCGGTGAACAGGCATTCCAAAGGATCCGACCATTTGAACCTCGCAGCTCACAATAAAGTCAATGGGCAGTGCAATCATCCCCTGCTCAGCGCGGGAAGTCATGCCAATCTGTAAATGCCGACCGCGTTTGCGCAAGGACAGAATGCTGGCCTGACAGGTTGCACTGACCCCAAGGGCATCCACAGAGACATCGGCTCCGCCATTCGTTAACTCCTTAATGGCCTTTACGGCCGGAACCTGCTTTGCGTTGATGGTTGCAACCGCACCGAGTTCCTTCGCAAACGCCAACTTATCTTCCGCAATGTCAACAGCAATGACATTTGCGCCAACCGCAGATGCAATTTGAATGGCGGACAAGCCAACCCCGCCGCACCCATGAACGGCCACCCATTCGCCAGGACGAATCTTTGCTTGGTCAATCATGCCATGAAAGGCGGTCATAAACCGGCAACCTAGTGCAGCTGCTTCGGTGAATCCAACGCTCTCTGGCAAGGTTACAAGATTTACGTCTGCGTCTGGCACATGCACGTATCTGCCAAACCCGCCCCAGTAGGAGAACCCAGGCATCTTACCGTGATCGCAAATGTTCTGATGTCCTTGTTGACACATTGGGCACGTCCCATCACCCTGGCTGAAGGGCACGATGACCCTGTCGCCCGGTTTGAAAGCACTTACATCGGAACCGACTTCTTCAACGACACCGCTGAATTCGTGACCGAGTACGTGCGGCAAGGGCAGTTTCACACCGAGCCAGTCCCAGTCCCCCATCCATGCGTGCCAATCGCTCCTACACACTCCATTCGCTTCCACCCTGACAATGGCGCCCTTACTTGTAACTGTTGGGTCCGGCATTTCTCGGACAGCTAAAGGCTTTTGAAACTCCTCTAAGACTGCTGCCTTCACTCCATCGCCTCCTTATGGCTGATGCACCGACATCGGCTTGCTTCGTCAGTACCGCAATGGGCGCCCTCGCCAGTGATTGCCCACAGTGTGATTATAACAATCTTCAGTCTATTAAGTATATGAGCTCTTAAATAAATTCAGGTCTGCTTAAGGAAAATATCATGAACCTACCAAGCTTGATGGCCCTTGTGAAATGACCGTACCAAGGTCCTCACCTGCACAAACCTTTTTCATTGAGCCCTGAGACTCGAAATTGAAAACGTACATTGGCAGTTGGTGGTCTCTTGCCAACAGAACAGATGCCTGGTCCATCACATGAATGTTCGTTGAAATCACGTCCTGATAACTCAGCGTCCGATATTTTCTTGCCTGCGGGTATTTCTTCGGATCCGATTCGTACACACCATCAACACCGTGCTTCGCCACAAGGATGGCTTCACACCTCGTCTCAATCGCACGTTGGACTGAGGGGTAGTCAGTCGTCACGTAGGGTTGCCCATTTCCTCCAGCAAAGATAACGATGTAGCCTTTGTCAAGGTGATGAATGGCACGAAGACGAATGTACGGTTCAGCCACATCGTGAATTGGAATCGAGGTCATGACTCTGACTTCTCTGTCCGTCTTTGAGGTCAAAACACCACGTAACATCAGACTATTGACGACCGTTGCCAATGTCCCGATGCTGTCGGCTTCGGCACGCTCAATCCCCCATTGTTCTCCCATATTGCCTCGAAAGATATTTCCTCCCCCGACGACTACAGCAACCTGAACGCCCATCTCCGTCAAGGACAAGAGCTCATTCGCAATATGTTCTAAACTCGTTGGAGAAAATCCGAATCCAGCTTCACCAGCCAGTGCCCCACCGCTCAGCTTGAGCAAAACGCGCTTGTACCTCATGCACCCAACCCCTTTTGAATAAAAATAAAGACTCAAGCATCGAATCATGCTTCAGCCTATTTTACCGTTTTCGGCGAGATACGTCGCAAATCGTTCCGTGATTTGAATTCCCTTGTGCCAGTCACCTCTTCCGTCTTCAAGTATCCAGCAAGCTTCGAGTACGCCGCGGGCAATGCCCCACATCGCAATGCGACCGCTGTCTAATCCAAGGCACTCACAGATGATGTCCATGCGCCGGTTGAGCACAGTCTGCGTGTCACCACCCCTGTCTACATGATTGAGCAGGTACTGTATCACGTCAAAATGTAGATCGCCGATAATTCCCTTTGGATCGATGACGACCCAACCGTGGTCCGAAGACTGCAGAATATTGCCGTGATGTAAATCTCCGTGGAGAAGCACATGTTCACGCGTTGACGAGATCAGATCCTCCAAACACGCTTTGGCGCGGTGCACCCAATGAGCGGGTAATGGACCGGAGTTTCCGTTTTTCTTACATTGCTCGCTGTAACGGTCGAGCACGGCAAAATGGTCTCTCACCGACGGAAAGCGACTGCGCAGCGTCTGTTCGGTTCCATGCAGGTTCTGTTTGGATCCATGCAAGGTCTGAAACACATTGCAAAAAATCCTGGTAGCAACGTCATCGTCAGTGATGGTTGATAATGGCGTCCCAGGCACTACATGTTCCAAGACAAGAGCACCCAAATCCCTATCTGCGTCAATCACGTGTACGCCACCTCGCCCCACGAAGGCTTTGAGTGCATATAGTTCGCAGGATAACTCTTCCTTTTCAACAGCAATTTTGACTACAGCACGCTTCCCATCGGGCCTCTCAGCCTTGAGTAGCAGATTCCACGATAAGTCTGGGAAAGGCCCCTGTAATCTGATCCCAAACCTCCCCTCGCACCTGTCCAGCAATGCGGGCAATTCCTGCAGCCATACGTCCGCCCGCTCTCCGTATAATTGGTGGACATGGGTTTTAAACTTATCTGAAACGAACTGCATGACGTTTCCCCTATTCATTGGATTTGCAGGTCTGTCCTGTAGTGAACCAGCCCAACGCTGCACTGTGGAACAACCCGCCCCCATCCTGAGTCCCAGCCATCAGATTCCGAGTGGAATCTTGGCTTCAATCGTCGACATTCCAATCTCATCGATCATTTCAATCAAGACCTCGTTCGCTGTCGTCTCAAAAACCTCATGAAACGTCTCTGTTTCTATCAGGGCATCTTTGAACATGGCTTGATCGGAAATCCGACCGACAGTGATATGGGGCGAGTATGTCAGCGCCCGACACAGGTGCTCGCTTAATGGGCCCGTATAAAGTCTGTCATGCAACTGAATGATGTGATCGTTGCCGACCTTGATATTGAGGAAGAGGTATTCTCCATCCGATCCAGTTATTCCCCTCGCCATAAACCTAAACGGGGCTAGTCCCGCTAAGGATTCCTTCACGTGGTTGACTAGTTTTCCAGTTGGAATCTCACTGTGAAATGGAAATACCAGCGTTACGTGAGGAGGAATCAGGTTCATAAGCGGATCGTACTTCCTGCGAATGGACTGAACGGATTCCACGTTTGGAAACTTAGGAAACAAGTGAATCGCTCGCAAGTACTACACATCCTCTCCGCGTATAAGAAATCCCATGGCAAATCAAACACCCATATATACGTTCAGATCGGGCCGTACATATCACTCGCGTCTCAGCTAGCGTCTGAGAGTCTCAAAGCTCATCTGACGAAGCTTATCGCATGAGGCGTAAATCCATCCGAGCTATGAATCGATTCGATAAGCAGTTGAGCCGTTCCTTCAATAGCACCGTCTAACCCCATGAGGCGTTACGAATTTGCAGTGATCCAGCTCACACCTGGCACCAAGGTAAGAACTATAAACTAGATGTAGCAGTAATCTTCAGGGAGGCGATGACAGTGTGGCACCTCATCTTTTGGGGGTTATTAATTGTCAGTCTCATCGTTGGTGTTGTGGTTGTTGTTCGCCGAATTTTTGAGGGAGAATTATGACATGCCGGTATCCGACAGAGACAGCAGAGACAGCAGAGACGGCCGAGACAGCAGCGACAGCAGCGACAGTTCCAAATGTCGAGCGAGCTTGCACACACAACTCCACAGGGCTTCAACAAGTCGAAAGGAAAGAACGTGCCAATCAATAGATTAGGCGCGTTCAGGCTGTTGAGGAAGTTCATCAGCCAGGCGGTACGCAGACGGGGAACCTCACAGAGGAACTGAGTTCCTCTAAAACCGACGGCAAACTCCCGCGCATCGTCACAGAGGAACTGAGTTCCTCTAAAACAGGCGCCAAGCTCCCGCGCATCGTCACAGAGGAACTGAGTTCCTCTAAAACAGACGGCAAGCTCCCGCGCATCGCTACAATACATAGAGCACACGATGTGTATCCAAGGTGTCGTGATACAGGATTTAAGAGAACCAGGGCTGGGCAGCCTAGCCGGTCAATAGTTCGGCGGGTATTGGGTGAATCTGTAGTCCTGATTCAGTGCGGAGACCTTTGCCATGTCCTCGTCTGTCAATTGGAAGTCAAAGATATCTGCGTTTTCCTCGATACGAGCGGTGCGAACCGACTTTGGAATGGTTACCACCCGGTTCTGAAGATCCCATCGTAAGACAATCTGTGCCGGCGTTTTCCCGTATTTTTCGGCCAACTCCGCAATCGTGTCAGCACTTAAGTTCCCTTTCATCAGAGGACTCCACGCTTCGAGTTGAATGTTGTGGGCCATGCAAAAGTCATGCAAAGTCCGCTGGGTCAATAAAGGATGATACTCCACCTGATTCACAGCAGGAATGATGTTGGCCGTCTGAAACAGCGGCTCAAGATGCCTGATTTGGAAATTACTCACGCCAATCGCCCGGACCAGTCCTTCTTTGTATAATTTTTCAAAGGCGCGCCATGTCTCCTTTAACTTGTCCAGGTTGGGCCAGTGGATGAGATACAAGTCGATATAGTCTACACCGAGTTTCTTTCGACTCTCTTCAAATGCAGCAAGTGTTGTTTCGTATCCTTGATCACTATTTCTCAGTTTCGTGGTGATGAACACATTTTCCCGGTTGAGGCCCGATTCGCGAATAGCCTTACCAACCCCAGGCTCGTTTTCGTATCCTGCGGCAGTATCGATACATTGATACCCGATAGTCAAGGCATGGCGAATCGCCGCGACGACATCGTCACCGTCTCTCGGTTTACCTTGCCAAACACCGAGTCCAAGCCAAGGCATTTTCACACCATTGTTGAGTTCGACAGATGCGCCGACGTGTTCTGCAGCCATGTTTTATCCTCCTCAAATGTCAGCCTTCAGATAATCAGATACCACACGCGCAAACGATGAGGCTTCCTCGGCGTGCGAAAAATGCGCGCTGTTTTCAAACATAACCAGCTCTGTGGCCGAGTTTGAACTCATGTACGCATGTACTTGATCGAGACCCATCACATAGTCGAATTTCCCTTTCAACAACAGAGTGGGATGACTAGGGATACTGCTCAACAAAGAGCGAAAGACCTTTCCTTCCTCAAACAACTTACGTTGATGCGTCCCCGCCTTACTCCACGCCTCGTTCGGCAAAGGTGATTCGGCCGCCATTTGTTCAAAAAAATCAGGGTTTAACCCATGCACGTACAAGAAGTTTCTGTTCTCGCGTAGCCCATTTGTTAAATCCGTGAAATGCGCCCACAGTTCAGACGTTGGTGTCTCAGCAGAACAATATGCCGCATGTAAGCACTTCACAACCATGTCGCCGTTTTGCATCCTTGCGTACTCGAGAGCTGCTCCCTGCAGCAACGATCTTGCAGACAACCCCAAATCAAACGTGGCATTTTCAAAAATCAGTTTCACAATGGATGAAGGATAGGCGTTCGCGTACGCAACCCCCAAGTATCCGCCAAACGAATGGCCCAATACACTCCATTTGGTAATTCCGAGCGACTTTCGGACACCTTCAATGTCTTCAATTAAGCGCTGTAATCCAAATTCTTCGTTTTCAGCAATCTCAGGTGAGCGTAAAACCCCTCTTTGGTCAATGGCAATCAGGCGTACATGGTCCCTCAACCATTCGCGCTGATAGAGGACAAAATCATAGGCACCTGTTCCTGGACCACCATGCAAGTACAAAAGCGGTGGAGCTGATTGGTCACCAATGTCTTCAACAAACAGGTCTGTCATCTCATCATCTCCTTCCTCTACCAGCGATTGTCTGCTGATTGGTATCCTTTTGCATCGTTCTCAAGTCGAGTCCTTAGATCAGACAAGCGACGGAGTCGGTCAGCGTGAATCAATGCATCCGCACGTGTCAGTCTCGGTACCAGGTAGGGCGCTTCAACTCAAACCATTTGTGGTCTTCCAACACACGATTCACGATCTCCATCATCGAGTCTATCGTGTCCGGTACAACCCTCATCGTCCACACGACCAAGGAGAAGATGGTCATGGCGGTGTATGTACTGTACAAGATCCAGAACTCTTCCCCCAACTGTCCCTGTTCAAAGTATCCTTGTATTTGCCCTACGGAAAAAGGAACGCTGACCGCTCTACTAAAGTAGCCGACCTTTAACAGGTCATGAATGGGGTCTCCCCAATCATACCGGTTAAAGTCAATGACCCCAGCGTACTGGCCGTCTAAAACAATGATGTTTCCTACGTGGAAGTCATCGTGCTGAAACCGGTTTGGACGATGCTTCAAGCGAGCGAGGTTATCGTCGATAAAGGCAATCACCTTTGCCGCATCTTTGACCATCACATTGATGCCTTTGTATGCCTCGATGTAACGGCGAAACTTCTTGACAACGCGTTCTTCCCACGGGGCAACATCAGCCGGCGCCTTGTAAGCATGCATCCTGCGAAGGTCTCTCCCTGCCCTGAAGCCGATGTTGAATTGCACATCAGATGGGTACTCCCTGATGCATGCTTCCGCATCCGACCCTTCAATGTACGATAACACGTAATAGCAGACGTCAAGGTCGTCACAGTTCCCAATCTCAATCGGTCTTGGAACCAACAGATTATCCTGATACATCGCTTGAATGAGACGAAACTCCGTTTGCTTACGCGGGTATTGCTCAGCTGTCATCACTCTCAGCAACAGCTTGTCGCCAGACGCTTTAGTTACCAGGTACTTCTGGTCGGCTGAGTACCCCTTGTGGATGGGTTCGACATAACAGTCTTCGTCAAGAGCGCCAATGCGTCTCCTCAGTTGATCCAGTCCGATCCCGTTCGTCATGTAGGAGAGCCTCGCAATCAGAGTGCTTTGTCATCAACGCCAGCAAGATACGCACCAACCGTAGCAGCCACATCTGCAACGCATCCGTCTTCGAACGGCGACCGTAACCCTGCTCTTGTTATCAACTGCTGAAACGGTAGACTTCCGCTCAACTTGGCCAGTGCAATGTACTTCTCCCATGCGCTTGCTTCATCTGCCTGAGCCTCCTGCCAGAACTGGAACGCGCAGATTTGCGCCAAGGCGTAATCTATTGTATAAAATGGCACGCGGTAGATATGGTTAAAAGAGTGAAATCCATACCCTTCTTCTAAATAGGGCTGTCCATTTGCATCAAGGTAAGGCTCGTACGTTCGCTGAATCTCCCGGAACGCCTTTCGCCGTTCTTCTATCGTCCACTCTGGATGGGCATAGGATACCTCTTGAAACTCGTCGTACATTGAGACATAGGCAATTTCACCGAGTGAAGAGACAAGGTGGTCATACTTGAACTTCACCGTATCCTCTAGGAAAAATTGCTCCATCCAGGGCCACGTAAATAATTCCATACTCTTTGAGAAGATTTCAGCGCTTTCCTTCGTCGGATTGCGGTACTCGGGAACGTCAAATCGTTCGTTCATGTACTTTTGAAACGCGTGCCCCGCCTCATGCGTGACGACAATCACGTCAAACGCGGTCCCATTGTCTAGGGAGAAAACAAATGGCGACTTGTAGCCTGCGAGGTAGGTGCAATAGCCCATCATCGCCTTGTTCGGACGGCGTTTCAAATCGAGCAGCTCGTTGTCACGCATAAACTTAAAAAACGCCCCGGTCTCCGGTGACAAGGCATTGTACATGTCAGATGCCTTCCCTTCGATCCAGTCCATGTCACCTTTCGGCGTCGGATTGCCGGTTCCGAACCGATACGACTTATCATAGTAGGTCAGCGTGTCAACGCCGATGCGCTGTCTCTGTTGCTCAGCCATGTCTGCTAAGAGCGGTACGACGTGTTCCTTCACGGCTGTGCGGAACTTTGCCACGTCTGCCTGGGTATAATCCACTCGGCTCATCCTGGCGTAGCCGAGTCCGACGAAGTTCTCATAGCCGAGTTTGCGGGCAATCGACGTACGAACGGAAACCAGGTCATGATACAGATTATCAAAGTCGCTGGCGCGCTCGCTCATCCATGCATACACTGCGTCCCACGCGCTTTTCCGAACTGTACGATCCGGTGATTGATAGTACGGGTTCATTTCATTGAGCGACTTTTCTGCGCCGTCAAACGGAATCTTTGCCTGCGCTAACCAGACCATATGCTTGCTGCTCAGCTCATTTTCCTTGCGAAGGTCGTCCTCAACTTCCGGAGCATAGGTTTTAACGGCAGCCTCGGCCAGTGAAAACACCTGCCTGCCCATTCGCTGCTCGAGTTCAGCGCGGAACTTGGAGTTTAACAGAGCGGTCTTGATTTCGGAGTTCCACCCTTCGAAGGTAGGCAAGGCTGCATCAAAAAACTGTTTCTCCAGCAACATCTGTTCGTCTGATGTATCTTGGGTATGACGGATGAAGGCGACCATGTACATGGTCTCAAACTCGTCGCTCAGGTCGTTGATAGCTTGAAGTACGTTCCACTGCTCTATCTCTGAAGTCGCAGACTCAAACCGGGTCAGTTCTTCATGAAACCGCTTTGACAGGTCCTCCATATCTGGGCGCTGATAGGTCCACTCACTTGCTTTCACAGTGACTCCCCCTTTCGACCAACTTTACCAGATTCCGTCGGCAGTTTATCGAAATATTTGAATGAGCAGAGAAGATGGCGCGAATTTACAGGATATAGGCGCACGGCCATATTGACACTTCATCGCTCCGCCGCTATAGTCGACTACAACACATGATTCACAAAAGTTGCCAGCGAAGCGGAAAGACGCGCCATTATCGCACCTTGTGCGCAGAGATGAATCGCCACCGGCTGCAAGCGATTCTCACAGGTGATAAGGGACACCACTTTCCAGGCTGTCTTGGGGAAGCGTCAGCTGAAACAAGACCGGGACGTACGTTATACGTACTGAGGATACCAGCTTTAGAGGTCGATGTTGCACCTCAATTCTCGGTATCGAATCAGGGTGGAACCACGGGAACTACGTTCTCGTCCCTTTTGGGACGGGGACGTTTTTTGTTTTCCTAAAAACCTCACAAGGAGTGGAGTGACATGTCCGCATTGCAAATGGAAGTGCAAGTAAAGTTGAGGGACGGAGCGACAAGGAGCTATCCGGTCGAAACTCCAATCTCCGCCGTGGCTTCATCCATCAGTACGTCGCTCGCCCGCGAAGCCGTTGCTGCGAAAGTCAATGGCAAAGTCGTCGATCTCTCCAAACAACTCGACGGGAATGCTGAAGTTGAACTGTTGACCCTAAAAGACCCTGAAGGCGTAGATGTCATGCGGCATACCTGTGCACACGTCATGGCACAAGCGGTTGCGCGTATTTTCCCGGGGACGAAATTCGCCATTGGCCCAGTGATCGAAAACGGCTTTTATTACGACTTTGCCGATCACGCTTTTTCACCCGACCATCTGCCTCTGATTGAAGCGGAGATGCACAAGATTATCGAGGAAAACCATCCGGTTATCCGGGAGGTATTGTCCAGAGGAGATGCGCTGCAGTTATTTTCTGACCGCAAGGATCGATTTAAGGTCGAGATTATCCATGACCTTCCCGAGTTCGAAACCATCACGATTTATCGTCAAGGGGAGTTTATCGACCTCTGCAAAGGACCGCATCTGCCATCTACAGGACGGATTAAGGCGTTTAAACTGATGTCCATCGCTGGGGCATACTGGCGGGGCGACTCGAACCGGGAACAACTGACACGTATCTACGCGATTGCGTATGCCAAGAGTACAGACCTCGCCGAACACCTACGGATGCTCGCAGAGGCAAAACGAAGAGACCACCGGCGGCTCGGGCGAGAACTTGATTTGTTCATGTTTTCGGAAGACGCCCCTGGCATGCCAATCTTTCTCCAAAATGGTATGCACATCCGAAATGAACTCGAGCATTTCGAACGGAGCCTGCAGTCCGTTCGCGGTTATGATGAGGTCAAGACACCCGTCATCTTGAACAAGCGTCTGTGGGAGGAATCAGGGCACTGGTTTCATTACAGGGAAAACATGTACGTCACGAAAGTCGATGAAGAGGAATATGCCTTAAAGCCCATGAACTGTCCAGGACACATGCTGATTTACAAGTGCAGACCCCGATCATACCGGGAACTTCCCATTCGCATTGCCGAGTACGGGCACGTCCATCGGCACGAACTCAGCGGATCGCTTGGAGGTATGATGCGCGTGCGGTCGTTTACGCAGGACGATGCTCACCTTTTCTGCAGGCCGGATCAAATTGAAGATGAATTGAAGGGTGTTCTCGACCTGATTGACCAGATTTACAGCGTCTTCGGATTTTCGTATCGGATAGAGCTATCAACGCGGCCGGATGACTCGATGGGTTCAGATGAACTCTGGCAACAAGCCGAAGACGCATTGAAGAAAGTCCTCGACGAATCGAAGGTGGAGTACCGGATCAATCCCGGGGATGGCGCATTTTACGGTCCCAAAATTGACTTTCACATTGAAGACGCCATCGGTCGGATGTGGCAGTGTGCAACGGTCCAACTCGATTTCCAGTTGCCCGAACGATTTGGACTCGAGTACGTTGCTGAAGACAACCAACGCCTGCGCCCGGTTGTGATTCACCGCGCGGTTTTTGGTTCCGTTGACCGCTTCATCGGTATTTTGACGGAGCATTTTGCCGGGGCGTTCCCGTACTGGATTGCTCCGATTCAAGTGCGGATTGCATCTGTCTCCGACGACTTCATCCCATATGCCAAGGACGTGCTGTCCGATCTGCAAGGAGCAGGATTCCGCGTCGACCTCGACGCTCGTTCGGAGAAAATCGGATACAAAATCCGCGAAGCACAGTTGAAGAAGATCCCATATACACTTGTGATTGGTGCGAAGGAGCAAGCGAGTCATATGGTCAGCGTGCGGAAGTATGGCGAGGGCCATCTCGGTGAAATGCAAGTAGAATCACTCAGTGCCATGTTGCACCGCCAGGTGAAAAACAAAGAATTATTGGTAAAACAGTGACAGGATATCGCTGATTACACCGCATACAAATCCCAATTTATAGCGACACTACAGCCGGACTCTAGAATCCATTGGAGGTGTGTAGCATGAGAGAAGGTTTGGTTCCGACTCTGCTGGGTGCTGCTGTCACTGCCACTGGTGTTACGCTGCGAAAACGTCAAGTGAACCCCGTTGTCAGTTGGTCCATCGCTGCCTTCGGCGCAGCACATATTGTGCTTGGCGCCATTGACCTCGTGGAACACCGGCGCTAGAGTCCGACCTTTGATAGGAGTGCCCAGCACTCCTATCACTGTTTGAGGACCACTGACATCGAAAGAGGATGAAGCCCATGGGAAGCGCCGTATCGCTTGCAGATGTACATAAGGCCCAGATGCAGGTGAGTGATCTCAGATGGTCATACTGGATCGGTCATGTGTTTGGCACGTTCCAGTGGTGGTTTGTCCTCGTCTTTACCTTGCTGCTCATATACGCTTGGGTAAAGACCTTGCGCAGAGAAGCTCTAACAGAGGTGCTTCTCTTTGGGAGTCTCTGTTTCATCGTCATTACATTTCTCGACGTCCTTGGCGGGGAGGTTCAGCTCTGGGACTACGTATCGATGGTCTTGCCGTGGGGTGCAAGACTCATCTGCGTCGACGTTGACCTGGCGGTTATCTACATGGCCGTGTATCAGAAATACCGAGCTTGGGGCCCATTTATCCTCACCATTGTAATTCTGGCGCTGATTTTTGCCTTCGTACTCGAACCACTCAGCATCCGAATGGGCATCTATCAGCCATATGGATGGCGCCACATCTACTCTGTGCCATTTTATATCCTCATTCCAGCCGCCTTTAAGGCGCTGACCGACAGGGTCTCCCGGACAGCGAAGTCGGCACATTCTGTAATCTAGTGACCCGCCAGATGCCCGATGTGATGGGTTCACCTACTTATTCGCCTATTTATTCATTCTCTTTTAAACAATAAGCAAACCGTTTAAGATTGGTTTCGAAATCAGGCATCGTTTGATGTTCTTCCGCCTGTTTGACGCACTGGACCACCAAGGAGTTAAACGGGGTTAAAATCCCAGTCCCTTCGGCTTGTTTTGGAATCACGCCGTTGATGTAATCAATCTCAGTCGGTCTATGTCTTTCAAGGTCTTGCAGCATGCTTGCTCGAAGCAACCGGTGAGCTTTCAACAAGGTTCGAAAGGTTTGCACGCGGACTTCCACATCCTCGCTACTTTGCAGCTCGAGTGTACTCAAGTCAAATCCCATCATAGGCGCAAACCGCACTCCTTGTGCGTGAGCTACCTTGATGGTCTCATCAACGATATGGGCAGCAGCTCACGCGCTGATGTCGCTATCCAGCACATCAGCATAGGTTCCGTTCAAGGCCGCAGACAAACCACTGAAGGCTGCATTAATGAGTAACTTTGACCATTTGGTTCCGACGAGATTATCTGAGACATAGGTTCCTCCAACCACGTCCAAAATGGATTGCACGCGTTGAATGCGCTCTGTCAGGCGGCCGTCCAACTCGCCAATCTGAAACGCATGCTTTTTCACTTGTTGAACTTCAGAAGTCAGCAGTGCTTCTCCGGGTCCAATCAGTTCTGCACCAAACTCCACAGACCCAGCAATAACGCGCTGTCGACCGACGATGGCAGCCACATCTTCCTCGGGAATCCCATTTTGCAGCGAACAGACCACACTGTCTTCATTCATAAACGGCAGGATGCTTTGCAGTGCCGCGGCATTCGTGAGTTGTTTCGTCAGTAACAACACGAGATCATACACGCCGGAGAGCTCATCCGGGGTGACGGCTTTAACTGGTGCAGAAAAATTGGTTGTGCCTGATACTTTGGCACCTGAGTGGTTTAAGGCATCTACGTGCGCCTTGGTACGGGCAATCAGCTCGACGTCATACCCGCCCGCTGACAGATATCCGCCAATAATCGTTCCCAGTGCCCCTGCTCCTAAAACGGCAATTCTCATTTTCACCCGCCCTTTCTTGCTGGTCAACTTTCAGACATCCACTAGTCAGTCAACACTTTCCCACGTGTTTCCGGAAACGCCCAAACGAGAATTGCCATCACAACAAAGAAGATGGAGGCCGTAGACAACAACGTTCCAAACCCTACAGTAGCAGCCAGAGCCGCAACAACCAACGGCATGAAGAACGTGAGGCCGCGGCCAATATTGAAGACGCTATTGGAAAGTGTGCTGCGGACCGGGCCTGGAAAGACCTCGTTAAAAATCGGCCCTACAACGGCTGTACCGCCTCCACCAAACCCGATGAAGAACATACAGATGAGCAAGACCGCAGTATTGCCGGTCCAAAACAACGTGATTGGGATAACCGCTGCTGCTTCAATAATCTTATACACCGCAAGCACCTTGCGCCGTCCGTACCGGTCGGCAATGAAGCCTGTTGATGTGTATCCGAGGAAGCCGCCGATATTTAAGAGGATCAACCACAGTGCACTATGGCCAATCGTCATATGGCGCTGCGTCTGCAGATATGTAGGAAACCAGGTAGTGAGCAGCCAATAACCGGTGAATTCCAGGGTCATCAAAATCAGTGCAGCCAGTGCAAACCATGGCGTTTTACCTTCGAAGACAAGGCGCAACGGAACACGTGCGATCTTACCCGTACCACGGTTTTGCCACACGTCCGATTCTGGAATACTGAATAGTACTGGTAAAACAATCAGAAGTGCGATGAAGGCCGTTCCGAACGTGAACCGCCAGCCGATATGCGGTGCCACAAACGCACCAACGATATACGCGAGAATAATGCCGACTGACAAACCCGAATGCATCACAGCACCAAAGCGTCCCCGCAGCTTTGCAGGTACCGTTTCTGCCAGCAAGCTCTGTCCGACACCCCACTCCCCGCCAACGCCAAACCCGGTGACGGCACGTGCGAAAATCATCCACCCATACGTATGCGTAAACATCATCAGGATGCCGCCGATGCTGTACAACGTGATGGTGATAATCAACGTTGGCTTCCGTCCAATCTTATCCGAAACAAATCCAAAGAATATGCCGCCAAGACCGGTAAACATGAGCGAAAGAGCAATCGCTTCTGCCGTCTGCCCGGTAGTAAAGTGCAGTTGTTTGCTCATTGGAATCATGAGGTACGTAAAGAGCACAAAATCGTAAAAATCAAAAATCCACCCCAACGTAGTCGCCATCAGAATACGACGATGTGTGGAGGTGATGTTGGACGCATCGCGCAGCATCATTCATCTCTCCCTGTGACTGTTCTGGATGCGTTTTCAATTATACTACAGGAGGTCCGACAGTGTCGGGTTGGCTGCCATTCTGTTTTGACGATTCACCTCGTAGATGCCACAGTATGGTACGACCTGTTCAGTCCGTCGCAAAAAAATCTCACCCGTACCTGGTGTATCGTCGCTGTATGTAGTGTAACTGACCCCTTGTCCATACTGAACTTAAGTAATCATCCTAAGTGATTCCGTAGACCCAAACGTTACAATGACAGTCATCTTCGCTTTTTTTTCCTCTTCCTTTGCTGTGTGGACGAACGTCTAGCTGCCTTGGTGTTTTCTCTCGTGGCTTCTGTGTTTTGAACAGTGGCTATTGTGTTAAGGTTGGTAGCCCAGTTATTTGCAATGGTCGCCCATGTATTTGCAATCGAGGCCAGGATTGCAACAGCTGCCACTGCAATGGCAGTTTTTCTAAGTCGGACCGCAGACGTTGTCTGGTCGCCACTGCTCTTTGTAGGCATAGACTCCTCTCCCAATTCCCTCGCAGGTACATGGTCCTGCGTTTACAGGTACATGGTCCTGCGCTTAATGGAAACGTTTGTTTCCCGCAACGTAGTATATGTCCAAGTAAGACGACTTGTGGGGGCGTTAGTACGGAAGAACATACCCATTGTTCTTGGCTGGGCCGAGCACCACAGGGAGCGCCTTAATCTGCATTTGAATGGATCACCCCGAACGTTTGACGGTGCCATTTATCGAGAATTACACGTACTGTGTCCTCGAAAGGAGTGTACACAAGTGGCTGCTAACCGAGCGAAGAACCGCGCGATTGATCGAGCAGAGATCATCAAATCCGAATGGACTGTCCTCGTCGGAGAATCCGCAGTCGCAATCGGCTCAATTATCGTCGTGCTTGGACTGATTCGTGCCTTTCGAGCGATAGTAAGAGAACACAGAATAATACATCAACTCCCGATCCCTCTTACATAAGAGAGTGCGAGTTCGTCTGCGAACCCGCACTCCATTTGGCTTGATTTTTACCTATCCCGTGTATCAAACTCCGGTGCATCAAACTCCGGTGCATCAGACCGCGATAAGCTGGTTCACGCGGCCGCTGGATAAACTATCTTTCTTCGCTGCGAAACAGACTTCCCACGTCTACCGGTTCGATCGCAACCGCTGCGGCCGGATGCACAAAATACACATACGCCTTCAGCGGTTTGTTATTCCCAATCACCTGATCTGCAACCTGCATGTACACAGAGACCTGTGCAGAGTATTCACCTGCCGTCACGTCTGCGTCCTTGAGTTCAATGTTGTCAGTTTTGTAGTCGACGAGCAGCCACATATCGTCGAGCTCTGCCAGACAGTCCATGACTCCCTGAACCGTGATGAAGTTACCGTCTGGAAGATCGATCCGATGGAAAAATGGCTGCTCCCGATACACTCGCTTTGCACCTCGGAGCATCGTCCCAAGCGCTGAATCCAAGAAGTTGACAACGTCTTCGCTGTCCACTGAATCCGCAACCTCAGGTGCAATGAGCCCTGCATCACGGAGTCGCTTTAACTCGTTGTCCACGGCACTGATATTCGGCGTCGTTGTGAGGTCCAACACCTGCATCACGCTGTGAAACGCGAGTCCCCGTTCCCGACCCGTGACTCGGCGCTGTTTGACCCACGATGGATCTTCCAGCAGGTGCTCCGCTGAAGATCGGGTCTGAAACACTGCCGACTTTGACGAACGATGCCGAGCGCTCCACAACCGTCTGAGTTCAGTGGCAGAGATTTTCGCAGGTGGAGATGTTGAAACCAGCTTGCTGTCCACAACCTTCGGCTCCCAAGTCAACTCCAAGGGAGACCGTTTCATGTCTGAACCGCGGCCCGTGGAATCATCGACGCCCTCGAACAGATGATATTCGGCGTCTGCCAGCACTTCCGTGACCTCTGTATCATCACCCTGACGCAGCGCGGAGATGAGGCGACTCGACCATGCATGCACAGGCATGACCCGCGGCCCTACGTTCTCAGTCGACCCCGAATCCGTCCCCGTTTCCCTGTTCCGCCTTTCACCGTGATCGACTCCGCCCTCATTCCCGGTTCTCGCCGCTTCGGCACTAGAACTGCCCCCTCTTTCTCCGGACCAGATGTGAACAAAGAGGTTCGGCTCTTGCGTTTCATCCCGTGTTGTGGAAAATTTCTCCGAAAACGACATGGGACCTTTCGCTCCACGTGCGTCATTGTCCACCGCAGATGCACGCAGGAATGTCTCAAATGTATCCGCACTCGCTCTATCACGCCAAAGCACAGGCAGCAACCAATCGAGCGGCGTTTTTGCCTTTTGCAGTGTACGCGTCGGCAACACAAAACTCGGTAATTCAGCTGCGGAAATTGCCCTCTGAATCGACTCTTGCAGCTGCCTTGTGGAGCCTACAAGAACCAATTGCTCCCTTGCCCGTGTTAACGCAACGTAGAGGATTCTCGCTTCCTCAGCGAGAAACTCCCTTGTTTCCGCCTCTTCGATCGCGATGGACGGCACGGTTCGCCACCTTTGGTCTGTCTCCGGGTCGATCCTCTGGGGTCCAAAGCCCATGTTTCGATGAAGCGGCAGTGCCCTTTCAATGGGATTTCGATAAAACTGTTTACCAAGGTCAGCGACGAACACAATTGGAAACTCCAGTCCCTTGCTTTGATGGATAGTCATGATCCGTACGACGTCTTCCGCCTCTGCGAGAGTACGGGCTTCTCCAAGATCGACCTCGTGTTGCAACAGTTCTCTCGCGTGCGTCACAAAACCGAAGACGCCATCCACCGAGCCACGATCAAAACTCCGCACGCGTTCGAGCAAGATCTGAACGTTCGCAACCCTGACGCGTCCGCCTGTCATGGCCGTCAAATAGTCGAGAATGCCTGTATCCTCGAGAATCTGAGTAAGTACCGCCTCCGTAGTCGCTCTTCGTGACAAGCGACGCCACTGGTTCAGTCGCTGCAGGAAGTCTCTCGTCTTCTGACTCAATTCCGGCGCTACTGCAAGGGCTGCGGCCGATTCCTTCGACACGGTTTCGTCTGCTCTTTCGTTTGACAGATCCCACAACTCAGTTTGCACGGCGACGGAGGAGTCCGGTGGTGCATCAGTCGTCGACTTCGCCGGACGATGGAGCGTCCGGCGAGTCCCATCCAACCGTCCGGCATCTGTCACTATGCGGACAGCGTCATAAAAGTTCCCTTTTGTCACCAGACGGATCTCGGCAAGCTCCGAATCCGTAAAGCGGAACATTGGCGAGCGCATGGTCGCGACGAGTTCAATCTCCCGCCTCGGGTTGTCTACGGCCGCGAGTACACTGAGTAACCACTGGATTTCGAGCGACCCGTAGAATCCCGTCGACGTGACCCCGTACGCAGGGATATCTTGTACTCGGAAGATATCGAGCAATGGACTCATCCGTCCTTTTACGGATCGCAGGAGTATCACAATGTCGCGGTACTGCAGAGGCCGGTAGTCACCAAGTTTTGCGTCCCAGACCTGACGATGCGAGCCGCCTGTCAACCCCATCCACTCCCGAATGCGTGCCGCAATTACCTTGCCTTCACGCTCAATGGCAAGGAGTTCATCACGAGAAACAGGCTCTCCGTCCACCTCTGCTCCCGTCACTGCAAGGAGGCCGTCCGCATCAGCATGGCCAAGGCCTTCTTCGCCTTCTGATTCCGCTTGGTCTCTGTCGAGAGAAGCCCCTCCTGCTGCAAACTCCGTTTGTCCGTCGTCCTCTGTTGGCTTCTCGGACACATTTTCTCGTTCGAGCAGGTGGACTTCAACGGCGCGACCTAGGTCATCGGATCGTCCACGATCAGGATATCGAGCGGCGTACTTCATTTGCGCCTCTGCATCATACGGCGCACCGCCAAACTCTTCGGAGAACAACTGCCCAAAGATAAAGTTGACCACGTTGACGACGTCGCGGCGGCTGCGGTAGTTTTCCGACAGATACAACGGGCGAAACGAAGGTGCCTCGTCACTGACAGTCCGTCCAAAGTACTTGTCCAGAAACAATCCAGGCTCAGCCATTCGAAAGCGGTAGATGCTCTGCTTTACGTCACCGACGACGAAGACATTGCCTTGTGGTCGGGCAATCGACGCCACAAGAGCATCCTGAATCGGACTCGTATCTTGAAACTCATCGACAAAGATCTCGACGTACTGCTCTTGAAGCCGCTGTGCCTCACCGGTTGTCTTGTCGGTTAAAACCTCATATGCAAAATGCTCGAGGTCATTAAAATCGAGCTGTCGTCGACGCTGTTTTTCAGCCATAAAAGCGGTTTGGAAGGCTTTTGTAACCAACACGAGCTGCAGGACGGCAGGTGCAAGCGCGGAAATATCTTCGAGCAAGGCGTCGGTTCCTCGCGTGACCACTTCAGTCAACGGTTTCAAACCATCCAGAGCTTGTTTGCGCAGTACCTGAACCTCTTCCTTCAACTGCAAAACCAGTTCGCTATCCGTTTTCTTTGCCCGCGGCGACTTTTGGCTCTGAAGGCCTACCAGACAGGATGCGACTTGTGACCAATCCGCCCGCAGGAGTGCTTGCATCGCCTCCTCAATAAGCGGGACAGCCTGGGTCAGGTTTTCCTGGTACGCCTGCAATTCTGCTGCGCCCTGAGAGAGATTTCTGGCTTCTTTCAATGCATCCAGGGCATCTGCGAGGATCCGTTGACACCACGCAGCAAATGCGCCGTACCAAGGGGTATCTACAAGAGATGCACCAACAGCCCGTGCATAGTTGTCCCCAATTGTATCGAGCCACATCATCGGCTCCGCTTGGCTTCGCGCAAACGTGTCGAGACGGAAAACCAGCTGAAACACGCCGCGCGGGTCCCCTGCACCAAACATGTCAATCATCTGCTGGAGGGCTTGTCGCTTCTCTGCACGGTCCGTTTGCCCTGTCCACGTAGAAGTCTCACCTTCTCGCGTCCCTTCTACTCCCCGACCGTTCCCGGCTTGTGCCAAGCCCTCCGTGGAACTTTTGGAACCATCCTGACCACCGTGAGTGTCATTTGCTGCCGGAATCAGACCATCCTCTATCACGCGTTCGAGTACCGCCGTTTTTAACAGTACAGCGTCCTCTTCACTGAGGATGTCAAAACCGGGATCAAGGTCAAGGCGAAGGTAGTTTTGGCGCACCACCTGCATGCAAAAACTGTGCAAGGTCGAAATCTGTGCCTGTTCCAGTTGACCAATCTGACGCAGCAATCGCCGATATTTCTCAACCTGTCCGGACGATGCGGCGGCTTGGGCTAATGCCTCCAGCCGATCGCCAACCCGCTTTCGCATCTCCGCAGCAGCTGCCTCTGTAAAGGTGACGACGAGAAGGCGGGTCAGATCAATCGCGGGTTCATCCACAACACAGCGGATTACACGTTCCACCAGGACCGAGGTCTTGCCTGATCCCGCTCCGGCAGATACAATCACGTTTTCGCCGCGCGAATCGATCGCAGCCTGCTGACTCTTGGACCATCGGGTTGCGATCTCAGCCGGCTGCTCACTCACTGGTTGCCCGAACGTTGTCTCGTTCGTCTCCCTTCGCATCTGGTCTTCCGCCATCACTCGCCACCCCCATCACGAACTTCAGTCCACTTGGCAAGTACCGCTTCTTTATTCAGCTTTTCAAGCTTACGCAGAGGACTGTGATCCCATCTGCTGTCAAACTGACAGACTGCTTGGAAGGAACACGTTCTACACGCAATGTCCTGCCTGTCCAATGCATATGGAGCAACGTCCACGTTTCCTTGCCGAATGCCTGCTGCGAGTTCCCGAACTTTCCCTAGTACAAACGACTCCATCGCACCCCAATCCGTCTCCCCAAGCACAGGCGCCTGCTTGGTGATGGTACCGTCTTTTTTATACATCTTAGGAAACAGTTCCGACTCCGCAGCCTGCGGCAAGCGATGGTCCATCCAGCCCAGCGAGACGCCGTCATCGCGCCACAGCCCACGCGCACGCATACGGCTGAGTGCCTTCTCAAACGCCTTCGATGCTTCCTCGGGCTGATTCTCCGTTTCAAGCTTTCGCACAAGCGGCAGATAAAAGAACCCTCCGGCTTCAGACCCTACACCGAACAGTTGCTCGCTGATAGCCTTCACAACTGCCGCATAGACAGCAAGCTGCAGTCGAAGGCCATGATAGACCTTGCCGAGATCGATATCCATGACCCGACTCTTGTAGTCAATCACCCGGAACCGATGTAGGCCGTCCTCGACTGCAACGTCGATTCGGTCAACCCGCCCGCGCACCTCTACAGGAGTCCCGTCGTGGAGTACGAACTCGTAGGCCTCGTAGGCCCCTGGCTCACTCGTGCCGAAAGCCACCTCGAGGTGCGCCGGAACAAACTTACTGTGCCGCGCATGCCGGGTCAGGCTAACGGCGGCCCGCCCGGCCACTTGCAGCGCTTCCAACGCTTGCTGTCTGCGGATGTGAGATCGCGACCAGACAGCAAACTGAGGCTCGTCCAAAAGCCTTCTGAACACCCGTTCCATTTCGAGCCTTGCCGTGGCATCGTCCATCTGTCGCCAAACGTCCGGTTGCTCGCGCCAATGCATGACAAACTCGGCTAAAGCAGCGTGAATCAAAGTTCCCCGCTCGGCTCGAGTCGCATCTCGTTCGGCCGGCTCTGACAGACGAAGGCCGTACTGCAAAAAGTGCCTGTACGGGCAACTCGCAAAGGTCTCTAACTGATACACGTTCACTTTCATTGGGCTGCCAAACAGGGCCAGTGTCTGTGCTTTTCCAAGTCGTTCGGCAACCGCACGGTGAACCATGCCGCGAAGAGCACTGTGAAGCTTTCCTGCATAGTCTCGGTGAGTCGCCAACCATCGGTACATTGCCGCAGTCCCAGCAGGCAGCGGCGTCCCTTGCCGCATGTCGCGAAGAGCAGATACCAACCACTGCAGTGCTGTAGCTGGCGTCCAAACGGCATTCTTCACATCGTCCACGACACCTTCGGCCAGCCACAGTGATGGCATGTCATCGGATCGGAATAGGGATTGTACGCGACCAATGAGGCTTGACGGGCGCAGCTCCTTCCCATCAACTCCTGCCATCGGGTAGCTCAAGGTCACCATCGCTGCTGCGCGCGTCAGCGCCGTGTACATGCGCCAGTGTTCTGCCAGTTGTCGCTCCGCTCCCGTGTCGCCAAGCCGCTGGCCAAACAGAACGCGAAATTGCATCCGCTCTTCGTCCTGCAACAGTCCACTGGAATGCATGCGCCTTGGAAGCGTACCGTCTGACAGTCCAATGACGTAAACGATAGGCAGGTGCAAAGCACTCGCTCGTTCCACATCGGTGACGATAACAGATGCCAATCCAGCAGGGACCGCACTGAGCGATTGAGATGAGATGTCCGTGCGGATACTCTCAAATAAAAATCCGCGTCGAAAAGCCCTGTCTGGCAGTGTCTCACAGAGGTCATTCAAGACCCCGAGAATGCGCTGCCAAGCTTGCTCGTGAACACTTGCGGAGTGTGGGTCCGCGGTATTGCTTTCATCAACCAGCCAGGCAGCCATCCTGCGTTTCGCCCGAACAGCTTCAAGAAGTCCCCAGATGGCCTCTGCCACTTGAAGGGGTGTGCATTCTGCGTTCATCAACTGATGAAGGAACGGGACGAGGTACATAGCAAGCTCTTGCCGCATCCGATTTGCCCGGTTGTCTTCAGACCGCGCCCTCGAGTCATCCGCTCTGTCAGAAGCCTTCTCAGCGTACCGCCAGTCAGATTGCCAATCATCTAGGCCGGCAATCTGATGGCGCACCAGGTACCCCTCAAGCCAGTCCGCATCTTCCCGGTCAACAGTGCAGAAGTCCGTCTTTAAAATCCGCAGTACCGCATTGGTTGAAAGTCCTTCATCGACAACAGCCAAAGATGCGAGGATGAACTTTGCCAGCGGATGTGTGCTGAGCGCCGGCGGATCAGCCATATCAAACGGAATCTCGTAGCGCGTCAATACTTCGCGAAGGATCGGCGTGTAATCGGCAAGAGCTGGGACGATGACCATAATGTCCTGAAAAAAATAACCGCCGTCGTACACCTGAGACAGGATGTCCCGGGCTATCCCTTCCGTTTCCGCCCGGATATTCTGTGCGGCCGCAAGGCGGACGATCCCTGGCGTTCCTTTGGCCGCAGCCGTAAACGGCTCCAGGCTCCGTGTCTCCGAGATGAGATTCTGCTCGAGGTACTGAAGCATTCCATGTGCTGCCTCGGAATGAGATACAAACGGAACCACTTTCACACTGAGTCCTGCCTCGGCGCAGTGGCTCAGCCACTCACGGTACAGACGCAGCGATTCGGGTGCGTAGACATCTCCTGGAAACGGGGTTTCTTCGAGCAGGTCCGTAAGGGTTGGCAAGTCTTGTGACAACGTAATCGGCGGCAGGTCTGTCAGCGTCACCTCATCTGCTGACTGAAACAACGGTAAGTCTGCCATCTCAGGCTGCAGAGACTGCAAAGACTGTAGAGACTGCAAAGACTGAACATCCTGAGGAAACCTGTCGGAGCGACGCTTCAGAGGCTGAACATCCTGAGAAGATCTGTCGGCGCCGGGCTGTGCTGCAAACCACACCGGATCTCCAGAAATCACAAGGGTGGTATGATCTGCCGCTTGGGCTAAACCGACTGAAAAGTACAGCTCGCGCGGTTGAAAATCGCGAAAGCCATCTATGTAAAGCGTCGCTCCATCGAGCATCGGACAGTGCGCAAGGTCGCCGTGAACCCGATCCATCAACTCGGACGGATCATACAGGTTTCGCTCTGCCAAAGCCTTCTGGTAGAGAAAGTAGAGTGTGCACAAATCGCCGAGCTTCCCGATCAATGTCCTTCCCGTATGGGCGTCATGCGGGTGTTCCATGGCATCCACCCGTGTTGAGGCAATTTGAAGGGTCGACTCCAGTTGCTGCATCGAGACGCGGTGCTCAGACATCTCCTCAAACGCCTCAAGAATGGAATCAAGAAACGACAACGTCGGCTTAGCCCTGTGCAACAATGTCAGTTTGTCCGCAGACTCGTTCAGGACCTGCGCAAGCAACAGTCGCTGTCCTGTCTGGTTGACAGGGTTTCCCGGGAGGGTCTGCATCGTCGCCTGTACACGCATCGCCAATCGCGGCAGTGACAGCACCTCAGCACGAACGGTCGAACCCACCATCTCCACAAGACGACGTTCCGCAGCAAAGGACACCGTCTCCGGTACAATCCAGAAAATTTTTCCGCCGAGTGGATTTTGCCGAACCTCCTGCGCAATCTCCTCCGCGATCCCCTGCGACTTTCCCGTGCCTGCCCGGCCAATCCACAGTTTCACGTTACCCATGCGACCCATCTCCCTTACTCCGCACAAACGTATGTTCTGTATACCATTCGCCGTCATCGAGCAATTTCCTCGCGCCTCCACCGTTTTCCAGACGCCTGAAGAAGATGGCCCCACAGGACACCTCCAAGAAAGGCTCGCAGGTAAGGTCTCGACTTAGCAGTGGGCTGGCCAATCCGTTAAGTCGCTCCGAGCGACTTAACTCCTCATTTTTTGCGCCTTAAGTCGGTTTCGCCGACTAAGCCAGAGCCAATCGGGGCAAATCGGGGCAAATCGGGCTGCCTTAGTCGCTTCCACCGACTTAGCAGGAGGCTGCGCGATCCGTTAAGTCGCTCCGAGCGACTTAACTCCTCATTTTTTGCGCCTTAAGTCGGTTTCGCCGACTAAGCGAGGGTTAATCGGGGCAAATCGGGCTGCCTTAGTCGCTTCCACCGACTTAGCAGGAGGCTGGCCAATCCGTTAAGTCGCTCCGAGCGACTTAACTCCTCATTTTTTGCGCCTTAAGTCGGTTTCGCCGACTAAGCCAGAGCCAATCGGGGCAAATCGGGCTGCCTTAGTCGCTTCCACCGACTAAGCAAGGGCCAATCGGGGCAAATCGGGCTGCCTTAGTCGCTT
Organism: Paenalicyclobacillus ferrooxydans; assembly: GCF_001399675.1. GTDB lineage: Bacteria > Bacillota > Bacilli > Alicyclobacillales > Alicyclobacillaceae > Alicyclobacillus_B > Alicyclobacillus_B ferrooxydans. The sequence continues at coordinate 99,736 of NZ_LJCO01000038.1, forward strand.
CCACCGACTTAGCAGGAGGCTGGCCAATCCGTTAAGTCGCTCCGAGCGACTTAACTCCTCATTTTTT
>NZ_LJCO01000046.1 GCF_001399675.1 Paenalicyclobacillus ferrooxydans
CCCCCAACCCCCAACCCCCATCCACCCATCCACCCAAGCCCTCGTCGAAAAGCAAAAAAAACAGCCGGGCATGCTGCCCGGCTGATCCACTTTCTCTTTTATATCCAATAGGAGTTGCTCTGTCTGCTCGCAAACTGGGATACTCCTTACTTGCGTAGCCAAGCTCCCATCGCATGATACGTGACCTGACGGTTCATCGCTGCAATCGACGTTGTGAGCGGAATACCCTTTGGGCAAACCTCGACGCAGTTCTGCGCATTGCCGCATTCGTGAATGCCGCCTTCGCCCATCAGGGCTTCGAGGCGCTCTTCGCGGTGCATCTTTCCAGTCGGATGTTCGTTGAATAGACGGGCTTGGGAGATAGCAAATGCGCCGACGAACGACGTGCGCTCATTGACATTCGGACAGGCTTCAACGCATGCTCCGCAGGTAAAGCAACGTGACAGCTCGTACGCCCATTGGCGATCTTTCTCCGCCATGCGTGGTCCTGGTCCCAGATCATAGGTCCCATCAATCGGCACCCATGCCTTGACCTTTTTCAACGCGTCAAACATACGGCTGCGGTCCACGACGAGATCGCGGATAACCGGAAACGTCCTTGCAGGACGCAGGCGAATCGGCTGTTCGAGTTGGTCAACCAGGGCGGTGCACGCCTGACGAGGCTTGCCGTTGATGACCATCATACACGCTCCGCAGATTTCCTCGAGGCAATTCATCTCCCACGTGACAGGAGCCACTGCTTTCCCGTTTTTATCTATTGGGTTGCGCTGAATCTCCATTAAGCAAGCAATCACGTTCATTCCATTCACGTACGGAACGACGAATTCCTGTGTGTATGGCTGACTGTTTGGATTGTCCTGACGCTCGATAATCAGATGGACCGTTTTCTTTGCAACTTCGACTGCTGTTGCACTCACGATACACTCGCCTCCTTAGCGACAGCATAGTTCCGCTTCCGTGGAGGAATCAGTGAGACGTCAACTTCTTCGTACTCGATTTTCGGACCTTCCGGTGTCCAAGATGCCTTTGTCGTCTTCAGGAACCGTTCGTCATCACGTTCCGGAAAATCTGGTTTATAGTGTGCCCCACGACTCTCATCGCGAAGCAACGCGCCGACCGTGATGGCTTCAGCCATTTGAAGCATGTTCCACAGGTGGCGCGTGAACTGTGCCATCTGGTTCTCCCAGCGTGACTTGTCCGCCATGCCGATGTTGTGGTAGCGGTCCATCAACTCTCGAATCTTAACCTGGGTCTCCTTCAAACGGTCGTTGTAACGGACGACAGTGACGTTGTCCGTCATCAACTTACCAAGCTCGCGGTGGAGCTGGTATGGGTTTTCGTTACCTTCCATGCGCAACAGCGCATCAAACTTTTCTTCTTCTTCCTTGACGCGGCCTTCATAAAGCGCGGCCGGGAGGTCGTCACAGGAACGCTTGACACCCTTGATGTAATTGACCGCATTCGGTCCCGCAATCATACCACCGTAAATGCAGGACAAGAGGGAGTTGGCTCCGAGACGGTTTGCCCCGTGGAATTGGAACTCCGCTTCGCCGGCAGCGAAGAGACCCGGGATATTGGTCATCTGGTTCATATCGACCCAGAGACCACCCATGCTGTAGTGCATGCCTGGGAAGATACGCATTGGAACTTTGCGCGGGTCATCACCAACGAACTTCTCGTAAATGTCTAAGATGTTGCCGAGTTTGACATTCAGCACATCCGCCGGCATATGAGACAGATCCAAATAGACCTGGTTCTCACCGTTGACTCCAAGGCCCATTTCCACGCAAACTTTGAAAATCGCTCGAGTCGCGACGTCACGCGGGACCAGGTTGCCGTATTCAGGGTACATCTCTTCGAGGAAGTACCACGGCTTTCCGTCCTTGTATGTCCAGACTCGTCCACCTTCGCCGCGAGCCGATTCGGACATCAAGCGAAGTTTGTCGTCGCCCGGAATCGCCGTCGGGTGAACCTGGATCATCTCAGGGTTTCCGTAATACACGCCTTGTTGATACAGGATCGATGCGGCCGATCCGGTGTTGATCATGGAATTTGTGCTCTTCCCGAAAATCATGCCGATGCCGCCGGTGCAAATGACAACCGCATCTGCACGGAACGATTTAATCTCCATGGAGCGGAGGTCCTGGGCAACAATGCCGCGACACACCCCGTCTTCATCTACGATGGCCCCGAGAAAATCCCAGCCTTCGTACTTTTGTACCAACCCCGACACCTCGTGGCGGCGGACCTGTTCATCTAACGCATAAAGCAATTGCTGACCTGTCGAAGCGCCTGCAAATGCCGTCCTGTGATGCTTTGTTCCACCGAAACGACGGAAGTCAAGGAGTCCTTCGGGTGTGCGGTTGAACATGACACCCATGCGATCAAGCAAGTGAATGATGCCAGGGGCTGCTTCACACATGCCTAGGACTTGTCGTTGGTTTGCAAGAAAGTCCCCACCGTAGATGGTGTCGTCAAAGTGCTCCCACGGTGAATCACCCTCACCCTTGGTGTTGACCGCGCCGTTAATGCCGCCTTGAGCACAGACTGAGTGTGAACGTTTGACTGGGACGAGTGAGAAAAGGTCAACCGAAGTTCCGGCTTCCGCAATTTTGATAGTGGTCATGAGACCGGCTAAGCCGCCTCCGACAACAATGATGCGTTGGCTCATGTGCGTTCCCTCCTCATGCCGCGTGTGTGAATGCGATTAGTGCGTCCACGCCAATGCCGGCCAAAGCAATAAAAACGATCATCGTAACGTACGCAGTCACACGCTGGGCTCTGGCACCCACCGTAATCCCCCAGTGGACGCAGAATGACCAGAGGCCATTGGAAAAGTGGAATGTAGCTGCTACAACACCGACGATCATGAACCAGAAATAGGCAGGATTGCTCACCAATTGGTGAACCATTTCGAATGTTGGTGCCTTACCGGAAAAACGAGTGGTCCACAGGTGGTAAATAATGAACACGAATGTGATGATGCCCGTGATGCGTTGGATCACAAACAACACATTGCGCGTCCAAGAGTACTGCCCCGCGTTATAACCCGATGTGAACGCAACATAAAGGCCGTATACACCGTGATAAATCAGAGGCAAGAAGATAAAAAAGAATTCGATGAAGTGTAGGAGCGGGATATGCTGAATGGTATCAACAGCATTGTTGTATGATACCGCCCCATTTGGTGTTGTCGCCATGGCGTTCGTGAACAAATGCTCCAGAAGAAACAATCCTACTGGAATCACGCCAGCCAAGGTGTGTAAACGGCGTAGCAAAAAATCTGAACTCTGCTGTGCTTGCGCCACGCGTCTGCCTCCCTTCGATATGCCACCTGCTCCGAATGAATTACATATGTAACGGCAGTCGTTGTCCGACTGCCATCCGAGTAGGGACTCGTTTTCCATTACAAATTGTAATGGTTGCATTTCACAGCGTCAAGAAAGGAAACTTGTAACACAAAAGAGCCGCAAGAGCGGCTCCGCTAGAAAGGATAGTTCATCCGGGTAGAATTGTCTATAGTATGTTTAAGCCTTGAGAGAAAGATGCTCCTGAATGGACTTTGCGAGGTTTTCACTGAGACCCAGGTCGCGGAACGCTTCAAGGTCAGCCTCTCGCATCGCTTTCAGAGACCCGAAGTGGCTCAATAGCTTTTTACGCCGGGCAGGGCCAATGCCGGGAATGTCGTCGAGGACGGACGCCAAGCCGGTCTTTTTACGTGTCTGCCGATGAAAGGTAATGGCGTATCTGTGCACTTCATCTTGAACGCGTTCAAGCAAATAGAAGGCTTGCGAATGTCGATCAATAGACACAGGTGTCCCCTCGTGCATGAAAAACAACTGACTGGTCTTGTGTCGTTGGTCCTTGGCAAGCCCGCAGACGGGTACATCGAGATCGAGCTCATTTTCAAGCACGTCGAGTACAGCCTCCAAATGTGCTTTCCCCCCGTCCACGACAACGAGGTCAGGCAATGGAAGTTTGTCGCGAAGAACACGCGTGTAGCGCCGACGTACGACTTCACGCATCGACTCGTAGTCATCAGGGCCCTTCACACCGTTAATCTTGTACTTACGGTATTCAGAACGGGCAGGTTGACCGTCGACAAACGAAATCATAGCAGCAACAGGGTCAGTCCCCTGTATATTGGAGTTATCAAACGCCTCAATACGAGACGGCGCAGGAATTCCAAGAATCTCGCCTAACTGAATCACAGCGCCAAGCGTCCTGTCCATATCCCGTTCCATCAATCGAAGCCGTTCGGTCAGAGCAAGCTTGGCGTTTTCATTCGCCAAATCGACGAGTTGACGTTTGAGTCCTCGTACGGGGTGCAAACACTTGGCCTGCAGCCACTCCTGCAAGGTTTGACTTTCGACGCCTGAGGGCAGCAACACTTCGCGTGGAACATCTGCATGCTGATAATAAAACTGCTCGACATATGACATGAAGTCTTCAGCAGGTTCGCCATAGTGCCGCATGACATTGACGGAACGCTCAATCAGTTTGCCGCCCCTGACATAGAACACCTGGATGCACAGAAGTCCCTTGTTGGCCGCAAATCCGAATACATCTCGGTCGATATCGTCCGTGACAGTGACCTTCTGCTGCTCCATGACGCGTTCGATGTGGTGGATCAAATCTCGCAGCTCTTTGGCCCGTTCGAAATTCAGCCGTTCAGCTTCCTGCTCCATCTGGACCTGCAACTGCTTGACGATTTCCTTATGTCCGCCGCTGAGAAAATGTGAAATTTCCGCAACAATTTCATCGTAGGTCTCCTGTTGCACCGTAAACTCACAGGGCGCCAAGCACTGTCCGATATGGTAATACAAGCAAACCTTCTTTTTCAGCTTTTTGCACTTGCGAAGTGGATAGAGACGCTCGAGCAGTTTTTTCGTCTCACTGGCTGACGTTGCGTTCGGGTATGGCCCAAAATACTTCGCCTTGTCCTTCTTCACTTTTCTTACAATTTCAATTTTCGGGTGAACCTCGTGTGTAATCTTGATATATGGATAAGCCTTATCATCCCGCAGCATGATGTTGTACTGAGGAGTGTGTTGTTTAATCAGATTGCACTCGAGCACAAGAGCTTCAACCACCGTGTCTGTGACGATGTACTCGAAGTCCTGAATATTTGATACGAGCAGTTGTGTTTTTCGGTCATGCGAGCCCGTAAAGTATGACCGCACACGATTTTTCAGCACCTTCGCTTTACCAACATAGATAATGCGGCCGCTTCGGTCTTTCATCATATAGACACCTGGCTGAGCAGGAAGTAAGGATAACTTATTTTTCAACGTCTCATTCATGCAGTCACCCCCTTTTGGGCCACTTTAGCAATCCTATGATGCGATGATTATGGCAGGGATCACTTTACGGACGCAACCACCAGTTGCAGTTGTTTCTGCGTGTCCTGAATCCACGCCACGTGATTGCCGTACCCTCCAAACCAGGCTACCGGTTGCGCTAGATTCAGCGCTGGGGACTGAGCCGCTGTGTCTCCTGTCAGAGGGGACATAAGCACCTGCCATTTAGTGTAAACCGTTGTTCCTACTCCTTGGTTCGGTGTGGTCTCTGCCCACCAGAAATCCGCAGTGTTTCCCGCAAGGGCATAGTGAGCCTGACCGTCCACAGGCGGACCCACAAATCGAGTCAGGTCACCATTCCAGGACATCAGATACCACGTCGTATTGGGTGCATTGGCATCAGAGGGCTGCCCTGCAATGCCCATAAACATAATTCCCGATGAGAACACTGATGGGTCTTGCATGAGACCAAACGGGGCTGGAACTTGAGTTGGCGTTCCCAAGGCGTGCAGGGGTTCTGTACCGGATAACTGGTAGACCTCAACAGGAAGTCCAACCACGCTCTGACCCGAACTCAGGGAGCTTGACGTGCCTCCATTCGAACGTCCGCCCGTACCGTTCCTGTTCCCCGTCCCAGATTTTGCGGACGTGCCGGAGTGGACAGTCGATTCCCCTGGCGGTTGTGTCAGTGAGTTCGTTACTGCTCGCTGAATGATGACACGACCATCTCCAACTGCGGAGACAAAGATCTGAGCCGAACCCGTGGCAGTCGAGCTGCCAAACGTCTTAACAAGGTTTGACTGTCCAGTTGGGAGGTACAACAGGTATAACTGGCCCACTGTCGCTCTTGACTGATCCGACATCCAATTCACCGAAGCGACCGCCCAGTGACCGGTTACGTCAAATCGCCACCCGACGACTTTCCAGTCAGCTGAAGCCCCAGTGCCCTTGCCTGTAGACCGAACGATCGGCGGAACCATGTCAATGGCAGCCACCGGCGCCTTTGTCACTGTCGTGAAATCTTGCCCCTTATCCGCATAGGTCAAGTAGCGAACTTGAATCGAGGGCCACGCATCCACAGACTCTTCCAGCTTCGGGAGATACATGCCTGATCCGGTCAACACAACGTGATCAAGGGACGAAGCCTCTGGTAAGCTCGTCAACTTAAACTGCGCATCTGTTGAGACAGGCAAGCCGGCTAACGCGCTTGGCAGCCCCGTTAAGGTCCCGCTCACGGAAGCTGCGGTCGGAGCTGCAGTGCGCGGCGGGAGTATCCCGCGCACGCCGACGTCCACCGCGAGCAGTGAAGCGAGGCCAGTCAACACAGCAGCATAAGTGAGCCACCTCGGCCCACGATGTCGCCGCTCTGCTTTCATCTCTTGGATTGTTGCTGCAACGATCTTACGGATGCGAGAATACAGTGCTTCAGAGACGCGAAGGTCGGCTGTACATTCCGATAATCTATCATAGACCGACATTAGATCGGATAACTGCACCTGTTTTGGTGCTTGCTCGGCCATCGCAGGATCTATTTCCACAACCGCCGACCGCAGCCGTGACTGCACGACTCGTCGTGGGAGCAAGAGTATTCGGGTGATATCTGCCAGATCAAGTCCAGCGACGGTCGCCAGAAGCAGGGGAATTCGCAAGTCTGCTGGAAGTCGTCGAATGCGATCTGCGATGTGTAGAGCATCTCCGCTGCATGTTCCGGCTTTCAGTTCTTGAGATGGCACTGCCGACGTGTCAGCTCTGACTTCAGCATCGTCGTTTGACGCCCCCGGTGCTGGTTTGTTTTGCGTGATTTGAAACTCGTCACTTCGACAAGCGGTAACAACGCCGCCAAACACAGCATTCTTGTCTGTCAGATACACGTGCGAAATATCCATCCTTCGATAGGTCTGAGCGAAGGAGCGTACAGTTAAACGCTCAGCTTGTTCCATCGAGTTCGTGTACAAAAACGCGTAACGAAGCACGTGTTCTGCATACGTATCAACCCAGGTTGCAATTGTACGGAATCTCTTATCGTCGGTCCGCTGCGTGTGATCCAAGCCTGTCCCTCCGCTGATATGTCGACACTCATCGTTAACTCTATAATCGTTAACTCTATATTAGAAGACAACCACACAAATCGAAACCTCTTCGTTGCAAATGACGTGAATTGTTTTCGATCCGATGCTTAGTTCACCACAGCTACATCGTAAAACACAAAGAGACGGCTTCACCACGAAGCCGTCTCTTTGTTTCACCTTGGTGGGTCATGAAGGAATCGAACCTTCAACCTGCCGATTAAGAGTCGGATGCTCTGCCAATTGAGCTAATGACCCAAATGGTGACCCTACGGGGATTCGAACCCCGATTACCGCCGTGAGAGGGCGGCGTCCTAACCATTAGACGATAGGGCCGCTGGCTGCCGAACTAGGATTCGAACCTAGACTAACTGATTCAGAGTCAGTCGTGCTACCATTACACCATTCGGCATCCCACTGACAATAGGTGATTATACAGGCCAAACAGCTGATTGTCAACGCCTCTTCCCCACCTATTATCAGCAAACACATTATTGTTGTCTGTTTACTTGGTCGTTTCCAGGGCAAAGGCACCCGCTTCGATTTTTCCTGCAGTTTCCCGCAGACGTGCCTGACAAACTTCTCGGCCGAGGAGCGCCATCACATCGAACAACCCCGGCCCAATTGTCACGCCAGTAAGAGCAAGACGTGATGGATGAATCAGTTCCCCGGTCTTCAGCCCCAGTTCATGAATCAACTTGCGGTACACTTCTTCAATCCGAGGTACGATGAACGGATGAACATCCCCAAGCACATCTGCCGCCGTACGCAAATGTGTCGACACATCTTGTCTCGAGAAGTGTTTCCGGACTCCCTTTATATCGAAGTCACGAACCCTATCAAAGTAACAGTTCAAACTCGCCACAAGTTCTTCAAAGGACTTGGACCTTTCTTGCATTGCTCCAGCAAGGGTGCGAACCCAAGTCAATTGCTCTCTCGTCATGGCTTCATGAACCCACCCGCGTGCTTCCAGCAAAGGCCAGATGGAGTCCAATAGGACGTCGAGTGACATATGGCGCAGGTAATGTGCATTTAACCATTCCAACTTTTTGATGTCGTAGACTGCCGCGTGCCTGGCAACCCGCTCCAAATCAAACACCGACACTGCTTCGTCGCGCGTCAGGAGCTCTTTGTCATCCCCTGGTGAAAAGCCGAGCAACAACAGATAGTTAACGAGCGCCTCCGGCAGTATGCCTTGCTGGCGATATTCCTCAACACTCGTGGCACCATGTCTCTTGCTGAGCTTGCTTCTATCCGGTGCAAGAATCATCGGCACATGCGCAAACAGCGGCACAGGAAAGCCGAGGGCTGTAAAAAGCGCCACATGCCTCGGCGTATTCGAAAGGTGTTCCTCAGCGCGAATGACATGGGTAATCGCCATCAGCGCATCGTCGACGCAACTGGCAAAATGATAGGTCGGCGTGTCGTCAGCCTTCCATACAATAAAATCATCGAGCTCAGTATTTTGGAATTCTACATCACCCCGAATGATATCGTGAACGACAGTTGTTCCTGCGGTCGGGGACTGAATGCGATAGGCAGGACGCTCTCCTCGTTCAATCCGGGCACGGCGCTCGTCGTTTGATAGATGCCTGCAACGTCCGGAATACCGCGGGGTCTCCCCTCGTTTCTGTGCATCTTCTCTTTGTGCCGCCAGCTCCTCTTGCGTGCAGAAACACGGATACACCTTGTCTTCTGCAATCAACCTCTCTAATTGTGCCCGATAGATGTGCTGGCGTTCTGACTGGCGGTACGGTCCATACGGACCGCCGATTTCTGGTCCTTCATCCCAGTCGATGTTCAGCCAGCGAAAACTCTCCAAAATTTGCCGATACGAGTCCTCTGTAGATCGCTGTTTATCTGTGTCGTCAATCCTGAGCACAAACACGCCCTGATGCTTTCGTGCAAAGAGCCAGTTAAAATACGCCGTCCGCGCACCGCCAATATGTAAAGAGCCGGTTGGACTCGGTGCGAAGCGCACACGAACCGGTGACTGCACCACTTTATCTGCCATAAGAAATTCTCCCTTCTTGGGACATTTTATCTATCTATGCCTCCGCCCTCAAGGGTCGATAGGGATAGCACGCACAACTCTGTCGAACAATACACCTGCAGTGACTCAACCTGACATGGAGGTGAGCGCCAATGTCATCCGAATCAGACAACCGAAACCACGACATATCCGACACAGGAGGCGAGCACGGTATCTCCAGTGTCAATTCTGGCGGTTATGACCCTGGTCCCATTACTGACGATGGAGAGAACGCTGAGCTTTCATATGTAAAAGCTGCACGCAGCGACATCCTGTTCGAGGAATTCCCCGACGGACCCTATGGTTCGCCGCGGAACGAAAAGCTCGGAAAGTCGACCCCGTGGCAAAAAGGGGATCGAGCGATGTCCGCCTATCGCGATCAGAACCCGGTCGACTCTGACCGAAAAACACCACCAGATGAACCCTCTGCAAATGGCGCACCGCGAGGGACAATTGAAGGTCAAAACTAACCCCATACCCCTGCAGGTGAACCGGTTATCTCTTCATAATGACACTTGTCCTCACATCAAAATCGACGACAGACAACAACACCACAGAGGACTGCCTGGGGATGCCTGGCAGTCCTCTGTTTGATGTCGAATCCCTTTGTGATTTCTAATGACTAGTGGTCTCTCGCGCGCGTTCGCTGCCCCGGACGACGAGTTTAACGTTTATGCAGTTTCCGTTCAGACGCTGGCAAACTCCTTGAGGACAGAACCCAGTTCATTTAGGCAGAACTCGTTTTCCTCCAGGGTTCCGAACGTGATGCGTACATACTCAGCAAGTCCCGCGAAACCTGCCCGTACCATGACACCTCGTTCCATTAGTCGCCTAGTGGTCTCTACACCATCTCCCGTTCGGAGCAATACAAAGTTTGCTTCTGTCGGAATCGCGACTAGACCCTCTACGTCAGCAAAACGCGAGAACTGCTCGCGGCTTGCCTGCACTAACTGACGGGACGCTTCGACGTGTGCCGAGTCCTTCAGTGCCGCTGCGGCTGCCCGCTGGGCAACGCGGTTGACGTTAAATGGTTCCCGCACCCTGTGCACGTATCCCCACAAATCCGCGCTCGCGAGTCCGTAGCCGACACGAAGCCCCGCCAGTCCGTACATCTTCGAAAATGTGTGTAAGGCGACAACACGTGGGTCAGACAGCAACTCAGCGTTATCAACGACCCGGTCTCGGCGTTCAGTGAAGTCGTTGTACGCAAGGTCAACAACCACAATGACATGTTCCGGCAGTTGACGAAGCAACCATAATGCATCGGAGTGTCTTAGATATGTCCCTGTCGGATTATTCGGTGAACACAGGTACAATAACTTGGTGCGCGGTGTCACTGCCTCAGCGAGGGCCTTCACGTCGTATTCAAACCCAGGACCGAGTGGAACCTCTTTGACTTGTGCCTGCATAATGAACGCACCAAACTGGTACTGGGAAAACGAAGGTGCGGGTACAACAACCTCGTCGCCTGGATTCAGAAACGTCTCAGAAATGAGCTTGATGATGTCATCCGACCCGTTCCCGACCAGCACCTGACTGGCGTCTACGCTGTGAAACCCTGCAATCTCATCACGAAGAAACTGACTTCCTCCGTCCGGATAGTGGTGCAACTGTCCCAACTCACGCTGAATGGCTTCAAGTGCAAGCGGTGATGGACCCAGTGCGTTCTCATTCGCGTTCAGTTTGATGACACGTTTTAATCCGTATCGGCGTCTTAACTCATCATCTGTAAGTCCCGGAACGTATGGCTGAATACGGTCAATACCAGGACGAACCTGATTTTGAAATGTGGTCACGACCTTCCCCCCCCGGGCTTCACGTTCCCTGCTCAACTCTGCTTCACCATACCAGGACGAATGTCCCATTGGCGGTACAACTATACCGTGGATTCTACCATAATCAGGAGGGGGCAACAATGGGCAGACACACCAACTTCCTTCACACAACCTGCACGACTTATGAGTCGGAGGATTGATCTTTTACCTTCGCGTTCCGACCATTTCCAAGACCAGCCGAGAGCGAGAACTTGATGGCCTCCTCGACCGTAAGGCCGCACGGACGAACCTGATCTCTGCGTACAATCGCCGTGATGCCCGCAAATTGAAACGCATTTGGAATGTAAACGGCGATGTGGTCCCCATCGGGATCGACTTGTGGAGACAAGTTCTCGGTAGTCACAAAGCCGAGCATCAACGCCCGGTCGTCTGGCCACGCCACCAAGACAGTCTGTCGAAATCCGCGCCGGTGCCCGAGAAGGTTGTTCACAATCTCCTTAAACATCGAATACAAGGATTTGACGATGGGAATTCGTTCAAACAACGCGTCCATCATCACAAACAGTTGGTGGCTTATGTACAACTTCGTGAGAAAACCGACCAAAGTAATGGCGATAACCACCAGCAAAAATCCCGCACCAGGCAGATTCGCCCCTACAAGATGATCAAACTCCGGGCCAAACCAGCTGTCGACAATGTTGAAAACGGATACAACAACCCAAATGACGAGAGCAAACGGCAGAACCGTAACGAGCCCAATTCCGAAATGCTTAGCAATCTGCCGTAAGAACGCCATGTACTCCCCTCCCTTTACGTTAAACCCTTCAACATGAAAAACCCGACAGCCATCACAAAATACGCTCCTAATGCAAGCGCGCCTTCGAGCCAATTGGACTCCCCATCCAGCATTAACACCACAACGAGCAAGACGGCTGCGCCCATGCTCATCAACTCTGGCCAAGAAAACAAAAGTGACATTGGTTGCCCGATCGCGTAACTCACGAGCAGCAGCACGGGGGCAACAAACATTGCCACTTGAAGCGTACTGCCAACCGCGATTTCCGTCGACAGTTCCATCTTGTTTTTCCATGCCATCCAAACCGCCGAGGCGTGTTCCGCAGCGTTACCAACAATGGCAATCACAATCACGCCCATAAAGACGTCCGACCAACCTAGCCGATGACCGACGACCTTCACCGCCCCCACCAGCCATTCACTCTCGAAAGCAACCATCACGGTTGTAATCACTAAAGACACAACAGCAACCCATAAGCTGAGTGGGGGTTGTTCGTGCCCTTCGCCTGCATCGTGAACCGTTTCAAACAGATACCGGTGTGTATACAGGGAGAATAACAGCCCGGACAAGTACAACACCAGAGCCACAACAGCTGCAACAAAGGAGACTACCTTTCCCACGGACGGATCCGTTTTAGCCGATGCTGCAAACGCCGCCGGCAAAACAAATGTGACTCCGACACTCAACCACAACATCGCAGATTGACTCCGGGCTGCCTTCACATTGAAACGCTGAATCGGGTGCCGAATGCCACCAATGAGAAAACTGATACCAAGGACAAACAACAGGTTGCCGAGAATCGAGCCCGTTATGGACGCTTTAACCAGAGTCTGTAATCCCTCTCGCAGCGCGATGATTCCGATAATGAGTTCAACGGCATTTCCAAATGTGGCGGATAGCAATCCTCCCACGCGCGGACCTGCGTAAATCGCCAAGGTTTCAGTTGCTTGACCCATCCACCCGGCCACTGGGATAATGGCGATGCCCGTAAGAAAAAAAGAAAAGACGGGCGGTAAATGAGTCAAATCACCCACGAGGCTGCCGGCGAAGAAGACGACACTTAAAGGAACAAACCATTTCAGCAACCTGCAACCCTCCATGACTTAGGGTCTACCGCGTAAACAAGGAGTACCCACGTTTGCGCAGACTTCGAACAGCATACCCAGACAAGAGAGCTCCAATCAGCCCAACGAAGAACAATATCCACTCCGGCCATGTCATCCTGGCAGCGGCTCTGATCATCAGGTAGATTGAAAATACGATATATATCACAGGAGAAACCCATCCTCGTCGGAAAACCATGTTAATCGCAACACCGAACCCGAACGTTGCAACAATCGCAAGGATATCTAACAGCAGCCAGAATGTAACCACCCGTCTTCTCCTCCTCAAACTGCACAAGGCCATAGAAAACAATTGCAAACTACCCTGCTGCCAAATACGCTGGAGAGTTAATTTGCTTCATTAATACTGCTTCCACTCATCAGGGTCGTGAACTTCCGGGGATTTCATCCGCCGCAGCCAACGAGATATATAGCGAACACCAAGCACTAAAGCACAGATTACAATCAACCCAATTGCAATCCATCTCGCCGGAGCCCAGTGCCAGTGTGTGTACACCCAACTCCCCACAGACCATGCTCCAATGGCAAAAGCAGCGAACATCCAATCTGGGAGCAATTGATTCATAACACGCCTCCTACGGTCGGACTGTTCAGCCGTTATCATTACCTGTCTACATCCGTATCATTATACCATTCGGTACGAACGCTGTCCTTGCGACCATTTTCGTTCCATATTCGATTAGATGCAAAATTCCACTAGATGCCGAATTCGACGAGCCGCGCCTTAGATTCTCGTAGATGCCGATTACGCTTTCGATAGAATTGGAAGACATGTACAATCAATGCGTATTCGACTGAATGTGACAGGATTCCACATTGCATCGTATAGTGTCCAATTTTGGAGGAACACTAACGGGACAGTGCTACAGGAGTTGAGCTGTTTGGCAGGACGACACGCACGTAAGCAATCACCCGAATCAATGAGGTTAAAACGGCACAAAGCGGTTCGGATTGGCATCCCCACTACTCTAGGCGCCCTTCTCATTCTCGGGGGGGCCGCTTACTACCGGCTGAATCGACCGCTCACACATGACGTTCAATATCCCGCATACACCACACCATCCAACACAACAACGAATGCCATAACGACACCCGTCGCACCACCGGAGCCCAGTCGGCAGACGGTCCTGGTGATTGGTACAGATACCCGTCCTGGTGAGACCGGTGGAAACACTGACGTCCTGATTTTAGCCAGTATCGATCCAAAGAACAAGCGCATTGAGTTACTCTCCGTCCCTCGCGACACAAAAGTCACGTACCCAAACGGTTCGTCTGCAAAGATCAACGAGGGACTGATGCTCGGTGGACCCACGCTGACTAAGTCCGTGGTTTCACAATTAACCGGGCAGCACATTGACAATTATGCACTTACGCACTTTGGCGGTTTAGTCCAAATCATCAATACAATCGGTGGAATCACCCTGAATGTGCCGGAACGTATGTACTATAATACAGGCGATACGGAATACAACATCATTAACTTGCACCCTGGTGTTCAGACTTTAAATGGTGCTCAGGCACTCGGCTTTGTACGGTTTCGACACGATGCACTCGGCGATATTGGTCGTACCCAACGGCAGCAGGAGTTTTTGCAAGCTTTGTCGGACAAACTGTTGCAGCCGCAAAACATCACGAAACTCCCCACGCTTGTGAGAGAGTTCTGGGGCACGATGGATACAGATATGTCCACGCTGAACGTCTTGCAGTTGGCAGCAAACGCCAACACGTACCGCGGATATCAAATTATCCACGAAACTCTCCCAGGATCTTTTCACAATCCTGACCCAAAAATCAGAAACGACGTAAGTTATTGGATTGTAAACCCGCTCGAAGCAAAATACATGGCAACGCAGTTCTTCGAGAACGGACTGATTCAAAAAAACCCCGTCCAAGACCCGAGTGTCACCGAGAACTGGAAAACGCCGTCAGAACCTGCAAATAAAAGAGTAAATGGTTTGGATAATGGAACCACTAACGGAAACAGCTTCCCATCGGATCCAAAAACACAATCTGCACCCACGGCAGATATAAACGAAGGAAAAAGAGCGAGTATCGGTTGGCAGAAGACCACTGATGCCCGCTCTTGATAGCCGCTCTGGTCAGAATTCTCAAGAGCTCGTCCACGTGCCTGGAACAAACCGGCAATGACCAGTTACCCTACAGAGAAAGGCCAATCAGAACCAGTGACAGCGATACCAATACCACGATGGTGGCCCACCCTATGACGTTCATCCAACGTTTGTTCGTGTACTTACCCATGATTTCTCGGTTGTTCACCAACAACATCATGCTGATCAGAACCACTGGCAACAAAATTCCGTTTACTTGTTGAGACCAAAGTGTAATCGTGATGAGCGGTGCGTGGGGAATGAGGATGATCCCTGCACCAAGAGCCAAAATGACCGTGTATAGTATGTAAAATTGTGGTGCTTCTTTCCACTTCCGTTCAATACCTGCTTCGAATCCAAATGCCTCGCAGACGTAAAAAGCCGTCGCTACAGGCAATATCGTCGCTGAAAACACAGATGCGACAAAGAGTCCGACTGCGAAAATCTGTGATGCCATTGCACCAGCCAGGGGCTTGAGCGCCATTGCGGCGTCCTTGGCATCATGAATAGGGGTTCCATGCCCATGCACAAATAAAGTCGAGCCACATGCAACCATGATAAAAAACGCCACTGCAACGGTTGCAACACAACCGACGACGACGTCAATGAGCGTGTATTTGTAGTCCTCAATCCGAAGTTTTTTCTCGATGACAGCCGATTGCATGTAGAATTGCATCCACGGTGCAATGGTCGTACCGACCAGGCCAATGACTAAGGAAACAGAATTCAGCGTCACAGGAAAGTGCGGATGCACCGTTGCGCTCCCTATGGCACCCCACTGTGGTTTTCCAGCAATAGCTGAGACCACATAGGACAGCAAGGCAGCACTAAAAACAAGAAAGATTTTTTCCGCAACTCCATATGAACCCTTGACGACGAGCAACCATACGGCAAACGCCACAATGGGAATTGAAATATACTTGCTGACGTGGAAAATTTGCATGCTTCCGGCCACGCCAGCAAATTCCGTCATTGTATTGCCAACATCAGCAACCAGTAATCCCACGAAGATGAAAAACGTAATTTTCACTCCGGCGTTCTCCCGAATGAGATCAGCCAGCCCTTTTCCGGTGACAATTCCCATGCGCGCATTCATTTCTTGAACGATTAACAAAACAAAAAACGAGGGAATTAACGTCCAGATCAAGTTGTAGCCATAAGTCGCACCTGCAACGGAGTACGTTGTAATGCCTCCGGCATCGTTGTCCACGCTGCCGGTAATAATACCGGGTCCGACCAGCGCAAAAAAGAACAAGATCCGTCCGATGAACGATCGACGCGTCAATGATGACATAACTTCCCCCCTAGAACCGACCTTTGCGCGTCCGTCTCAAAGTGTGCATCACGTCGTTGACGGTAACCACCCCAACCAACTGTTGCGTTTTATCCACCACCGGCACCGCGAGAAGGTTGTATTTGTCGACAATGTCAAAAAGAACGTCAGTATCGTCTGTGTCGTGCACAAAAATGATGTTTTGATTCGTAAAGCTGCCTAACGTCGCTGTTGGTTCTGCAATAATTAAGTCTCTCAAGGAAACGGTCCCAATCAATCGGTTTGAGTTATCGACGACATAGAGGTAGTACACTCTATCCCCATCCGGTTTCAATTGGCGTAAGGATGAGATTACCTCCTGCGCCTCTACAGTTTCGGAGAAGCACAGGTGGTCGGTTGTCATGATACTCCCAACACTGTCCTCATCATATTGTAGAAGGGTCTGAATCGCATCCGATGATTCCTGATGCATAGCATCAAGGATTTCGCTGGCTCGGGCATTCTCCAATTCGTCAAGAATGTCTGCAGCCTCGTCGGATGGGAGTTTTTCCAGGATGGCTGCAGCTTCGCGGACGGTCATCTGTTCTAAGACAGCGACTTGTGCTTCAGACTCTAATTCTTCTAGAACATTTAATTTGGTTTCTTCATCTAAGGACGTAAACATGTCAAGTTGGGACTTCATATCTAAGTCCTCTAGGATGTCAGCCAAGTCCGAGGGATGCATTGTGGCCAGTTTTGTCAAATCCTTAGACAATCGAATGTCGCGTTGACCAAAGTGAACGGTCTCTATCTCATCCCACAACAACAGATTTGAGGGAATGGACACATCGAACGGCTGCAGCATTCGTTTCACCGGTTTGGCCACGCCCAACCGGCGTAACAGACCTTCAATGCCGACGTCGACTGCGACTACGAATGTTCCTCCGGACAGCATTGCCAAACGTACGTCATTCACTCGAACCAGTTTGCGGCCGTCGATGTCAATGAGCTGTTTGTCCAAAACATGCTTCTTCAGCATAAACGTGCCATCCATTTGCAAGATGACCGGCGAAACATTCTTACACGTGATTCGATATTGAGCGTTCACCTTCTCAATCGTCACAGCATCAAATCCGATTTGCATCGAGTCGTGTCCACGACCAACTTGAACGGCGATGACCTTTGGACGCAGGGCATTTGCGTCCACGACCAAATCCTGCAGTCGCCCAACAGATCTTCCGTTCTCGTCATAGACGCGATTGTGAAGAAGGCGGCTCAGATAAAAGGTGAATATCATCAAGTCTCTCAGCTCTTCCTTGAACTGTCGTCTGACACGAGCCCATGAACCCGCAGTGAACTGGTACAATCACGACTCCAGTCATAAACCGTTCCGATGTCTGGTTACCATTGTTCCACACAAGCAGAGAATTAATTGTAACAAAGGCCTTTAGGGACATACAAATCCCAAGACAGTTGTCGGCATATTTTATACTAGGTACGGATGAAGTGTGTCTTTCGGCGTAGTCGTTGTCAAGTAGCATGACTAATGCAAACCAGTATGAGCCAGGAACTCTCGTTGTTAAGGGGAGTCTGGAACAAATGCAAGGTTCCGTTTATGTTTGAAGAAACATACGTTTCGGGGCATGCAAATCGAATAGGTGGTCTGAACACCGTACTGGTTTTCGACAAAAATACGGTCCTCAGCTATCTCTAGTAAATACAAGTGATTCTGTGTGAGGAAGTCGTGAATCGCATCCTCTCGGCTATCCATAACCATCTCACCATAAATCGTAGTCTCATAGGGGGCAGTAAGTCCGTCAATGATTGAAAAGCGATAGACGGCCACCGGTTCTTAGGTCTCCACACGAAGGATAGACATCGGTAATTTTCCCAACACGGAACGCATCCGCCCCTCCCTGTTCACGAAGCAAGACACGACGTATTATGCCTGAACTGCGTGTTTCTATGCGCTTTGTCAGGGACCACGAAGGATCCGTCTGGTTGCTGCACTCAAGACAAACATGTCTGCAACAGCTGTCTCTCGCTTTCCTTCAGGTGTACATAAACATACCCGCCATCAATCGCTGACCAAGCCGCAACGTTGACATTGGTATCCGTCAATTCGTCTGGATTCGGCGACGCGACGAGGATGATGTCCGTGCCACCGATAATCGAATTCAGAACTTTTGCATCTCTCCTCGTGTCAAACGTTAAGTTCACCGCTCTGGGGTGATGGAAGCCTTCTTCTGTAATCCACACGGTAAGATGACATCTGCCGGCATGTGAGTCATGTTTGACATCAATTGATGTTCGAATGTGTTCAAACAGAGGATTCATCGCTGACACTTCCATCACTCCAAATATCGCAAATAGTTCGCGGTTACCCTCACGAACGAGTTTCATCGAGAATGCCATATTTTCAATCTCCTCTGAATGCGCCCTTGTGCTGACAAGCGTGGGTCTAACAGAAGGACTGCCCAAACTTCTAAATAGTTCACTGAGCGGCCAATGTTTTGATGTTGAACGCATCCATGCGGACGAATGAACGAGGAGGAATGCATCTGTCTGAAGCATCTGTCTGAAGCGCCTGCGTCAGGGGATATACGACAGTTTCGAGGAGCCATGTGGATTACCACCAAAATCCCTGAAAATCTTGCATCGACCAGGCGTCTATCCACTCAGGAGACACGCTAGGAACCGGATAATAGGGGGAAAGTACCGGGTATGCAGACCAGAACCATCCCGGGGCATCCGGATCGGGATGCGACGCCCCGTCTGTCCGATGGATCAGATACCCGGTGTGCTTGGAAGACCCTCCTTGCGGCACGAAATCCAGTACAGTTACGCGGCGCAGACACCAATCCCAGAGTTGGTCTAGATCTCCATCAACTCGCATCGCAAAAATCCCCCTTGTCAATGTCAGACTGGGGCCGTATTCGACCTGATGTATCTTATGAAACCCTACTCTGATGGTGAGTCTGCCTGCAGAATCCAATCCACCACACCCGTCAACGTGGTTGTTTGATAGTCCGCTGACGTGGGTGCAGTACCAATAAATACGGTTTTCATGCCAACACGCTTTCCAGCTTCAATGTCGGTCTCACGGTCTCCAACCATATAACTGTCCGCGAAAGAAAATCCCCAGTGGTCCTGAAGCCTGACCAACATTCCAGGATTGGGTTTACGGCAATCACACCCCGCATCGGGGGCGTGCGTACAAGCCGCTATTTCGTCAACACGAGACCCTTCACTGTTCAGCTTTTTCAGCATGGTCCGGTGAATATCGACAAGCCCTTGTTCCGACAGATATCCGAGACCGACTCCGCCCTGGTTGGTAGCAATGCACACGAGATATCCGGCATCGTTTAAACGTCGGATTGACGCTGCGGCATCGGGAAACAGGATGAGTTGTTCTGGGAGGTTGACAGGCTTTTTGTTGTTGTTAATGACCCCGTCCCGATCAAAAACAACGGCTCTCTTCACGCTTCACTCCCCGCAAGTCTTGACGTCTCCCGAAATACGCCTGCCATGTCCTGCTCCGCAAGGTCATTCGCAAGAGCAGACAGGTAGACCTGC
Organism: Paenalicyclobacillus ferrooxydans; assembly: GCF_001399675.1. Classification (GTDB taxonomy): domain Bacteria; phylum Bacillota; class Bacilli; order Alicyclobacillales; family Alicyclobacillaceae; genus Alicyclobacillus_B; species Alicyclobacillus_B ferrooxydans. The sequence continues at coordinate 20,030 of NZ_LJCO01000046.1, forward strand.
AGTGTGTTCGACAGTGTCGGCGTTGCAGCGGAAATCGAGCGTGCGAATTGGCTGGTAAGCCCCATGTCCTTTGCCATGTGTTTGAGTGCAAACGACTGTGGGAACTCATTGTCACGCCACATCGGCGTTTTCGCAGCCAAGATGGGGGCCCACATTCCTGTTTGCTTTAAAACTTCCAGATATTTCATACGATCTAGACCGGACTTGTCAGCGATGGCCATGCATTCGCTGACTGCCTCCACGACCGTACCGAGATAAGCATTGACGAGTAACTTCATACCTGCCCCACTGCTGACAGGACCTAAATAAAACGCCTCTTTACCCATGGCTAGGAACAAAGGCTTGAGCCGTTCGTACGTGCTCTCCATCCCACCTACCATGAACACCAATGTTCCGTCTCGAGCCGGCCCAACCGATCCCGACACCGGAGCATCAACCCACTCCAGCCCCAAGTCAGCCAAACGGAGCGCGAAGTTTTTCGTTTCCTCGACCCCAATCGTGCTCATGTTTACTACAACTGTACCCCGGTCTACTTGAGCAGCAACGTTGCCGCTCCCAAACAGCACATCTTCCACCGCTGCGCCGTCCGATACCATGATACATACCACAGTTGCGCCCTCAACTGTCGTTGCGACGGAATCTGCCACCTTTGCAGCACCTACGTCCGGCAATTTTGGCGTTCGATTATATGCGGTAACGTGAAAGCCCTTCTCGGCAGCGTTTCGAGCCATCGGTACGCCCATGGTACCAAGACCAATCCAAGCAATTTTCTCCACAGTTCTTCACCTCTGTCCATCCATTTCAAGTTCTACGATGTCCACAACTCTGCCAATGATGCGCACGAACTCCTTTGCATCGTGATCTCCGAGGCGTGTCAGGATCAACTTGATTTTGTCACTGCGGGTTTGCCGTATTTTTTGGAAGACAGCGCGCCCTTCATCGGTGATTTGGATATGCACCACGCGTCTGTCGTCCTGCGATCTGGTTCTCTGTACCAACCCTTCCTTGACCAGTTCATCACATACTTGCGTTACAGCACCCGGACTCAGCCCTGACGCTCGAGCGATATCTGATGCCTTTGCCTGCTCTGAATGCATAAGAAGACGCAGGATAAACAGTTGACTTGCAGTGAGTCCGGAGTCCTTCCCAGGATAGTGCATTTTCATGATTTGCTGTAGACGTGACATAACTTCTTCAAATGACTCAAATTGTTCATTCATTGAAGACTCCATACGCCCCACCTCCTCTGTGAGTATTCTAGGAGTCATTTTAGCAATTTAAACATTTTTGCGCCATACAGGCCCTGATAAGAGTACAGCTTGTCCATGAAAAGTCACGAACCATCATTCCCCGAAAAATAAGATTATTCCCGTCGTTTAGACAAGCCAATCAGAAATTCGACATCAAAGCAGAGTTTTTCGTCAAGTTCTGACGGGCGAAGTCTACACAAATCAAACAAATACATACAATTGTCGATTGTCGTTCGCGACTCGATGTTTCCTCATTGAACTTAGCCTGCGCAGATGTACCTAGCGTTGCCGCAGCAACTGCAGTTCTTCGTCGGTCAGTTCACGGTACGTTCCTGTCGGAAGGTCGTTGTCTAACTCCAAGGCCCCCATACGAATTCGCTGAAGGTAAATCACCTTTTTCCCGACAGCTTCGAACATGCGCTTTACCTGATGGAACTTCCCTTCAAAGATAGTTAACTCAATCTGACTATATGGTTCGTCTCTTTGGAGAATCGTAAGCTCACCTGGCAAGCATTCATACCCATCATCCAGTGTAACTCCCTCCGAAAATGCCTCCACGTCAGAATCGTTTACCTCGCCGAGGACCTTGGCATAATAGGTCTTTGGAACATGACGCTTCGGAGATAGGAGCTCATGCGTCAGTTGACCGTCATTAGTCAAGATCAGGAGTCCCTCGGTATCCTTGTCCAGTCTGCCAACCGGAAACGGGTTAAATGCCTGGTCTTCCGGTTCAAGCAACGAGACCACGGTCTCCTCCCTTGCATCCTCTGTAGCCGAGACAAGACCTGCCGGCTTGTTCATCATCAGATAGATGTGTTCGCGGTAAACCACCCGCTCCCCGTCTACCTCTACAAGGTCGGTCGATGGAGTAACGTGTATACTCGTATCGCGGACCGGCGTTCCGTTGACAAAAACTCTCCCTTGGCGCGCCATTTCCTTAATGTCTTTCCGCGTTCCGAGCCCCATGTTACCAAGCAATCGGTCCAGCCGCATTGATTTTTCGCTCATCTGCTCCGCCTCATTTCAATTCGATTCTGCATTCCACGCTACGGTGAACTTCGAACTATTTTACACGGTCGAACTCATCTCGTCAGCTTTATCATATATGGAATCCAAGAAGTATAGTTGAGAGCCATGAGGCGATCATGATTTTTTAGAGAGCCGGGTCAACCACATTCGGTTGACCCGGCCTCGTGTCCATCGAAGCTTGAGTGTTGGGACGCCTGTCACTATCTGCTTGTTATGGCTTCGTTCGATCCGATGCCTGTCGGCGATTCATCGAGTTCTCTCTGACAGCACCGTTCTCTAAAAAGGTGATACCATCACTGGTCCCTGCCATGTAAACGTCGCTCACCTGCTCATGCGTAGTCGCCAAGGCTTCGGACAAATCCTTATCGTCTTCATAGTTACTAGGGTGAAACATCGCGTCTGCCAATTCCGACGTATCTGGGTTCAGGGAATCCATCTTTTGCACCTCCACGAGTGACAACCTGAATGGGAGCATCGATCCCATTCCTACCCCGTAAGGTGTCCTGTCCGGTGAGTTATGATTCTAGCTCCTTGTCTGCTCAACGTCTGACCCGCAGATAAAATTCGGCTATGTACATCTGTACATAGCCGAATAACTTAAAACGAAACATTTCTTTCGTGTAGACCGTCACCTTCGAGCGACGAAATTCAAAGTACCCGGACTAACACTTGCTGTATCCACATGCCTCACATTCGTAACATCCACCCGTGTGAACCAGAGACAGTTGATGACAGTTCGGACAGAGGTCCTTCGCAAGAGTGAAGGTCCGCAGTACCGGGGTCTCCCGCGGCTTCTCATCTACCTTGGCCACCGTTGCGGTCTCCTGACCGGATGCCCACTCTTGAAACGCACTCTTTCTCATCGGGAACGTCTCCGAATGTTCAATCAGAGCCTTGGCGATAGCGTCAGGCACGGACGTGATACGTTGTGCGCCAAATCCCACTGAACTTGACCCGCCGATCCCAGAGAAGTGACGTACAAGCTCGGCTTCCTTGTTCGGATTGCGAGAGTCTCGCAGATAGAGCGTAATCGCGCGGCCGAGCGCTTCATTGGACGCATACACGTCACTTCCGGCTTTGCCGATGTTGACGAACATCTCAAGCGCTACGTGCTCGTCAGGGTCATCGTTGATGGTGATGTACGCTTTTCCAAGCGGCGTGTTCTTACGGTATGTCGCTCCGTACAGCACATCCGGACGATCGCGCTTGATATACCCACCTTCTGCACGAGCAGCCGTTTCGAGCACACTGTTGACCGCGCTCACCTCGTTCACTACGGGTTCTGCCTCTGCAACTGTCTTCCCCTTCTCCTCAGTCTCCTCGCTCTCCTGTTTCAAAGAGAGTACCTGTTCTGAGCGAGACCCGTCGCGGTAGATGGTGACGCCCTTACATCCGAGTTCGTAAGCGAGGTCGTACAGTTCTTTGGTGTTCTCTACGGTGTATGAATTTGGTGCGTTACAGGTCTTCGAGATCGAGCTGTCGATCCACCTCTGCAATGCCCCTTGGACGCGAACGTGATCTTCCGGCGACAGTTCCATTGCGGTCACAAAGTACTCAGGGAGAGCAACACCCTCATGTGTATCAAGGTATTCCTGGACAATCGTCGCGTTCTCTTCAAACATACCAAGCCGGCTGTTTCGGAAATAGGACCAAGCATAGTACGGTTCACAACCCGTCGAGCAGCCGACCATCGTCCCCGTCGTGCCGGTTGGTGCAATGGTCATCGTCGTCACGTTGCGCACGCCGTGAGCCGCAATTGCCTCAGTCACGTGCGGACGGACAGCGGCCATTTGACGCATATAACCGGACTGCAAGAACTTATCGGCTTCAAACCTCGGGAACGGACCGTTCTCTTTGGCCAGTTCGACAGATTCCAAGTAGCTCCACTCTGCCATCATACCCATCAGCACATCAATGAGTTTCACACTGTCTTCTGAACCATAACGAATCCCACAGTAGAGAAGGAGATCATGGAGTCCCATGATGCCCAGACCAACACGACGTTCGCTCATCTGATTGATGCGGTTTTCTTCAAATGGATAATAGGTCGCATCAATGACCGCGTCCTGAAAACGAATGCCGCTGCGTGTGGTTTCCTCCAGCTCTTCCCACTTGATGTGGTGCAGCAGAAACTCTGCCTGCTCAGCATCAAATTTGTCTGTGAGCAACTGACGAATGTAATTCTCTTTGTCAGGGTCCGCAAATTGCAGCGTATCTGTACTGTCTGCGAATCCAACCGCGAAACGGCTCAACACGACTGCACCCAGGTTGCAGATTCCGTTTGCAGGAAGCGGCTGTTCACCGCATGGATTGGTAGCAACAAGTGGATTAAAATAATATGAGTTCGACATCTGGTTGGCTCGTCCAAGGAATACAACCCCTGGTTCTGCCGATTTCCAGGCAGACAAAACGAGTTCATCCCAAAGCACAGATGCAGGCAATTCCTCCGTCACTGTGAACGGTTCATCAGCGGCCGTCCACGCGTCAAAATCTCCATGAAACTCGGCGATTTTATGTTCTGGAACAAATCCAATTGACCAGTTCTCATCATTTTGTTTCGCTTCCATAAAACGTTCCGATACACCCACCGAGATGTTCGCACCGGTAATTACGCCATCCACTTGCTTGCAGCGGATGAACTTGAGGATATCTGCATGACGGTCGTTCAAAATCAACATCAACGCGCCGCGGCGTGAGCCCCCTTGCAACGTCAGTTGGCAACCGACACTCATGATTTCTCCAACACCGACTGGCCCAAAACCATCGCCAAACACCTGATTGCCTTTGTCGTACAACAATCCCCATGAATACGCTCCCGAGCTTCGTCCATTGACACCACGTACATAGCTGTAGCGCGGGCGAAGTGACGACAGCACCATGGACACCCGCTTGCCCTCACGCATGCGTTCCCACATATCCCCGAGAGTCGTCGCGATAGTACTCCGTTGGTCTCCTGGGTAAAGTACAGGTCCGACGATATCTGTTAACACGATAGCTCCGCTGCTTAAAATCTGGTCGTAGATCGTCCGGGCTGAAACCGGATCGGACCATACAACGGGCAAACCGGACTCCATCCAGTTCTCAATCTGACCATTCCACACTTCGTCATATTTTTCAGTAGACGTATCCGGGAATGCAAAGCGCCAGTCCGCTTCCTCTTCGACAGCACGCAGGAACGACTGCGACATCCGCACGACCTTTGTACTGTGAGGATAATCAGTAGCGAGAAAATCAACCAGGTCAGCATGCCATACGTCAAGAACCAAGTGCAGTGCTGTCTTCCGATTTTCATCAGAAGCCGGAATATAGGTTCCTTGTGGCGGAATCCGCGACAAGTTCATACCAACGCCGCCGCTGCGCGCCTGAATTTCCAAGGTTTGTCCAAACGAATCTGCATAATCCCTCAGAGAGGGACCAACGCTTGGAATCACAAAACAGTTGTAACTCGTCGTCTGCATTCCCGTTCCCATAGAGGCATTGATTCTTCCGCCCGGGACATAGCGCCAATGACTTTGAAGTTCGTAGAATCGGTCTTCCCAAAGTGCCGGATTGTGTGTGACGGTCGCAGCTCCTCTTGCAACACGTTTCCACATCTCACGCGGACTCGTTTCGAGAAGGACGTCAATTTGTGTAAAGGGCAGCGTCTCTTCTGTCCCGTCTTTTAACTGTACAATCGCCGTTTGGTTTTCCGGAGATAATTGCACAATCCTTGCAAGCTCATGATATGCCCGCTTTTTGTCTAACACGGCAACGACCAGGGAGCCAACCTGAAGAGACTCTTTCTTCACGTCTTTCAGCAGATACCTGTCGGCGACGATGCGCTCTCCAGTCGCTCCTAAAAAGTCTTCTTCAGTAAACGGGAGCATACTCTCATGAAGTGTTTGTTCCATCCACAACGCCTCACTTATGTAGGACTTACGCCGAGCCTTTGTCAGACGTTTCAGTCAACAAGGACAAGACCTCTTTTGCCAAAGTCTCAACGTCCCGGAATTCCCGGTATACACTTGCAAACCGCACATAAGCAACCCCATCGAGCTCGCGCAGGGCGTCCATCACCAGTTCCCCAATGATCGAAGAAGGTACTTCCTGCTCAAAGTCGATTCTCAGTCTCTGCGCAATCCCCTCGACTACTCGCTCGACTTGTTCCGTGGAGATGGGCCTTTTCTCACAAGCCTTCATCACACCTCGGTACAACTTATCATAGGAAAACTCTTCCCTCTTGGCATCCTTCTTGATGACCATCAGGGGACGCTGCTCTACCCGTTCGTAGGTCGTAAAGCGCCGCTGGCATGCCTCATTGACACACTCACGCCGCCTCCGAATGGTTGTCCCGTCTTCACTGGTCCTAGATTCCATGACACGTGAATTATCCGTGTGACAATATGGACAATACAAGCCGATTCACTCCCGCCGCGACCCGAATAACTATATTTAGTGTGCTGTGTGGTTGCATGGACGATTATACACACTATATATATGGCTATCAACCCTTTTGAAGATTGCTAGAAAAGCCCTCATTTCGCCCCAAATGGCAATCACAGCAAGGGTTTTCAGACAACTTCTGAGTAGATTCGACAGCGGTAAATATTATTCGACACAACCTTATTTTTGGAAAACACAGGATTGTAAATTGGGCGTCACAGGAACAGGTCCTCCACAGAATTGACGGCCTCGTCCGGCTCTTCCATCGGGCTGTCCGATTGGGCTAGCCTTCTGTTGGCAGCTACCCCTGTCTCCACCAAAATGGTATAAACGCCAAACTGACGTCCGCAGCGAATATCCGTGTCTGGATTGTCTCCGACCAAAAAGGCATCCTCGCGTGAAATCCCGAAGCGTTCCAGTGCGTAACCAACAAAGTCCGGATTCGGTTTACCGGCCACGTAAGGATGCACTCTCGAGGCAGCCTCAACAAACACACCCAAAGCACCGTTACCGGGCATAAATCCGTCTTCGGTTGGAAGTTGGACATCCCCGTTTGTCAGGATAAAGGAACCCAATTCCGCGGTTTTTTGACTGAACAATGCGAACTCACGATAGGTCACGTCAGGATCAAGTCCGACGATCGCAGCCTTGACGAGACCCAATCGGTCCCTGACCTTCGGGTGCCGCACTGAAAGAGGGCGATGCCCTGCCTCACGCAGCGCTTCGTGAAGTCCTTCCTGTCCAATGTACAGAACATAAGAATCCCCATCTGGTGCCCCAACCCGATTGGCAGCTGCTTGAGCAGAAGTCACGACTTCGTGAGGCATAGCCGTGATGCCCAGCCTCTCTAAATGCTTGACGACCGCCACAGGAGTTCGCGTTGCATTGTTCGTAAAGAAAACCGGTTGGATGTCTTCGTCGCGCAGTCGCGCTACGAACTCTGGTGCACCAGGAATGACCCTCGAGCCTCGATAAAGGGTGCCATCGAGATCGATCAGGGCAAGTTTCCAGTCTATATCGCGGTGGTTCATAACTCCGTTGCTCCTCCCCACGGATCCGGCTTCACGCCCGCAAAGTCTACAGTGTCCTCAGGTGTCGCTGTACGAAAATTGACAGTTCTTGCCGCGACGAACAAAAAGTCAGAGAGGCGATTGAGGTACTTTGATGCAACAGGTGCCCCGTGTTGGGTATCCTGCAGGGTAACCAGACTTCGTTCAGCACGTCGAGTGACCGTTCTTGCAAAATGGAAGGTTGCACCTGCTGCGTGGCCTCCAGGAAGGATAAACTGTGTAAGCGGCGGGTTGTCTTTATCCAACGTGTCAATCATCGACTCCAGCAACGTAACATCGTCATCAGTGACATAAAAGGTGTCCCGCTTGTCTTCTGGGGTCGCAAGGTCTCGGCCGACATCAAACAGGTCTCTTTGGATGCGGCGGCACATGCGGCGCAAGTCTTCAAAGCGTTCACCTTCAGGCAATGCAGCAACTGCAAGACCGATACAAGAGTTTGCTTCATCGACGTTCCCATAAGCTTCAACCTTTGGGTCATCCTTACGAATTCTGCGCCCATAAATCAGACTCGTTTGGCCTTGGTCTCCACCTCGTGTATAGATACGCACGCGTTCCCCACTCCTTTGTTCTCAAAGCTTGCAAATAGACTAGCTGTACGCAGATCTCCAGTACGAAGAGCTCCAGCGAAAAGATGTCCTCCGTTCGTGATTAAACTGTCCATCCATCTTACGCACTGGAAGATTTACACACGCAAAGATGTGCGTGGTACGATAGATATAATCCGTTGAGTCGGTCTCTCGGATGGCAATGGATAGGGAGGTATTGTCATGAATGATCCGTTAACGGTTCACATGCATCGACTGAGCGACCATGTTGTGCAACTCCGGATCCCGACCCCAACCTTGCCCCCAAGCTTTGAGACAAATACTTACATCATCCATAGCGGTTCGCAAGCGATTTGGGTTGACGCTGGCACCACAGATACCAATCTGCTTCAACAGGCTCTCACCATCCTCATCCAACTCGGCAATCCGCGAGTTGTCGCTATCGCGGCGACACACTATCACCGCGATCATACGCATGGTTTGCCGTATATTCAAGCACATACAAAGGCACCCATTTATGTTCATGAAGCGGATTATAAAGCGCTTCGGGCGGAACTGAGAGCCGTCACCAACCAGGAACTTGAAATCGCAACCATCCCGGCGGCGTTCCAATTAGAGGGGCTTCGCGTTGAGGTCGATCACGTTCCGGGTCATACCAGAGGCCACATCCATCTGCGCATTCCGACAGACGGTGTCATCCTCGTTGGAGACCATCTTGCTGGTGACGGTTCCGTGTGGATTGGCCCGCCAGACGGCAACATGGACGACTATTACGAAGCCTTGGACCAGATTCGCAGCAGCAACTGCTCCATTGCAGGTCCGGGACATGGGCAAGCCTTAAACGACGCATCGGAGGCGGCGCTGCAACTCAAACAACGCCGTCTTGGCCGTGAAGAACAGATTGTTCAACTCCTTGCCAAGGGACCGAAAGACGTCGATGGACTCGTTAAGGACATCTATCAAGATACTCTGCCTGCTGCGGCCAAATGGGTGGCAGACCGCACCGTCATTGCACACCTCGAACGGCTCGTGCGGCTCGGCAGAATCCTTGAAGACAAAAGCAATCTGTCTGAAGCCCCGCGTTACAAGGCCGCGGGAGAGTTTTCCTGACAAAAACCGGGTCGTTTGTCAGTGTTGGCTCCCAAATTCATAGCACACAGTTCAAGTGCCGTATTACAACGCTGGAGGCCCCGGTACTTTCAAGTCAGCAAAACACGCATCAACCTTTGGATAGCGACCGAGGCCCTCCAGCATGGCAATGGTCGGTGGTACAGCTGCAAGCTTGCCCTCAGCAATCTGACTGACAACGGACCTTGCCTCGACCCACTGCGCCCAATCATTCTCGTCCAAATTGACGGACGGCGTTAAGCGGGGTTTGTTCATGTGATATAAAAAGAAACGAGTATCGAACCTCGCAGGCATAGCCGGCGGCGTTACCCAGCGGCCCACAAACCGCAGCCGCGACAGATCGAGCTTAAGTCCCTGTTCGTGTAACCAATCTTCATACCTCAGTTCTGATTTCAAAAGCCGTTGTTGGTCGAACAGGGTCAATCTGCGCTCATCAAGTCTCTCGCCGCTCTTACACAACGCGCACGCAAAGCCTACCTCTTCAGCGCACTCGCGCAGTGCCGCAAAGGCATACGCATTGTCATCGGGCTGTTCCTGCGCGATCACGGCAAAACCGTTGCTTGCACCCGCAAACTGCCAGTCTCCCTCGTCCAGAGAGCCTCCTGGAAATGCGATGTGCCCTGGCAAGAAGCGCATCTTCAGTGAGCGTTTCAATGTAAGTACTTCAATGCCCCTTGCCCCATCTCGTACCAACAGCATTGTACCTGCGGGCCGAATGACAACCGGTTTCGTTGTGCGGTTATGAGCATCCTGTGCAGTCAATTTGTGGCCCTCCTCGTAACACTCGTAATAAATCGTTCATGGTCAGCAGACTGTTACCTGTGTCATTCCTCCGGTATAATAAATCGGACATTGACTTGGAGGAATGCAGTAATGCAAGTTGCAGAAAGAACATTCGGACCCTATCAATTTTGGATTGACTTTCTCAGGTTGTGTATGGGTGAACGCGTTATCAAGGACAACCTGGACATCCCGTTTGACAAGGCCGTAGTGCGTTCCAGATACGCTGCCCTGTGGGCGAGCACGCTGACAGCCTATGCTGCTGCCATCACCTATCTGCACCGAGATGGGCTGCCTAAGTGGTTGATGACACAATCCACAAGTCTCCGAGCCGTTCTCTTAGTAATCATCGCTCTAGTGCTCGCGGGAGTTTCAGGGACTGTTGGATATGGAGTGTTACGCCTGTACACGCTGGTGACACACAACCTGACTACCAATCTATTTAAGGTCCGCGGGCAGCGACTGCGACTTCTGTCAGTCGAAACGACATTACTCAGCCTCGTGCTGCCGATAGCAGCCGGGTGGGTCCTTCAGTTATATTCTCTAGTCCTCGGCTGGGCAGTTATGCTTATCGCCATCCTTTACGGACTCATCCTTCTTTCCCGAATCTACAACGTTATCTTCCATATCCATCGCTTGCGCGGTCTGTATGTGCTCGTGGGCGGCACACTCGTGACGTGGTTCGTCCTCTCCATCGGAGCCCTTGCGATTGCCGTCGCGGCGGCTGTCGTCGGGTTCCTGATTCTGCTTGTGCTGCGTGCGTTCCACCACTAGGCATCTCCAATCTCAGTTCAGCCGAAAACATAACAAACCCGCCACAGCGCGCGGGTTTGTTAATACTTAGCCGTGTATTCCATGCCACCTGTAAACGCCAGAGAACACGTGTTTCGCCTCGCCAGTCATCCAGATCTGACTGTCTCGGATCTCGATATCGAGATCGCCACCAAGAAGATGAACCCGAACCGTTTCGTCAAGAAGGCCCTTGTGGACCCCTGCTGCTACACTGGCGCAGGCCCCTGTGCCACACGCATAAGTGATCCCACTGCCACGTTCCCATACCCGAAAGTCTAGTTCACTTCGGCTTATCGGCGTAACGAATTCGACGTTAATCCGTTCAGGAAACCACGGATGGTGTTCAACGACAGGGCCGACAGTTGCAACGTCTGTGTTTTTCGCATCCTCGACAAAGGCAACGAAGTGCGGATTTCCTACAGAGACCACGGTCCCACGCAATACCAAATCGTCTGTCTGAATCTGAACCTCTTCACCTTCAGCGCTCGGACCAGAAAAGGGAATCGTCTTCGTTCCCAAACGGACAGGTCCCATGTTCACAGTAACACGCTCGACCGCTCCCTCCGAATTCGGATAAACTTCAGCAGCAAACACGCCTCCTTTGGTTTCAATCGAAAACGACGGACCAGAAACCAGTTTCTGCTCATACGCGTATTTTGCAACACAGCGTAGCCCATTCCCGCAGTTTTCAGCTTCCGAGCCGTCGGCATTAAACACCCGCATCCGGACGTTTGCGACATTCGACGGCCCAATCAGTATCATCCCGTCCGATCCGATGCCTTTGCGTACGTCACTGATGTCTATCGCCAACTGAGCGAACTGTTCGTGCAGGTCAGCAACTTCCTGCTCCTCTACATAAATATAGTTGTTGCCGAGTGCGTGCATCTTTGTGACACGCAAGTCCATGTGAAGCTCATCCTCTCCAAAACCTTATAAACGGAGTCTACCACAATCGTTCACGTGTTTTTCCAACCATTACGAAGTAAGAAACAGACCATTAAGTAAATGAAGTAAATGAAGTAAGAAACAAACCATTACGAAGTAAGAACGGAATCGTCGCAAGGTAAGAGCGAACCTGCAAATCCAGTTCAACAATGAAGTCCATTTATGTGTTGCACATCTGCGAGCCCCCTGCTATAATGGCTCTTGTCGCCGCACAACGGCACAGCGAACATCATATGCGGTCATGGCGGAATTGGCAGACGCGCAAGATTCAGGTTCTTGTGGGTGCAAGCCCGTGGAGGTTCAAGTCCTCTTGACCGCACCATCGATTTGGTGTAAAGCCCCTCTTTTGAGGGGCTTTCGTCGTCTACAGACGAGTTGAGAAATGACATGTGTTGTGTAGTCTAGCAGTCTCTAGAGCGAAGACCAAGAACGCCCACCGCGGTGCTTCAACGGCAAGGTTTGATCAAAAAAAAACCGCCCCTCTGAGGGACGGTTTTTTTAAACTTCACTCACATTTCCTTTAGAGGAACCAATGCCAGAACAGGGATGGTCGTTGCCGGTGTACCACCTGGGTTTCCGTCGCTCACATAGAGGACGTACTTCTTACCTGTGGTAGAAGTCAGGACTAATCCTGGCTGTTTCGCAGGAGTTGTAAGGTAATACAGCAATGACGTTGTAGAACTTGCCAAGAATGTCGGCTGTTGCTCAACAACGACATGAGAATTCCCTACAACGTCCCGTTGCGCCACAATGTCGCGGCCCGCGCCAATGTCGAGGTTGGCGGACATCACGTTGCCTGCAACAACGTTCTGCCCTGCCGCAACATCGCGAATCGCTGTTACATCGCGACCCGCGCCGACATCCTCTCCTGCCGATACAATTTTACCGGCGACTTCATTTTGAGAGGCAATGACGCTGCCCGTTACCAATAGATCCCCATTTACGGTCTGTGCCATGCAGTATCTCCCCTTTCATAGGTTGTACTACATGACATGTAATTGGGACTAGTTCTGTGATGGACAAGTGGTCCTTTTTGGAGCCTGTTTTTTCGGGCCCCACCATCCTCGCATAAATAAGGCCTTATTGTCCGTACTGCCGGGACGATGATTGTTGTTGTTTTTTTTGTGAGTCAGCAAACATCTTGACAGACCATCCAACGAGACCGCACAAACTGAGAATCGCTGGAAAACTGATGGCAAGCTTCTCTCCACGCGTTGCCTCATCCATAGGTACATCCCTCCTGCTCCTTAGGATGCACCGCAAGCACAAAGATACACTTGGCCCAAACCGCACGGCGCTGCCAATTTGATACAGTATTTGTCCATCCAATGTCCTTACAAAGCGTACTCATCAGTTAGACAAGTGACGGGGACGAGCGTTTTCCGGATCGTCGATGTAACTGGTTGACATTGCACGTGCGCCGTCCTAACCTTTTATAGAGAGCCTTTGTTGTGCGTGCTTGATTCGACGCCTCGGACAACCCCGAGAGGCAGGTGAAATAAATGGATGAACTGTTGCAGCGGCTGCGGAGTGAAGGTTTCCGCATGACCCAAGAACGTCTCGCCCTGTTACAGCAGTTTCGCGACATCGGGAGAATTGTCACCCCGGCAGAGATGCATCAAATTGCACAGGAACGTGGTGTAAGCGTCGGTTTGACCACTGTGTATCGTCTCTTTGAAGCTCTGACCAAAGTTGGTGCGACTGTGCCTTTTCTCGTTGACGGCACAATTTACTATACATTTTGCGATGCTGATCATCATCATCATGTCATCTGCATGCGTTGCCATCGGCTAACAGAGGTACGCGGTTGCCCAACCTATGATGGTCTGCCTGCAAACTGGGAAGTACAGGGGCACCGCGTGGACTGGTTTGGGGTTTGCCCAGAATGCCAGACAGACATGCAACAAGCACACTGACACACGTGTGGTACAAACGGTTAAGGTCGTATAAACCGTATCAATCAGGCCAACCTACGGGATGGAAATGAGCCGGTAAACAAGGGGGCCTGTCAATGAAAAACTCTCACCGTACACCTGGGTATTCTTATCGCCGCAGCGGGATCACCGATTTGAAGGCATCTACAGAGGCAAACATGGAGCAATATGACGTGCATGGGGATGCGTTGAATGGCGCTCCCGACCGCATTCCGAACAAAGAGGATGCAAAGCGCGCCGGAGACTTTCCGAAAAGGTCTCCACTCGGTTAACATATAAAACACGCAGATGGCTGCTGAAAACTGCTTTGGCGCAGGCCGAAGCAGTTCTTTCTTTGAACTCCCACGCTCATCCATAGCTCATTCATCATTTCAGAGACCAGTACGGACAAGTACATGAGAATTTGACACAACCTTCACATTTTCTCCATTCCAGTCACTTCACCGACATGGTAAAATGGGTAGTACAGATGGACTACACGAATAGTCGTGTTGACACTGGAAAAGGAGTGTAAGGAATGAAGGAGAACGTCACAAAGACACCCCGAAATCCCATCGCGACCTTCAACAAGGCATGGCAAATCGCGGAACGCGTTGGAACTGCATTTGCTTTAATTATGGTTGCTGGCACAATCGGATTGGTATCATTGCACGTCTGGGCCTAAATTTTTTTCTACGTATCCTGGCTGATGTAATCGTCGACCTGCCGGTGAAGAAGACACCCACTTTCCGTGTGAATACTTGTCAGGCAAACATAGAATGAGAAAGAGGCCCTGCTGTGGCGGGGCCTCTTTCTCATTGACTCAGATGTGCCTGGCACCGATATAGTGTGCACCCCAATAGGCGGACGAAAGGGAGTCAATTCGAACGCCGCGATCCTCTGCGTTGATAAACTCACCATTTCCAACGTAAATCCCGACATGGGATGCTCCCCCGCCATCCGTGTTAAAGAAGACCAAGTCCCCGATATCCGGATAGCGAGCAGGTGCTGGACCACCTTCATCATACTGTGCGTAACTGGTCCTGCCGATGTGGATCCCAAAGTGGCCGTACACAAACTGCACATAACCCGAGCAATCAAAACCGGAAGTTGACTCTCCGCCCCAACGATAAGGTGTACCAATGAACTCTTTGGCAAAACTGACGATGTTCAAACCAAGCACTTCTTGGCCAATGCCTGCTGCAGAACTGACACCGCGCGAACTGTGGGTACCCACGTATCCGGCAAACACTTTTAGTTTTTGACCAATGTGCAGGATACTTCTTGATGTGAGTCCGTTCAATTTCAGTGTCTCTGCGACAGAAGCATTATAGCGGCTTGCAATGCCAGAGATGGTATCGCCAGACTTTACCGTGACCACAACGATTCGCCGGGAAGATCGGGAAGATGTCGAATACAGTGCAGTTGACGATTTTCGGTGTTCTGAAGTTGATGTTCCAGGAATCTGTAACTTTTCCCCCACTCGAATCGTCGAACTATGTAGACCGTTGACTTGCTCCAAAGAGTTGACGCTGACGTGGTATGTCTCTGCAATCCCCCACAGGGTATCCCCAGACTTGACCTGCGCCGTGGTGGATGCAAAGGCAACCGTTGGTACGAACATGCACACAGCGAGAGAGACGGCAGCAAGTCCAATATAGGATTTCACACCATTGCCCCTTTGTTCCTGCGGGGTTAGTTGACGGGCTAGGGATTGGGCTCTCCCATCTGAAATTCAGATTCGCCCCAAAAATGCGTCCCCCGCCTCCATTTCTGGAGTTCGGAATTTTTGTCCAGTACAACCAACATTATAAAAGACCCCCTTTTTCGACAGCAACCCCTATCTAGTAATATTGTGTCTATTTTTCATATAATATGTCGACGAAACCTTCTTGCGATTCTATCAAAATACTCCGCCTATTTTCGATAACACACGTCGCCGCCTGCAAGTCCAGAAAACGCTTGCAATGCATTCATATTTTGTGCAGTAATGAGTTTGTAGTCATACAGATGTACACACCTCTCACCTGCTCTATTGCAGTCGCGGCGCAGGTCTACGGAGAATCAAAATTGCACAGGGAGGGAGTTAGATGAACAAGGTTTACCCATCAGCAGCAGAGGCCGTCCGCGATATCGCAGACGGATCGACCCTATTGGTCGGCGGGTTCGGTCTTGTTGGTATTCCTGAAAACCTGATTGCGGCGATACAGGCACGAGGTACGAAGAACCTCACTTGTGTCAGTAACAACTGTGGCGTGGACGATTGGGGTCTCGGCTTACTTTTGCAAAATCACCAAATTCGAAAAATGGTTTCGTCTTATGTCGGCGAGAATAAGAACTTTGAGCGTCAATACTTAAGCGGCGAGCTTGAGGTTGAGTTGGTCCCGCAAGGCACGCTCGCAGAACGCATCCGCGCTGGCGGTGCTGGTATTGGCGGATTCTATACTCCTGCAGGCGTTGGTACCCCAATTGCAGAAGGAAAAGAAGTCCGAACCTTTGACGGCCGCGAGTACCTGCTTGAACTGCCCATCCGAGGAGATTTCTCCCTTATCAAAGGCTGGAAAGCAGACACGCTTGGCAACGTCATCTACCGGAAAACAGCCCGAAACTTCAATCCGATGATAGCCGCTGCCGGAAAGGTTACGATTGTCGAAGTGGAAGAGATTGTTGAGCCCGGCATGCTCGATGCAGATCAGATTCATACCCCCGGTATCTACGTACAGCGCGTCGTGTTAGGGACACAGTACCAAAAGCGGATCGAGCGCAGGACAACCCGAAAGCGTACGTAAAACACTTCACCCGTACGATGACTCATACACGTAAGGCAAGTCACGCAACGAGACTCATATGGAAGGGAGCGAGTCAGATGCCACTTTCACGCGAACAGATTGTGCAGCGTGCAGCGCTTGAAATTCAGGATGGGATGTACGTCAACCTTGGCATTGGCATGCCCACGCTCGTCGCAAATTATATCCCGGAAGATGTACACATTATGTTGCATTCGGAGAACGGATTGCTCGGTACTGGACCGTACCCGTACGATGGTGAAGAAGACCCGGACCTCATTAATGCGGGTAAAGAAACGGTTACAGTCCTCCCGGGTGCTGCCTTCTTTGACAGTGCTGAATCTTTCGCCATGATCCGCGGCGGCCATATTGATATCGCCATCCTTGGGGCAATGGAAGTTGCACAAAATGGCGATCTTGCCAACTGGATGATCCCAGGAAAAATGGTTAAGGGCATGGGCGGCGCAATGGACCTGGTACACGGTGCAAAACGCGTCATCGTAACGATGGAACATGTGAACAAGCAAAAAGAACCGAAGATCCTGGAGACTTGCTCCCTGCCTCTGACTGGCAAACAGGTAGTCAATCGCATCATTACTGACTACGCCGTGATGGATGTCACGAACGAGGGCCTTGTTATCCGCGAAATTGCAGACGGTCATACACTCGAAGAGGTTCGCGAACTGACGGGAGCTCAGCTCATTGTTCCGGAGTCTGGTGTGCGTACAATCGCCACGCGACGCGAAGACGTCTGATATGTGGTGGTTTGTTTTAACCTTCATTGGAGGTTTGGCCGTCGGCAGACGCAACTGGTTGCCGACGGCTTTGTTGCGTCGCACGCATTGGCTGGTTTCCTCCTGTCTGGCAGTGCTTGTCTTCGTGCTTGGCTACGACCTCGGTTCCAACCGCCACTTAGTCGCGGCCCTGCCGGTTCTCGGCTATCGAGCCTGTATCATTGCCGTCTTATCGATGGCAGGTTCTGTTTTGTTTGGCATGCTCACAGCTCGCTGGCTATGGCAAGACAGCGCAGACACACACCAGGTCCAAAGTGTGGACCCTGTCGCCAATTTAGAAGCGGATCCTCCAGTCACACCCAGGGTTACAGCTGCGATTCTGCGGCTTCCTGGCCTCATTATCGGCATGCTGATTATTGGTGCGCTCTTAGGTTTTCGGACCGATGGTTCGATCCGGATCCCAAATGGATGGCAAAATGCCGTCTTTGCACTGATGCTGCTTGGAATCGGCCTTGAAATCGGAACCGATCCGCGGTTTTGGACACATATTCAAAAGGCGAGTTGGCGAATGTTCATCTTTCCCGTAAATGCTGTCTTCGGCAGCCTGCTCGGAGGTCTCCTCGCAACGGTACTGGTTCACGGCCGCCTACTGGACAACCTTGCTGCGGCAGCGGGTCTCGGCTGGTACTCGCTCGCCGCCGTGCTAGTCAATCAACTGTCAGGTCCAGAGTCAGGCACCATCGCTTTTCTCTCCAATGTCATTCGAGAGGTACTAGGGTTCCTCGCGATCCCGCTCTTAAACCGATGGATGTGGACACCAGGCGCCATAGCTCTCGGTGCAGCAACCACGATGGACACGACTCTGCCGCTGTTTCGCAGGGCTGGAGCGTCTACTGCAGGAGTTGTGTACGCTTTTGTCAACGGTGTGTTGGTTTCTGCACTGGTGCCGCTCTTAATCCCTTTGGTACTGAAGCTCTAGTGTACCAACTGCGTGGGTGAAGACGTTCATTTTCTGTTACAATAGATTTTGATTTGCTGAGGCGTGTGACCCAGACTGGAGACAACACGCGTTAAAGGAGGTCACGGCATGCCCGTAACTGAAGAACAATTTCGCCATGCACTGGGACGATTCGCCAGCGGCGTCACGATTGTAACAACAGCCTATAAAGATCAACTGAATGGTCTAACCGTATCCGCATTTTGTTCAGTCTCGTTGAACCCGCCTTATATTCTGATTTGCGTCGATAAAGGGTCTTCAGCAAACCCTGCGATTCAAGGGGCGAAAGCCTTTGCCGTGAATATCCTTACCGATGCACAAAGCCATCTCTCGAATCATTTTGCACGAAGAACTGACGATAAGTTCAGCGGGGTCTCTTACCGTCTCGGCCAACTCGGGATGCCCTTGTTGGATGATACCCTTGGCTATTTGGAATGTACGATTGCACAGCAAGTGGATGCCGGAGACCACTATATCTACATCGGGCAAGTCGAGCACGCAAGCGTAGATTCGTCTGCAGTTCCACTCATGTATTACAATGGAAGCTACCGCCAACTCACAGAGAAATAACACCGGCCTCGGCGTTATTAAACTGAAGGTTGTTGCACAACTGACGGTTATCGTAAACAAACGGCGCCCGGGTTTCATCCCTCGGCGCCGCTTTACAATTTAGTATCGCATGACCTTGTCAACGCATGATTTGATTCCCACACTTGACGAGTTCCTTCACGATTCGCTGTTTCTGTCACTTGACCTCCCGTAGCGAACGCGCTCGTAGGCACGGGTCAGTCCGCCCTTCCATCGCGTGGAATGCCCCTCCCGCGCTAACTTCTCCAGCCTTTCTTCGAACTCAGCAGGTGTCTCGCTGAGTTCAATCGGGTGCCCTGCTTTATCCTCCATATCAAGCCACTGCTGATACTCTCGTCGCACTGGATTGTCCGTTTCAACAAAACTGCGGTGTGGCGTGGAATGAAGCCGCCCTCGTCGGATCGTCACTGTACCATCGGTGGTTTTGTCGTCCACCTGGTCAAGCTGCTTTCTCGACAAGCGCCAGACAAGCACGACTGCAGCCACAAAGGCAATGACGTAGAACACCTTGAGAATCCAGGCAAATGAATGTCCGGATGCAGTGGGATGTTGCTGATGGGCGAGAGAGTTAAGCAATTGGCTCTTCCGATTCTGCTGTTGCAGTCCCTTAGCCAGTAAATGTTTCGGCAACAGCGCATTGAGAAGGTAGAGAAACGGCAGGCTGATGACTGCCCCGCCGCCAGCGAGTGCCAAAAGCAACCAATACCGCAACCTCGGGCCAAACCACAGTGCTGCAATTGTCCCGGCCAAGATGATGGCAAAGTTCCCTTTGGCACCTTGCGAGTTTGTTTCTGCGCGCTCTGCCTTCCACATCGCATAAATCCGCATCGCCAGCCCGACAATCATCACAAAAACGAGCCACTCACGGATGCCGCCGTTCATCCGCACCATCAGCATGAAGAGTGTGGAAATCGCAATCCCTATCAGCTCAAACACAAACGACGAACGGTTCTCCTCGATGAGGGACACGGCACTGACCAAGCGGTGCAACCGGTACACGATGCTGAGGATCAACAACGGGTAGGCCCACAAGTCCGCCGGATGGGCTGAGTCGGTCAGCCAGGGCACTTCAGCGACCGACGTACAGACCAGTGCGGTCACATAAACGAACCGCACGCCGACTCCCCGGTCCACCAGCAACCCAAGGATAAGTAAAGTGATGAGCACAAACACAAACGGCAATAACCAACCGGACGGGCTGGTCTGGCTTGTGTCTAAAACCGTAGTGTAGAGGACATATGGGACGGGAATGACGAGCAACATCAGAAGCCAACGCTGCCGTCTCGATGCCATTTGGCGATAGGTCTGCGTCGGTGCACTCATACCCCTGTCACTTCCCTCTGCTGATGAAACCATTCACCATTCGGTGAAATCGCTGCTCCTGCGGCTGACCGGAGGGTATCGTCAGAATGACTCGTAAACAGGCTGCGCTGGACGCCCCCAAGTGCTGGCAGGGTTGCGTTGGCTGGGGCCACCACGTACAGATGACGTTCCTTCGCGACCCTGGCAAGGAGGCTCCCTTGAGCCTCTGTTAGAAATGCGGTAAAAATGACGAGAGGTGCGTCCTTTGGCATGTAAGCCAAACACTGCTTAAACATTCCTTCGAAGTCCCCGTTGGTATACGGAAGCATTGCGCCTGTAATGTACTTGATAGCCCCTGCGTGCTGCCTTCCATACCACTGTTTCTTTGAGCTTCCAGGGTGAATGGCATTGGACGCAAAGTACATGGGCACCCTGTCGCGTTCATTTTCTTCCGTAAATACCCTCAACACAGCGCATAATTCATCAAATAACTCGGTCTTTGTTCCAAGCCAGTGTGGACTGATAAACTGGCCATCCAGGATAATGCCTACGGATATGTCCGTTGAAGATGAGAACTGTTTTGTCATCCACGATCCGGTGCGTGCGCTCGCTTGCCAGGCGATGTGTTTAAATGCGTCTCCTGGCGCGTAAGACCGTATGCCGCGCAGTAATACTTCATCAGGCAGTAACCAACGGACCCGCTCAATCTCTCCGTTCAAATCCCGCATCGCTTGTGTCGACTGACTCCCCGACAAACGTTCTGGAAAGACAATCACCGCACCGTGAATTTCGCGTCGGACGAACAGCTCTTTCAGCCCAAATCCCTCGTTCAGGCGCAGTACAACCTCCCGATGATGCAAATCCTGGAGACCTCGGCTCCAGCCGTAGCAATGTACATCAAAGGTCACTTCCTGCCGCATCAGCAAAAAGGTCGACCTAGTGATGCCATACACCTTCCGGTTTGCCTCTGCAGATAAGCCAACCGGTAATTCAAGCGAGAGCGACACATTCGGACAAGGCAGCCACGATCGATTCAGAACCCTTACGTGAATCAAAACAGGTTCCCCAATTTCGAGTGCATTCTTAGCCAGGGTCACATCGACTTCAATCCGGCTGTGCACGACACGAAACCAAATGGCAGGCCAGAACCACACGACTAACGCCAGGATGAGGGGAAAGTACAGCATCTCACTCGTGTGCCCCGTATTCGATTTCGGTCGGCACGGCGACGTAATGTAAAACATCATTCAAAATGTCATCAACCTGCGACCCGTTCACGCCATCGTCCGCATTCCAACCTGAACGGAGCACCATCCGGTGCCGCATGACTGGAAGCCAGGCTTCTTTGACATCGTCAGGAAGGATATAGTCACGTCCGGATAAAAGGGCAAGTGCCTGACAAAACGAAGTTAAATACAGCACTGACCTAGGGCTTGCCCCAAGTGCAATCTCATCATGTACCCGGGAAGCCCTGCACAACTCCACAATGTAGTGAATCAGATCTTCCGCAACGTAGATATTTCGGGTCACCGTTCGAGCCTCTAAAACCTTTTGAACGTTTAGCACGGCTTTTGGATCAATCGGCAACCGCAATCGAATTCTCCGGACCATTTCCAGCTCATCTTCGAGGCTCACATAACCGAGTCTCAATTGGACTAGAAAGCGGTCAAGCTGTGCCTCCGGTAAGGGAAATACCCCTTGCGACTCAAGCGGGTTTGCCGTCGCCATCACGAAAAAAGGTGCGTCGAGCCTGCGTGTTACGCCATCGACCGTCACCTGCTGCTCACTCATCGCTTCAAGCAATGCAGACTGAGTTCGAGGTGTCGCACGATTGACTTCGTCCATCAGTAAAACTTGTGTGAAAACCGGTCCTGCTCGAAATTCAAATTCAGCCTTGTCGGGACGAAACACCATCGTGCCCACAAGCTCACTGGGAAGCAAATCTGGTGTCCCCTGTACGCGTGTAAAATGCAGACCCATCACCTTTGCCATCGTAGCCGCCAAGGTGGTCTTTCCTGTACCTGGCACGTCCTCAAAAAGTACATGCCCTCCAGCCAAACAGGCCGCTAGAGCGTGCCTCAACACTTTGTCCTGGCCAACGATAATCCGCTGCATTTCTTCAATCGCTGCTGTCAGGCCGTCAATGACGTCCGCTGTCTTTAATGCGCTGCTCATGGTCTCCAACCGATTCCCTCCAACCACGTCACCTGTCACGTCTTCTTGTTTCACACCGCGTCGTCTATGTATCCTTGCCTTCGGCCAAGTACGAACAGTGTACCACGTGTCCCTGTCCCGAGGGGGTTACCACACGGAAGCATCAGCCAGAAATTCAGAATAAACTGATTCACCTCAGAACCCGTCGATTCGGATATGATGTAAAACAGGGTAGTCCCCTCCCCCCAAGGCAGACAAATAACGGTTACCGTCAACGTTCAGCAGGAGTCCGTTACTATTTTTGTCTAGTTTACCAAATTTTTGTGGAGTTGAGCGCATTGTTCGACAGAATTCCGAAAGACGTCCGAATTAAAGACATCCCGGTCGCTATCGAGATCATACCGAGTACCCGTCGAAAGAAGACGGTTTCCATGGAAGTCTACCCGTCTCGAGTGATTCTGCGCGTGCCCCATTCTCTATCGAAGACCGCTATCTATGAATTCGTAGAGAAACGCCAAAAATGGCTCGTCCAAAAGTGGCAAGAGATTCAACACCGTACGACCAGTGAAATGCCAAGTGGTGGTGTACGGAGATTACCGCCAAGACAGGTCTTTGTACATGGCCGAGGATACGAGCTGAGCCACGTCACCAACACAGAATCAAACCGCATCCGCGTCCAACAGAACGGCAGCGTCATTGAGATTACACAGCCTGCGGCAATCCCCGGTGAGGACCTGACCAGTCAGACGCGAATGACCATCATTACCTGGCTGAAGCAAGAAGCAAGGCGCGATTTCCTTGACCGCTTGCAACGATGGTCACGCACGATGGGTGTGTCGTATCAGGATTTTCGACTCAAGGACCAAAAGACACGATGGGGTAGTTGCAGTTCGGCGGGGAATATCAATTTAAACTGGCGACTGATTCAGGCTCCTGAGTGGGTCATTGACTACGTCGTCATCCACGAACTTGCCCATCTCACTGAGTTAAATCACTCGCCTGCGTTCTGGCGAATCGTCAGGAATTTCTGCCCAAACTATGAGGACGCAAAGATGTGGTTGAAGTCCAATGCCGCGAATCTCCTGGCGTGGTGAAGCCAGCACGTGCGGCCGCCGCCCCTCCCCCTTTCTGATTCGCGACTGACTTACGGGACACAGCTACACGCCTTTGGTCTGGACAGCTTGTTGAAACAGACTCTGCATCTGAGATTTTGTCAGGATGCCAACATGCACGGCTTCAATCTTACCCGCCGGGCTGATGAGAAAGGTGGTTGGAAAACCGACGAGTTGGTATTGGGACAGGAATGCCCCCTGTTTGTCCAACAAAATAGGAAACGTCAGATGATAGTCCGAAACAAACTGTTTGGCCCCGGATACACTGTCTTCTGCTGTCATATCAATCCCGATGACACTCACCTTACCCTCATATTGTTTGGCAAGTGATGCAAGATCGGGGGCTTCTTGCTTACAAGGCCCACACCAAGAGGCAAACGCATTTAGGATAATCGGCTTTGACCCGAGCAGGTCCTTCAGTGAAACTGTTGCTTGTCCGTTCAGCTTAGTCAATGAGAAATCAGGTGCATCAGCGCCGACAGATATGCCCGTGGTCGTTGCAGTATCTCCGGAGGTCTGATTTGCCGCTTTGAGCGTAGATGCATTTGCGGCGTTCCCATGCGTACCGCAACCGGTAGCCAGGAGTATTGCCAGTCCAACTCCGGTCCAAGACAGATAGAGCTTTTTCGTCACCTTGTCACCCACCTTAGTAATCACATACTGTCGCATGTTCCCCACTCGCCAGACGATGTCTCATGGTTCAGGGACAATCACATACCGCTTCTGTGCCTATCACATGCCTATTGCTCGCCGTCATCACCGAACATGGTGCCATGAGTTGAAAAGTGCGAGTCCTCTTCTCGATCAGTATGCGCATCTAGAAACGTAAGTACAATTTCCAGATATGCAGTCGGTTGTTCCAAGTGGACGTCATGGCCGGCGTCTGGAACCTCCTGATGCTCTCCGGACGGCAGAAGCGACAGCATTCGACGAGCCAGCGCTTGAAACTTCGGGTCATCTTGACCTGTGATGAGTAATGTTGGCAGCCGCATCTCCGGTAACTCTCTCCACACCGGCGCCTGAGCTCCAGTTCCCATATGGCGAAGGCTCGCGCAAAGCCCAGATGCCGAGTGTGAGAAGCGGATGTTCCGTTGCTTTTTCCGAACTTCCTCGGGTAGTCGTTGTTGCGTCGCAAACAAGGGCATGGTACTCCACTCATGCACAAAGGCAGTCAAGCCAACTGCTTCGATATGGTCAGCGAGCGCATTGTCGGCTTCGGCCCGACTCGTCCGCTCATCAGGGTTCTCAAGCCCCGGCGATCCGCTTTCCACAATCAACGTATCAAGCCTGGCAGAGGCTTTGGCCGCCATGGTAAGGGCAACTCGCGCACCCATCGAATACCCAATCACAGAGAACGTCGGAAATCCCAACTCGCGCATCATCCGGAACAAGCTGAAAGCGACTGTGTCCATGGACCACGATTGACTCTTGCCGACAACGGACGCACCGTGCCCGGGCAAGTCTGGTCGAACAACCGTGTACCTTTGCCGCAGCCACTTTGCTGCCTCATCCCAGCTCTGATGGCTGCCTGTAAACCCGTGTAATAAGAGCACAGGGGGACCTGCTCCTTCGATGCGCACGTAATAGCCAAGGCGCCCGGTCATAATGCGGCCCGTGACCACATCTTCGTTCCGCTGATCGTTTGCGACGAGCAACTGTTTCGGTTCCCCATACCTGGCCAAAGCTGCACCTCCTACCCTACATCTCGATCTCCCGCACAAGTTGCCGAATCCATCTCCTGCGTCGCGTACTTTCGTGTGCGGACGTTCGAAGTTCCACGACAGCGACACCCTCCGTTTGCATGGCCGCAAACAGATGGTTGGAAAATGTCGTCCAATCTGATGCCGTGAGGAACAGTCCGTCGTACATCTCCACCGCTGATCTGAAATCTAGACCGTGCGGAGTTTGGAAGTAATCAAACGTCTCTCTTACCTCGGCCTGTGGCAGTCCCGTAAAAATGCCTCCACCGTCATTGTGAACTAAAATAATAGACAGGGGAAGTTTTTCTCTCATGACGGCCAATAGTCCGTTCAGATCATGGTAAAACGACACGTCACCGAGAACAAGGATGGTCCTTTCTCGATAGGCTGCGGCCGTTCCGGCAGCACTCGAGACAATGCCGTCGATGCCGCTCACACCTCGATTGCCAAACACGCGCAGCTGACACTTCGCACCACATCGAGCTAGGAAAAAACCATCCATGTCGCGAATGGGCATACTGTTTCCGACAAAGACATTGGCCCCTGCAACCAGGTGCGGTGCGAGCTCCAACCACAGTCTCCCCTCAAACGGCAACGAGGCCTGCTGCTCCGTTGCATCACCGTCGAAGAAGGATGCGTTGGCTGCTTCCTGCACCAATGCGCGCACACGCTGATTGTAAGTCTCCCAGCGTTGCAACCACCCGCCGTCGAAAGCGTTTTGGGTTGGTTGTTCCAACAACCGGTCGATCAACCGTGTCGGGTCCGAAATCACCACATCGGTTGCACTGACGCTGGCATCCATCCACTCTGGACCCTCTGAGCACACCACCTGTCGGGCTTCAACGAGTGAACCGAGGTACTGCAGCAACCCCTTACTCGTCGGCGTCCTGCCAAACCGAAGAATCAAATCGGGTTGTGGCAACGCGTTAAAATCTGGTCCGATAAACCAGTCATACGTATCCACAATCTCCACCCTGTCCGAGGCTGAGAGATGTGTGCGTACCTGAGACAGCGGATCGGCAAGAATCGGCGCTTGGATTTTCGATGCCAATCGCAGAACAGCCCCTGCCACATCCACTCCCTCTTGCGGTCCTGCGACGATGAGCGGACGCTTGGCGGCATCAATTAGACTGGCAATGCCTAAAACGACGGAGGCTGCGGGCTCAAGTTCTGCAACCCCAAGTAAAGACAGCCCGAGAGGGCCTCTTTGCAGTTTATCCGCGCCTGCTGTTTCCTGATTGTTCGGTATCCGCGCACTCGGAATCAAGGGTTCTCGAAACGGCCAGTTTATATGAACGGGCCCTTGCGGCTGTGACATCGCCACAGCCGCAGCCCTCCAAGCCGTCGCCGCTGCGTGCCTGTGGATGGTCTTCGTGTCTTCCGGAACGGGCATCTGGACAGACCACTTCACATGCGTGCCAAACATCTCTATCTGCGGCACAGTTTGATTTGCCCCTACGTGGTACAGCTCGGGCGGTCGATCCGATGTCAACACCAACAATGGGACCCGGCTCTGCAAGGCTTCCATCACGGCCGGATGATAATTGGCTGCCGCAGTGCCTGACGTACATACCAGCAACACAGGCTGAGCCAACCGTCGTGCCAAGCCGAGGGCGAAGAACGCGGATGAGCGTTCATCGAGAAGTGTGTGCAACTGAAAACCGCCATGGGTTGCGGCGGAGATGGTGACAGGCGTAGAACGTGATCCCGGTGAGATACAGATGTGTCGGACGCCGAACTGCCACAACTCATCAATAAACGTGTGAACAACAGAAAGGTTCGCATTCTCCATCAGTCGAGTCCCTCCTCAAAGGGAGTGTTACCTACGCTAGCGCGGTCTGAGGAGGTAAGCGCACCCTCCATGGGGCGCAGCTTCAACTCAGTTTCCCGCCACTCTGACGCCGGGTTCGAATCGCCCATGATCCCCGCTCCGGCGTACAACGTCGCCGCCCTTCCGACAATCAGTGCAGACCGAATCGCCACGCACATCTCTCCGTCTCCATTTCCTTGCAGAATCCCTAGGCATCCGGCGTACCACCCCCGATCCATAAGCTCTCGTTCACGTATCAGAGAGATTGCCGTGTCTCGGGGAGTCCCGGCGACGGCGGGTGTCGGGTGCAGTTTGGCAGCAAGATCGAGCATGGTGACACCAGAATCAAGCACGGCCTCGATTGGGGTATGCAGGTGTTGTACGTTCGCCAGTTTGCGGATCTGCGGTTGATTTGGATGCGTGATTTCTGAACTGAAATCCGACAGCCGCTGTTCAATCCACTCCAACACAACTTGGTGTTCCTTGCGGTCTTTCGAACTTTGCAACAACGCGTCTGCCAATTTTGCATCCTCCTGGTCAGATGCACCACGCGCCGTCGTGCCGGCAAGGCAGTCGACATTTGCCACATGATTCTCGACCCGAACCAAGCGCTCAGGGCTGGCTCCTACAAAACACGAGGAATTGAAACAGACCGCAAACACAAAACTGTCAGGATAGTGAACCATCAGTTCTCGAATGACTCGACCAGGCTGATAAACGCGCGACGCATGGACCGTTCGATGCCGCGCCAAGACAAGCTTGTGGTACGCGCCGCTCTGGATTTCCGCAGCAGTTTGCGCTACCGCATCCCGATACCAAGACTCAATCCGGATGTCGGCACCGTCCTCCCCATCAAGATCAGCTTGACGTAGCTTTGCATCTGCAGTCTCGTTTGGATGACCATCAGCTTTGCCAAACCACCTGAGAAACCTCTGCAGAACTTCCTTCACCTGGTGGCCGTCATCGTTCGCTACAGGTGAAAGCATACGTACCAAAAGACGAATGGTTGCACCGTCTTCCACCAGCTCAAACTCAGGTACATAGAAAAAGGCCGATGGCCACCCTGTCCATGGCCCCTCCGGCTTATCATCGTTAAACGCGCCCCCACCGTACCATGGTATGTCTGCAACAGACCCTGGTTCAAAAGTTTCTTCATTGAGTACAATCTCGTCTTGCGTCTCACTGACTTCAAGCTCACCCCGGACATGCATCACCTGCGAAAGGGCCTGATGCTCACTTTCCCAGTGTTGCCGGAGAGACGTCCATCTGTCTTTGCCTTGGGCGTGAATTTCCATGACGGATCCCGCTGCAAGCCTGCTTCCGCGACCCTCTGGCTCCCGCCAGTACGTTTTTGTATCGCCATCTGTAAATCGATCCAGTGCTGACTCCGCAGAGACTAGGCCGCTGTCATACCAACCCTGTCGAGAGAGTTGTATTTCGGCGCAGAAGAGGACGCTTAGCTGCTGAGAGCCGGCCTCTCTGTTTGCGGCACCGAAAGCCCCGTCGAGGCGCGCAATTCCGTCTTCAATGATGGTCTCTAGGGCTTTACCTATTCCCCTTGCAGACAAAGACCACCCTCTGGATAGTGTCATGACTCGTTCAACCATTGGACCAGTTGCCTCCGTAACAGTTTGCCTGATGCATTCCTCGGTAAGCTGGTCACAAACCACCATCGCTTGGGGATTTTGTAACCGGCAATTTTCGTCCTGCAAAATGCTTCAAGTTGTTCAAAAGACGTATCATATCCTGGTTGGATGACAACGTAAGCACCAGGAACCTGCCCCCATTCATCATCCGGAACAGGGATGACACCCGCCTCCAAGACGGCCTCATGGAGCTCAATCGCACGCTCTACCTCAACTGGATAGACGTTCTCACCGCCCGACACAATCAGGTCCTTGCGCCTATCGAGGACATACAGATACCCTTCTTCATCGAGATATCCAATATCACCCGTGCGCAGCCACCCATCAACAAACGTCTCGGCGTTGGCGTCGGGTCGATTCCAGTAACCAGGGGTCACCGTCAAGCTGTGAACCCAAATTTCACCCCGAACCCCCGCCGGCACGTCTCCGTTGTCATCAACAATCCGGA
Organism: Paenalicyclobacillus ferrooxydans; assembly: GCF_001399675.1. GTDB lineage: Bacteria > Bacillota > Bacilli > Alicyclobacillales > Alicyclobacillaceae > Alicyclobacillus_B > Alicyclobacillus_B ferrooxydans. The sequence goes on from NZ_LJCO01000046.1 coordinate 49,181, forward strand.
CGTCACTTGCGAACAAAGGCTGACCCGATGACCCGATTTTTCGCAGTGCATCGTCAGGTCTCAGTGTAGCGACTTGAGAGTTTGCTTCACTGAGTCCATAACTCTGTGCAACTGGCAAGCCTTCCTCTTGGCAACGACGAAGCAACCATTCTGATGCTCCGCTCCCTCCCAACAGAATACAGCGCAGTCGCTGACTCGGTGGTCGACGGCGTTCGTCTGCAAGCATCCGGTACAGCATGGTCGGAACCACGGATACGAGTGTAATGTCGTCGTCAGACAAGGCGTCGTTCACGGTCTGTGCATCGAAGTTGTCGTAGAGCACGGCTGTTGTCCCGTATATCAGGCTGCGCATTAAAACTGCCAGTCCGCCAACGTGAAACAACGGCATCGGAACCAACCAGCGCTCGTTTTGGTCCAAACCAAGTTGCAACGCAGACGACGTAGCGGACCAGTAATGATTTTGATAGGTAATCTGGACGCCCTTCGGGTTTCCCGTTGTACCCGAGGTATGAACAATCGCATGAACGTCTGCCAACCGGAATGATTTCACTTCTGACAGTGTCATGAGCGCGCCGAAATCTCTCGCAGTCAGCGTTGAACGGATATCAGAAAGCTCCACGGTCCAGAGCAGGGCCCCTTGGCGCTGTTGGCCATCGGCTGATGCGGCGAGTTCTTCGTTAGCCGGGTCACATATCAACAATTTCGCACCTACATTATTGAGCTGCCAACTGATTTCGCCTGCCGTTAAGCGTGTATTGAGCGGTACCAGAATGCCCCCAGCTTGCATCACAGCATGTACCGCGACGGCGTAAATCAGACCATGTCGTGCAAGCACCCCGACCCTGTCTCCATGTGTCACGCCTGCTTCTGCAATGCGCTTTGCAAATCGGCGCGCCAAAGCAAACAGTTCTTCATAAGTCAGCGTCCCATCCACGTGCACCAGCGCACTTGCATGGGGTCGCGTTAGAGCCTGTCTCTGTAACCAGTTCGGGACCCACTCGGTCCCACGGTTCATCTCTTTATCGATTACGGTCTGAGGCATATCACCGCTCCTTACATCGTTCCCATTCCATCATTTTGAGCCCTGCTTCTCACAGGAACACAAAGCACCCCACCTTTGACAGGGTGGGGCTCTGTGCTGATGGCAACAATCACTGCTATCATGTACGTCAGCCAACATGCCGTACATGAGTTTGTCGTAAACGGCAAGCGGCATGGCTGAGCCGAGCGCAAGCGTTCGATTCAGGCCTTCGCCAGCCTACGGCAGTCGCGGAAACTTGTCGAAGTCAGGTTTGCGCTTCTCGAGGAACGCATTTTTGCCTTCTCGTGCCTCTTCCGTCATGTAATACAGCATCGTGGCATCCCCAGCAAGTTGCTGCAGACCCGCTGCTCCGTCCGTATCTGCATTAAATGCCATCTTCAAGAAGCGAAGCGCAATCGGGCTCTTCTCCAAAATTTCCTTCGCCCAGATGATGGACTCTTCTTCCAACCGTTCAATAGGAACGACGGTGTTGACGAGACCCATGTCCAAAGCTTCCTGGGCTGAATACTGTCTGCACAGGTACCAAATTTCCTTCGCCTTCTTAATCCCGACAGTCCTTGCCAAGAGTGATGCACCATAACCGGCGTCAAAACTCCCAACCTTTGGTCCTGTCTGCCCGAATCGAGCGTTGTCCGCCGCAATGGTCAAATCACAAACCAGATGCAACACGTGGCCGCCGCCAATTGCGTACCCAGCCACAACGGCAATCACAGGTTTCGGCAACGCACGAATTTGGCGTTGCAGGTCCAGCACGTTCAGACGCGGTACTTGATCTCCGCCAACGTACCCACCATGGCCTCGTACCCGTTGATCGCCGCCAGAGCAGAACGCCTTTTCACCTTTACCTGTAAACAAAACGACACCGGTTTCGGGATCATCCCTTACCAAAGTAAAGGCGTCTATCATTTCCTGAACCGTTTCCGGTCGAAAAGCATTATGTACTTCCGGACGGTTAATTGTGATTCTCGCAATCCCGTCAGCTTTTTCATAGATAATATCCTGGTAATCTTTGACGATTTGCCAGTCTAAGGTCATTCTTCTCAACCTCCGCCATGACAGATTCAAATCTCATGTTCCAATCCAGAGCGTAGACCAATTCATTTACCAAAACAAGTATAGCAGAGTCTGCGATTGAAGTCGTACACTCCGTTCGACCTGATAGACCAACAGACGCATCGGCACCATATACCAGGTGTCGGAACGATGTCCTCTCAAAGCTTTCGAACGCACACCTATCGGCTTGCACCAAAAGAGGGAAATCCTACGTTGTCGATTCGCCTGCGATTTTGCTATGATTCCATAGGATTGAACCATCACCAACGAAGATTTCGCGGCGTGAGACAAAAATTGAAGTTCGTACTCTCGCCTTGAACTTTAAAATTCTATTTGTACTGTTGGTCAGGAGGATGAAACCGTGACTTTCCGCCAAAGACTGGGATTGGTGTGGCGTCTGCTGCGGCCTTTTACGCTCACCGCATCCATTGTGCCGGTATTGATTGGCTCGTCGCTTGCGTTTGGACAGGGCCACTTCAGAACGAGCCTATTCTTCGCATTTTTAATTGCATCCATTCTGATTCAGTCGGCAACAAACATGTTCAATGAGTATTTCGATCACCGCCGCGGGCTCGACACAAAAGAGATGGTCGGGATTGCAGGAACAATTGTTCATGATGGTGTCTCACCGAAGAAGGTACTCGCTGCCGCGTGGACTTTTATCTTGATTGCCGTGTTGCTTGGGGTTTACATCTGCGCTATGTCGAGCTGGTGGATTGCACTCGTCGGCGTACTTTGTCTCGCCGTTGCCTATTTCTATTCCGGTGGGCCAAAGCCGCTCGCCTATACCCCTTTTGGCGAGATCGCTGCATCGATTGCAATGGGCCCTGTGATTGTGCTGCTTGCGTACTACATTCAAGAGAGTGACATCACGACAAGGGCTGTGATGGTCTCAGTTCCAATCGGACTCTTAATCGGCGCCATTTTACTTGGAAACAACATTCGAGACATGGAACAGGACCGAATTGGAGGACGGCGAACCGTTCCGATTCTGTTCGGAAGAGAACGCGGACGGCGTTTGTTTGCCGGGGTCTTTATTCTTTCGTATGTTTTGGTTCTTGGACTGATTGCAACACGGGAATTGACCCTGTGGGCACTGCTCGTACTTTTGACAATCCCGTCCGCTGTATATGTAGTGCGGCTGTATTACCGATTCTCAGAACCCAAGCAGTTGCACCCTGCCGTCAAGGGTACATCCCAATTGCTGTTTCGCTTTGGAGCCCTGCTGTTTGTGGCAATGCTGATTGGAAGCTTTGTCCCGCTCAACGTCTAAGTTCTCATCACTCAAACCGTCAAACAGTCAACGTCAAGAACAAACGAAAAACAGGCTGCCTCGGACCTTGTCGTCCAGGGCAGCCTGTTTTCACATGGACTATCTTCAACCACCCGTACTCGTCGATGTCGATGTCGTGGTTGTCGAGTTTGCTGGTGGCGTGAGAGGTGTCAACTGAACGGTCGATGCATTCATGTATCCAACACTGGCTTGCCCCGTTTGTTGGTTCACCCACTGTATCGGAATGAAACCTTGCGAATCAGGGGCTACGGCAGTGTTTACGGGTACGAGTGAGTTCAACACAACTTCATCGCCGCTATGGTACGTTGCAACCGGGGTGCCGGTGCCCGTTTCATCCGCATATACAGGAACGGTGTACCCGGAAGTCGGCGTAACTCGGAAAATGTTCGAGACAACCTGTCCGTTCTGCGTCTCCTGCGGAGACACATACTGTGAGTCCACCCAACCGCTGACACCATTCGCTGCCATCACGTGATACCAGAGGATCACGAGGTTTCCAACCAGGCCTTGTCTCATCTGGTCGATGGTCACCGTTGTTCCCTCAGGAATTGAAGTTGATGGCGCCGGGAAGAGGCTCAACCATGTGTTAAAATCGCAAATCCCGGTAACGGGCAATCCGTGCGACTGTTGCCACTGCTCGACAGCCGATTGAGTCAGAGGGCCGAACTGTCCGTCAGGTTGCAAGTCAGAGTTGATGAGCGCTTCCTGCAGAAGCTGTACTCCCCGGCCCGAATCGCCATACTGCAAAACCCCCGGAAACATCTGTTGACTTCCTGTTGCAGGATTAGACCACACAGGCAATGCACCGTTCGGATACTGAGGCGTTATGTATGGGTTCTGCATAATAGACCCTTGCGCTCCATGCACGAGAAAGACAGGTTCCTGTTGAACAGCCGGGATAGGTGGAGTATTGCTGTAACTGAACTGAGTATATTGTGATGCGCTACCGCCTGTCGTTGCTACGTACTGGCTCATGATGTTTGCTATGTTCTGAGCCCAGAGCGGGTCGGTGGCGTAATTTACGTTCATCCCGTTCAGCGTGGGACCGGAGTAATAAGAGCCGGTCGGCTCAAGGTAATTGTAACGAACCACCCACGCTTCAAACCGAATGGCATAGTCGTTCGTAGGGAACATGCCAGCATCATCAGCAGGATTGGTGTCGTACGCACCGTATCCGAACAAATTGTTCTTGGCCTGTGCGATGGAGCTCTTTCCCCACCCCGTTTCGAGGATGGAATGGGCGACGAGATAGGTGGCGTCAACCCCATATGTGTTCTGTGCGGAAATAAACGACTGTCCTAGACCTGCAAGCGGTGAACCGTTACTTTGCAGGAACTGGTCGATTTGTTGTCCCGTGACCGTTGTGGGTGCAGGGAATCGAAGGTCCACAGTCTGGAACGGATTTTGAGAATTGGTCGATGTGCTGCTGACTGCTTGTCCAACATAAGTTCCATCTGCCTTTTCAATCAGATAGAACTGTGGTGACGACGACGTAGAGGTGTTGACGGACACATATTTGTCACCAGGCTGTGCAAATGAAGGTGCCGGCCCAATACTCCCGGTTTGGCTGTTCTGCCAGTTCCCTGACGAGTCGAGATAGTCATAGCTGACAGGCCCGTAAACGACTCTGTTTTGCGAGACATCTACGACATACCCGATGTTGCTTGAGGATACCATGGAGATTGCCTGGTTCAGTGTCGTATAGTCAGTGGGCGTACTCGTGGGCGTGACGAACGCCTTGAAATCCTGGACGGTATAGACAATCTTGCCCGTACTGTCCTCCACAAAAGCACCCGGCACGGCAGCCACTGCAGCTTCAGCAGCTGCAAGCGTTGTGAAGTCTTCGGGCTGACTCGACGGACTGGTAAACGCTTGATATTCAGCAGCGGTATAAACAACCTTGCCCGTACTGTCTTTCACCGTACCCCCAGGAACATTTACTAGAGCCGCCTCGGCTGCGGCAAGTGTCGTATAATCTCCGATGGTCGTGCCGTTTGCACTGTACGCTGTGAAGTCGGGTTCGGTAAACTCCACGGTGCCTGAATCATCGCGCACTGTTCCCCCAGGCACATTCGCCAACTGCGCCTGTGCATCCGCTTCAGTCTGATACGGGCCGGCAATTTCTTTTCCGGTTTTGTCATAGGCATAATAGACTGAGGTGTTTGCAAGCTGCCAGGTCACTCCATCCCAACTCGCGGTCTTGAACTGTAAGCGGCTCAGGGCCTGCATGATGTACCAGATGGGCATGTATGTGGTGTCCACGTTCGAAGCGGGATCGGGAAAGACAATGCTGTTTACGTAAGCAACAGGCGTCCCGTTCAGCAAAATCTCCTGCTGGCCGGGCTTCAGCTGATTCAATGGCAACCCGCTGACGTTGGTTGTTTGTGTAGATGGAGCAGTCAGTGACCACTGTTTGCCATTCCAACTGCTCTGAACGTGGATGGTATTGAGCAGTTGCATGACGTAGTAGATAGGCATATATGTCGTATTATTCCACGCAAAGGCCTTTGGGGACGTAACGAGATGACCGTTAAAATAGATGGCCGAGTCGTGCAAGTCAGACGCGTTCGGACCCATCGCAGACGTTAAGGCTTGCCATGTTGCAGGCCCAACGACGCCATCAACACCTAGTTGATGATCACGTTGAAATTTTTCCACGCCACTCTGGGTAGCGGGACCAAAGATACCATCCGGGGTTCCGACGGAGTAGCCTGCCAGATTCAAATCCGTTTGAAGTGTTTTGACGGCGGCACCTTGGTCGCCAAGTTGCAGTACGGGTTGACTAGTCGATGTGGTCGCGGCCAGTACGGGAGACGACGGCAGCGAAGACGCGCCGATCCACACGAATGTGCTCGCGGCAGTACATAAGGCGATCCAAGCTTTGCGGTTCACAAGCGAGCCTCCTCCAAGGTGTTCATAAAAATACCGGAAAATACTGATAGTAAATGAGGGCGAAGCTGGGTTCTCGTTGCTGTCGAGATGCCAACCCATTTGGTGCACCGATAAAATTCGATAGAAAAGATATTTTGTCGACCGCAAGCCGCCAGATACACCAGAATTCGACGGCGGTAGATACTTCTAATACTAATCTAAGGAAAGAGCGCGTGGCTAGACCCAATTCGGACAAATTCGGGGTGAATTGGAACGGAGCGCCACCGTCCATATCGATGTAAAGGGGTTTTGGGGAGCGTTACGGATAGATCAGGCAGTGAAGTGAGTGTTTACTGAGGCTCAAGAGATTACTCCTCAACAACGTGGAAGTTCAATTGCTCTGTCAATATCCCGATGTCAGTTGTCGGGGCTTGACAAGCAAACTGCTCGCAAACATATGCGGCAGCCTGATGATTTACCATCTGGTAGTCGTCGAGAAACGCTAGTAATTCATCGTCGCCTCTGCCCTTCTCACTTCTCTCATCGACGTGTTGCACTAGCCAGACCGTATTCGGCAGAAAACGAGATTGAACAAGACGCCTCATTTGATTCAAATTGTCGTTCGCAGATTGTCCGACAAGCACCACCTCGCGTGAAGGAAGGACAGCGTACATGAGAGCCATCAGGTAGTGCGTGAAACCAGAGGGATAACGTTTCACCTGATTTGCGAAGGCAGAAAGGCAGTCCTCCGCGGCAGATTCAAACTCCGCATGATTGGTGAGCCGAGCTAAACGGAACAAATTGTGTGCAGCAACGCTGTTCCCTGATGGAAGTGCTCCATCATAGACCTCTTTGGGCCGCGCAATCACCTCTTCGGAATCATACCCCGAAAGAAAAAGCCCACCGTCAGCAGGATCACGGAATAATTCAAGCATTTGAGAAGACAGTTTGACCGCTTCTTGCAGATAGCGCTCGTCGAATCCGGCCTCGTAAAGTTCAATCAATCCCCACGACAAAAAAGCGTAATCATCGAGGTATCCGAGAATGGCAGCGTCCCCGTCACGGTACCGAGCCAGTAAACGGCCATCTTGTCGCCGCATTTCTGTCAATATAAATTCTGCGGCTTTGACTGCCCGATCGACGTACTTTGTTTCACCGAGCACTTGGCCGGCTTTTGCCAGGGCAGCTATCATCAGTCCATTCCACCCTGTGAGGATCTTATCGTCCTTGTGCGGATGGACTCTTCTCTCACGGACCTCAAACAGAAGTTGACGACACTTCTCAAGTGTGCGCCGAAGTTCATCTGCCGTCACACCCTTGTCTTCGCAAAAATCGTTGTCATCGCGATGAATTGTATGAAGGATATTTCTCCCCTCAAAGTTCCCGTAATCCGTTATATTGTAGTACTCACAAAAGAGGGCAACCGTGGCCTCATCCAACGTTTTTGATAGTACAGCGCGCACCTCGTCGGCATCCCATGCGTAAAACTTCCCCTCTTCCCCTTCCGAGTCCGCGTCAAGGGCAGAATAGAACCCCCCTGCCTTGTCTGCCATCTCTCGCTCGACATATGTAAAAATCTGCTCGGCCGTATCTGCGTACGCCTGTTTCCCAGTCACCTGATATGCCTCAAGATACAAAATGCCGAGCAGCGCATTATCATACAACATCTTTTCGAAGTGCGGAATCAACCACCGTCTATCGACAGAATAGCGCGCAAACCCATAGCCGACATGATCCCAAATGCCCCCCTCACGCATAGTATCTATTGTTCTAGTGACCATCTCAAGTGCCTCAGGATTGCCTGTAAACCGGTGGTACCTGAGTAAAAATGACAAGTTGTGCGGTGTTGGAAACTTCGGTGCATCCCCGAATCCTCCATACTCAGCGTCAAATTGCTGGAGAAAACTTTCGAAGGCTGCTGTCAAGAATGCTTTGGAGAACGTTCCTTGGCCATCTTTCGCCCGATACTGTGCAGCAACAGCTTCTACAATCTGACTGCCTGTGGACTCTACCTTCTCTCGATTATGTTGCCACTCGTAATTTAAACGCTCGAGTAACTCCATCAGTCCGATACGGCCGTATTTCTTCGTCTTTGGAAAATATGTCCCAGCAAAAAAAGGCCTTTTATCAGGGGTCATCACGACTGTTAAAGGCCATCCCCCTTGACCGGTCAAGGCCTGGCACACACTCATGTAGATACTATCGACATCAGGTCGCTCTTCACGGTCTACCTTGATAGAGACAAAATGTTGATTCAGCATGCCAGCAACTTCATCATCCTCAAACGACTCGTGGGCCATCACATGACACCAATGACAGGTGCTGTACCCTATAGAGAGAAATACAGGTTTATTCTCATGCTCTGCTTTTTGAAAGGCTTCTTCGCCCCACGGGTACCAGTCAACCGGATTGGCGGCGTGTTGAAGGAGATAGGGCGATTTTTCAGCCATCAATCGGTTCGGGTGTTGCACATCCATAACTCCACTCCCTCAGAGGCTCGATTTGGAACGCGAAAAACGTCATAAATCATGGTAAATGATATATGCCTTTGACAAAGATATTCTTCACCACCGGGTGTGTACTATAACTCCGCTGTCCGGCTTCTTAAAGAATAACTTAACTTTCTTTGGTAGTCTGTATTCCCACGTGCCGACGAAGAAAAAGGATTCCATGACCCCTTTTGCCTTGATGACCCCTTCATCAAACTCGGTCATATTGGTAATATTCGAGTAGACAACCAACCGGATGAAGGTGCCCAAATGCGTATTCTTGTTGTAGAAGACGACAGTGCAATTCGAAATGTCATCAAAGAAGCTTATCTGGAGGAAGGCTATGAAACAGATGTCGCCAGTGATGGAGCAACGGCACTGTGGATGGCAGAACAAGACATTTATGACCTTGTTGTCCTCGATATCATGCTCCCAGGAACGGATGGGCTGACGATACTTCAACAACTTCGTTCGAAAGGAAAACGGGTGCACGTTTTGCTGGTTACGGCCAAAGACAGCATTACGGACAGAGTGCGCGGGTTGGATCTGGGGGCCGATGATTACCTCGTCAAACCATTCGCCCTGTCGGAATTACTAGCCCGTACCAGAGCATTATTGCGCCGCGGCAACTCTGTGGATGCAAATCATGCCTTGCATTGTGGAGCACTGGTTTTGGACCTTGAAAAAAACCAGGCTTTTGCTGAGAATCTGCCCTTACAGCTCACGCATAAAGAGTATGAAATCCTCGAGTTTTTGATCCGCAATCAAGGGCGAATCCTCACCCGAGACCAAATTTTTCAAAGGGTCTGGGGATTTGATTCAGATGCTGGTGAATCCGTCGTCGACGTTTACATCCACTATCTGCGAAAAAAATTAGCGGGTACAGCTTGTGCGCAATACATTGAGACCAAACGAGGGATTGGATTTATGCTGAAGGCTGAACGAAAATGATAAATCGTCTGCGTTTCCGATTGGCGCTTGTCAACGCATCGCTCATCTTTGTCGTATTGATTGTGCTTGGCGGCGTACTTTACCTGTTCACCGAACACCGATTGTACACACAATTTGATCAGGACATGGCTTCGCAGGCAGCCCCGGTCATTAAGCGCGTGGAGTCAGGTCTATCCGTCCCAAAGGTCTATCGAGGAGCTATCTTGGTAAACCCCAATAGTACAGAGGCACTCAAACTGCCGACTGCTTTATTTGTATGGTCAAATACCGGACAACTTCTATCGAGCAAGCCAACATTTATTGCATCGAGCGATTTAGCCACGCTCCAGAGTCACCGGTCGCCTTCACGCGTTACCATATCCATCGGCGCACACCACTTTCGACTGCTCAATCGCAACATCGTAACCCCGAACGGACAAGTGACGATTCAGTTGGTGCGCTTGGCAGACCAAGTCGTCGGGACACTGTACACACTTCTCATGATCCTCCTCATCGGTTCCATTATAGGGGCCCTCGGTTCCATGGCGGTCGGTTTTCTCATTGCAGACCGGTCCATTGTACCCATTCGGAAAGCATGGGAACGACAGACACAGTTTGTTTCCGATGCATCTCACGAGCTCAAGACCCCGCTGATGGCGATTTCTGCACACGTAGAGATGTTGCTTCGCAATCCAGAACACACGATTGAACAGGAATCGGATAAGATTGGCAGCATCTATTCGGAGTCAAAGCGTGTGTCGAGGTTGGTCGAGAACCTGCTGTTGCTCTCTCGAAGTGACGCCGAGCAGATGATGCTCCAGCGTCGGATGGTTGACATCGAACCCATTCTCGAGTCGACCGTCAACAATTTTCTTCCGCTCTGCGAGATGAAACAAATTCAACTGACGAAGGAATGCCCGAAGCCATTCATGCTGGTGGTTGACGAGGAGCGTTTTACGCAGTTGCTCTACATCGTTCTCGACAACGCATTAAAGTATACTGGAGACGGTGGCACCATCCACGTTTCAGCCGTTGCACGGCACCGCGCCATGGAACTTTCGGTGAGAGATACGGGGATTGGCATCGCTGCAGAAGACATTCCGCATATCTTTGAGCGGTTCTATCGGGCGGACAAGGCTCGGTCTCGAGGAGGCGGGGCTGGTCTCGGTCTGTCCATCGCAAAATGGATTGTTGAAGGTCACGGCGGCCACGTCAGTGTTCTGAGTGAGCAAGGGCGCGACACGAAATTCACGTTCCTGTTCCCTTTTACCCCAAACATGTAAAGGCTATGCCGAAATCAGCCAATGCGGTCGTTGCCTCGGTTCGCTTCCGAATATCGTCATGCCGGCAGTGAATCATGTACCCTGCTGTTGAGCGGGTGCGGACCTTCAGGACCCCTAATAAAAAAGGAGCCTCCCATAAAGGCGGCTCACAATCAAAGGCGGCTCACAATGATGACGTCCGATTCAGTTGTTATTTTGATGCGGCTCCGTACCTGTGTGCACGAGGGTGGAGGGGCCGAACCAGATGCAGCTTTGGTTTCTGACGCAATGACATCAAGCTCCACACCGCGACCGCCAGGTTTGCCAGGACCAGTATGAATCCAATCGAAATTCCTTCGTTATATGGATTGGAAAGGCTCACAAAGAACGCGCCACCTTGATAGAAAAACAAGTTTAGGCTTGCAAAAGCAGCGATGATTCCGAGCGCAATTCCGGTCCGATAGAGGTTCCTGCTCATCTTCCCAAGGAAGGTGTACACCGCGAGCACAAAGAAGACGACGCCAAGCGTCAATTCAGCGATTTCTACGCTGTAACCCATCAACTCACTGTGTGGGATAAAAAGGTTGTTCACAATCCGAACGTAGAAAGCATAGTGAATATTCGATACGGCGTCCGACAACTGCTGTTGGAGACCAGCTACGAATCCTCCGTTTAAGATTTTGTCGAGTCCCGATACGAGCCACTCGTACCCGAGTACAGCCAGTATAAGTCCGGAAAACAGTCGGTGCGGGTCCTTCAGAGAAACCATTTGCCCTACCCCCTGCGCATCAATTCATTCCCTCATCTCGCGCCGAGATGGAATGCTGCCGAGATGGAATGCTTATGTAACAAAGGATAACGGATCTCAGGTTTTGCTCACAGTTTCCTACAGACCATCACCAAAACCATTTGAACCATCTTGAACGTAGTCCATCAGGACCCCCGATGGCTTTCTAACTGCGATGGGATTCTGTGCTGGTACACCCTCAGAACGAGTCACCCTCGGTGCATGCTGGATGGCTTATGTGCGTCCTTCCTAACGGTGCATATTTCACCATCACTCGGTCACCCTACACCTATGGTTGGGACGAAAGGGAGATTCAGTATGCCGTTTTGGAGACGTGTGCAGAGAACCAACACAACGAACACGCCTTTTCCCCCTAGTCAGCAACTTGAACGCCTTGGTACACGAAAAGTCACACAACATAATCAACTGACACTCAATGTACTGCGCAGTATGTTCGACAAAAACGACGATCTGACCACACGTACCATCGACATTCTCGGACACTACGAAGTAACCGTCCTCTACTTGTCGAATTTTGTCAACAATGAACGGGTGAACCAAGATATCCTCAAGCCTTTGATGGAAACGAACAACTCGAACCTGTTCGTGAAACGCGGACAGGTCGTTCAGTTCCTCCTCAAGCAGGTGTTGAACTTTGGCGAGGCCTACGCAGAGAGCATGTTGACCAAACTGGCAGAGGCCTTGTTTCGAGGCAATACCGTCATTTTGGTTGAGTCTCTGAACGAGGCCATTGTTGTCTCCACACGTTCCGTTGACCACCGGACACCATCGCAACCAGAGACAGAACAAGCAATCCGGGGTGCTCGCGACGGCTTTATCGAGTCCATCGGTGTCAACATGTCGCTGATCCGTTATCGACTTCAAACCCCCGACCTGCGAATGGAATCGATGGAGATCGGGCGTCTCACAAAAACCAAAATTGCAGTCTGCTATATCGAAGGCATAGCCGATCCCGATGTCGTCAAAAGAGTCCGCGAACGGCTGAACAAAATCGACATTGACAGTGTGCTTGACGCCGGAACACTGGAACAGTACATCGAGGACAACCACTGGAGTCCGTTTCCACAGCTTCAAAACACAGAGCGCCCAGATAAGTCATGTGCCGCAATGCTCGAGGGTCGTGTCGTGATTTTGACAGACGGCACCCCTTTTGCCCTCATTGCTCCGACAACGTTCGTACAGTTCTATCAAGTCATCGACGACTATAGTGAGCGCTGGGTGATGGGTACCTTAGTTCGGGCTGTACGCCTCGTCTCACTGATTTTTTCGCTGGTCCTTCCATCGCTTTACGTCGCAGTCATCTCGTTCAACCCGGAGTTAATTCCGACGAAGTTCGCCGTTGCCGTGGCCAGCGGTCGTGCGGGTGTTCCATTTCCGGCGGTGATCGAGGTTCTGGTGATGGAGGTGTCTATGGAGGTCTTGCGCGAAGCTACGCTGCGTCTCCCGCAGCAAGTCGGTGGTGCACTGTCAATTGTCGGCGTCCTCGTCGTTGGGCAAGCTGCGGTATCAGCCGGATTTGTGAGTCCGATTACGGTGGTTGTTGTGGCACTCACAACGATTGGGTCATTCGCGACTCCCGCCTACAATGCAGCCATTGCCCTGCGCATATTAAGGTTTCTGTTGATTTTGCTCGCAGGCACGTTCGGGCTGTACGGCATCGTCGTCGGGTTGATTCTCATCCTAAATCACATGCTCGCGCTCCGTTCCTTTGGAGTTCCGTTTTGGAGCCCGTACGCACCTTTCAAAGCGGAGGGCATGAAAGACGCGCCGATTCGTGCACCACTATGGACTATGTATCTGAGGCCAAAGGAAATGTCCCCGGAAAATGACCGACGCGTCAGCGAAGAAACCGTGCAATATGCAAAGTCCCCGCCGAAGAGACAGCGGCGTTCACTGCAACGAGGACCTCGGAGAGGAGGCTGATTATGGTTCGCAGTATCACGATTCTCGAAGTTGTCGCAATCCTGTTTGGCAGCATGGTAGGTGTCGGTGTTCTCGCCGCCCCCCGACTCGCTGTGGAAGCTGGCGGAACAGCGGGGCCGCTCGTCAGCTTGATGGGCGTCTTGGTGGTCTTTGTCGGTGCCAGCGTTGTGGCCGCACTCGGCATGCGTTTCCCGAAGGAATCGATTATTTCCTATGCCGCACACTTAATTGGCAAATGGCCGGCACGACTGATAAGTATCTGTATCGTTTTGTACTTCGCCACCTTAACCGCACTCGCGGCCAGAGAATTTGGCAAAGTGGCTGTCGTCACCGTGCTGCCGAAGACCCCTAGCGAAGTCACGACATTTGTCATGATAGCGCTTGTCGCGATTGCCTCACGAAACAGCATGAGCACCTTTGCATACATTCATCTGTTTTACTTCCCGCTGATTGCGGCTCCGATTGCCCTCATCAGTGTCCTTAGCCTAAAAAACGCAAACCTCTTGTACTTGCAGCCGCTTGTCGGAACAGGCTCTCTAGGCTCCATGACACAGGGTGCTTTCGTGATTGCCGCGTTGCTTCAAGGCGGGTTTGTGCTCACCATCGTCATACCAGCGATGAGAAGAACGCAAAAGGCGATGAAGGCGACTTGGATAGGCATTGCCTTGGCCGCGGCGGTCTACCTGTTCACCGTCATCGCTGCTCTATCTGTCTTGGGTCCAAGAGAGATTGCGTCCATTTACTGGCCAACACTTGAACTGGCCAAGACAACCATGTTGCCTGGTGAGGTGCTTGAGCGACTTGACGCAGTCTTTTTGTCAGTTTGGGTCATCGCCGTCTTTACGACCACGTACTCAACGTATTTTCTGACCCTTGAGTCCGTGCGTCAACTGACCAAACTGAATGATTCCCGCATGCTGTCCCTGCCGTTTGCTGTACTCGTTTTTTTCATTGCCATGTTGCCCCCGAACATTGTTCAGTTGTATCGCGTGATTACGGTTGTCGGCAAATACGGTTTGATTTTGACCGTGGGTTATCCTGTCATTCTGTGGCTTGTCGCCGTCTTCCGAAGGATTCGGGGAGTTGAGACGACACAATGAAACATGTTTTGGTCAAAACACGAGCCATCCTTCTTGTCCTCTTGTTAACGCTTCCGCTCATAACGGGATGTTGGGACCGAGTTGAGATCGAACAACGAGCGACCGTTCTCGGGCTTGGCATTGACGTACCCGACGACGGTGTGTCACACAGCCCGCTCGACGTCACCCATCCGCCAGGCCAGGACAAGGTCCAACCCAAAGTGCTCTTAACGGCACACATTGCTGTGCCCGGGCGAATTCCCCTTGGTCCAGGCGGCGGAGATGGCGGCGGAGGCGGAGGTTCCGGTGAAAAAGCCGTCTGGACCGTTCAGGCCGCTGGGGAAGACATCAGCGATGCCCTAACAAACATGCAACAGCAGGTCGCAGAACGGATATTTCTGGGACACCTGCGCATCATCGTCGTATCTGAGGCGTACGCACGCAAAGGCCTTCGCACCATCGACGACTATTTTCGCAGAGACCCGCAGATTCGGCGAACGACTTGGCTGGCGGTTTCGAAAGGCAAGGCAGCAGACGTCATGAACATGTCTCCACCGCTCGAGCGCGTGCCTACACTCTATCTGCTTGCCACAATGGACCGCGCAAAAGATTCCGGAAAACTGCCAAACGCCTTTGTCGGGCGGTTTTGGACACTCGAATCCAGCGACGGCCAGGAAGGGTTTCTCCCGTATGTCTCTATCAAGCAGGAAAACAACCTCAAGATCGACGGTTTGGCCTACTTCCAGCAGGACAGAATGGTTGGGGCGACAACGCCGTTTCAAATTGTTCCCTTTATGGAGATTGCAGGTGAAAATCCAGCAGGGTACAGTATTCCGTTGACTGTTGACGGCAAGACAGTCGTGGTAACAGCCTTCCGCCGGCTCGCACGGATACATACTGACGTTGTCAATGGCCAGCCGGTAGCACGGGTTGTGATGCACGTAGACACGAACCTGTCAGAGAAGGACAGCGAAAGCCTGAACCTTCAAGACCCGAAGACCATTGCGGACATCAGACAAGCGATTAAGTCTAACCTAGAACAAGGTTGTCTGCAGTTAATCCAGCAGACACAGGCTACCCACTCGGATATCTTTGGTTTTGGTGAAAGCTTCCGAGGCACGCATCCAGGCTATTGGAAGCGCACAATCAAAAGTAAACAAGGATGGGAGAGGGTCTATCCCACGCTGAAGGTCCAGCTGGAAACCACCTCACGGGTGCATCGAATGGGGATGAAGGACAAGTAACTGCAGTATGACCTGCTCGCAGACCGAACCAGACCGAACCAGACCGAAGGCAGAGCAGAAAACAGAGCAGAAAAAAGTGCAGAAAAAAGTGCAGAAAAAAGTGCAGAACCAGAAATATGGCAGCAGAAGTGAAGCAAACATGCAGCAGTACAGTGGCACCCAGTACTAGGAGGGATAGGATTGCACGGAGAAAACAACGTGGCTTATCTGGACTTTACGCAGATATATCCAACGGTCACTGCCGGGATGCTGATTCTGACAGGACTCTACGCATTCCTCGTAGACCGGCGCGAATATCAGCGCGACAGCCTGTTCCGCGAAGCACGCTGGGCCAGAACCATCGGGATCACCTGGATAATCACAGGATGCGGGCTCTTTCTTGCCGGGTGGGTGTGGCGTAACTTCATCTGGTAGTGTGCCGTATTCTACTGAAGGCGGTCGACTATTCGGACAGGTCTTGGCGTACATATAGGAAATGTCGGACAACACAGCACACCGTCATCAACCATCCAGAGGGGGGTCCGTATGAGTATTCCGTTTCCGTTTGGAAAGTCCTCTCTGTTCAGCCTAGCTGAATTTGTCTCGCGTCTGCTCGGTTTATTCTTTCTCGCCCACTTTATGGAATCTTTCGGACTTGATGCGGGAGGCGTGTTCCGTACCGCATTGCCGCTTGTCATCCTCGCCTCCGCGATCGGCAGCGTCGGGCTTCCGACAGCCCTCACCCGTTGGCTGGCGGTGGACGGTACTAAAACCAAGCTTAAGGCTCAGCAGGTATGGACCATCTCTATCGCCACATTGTCAGCCATGTTTCTCACTTTGCTGACGCTGAATGCAGTCCTCAGACTCTCATGGATCCCTGTCCTTGGGATTGGGCCCGTGGACAGCCTGCTTCGATTCTCCGTGCCACTGGTTCTCATCATGCCGATTGGCGGGAGTCTCCGGGGCCTCATGATTGGGCGAGGGCGGAATCTCTGGCCGGCGATTGCGCAAGCGGCAGGTTCCATCGCGCAAGTTGCATTTGTCAACCCCTATACGGTTCATTTCGTCGAGTATATGAACTGGAATGGCGGACAGGCAGGCATCGCCATCATTACGGGAGCCGAGACAGTTGGTGTCCTCGTCCTCGTATTCGGGATGTTCGCGGATGGCTTTGCTCGACGACCTAACCTCAAGTTCCGTCACCGATCCTCCGCTAGTCAACCCTTTACTGCAACGCAGACTGAGCAGTCATTTCAGGTCAAAGGTGTATTTCGCGAACTTCGGACGATCTTTCGTTTAACAGCCACACCAACGCTTCAAACTCTATTGGAAACCCTGGGTTTTGGGCTCGAGTTGCCGATGGCCGAACACCTTCTAACACTGCAGTTTGGGCAAGCCATGGCCGAGCAATGGATGGCTGAATACGCCGCAGTCGCAATTCCCCTGTTGCACTTCCCCATGTTTGCGGCGGACGGGCTGGCCACGGCACTCCTCCCAACCTTGACAGCAGGACGAGCTGCAGAAGGCATTAAGGCGCTCGGTCCTTCGTTGCAGCAGGTGGTTCGAGCCCTATTTTTGCTCTCAATTCCTTCGAGCATAGTACTGTTTGTGTTTGCTCCTGTCTTTTCCAGCTGGCTCGACGCCCCTCAGGCAGCAAACCTGCTTCGCGTGATGGCTCCCCTGGCCCTGTTCGCGTATGCCCAGTCTCCATTAAGTTCCGTCGTCCAAGCACAAGGACGGAGTCGTGCCATGCTGTACGCAGGTTTTCTCGGCGATGTAAGTCGGCTGTCTACCCTCTTTATCTCGATGACCGTATGGCATCTCGGGGTCTGGGGACTTGTGACTGCATTTGCAATGGGGGTCAGCGTAGAATCCCTTGTCCTGTATTACTTTGCCTGGAGGCTCACCCCAATTACGATTCCGTGGCGCAGCCTCCTGTTCGCCACACTCGCCGGTGTTCAGGTCTGCACCATACTTATCCTAGGCAATCATGCATCCGGCATGTACAACTTCATGCGCGATCCGTTTGCCTGGTTCACGGCAGCGCTGATGGTCGGTGCTGTGTTTTTAATCCTCTCCCATGAAATCCCGCCTGAAGCCCTCAAACCGATACCGGTTTTTGGTGCTAGCCTGAACCGACTTGCAAAGCGCGTGGCAGGTCACGAGCGACTTTAATACTCGATGGCCTTGATGGGCGGCACTGTCAACGTGCATGGCCCCCACGGTTGTGGGTTGTCCGAAACGAAGAGCCTCAAACCTGTCTCCAGGTCGTGACGCATCAGCCGGAGCCTGCTATACTGGGCAAAACGCGACATCGCAACAACGACACGGCTCATCACTCCGAGGGGCCAGACTAAAGGGTACAAGGTCGTCGTTTCGCGAAGACTCGCTCGACCGTGAGGGACACATGCCAAACCGTTTTGCATTTACCGCCGTTCACATCAACAAGGGCCGTTCCACCGTATGGTTCCCCGGGACACCATTGCTTCTCGGTGTTGTCGCAGTTTCCTTTTCCTCCATCTTTATTAAGTTGTGTCAGGCCCCAGCAGTGGCTATTGGCATGTACCGTCTTCTGCTGACAGTCATCCTGCTCAGCCCTTTTACGCTGGCTTCTCCCAAGCAACGACAGGCTTTAAAGTCGCTGAACCTCCGAGACAGAATTGCACTGCTTGCCTCCGGGCTTCTACTCGGGTTTCACTTTTTATTCTGGATTGCCTCGCTCAAACAGACCAGTGTTGCAAGCTCCATGATCATCACAACACTGCAGCCTGGATTTGTTGGCTTAGCCGCATACTTCCTCTTTGGTGAACGGCTGTCAAAACGCCAAACTGCGAGTCTCATCTCTGCCGCGGTAGGTACGGCCGTGATTGCCTTTGGCGATCACGCTTTTGGGGCCTCGACATTTCACACTCATTCAGGAATGACTCATCCAGGCCTTCTCGCAGCACTGTTTGAAGGTCCGACATCCGCACTGCGCGGAGATGCACTGTCTCTTATTGGCACCATCGCCATGAGTGGGTATATGCTCGTTGGCGGGCGTGTCCGCGCTCGGCTCGATTCGACTTCTTACAACTGGGCCGTCTTTCTCACCGCTGGGTTAATGCTGCTCATATGGGCCGTGGCCACGCACACACCGCTCTCTGGATACCGTCATCAGGACTGGTTGTGGCTGGCTTTACTGGCCCTTGTACCCACGTTGTTTGGCCATGCGCTCTTCAACTGGCTCCTCCGGTACGTGAACGCGACGACAATTTCCGTCACCATCCTCGGCGAGCCCATCGGCGCCATTTTACTCTCTGCCTGGCTCCTCCATGCCTCTATCGAGTTTTATCAGATTGTTGGCGGCCTGATTACACTTGGGGGCATCTGGCTGTATTTGCGTCGACCCTCTGTCGTCCGATAGTGCTATAATGAGCCCTGGACACAGATCTGAAATGCAAAGATCTGAATGAAACGATGTAAATGAAACGATCTGGATGAAATGCCCACCATCCTAAGGATGAGCAATCACCGCGGCAAAGGAGACAGAGAACATGGCATGTTCTTGCGGAAAGGACACGTGCGGGTGCTCCACAACACCCGTCGTGCACTTAGTGGACGAGATGGGGACTCCCCACCCGTTTTTTGTGACAGACAAAATTATGGTGGAGACACGCGAATATGCGCTTCTGTCAGGCACGGAAGACGCAGACATGGTCGCCCTTCTTCGTGTGGAAAAGCAAGCTGACGGCACCGTTCGCTACGTGAACATTGAGTCCGAAGCAGAGTGGACAATGCTCCACGAGGTACTGTTTCAAGAAAACTGATTGGCTAAAGAGTCAAGTAATACACAACAGTCGTCCAACATGCCAGTCAAGCAACATGACACTCAGGCAACATAACATGACAGTCAAGCAAGACAGGCAACACAACGGTCAGGCTACACAATAGTTTCACGCTGCTGGCCTGTTATCTCAAAGGAGTTGGGACTTCCCGGCTCCCTTTTTTTCGACCACTCGACTCCTCAAACTCCTCTGAAATTACAGTCTTTCGCAGTTACAAAACGTCCGGCAGAATTTCCCCAGCCTTTCCGTGAAGAACGAGATCGACCGATCCATCAAGGTCGGTAGGTTCGAGATTCACGAGGGCCACTTTCGCCCGGCCTTGCTTTGCAAACCGCGGCAGGTCAGCGGCTGGGTAAACCGTCAGGGATGATCCCACGATGAGCACCAAGTCTGACTCCATCATGGAAAACGCGGCCTGTTGAAAATGGCGAACCTCCTGGCCAAACAAAACGGTATCTGGATGCAAGATATGGTTGCAGTCTGTACCTTTGACATCATAAGCTCGACAGTATGGGACTTCCTCAGCCAGGATGTAATCGAGTCCGTAAGACCTGTGGCAGACCGGACAACGTGCCTTCCGAACGCTGCCATGCATTTCATATACATGTCGGCTGCCCGCTTTCTGGTGCAGTCCATCGACGTTTTGCGTGTACACACTGACTTTTTTCCCCTGCTCTTCAAGCCAGGCCAAGGCAAGATGAGCAGCATTCGGTTGTGCTTGCAACAACCCGTCGCCTAAAAATGCAAACTTGTACTTCACCCAAAAGTCCTCTGGACTGGATTCAAGATATACATCAGACATTGCATCCATTAACTGTTCATCCGCCCAAACCCCGTTTGGAGAACGAAAATCCGGAATCCCAGATTCCGTACTCATGCCGGCGCCAGACAATACCGTGATGGTGTGACTCTGATTCACCCACTCGCGAAGCGTTGTCACGTCGTCTCTAAAGTCTGCCACTGTACTCCCTCCTTTGAACGAACATTGATTGAACCCGGTGAACGAACATATATTGAACCCGGCATGAATCGTTGCCAAGGACACCTAGTGCGATGAAGGCCGAGTGGTCGCGTGCATTTCCATTTTGACGTATCTATGAATTCTTTGAAGCATGGCGCTGCGTGTCAGGATTCCGACAAACCGTCCGGCATCGTCCTCCACACAGAGAAACGGAGCATTTACAGCCAATTCCAAGGCTCTGACGAAACTCTCGCCCAACTGAATCGTCGTGACGTCTGTGTTCATCGAATCTTTGACCTTTCGATCGGCCAGGTGTTCGAATTCGATCCGCTCGAGTCCCAAAATCGAATCCAAAATCAGCGTCTTACTGATAGTCCCTTGCACCATCCCGTTGCGACTTAACACGGGTATTGCTGAGTAGCCGGACTTGACGAGAACCAGCAGAGCATGTTCGAGTGAATTATCCGGATCGACACAAGCAACGCGATTGACATCTGTCATCAAATCTGAAATTGAAATGTCTATCAGTTCTTGAACCATGAACAGGTTTCCCCACTTTCAGCAGTCACTCAGTCGTAACCCGTTTTGTGTCAAAGAGAAGTGAAATTCGGTCGAAATATCGTATATGATAGAGCTTAGGCCCAGCAAATTGGAAAGGACGAGTTCCGTGCGCGTATTTCTAGACCTCATGTGGTACTTCAAAGCACATAAATGGCGATATTTATCTGGCATTTTAGTGTTAATCGCGATTTCTGTCATTATGCTGATCCCACCGCAAATCGTGGGGATGCTCGTTGACAGAGTCAGTCATAAGACCCTGACAACCGCCTTGCTCATTCGGTATGGTGTCGTGATTCTCACCATCGCCGTCATTCTTTATATTCTCCGTTACATCTGGCGCATCCTTTTATTTGGTGCTGCCGTGCGCCTGGCAACGCAATTACGCAATCAACTCTATGACCATTTTACACGAATGTCACCAGAGTTTTATCACGAACGTCGAATTGGTGACTTGATGGCACACTCGACGAACGACATTCAGGCAGTCGAACAGACGGCGATGCAGGGCATTATGACGTTTGTGGACTCTATCGCAACCGGCGTCGCCGTGATTATCACGATGGCCGTCAGCCTAGACTGGAAACTGACCATCATCGCGCTCTTGCCTTTGCCTCTCGTTGCCTGGTCGTCGAGCTATTATGGCAGTCTCATGCATCATCGCTTCGGAAAAGCCCAAGCGGCGTTTTCTGACCTGAACGACAGGGTCCAGGAAAATATCTCCGGGGTTCGTGTCATTAAAGCTTTTGGCCAAGAACAGGTTGAAGAAGTCAATTTCCGTCATCTGTCGCAGGACGTCGTTGACAAAAACATGGCCGTTGCCAAAATAGATGCTTTGTTCGACCCGACCATCTCACTTGTTACGGGCATCTCCTTCTTTCTGACCATTGCCGTCGGTGCGGTCTTTGTTGTGCATGGTCATCTCACCCTTGGACAGTTGACTGCCTTTACCATGTATCTAGGCCAGTTGGTGTGGCCAATGTTGGCGTTTGGCTGGTTGTTTAACATCGTCGAGCGGGGGCACGCATCTTATGACCGGATCCGCGTCCTTCTCGCCACACCGGCCGCCATCACAGACCACAGCGACGCCGTTGATGCAGTGCCCGAAGGGCAGATCGAATTTCACATGGATGCCTTTCAGTACCCGAGCCAAGCTGCTCCCCTCTTGAAGGATCTCCACCTCTCCGTCGAGGCCGGACAAACACTCGGGATTGTTGGCCGCACAGGCAGCGGCAAAACGACTTTGTTTAAGCTCCTGTTGCGCGAGTTCGACGCAGCAGAAGGATCCATCCGAATCGGCGGACGCCCGATTACAAAGTACAAACTGAACAGTCTTCGCAAAGGCATGTCGTATGTTCCGCAGGACCACTTCCTGTTCTCGGCTTCGATTGCTGAGAATATCGCTTTTGCGAAACCGACTGCAAGCTTTGAGGAGATTCAAATGGCAGCAAAGATCGCAGCCATTCACGACGACATCGTGCGGTTTCCCGCAGGCTATGGCACCATCGTAGGTGAGCGCGGCGTGACGCTCTCAGGTGGTCAGAAACAGCGTATCTCGATTGCCAGAGCCATTCTCGTAGATGCTGACATCCTGATTCTTGACGATTGCCTGTCAGCGGTTGACGCCAAGACAGAGCAGGCCATTCTTGAATCTCTCAAAGCGAATCGCAGCGCACGGACAACGCTCATTGCCACACACCGACTCAGTACGATTGAACACGCCGACTACATCATCGTCCTCGACGATGGATGCATCGTCGAACAAGGAACACACGAACAACTGGTTTTACAAAACGGCTGGTACAAGGACATGTACCAACGTCAGCAACTCGAATCGCTGGTTGAACAAGGAGGGACAGCAGGGTGATCAATCAAGTCGATCAAATGGCCGAAGTCACACCCACCAAAGGTGTCTTCAGACGCCTGCTCGGATATTTGCGCCCGCACCGGACCCTCCTGTTTGGAGCGTTCATCTTGCTTGCAGTTGCAACGACGGCCGATGTACTCGGACCCATCCTCATCCAGCAGTTTATTGACAAATACCTTACACCCCGTCACTTTCCCACTGAACCACTTGTTATCCTCGGCGGTGTATACCTGTTCTTACAGGTGATGAAGTCCGGCTTCAACTTTTTGCAGCTCGTCGGTTTTCAAAACGCTGCACTGAAGATGATTCAAGCCTTGCGAATCGAAGTGTTCGGTAAGGTTCAGCGTCTCGGACTCACCTTCTTTGACCGGACACCGACAGGGGTGCTTGTTTCAAGAATCACGAACGATACTGAGGCGATTAAAGACTTCTACGTCACGGTGCTCTCGACCTATGTGAAAAACGCACTGTTGTTGATTGGCATTTTCGTATCGATGTTCTTTCTCGATTTTCGTCTCGCGCTGTTTTGTGTGATTCTCGCACCCGTCATCGTCTACATTATGATGATGTATCGCAAAATAAGTGGACGCGTTTTCCATGAAGCTCGCCGGAAACTCAGCCAACTGAACGCAAAGTTGAATGAGTCCCTGCAAGGCATGTACCTCATCCAGGCAATGCGGCAACAGGAACGGCTGCGAAGCGAATTTGGCGAGGTAAACGGTGACTATCAAAAAGCCAGGCTCCGGAACATTAGAATCAACAGCCTGATGCTTCGTCCGCTCATGGACGTTCTGTACTTGGCAGTGCTTGTCGTCATCATGAGCTTCTTTGGGATCCGTTCCTTCCACAGCGTGATCGACATTGGCGTCCTCTATGCCTTCGTCAATTACCTCGAGCGCTTCTTTGAGCCTGTTAATGAGATGATGCAGCAGTTAAATGTCTTCCAGCAGGCTATGGTCGCAGGTGAGCGCGTATTCCAGCTGCTCGATCAAACGCTGTATGCACCGACCCAAATCGGATCGGCAAACCCAGAGATTGCACGTGGCAAAGTCACTTTTGATGATGTCACCTTCTCCTACGATGGAGAAACCGACGTGCTCAAAAACATTTCCTTTACCGCCTATCCTGGACAAACCGTTGCACTTGTCGGGCACACGGGCAGTGGTAAGAGCTCCATCGTAAACCTGTTGATGCGTTTCTACCCCGTCGTTAAGGGACGTATCATGGTCGACGACGTCCCACTCGACGCCTATAGCGACATTGAACTGCGCAACAAGATTGGTCTTGTCCTTCAAGATCCGTTTCTTTTTGTCGGGGACATCGCACAAAACATCCGACTCGGTAACGAACACGTGACCGACGCAGAGGTCGTCGAAGCCGCTCGCTTTGTTCAAGCCGACTCGTTCATTGAACGACTTGTCGGCGGGTACCAAGAACCGGTCCGCGAGAGGGGATCGACGTTGTCTGCGGGACAGCGTCAACTCGTCTCCTTCGCCCGAACGATGGCCATCGAGCCAAAGATACTGGTGCTCGACGAAGCAACGGCCAGCGTAGATACGGAAACAGAGGAAGCAATTCAGACCGCACTTCTAAAAATGCGGAGAGGACGAACGACCATCGCTATCGCCCACCGCCTCTCCACCATCCAAGACGCAGACTTGATTCTTGTCTTGCACCACGGTGAGATTGTGGAACGCGGCACGCATCAGGAGTTGCTCGCCCACAGAGGGCTCTATCACAAGATGTATCTGCTCCAGCAAGGCGGGCGTGAAGCGGTGCAATTGTAACCCGCACGTCATGCGAACAGTGGCCCATGTACCTTTCCGAGCGGCAATGGCCAAGATACAATTCCGAGATACAATCGCGAACAAACAGAGGGTCTCATGCCCTCTGTTGTGCTGTTTTTCTCATTTTTGACTTAGGGACTTGAAAGTCAAACAAGGTCAAAGTATAATCAAGACATCAAAAGGTCAAAGTAAGTCAAAGTCAATTGACGATTTTCAAGGATGGCGCGCTAAAGACGCATTACAGAAAGCTCATTATCAAATCGGACCAAATGATAGGGTATCGACGTTTGATCACAGCGGATCGGATGGTCCATTAGGCAATTCTTGAAACCTACTTCTACTGAGATATCTAAGAAAACGATGACCTATAAAATCTGCAAGGAGGATACAGACATGAAGTGTGATCGTTGTGAAGTTCGCCCAGCCAGCATTATTTTGCGCCTAAACTACAACGGCGATGAGCGTCAACTGAGCCTCTGCCCCACTTGCTATCGTGAGTTCTATGCGGAAGTCCTGCAAGGGGCGGGTGGTCCGTCTCTGCCTGGCGGCATCCCGTTCGGTGGAACATCTCAGTCTGGCAACCAGGCTGGTGGTATGAACGGCCACAATTCATTTTTCTTCAACGGAGGGCCGTTGAATCAAGGCTCCTGGAACCAAGGACCTTGGAATGGATCTCCAGCGTCTGGCCAGAACCGGATCAAACAACACGTACAAGATGGGCAACAACCGGGACTGCTCGAGCAATTGGGCCGTAATCTCACAGATGCAGCACGATCCGGTAAGATTGACCCAGTGATCGGCCGAGATAAAGAGGTTGAACGGATCATTGAAATCCTCAACCGTCGGAACAAAAACAACCCTGTGCTGATTGGTGAACCGGGTGTCGGAAAGACGGCTGTGGTCGAAGGACTCGCTTTGCGGATTAGCGAAGGCAAGGTACCTGCAAAACTTCGGAATCAACAGATTTTCGTCCTTGATGTCGCTTCTCTCGTCGCTGACACAGGTATCCGTGGTCAGTTCGAGGAGCGCATGCAGCAATTGATTGCCGAGTTGCAGGCACGGGACGACGTTATCTTATTTATCGACGAGATGCACCTGTTGGTCGGCGCGGGATCTGCTCAAGGTTCCATGGACGCGGGCAACATCCTGAAACCTGCACTTGCTCGTGGCGATATTCAAGTTATCGGGGCAACGACACTGAAAGAGTACCGGCAGATTGAGAAGGACGCAGCACTCGAACGTCGGTTCCAGCCTGTGATGGTGGAGGAGCCGTCCGTCGAGGACACCATCGCCATTCTCGAGGGCCTTGTGTCCAGGTACGAAGACTTCCATCAGGTCAAATACACCCCGGAAGCCATCCGTGCAGCGGCAGAGCTGTCTCACCGCTACTTACGCGACCGTAGACTGCCAGACAAGGCCATCGACCTGATGGACGAGGCTGGATCGAAGGCAAACCTGCGACAGAGTGCGGATGACGCAAACACCGAGACCAGGCTGGCGGAGATTGCTGCGGCAAAGGCCGAAGCCGCAAAGGCAGAAGACTACGAACGCGCCGCAAAGCTCCGTGACGAAGAACAGGCCCTGTTGGCCCTCGTGCAAGACACGAAGAAACAGCGAGAGGGTGCAACTGGCCCAGACAGTGCAAATCGGACAGGCAGCTCACAAGGACAAGGCAGTTCAAAAGTACAAGGCAGTTCGAATCAGCCAGGCAGTGGTGATGCAAAGG
Organism: Paenalicyclobacillus ferrooxydans; assembly: GCF_001399675.1. GTDB lineage: Bacteria > Bacillota > Bacilli > Alicyclobacillales > Alicyclobacillaceae > Alicyclobacillus_B > Alicyclobacillus_B ferrooxydans. The sequence continues at coordinate 75,878 of NZ_LJCO01000046.1, forward strand.
TCGTGAGCGTCGAGGACATCCGGCGAATTCTCGAGGACAAAACGGGTATCCCTGTGACGAAGCTTCAAGCAGGAGACCAGCAGAGGTTAAAGGACCTTGAAGGACACCTGACGGGACGGGTCATCGGACAAGCGAACGCTGTGCGACAAGTAGCCAAGGCAATTCGCAGAAGCCGCGCAGGTCTGAAGCCGAAGCACAGGCCAATTGGATCGTTTTTGTTTGTTGGTCCGACCGGCGTCGGTAAGACGGAACTTGCTCGTGCGCTGACAAATGAGCTATTTGGCACCGACGAAGCCATGATCCGGCTCGACATGAGCGAGTATATGGAGCGGCATTCGGTTTCGAAGATCATCGGATCGCCGCCGGGATATGTCGGACATGACGAAGCTGGCCAACTGACCGAGCAGGTTCGCCGTCATCCGTATAGTCTTATTTTGTTGGACGAGATTGAAAAAGCCCATCCGGACGTACTCAACCTGTTGCTGCAAATCCTTGAAGACGGTCGTCTGACGGACAGCCAAGGACGGACAGTTCATTTTGAAGACAGTGTCATTATCATGACGAGTAACGCTGGTGTCTCAGAGAAAAAGCGAGCGTCGCTTGGATTCCGAGCGGACCAAGATGCTGTCATCGACAGTGACATCATGGGCGAACTGAGCAGCCATTTCAAACCTGAATTTTTAAATCGGCTGGATGCCATCATTCGGTTTAACGCCCTTGACAACGAAGACTTAGAGCAGATTGTACGCCTGATGCTGAACGAACTGGCAGAGCAACTCAGCGCAAATGGCATTTCGGCTGCATTTGACAACGATGTCGTTCAGTGGGTTGCTGTCCACGGTCGCGATGCACGGTTCGGTGCCCGCCCGCTGCGCCGCGTCATCCAGCAAGCGATTGAGGACCCTGTCGCAGATTTTCTGCTCGATCACGCGAATAGTTCACCGACATCCCTTCGCGTCTTTCTTCGCGACGATGCACCCGTCGTGGAACAGGTCTAAGTGAGAACATTTATGTCGAGGATTGGAACACGCTTGCGTGCGGAACACACGTGCGTGGAACGGATTTCAATACGGAACTTAACTCGAGTTTGTCCAACACAGAGACAGGGCAGGAAACCACTGCCCTGTCTCTGTCGCACTGTTGACAAAGCCCCCGTTTCGGGGGCTTTGTCAACGTTTCTCATAGGCTCGCTCGGGCGATTCCGGAGCAAGCGGGACCAAGCGGGAGCAGCAATCGGGCAGCAATCGGGCACGCTTAGTCGCTCCCACCGACTTAACCGCGCTCTTGGCGATCCGTTAAGTCGCTCCAAGCGACTTAACTCCTCATTTCTGGCCACTTAAGTCGGTGTCGCCGACTAAGCCGGGGCCACTCGGGCAGCAATCGGGCACGCTTAGTCGCTCCCACCGACTTAACCCCTCATTTCTGGCCACTTAAGTCGGTGTCGCCGACTAAGCCCGGGCCACTCGGGACCAATCGGGCACGCTTAGTCGCTCCCACCGACTTTGCCGCCGTCTTGGCGATCCGTTAAGTCGCTCCAAGCGACTTAACTCCTCATTTTTGGCCACTTAAGTCGGTGCCGCCGACTAAGACAGGGCCACTCGGGACCAATTGGGCACGCTTAGTCGCGCCCACCGACTTTGCCGCCGTCTTGGCGATCCGTTAAGTTCTGAAGGTACATGATAGCTAAGCGTTGACCCACAGAGACAATGCAGGAAAACACTGCTCTATCCCTCGGGGTCTGGCGATCCACATAGGCCCAACCGTGCAGGGCAAGCTAGTTACCATGCACCAAAAGTGTTGCGCCATCAGGTATGTCCAGAATTCACTCATCCGTAAGGGAGAGAATGGAATGCCAAACAAAATGGTTAGAACCTTGGCTCTCATGAGCGTTGCACTGTTGCTGCCAGCATGCGGAACCGTTCAAAACGCGGCAAACCACATTGGTAATGCGGCCGGCAGTGCAGCAGGCAGTGTTGCCGGCTTCGTCAATCAAGCTGTAGACTCGTTGCCCACGCCGAACGCTCTACATCAAGGTGCGACAACACCCGCCAACCCCAGACTCTCGGCAATGGGTCGCAACAATCAAGGCGTTCCGAATCAAGTCGGACCGCTCAGCTATGGGACACTCGGCGGGAACTCAACCATCCAGGTCGACAGCCGAGCAAAGACAGTTACGATTGTCTACACCGCACGAACGTCGACAAGTTCCGTGAGCGCACAGGACGCAGCATCTGGGCTACGCTACCCTAGAAGCCAGCCAGACAATCAACGACTTTCCAGTATGTCCCTCCCCCTTGGTTGGACCTTACATGCAAAAATGAGGATGAACGCAGGAGCAGGAACCCGAGGCACTGACGCGACTTTAGCCATCACGTCATACCAAGGGCAGACCGTACACAGCCAGCACAATCAAGCTAGTCAAAATCATGCTGTCCAGAACCGGACTCATGGGATTCCAGGTGTGACACGCTCGGGCGTCGGCCCACAATACACAATCAGCTTTGCCGCAAGGCAGCAGGGGACCTATGCAGTCGTCATGAACCATGTTGGTATGGCTCCCATTGTGATGACAGTGGTAGCGGTCACACCCACCATCGATCTCCCGGTTATCTCCTTCCCAGCCTAACTAAAAGAGGCCGTCGGGGTACCCGACGGCCTCTTCGCCGGCTCGCCCGGCGGTTCTCGTCCCCTGATGGATGATATTAAGTCACCGAGCTTTCCGCGGTGACTCAGTAGGCTACGCCAGCTCCGGCTGCTCCCGCTGCTGGTGCCGCTACGGCCCCTTCATAAGGGACGAAGAGCACAAACAGAACGAAAATAATTAGGAATACCACAGCCCAACGCGTGTAACCTCCAAAAACACCATACATAACGAAGAACCTCCTTTATTGTTCTGCTCTACACTATGAATCCGGATGAGGGCGAAGGGACGGTGCCCGCCTAAAATATCGTCGGAATGGCGCCCATTTTTCGGGCTGTGTCGGGGGAGTAGCCGGCACACATCCTCCCGTGAGAATGAGATGAGCCTCGAGAAAGGGAACACCGCCCCGTTGGGTGGTTCTGACCCCGGTTGGGGGGTTTCTCCTACTGATCTTAGAACCCCGTTCCTTTAAAAAAGTCGAGGAAGCCACCGTTTGTTGGGGGTTCCTCGACTCCTTTAGTGTCCTTAGATCGTTTATTCCCTGTCGGCTGTATCACGTCACACGCGTGGGTGACCATCGGTCACCGGGTTCGGAGCCACGCAGGGAGATCTATAGTACCTGAGCTGCTCCTGTAGCGTCCCAGTCTTACCTTGCCGCGTCGATGGCTTCCTTCAGTGTTTTCTCAATGTCCGTCGCAATTGCTGATAGTTTCTCGTCCCCGACGAGGCTCATCAGGGCAGTCGGATTGGTCAGTCCAATCTGGTTGGATCCGTTTTTGTCCGTGTAAACGACAATCTTACATGGCAGGAAATACCCCGCCAGATCGTTGTGTTCAAGTACTTCCTTTGCAACCTTCGGGTTACAAACCTCAAGTACGCGGAACGAACCGTTGTAATCTACACCTTTTTCGTGCAGCTTGGAAGCCATGTCAAGCTCCCAAAGCACGCCAAAACTGCGCTCCTTTAAGGCTCCTCCGAGTGCTGCAATGGCTTCATCCAGAGATTTTGTGGTGGAAACTGTATAGTGAAACATGTAAGTCCCTCCCTATCTAGAACAGTGAGCTAGGTATGTGTACATCATACCACATATACCCCTCACCGTATAACTCAACTTGTTAAACCTCTCCTCCAGTGAACGCACGCAAACATGGACCAGTACGTTTCTCGTCACTCTTGACTCCCTGCCAGCTGTGTCGACGACGACTGTCCGAGCCACAGTGATGCGAGTCCGATCGCGCTTACGCCAACCAGACTCCCCACTTCAGCCGCGCGGGTCAGTCCCACGCGACTCGCAAGCAGTCCAAACAGTGGAAACACAATTACCATGAACAGCGAAAACGAGGTTGAGTTGGCAGATAACAGCGTTGCGCGCTGACGGGACGGCACCAGGTGATTCAACTCCTTGTCAATCAAAGGATCGGCCAGATTTCCCGCAGCCGATCCGATGAGATAACCCTTCCCCGATGACAGCCCTGGCACGAACGCGAATAAGGTCAACCCGAGGCCACCCAGCACGGCCGTCATCCACGTTGTGCGCCGTGATCCCGACACGCGTGTTATGGTATCAGACAGAAGTGCCATTGCAGCACCAAAGCCGTTCTCGAATCCGCTTAAAATGCCCATTCCGAGCAAGGACCAGCCATTGTGGATTAACAGCGATTGTCCGTAAAACGAAAACGTGGCAAGAAAGCCCGATAGTGTGGCACTAAAGAGAATCCATTTCAGGAACAACGGCGAGGTTTTTGCAAAGCGAACTGCATCTCTGGCTATAGTCAGTACCGAGTCTGGCACTACACCTTCTACACCTTCAGCGTAACTAAATTCCCCAAGTTGAGCCAACTCTCGTTTCTCACCGTACATCGGGCTGGCGGTACGCGGTTCTTGCATGTAGAGCACAACGACCATACTTACTGCGTTCGATACTGCGAAAGCGATATACACAGCATTCCACGTCACGGTAGCCAGTGCGCCGCCCGCGCTCTCAGCAAGCGCCATCGCAATCAGAGAGACGGCCATGAGTCGCCCGGAGATGGCCTGATAACGCTCAGTGAGGCCGGCAATGCGTGCAGATTCATAGGCGATCGCGGTATCGCTGCCATTGGTCAAGGTCACCTGTACACCGCGCACTGCAAAAGCCGCTGCTCCCCACCAGAAATTACTCCCTGCGAGGGACACCCCGCAGTAAAGCACGCCGAAAGCTCCGCTCAGAAACAGCGACAGCTTCCAACCATACCGATCGGCAAACACACCGATCGGCACGTCAACAAGCAAGCAGACCAAATGAAGGATGGCTTCCAGAATACCGACTTCAAAAAGTGAGATACCTCGATGTTGCCAATACAATAGCCACAAACTGCCATCAAACCAGAGTCGCGAAGAAGCCGTAAAGCCGTACAATGCAAAGAGATTACGCCGCCCACGGCGTGTCCATCGGCTGGTTTCCCGATGGTCTTCTATCAAGTTTCGATCGCTATTTTCCAAAGTGGTTTCCTCCGTTCTGTCTCCCACAACAAAAAAGCCGTTCGGGTCTCCCCAAACGGCGACAGAACGTTGTAAGCAGTCGTTTCCGACGGTTACCCGTGATGAGATTGGGTAACGTTCAGATAATCCGCATGCATGAACATCGAGTCGCCGAATTTGGGCAGGCCTATCCCGTTCATGGCTCCTGCGGGTCCAAATTGGACGATGCGAATGGTCATCTGACGTCACCTCCTCAGCGGGAATCTACTCACTGTACTCACTGTACCCATAGCGTACCCACAGCGTACTCACAGTGTACTCACAGTGTACTCACAGTGTACTCACAGACTATTGGAAACAGACAGAGCTGTCAAGAACTTTGACTGGCTCGCCAGGCATTTAGGAGTTCACGTTCCTTCTCAGGCCGCAGCCCAGCCTTCCATTCCCGGTCTCCTCTGCCTGTTTTCACCCACGAGAGCGTATCACGAACGGTCTCTAAGGTCGATCTGCATGTGAGACCCCGTTCCAGTGCCTTCGCAACACTGACCTCCATGAATCCCGGCCAGTTTGCAGCAGGCCCGATCCACAGCGGCAGCTCCATCCACGGCTGCACGTCTGTGCCCTCGAGGAAAGACTCCTCTACCCAGACCGGGGCGGCCGCGTGTACGGACGCAGCTTGGCAGGCTTCGACGAGCTCTGCCATACTGACAGGAAGGCCCGTAGCGTGATAGACGCCTCCAGCCCCCTGTTCAACGAGTGCAAGCGTGAACGAAGCGAGATCGCGAACATCGATAAATTGAATGAGCCGCTCTGCGTCTCCTGGAACAAGTGCATCTCCTCCCTGGTCGAACCGGGCAGGCCAGTAAGTGAATCTGTCCGTCGGGTCGTTCGGACCGACAATGAGTCCAGGCCGGACAATGAGTGCACGTTCCCCAAATCCGCGTGTGACTTCGTACTCACAGAGAGCCTTCAAGGGGCCGTAATACTTCGAGACATCTTCGCTGTCTGCGTCATCTTCCGGTAAAACGTCAACCGGGGTGGTTTCATCCATGCCGGCTTCAGGAAAATCCTTGTAAACCGAAATGCTCGAGATAAATGTGTAGTTCGCGGTTGTACCTGCGAGCGCCTCAACCGACTGCCTCACAACGCGCGGTACATACCCACAGGTGTCCACGACCGCGTCCCATTCGCGTCCCTTCAGGCGGTCCGTTCCTCCGTCTCGATCACCAAGAATTTCCTCGACATCGTCAAACAAACCGACGTTGGTTTGTCCTCTGTGAAACACTGTTACTTCATGGTTGTTCTTCAAGGCAGCCTCAACAAAATGACGCCCGAGGAAACGTGTACCGCCAATCACGAGAATCTTCATGAAACAACTCCTCTCTACTCCTCATCTCGCATCTTCCCAACAGGCAACCTCGTTAGCCTAGTGCCGCATCCATAATCCCATACAGCCACTGGCGGCGACCAGGAAACGTTATGCCGCCGTGCAGCATCATCGGCGACACGTGCGTATCAACAAGTCCCCACTCCTCCAACTGACGCATCCACGCCGTTTGATTCGAGGGTACGTCAAGACGCACCTCGCCATCAGCATGTTTCATCAAGTACACCGCCAGTTGTCGAGCAGCCTCCATGTCCACCGCCTGAAGCGGTCCAATGATGAGTAAATCGCCGACCTTTGTGGCCATCCCATATCCGCACAATCTCGCATCAGATCCACGCGCGATGGCAGTGTATGAGACTGTCTGAACAAAATGGCGATATGTAACGCTGCGATCGGCCCCTGAAACCTCAGTATCGAAGGCCAGCATCTCCGGCCAATCCTGTTCATCTACCTGTGTGATGGACAACGCTGTCGGAGCCATGGATAACGTTGACCGGGCGTATTGCTCCGGATCGGCCAGGGCTGATCGCGTGGTTGTGTGAAATTCAGAGTCTTGTTGGCTCACCCATATCGGTTTTCCGACAAATCGGTGAGCCTTGTCCGCAGTCACGAATCCCAGCTTCTGATACAACGGATAACCTGCATCGGTGGCAAGGAGTCCAACGGAGTGAATACCGAGATCGGCAGCACGGTCCAGGCATTTGCGGACAACAACATTCCCGAGGCCCTGCCTCTGACGTTCGGGATGGACAATGACCATGCCTAGAAACGCCAAGTTCGGTCCAAACGGGAAGAGAATGCTGGTCGCAACAAGCTGCCCGTTTGCAAAATGCCCAACACCTTCGCCCATCTCCAGCATCATCCGAAGACGCCCCTTTGGCACACCCCATCCAACTTCAGCGACAAGGCGTTCAAACTGCGGTTCGTCATTCGGTGTCAGCACTGTCAATTCAAGAGATGCATCCTGTAGGTCGTTCGTCAATCGGGTCGCTCCTTTACGCCTGATTGGTGACGGAACCTTTTGAGTACGACACCTGCTTTTCGCAGAGCGCCATCCATTCAAGCCCTTTAAAAGACCTGTCAGTACCATCTTCACTTGCTTCACTTGTCACATCGAAAAACTCGCGCGCCGCAGAAGATGCGCTTTTCAGCCATGCGACAACCGTTCCATACTGCTCTTCCGATGTCACCATTCGCCGTGCCCACGTTTCAAACTCAAAAGTCTTCCATGAAGGCTCCTCAGTGATCATCGTCAACCCTGCACCTTCCATCCAGGACTTCCATTCCGAAGTGGGCATACATCGAACATGGCTCGGATCGCGCAAACGCTCGAGCGTATTGTACCAGTCGGCTAGTCCTTCGTCTTCTGGGACAATGTTGTCAACCAACAGGAACCGTCCGCCCGGCTTTAAGACTCTGACTGCTTCGGTTACAAATCTTTGTGGATGGACAAAGTGGTGTGGAGCGATGCGGCACGTCACCGCATCGAACGTTTCATCGAGAAAGGGCAGAGCTTCAGCGTCTCCAACCACATAAGACACGTTGTGCAGCCCGGCATCATCGCGGATGTGCTTTCGTGCTGCAGAGAGCATCTCTGGCGTAAGATCAGAGGCCACAACATGTTGTACCGCCTGCGCCAACGCCCGTGCCACATGTCCCCCACCCGTCGCGACATCAAGGACGGTCCAATCCTCCGAAGGGTCTAAGGTACACACAACCTTGGCAAGCGCAGTCCCGTTTCCGTGCGAGACACTCTTCACGTAGGCATTTGCAGTTCGAGAGAACTGTGCTTTCACCAATTCTTTTTGTGCTCTTTCTGGGCTGACACCGAGTTCTGTTGTCAGTTGACGGAGCGGCAGATCGAGCATGAGCTGTTCAGACAACGTCTCCCAAACATACAGCCATTCTGAGACAGATTCACCACCGATATTGACGCGTCTTTCAACGAGCGGAACTGCCCCTAAGGCTTCATACACAGCTCGAGCCCGTGCATTTTCGGTAAAAACAACCACGACTGCACTGTGAAATCCACGTTGTTTCAGCTCAGTCATCGCAGCGGCCACCAACGCTTTTCCAACACCTTGACCATGGTACGCAGGCATGAGATACAGTCCGTATAACTCACCATCTACGTCAGGCGCCAGAGAGCGCTCTCTCGATGCACCAGCGTGAATGTATCCCACGATGCTTTCTTCTACTTCTGCAACCATGAGGAATGACGGTTGATTCGCATTGGATATCATTTGTGAAAACCGAGCTGTGGATTTCTCGTACGACAATCTATCTAAAAACTCATTTGAAAAGAGACCTGTATAGGTTTGACGCCAAACATCCACGTTGACTCGACCGATTTGCGCCAAATCCACCTCTGATGCCATCCGAATTCTCAGTTCATCGCACCTGCTTCCTGCCAAAATGACGTGTTTACATTCTCATCTTATCAAAATCATCTGCATTCGCCGATAAAAAAAGAAACGACCAGAGCCACGTCCGGTCGCCAAATGAAACCTATATGTGTGAGGCACAGGCTGCTCAGAGGCTGGCCGCCTCGATGACATCTGTCATATCAATGATCTCGAAACAAGTTCGTGCTCGCCGATGGCCTGAAGGCGTGGAAACATCACGTTGTTTTCCAAGTGCACATGCCGGAACATATCTTCCTCGACCTCGGCCAGCTTTTGAAACGTATAGCTATAAGTCCCGCACGCGTCCGCTGGCACGTCATAATCATTGGTTATGGCCCGCATCGTCTTCAGAAGGTCCCCCGCCTCGGTATGCTCTGCCTCGAGCTCGTCAATGTTCGACAAAAGCCGCGCGAGAACATCCACATCGCCGGTTTTCTCAAACTCAATGACCAGCGGAAACAGGCTCGCCTCTTCCTTAATCATGTGTTGTTCAAGATCCATCTTGAAGAGGTGAAAATTGCGATGCAGCGGACCCAGTGTGTCTGCGTGATTCGGACCGTGAACCCGCAGGATCTTCGTCGTCAATTCACCGAGAATCGGGAGTGTCTTCTGCAGATACGCATGATGCGTGTTCACGACGTAGGTGACAAGGTCGCTCAGTGGTGCTGTGGTCCAGTCAACTTCCTTCTGCGCTTCCTTCAGGTAGCTGTTGTACTCTGTATTTATCTCTTCAAGCAATGCGCCGCTCGTTGCATCGTCTGCAGCTGTTGCCTCTGCCAACGTTCTGTCTCCGCCACAGCAATAGTCGATCTTATGGGCTTTAAAGATAGACCCTGCTTTTGGAAAGGTTGCAACGATTTCGCCGAGCGTGCTGTCGTGATTGAACACCTTAGTCATCCCCATTCGCTTCTTGTGATTGCACCCTTGCAGGCCGTACCCAAACGGTCTCTGATTTGGGGCAGTATCCCGAACTGCCCTGCCTCGGTGCCTCTAGTTGAAAGGTACCATGCGAAGTTGCAACAGAGCGTGACCGACGTCACACCTGCAGACAACTTCTGCGAATTGGTGTTTTACTCCATGGAAGGTGGTACAGTGGAATCGGAGGTCGATCACGATGAAGCTGAGGGAACACTTTCTGCTTGGCACGAACCATGCAACCATTTCTTGTACGGCAAAAGGCGACGAAGACCGGCACAGTCTATTCGTATATTCCATGACGGCGATTTTGGCTCGCTATGAAGAGGAATTTGGAAAAGAAGCCGCCTTGACACTGATTGAAGCACTGCGGACACCCGTCGAAGACGGGTCTGGCTCGACGACTTGGCGCCTGCGCGACGAGGACTCTTGTTGGAGTGAAGCCAAGCGCCAACTTGAGAGCGAAAAATGAAGCCCGAGACAAACAAACAGCCCCGGGTCAGTCCGGGGCTGCAGTTGTTCCCTTTTCCTGTTTTGATGAACAAACCGATTTTGATGAACAAACCGAAACAAAGCAAAACTCAACTTACGGAGGGGTTCTACTGAATCACAAACTTCGACTCCAAATCGGCGTGTATGTATCGTCCCGCGGTATCTCGCGCATCGGAGATTTTATGCTGCTCATCGGCATCAACCTGTCTGTCCTGAACGCGACCCATTCGCCGACAGCCGTGTCCATCTTGTGGATCATCCCTGCCATCGCTCAATTGATTGTCAGTCCTTGGGCAGGGAGCATCACGGATCGGATGGACAAGCGTACTACGATGATGACCATCGATATCATACGAGCTTTTATCATCGCCGCAATGGCACTGTTCTCAAATATCTGGGTCCTTTATATTGCACTGTTTCTGGTCAACAGCGTTGGGACCTTTTTCCCTGCAGCCGCAATGCCCTACATGACCTACCTCGTCCCGAAGGAGCATCGCAAGCGAGTGAACGGGATCAACGGTTCGTTGACGTCAGGCGCAATTGTGATAGGTCCGGCAATAACCGGCATGATTGTCCACATCACGGGCAGCGTTACGCTTGCCATTTGGCTTGACGCATTGTCCTTTCTTCTCTCAGCGCTCGCAATGTTCATACTGCCCAGCTTGAAAAGTAATACCAACGCAAACGCACCTAAAACAAAAACGAAGAACGCCTCTCCTGAAACGTCAGACTCGGGTCAGTCCGTGTTACAAACAAAGGGCATTCGCATCTGGACACGGGACCTCGCCGATGCCCTCCGAATCTTAAGCGATCGCCCGGTATTCACCATCCTCTTTGTACTGACCGCCCTGTCTGGAGCCTTCGGGGCTGCCACCGACTCACAAGAGGTCGTCTTTGCCCGGAGTGCCCTGCACCTATCTTCCGGCGCGTACGGGTTGCTTGTCGCCATTGCAGGTCTCGGTTACGTCCTTGGAGCACTGCTGGTCACCTTCTTTGCTAAGAAGTTGTCCCTGCAGCTCTTGATTGGCCTTGGGTCTATCGTGTCAAGCATCGGATTCGTCGTCTATGCATTTTCCCACTCGTTCCTTTTGGCCGCCTTGGGATTTGTCATCCTCGGTGTCTTTCTGTCTCTGTCAGGTGCCGGACAAGCAACCTTTAATCAGTCTGCGCTGCCCGCCGAGTTCATGGGGCGCGTGTCGAATGTCATCAGTCCGATACGCCAATTACTGATTATCCTGCTAACGGTAGGTGCTGGACTTGTCGCAAGCCTGATTGGCGTTCGACATATGACCATCGGTTCCACATCCATCATGCTGCTGTTGAGTCTTGTGACCGCCGCCGTCGTCGCCTCGCCACTAACGAAAAGGGTTCTCCGAGCAGCCGACACAGAACTTATTGAGGCGGCCTACCCGAGAAGCGGATCTCGTACACAATCAGGTCGCTAACGTCGCCGCCCATTTTATCGTACAAGCTCCGGGCGACAACATTGTCTTTCGTTGTCTCCCACTGCAGGAACGCAACGTCTTGGTCCTGAGCGAACTCTAGGCAGTGCTTGAACAAGGCCTCACCGAGTCCTTGTCCGCGTGCCTGTTGGGACAGAAACAGGTCATTCAATATGGCGATCCGTTGCAACCGCAGTGTGCTGTAACTGTAGTATAACGTGGCAAACCCTAGCAGGTCTCCGTTTTCCTCAATCACGAACTGAATGCCTTCACGTGGGTGCTCGAGAATGTATTCAATGTGTTTCTCTATCGCAGAACGTTCTTGATCTTCTTGACGGTAAAAGCCGACAATATAGTTAAACATCAAATCGGTCAATGAAGCGATATCACCGCGTGAAGCCGGTCGGATTGTCATGGTACCGTTCATCCCTTCAGCATCGAAAAATCAAGTTTCCTGTGAGGATTTTATGGACTTGGTTTTCATAGTGTGATTCCCGTGGACGCAAAGACTGCGGTTTCCACGTCAGCGGATCGTTACATTCGGTCCCTTGAGTAGATACATAGGGTCAATCGCGCGTTCAATGAGGGACTCGCCTTCCGTCGTCACATAGTAGGCCTTGGCATTTGGACGAGAACTGACTACTTTGTGCAACTCCTGATCGATAAAATGGAGGCCCACTCCGTCGTCCGCTGCGTAACCTGGCATCAAATGTCCTGATTTGATGTATTTCTGATAGGCCGGTCTGCGTTCCGATTCACCATCGTAATGAGGAGAATGACTGCCTTTCAGAAATCCCAGTGCACTTAGAGGCATTAACTCATGGCCGTAGGAATCGGTGAGCCCCTCCTCAAACCAGCAAATAGCTCCAGCACTCAGTCCTGCGAGCACGATCCCTTGTTCCCACGCCTTGCGGAGGATGACGTCGAGTCCCCACTCCCGCCATAGACAGAGCATACTTTTGGTGTTGCCTCCACCCACATAGATGACATCTTTTTCGAGTATAAAGCTCTCCAGATCCTGTGTATCTACACGAAATAAAGACAGATGGGAAGGTTCGCAATCGTACGCACCAAATGAATGGTAGAAGTTCGAGATATATCCTTCCGCATCTCCACTTGCCGTCGGCAAAAAAACGACTCTCGGTTTTTTCTGTCCGCTTTGCTGCAAGACATACAAGTCTAACAGTGGATTGTCAGGTTCCATGGAGAACCCCCCGCCGCCCATGGCGATGATTTGCTTCATGTTGGCTTTTTCCTCCTTTAATCGCTCGAGAATCGCTCGAGTGCAGAAAAAACAACGCACCAACGAAGAAGTTGGTGCGCTGATAGTCCACAACATTGAACCCAGTGTCGCGGATACGAGGCTCTTGTTATATATCGCGTTGGATGAAGAATGGCATCTCTTCGACACCAGCCATCCGCGCATACACAAACATTTGTCCCTTATGGTGAATTTCGTGATCCCGCATGCTGCCAAGCCAAACTTTACCCGGAGCGTCCATGCCAAAGATATGCTTGGCTTCCACCATACCTTCAACTTGTTCGTCGCTCAAAGAATCCAGCGTGGCTTTTGTCTTCTCCGTGTATTCGTCGACAACGCGACGAAGGTCGGACATTGAACTTACTTCCACTTTTTCGGGACGGCCGAATTGTCCGTTCTTTACAGATTCAGCGAACCAATCTGCGCTTGTGACCATATGTACAGCGAGATCACTCAATGACAGTGCGTTCGGCCACGGCTTCATATCTACCTGGTCCTCAGGTACTCGACTCAAAATATCCTGCAACACGGCTCGGTGCATCATCAACTGGCTTGAAAGGTTGCTCATTGTTCATCACTCCATCTCTTGAATAGGCTTTTACATCTCTATTGTGCGCATGAATAGAGTCGCAATCAAGTACCTGTGCAAACTCTGCGTTTGCACATAGAGTGTGTCCAATAGTTCACTTCACAGTCAGGTGCCATCGCTGTTCACTCCATGGTTCACGTCGGGCCAACGCGCAGGGATTGAAACCCTCAAGGTACGGTGTATCACAAACAGACCTGCACCTATCGCGGTGGCAATGGTCGAGACGAGCAGAATGGGTGTTACGCCATAGAGGTCAAAGAGGACTCCGTAGAGCGGTGGTCCTACGAGTCGCCCTATGCTGCCCACACCGCCTACGAGACCCAGATAAAACGGAGCGGATCGTCCAGTCGTCTGCGAGACAATGGCAGGTATCGACGGGTTTAACAGCATCTCCCCGAACGTACATACAATCATCCCTGCAATCAGGTCCATGTAGCTGGCATGTAAAATCCACATAAACGCGAAGCCTACCCCGTAGAAAACCGCGCTTGATATCAGACGCGTATAGAGTGTTCGGGTGATGCGTTTGTTTAAAAACGAAGTGAAAGGTTGACCCACCACGATAACGATCCCGTTGATGGTCCACAGAAAACTGTAAACATCCGGACTCAGACCTTTGCTGTTCAGGTACGGGGCGACACCGGTATTCCATGCCGAGGTGGACATCATGACCAGCATGGAACCGAGAGACAGAAACAGATAGAGGCGATAGTTTTTCAGCAAGCGAGGCAGACTCGATTCTGCAGCCTGCCGGGGAATCCCTACCTCCATGCGACTATGCTTGCCGATGTGGATGCGGTTTAGAAACAAAAGAAAGAACAGACCAAACCCGGCAGTTGAGAAACCGTCAATGAGAAACGTAAGGTTAAATGAGATGGCTGCAAGTACGCCGGCTAAACTCGTCCCGATGGCCACGCCCATGTTATTAAACACATAAATACTGTTGAACAGACGGGCGGAGTGTTCTGGCCAGCGTAGGCCAACGAATGCATTCACGGCAGGCATCGTAATAGACACGAGCAGCCCATTCAAAACCATCACGCAGATGTACGGCACCCATGCCTTCGCAAAGACCAGACTTAATTGAGCCAGTCCAGTCAGCAGCAACGAGGAGACAATCAGCCGCTTTGGACCCAACCGATGATACAAGCCACCGCCGATGAACTGACCTAAGATGCCCGCAGAGGACTGCAGCAGCAAAACTAGGCCCGCTTCAGCATACGAGCGATGCAGATCATTGTGTACATAAATCGTGATGAGGGGCCACAACATTGCGTTGCCAATTGCATTGAGCAGGCTCGCAACGATAAATACGTAGGATTCTTTGGGATATCCAGTGAGAAAAGACCGTATAAAGGTAGGTTTGCCCATACATGCCGCTCCCGTTGTTGTGCATCGATGTCATGTTCGCATCTGATTGTACAACAACGGGGCGGCCACGAGGGAATCGAATCTGGCGTTTGCAGAAGTTGGAGAAGTTCTCAGGCCAAGCCATTACGCTGAAGATGGGTACCGCGACTGAGAATGAGATAGCAGAGCGCTGCTACTATAAAACCGACGTAAAAAGTCAGGTCAGCCCCACCCAAGTGCTTGGCAATGGGTCCTTCGTACATCGACCCAGCCATAAACGGGATCGACACGATGAAACCGACGAGGAAACTGAGCAAGCCTGGCCACTGAACGCGGGTCTGTGGCCGGACATCAGATGACGCCGCGCGGAAGCGCCGAAGCAGATAAAAGTCCGTAAACAATACGCCGAGCCAGGGCATAAACCAGTAACCGAGCATCAGCAAGAAGTTTTCATAGTTCTGTTCAAATTGACCCGACCCGTACAGGCTGAGTGCAAGACCAATCACACCGGCCACGACAGCCAAAGTCCATCTGGGTAAGCGAATATCCATCGCTCCCGCAGCAAGGGAATTAGAATACAAGTTCAGGGCATCAGCTGCTGTACCACCAAGGATGATAGCGATGACAGCAACAGCACCGAATCCCCCCATTACCTGATGCAGATCCGAAATCGGGTTTCCTCCTTTCACCCCGAGCGCCAGTACCGCAACGGCCGCACCTACGAGTTCCAGCCAAGCTGACGCAATAAAAGAACCCAGAAATGCAAATCCCCAGACCTCTCGTTTGCTCGTCGACGGTCGCAGGTACCGACTGTAGTCCGATGCATAAGGTCCCCAACTGCCGATATAGGAAAACGCCGCAGCGACCATTACGGCAAACAATACCCATGGCTTACTCATCGTTGGGTGATACGCAGCTAAGGTTGTGTGATGAAAGAGCGCAATCGCTGTGACCACAAGAAACAGAATGCCGAGAACGACAGACATAATGCGCTCGTAGGTATGAATCAGGTTATGTCCATATACCGCAAGCAGGCCCTGTATGATAACGAGCAGCAACGCCCCCTGCCAAAAAGCGAGACGCGGCATAAGAACCTGTAAGCCATAGGTTCCGAGAATGTTATTGACCGCAAACCACCCAATCGTGCTCACGTAGTTAAGCAAAGCCGGGAGGTATCCCCCGATGCGCCCAAACGTAAAGCGACCAATCACAAGCTGCGGAGAACCATAGGCAGGTCCCATCGCTGCGCATCCAGCCAGAACCGCCGCCCCTAACACGTTGCCAATAAGAATTGAAGCGATGCTCCATCCCCATGACATCCCGAGAGAGACGGGTAAAAATCCCAATGCAAAGTCTGCAATGGTCAGGTTTGAGCCAAGCCAAAGCGTAAACTGCATTTTCGACGTTCCATGCCGCTCCGCGTTAGATACCTTTTCGGCCCCGTAGGGCTCGACCTGGAACACTTTTGATCCATATCGGACACGCGATCGATCCTCTGCGCCGGAGGTCATGCTCACGATAAATCCCCCTATCAACATTTATACTGAATACACTAGTGTATATACACCAGTATGGACAGAATAGCAACCAGGTTCTTTCAAACCCGGTCTACTCTGCTGGTGAGCATCTAATCGTACCCCAAGCTCAGATGGATTCACTGCCGTCATCAAACACTTGAATTCCATTCTTTCGGAGTACTTGAATGGCTTCTTTGAGACGTCCAGGCATCGGACAGGAGACCGTGTGCAAGTGAAAACCATCCGTTAATGACGACAGTAAGACAGCGTCTGAGGACTGAACTTTATCTAAGAAGAGATCTACATCCCGGCGCGACGCCAACTGCAAAGCCCCTCTCAAGTCACCGTAAAGGGGATGTTCAACAACGACGTCCATAACGACAATACCAAAGTCGACCAGCGTCATGAGTTCTATTTTTGTCAGTTCAGGGGGATGACACACAGATAAGATCTGCGTGTGCAAGAGTGGAGTCACTTGCACCTGGTATCCACGCGGTGTAGATATGATATCGATGCCGGCAGCCCTTAAAATCGCCACATCGTGAACCACGACCTGCCTTGTTACACCACACCGCTCCGCCAGTTCGGCACCCGTTAAGGGGCGTTCAGAAGCAGTCAACTCGGCGAGCAATCGGTCCTGGCGTGTTGTTCGATCCGTCAAATTCATCCCTCTTTTCAGCACTCACGTTCGGAATACTCGAGCAGACCCACTCGGTAAGGGTACAATGCTTATGTTGGACGTAATAGAATTGTACCTGAAAAATGAAGAAGTACGAGCATTGGAAAGGCTCATCGTATCACGAACCCAGGAGGAATGGAGCATGAAGCCAATTCGGATCCCGCGCGAGGAAAAGCAAGACCTCATCCAGCAGCTCGAGGACTACATCATTGACCAAACTGGCGAGGCCTTCGGAAACATCGCCGCCGAAGGTTTATTCGATCACGTTCTGAGTCTCGTCACCCCCTACGTGTATAACCAAGCCATCACAGACGCCAGAACCGTCGTGTCCGAAGAGTGGTCGCGGCTTGAGGACGAGTTGAATGTTCTCGAGCGCCCTATCAACCGTCGAAGGTAATGAAGAACTATGTGAACGACACCAGAATCGACGCCACCGTTGTAGCATGTTCGTTAACCTGCGAATCCGGTAACGGCGTTAATTTCGCGATCTAGTTTTGCATTTCCTTGTAGTGTCACCTGACTGTGGTCAACCGTCACATCCCGTACACCGCATGGAATACTGAACAGAACCGGAATTGTCTTGCCGTTCTGTAACACAAACTGTGCCTGAACCACACCTTGGTACTTGGGTTTTACCCCCGCGGCCGTCCCTAGTGCGGGGCAGTTTGTGATACCGGGAGAGGCTACACTAAGTGCATTCATCTCTTGAACGACCGTTTGTATCCAATTTGAATCAGTCACTGTAAACGACTGAGCGCCGCCGGACAGAATCACCTTGACCACGTTTTTTGGAAGAAGCGTGTTCGCCGGACGACTCGGCAAGGCGATGTAGTCCACCTTCAACTTGAATACGGTAGTCGAGCCTCCGGTTGCAAAACCGAGATCGACCTGGGGAAATGGCGTAGGATTCCCAAGCTGCCCCGTCTTTGAAAATGAGACAAAAGTAGAGGTTGTTTTTCCGTACCGACCGGTACTGCCGCTGCCGTCAACTGTATAGCCGAGCTTGGCAAACTGTTGCTTATACCAGTTTTCAATCTTAGCCGCCCCCTCAGAACTCGAAAAATACAGGGTTCCATCTAACAGGTCCGCGCTCATCGGTGTCCCCATATCACCGATTTGAGGGTACTTTGCCACTTGCTTTGCACCTGGGTAGACTGGCAAATATACCTCCACTTTGGCTCGAGAAGCCGGAATGTCAGGCATCGATTTTTGCACCATCGGGTCCGGGGCCAAAGTGATTCCAACCCGCGGTCCCGCAATGCTTTGAAAGAACGTCTTTTTCGGTGTCTGCCTGACTGGTGTCTGCCTGACTGGTGTCTGCCTGACTGGTGTCTGCCTGACTGGTGTCTGCCTGACTGGTGCCTGCCTGACTGGTGTCTGCCTGACTGGTGCCTGCCTGACTGGTGTCTGCCTGACTGGTGTTCCTCCGAGTGTGGTCTGAGCAACTGGCGAATTGGTGTTTATACCAACGGAATGCGGTGCCGCCGCATAAATCACTGCGCCGGCTGCCATTATCCCAAGAACCCCAACTGCCAACGTACGCATACCCTTCACGCCCATGGCAAGACCCCCTCTTTACCACGATTAGACGCGCGGTTCGCCTCGTCGGTCACATGCGTTGGAACATTTTTTGTGGATACGTGATTCCATCTTAGGCCTTGGTCCAAATGCCCTGAAGAGACGTTACATCCGCACTGTGCCCCAGGTAGGGCAAATTGTACAAATCCTCAATTGTGCGCAGGACTTTGGGATAACAAAAGATACAGTCGGAAGATCATTGAAGTTACCAGGAAAGTCTGACCACGGAACATTTTCGGAGGCAGTGATGTTTGTGAAATTCACCCATGGGCTATGCTTGCGTGCATATGTACCCCTTGAAAGGAACGAAGCGTTGGAGCACCCTGTATACCCGACCTTTGGCAGGCTCTCTGAGTACCCTGTGAACGTCAAATGCGCGGCAGTCAATTCGGTGGCCAGATTCGGTTCGCTTAAGGTATTCGGGCATGCATCACTGGTAATACCTTGATTTGAGCCGGAAAACAGATCAAGATAGTTTGGCTGACTCGGGTGCTCAACACCGTGAGCATTCGTCATATTTGCACCGCTTTGCATCAAGGAGTTGATATAGGGCGCATGAGGGTTTCCAGTAATCTCGGCGTATGAATGGTTCTCTTCAATCACCACGACCGTGTGCAACGGGGCAGAAAAGCCGAGTTTGCTCACAAGCGATGAAACTTTCTGCGATGAGTTGTTTTGAGTCGTTGACGGCTCCGAAGCGAGATTATTTGATTCATTATTTGCGCCGGCGCCGCCGGTTTGGTTGCCGTTCTGTGGGGCTTGTCCACAGCCTGCAAGAAGCCCTATTGTAAAGCCAGCCATCATGAGACCCGCCACGAATTTGTTCATCCTCTGCTCACCACCCCTTCTGGGATATTCTTCCTTAAAGCAGGTTTAGCCCGCATTAGAACATCGAAAGATTGCCCATCGTACCCGCACAGCACTCGATCCACCTATTTCCTCAAGTCTCTGCGACCCGTATGCAACTACCTACTCCCCTTTACCGCTCTGCCAGCTATGATGGGAATAAAAAAGTTTGGTTTTACGATAGAGTACTCAAGAACCTCCAAGGGAGAATGAGACAGTGAGCGCCGAATATCGCGGTTCAGGTGACAACCACCTCCAACTCGTTTCCATAGCGGGTTCACTGTGCTTTGAAGCAAACTGGGGACAATTGCTTCGTGTTTGACATGCTCCATAAACAGGTATTGACCGGTGGGCTTCAGAACACGGTAAATTTCTCTGAGTGTATCATCTACCCTGTCGACGCTGCATAGGACCAAGCTTGTAATGACCGTATCAAATTCTCCGTCCCCCACATTCATCGCTTCAGCAGGACTGGCAATTATCCGAAGGTGAGCGTAGTTGTTCCTTAAGAAACTCAGCATCGTATGGTCCGGTTCAAGAAGTACAACCTGTGTAACAGCCGGTCCCAGTTGCGAAATATCTGAACCCGTTCCAGCGCCGACTATCAACGTCGCACCGGAAGCCCTTTGATTTTGCTCCTTCCGTATATCTCCGACCATTCTTTCAATGAGGTCTTGCCCCCAAATATAAGCTTGGGCAAACCGGGGATGGTCTCGCACAGTCCCCACACCCTTCGATATCGCACGAAAGTGCAAAGAATTTTCATTACTATCAGGCAGCCATTTACTATGGAAGATGCTTCGTATCATGCCAGCTACTTAAGCGTCTAGATGGGGCATACAATCCGAGAATAATTGGCGAACGGTTTGAAGCTCTTGTTCCAATGCTTCTCGCGGGAACCGCTGTGTCTGCATATCCTGAAGAATTACCGCTGCCACCAAAACACCATAACACGCAGCGTACCGATGATACCATTTGATAAAGGTTTTCAAATCGCAAAGCAATAAGTCCTTTTGCGCTTCCCAATAACATTCCTGTATACGTTAGTGAATAGGGTTTGTAGAAATAATAGAGCCTCGCTACGATGAGTGTGTGCCGGGTCATTGCCCTAAAGAACTCATGTAGGAGGCGCTAATATGAAGTCTAGA
>NZ_LJCO01000107.1 GCF_001399675.1 Paenalicyclobacillus ferrooxydans
GAAGTCCCTGATACGAGCGGTTATAAAGAAAATTGAAGTCGAACCCAATCGGAAGGATATTAAGAAAATCACCTTCTGGTTCGACTATGACGACGCTTTACTACTTAGTAAGACGGGGGGAACCGTATCACAAGTAAATGCAACCCTTTTCGCGGTTGATGGCTCGCAAAAGCGGGAAGGCCCGATGCACGAGCCCAAACGGCATACACAGGTTTTGATGAACATTAGTGGAAGATTCTGCGAAGGATTCGGTCAAAGGCGTCCGAGACAGGCTGCTTGTCGTTTCTCACTTTCACCTTGGTAGGGCCAAGGCTGGCCGTCGCTTCGAACGTTTTCTTGGATTTCGGTGTGGGCTTACGTGTCTGCACTTTAGTCACCTCCTTTCCAGTACAATGGTTTCTCTTGTCACAGAGAGAGTGTCAGCGGAAACACCCCCTCACAATTAAACGCCCCCTCCGGCGAACCGGAGGGGCCTTATCTTAAAAAACTCTGTTGTATCCTTTCGTCAATCTGAAGCCCAATCTTGTCTATCTTGCCTCGGTCCACCGTGATCCTTCGGATGAGCAGGTGAAGCAGTGCCTTCTGCCTGTCCGGTGGGGAGGAGTCCAACAGTCGGTCAAAATACGAAAGGATGGCCTTCACGACAACCAGAGGAACAGGAGCGGTTCCGTGCCCGTCTAGCTTAAACGATAGCTCCGCCCTTCTCGATGACAAGCGGTCGAACTGTTCCTTGAGTTCGTTCAGCCGGGTCATTAACGCGTCCTTGTCAATTCCGTCCTCCTCAAAAAGGCTGTACAGTTTAGCCTGCTTCGCTTTGAGGCCGTCGAGCGTCTTTTCTACCGACTTCAATCCAAGCTCCAATGGCTTGGTTCCGGCGGATCGCTTCTCGTTAATCTTTCCGGCGACGTCACGCAGGATGGATGGTTTAGTCAGGGCCGAACGCAGTCGGTCTGTGAAAAACATCTCTGCATGGTCGGCGTTGGCTCCGTTTGACTTGCAGACCGCACTCCCTTTCGTGTGGAAACTGCCGCAAACGTAGTACCTCCGAATGACCACTGAGCCGTCTGCCCGCTTCTTCTTGTTCCTGTGTGCGACCATCCCTTAGCCGCACTGTGGGCAACGCATGATTCCGGTCAGAGGGTACCTGCCAGAGAAGACACGGGATGGCTTCCCACCCTTCACGTCGTAGAGGGGCCCGTACCTTGTCCAAAAGCTCCCGGTCGATGATTGGGGTGTGATTTCCCACGAGGATGGGGTTCTTGTTGGTTCCCTTTCGGAGCTTGGTCGACCAGCCCGGAGCGATCTCTTTGGCAAGCGACCCGATTCGTGCCAACGTCAAGTACGAGAAGGCGTTCACGTTCCGCCCGACGGTCAAGATGGTGTTTGCGGCAAACAACCTGCCTTACAGCCGTGACCGCTCCTCAGGTTTTCTGCAGGGCATGATCGTGCTCCCATTCAACCGCAAGTTCCTTGGCTCGAAGGCAGACAAGGGACTCACAGAAGCGCTGCTTCCGGAGTTTCCGGGCGTACGGAACATGGCACTTACGGGGCTGGCGAGGCTCCGGTCCCACGGCTACGTGTTCACCGAGTCGGCGGCGGTTGAAGCCGCACTGGACGAGTTCAAGGCCAATCTGAGCCTGGTGTTCGCGTTCGTGGGAGAGTGCTTCACGGTGAACCCGGAAGGGAGAGCCAGCCACAGGTCGGTGAGTGACGCGTACACGAAGTGGTGCCGCACGAACGGGCACGAGAACTCGGGCGGCATCCCTCACAAGAAGTTTTGGGAGAGTTTCCGGACGGCCTGCAGGGAGGAACGGATCGAAATCGGCCACGACAAGAGCAACGGAGCTGACCAAGTTGTCGGCGTCACGCTCAAACCAGAACGTAGCTGGAGCGATAGCGAAGTGCGACAACCTAGCAAAGAGATGGAATAGACGTTCCGAAGCGTCGAGGGGTTCGCCCAGCTCCGCCGAGGTCACACCAACAAAACGGAGATCTCCGAGTGGTGGAGGTTTTGAAAAAGAACGAAGGGAGTAACAAAAAGTCCCCCCTGCCCGAAAAAAACGTAGTCCAAGAAAAAGCCCACGGCGAACTTCCACTCTCCGCCACTGCATGTGGTTTGGGCATGAGCAGGAGGAACATAGACTTGTTGTTGTGCGAGCGCTCTAAACCCTGTTGTGTTCTATTGACAGTGTATTTTTGTTCTTTATAATGAACTATATGACAATGATTGGAGGTTAATCGTTGGACATCAGCGTGATTATTCCAACTTTCAATGAATTTGAGAATGTTGGTCTTATAACTACGAAGATACGAGAATCGCTTAGTGTATCGGAAAAGACATTTGAAATTTGGTTTATAGATGATAGCACAGATAACACGCAAAAGCGGCTAGATGAATTATCTAAGACTTACACAGAGGTTCATTACATTCACCGCGATTGCAAGTCCGGACTAGCTACTGCAGTCGTTGAAGGCTTTTCTCATTCATCGGGGACGTACATCGTCGTGATGGATGCTGATCTCCAGCATCCACCGGAACTTTTGCCAAAAATTCTTGAGACCCTGGATAAGGGAACAGAGGTAGTAATACCTAGTCGCTTTATTGATGGCGGTTCTGACGGTGGTTTGAACAACTTAAGGAAACTGGTCTCCTGGACCGCCAGAGTGATAGGGAGATTAACCATCCAAAGGCTAAGGAACATCTCTGATTGTACGGGTGGATATTTCGGCATTAACAGAAAGGTTATTGAAGGCGTGACTCTAGACCCCATCGGATGGAAAATCCTTATGGAGGTACTCGTTCAGGGAAACTACTCTACTGTTCATGAGGTACCCTATAAGTTCGTTCAGAGAAGCGTTGGCGAATCTAAGATGAGTCTTCAGGAACAATGGAACTATTTGAGACATGTAGTTCGAATGGTGCGACGTAGCCCGGAGGACCGTCGATTTTTAATGTTCTGCTTGGTTGGTGCGACGGGGGTATTAGTTAACTTAATTGTTCTAGCCATTCTACTTCGGCTCTTTCACCATCATTATGCCGCGTCTTCAGTGGGGGCCTCACTGATAGCAATGGGGAGCAATTTCTTTTGGAACGACAGATTCACTTGGAAAGGGTACACCCATAACACAATGTGGAGACGCATATTGAAATTCCCAACATTTGTTGCAATCTCAGCTTTGGGAATTGGGGTAACGGGCTTATTCGCCCAAATAGCGGTATGGCTCCACTGGAATGAACTTGTCGGGCAATTTGTTGGAATTATAGTTGCAACGGCTTGGAGTTACTGGGCAAATAATAGGTTTACTTGGTCGGGGAACGAAGGGAAGTTAAAAAAGATTATTGTAACAAGAAATGCCAGTTCCACTTAAAGGCTTATGTGTTACAAGTTGAGATTTCAATATTGGACTTTCATAAAAATCAATGCCATAGAGGTGTCAAAATGAACAGTAGTCTTCTAGTTCATAAAAAATCTCGAACTACAATAGTAACAATAGCTTTTCTTATCTTATTAGTTGGCTTCTTGGCCCGATTTATTCATAGTGCATTTTTTACGACTCGGGATTTCTCGGCATTTTGGATAGCTGGGAAAGCGCTAAACCTTGGTCTAGACCCATATAGTGCACTGTCCAAAATTCCGTTACCTATAGAATTAACTGGGCATACCATGGATTTCGTCAGTCCGATATTTCTGGCAGAGTTGATGCGTTTGTTTGCGTTCATGCCTTTTCACATTGCAAAGTTAATTTGGTTGGTCATTTCTTTGATTTTAATGATACTTAGTCTCTTAATCATCATGGAGATTTCCAATATACCGCGGAGTTATTTCTCTCTTATGATTGGAGTAATGAGCTTAATTTCGTTTAATCCCATCATATTTATCTTCGATAATGGACAAACAGACATGGTTGTAGTTTTCTCTTTGCTGCTGAGCTGGATGTTGATGCGGCGTAAGAAGTTATTTTTATCGGGGTTGGTCCTTTGTGTCAGTTTCATTAATCCACATCTGGTTCTGGGTGTCGTGGTTTACTACATTTATCGTATAGTGACTCGACGGGAAACTGCTCTGCTCATGGGACTCGCGGTCGGTGGAATATGTCTTATTATCGTTTCGCTTCCTTACACTCATTATGTGTTTGAATGGATACGCACCATTCTGCCGGACAAGCAGCAGTGGGCATTGACTGCTTCAGGTCAGATAACATGGCTTAATCTATTGCACGAATTGCTTGGACCTTACAAAACATATGCTAAGGGATTAGTAGGAATAATAGATATTGGAGCATTGCTGTTGTCTATTAGGTCTTGGCATAGTTCAAAAGGAAGAGAACTCGACTTAGATTTTGGGATAGCAATTACGCTTGGCCTGGTGACAACAACGTTCGCTTTCAATCAAGACTATTCCGTGCTAATCTTAATATTCCCTATAATAGTTCGCCTTCGTAAAATGCAAATTTCTGAAAACATAGTCGCTTTTCTAGTCCTATGTAACTCTTTTCTATATTCAGGCATAACTGGGTTCCTCACTCCACTGCATCAATTATTGCTGGAAGTGACTGCGCCAATCATCTTAGTACTTGCCTTACTTTTTACCACGCAAGGTGACCGCTCTGAGAAACAAAGAAAATTTGCATGGGCCTTTGTTTGGCTCTTTCTCACCCTAGGAGGATACGCAATTTCATTGGAGTTCAGATCTATTATAGTTCAACAAGTGTTAGTTCTCGTAGGGCTACTGTCATTCATGAGTGCTCTTTGTCGTTCTTACCCGAGCGATAATGGTTCGCTACAAAAGCCTTTAGAGAAACTTGTTCGTCCTAATACTATCTGAGTTAATAAAAATCAAAGATAGAGGGATAAGGGAGCCATATGATTACTGCTCAGTAAATACCGTAGGCCAGCTTCACAACAGATTTTGAAAAAATGGGAAGAAGACGAATGGATAGTGCCTGTCATTGACGAGTGCGTTGCGAGACAAAAGCGCTTATCAGTGTTAAGTATTCAAGCAACATAACGAATTGCGAAAGGGGGGTTTGCATGTGTGAGGTTAGTGTCATTGTGGCCGTTAAGAACGGAGAAAAATTTATGGAACGAACATTAGACTCAATTCTTTCGCAGACGTTTCGAGACTTTGAGGTGATTATCGTTGATGATGGCTCAACTGATCAAACTCTTCAAATTGCGGAGAGATATTCAAACGAATATGAAAAGGTGCAATTGCTTAATAATCCTGGTCCGCATGGCAATGCAGGAGCCTATGCAAAATCTTACGGAGTAATGAACGCGAGAGGTAATTGGATAGCAATTTGTGATGCAGATGATTTGTGGTCAGAGGATAAATTACAACGACAAATCGACTTCCGAAACAACTGGTCGCATCGAGAACCATTAGCAATCATAGGAACGGCTGGGTATATTGTTAATGAAAAAGATCGCATTATGGCGGACCTAGACGCGAATCCCAAAACATATTCAGAGTTCAAGTCGCTGAGGAAGAATTACCAACCTATCGTACTACATCATTCCTCTGTGCTGTTTGATAAGCAGCTCTTCATCAAGGTCGGGGGCTATACTGATACGTACACTGGAGCCGAAGACACTGAGCTTTGGACCCGCATGGCTGATCATGGCGTAGCGCTTAGCCTTGCAGACCAATTGTTCTCATATAGAAAACATCTTGACAGCTTCCAACTGGCCAATACGGAGAAACAAATGGTTAATTTTATGCGAATTGCAGAGAATGCCCGGAGAAGGCATAAGGGAATACTTGAGCTCAATTATGAGGACTTCGTTAACCAAATTTTTTGTAAAGAAATGTCTCTATACGAGCAGAAGGCTTTCAAGAGACGGTTGCGCGGAAAGTACTACTATAGGATGGGAGCAACGTGTGCAGCGAACAACCATTACATTCTTGGTGCACTGTATCTTTCACGAGCGATGCTGTATGACCCAAGCATTGTAACAAGTGGTGTGAAGAGAGCAATTTTTCGATAAGTCGCTACTGGCTATCGATTATCGTCGGAGGCCAGTGGTACTCAATTTCACCGTTCGGATTCATGAGGGAACGTCATTGTCATCCCTCTCTCTTATAATCGCCCTCTTACAGTGTCACTGCGGAAGAACCTGTACGTATGGGTGCCTAGAGTGTCTTGGATTGGTTCTCTCCAGTTCACGAGTTCCACACAGTCAGAGTAGCGTCCCCAACGTATGCGGAGAAGGGCTTCGTCCAACCACGGGAACGGTGGGTATGTTAAGTGGACGGTTAGACACTCGACGACTCTTGACTCGGTGGCTCGCAGAAAGTGTCCGGGAGAGGAAACTCAGTCGAGTCTTCCTCGGTGTGTTCTTCGAGCCACCTACGCAAAGCCTCGTCTGAAGGTCTTTCTCCGTTAGAGAAGAGCAAAACGGGCCTGGTGGGCCGCTCACCAGTGGTTCTAGGAATTCCATACCAGTCGGTGTTGCTCTGCTCTCCGTCGGGCAACAGAATAAAAAGCACGCTGTCGAAGTCTCGGTGGCGCATGCCCACCAGAACGTGGTCTCCGGGTTCGTCGGCGTCGGAGATGTGACACAACGACCATTGAGCTGTGTTAGTCATTTCCTTGTGTCCTCCTTTTGCCTTACCGCCGCCCTAAGGCACGGCGGTTGTATGCGTTGTGTGCGTCGCAAACGCAAAAGACCCAAGCCGTTAGCCTTGGGTTCTGGGGGTTAAAACAGGATTTGTGTCCGATGCTAGGTGCTGTTTGGCTTTTCGGGACCCAACGGTGAGAAAAGGTTGCACTTAGAGGCGTTACGGTGAACCCTATCATTAAATAAATGCATCGTGTATCTACGTTGAAGCTGATCTTTGACAGTGCCATAGTCGCAGCAACGGATTGGTATTTTGCTCCTTCATGATTCGTTCGCTGCGGCCAGTCGGTTTCTCAGGTTCTGCAACATTGTCCATCTGCGGTGCTTTGCGGGAGCGAATATGGAAGCCCCCTACTCATCGTCGTTAACGCTTTCTGTACCGTTTCTGTGTCGCCCATTCTCTTGAATCCGGTGAGTAGAACCCGATGCTACTCCGTAACCCTCGTTGCCACGCCAAGGGCACCTGTCGATGCATGCCGTGACGCTGGCCGTGACTACATAACTGCCAGTTGGAAATGATGGCTTCAAGACAAGGAATCACGAAGCGGAGTTTTACGAAATACGTGACAAATTACTTTCCACGGCAAACTGGCCAGAAAGCCGACCTACCCGAACAAATAGAGTATGTGGCGGAACTTGAGCGTGCACTACCTGCGGTTGTTTGCAGATGAGCGCTACAACCGAGGGTCCAACATTTGCAAGGGCTTATGAAGTCTTATACGAACAATGCATCGATCTTCGCAACTCTTACGTTGGGGCGAGGGGGATCCTTGGACAAATAATTGAGGATGAGCGAACCGATATACGTAGATTTTGAATCGTACTGTGAATACGTTTTGGAATGTTCGGTCCAGTGAAATCGACACAGAAGTGTCTTCACACTTTGGAAATTAAACCTGTCTACCATCATCATGAATTCCCTGAATAGTTCTGCGGGTGGTTTTGCGTTCCTGGAGGTCACTTCCATGAAAGGAGCAGGAACGGGGTGATCCATCTCAACCATCGGCGAGAGTTGAGTTGGAGAACGCTGTCAAGTTGCTAGAAATGGTAGCGAGAATGCGCGCAGCCAAAAGACCACCCAACAGCTTGACGGCAAGCGTGGTCTACGGGGGCAAGTGAATTCTTCGACCTCTAGTTAACTTACGATATGCATGACCATGTGCGTTTGGTATTAGCGGAACAGAACGCATTATGTTGCCAAGCAAAAGTACACCCTCATGAAAGTATTCATGGTACCAAGCGGAGACCATCCAGAAGGTGATTCAAGGGTGGACGAGCCCAACGCAGGGTATGAACCAACAACTGGCAACGTAACACCCATAAAGCAAACCAACAAGGCCACCGACACAGATTCAACAGTTGGTAACCGCAGAGGGACGCTATGTCGTATTTTTTGAGTCGCGTGTCGGCCACAGCGTCCCGAAAAAGCCAAAGACCGCAATACCCATCGTATCAATGTACACATCGTACAGGCGTCCATCACGACCGAACGGAATCTGCAACAGTTCCGTCGTAACTGCAAATAGGAATGCGAGGAATGGTGACAGGTTCGGGCGCCTGAATGACAGGGTGATGAGTAAGTCCAGGATGCCAAAACCAACAAAATGGCCAGCTTTTGTAATAATCCAGCCACGGTTGTTTAGATGGGCATAAAAGTCCATTGCGAAGAATTGTGACCAGTGCGGCCGTGGGTCAAGATGAAAGCTTAGGGAAGAAAGATGCATCAGGGCCACCACACTTGATGCAAACACGCCAATCAATAATAACAAACACCAGAGTAGCAGCAGTAAGAGGAAGCCAATATGAATTTTTCGCGCTGTTGTTGGTTCCGCAGTTGCTGTTCGCGAGCTTGTTTCAGTTGACATGACGATGCCTCATTCCGAGCGAATTGGTTTCCAATCAAAATTGGGCTGAGATGTCTCAGCCCTCTTCTTCCTTTAGCTCCTGAACAGGGGCGTTAACCACCGTTCCATCTTGGTAGTGACCCTTCACATAGCCATTCATCTCAAACACTTTATCGAGATGTATGGAATGTCCGCGAAACATGACAGGAATAATGCTTGGTGATGCGATAATGTCTTTTGCTCGTTGAATGTCTATCGTAAGCACCCCTTAACCGTGAAATGACTACTTATATCAAGGATGCTTAAAAACAAAGGAAGTATGCAGGAACACGAAATGTCTCAACCAGTTTCCTTGGCCGATTTTCGTCTTCGAGAGGGCTTTATTTTGTACTCCGCGACGGTTCCGAGAACAGGTATATTCAAGAACTTAGACAGATCTGCTTCAGTCTTAATCCTCATATCAAGATATTCTCGGACAAAAGCGATGCCAAGTGCCAAAATGAGCCCAATCGCGGACGACATAACAATGGTCTTTTTCGAACTCTTGAACGTCGGAGGAGCAGTGCTGCTTGCTGGATTGATGATGCGCGCACTGGGGAGTTGAAAGACGCTTCCTTGATCAACCAAGGTTTGTGCAACGTCATTGGCCACGACGGCAGCAAACTGCTGATTGGGGCCAGTGGACGTAATGTAAATCAAGTTTCCACTGCTGTTGGCCTGAATCAAACTACCAATTTCTGAGGGGACCAAACTTAGTGTTGGGAATTGCTGAACCACAGCTTGGTCGAACGCCTGGCTTGTCACAATTGCAGACAAAGTCGTTGAGTCCAATCCGGAGGTTGGCGATGCGGACGAGGTAGTAAGCATGGTCGCCGTGGCCAAGTAGGTTGGCCTTTCCGATTTGTGTGCGTAGTAATACGTCACCGCACCTGCAATAAGCGGCATAAGGAGAACTAGCCAAACGCTTCGCCGGATAATTCTCCAATACTCCCGAAGTTCCATAAGTGATGCCTCCTGTCGTTAGTCAGCTACAGTTAGATATCGCTTGAACCATAATAATAGGAATGGTCGTTTTCAAAAGAACCGCGGTTCAGAATACCTCCGATAATGGTTCCATTGACTTTGTGGAGTTCTTTCAACGCTCGTTGAGCAACCAGACGATTGGTAGTTCTTCCGTCAACCACGAAAACGATGCCGTCTACATTCCTGCTCAACACCAATGGGTCGCTTACAGGAAGGACAGGCGGGGCATCAAAAACCACCAAGTCGTATTTGGACTTTAACCTATTCACCAGAGAAGTGAACGCTAAGCTGGATAGGAGGCTCGGAGAGTTGAGTCCGACGGCCCCGCTGGGCAACACGTGTAACCCTGGAATTTCAGTCGGGACAATCACGTCTTGAGCGTCACATCCCTGTCGAAGGACCTTAGTAAGTCCTTCTTCATTCGCAACCCCAAATCGTTGGGCAAGTTGTGGGTGGCGCAAGTCGGTGTCTACAAGAAGCACCCGCTTAGAAGCTTGAGTCGCAACGATGGCAAGGTTTGCGGCTGTTGACGTTTTTCCTTCTCCTGGGTGCGCACTTGTGACCATGATGCTCTTGACGTTTATGGACAGCAACTCGATATTGGTAAGTATGCTTCTATACGATTCTGCATAAGAGGACTCCGGGTGCGTTTGGGAGATTGGCCAAGCTCGAGATGTCTTAACAGGCAAATCATTCACTCCGATCTATGTTCTTTATAAAGAACAACGGTTATTATAGTACTTGTAAATGCTGGCCAAGTCAATGTTCAATATTGAAAACGAGCTAAAAGGGAAAGTTCTTGCGAGGCAGTGATTTGCGATCCGTTTGTCTGCTATAATTGTACACAATAACGCACGATAATACTACCTACTAGGTTTAGGAATTCTGTCTGTAAGTAAAGCCAGACGAACCCTTTCATTGAGTTTGGCTGATTTAGACGGATTTCCGGCAGTAAAAGTAATCAACAATGGTGCACAGTCGGTCTGGTTGACGTGTGCCAACAATAATCGGATGTGTTGTGCTTAAATAAGAACAAATCTGGTATTCCGTGTTTCAGGGAGGGCGACTCGTTGAGAGTTCTGGCAACAGGTATGGAATGGTTTCATGAAAATCCAGGGGGATTACCCCGCTATTTCGCAGACTACTTAGACGCGTGGCGTCGTCATGATGGCGATTTTAAAGCGGTTGTTCAGGTACGAAACCGCGCAACACTCCAAGACCTGCCGACGGACGTACGTGGAGTGTACTCAGAGCAAACAGATACCTTATCGATACGTCGACTGTGGAAAACAGAGATTGGGGCAGAATTAGGGCAGGGAAAGTATGATGTTTGGAATCCTCACTTTGCGTATTACGCGTGGGGGGCCATGAGTCACCCGGCCTTGCGTGATATGCCAGTCGTGACTCATTTCCATGGTCCCTGGGCTTATGAATCCGCTGTAGAGTACAGCGGTGTCCTCAAGCAAGTTCGATTTATGCTGCAGAAGAATATCGAGAGGCGCGTTTACCGACAGAGTGACCGCTTTATTGTGCTCAGTGAATCATTCAAACAAATCCTGATTGACAACTACCATGTGCCTCCTCGTCAGATTCATGTCATTCCAGGAGGAGTGGATGTTGACAAATTTCACCCGGTGACCGACAGAGAGAAAGTTCGTTTTGAACTGGGGTTGCCAACACATCGAACCGTTTTAGTCTGTGTTCGCAGATTAGCACGTCGAATGGGTTTAGAAAGGCTCATTCAAGCGGTGTCTAGTTTAGCGAAGGACTTTTCAGAGATACTTCTGGTGGTTGTTGGTACGGGAGAACTGGCAAGCGAGCTGAGAAGGTTGGTTGATGAGTTGCATCTTGAGAAACATGTCATATTTGCCGGGCGTGTTTCAGATGACAATCTCACGAAATATTATCAGGCTGCCAATTTCTCTGTTGTACCAAGTATATCGTTCGAGGGGTTTGGTTTGGTTACGACGGAATCACTGGCGTGCGGGACGCCGGTTGTTGGCACGCGTGTCGGCGGAACCCAGGAAATTCTCCAGGGATTGAGCCCAAATCTCTTGGTTTCTGGCACAGAAATTTCAGACCTCGTCGAAGGTCTCGGAACAGTTTTGAGTCATCCATCGGAGATGCCTGGGCCAGAGCGATGCCGGGAATATGTCTTAGAAAATTACACGTGGGATGTCATTATTCCACAAATCCAAAGCGTGTTTCATTCAGCTATTGGAGTATCTGCCAAACAGATGGCGTACGTTGCTGCCGAGAGGTAGAGCTACGCGGGTTTGTTGGGCTCGAGTCCGAGGAGTTGGGTGCTCCGGCTGCTTGTGAGTAAGAAAGGAGGTTCACGAATGAGTATGAGAAAAACAATTGTGCTTGTTGCTAATGATGTTGGCGGAGTCGGCGGCATGGAGAAGCACCTTGAAGAGATGATTCACCGCATGAAACGTGATTACGAGGTCGTTGTGGTCGCTTCGACATTGCGCCTAAAGGATAAGGAAGGGGTGCGGTTTGTCCGCGTACCTGCACCTCATCGACCTTTTCCGCTGATGACGCTCGTTTTCTCTATCTATGCGTCAATTCGTGTGTGGTTGTTAGGGAAGAACGTCATCGTCCATACCACCGGTGCCATCTTGCTGACGAAGGCCGACGTATCTACTGTCCACTTTTGTCACGCGGGGTGGCAACAGGCCGTTGGCGACAGCCACAGTTTTCCTTCCCGGTTGCACAGGATAAACCATCTGATTGGGATGAAAATCAAATTATGGATGGAAAAATTAAATTACCGACCAGAACAGACCAAGTACCTCATTCCGGTATCGCAGCGTGTCGGCCAGGAGCTTGCGGATTTCTACCCATATCCAGATGGCAAGGTTAAGGTTGTACCGAATGGTGTAGACGTGGACCGATTCTATCCGGCCACCCAGATGGAGAAGAGAAAACTGAGACTGCAACATGGTATGCCTGGTAGTGGAATGTACCTGATTTTTGTCGGCGGGGATTGGGAGCGAAAAGGACTTCGATTCATGCTTGAGGCATTTAATGATCTCGCTCCCTCCCACCCAACTCTCCATGCTTTAATTGTTGGTTCCGGAGATGTGGATGGATTCTCCCAATCCGTTCGAGAGATTTACAGAAACCGTGTTCACTTTGTTGGTAGGCAAAGCAACCCTGAAATTTGGTACCGGATGAGTGACATCTTTGTTTTTCCATCTAACTATGAAGCCTGTTCTCTCGCCGTGTTAGAGGCTGGGGCAAGTGGCTTAGCCATGGTTGTCGCGAATGTGGGAGGGGCGGAAGATGTGATTGAGCACGGGATTACGGGGTACTTTGTGGAGCGAGATAAAGACAATATTACACGAACCCTGCAACGTATACTTGGCTCTCCGGACGAAGTAAAACGGTTGGGAAAAGCCATCCGAACCCGTATTGAGGCTTACACCTGGGATAAAACGTACCGATCGTTTGCTGCACTGTATAAAGAAATTACCGATAGTGAAACGAGAAACTTGAGTGATAATCCACTGCTCAGCAGGGGTTGATGGGTTGGGAGGAAACGCACGTGCCAGAGACTGCAATGTCCATGGATGCAGCGGTTAAACCACACAGAAAAAAGGTACTCGGTTTTGCGACTCAAGGAAGCCAAAGTAACGATGCTGTGCGTCTGTCGATGTTACTGAGTACCACTGGAGTGGAGATGTATCCGTTCGAGAAGTCACGAAGAATGCAGTCATTCCGTAAGTTGCTAAAGCATTTAAAGACTTCTCGCCCAGACCTCGTCGTGATGGAAGGGACCGGAATTGCTGGAGGGCTCGCTGTAATTTTGGCCAGAGTACTCTTTGGTACTCGCTACGTAGTGAGCAGCGGGGATGCGGTCGGTCCGTTCGTTCGTATGTTTCACCCAGTCATTGGGATTCTGTTTGCCGCATACGAGCGAATCCTGTATCGCCTGGGGGCGGGGTTTATTGGTTGGACTCCGTATTTAACGGGCCGGGCATTGACATTTGGTTGTCGGCGAGCCATGACAGCACCCGGATGGGCACCTTTCGTGAGAACATCACAGGAGATGAACCAAGCACGAGAGACGGTTCGTCAAAGACTTGGAATCTCGGATGATACCATTGTATTTGGCATTGTCGGCTCATTAGACTGGAACGAAAGGGTTGGTTACTGTTACGGGGCAGAACTTGTACGGGCCATTTTAAAGATCTCCCGTCCTGACGTGGCCATACTTGTGGTAGGAGAAGGTGATGGCAGGCATCTCCTCGAAGAAATGGCTGGTGATAGTCTCAACCAACAGGTGTTCTGCGTCGGGCGAGTGGCTCGTGACGAGGTTCCCAATTATCTTGCTGCAATGGATGTAGCCAGCTTGCCACAGTCTGTTGATGGGGTCGGAAACTTTCGCTATACCACAAAGATCAGTGAATATACTGCGGCTAAACTGCCCATTGTAACTGGTCAACTGCCGATGGCGTATGACTTACCGATAGAATGGTTCTGGCGTATTTCTGGAGCGTCCCCTTGGAATGAACGATACATTCAATCTCTTGCAGATTTCATGAATCACGTGACCCAAGATGACATTGCCAGAAAGCGACAAAAGATGAGAGATGGCGAGTTCTTTCATAAAGAGGGGCAGATTCACAGCACAGGTGAATTTATTGCCAACCTGTTGGACGAAATAGAGGTTGATCGACAAAATAGTTGATTTCGTACTGCGTTGTTCTTTATAATGAACAATAAGGAACGGAATATCGGCTTAGAACTCGCGTTGTTTCAGTTTTAGGGGGCTAAGTATTGCTGTTAAGAATTCGGTATCCAGTTGGTTTAAAGACGGTTTTTCTTAAAGTGACTCTTGTCGCTATAACCATCGGAATGAGCCTGTACGTTGGACACTCGGTGTTACACCCGGCAAGCATCCGCACCCTCCTTGGGCTGACAATGCTGTTTTTGACACTCGCCATTAGCATCACACGGCCAAACGCAAGCATCATTCTTGTGATGGTGTACCTTCCGCTGCTTGGCTTGATTCGCCGAATTCTGATTCCTATTGCTGGATGGGGCTCCTTCGATCCGCTCGTACTCGTGGGTCCCTCTGTGGCGCTTCTGACCGGATCATATTGGTTTTACCGATACCTGTTCCTGCGTGAACCGCTACTCAACGACACTCCAGTATTCAAACTGGTTCGGTGGATGGTGCTCATTGACTGTGTGGAAATCGTGAATCCCAGGCAAGGAAGCCCCATGGTCGGTATCATGGCCATCATCTTCTACGTAGCACCATTGTTTTGGATGGTGACAGCGCGTACGGTGATGACAGAGCGAGCGATGAAGGTAATTATTCACACCGTGTTTGTGATGGGTATTGTCGCAGCACTCTATGGCCTGAAGCAAACATATTACGGTTTCTATCCATTTGAGAATGACTGGATTGCTATCGTAAAGATTACCGCCCTGCACGTGGGCAACCAGTACCGTGCACTGTCGACGACGGATAATCCGCAAGAGTATGCAGAATTTTTGGCTCAGTCTATCTGCGTGGGGTGGTTATATGTGCTCCGTGGAAATCTGCTCGCAAAAATCTATGGATTAGTGGGCGCCTCTGTGATTGGATGGGCATTATTTATGGAGTCTGCACGTGGACCCCTTATCTTGGCGGCTGTTGCAATTGCTGTGCTAACAGTCATGTCCGGAAAGACACCGCAAATTAAAGTGATTTTGGGCATAGTTGTATCCCTTGTATTGGTTGGTGTGCTCGTCAAAATAAATCATATGCATTCGACTAGTAATGCACTGGTAGAACACCAGATTGCGGGTATCACTGGGCAAAATTCAACGTTGAGTGGTCACATTTCTACATCATTTGCAGGGATATGGAGAGGAGCCAAGTCTGTCATTGGCTACGGACTTGGAAGTACCACGACTGCTGCGAGTAAATTTTCTTCTGCGAATACGGGAACAGAAGCAGACTTTAGCAATATGTTTGTTTCTGACGGTTTGGCTGGTGGTATCATCTACCTTATTTTGATGGTGCGCATGTTGATATTGGCGTTTAGAGTTGCTCTGACGCGCTCCTTAATTGGCTTGTTTGGGCTTGGGGTGCTGCTTGCGACATTTGAACAATGGATTAACGGAGAACTCTACGTGACGGCTACTGTAGTGTGGATTGCTGTTGGGTACTTGGACAGGGTAAACGCAGACCAGCGCTATGCTGGGCCATTGACAGCGAACTCTGGATGAGTAAGGTGTCCATAAATGTGCTTAGTCAAAAGGAGGTGCGTGCGTGCGGATTATGACGTTAAACCGTTCAAGTCAGGCGTCTGCATGGTTTGACTTACTTAGGTGGTTTGCCGCGTTGTATGTCGTGGTTTTTCATTTGAGACCGGTTTTGTTCGTGGGCAGCAGTGCTCTTACGGCCCATCAGTTCGGTGCCAAGTTGGTGTATGGACTGACTAGCCTTGGCTATCAGTTTGTCATGCTCTTTTTCGTCCTCAGTGGTTTTTTAATTGGATCCAGTGTTCTTAAAAGGGTACAGAATGGGACGTGGAGCTGGTCAGATTATTTGCTACAGAGATTGACAAGGCTATGGATTGTGCTTCTGCCAGCTTTGGTGCTCGCCTGGATATGGGCCAGAGTGGAGGTCGGGATTTTTCATGACAATAATTACTTCGTCTCCACAACCAATTTACACACCTTCGTTGGAAACCTGCTATTTTTGCAAGGAGTTTTCGTTCCAAACTTTTCGCAAAACCTTCCGTTGTGGAGTCTAACCTATGAATTTTGGTATTATATGATGTTCCCCTGCGTCATCTTGATGATTCGTTCAAAGAACTGGAAAAACAGATTGCTATATGGTTTGGTATTGATGCTGATGATTGGCATGGTAGGAAAATCTATTGTGCTATACTTTGCTATTTGGTTGTTGGGCGTGTGTATTGCAGTACTGCCGACGCCAAAGTCTGCGTCGAAATCGACAATGGTTGTTTCGCTCAGTCTCTTAAGTTTCATTGTGGCACCGGTCGCACTGCTTTTTGGAAAGATCTATATCACAAAGTACCACGTCGCCAACTTTGATATGGTGCGCTCGTTTCCAGCTGATTTTGTCGTCGCGGCCGTTTTTGCCGCTATATTGTATCTGGTGTTTCATCTATCGAATAGTCGCATCGCATCGCCTGGTTTTAAGCATACTTCCGTATCTCTTGCTGGATTTTCGTACACCTTGTACCTCACACACTATCCAATTATAAACCTCCTGAGGGTCGCAGTTGGGAACGGTACCTGGGGCGTGTGGCATCCTACACTTGTGAACTTGGCTACTGCGCTCGCAATTCTGGTAGGAATCTTATTCTACGCATGGTTGATTGCACAGCTGACTGAGGCACGGACTACTCAGTTTCGGGATGCGACCAAACTTATGATTCGCTCAGGATATCGTGCGGCTAGAAGATTTGCTTCCATGGAAATCCGCTAAATAGTAGGTTATTTAACCGATAGAACCTCGGCGCTGCAACGCCTGTGCGCAATTATGAAAGTAGCTAATACCAATAGTTTGTTCAGTCACTGTTTTGCACTAAATTGTTCTTGATAGAGAAAAATTTAGGATATGATGTCGTCGACGAACATACTCATTATCATGTTGATGGGAGAGTTTGGTGGGGGAGCAGCGTTAGATGCTGGAACAGGATTATTGTTGAGGGAGAGGCACAGATGAGCAGATTCTTTTGTAGGGTTCAGCGTTTCATTACCGTTCGGATGTTCAATTGGCTTCTTTCTTTATTGGTTAAGCCTCGGGTGAGGAACACCGATGAAACTCTTAATAAGGTAGCTCACGATAGGGTATCCATCAGTCGGTTCGGAGACGGCGAGTTCAAGATCATGGAGGGAGAGAGTCTCTTTTTTCAAGAAAGTGAACCTATATTAAGGATGAGGCTCCAACAAGTCCTGAGAGCCAAGCTGGATAATCACATTGTTGGCATACCCGATGTATTTGGGTCAATAGAAAGGTTTACAGATAAATCCAAATATCATTGGAAACGTTATCTTCGGTACAATCGATTTACAATTTATAAGATGCTGGATTGGAAAAAGGAATATTACGATGCTCTGATGACACGACTATATATTGACCATGAGGACAAGAGTAAAGCTAGAGAGCGTTTTGATAAGCTTAAAAAATTGTGGGATAAGCGTGAGGTACTCATTATTGAGGGATCACTGAGTAGATTAGGGGTTGGGAACGATCTGTTTGCTAACGCTAAAACGATAGAAAGAATCTTGTGTCCCTCGAAGAATGCATTTTCGATGTATCAGGAAATTCTGAGGGAGGCAACAAAGAATAGTAAGAATAAGCTAATTCTGATTGCACTGGGGCCGACAGCCACCGTGTTGGCCTATGACCTGACCAGATATGGATTTCAAGCTGTTGATGTAGGCCATATCGACATAGAATACGAGTGGTTTCTACGCGGGGTGGTAGATAAATCCGTTGTGAAGAAGAAATATGTCAACGAAGTTCCGTTGGGGGATCAGGTGGAGGAAGTTTGCGATAACAAATACGACAGTGAGGTCATCAGCAGAATATCGTGAGGTGCGCTTCGACTGCAATTATGAAATTAAACAGCTCTGTGGTCTGTTCCTAGGCATATATAGGGTAATACTTTACGAGATCCTCGAAAAACTTTCTGGGCATTGATTTAAGTACAGGTTCTATCCCTAATGCATCATTTAGCCACCGAAAGTTGACACACATTTTGTTGTTCTTTATAATGAACAAAAACCTGTCGTAAGGAACTTGACGGCAAAGACCAGTAAGTTCGTTTTCTCGTTCTCAAAAGAATCAGTCGAAACAATTCAATCGAGCTGTAGGGCAAGATTATCCAGAGATGCAACTGATCTACTAGGGGGGAATTGTCTGAGGTAAGCTCGCCAATCTAGGAAGGGGGTGTGTCACACGAGGAACGGTAATACATTAGTGGATTATTATCGACGAAATTGTATGTGATTATCCTGTAATCCGTCCACCTCCTGAGTTCACAGGTCTATCAGCCTAATGCGCGTGTATTAAGGCTGTGCTAGGGTGGGACGCTTCGTCCGCCTTTTCTCGTTGGTAGTGCAAGCGAGTAGGCTTAAGTAGTTGATGCAAGGACAGTGCATTACAGGTTCATACATAGCTCACTGAAAGGCGGACACAAATGGATCCCGTGCTCGTGCTGAATCAAAGCTCCAAGCTGTCCCGTTTTCGAACATTCCCATTCCTGAAACTGCTGCGGTTCGTCGCGCCAATATTGGCCGTGCACGATTTGTTGCTAACCGCAGCAACAGTCGTGCCGTTGCACATTAGTCCGAATAAGATGACATTTCAAAAGCAAGCTCATCTGTGGTTTCAGTACGACAGCCTGTGGTTCATTCAGATAGGGAGATATGGCTATGGATCTATTCCTGGTATCCACAGTTTAGGAGCTACAGCGTTTTTTCCACTGGTTCCTTTATTAACGCACGTGTTTGGAAAGTGGACTATGCTGGTGCTTGAACAGATTATAATGGGACTGGTCCTTATTTTACTTTCTGGTTTCTTCCGGAGAATAGGGCTTTCCGAGAAGCGCTCGCGAATTGCTGTTTGGCTGTTTGCGGTGAATCCGGCGTCCATTTATTACACAACAATTTACGCTGAACCTTGGACCGTCCTTTTTGGGCTTCTCTCGCTGCAATCTGCTTCTAAGCAACGTTGGTGGATTGCTGCGATTTGGGGAGCAGGGGCATCTCTCACCCAAGGGACCGGTATAGTCCTTGGATTATTTCCGTTGGTATTGTTCATTCGATCTATCATCCGCCGTGATACCAGATACGTTTGGTCGTCGTTGGTATGGGGTGTTGGCTATGCTATAGGCCTAGGACTGTACATGACTTATCTACTCGTTAGGTTTCATCAACCACTTGCTTTCTCGACGACTCAGACAACATTTTGGGGAGCTCACTGGGCCGCGCCTTGGGTACCAATTAGACAATTACTTCTGTGGGACGTATTTGGGCATCACAAGTTCACGACGTTGCTGACTGCTTGCATCTTAACGATCGCCATTGGCATTTTTGCCTTGTGGACCAAGCTCAGTAGCAGCGATTCATGGGAGTTGTTAGGGGCTAGGTGGTACGTCGCTGTTGGTTTTTTAATATCCATCTCGTTCATCCCAGGGACCAATTTGCCACTACACAGCGCAGTGAGATTCGCGACGGTTTACTTTCCTGTGTACGGCGGCATAGCTTTAGCCTTCAATAAGCGCTTAATATGGGGCGTTTTCTTGCTGTTTGCACTCGTCGCTGCAATCGGTGCTGCATTATTTTCTCATGGACTTTGGTTCCAGTGAACTGAGTCCTTTTCACAGCAGTCAGGTGTACGTTGAGTTCCCGAATAATTGAATCGGTTATCGATAAGGCTGAATAGATTGGGTGGATACTATGCAGGCAAGAAGAATTGCGTTTGAGTTGCTAATGTACGCTGCCAATCATTGGGTTAATAGAATCCCATTTTATACTGTTAGGAATTTGTTTTACCGCAAGCTTCTTAAGGTAGACATAGGCACGGGTACTGCTATGCAGATGGACGTTCTTCTCATGACGCGCGGCGGTATAAGAATTGGAGACAATTCGGTTATTAATCGTGGTTGCATGTTAGATGGCAGAGGGGGACTGTACATCGGAAACAATGTAAACATTTCTCCTGAGACGATGATATTGACTGCGGAACATGATGTAAATCATCCTCTTTTCGGTGGGAAAGAGGCACCGGTTGTGATTCATGACGATTCCTGGCTAAGCTCTCGGTCAATGATACTGCCTGGCGTGATAGTCGGTCGGGGGGCGGTCGTTGCCGCAGGTGCCGTCGTGACTAAGGATGTTCCTGAATACGCCATAGTGGGCGGAGTACCTGCTCGAGTGATTGGAACACGGGCGAGCAACCTTCAGTACGAACTCAACTATTTCCGATTGTTTCAATGACCACACCTAGGACCACAGTTCCCTGTGTAGCTCGACGGTTGATGCGCAAGTGGTATGTGTGGCTAAGCCCACGGTTGGAATCTATTAATAATCTGTAGCGTTTACTAGAACCGTGATCCAAACTAAAAAACATGTTATTGCCTTTTCAGATTAAAGGTTGATTGTTGGTATTTCGTTCTTTATAATGAACATATGACGCTAGTCGACAAGGGTGACTTTGGTGAATGTACTAGTTGTGATGCCACTAGGGGAGTTCGGCGGTGGGGCAGAACAGATGTTGGCTACATATCTCAGCGCAGCGAGGGATCGGTCCAATGTAGTCCTTCATTTCCTGTTTCTAAGAGATGGAAGTTTGGCAGAAACGGCTCGAAACCACAAATACGCGGTCAAAGTCATCGACGTAGGTCGACTGCGAGACACTAGGAAGTGGCTTTCCTCTCAGGTACAAATATCAAGGTTGATTGACGATTGGGAGATAAATCGCGTGCTTGCCTGGATGCCAAAAGCTGGTGTGTATGTCACCCTTCCAGCGCGCAAAAAGGGTATTCCGCTTTACATGTGGCGTCACGATATTCCACGCGTGTTATCTCGACTTGACCGATGGGTTATACGGTTCGGAAGGGTACAGAGTGTGGCATGTTCAAGCGTCATCGCGCTTCATGCCTTGCGCAAGAGCGTTCCGGACGTTCGAAGCTTTGCCATTCATCCTGCGGCTTCCCAGCTACCGGCAAGCCGCGAGCGAGTTACAGAGATTCGGCGATTATTGTTGGGTGGAGAGAAGGGACCTATCGTCGGAACAATAGCGCGCTTACAGCCATGGAAGCGCATTGACTTATTTCTCAAGGCAGCAGTTGTGCTAAAGCAGTCCCTTCCAGGGCTCCGGGTAGTTGTGGTGGGAGGGGAAACCCATGGGCTATCAGCTGGTTATGGGGATGAACTCCGACGAATGGGGCAGGAACTCCTCGGAGAAGCCGTGCAGTTTGTCGGAGAGCAACGGCAGGTCGGAGATTGGCTACAATCCATGGACCTATTTGTTCTTCCGAGTCAGGGGGAACCGTTTGGGATTGCGCTTGTCGAAGCGTTGCTAGCTGGTAAGCCCGCAGTAGCCTGTGCAGGGGGCGGTCCTGAGGAAATAATTACAGATGGAGCTATTGGGTGTGTGGTGTCAAGCAATCCCACACCCGAACAGATGGCGGAAGCGATGAAAAACTTGCTCGATACAGGCGTAATTGCGAAAGCTCAATCTGTGAATGCTGCCGTGGCCGCCTCTAGGTTCTCGCCAAACAAGATGGCGGCAGACATTGATTTGTGGCTACAGGATGCCCTGTAGGAGTTAGGGATGTAAACATGGACGAAATCAAGGAGGCGTTACCGGTGCGGATTGCATGGATTGGCCCCATGCCCAGTAATGGAGGAGGCGCTGGCGGTGTCTCAAGCCAGTTGCTGAAAGAGTTAGACAGGCTTGGGATTGAGGTCGACTGCTTTGTTCCAGGGCATCCCAACTCCATACCTGAGCACTTAGGAAGCCTAGAACATATACGCTTCATTTGCGGTCCTTCATCGTGGCAGTGGGGAAAGTGGTATAGCCGAAACCGGCTGCTGAGCTTTATCACAGGACAAATTGCGAACCTGAGGGCTGAAAATCGCCTAGCATTCCAACTTCTAAGGTTACACCAGACTCGTTCCTATGATGTGGTCTACCAATTTTCACACATCGAGTTTTCAGCGTTAAAAAGGTTCCGAAGCAAACTCCCGCCGATTGTGCTTCA
The DNA here is from genome assembly GCF_001399675.1 of Paenalicyclobacillus ferrooxydans. Taxonomy (GTDB): domain Bacteria; phylum Bacillota; class Bacilli; order Alicyclobacillales; family Alicyclobacillaceae; genus Alicyclobacillus_B; species Alicyclobacillus_B ferrooxydans. The sequence continues at coordinate 22,242 of NZ_LJCO01000107.1, forward strand.
TCCTTCTGTCCATGCTCAAGGAGAGCTGCGTTGGCATAAGGCGGAAGACCATTTATCCAAGGCATCTGAATCGTTCGTAATGCGGTTTGGAGCGCGAATCATGTTAACTGTTCGTTCCGTGATTCAAAAACGCCATATTCGCTACCCTGACCTCATTCTTGGCTTAAGTCAGAACTTTGCCCAGGACGTCATGGAAGATTACAGAGTGCCATCGAGGAAGCTAAAAATTCTGCCAAACCCCATTGATCTCGATTACTATTCTCCTGAAAGTCCCCCTCACGTCAGAAGGCGTCTGGTAATTCTGTTTGTATCTAGAATTGCGGTCCGCAAGGGGGTAGAGATGGTAGTAGAGTTGTCTCACCGACTAGATGACCTAAAGGATGATGTGGAAATCAAGGTCGTGGGAGAAAAGTCACAGTGGTCTGACTATAAAGGACTGCTACAGAATCTCAATCTACGGATAGCTAAGTATGTGGGTGAGATTGGTCTAAAGGATGGTGGTATGCGTGGAATCTACCGCCAGTCAGACATATTGGTCCAACCCAGCCATTACGAACCATTTGGGCTCACAGTGGCTGAGGCTCTTGCTTCCGGCATTCCTGTAGTTGTCAGCGATAAGGTTGGAGCGGGAGAAGGGGTCCATGAGCTCGCATGCAGAAGGTTTCACGATGGTCAAATGGAAGAATTTGAACACGCGGTCCGTATCTTGGTCAATGACCTGCAAGATGAACGCAAGCGCGTTGATATTCGAACCATCGCCAGACAGGAATGTGAACGTCTGTACTGTGGCGAAGTAATTGCGTCACGTTTGATGGAGTATCTAACGTCCTGCGGTGTAAGCTCAAACAGTACTGACTCTGAAACTGTGTCACCCTTACAGTTGCATCAGTTGGAGGGATAATTACCTCAACCCCTGCCAAGAAAACGCATGGTTAACCATTGAGGACGGAGTGTTGTGTCGGTATGTATGCCGAATACTTATATGTAAGGATGGGCGGCGATGCCTAAATTAATGATCGTGACTCGATTTTTTCCGCCAACTAATAACGGATTAGCGGACCATAGCGCATTGTTGGTCAAGTGCCTCAGCAAGGACTTTGATTCAATCACCGTGGTCTGTGAGAAAACCGAACAACCAGTTAAACAGAGTGCACCCGGATGTGACAGAACCGAGGTCGATTACTGCTGCTTTACCAACATGAGAAAGTTTGTGAGTGTTGTCGACAAAGTTATCGAGGAAACTCGTCCTGATGTTGTTATCTTTCAGTATGTACCGCATATGTGGGGGCGTGCGGGAATAGCTGTCTTGGCGTGCACACTACCGTTACGGATTCGTCTGAAGTTTGCTGTTCCGGTAAGTACATATATACATGAACTGTACTACGACTGGAGTCTATCTCCAAAGAAGTTGTTGTTAAGTGTCATACACCGAATGCAACTTGCAATAATCGGGTGCGGAAGCAGTGCGTTGATCGTAACCAACGAGCATCGGAGGAGGATTTTGGCGAGACTGTGGGGGGCAAAAGTTTTTCGTGTGCCTGCTGGAAACGTGAGTGCTCGTAAACCTGACAACGAACGCAGCACAGTTTATCCTTGGCCGTACATTACCTGGTATGGAACTTTAAGCGACGGGCAGCAACTAGAAACCTTAGTCGAAGCGTTCTGTCGCGTCGCGCTACGATTTGTCTCTATACGTCTTGTCCTGGTTGGTGCATTTGACGTTTCTTCCCCAACAGTGCAAGCGCTTCGGTCTATGTGCGCGAGTCATGGGTACGAATCCCGGTTGGTGACCTATGGATTTGCAGAAGACGATAAGCTGAGTGACATCTTATCCGGAAGCATCCTGAATCTCCATGCAAATGAATCTGGTCCCTCAGGTAGGAGGGGTGTCATTGCAGCGTATCTGCGTAGCGGGAGACCATTTATTTCGGTGGACGGAAAAGAAACAGATCCAGAGTTCAAACAAGCAGAGAACGTCCTCTTGGTGCCTGGAAGTGATTCAAATGCCTTGGCAGAAGCCATAGAAGCGGTGCTGACCGATGAATCACTTAGACAAAGGTTAGAGCAGGGAGCAAGGGAGCTTTTTAAGAAGGATTATTCAGATGAGGCTATCCGTTCTAAGTTACTGAAGGCCGTCTCTTCGCACTTCTCTGTGCAGGACGTACCAGGCCTACGCATATAAATATATCCTTGTAATTTGTCCGGAGGCATATGGTGTAGGTCTTAATAAGAAAGGTTTGTTAGAAGCGTGATGATATCCGAGTCTAAATTACTTGACGGGCAACGATACTTCAAACGGAACAGTTCCCGCACTGGTTTCGTAATTCGCCGTACTCCCAAGCACAAGGAAGTATGGTCACAGGGAGGATACACCTGTTGGGTGCTTTAAAATTTAGCTTAAACCGCACTGGTGAGAAAGGTAAAGTATCATTTTTGCTCCAGACTATGCAGACGTTTTTGAGCATGTTTATGGTTCTTGGCATAAACGTGGTGTCTGCAATTGCACTATCTAGGGGGCTCACAGCTCAGGACAGAGGACTTTACGTAGAGGTGATGATGTGGAGTAACTTTATACTAGGGTTATGCGATATCGGTATATACGACGCAACCGTGTACCTCTGGGCGTCATCTGAGCAGGTAAGGCGTAGGGATGTTTTTTCGACCATGATGCTGTGGGCTATATTTACTGGGGTTATCGCACTCACTGCTGTGGAGCTATTGTCTATGCACGTATTAAAGGGGCACTATACGCATGGACAAACAATTGCAGCTCATATTTATTATATTTCGTCGTGTTTAGGTCCCATAGCCGCGGTCTTCAATGGCATATTGAATGCTGAACAAAGGTTCTCCTTAGCAAATTTCGTTCGAGTGGCTGTACCCGCAACGCTCACGGCGACTTGGGTAGTACTTTTCGCGGTGCATGCACTCAGTATTGTAGCCTGTTTATATACGGGAGCTGTCGTGTCGGTAGCCAGCGCGTTGCCTTTTCTTTGGCCTTTGAGGTTGTACATAGCAAAACCTGGGCGCATTTCTGGGAGAATACTGAAAACTGGAGTTTGGTATAGCCTGAAAGGGTACGGAGGTTCCCTGATCCTAAACTTCAGTGGCAACGCAAATCAGATGATTTTATTCTCGGCCTTGTCACCGTCTGCACTTGCATATTTTCAAACAGCCAACAGCGCAACCGGAGTGCTTTGGACGGTGCCAAATTCAATCGCAATGACGACTTTTCCACAGATGATAGGCGATGATGCAGAGGCTCTGCACATGCGCGTATGTAACTACATGCGAAAGAGTACAATGGTGGTCACTGGATTTGCACTACTCCTAGGGCTTGCTGAACCGTATTTGATCCCACTTCTCTTTGGCCATAACTATTCACCTGCAATCGTTCCTGCGATTCTTCTATTGCCTAATGCAATTTTCGGCGGGCTTATTGTGTTGTTGGCTAACGCCTTAAGCAGTACCGGCCGTACACTGCATAATACCGTGGGGAGTGCCATAGGCGTAGGAACCACCCTTTTGTTTATGGCGCTGACTGTTCATACTTGGGGTTTGGTCGGGGCGGCTCTTGCTGCCGTAGTTGGTCGAATCACAGATCTCTGTGTACGATATGTCTGGTACCACGTAACTGTGCATCGTATTTCAGTCCTGGATATGATTCCGAGAGTCGTCGACATGGCTGCTGTCTTCAGTCACCTTCGCAAAAATAGCAAGGTCTTGGTGAGGAGAAACTTGGGATGAGGGCTAGTTTCAAGATTGAATTTTTGGGTCGCCATTACTCAACTCTGGATGAACACTGTTGGAGTTGACCCTTGCTTTGCTGTTCTTTATAATGAACATTACGCTGGCATCGAACACGTGTGTGAGTCTATCCTAAAAGTCCGTGTAGGGCTACCTATGAGGTTCTCGGAGTAATACGTTCTTAGTGTTCTTAATCTAGCTTGCGCCAAAAAAAGGGGGGGACTGTGTGAATATTCTTATGTTTGCTGATCTCGTAGGGACAGGAGGTACTGAGCAGGCTTTTCGCGTTCTTGTAAATGAACTCATGAAGGATGGTCACAAGGTGACGTTGATTGCATCAAGGCCCACACCTGGCTACACCCATGTTGTAATCCCTCAGGCCTTCGCTGATAATCCATTTCCCTTTGTTGCTAAAACATTGCAGAAAGGGATTCAAACCATTTTAGATGCAAATAAATTTGACGTGCTTGTTTATGGGCTCATGTTTAATTATGGTCTTATCCGATTTGCGCGGAGATACGGTATTCCTGCCATCAGATACTTACACGTAGCAAGCTGTGTATGCCCAAATAATCAAAAGTATCGTTTTGGCGTAAGTAGCGTCTGTAATGAGGCATTTGGGCTTCACTGCGTTGTACATAGAAAGGCGCGCGGATGTCACTTCGATGGTGGGCGGAAGCAGTACTCTTTCCTCGGTTTCTTGCGGAGTTTGATGACAAACTATGCAGCTAGATACTGGGACAGCAGGCTTGATAGGATTGTCGCGAATTCAGAGTATGTTCGCTTCCTCTACATACAGTCAGGATACCCAAAGGATAGGCTAGTGCTAAGTTATCCTCCAAATCGTTTTTTAGGTATGGGGACTGCGAAGAATGTATCGAAAGAAAAATTCGTGCTGTACTCCGGAAGAATTGAGGGGGTTAAGGGCTTAAGTGAACTTCAACAGATTCTTGCCCAATTGCCTGAAAACGTAAAGCTGCATGTGGCTGGGGTTGGTGGTCAAGTGGACGAACTGCAACAGTTCGCACAAAAACGCAACCTGAAGCACAAACTCGTGTACTTGGGGTTTCTTCAGGATATCGAACTGAAAGAACAGCTTGAACTTGCAACAGTTTGCGTAATGCCCAGTCACTTACCAGAAACTTACGGGCTGTCAGGCGCAGAAGCCATTGCGCTTGGTACCCCGGTGGTAGCCTACGACGTGGGTGGAGTTAGAGAATGGTTGGTGAGCGACCAACATGGAAAGCTGGTCTCTCCTGAATCTTCAGAGAAGTTTGTTTCTTCTGTGCTCGAAATCCTTGGGGCACCTTGGCGAGTCCATCAAGACAGCACCGTTGTAAGTAGCGGGCGCAGGTACGTCAACGAGTTCTACCAGTACGTTCATACGTTGCTTAATGAGAGAGGTGAGACGCAGCATGGGAACGCCACCGTCCGTCTCCATCATCATTAACAATTTTAACTATGCGAAGTACGTTCGAGATGCAGTTGATAGTGCATTACACCAGACCTATGCCTTGGTAGAGGTTATCGTTGTGGATGACAAATCGACGGATGACTCGTTGGAGGTACTTAGGCGGTACGGGTCTAGCATCAAACTCGTTGCGCTTGATAAAAATTTAGGGCAGGGAGGAGCTATGAATGCAGGATATGAACAATCAACAGGTGACATTGTATTCTTCTTAGATGCTGACGACAGACTTGCTTCAGATATTGTGTCGCGCGTCGTTGAAGTGATGCTTCATCACGATTACTCAAAAGTACATTTCCCCCTGTCCACGATACACGAAGACGGTACTGAATTTGAGCCGATTCAGTTAGTGCCACAAACGACATTGCCCTCGGGGAATGTCACTAGAATGTCTGTGTCTCAAGAGAGGACTTGGCCACCTACATCTGGAAATGCGTACACCAGGAAGTCCTTACGGAAAATCATGCCTATTCCAGAAGTTCCGTTTCGGATTGCAGCAGATGTTTGGTTGAATGTTCTCGCTCCTTATACCGGACCCATCAATGCAGTCCATTCAGTAGGAGGCTTTTACCGCGTTCACAATGAGAACCACTCAAATTTTAACAGGATTGTTTCCATTGAGGAGCAGGAACAACTAGCGCTAAACGTGATGTCTCGTGCACACGTTGTAGAAGCTTGGGCCAACAAAAACGTGAAACCAAAGTATCGGCACCGCTTGGTTGATCCTTGGCCTGATTCTGTACGCCTACTGTTTTTGCTTAGTGCCATTAAGTCTCCCTGTCCTGCAATTACGAATGTGACTCCGGTCCAACTATTTGTACGGGGTATAAGGGCATCACGAAAAACAAAGGTCAAATTCGATATCCGCTCAGTGCTGTGGTTTCTATTTTGGTTTGGCCTGCTTCTGCTGCTTCCTCGTAGTCAGTTCACGGACTCTCTTTCGCGAGCATGTCTTACTGGCCAGAAGTCGTTTAAAGCGAGTTTACGAAGTGCATTGAGTGGGAGGGAGGCTTCGTGAATATCTTGGTAGTAACTGGCTACCACGTGGATGATGACTGGGTTCGATTAAAGTTATTCGCCCATCTATCTAGCCACGGACACCAAGTGTATAGACTTGATCAACCATCGTTTTGGATTAAAAATTTGCGACACCATAACTCACAGAAAATGATCGTTCCGAATATACTTGTCCCTTCAAGATTTGCTTCCGAGTCTCATACGCGTCGTGCGCAGGTCGCGGCTTTGCGTAAGTGGACTGACACGATAGACCTGGTGTGGATTATGCATCCGGACTCTCATTGGATATGGTCCAATTTTCCAAAGGCATTAAAAGTTTACGACGCTTTTGACCATTTTCCAGCTCTTGAGCCACAGAGGTATGATTCTCTCTACCTGACCGAACAGCACGTAGTTGAGAATGCTGACCTTGTGCTTTGTGCATCGAATGCAAATTATAATCGTTTGCGTAGTATCTCTAGGGATTGTATGTATCTTCCAAATGCTGTTGATCCAGAAACGATGTTTGCTCCTTCCACGCAACAACGTGGTCCAATTTTAGGGGTTGTGTCTTATTCGGAGTCACGCGTGAATTGGGACCTTCTTGACAGCGTGTCTCAATGGAACAGTTCTTTCACAATTGAAGTCGTGACCCACTCCACGCGTTCTACTAGGGGCAACATTCGTGTGCTAGGTCCTGCGCCTGTAAAACAACTTCGGAACGTCATGTGTAACTGGCAAGTGGGGCTGATTGCTTATCCAGAAAGTGAATTCAATCGATATGCTGGTCCCTTGAAAATTTTCGAATATGTTGCCGCTGGTTGTAATGTCGTTGGTATTGCAAACCCTGAGGTGAAGGAATACTCGCGGCGGTATCCATTTATTTTCTACGCAGATAAAGGTACAGAATTTCTGGACTGCGTAAGTACGGCATTGGAACATCCTCTGTTAGCGGAACAGCAAGGAGATTTCTTGAGTAAGGAGAACTGGGCTAAACGCGCAGCTGCTGTAAATGGAGCTATTGCAAGTATTCAGGGAAGAAGCGCCGCCACGTTCTGAAACCATGTGTTCGCCGACCACACACCTTGCATCGAGGACATAGAACACAAGTCTCAGTTGCTTCCCTAAAATTTTGTTTGATCTAAGGCGCTTTTGAGGTTCTCACAAAGACATGCTTTGGGGGATGGTACTATGAACTTGGGTATTGTGGTACCTACAACAAGATCCGACAATTTATCTCTTGCACGGCCAGAGTCATAGGACAGATCTCTATTAAGTGTCTGCGCAATATGTCAGACTGTACTGGGGGATACTTTGCTTTCCGTCGATCCTTTGTTGAGGTCGTACGCTCGACCCCATCGGATGGAAGAGTATGATGGAGATTTTCGTTGAAGGTTGTTATGCGACCGTAAATGAGCTCTCGTATAGTTTTGTTCCACCTTCGCGAGCATTTTAGCTACTTGCGGCATATTGATCGACTCGTGAAAAGCAGTTCTGAAAAGAGACGCTTTTACTTGTTCTGCTCGGTCGGGGCTCTTGGCGTCTGCGTGAACCTCTTAGCGTTAAGCGTGCTGTTGCATTGGTTTGATATGCATCCTCTTGCATCATCCATCGTTGCGTCATTCATTGCATGCTGAACAACTTCTTCTGGAACGACAGAGTTACGTGGAAAGAGCATCATGGCTCCGTTCTTTATGAGGAATTAGTGCCAAGTGACGTGGCCATATAATAAGTGAGGGTGCTTTGAGATGCTGGTAGGTGAGTCGAAGACGAGTTTTCCACGACCATGCTTATCAAATTCAGAGATGGCCAACAGTAGTACGGAGGGCTGAGTCATGAGGGTGTCGGTAGTTATCCCGTCATATCAACGACCTGACATGCTAATACGGTGCTTGAAGGCCATTGATGCCCAACAGAGGCTACCAGACACAGTTATCGTTGTTTGCCGGGCTACGGACGCTGAATCTATTCAAAGAGTACATACATGGAGAACAGAAACGAGTGTGGTATCTCGGCTAGAGTTGGTGTCTGAGCCGGGGCAGATAGCTGCTCTGCGTGTCGGACTTGCGGCCGTGAAAAGCGAGATCGTCGTCTTCACGGACGATGACACCATCCCTACACCCGACTGGATGGCTCGACTGTTGTCTTATTATCGTGATCCGTTAGTTGGAGGTGTTGGGGGAAGAGATCTCATTGGTGGTGTATTCACAGAGCCCACCTGCCGTAAGGTCGGGACCTTGACCTGGTACGGTAGACTGCTCGGAAATCACCATTTAGGGTGTAACGGGGTACAAGAGGTCGATGTATTGAAAGGGGCGAACGCCTCATTTAGAACGCATCTCGTATCATTGCCGGATTTCTTCCGCGGTACCGGGGCTGAAGTTCATAACGAAGTCTTCGTCTGTTTTCGAATTCGAAAGTTGGGCTACAAGCTCATCTATGACCCATCTATCTGTGTGGAGCACTACCCCGCACCTCGTTTTGACATCGACCAAAGAGACATGGTCGTCCCACAAGCCATTCGTAACGCCTCATTCAACGTTAGCGTTACTGAAATCGCTCTGCTACCTTTGCATAAATTGGTAGTCCGCCTATGGTTTAGTTTATTCGTAGGTCAAAAGGGATCCCCAGGATTACTTCGCTACCTCGTAGCGGTTCTGCGAAGAGAAGATGGCGTGCTGGCTGAGTTTGCACCGACGCAACTGGGTCAATTTGATGCCCTGAAGTACTGTCTTAAGCGCAGGGTGAGAGGGGCTCAAAACGTAGATATGAGGATGACGAAAGAACAGTTCAAGACAGGTCGAACATGGTCCGGTTCCCCGTAATTTGTGCAAAATTTGTACAGGCACAGCCATGTATAAAACGGGTCGGGGGATGTAAAATCAGCTGCGCGCTTAGGGCACATTAGAACTTCGACTTTCTTCGACAGTGCCCTTCTCTTAAAGAAGCTCGCTCAGCCGCAAATGGTCTGTATTCACCATTGTACGGCCGCAGTCTGAAGAGAATACGCAAATAATAACGGATTAAAATTGTTCGTTTTAATACAAATTATTGTTCTCAATACAGAATGAATGTGTTATACTCGTTCTATGGGGAGGTGATCCACAATGAGCGCCATCGCTGGTCTTTATAACTTAAATGATGAAGAGTCTGTTTCAATTGAACAACGAAACGGCATGATGAAAGCCTTGGAAAGATTCCCGGCGGACGATATTCGGGTCTGGCAAAAAGGTCCTGTGTTCTTGGGCTGCCACGCTCAATGGATCACACCAGAATCCATCGGGGAACAACTTCCGTTTTATGACTCTGAACGGAAATGTGCCATTACGGCTGATTCTATCATAGATAACCGTGAGGAACTCTTCGAAGCTCTTCAAGTCGGGCGTGAAGATCAAAAAATCATTCCTGATAGCCTGCTTATACTCCTCGCATATTACAAGTGGGGAGAAGACTGCCCAAGGCATCTCATTGGTGACTTCGCTTTCATGATTTGGGATGAAAGAGAAAGGAAGTTTTTTGGGGCGAGGGATTTTTCGGGCACGAGAACACTTTATTATACGATATCTTCAAGCCAGTTTGCCTTTTGCTCGACGATGGAACCATTGATAGGACTACCAGGTTCAGATAAGAGATTACATGAACAGTGGCTAGCGCAATATCTGGCTATATCAGTGCCTGTTGATGCTGTAGATTGCTATATAACACCATATGCATCAATCAAGCAAATTCCTCCTTCCCATAGTTTTTCGGTCAGAGAGGGTAGGATTAGGTTTAATCAATATTGCACTTTAACTCCGGGTAAACGATTAAAGCTTAAATCAGACGACGAGTATGTTGAGGCTTTTCGGGATGTTTTTCAAAAAGCCATCACGTCACGTTTGCGCACTTTTCGCGGAGTGGGATCTCAATTAAGTGGTGGATTAGATTCTGGTTCTATTGTAAGTTTTGCGGTAAAAGCTCTAAAGGGAGAAAAGCAATTACATACATTTAGTTATATTCCCCCCAATGATTTTGTTGATTTCACGTCTAAATACTTATTGGCTGATGAGAGGCCGTTTATTCACAAGACAGTGCAGCATGTCGGTGGAGTTGCTCCTCATTATCTGGATTTAGAAGGAAAGAACCCCTTCACTGAGATTGACGATGTGATTGGAATAATAGAGACGCCATACAAATTTTTTCAGGCTGCATTTTGGGTGAAAGGGATATTTGAGAAGGCTAAAGAGGAAAATGTTGGTATAGTATTGTCTGGCGCAAGAGGTAATGTAGGCATATCCTGGGGGCCGGCGTTAGACTACTATTCCCTGCTTTTAAGAAAAATGAAGTGGTTTCGGCTTATCTCAGAATTAAATCAGTATAGTCAAAAGGCCGGGGGATCAAGACGCAGAACAATGTCTTTGATTACAAGAACAGCATTCCCTATTTTAGACCGACTGTTTTCCTCGGATGAGCCAACTGAAACAGAGCCGCAGTTGATTAACCATGAGTTTGCAAGGAGAAGTAATGTTTATCACAAACTTAGTGATTATGGAATAGACGAAACAGGCTGGTTATCTTCAACGAATGTTTATGAGCAAAGAAGGAGACATTTTCAAGATGTTTTTCATTGGGACACGACGAACAAATTTACAGCAAAATTATCATTGGTTTACGGTTTGCAGTTTCGAGATCCATCAAATGATTTAAGGGTACTACGTTTTTGCTTATCAGTCCCAGAAGAGCAATATGTTCAGAAGGGATTGGATCGTGCTTTGCTAAGAAGGGCTACGGAAAAATATCTACCAGATGGAGTTAGATTGAATCAAAGTTACCGAGGAATACAAGGTGCCGATTGGGTTCACCGGATGGCTCCATATTGGGAAGCATTTCTTAGTGAAGTAAGAGAGCTCATTAAGGATGAGCGAATATTAGAATATGTAGACGGCCAAGTAATAAAGGAAGCTTTATCAACGGCTGAAATAGGGCCTCAGTGCAATAATGCCTTCAATATTCATTATGTTTTGTTAATGCGAAGTGTTGTTTTGTATCGGTATTTAAAAAAATCAGCTTGAATGAAGGGGGGTGAAACCATGAAAAAGAATTGGAAAAAACCGGAAATAGAAGTATTGGATGTAAACATGACAATGACATCCCTGACCGGGACCAAAGTGACTGATCAAGTCTATCCGGCAGATACTTACATTCCGTCAGAGAGGGTTATTAGTTAAGTTCTATAGGATAGTCTACTTGAATTTCATACAAATGAAGCGAGTAGATTATCCGGGATTTAAGCCCTTATACGAAAGTTTAGGTATAAGGGCTTTATCTCTATTAAGTGTTTCCAGGGGTGGAAAACATTGAGTTTCGAAAGAGAAATGTTCTATAAAGCCTTTGGGTTAACGGTTTCAAGTGAAATTTACTTTTCGGAGTTAGAATCTATTCGTGGGAACATGGAGTCCCCAGATATTCGGATACAAATGGGGAATTTGACCGAGCTGCATTTTCCAGCTAACCGAGATCCAATTAAGTTAATTGTTCAGGGAAATGTAGTGGCTTTTCAATTTTACGATATGGTTAGGTTTGCTATTGAAGAAGGGAAAGTAATCACTGTTTCACCTATGGAAGAAGCAGACGAAGATCTCATCCGACTATTTATACTCGGAACATGTATGAGTGCCATATTAATACAAAGAAAGATACTACCGGTACATGGGAGCACGGTCCTCATCAATGGAAAAGCATATGCATTTGTGGGTGATTCCGGGGCAGGAAAGTCAACTCTGGCATCAGCTTTCTTGAACCAAGGATATCATTTGCTGACGGATGATGTGGTAGCTGTGACGTTTCCCCAAGAAAATGTACCTTTTGTTGTGCCTTCTTACCCGCAACAAAAATTATGGGAGGAGAGCCTAAATCAATTCGGTTTAGCTTCATCAAATTATTCACCTCTATTCAAACGGAACAATAAGTATGCCGTTCCGATTCCATCCAAGTTTCACAATCAAACGGTACCCTTAGCGGGGATTTTTGAGTTAGAAATCATCGAGGGTGGAGATATTGAGGTTAGAGAAATGAAAGGAATTAACAAATTAAGAACGTTAAGTACTAATACTTACCGAAATTTTATTATTCCCCAATTAGGCCTTATGGAATGGCATTTTAATCAGATTAGTAAAATTGCGAATTCAACCAAAATTTATAATTTGAAGCGTCCGTCTGATGTTTTCACAGCACATGAATTGGTGGGAATCATTTTAAAAACGATTGAGGGAGGAAACGTCGATGTTAGTAAACTCGCTGCCGTTAAATAGTAAGGTTGCGCAAAAACCAGGTAATATCGTGACGGATATGGATGGAGACAAGGTCATGTTAAGTATTGAGCAAGGAAAATACTATAATTTAGGAAGTATCGGTGGGGAAATTTGGGATTCCATGAAGGAACCAGTCCAAATAGACGCTATTATCACCCATTTATTAAACGAGTATGAGGTTGAGGTCAGTGTTTGCAAGGAACATGTGCTTACGTTCATTTCTAATCTACTTAAAGAAGAACTTGTAGTCATTGAAGATTAGAACGGTATGGGAAGGTTTGGAATAACGTGAGGAAATTAATGCGATTTTTCAGATCTAGTAATGAAACCAAATTCATGCTTTTTGAAGCCTTCGTGTTGTTGGCTTGGGGGAGAATCCTCAAATCTGTACCATTTTCAAAATTAGCACCTAAGTTGGGAAACAGAATGAGAGAAACCTCTTATGAACCGGTGGAAGAACATCATAAACTTCTCAGAGAAATCTCACATGTGGTCTATCTGGCGAGTAAGTACACATTCTGGGAAAGTGAATGTTTAGTTAAAGCGCTTGCAGCAAGACAAATGCTAAAGAGACGTGGAATTGAGTCAACGCTTTATTTGGGGACTGGAAGAGATGAGCAAAGAAAATTAATCGCACATGCCTGGTTACGGAGCGGTCCATATATTGTAACAGGTTCAGAAGGGATGGAGCAATTCACTATGGTGGCGGCGTTTGCCAATTTCCATACGTGAGGAGAGTGCTAAATATGCTTAATTTCTAGTCGACACCCGACAAATGAGATGCCTTCCAGTGTTCGAGGAAGGTTTTTTTGTGCTCCGTGTCAGTTTGTGAAATCTAAAATACGAGTCGCCTGAAATTGGTGAACAGGTTGTTTTCAGGTTACAACTGAACGGCTGCGGCTACATATGTGGCTGGAAACTGCCTTTGTACAGAACAACTATAGTGACGTGGAGAGACGAAGGGGCGGCGGTTCAAATCGATTCGTACTGATAGCGGATGAATATGGAAGGTCGTTTGAGGGTTTTGATGTAGATAGACAAATAGTGCTGTAATTGCTCCTGAATACATCCTCGTGAGTCGTGGTCATTGATAAGAAATGCGTTGTTCTATATAATGAACAATATTACCTGTTTGCAGTGTGTGTTTGCTCGAAGTGAGAGTGCTAACTGTATTGATGTAAAGAGGTGGTTCTATGCAAGGTGTCGGACAATTGCTACTTGTCTTATCGAAAAAATGGGACGGGTTAAAATATACCCGAACGCATTTTCACATGCTCCGCCCTTATGCGATTCGTTACTGGAGAGCATATGCCTACCAGGTCATCTTCATATTCTTACAAACTGCAATAACACTGTTCAATGCATGGTTTCTCAAGGGTGTCACGGAGGCTGCTGTTCAACATGAGTTGAGCAAGCTTGAGTGGCTCATTGTGGCCAGTCTTATTGTCTCGGTCCTGAGTAGCGTGGCTACGTATTGGAACAACTATTTCAGCTTCATGACTACGAACAAGACATCCCGTGATGTGATGCAAGCTTTGTATCAGAGGACTTTGCAATTACCGGTTTCTGTGTTTTCCCAATACCACTCGGGCGACTTGGTGTCACGTGTGACCAATGACGTTAAGACCGCGGTAGGATCCATCGGAGGGCAACTTCTCAATTTGTTCCGTCTTCCTTTAACGGCTGGGGCGGCGTTTTTTTATTTGCTGAAATTAAATCCAAAATTCGCAATGATATGCCTGTCGTTTGGTCCGATTGCGCTGTGCGCTGGTCTAATCCTATCCAAATTGTTGCGGAGAAACAGCAAACAAATTCAAGATTATTACGGGAAGATGCATGGGTTTTTGAACGAATCTTTTGCGGGTCACATCGTTGTTCGTACGTTTGGTTTGCAAGGTATGTTCCGGCAAAAGTTCATTCATGACTTACATGACCTGTTGAGACTAGAGCAAAGGGAGGTCAAACTGCGCGGCCGGTTTCAGATTATCTCGCAATTGGGGGCGACTGCTGCCTTTTTAATTTGCATGGGATTGGGGGGATACTACGTCGCACAGGGGAGCATGTCCATTGGTTCCTTGCTCGCCTTTGTTACATTAATGTATCAACTGATGGCTCCTTTCACGGAAATGGGCACTCAGTTTGGAAATTTCCAACGTTCACTCGCCGCGGGAGAACGGGTCTGGAAACTTTTCGAAGAGCCTGTGGAATGGGATACCCACTCAGATGCGCCAGAGTTATCTCAAGCCCTCCCTATCAGTTTGAACCATTCTGTGACATTGGCGAATGTGTCGTTCTCTTATGATGGAGAGACCAATGTCATCCATAGCCTAAATTTATCTGTGCCTGCTGGTAAGGTGGTGGCCCTTGTTGGCCCAAGCGGTGCCGGAAAGAGCACATTGTTGAACCTGTTACTAGGCTTCTACCGACCCACTTCTGGTCGAATCTACTTTGATGAGAGACCAACTGAGCTTTTGAACCCAACGGAATTGCGGTCATTCCTCACCTATGTTCAGCAGGATACATACCTGTTCAGCGGTACGGTTAGACAGAATTTGTTGTATGGCAACCCAAATGCTTCCGAGTTGGCAATGGTTAGGGCTGCAAAGGATGCAAATATGCACGATTTTATTTTGTCGTTGCCTGAAGGATATGATACTGAAATTGGCGAACGAGGGATGCGACTTTCTGGGGGACAGAAGCAACGGATTGCTATCGCTCGTGCCATCCTAAAGGATGCACCAATTTTGCTACTGGATGAAGCCACATCAGCCTTAGACATGGAGACTGAATATGCTGTCAAGCAGGCTTTGGACCGTTTGATGAAGAATCGAACTACGATTGTAGTCGCACACAGGCTGACCACCATCCATCATGCCGATTTGATTGTTGTACTGGACAAGGGAAGGGTTGTGGAGCAGGGTCAACACCATGAACTACTTCGTAACAATGAATTGTACGCTCGACTATACCAGATGCAGTTTATCGACAATGAGCAGACTCAAGCGCGTCTACAGACAAATCCTTGATACGGGGCCGGTGTCCTTGCCGGCTTGAGAGTTGATTTGAGGTTTGTTGTTCATTATAATGAACGTGATTGAATGATTCTTTATGACTGCTCTCCTTGAAGTAAGCACCCATCAGAAATCTATGCTTCTGGGTAGATCAAATACGGGTAGAGAGTGAAGTGACAAGCCGACGTATGCTTACACAGTTTATAGACTGGATATACGCAGATTCCACCTGTTTCGGTTCTGACGAGTTTTATCGACAATGTCTGACAGAGATTGAGCTGGAGCATGTGGCACCTCAGGTTTTGTCTATATTAAGACAAAGTCAAAAGATCGACAGCATTCCGAAGGACTTTGTCGAAGCACTACAGCATTTGTACCGCAAAACGGCAGGACAAAATCTGTATATACGATTTTATCAGCAACAAGTGTTTGCGGCGCTTGAGCAAAACGGGATTTATGCTATACCCCTAAAGGGTGTAGTGTTTGCAGAACGTTATTTTGGTAGTTTTACGTCCCGACCGACTTCTGACATCGATATTCTCGTGACACGGGATACATTGACGAGAGCCATCGAGTGCTTACGTTTGTTAGGGTTCACTGGGCCGTATGAGTTTAATCCGATACACTTTCATTGCGTCATGACAAAGCCGATTTATCCCGGTGGTGTTGTTCTTTATATAGAACTACACTGGTCCTTGGTTCATGAGAATACGGCTATACCAGAGTGGGATAGGTTCTGGCAGAATGCCACTTCATTCGAAGGGTATGAGTACATTAAGGAATTAACCCTTCAAGATACGTTTTACTCGATTTGCTTACACGGTGCGAATCATAAGTTAGAGTCCCTAAAGTATCTTCTTGACGTGGCGCATCTCATCTACACCCGCGGAACAGAAATCGATTTTGACCGTCTTCTGGAAGTTGGCAAGCGAGATAAGACCTTGAGACGGGTCAAGGCAGTTCTGAATATCGTATACAATGAGTTTCCGTCCCTTCATCAGTGTAAGCCACTGCCTTACAGGATTTCGAACAGTAAATGGTTGGACAGAGCGGTGTTGAATGCTCGTGTATTGACCCCCGATTCGTGGGGGTTGAGATTCCGTGTCGCGAAGGAATGGTTGTGGCCAATGCGTGAAGTGGCTCTCTGGCATTTACGCAGTGACCCAGGGGTAACGTCCACAAATGTTTATCGACGGTTCTATCGACAACGTCTGATTCATTTAGCAAGAACTGTGTACCCAAGTAACAAAACATCAGAGGAGAATGAGTTACATGTTTGAAGCAGGAAGTAAGATTGCGGAGCACTTGCTGCATTTCAAGACGAACTCAGAAGAAGTGCTAAACTGGCTCAGGCAAACGTTTGATATGGATGTCAGACATGGCAGCGACTATGTACGCCCCGACCTGACAGTAACAATTCACGATGCGTACGGAAAGCCGTTTGAGAGCTTTGAGGTGCAAATTTCGGCAACTGGCGATAGGGTCGTTTTTGACCGTGTCGACTATAAGCTCAAGGTGGATAAGGCGTATCGCACCGCTGAGTTGCATGTATATGACATGTTCGCATTGAAACACGCTTTGATGAATCTTTACAGTGCCTTTATTGTTCACAACAAGTGGGGACTTTTGATTCATTCCTCATGTGTGATTGAAGGCGGAAACGCCTACATATTTTCAGGGAGAAGTGGAGCGGGAAAATCCACCATTGCTAGGCTCTCTCATCCGAGGCCTTTGCTTTCTGACGAAGCCACTATCGTGAAAGTGACGGGCGACGAGGTCACCGTGTACGATTCGCCCTTTCGCAGTGACACTCAACCAGAATTTATCCGCGAGGGAGTTCCGCTGGCAGCGGTGCATCTGATTCATCAGTCACCTCACGTCAGTCGGGAACGGACTGGGGGCACACACGGGGTGATTCAGTTGATGGACAAGGTCTTCTATTGGGCCTATGACAAGGACCAAACGAAAGCAATTCTCAGGATGTATGAGCAGTTGGCTCAAAAAGTTCCGATATATGACCTTCATTTTCAGAAAAACAATACTTTTTGGGAGGCGATTTCATGAATTTGACTCAGTACTATCGTTGGAATGAGAATGTCGAGGCAATAGAAATGGAAGGACAATGGGTGATTTTGCACGCTGAACACAACACCGTCACGAAGTTAAACGAAACAGGGGGCTTTATCTGGTCTCTGTTGCAGAAAGGCCAAGATGTGAATCTGATTGTTGACACTGTCACGGAGAAATTCGGCGTAAATCGGCTTCAGGCACAGACGGACGTAGAGGCATTCCTTTCGCAATTAGAGCAGGTCGATGTCATTGTCAGCGACGACTAATTTTGGTGTAACAAGGTTGCTTAAGAGGCGCCTGCAACAGTTTGGATGTGTCCAGCTTACGTCCCATGGGGTCAGCATGTACCCGTTCATTAAAGCTGGCGATAAGTGTCTTTTCAAGGCTGTCGAACCAAATGGACTCAGCGAGGGTGACGTCATTTTGTACCGCAGTGTTGACGACAACCTTGTGGGTCACAGGGTAGTCCAGATAATCCATGAACAGCAGGAGGTTTTGTACCTTTGTAAGGGGGATACAAACCGTTATCCTGATCCACCGATTCCCTTCGGAAATGTTCTGGCCAGACTCGTCGTCGTACAGCGTAGGCAAAAGGCGATTTATTTAGATAGCCACATTCGACGTTTATGGTCGTGGGCGGTGTTGCGGATACCGCTGGTTTCGCGTGCTTTTCGTTGGACTGTCATCCAACAGCAGATATGGAGGACGCGATTGCAAACGCTGAAAACCAGGTCATAACTCTTTCAATCAGGGAGTAGTCGTCCGATGCAGTTTACGAGAGTCATCGCACGCTGGTCAGGGAAGGCCGTACCGTCGTTTCGTGACAGCGTACGCTATTACAAGTTCTTTTTGCCATACGCAAAGCGGTACTGGGGAGCGTATTTGTTTTTGCTCTGTACTCTTGTATTGAGCGTGACCACGACATTGGCGTATGCATGGTTCTTGAAAAACCTTGTACAAGATGCGGTCACTCACAATGTAGCCGGCATCAGGTGGATGGTTGGATTTGGAATTGGGTTTTATTTCGTCAGCGTGACAGTCAATTTTCTAAATACATACGTTCGGACGGTCACGATGAACAAGGTTAGAAAGGATCTCAAGACGGCCCTTTGGACGCACTTAACCTGTCTGCCGCAATCCTTTTACAATCGTCATCAATCAGGGGACCTGATGTCCAGACTCAATAATGACACAGACGTCGCCGTAGGAGCCATTGGCACGAACCTCGTCAACATCATCCGCTTACCACTTACTGCAGGTGCCGCGTTTGTATACCTGTTTGGTATGAACGCAAAACTGTCATTGGTTTTACTATGCTTTGGACCCATTGCGCTTGTGTCTGCGACGATTTTCAGCAGATACATCCGTATTAATGGGCGGAAAGTTCAAAACCAGTTGGGGAAAATTTCAGGACTGGTTACCGAGATTTTAGCGGGTCACGCGCTGGTTCGTGCATTTGGATTACAGAAATTCTTCAGCGACAAATACGAAGGAGAGATGGAAAAACTGCTCGCTCTACAAACCAGTGCTGCACGGCTGGGCGGTGGTTTTCGCATTGGAGCACAGGTGGCTGGAGCTGCTGCACTGCTCTGGTGCATTGGAATGGGGGCCTATGATGTCGCGAGTGGTGTGATGACGGCGGGTTCCTTATTGGCTTTCATCAGTTTGATGAACCACCTCATTTCGCCGTTCACGGGGATGGCGCAACAGTTTGGCGGTCTGCAGCGTTCCATGGCAGCAGCTGAACGGTTGTGGGAGGTTCTCCAACAACCTGCGGAGACGACTCTCTCGAGCGATTCAGGGCCACTGAGGGAAAAGGAGCCAAGTGCTCTTGGTCTGGCGTACACACTTGAACTTCGGAACGTTTCGTTTAGTTATAATGGCGTCAGAGATGCTGTTCGCCAAGTAACCTTGTCGGTGCCGGCTGGAAAAGTCGTTGCTCTTGTGGGACCAAGCGGGGCAGGGAAGAGTACACTGTTTCAGTTGATTATGCGTTTCTACAATCCCGCGACCGGAGAGATATTGATGAATCATCAGCCGTACGGGGTGTTGCAGGCTTCAGATATTCGCGACTCTATCGCCTATGTGCAACAGGAGCCATACCTGTTTAGCGGAACCGTCCGTGAAAATATCTTGCTTGGCAGCCTCGTGGCTTCAGACCTGGACGTGGTCCGTGCAGCGAAACGGGCGAACATTCATGACTATGTGCTCTCGCTCCCGCAAGGATACGAAACCCAGGTCGGAGAACACGGCGTTCAACTGTCAGGGGGGCAAAAACAGCGGATCGCTATCGCTAGAGCACTACTAAAGGACGCACCACTGCTTCTTCTTGACGAGGCGACGAGTGCACTTGACAGCGAATCAGAGTCCTTGGTACAAGATGCGTTATCGCGGCTCATGCAGTCGAGAACGACTCTGGTCATCGCCCACCGCTTGTCGACAATACAACATGCGGATGTGATTGCGGTTATGAACGAAGGAGAGATTGTAGAGATGGGATCCCATTACGACCTTTTGTCGAGGGGGGGGGTTGTATTCTCGCTTACATCACCTGCAGTCGAACGCTCTGCATTCAGGTCATCAAAGGGCAAAGGCGTAAGTTGGTTGTATCACTATCTAGAAACTGAAATACTCAGAAAACATTGTTCCATTTAAAGAACAGCACTGTTATCATAGGTTTTGCGGAGGAGACAGGTGTTAAACCTCACGACGAGGAGGAATATTGATGAGAAGCAAACCCTATCTCGCACCATGCATTCTGAGTCACACCAACCTGCAGTTTGAAACGCACGTTTCCGGGTGTGACGATAATGGTCAGGGAGACGACATTCACGGTCATGACCATGACCACGGCCTGGGACTCTGTCACACATCCAATCCCAAAGACTAATCAGCGCTGTCGGAAATCCTGTTGTGATGGCAGCTCCATTCAGAGCTGTCATCATAGTCTTATTGCTATCTCCATGTCATTTTGTTCGTTAAAAAGAACAAACAAACTTCAGGGGGAATTGGGTCATGCTCATGAAAAAAGTCCGAAAAGCAGTCATTCCAGCAGCCGGTTTAGGTACGAGATTTCTGCCGGCGACAAAGGCAATGCCAAAAGAGATGTTGCCTATCGTGGACAAGCCGACGATTCAGTACATCGTCGAAGAGGCCGTGGCCTCCGGAATTGAAGACATCATTATTGTGACGGGGAAGGGCAAGCGGGCCATTGAGGACCACTTTGACCGTTCCGTGGAGCTGGAGGAACTGCTGCTGAGTAAAAAGAAGTACGATCTGCTTGACGAGACACGACAGATTGCTGGCATGGCTCATATCCACTACATTCGTCAGCGTGAGCCACTGGGGTTGGGTCACGCAGTCTGGTGTGCCAGAAGGTTCATCGGCGATGAGCCTTTTGCGGTGCTTCTTGGCGATGACATTGTGCGAAGTGAGACACCCTGTCTGAAGCAATTGATGGATGTGTACCAACAATACGGAATGTCCACGATTGCTGTACAAAACGTACCGAGGAGTCAGGTTCATCGGTATGGCGTGGTCGATCCGTTCCCGCTCGATGCGCACCTCTCTCGGGTTCGAGGACTTGTGGAAAAACCGGCTGTAGAGAAGGCACCGTCTACACTCGCGATTACCGGGCGTTACGTGTTGACACCGAAGGTGTTCGAGTTTCTTGAACACGGAAAAATTGGAGCAGGGGGCGAGATTCAACTTACGGATGCCCTTGTTGAACTCAACAGCGCTGAGGGGATTATGGCGCTGGAATTCATCGGACGCCGATGCGATGTCGGTGAGAAGTTTGGCTTTATTGAAGCAACACTTGAGCTTGCGCTCCAAGTCCCAGAGCTTCGAGGCGCTGTCAATGAACTGATGATGCGGCTCATCGGTCAGGAACAAGTTGCTGTGAGCCAGGGGGCAGACTGATGAAACTTGTCTTGTTGTCGGGTGGCGCAGGAAAACGGCTGTGGCCAATGTCTAACGACAGCCGTTCGAAACAGTTTCTAAAGGTGTTGCGCGACGCAGACGGTCGTCCTGTGTCAATGTTGCAGCGGGTGTGGTCGCAACTCGACGAAGCAGGATTGAAAGAGAATGCCTATATCTGTGCCTCGAGGGCTCAACACGAGATGATTGAGCACCAGTTGGGCAATGTGTCTATCATTGAAGAACCGGACCGAAGAGATACGTTCCCGGCGATTGCGCTCGCATCTATGTACCTTCGTGACGTTGAATTTTGTGCAGACAATGAAGTCATTGTCGTGATGCCGGTCGATCCGTTTGTCGATCAAAGTTTCTTTACGACTTTGCAGCAACTGCCGAAAGCACTTGTTGCTGCAAAGGCAGATTTGGTGCTCATGGGTGTGACACCAACCGAGCCAACTAGTAAGTTTGGTTACATCCGGACTGTACCGTCCCTAGGGAATCCATCGGTGGATGGGAAAGTGTATTGGCACGATGTGAATGCGTTTGTGGAAAAACCAAAGAGTTCTTTGGCTGAGCAGTTGATTGCGGAAGGGGCACTCTGGAACTGTGGTGTGTTTGCCTTTTCGGTTGGGTACCTCCGACGGGAACTGCGGCGGCTTGGGTACCCCGCGTCATTCCACGAGTTGCAATCTGCCTTTCATGATCTGCCCAAACGGAGCTTTGACTACGAAATCGTGGAGAATGCAAAGCGAATCGCGGCAATTTCCTACCAGGGAATGTGGAGCGATCTCGGTTCTTGGGGAGCCCTCTCTGAACAAATGACCGAGTCATTTGTTGGGCGTGGTTCGGCTATGTCCTGCAAGAACACACATGTCGTCAATGAACTGGGGATTCCGCTCGTTGCCATGGGGTTAGAGGACGTAATGGTTGTCTCTACGCCGGATGGAATTCTCGTAGCCGATAAGTCACACGCTGCCAACGTTAAGGAGGCCATCAAAGGATTCGGCGGCCGCCCCATGTGCGAAGAGCGCCGTTGGGGCTCATCTCGCGTACTGGATTACCAGAAGCTTGATGACGGTTCGGAAGTTCTGACCAAGTGCATTGATATCCTTCCGGGTCGCCATATCACCTATCAGCGGCACAGTAAGCGCACGGAGGTCTGGACGGTGGTTGAAGGGAGAGGACAGCTTGTGCTCGGGACGAACGTGGTAGAGGTTTCTGCAGGGGATGTTGTCAAAATCTATCCGAACCAGTGGCACGCTATCTTTGCACTGTCTGGACTGCAGGTCATTGAGGTCCAACGGGGAGAGGAACTGGTCGAGGAGGATATTGAGCGCCGCTTTAAGGGGTGGGAAGAGGTGTTGGATCATTGTGCCCGTGTCCCAGTGTAGCAGTGAGCTCAAATCAGGGCAGCAGTGAACTTAAATTCAAGTCCTGGAGGGATAGTCCTTGAGCTGTGTGTATCGCTGGGGAGCGCAAGTTGAGTCTGTGTCAGTGGACGAGGAATGGCTCGTGATGGACCCTGAGAACATGTCGATGACCAAGCTGGAAGACGTAGCGGCGTTCATATGGTCGCGACTGCAGATGCCTTGCACCATAGATGCACTCGTCTCTCGAGTGGTGGTTGAGTTTGACGTATCGCGGGCACAAGCGGAATCAGACGTGGTTCAATTTCTCAACGAGTTGCAAGTGATGGGGCTCGTGGAGAGAAATGATTAAGCATGAGTTCGTCGATTATATTTTCAGGCTTTTCTCGAAGGAGTACATGTGGATTCCATTGCGCCGCCTGGCTCCGTATGTATGGAAGCATAAATGGAGATACCTGTGGCTTGTTGTCCTAATGCTTCTTAATGTCGCCAGTTCACTCTGCCTGGCAAGGTTTTTGCAATCTTTTACGAATGCAGCCCTTCACCATAACATGGTGACCATTCCATGGATGTTTGCCATTGGCGTTGTCCTCGCGGCCTCGGCCGGGCTGTTGACATTTATGGAGTCCTATATTCGGGATACGGTGATTCAAGCCGTAGAAAGGGATGTACAGAACGACTTGTATGCACACATCCTTCGGGTAAGGCTCGGGCGGCTTGAAGCTTATCAATCAGGGGATGTTGTCACTCGAATTACATACGACATTCATCGGATTGGGGCAGCCGTCGGTTTGCATATGTTGCACTTCTTTCGGCTTACGATTATGGCCATCGGTACCCTGGTTTATCTGGTGTTGATGAATGCGGAGCTCACCATAGTGGCCATATCCATTATTCCACCAGTGCTCATTTTTTCGCTCATCACCTCTCGCGTGATTCGAGCAAACAGTCTCAAAATCGCCCAATCCGTGTCCGACCTGCAAAGTCTGACATATCAATCTCTCCTTGGGTTGCACGTCATTCGTGCGTTTAAACTCGAAGCCTTATTCAAAGACAAGTTTCAACGGGAAACTCGCGAAATTTATTCACTCGGCCAACGAAACTCACGGCTGGCTGGTGGCATGATGGCTGCCGGTACTTTATCGCACTTTGTGTCCTTCCTTTTGAGCTTTAGTGTTGGCGCCTACTACGTAGCAACAGGTCACATCTCAATGGGGGACCTCATTGCGTTTATGACCTTGATTCAGTATCTCGTTGGACCGATGATGGGGGCCCCCAAGGAACTGGGGGGATATCAGGCAGCCATGGCAGCGACAACTCGCATCTGGGCCATTATGGATGAGGCAACCGAAGCAGCGGCGAAGTCTTTTGAAATGGAGGCTCAAGCAAAGTCGGTACCTTGTAAACGAAACCCTGACAACCATGCGACGCTCGCGTCACTCCCGCTGCTTACGTCAGCAAGTCAGACAAACAAGATGGAGGTGGAGATTGATCACGTATCTTTTACGTACCCACAAGGAATTCGTGCTCTTCATGATATCAGTTTTTCGGTACCAGCTGGTTCAACCGCAGCTCTCGTCGGAGCCAATGGGGCAGGAAAGAGTACAGTGTTTAAATTATTGCTGGGTTTTTATGACGTAGACGAGGGGGACATCCGATTCAATGGGACATCCATTCAACAGCTTGTTCCCGACCAACTGCGCTCCCTCATCTCGTATGTTCCTCAAGAAACATTTCTGTTTACAGGGACAGTACGGGACAACATCCGATACGGGATGGTAGGAGCTTCGGATCGAGCGGTTATAAGAGCAGCAATGGCCGCAAATGCGCACGATTTCATTTGTGCGTTACCACAAGGATATGACACAGTGGTTGGGGAATCGGCTTTGCATCTATCTGGGGGACAACGTCAACGAATCGCTATTGCACGGGCTTTCCTTCGAGATGCGCCGATTTTGCTTTTGGACGAGGCGACATCATCTCTCGATGCGGAATCGGAGCACTTGGTGTACGAAGCAACGAATCGTCTCATGACAGACCGAACCACGTTTGTTATTGCCCATCGCTTGACTACCGTTCGTAACGCTGACCACGTGTTTGTGTTGGACCAAGGGCGCATTGCAGAACATGGCACACACGAGAATTTGCTGGAACGTCGTGGAATTTATGAACACTTGTATCGGTTGCAAATCCCCGGATCGAAAATGGAAATCGACCAGATAGATTTTGTTTAGTCTTTTTGTTCACTGTTGTTCTTTGTTAAGTTATTTAATGTTACTATATTAAGAACAAAAAAGAGATTGGGGACGGGTAGATATGGGAACTCGGGTATACCGAACACCGAAGGTGTCATTTTATCGAGAAATCTTCTTTGAGACGGGAATTTCCAATGTTGGATGTGGCTCAACAGGAGGTTCATGTGGATTCACCTGGCCCACGGGTTCATGTGGATCGACTGGTGATTCCTGTAGTTATACGACGTCAACGGGTGGGTCATGCACTTACACTTGGTCAACCGGAGACTCATGCAGTTACACGAGTTCTACGGGAGACTCATGTAGTTACACAAATTCCACAGGAGACTCATGTAGCTATACCACTTCCACTGGAGGCTCCTGTAGCTATACTTCATCAACCGGAGAGTCGTGCAGCTACACAGGTTCGACAGGCAGCTCGTGCGGATCAACGACGTCGACTGGCTGGTGAGTACGTGATGTTTGGGAGCCATTTTGGACGGAGGGATCTTACGTGACAACAATGACCATCGGATCGTTGACACGAAGAATCGTGTTTATTACGAACGGTTCTGTCCTAAGTGGCCAGATTCACAAGACAGTAAGTGTGACAAACGATGTCGATTGCGACGATTCACCTTGGGACTATATATTTTGGACACAAGCCCCGAAGTCTGAAACATTGCGCAGAGTTCATCCAACGCTGGTTGTCTTGGTAACTGACGAACCAGACGATGAATTTGAGAGATCGGTCCTGGACTCCTGTCGAGAACTCGAGGTCCCCATTCTTCCGATATTAGGGAGAGGCCCCGTGGTGCTCTTGGGTCCTTTCGAGGCACCTGGTCATACGGGGTGTGTCTCGTGCATGCAGTATAGATGGGAGAACTCTGTCCGGCGAACACGTCTTCGTCATGCTTTTAACAGTCAGGTGGGGCACCAACGTTCAGCGAAGCTAGCGTTATCAGTTTCGAGTGAAGAAGTGGAGGACGTAGTCACTCTGTTACTTGAAGAGACGGAAGGAATAGCAAGTCTCATAGTGCATGAGGACAGCTTACATAACGGCGGCGTCAAGGAAGCAATGGATGGGAACATTCGGAGTGTAGGGCGCGTTGGAATTTACCACCGAGCTCACGGTATTCGGTGGACAACACTGGTTCCGAGTCACGAGTGTCCACGATGCTCCACACTGCCGTTGGACGCACCAGAGACAGCCAAGTTTAATGTCTTGTCGCAACCTGTGGTTAACGAAGCAGCCTTACGGGTAAGAAATATTCATTCGGACCACTTGATGGATCTCTATGTGGACCCGGATGTGGGATTTATTTCGGTTCTAGAGGATATTACACTCTCGGAAGGGCAAGTGCGATCCAGCGCTACGATTCAGCTTCGGTCTAGGCAGGACATAGGCTACGGGTCTGCCATGTCCACCTCTGGGGCTCGTTCCACAGCTATCCTTGAGGCGGTGGAACGAAACTGTTCGATTACGGCGAGCAATCGTCGTCCTGTTGTTTTCGGGTCCTATGATTACTTGCGGGATCTTGCTGTGAATCCCAGAAACTTTGGCCTGCATCGCGATGTTATGTATCAGGGTCATTCTTACCTTGAACCCTATCATTCTTCCAAAAACTACTCCTTTGTGTGGGCTTATTCCACTCGTGAGCAGAGGCCGATTTTAGTTCCGGAGCAAATCGCGTATTACGGGGCCACGCGCGACGCCAAGCGATTTGTCAACGAGTCTTCGAGTGGGTGCGCACTCGGTGGTTGTTTCGAAGAGGCGCTCTTGCACGGGATCTTTGAGGTCCTGGAACGAGATGGACTTTTGAACATGTGGTACGGCAAGTTGCGTGTTCCAGAAGTAAACTTGCCTGACTATTCTCCAGAAGACGTCCGGAAACTTGTACAATTCATAGAGTGCAGAGGCTATACAGTGCGTCTCTTAAACATCAGTTTTGATATGGGGATTCCCGCCATCATGGCAGTTGCTGTGAACCACCGAAACTTGACACCGAAGGTAGTTTGCGGGTCAAGTTGCCATTTGAACGCCTTTGAAGCGGTCAAAGGTGCATTGCGGGAGTTGGCTGTCCAGGTCTTGCATATGGAAGGAATAACAGGTCGGAGGAGGCAAGAAGGCCTCGCAATGCTTGAGGACGCATCAAAGATTAGGGCCATTCTCGATCACGTTGTTGCCACGGCACTCCCAGAGGCGTACTCAAAGTGGGAATTCCTTCTTGAGAACCGAGACAGGCAGGTAGCAGAGCCAATCGATAAAGCTTTTTCTGGGGTTTCGGACAAGTTCGGGTTACACTCACGGGACATTGGAACCATTTTAGAGCACGTCCTAAAACACATCCATCGGCTGGGGTTCGATGTTCTGGTGGTAAAGCAGACGAACCTTGAGGCCTCTGCAGGGGGATTCCATGTGGTAAAGGCCATCATCCCAGGTATGACACCGATTACATTCGGCTATCAATCTGAGCGCTTTGTTGGACTTACCCGCATTCTCGAATTACCCAAGCGCCTCGGATATACATCCACGACGTTAACCCTAGATGATTTAAATCCCCATCCCCACCCTCTCGCATAAGTTTGCCTGCTCTGCTCTCAGTTGTCTGAAACGATGCACTTCAATCGGATATGTCCCCTAATTTGTCCCTGGGCATTCACCCAGTAACGGGTTTCGGCATAGGCTAACGCACATACCGACTAATCCGTCATACTCGAGGTGATTGAAGTGCCTGCAGGTTCCAAGAATCCTGCCTTGCAAAACCCACCAACAAAGACCCAGGTTAACCAAATCATCACCCAATATAAAGATGGCGAGCTCGCACTTGCTGAGGCACTGCGCATGTTGTCAGGGAAGCCGGGACCGGCATCAGACAACGCCCCAACTGCGCTGAGCAAGGAAAGGCTCTTGTCTATCTTTACGCAACTGGATGAACTCGTAGGGTTAAAGAACGTGAAGTCCGTCGTGCGTGAGGTGTTTGCTCTCCTCTATATGCAGGAACGGCGGCGCGCGATGCACCTGAAGGTGGAGCCGGTTGTTCTGCACATGGTGTTCAAGGGCAACCCGGGAACAGGGAAGACCACGGTCGCAAGGCTTCTTGCGCAAATGTTCCACGCTTGCGGGCTGCTCGAAAAAGGTCATCTTGTTGAGGTTGAACGGGCCGATCTCGTTGGCGAATACATCGGCCACACAGCCCAAAAGACGCGAGAGATGGTGAAGAAGGCCCTCGGCGGCGTGCTGTTTATTGATGAAGCGTATTCGCTCGCCCGTGGCGGGGAGAGGGACTTTGGCCGGGAGAGCATTGATGCGCTGGTCAAGGCGATGGAAGACCACCGCAATGAGTTTGTGGCCATCATCGCGGGGTATGAGCGCGAGATGGATTGGTTCTTATCGACCAACCCTGGGCTGCCGAGTCGGTTTCCCATTCATCTGTCGTTCCCGGATTACACGGTGAATGAGCTGCTGCAGATTGCCAAACAAACGGCCAACGAACGCCAGTACACCCTCAGTGTCGGGGCAGAGTCCAAGTTGCGGCACTACTTTGAAGTCGGGGGCAGTACGAAGACTGCTGCGTTCAGCAACGCGAGGATGGTCCGAAACGTCGTTGAAAAGGCGGTTCGACGACAGGCTGTTAGGCTGTTTGACATTGATTCATTAACACGATCCGCTGCGATGACCCTGAACCCCGAAGACTTCGACCTGAAGGAGGTCTCGCCGTGAAACGCAGTCTGGTGATTGGAAACGCCAATGTGGGGAAGACCCTGTTCTGTCTACGGTTTGCCTATTACATGGGATTGCGTCAAGTACGAATGTTTGTTGAGCGGACAGACGGAAAGTCTGAGGAACGTTTCCTAACGATCGATGAAGCAAAAAAGCTGTTGTCCAGTCCTCAAGCTCATCATACCCGGGACCTGCAGACCATTGTACTTGACGTTCCACGAGGTAAATCCAGTCGACAGTTGCTGCTGACCGACACAACGGGTTTGACAGAGGGGATTCATCCTGACGCCAACATTCGCCAAGCGATGGCACAGACTCTGGAAGCCCTTACCGGCGCACAGGTGATATTGCATGTTGTCGATGCGGCTAAGCTTGGCAGCGAATCGGGGGGGACGGGGAAGTCACACGCGTGGAAGCCAGTCGATGAGCAACTGGCGGAGTACAGCCAAGGCAATGGCGGGTATCTGATCCTTGCCAACAAGATGGACCTTCCTGGTGCCAAGGCCGGCTATCAACAACTGGTGAAGCGGTTTTCCAAACACCGTGTCTTCCCGGTGTCGGCGCTCTACGGCGACGGCTTCCGGGAGGTGAAGCAGTATGTTTGGCGGTTTGCCTGAGTGGGTGCTGCAGCTTGCGGCGATGATTTTCATCGGATCGGCCATTAAACTGCTCGATGACCACTTGGACAGCGAGTACGACATCTGTCGTGGAGAACGTACCCTTGCCGTTCGGCTCGGGCGATCCGTTCTGGCGTATGGGCTGGTCACGGCACTTCTGGCTGTCACGTTCGACAAGTCTTTGGCGATAGCCTTGTTTTTTTCCAGTTACGCGGTCGGGATGTTTATGGAGCCGAAGGAGAAGATGCCGACACGTGTACCTGCTTTTGTCGAGTCTCTGGCGGCCATTGGTTTGTCATTTCTCATCACGGGTTGGCGAGAGGGTTTGTTTGCCTTGGCGTTTGTAGCGACGGTGGACTGGTTGGATGACATCGTGGATTACGCCCGCGATGAACAGACGGGACAGAGGAATCTAGCTCGACGCGTCGGGCTCGTCGAGGCTACGCTGCTTATTCTGCTGGCTTTCGTGATATCCGTACTTCTGGCGCCCGTTACGACCATTCTCGGCTTTCTTGCGTTTGCCGTCGTGACCGCCGTGTCAGAGTTATCCACGCAAAACCTGTGGCAGCACGGAGAAAATGGACTCGGCCAAACCGAAGCAAGTAGCCTTTCTGACTCTGGCGATATGACAGATGCCAGGCATCTGACAGCTATGGAGGCGGGAGGGAACCGCGGTGCCGGAAAGATGTTCTCTGACAAGGCGACAGATGCCGAGGCCACGGACAAAGAGAAAGACGATATAACCACCCAGCATGAGGTTGCAGATAATCCCAAATACCTCGGAGGTGACACGGATGGGCGCGATTGAGACGATCATGCTTTTGGTTTTCGTGGTGTTGGCGGCCCTGTTGATTGGTTATGCCACAGGCCGACGGTATGGGCTGGTGCAAGGTCGTCGGCTTGGCCGAGCGCAGGCGCCGCTGTTTCTGCGCAGGCAGGTATTGGCGACGGGGCACTGTCCGATTTGCGATGCAACGTATGACGAGGGGGGACGGCGGCAACCATCTCACTCAGGGTTGAATTTGGAGTGAAAGGCGTTTGCGACTATCAAGTGGTACAATGGTGGCTAAATAAATGGTGGCTAATTAAAGGAAGAAGCGGGTGATGGTTTCGGAACAGCAGACACAGATTCAACAGGTTATTGCTGTCTTGCGGAGAGATCCTTCTGAAGGTGACGAGCACTTTACGGACCGGGTCGAGGAGCTTGTTGGACTTTGCGAAGCTGCAGGTGGAGAGGTTAAGGTGCGCATCGTTCAAACGCGTGCCCGCGTTGACGGGGCTCTCTACTTGGGCAGCGGCAAGATTGAGGAAGTACGGCTGGCCGTGGAAGCCCATGACGCTGATGTCGTGGTGTTTGATGCTGAGCTGAGTCCTGGACAGGTGCGCAACCTCGAGGGGCGGCTGCCGTGCCGCGTGATCGACCGGACGCAGCTTATCCTCGATATCTTTGCTCAGCGAGCCCGGTCACGGGAAGGCATGCTTCAGGTGGAGATTGCACAGTTGCAGTACCTATTGCCAAGGCTCACAGGCCGTGGGGTAGAGCTGTCCCGCCTCGGTGGCGGCATTGGCACGAGGGGCCCTGGTGAATCAAAACTGGAGATGGACCGGCGGCGCATCCGTGAGCGCATCAGCCACTTGCGCGAGCGCCTGAAAGGACTTGAAAGCCGGCGTGATGTACAACGAAACCGACGGGCAAGGTCTACTCCGGCAGTGGCCCTAGTCGGATACACGAATGCGGGGAAGACGACGCTTTTGAAGCGTTGGACCGAGGACCGCGGTTCGATACCTGTCACATCTGGCCAAAACCGACTGTTTGATACGCTCGATCCGTTAGCACGACGAGTCAAATCTGGTGCAACGGGTGAGATTGTCGTCCTCGATACGGTTGGCTTCGTGCAAAACCTGCCGCATCTGTTGGTAGACGCGTTTCGGGCAACGTTGGAAGAAGCGACGGCGGTCGATCTGGTTATCCACGTGGTGGATGCCGTCAACGTAACGCACGAACGCATGGAGACCACGTACAAAGTGCTCGAGCAACTTGACGCGCTGAACCGACCTGTCATTACTTTGTTTAACAAGGCCGATCTGCTGCCAGCCGGGACAAACCCGCCGCCTGATGTTCGTGCGTCGGCCTCGATTTATGCTTCTGCCGAGACTGGGATGAACATGGAAGCCTTTTATCAGTTGATCGATGAATACCTGGGCATGGACACGGTCCGTCTATCGGTTGTGGCCAACAACGGGGAAATGGACGGACTGTGGAGTCAATTGGCGCGCATGGGACGGATTGTGGATGTCGATCACGATCCGATGGCGGTTCACCTGGATGTAGAGCGCCGTATCGCGGACAGAACCAGAAACCAACTGCTTGCTCGCTATCCGGACCTGTTCGTTCAGATTGAGCAACGAGAGGGCGAAAGCACTCTCACTCCTGGGGCGGGGCAAGGGAGCCAGTTTATGCTCGACCCCGATGGGGAGAGTCACCAAGAAGGAGCGCATCATGACTGAGGAGCGTCAAACGAGACAGGTGAATGTACAGGATTTGATGCGAGAGGCAGAGGAGAGACTGCGGACGCGGTTTCGTCAGATCGATGCCATCGCATTGCGCAATCAAAAGAAGGTGCTCGAGGCGTTCTGGGCAGAACGGGTGAGTGCGCCGGACTTATCAGGATCGACTGGATATGGACTCGACGATGCTGGAAGAGACAAGTTGGAACGTGTATACGCGAACGCCTTTGGCGCTGAAGCAGCGCTCGTCCGACCGCAGATTGTGTCCGGAACCCATGCCCTGCGGCTCGGTTTGTTCGGTGTCCTTCGTCCTTTAGATGAGATTGTTTTTGCGACGGGAAAACCGTATGACACCCTGGAAGGCGTCGTCGGGATTCGTCCGATGTCGGGGAGCTTGGCCGAGTGGGGGATTTCCCACAAACTTATCCCTTTGCTCGGGGACGGGACAATTGACATGCCTGCCGTGCTCGAAGCCATCGGGCCTCGGACAAAGGTGGTCTTTTTCCAGCGCTCACGAGGCTATGCAGATCGGCCGGCGCTGTCCATTTCTTCGCTCCATCAGTCGTTTCGTGCGGTGAGAGAGGCGGCCAAGGATGTCTTTATCCTCGTCGACAACTGTTACGGCGAATTCGTGGAAGACCTGGAGCCGAGTGCGGTCGGTGCTGACCTTGTGATGGGTTCGCTGATTAAAAACCCCGGAGCCGGCATTATGACAACAGGCGGCTATATCGCGGGAACAAAGACAGCGGTAGAGCACGCGGCTGAACAGTTGACGGCACCCGGAGTCGGGGGAGAGTACGGACCCACGCATGACTTTTTGCGTCCCCTTTTTCAGTCGCTGTTCTTAGCTCCGCATGTTGTTGCACAAGCGGTGAAAGGCTCATTGCTTGCAGCCTATGTGTTTGAGGCCCTGGGACTGAACGTGTCACCACGCTGGGAAGAGGGGAGGAGTGATCTGATTCTGGCCATCACCTTTGGCGACCCGGAACGGTTGTTGGCCTTCTGCCGGGCGGTACAGTCCACCGCACCGATTGACTCCTTTGTCCGGCCCGAAGCAGACGCGATGGCAGGGTATGACGATGAAGTTGTGATGGCGGCAGGCACTTTTGTTCAAGGCGGGTCGCTTGAAATGTCCGCGGATGCTCCGATGCGTGCACCGTTCATCGGGTACTTGCAAGGTGGGCTGACCTATGAGCATGTTTACATTGCTGTGGAGCGCATAGCGTCAGATATTATGAGTCTGATGTAAGCTATATTGCAAAAGTTTCTATGTTGTGTAAGGAAACCTTACATACTGTGTTGAGAGAAGAATGCTTACATGGTACCCTCCATATAAATGCTCCGTGGGGGTGCGCGGATGGACCTCGAATCCCGTAAGCAACTACCCTTATTCTCCATCGGAATTGTGGAAAAGCTGACCGGATTGTCTGCCCGGCAGATCCGTTATTATGAGCAACACGGATTGGTTCAACCCGCCAGGTCACAAGGCAATCAGAGACTGTTTTCTTTTGTGGATGTTGAACGGTTGATTCAGGTCAGTGCGCTGCTCGATGAGGGTCTCAACATGGAAGGCGTGAAGGAACGGATTACGCGCCTAGCCAAGGCTGAAACCACCAAGGAGAAGAAGTCGGTGGAACCAAGCGACCACCAGGTTTACGAACGGATGCGTCAAGAGATGCTTGAACGCCCTGGGCTTGGCGGGGCATCGGAGTTCCAGGGGGACCTGTTCCGCTTTTATCGAAAGCGCTAGGTTCTTTGTGCTTGTTTGTCGCATTGGTCAACCAAGATGGGAGGAATATTCATGAGAAGAAACTACACCAAGGACGAGATCCTAAGGTTTGCAGAAGAGGCTAATGTCAGGTACGTCCGCTTGCAGTTTACGGATTTGCTCGGTGTTATCAAGAATGTCGAGATCCCGGTTGATCAGTTGGGCAAAGCACTTGATAACAAAATCATGTTTGATGGCTCATCTATCGAGGGTTTTGTCCGCATTGAGGAGTCTGACATGTATCTGGTTCCAGACCTCGCAACTTGGCTCGTGTTCCCGTGGGGCCATGAACTTGGCAAAGTGGCAAGACTCATTTGCGACATTCATCTTCCTGACGGATCGCCGTTCCCTGGAGACCCGCGCGGTGTGCTGAAACGGGTTTTGCAACAGTCTAAGGACCTTGGATTTGACGCCTTCAATGTTGGACCGGAGCCTGAGTTCTTCCTCTTTAAGCTCGATTCCGAGGGCAAGCCAACCACTGAAGTCAATGATGAGGGCGGTTATTTCGACTGGGCGCCGCTCGATCTTGGTGAGAACTGCCGACGCGATATCACCCTGACGCTTGAATCGATGGGCTTTGAAATCGAGGCCTCTCATCATGAAGTCGCACCAGGTCAGCATGAAATTGACTTTCAGTATGCGGATGCACTGGAGACGGCAGACAACATCGCGACATTCCGTCTGGTCGTCAAGACGATTGCGCGTCAGTATGGATTGCATGCAACCTTCATGCCAAAGCCGGTCTATGGCATCAATGGTTCTGGCATGCATTGTCACATGTCTTTGTTCCGAAATGGCGGCAATGCATTCTACGCAGCGGAAGACGAGATGGGCCTGAGCGAAACTGCACGCCATTTCTTGGCTGGCATTCTGCAGCATGCAAAGGGATTTACGGCTGTGACGAACCCGCTGGTGAATTCCTACAAGCGTCTGGTTCCGGGGTTTGAGGCACCTTGCTATGTGGCTTGGTCCCTGAAAAACCGGTCACCATTGGTACGAATTCCTGCAGCGCGCGGTCTCAGTACCCGGATTGAAGTTCGGAGCCCAGACCCGTCCGCAAACCCATACTTAGCGATTGCAGCGATGCTGGCGAGCGGACTCGATGGCATCCAGAACGGGACGCCGCTGGCTGATCCTACGAATCGGAACATCTACATCATGACCGCTGAGGAGAAAGCCGAGGCTGGAATCCACAGTTTGCCGGAAAACCTCGGCGATGCGATCAATGAGCTCAGTCGTGATGAAGTCGTGAGGACAGCACTTGGCGATCATGTGTTCCACCACTTTGTCGAGGCAAAGCGTCTGGAATGGGATATCTACAGGACACAGATCTCCAAGTGGGAGAGCGACCAATACCTCAGTCTGTACTAGAGCCACATATTGCAAACAGCCGCCCGGGGAGTTCCATCCGAGCGGCTGTTTGCGATTTATTCAGGTGTTCGTTTGATTTGGGGCATGACTCATTGAACATGGTTCGGTATTTCAATGACATCAGGACAGCGTTCGGAAAACACCGATGACTTTGCCAAGGATTTGAACGGTTTTCACACGTATCGGCTGCATTGTTTGATTTTCAGGTTGAAGCCGAATGTGATCTTTTTCCTTGAAGAACCGTTTGACCGTCGCCTCGTCTTCCTCTGTCATCGCAACAACAATTTCTCCGTTTCGGGCATCTTGCTGCTTTCGGACAATCACGTAGTCTCCGTCAAGGATCCCCGCCTCAATCATACTTTCTCCCTGTACCTTCAAGAGAAACACATTCCTGTCTTCCGAAACCATTGACTTCGGCAACGGGAAATAGTCCTCCACATCCTCAATCGCAGTAATGGGCTGACCAGCCGTTACCCGCCCCACGATTGGCGCCAAGGCATAAGACGGGTTCTCATAACCCTCCCATGAGGGCGGCATTGGACGGGTAGGAGGAGTATGCAATCCATCGTCTTCCAAAAGTTCAATCGCCCTTGGCTTTGTCGGGTCTCGTCGCAGATAACCTTTGGCTTGCAACCGAGCCAGATGGCCATGAACCGTAGAACTGGATGCGAGCCCAACAGCTTCGCCAATCTCCCGAACGGAAGGCGGATACCCGCGCTCTCGGACGCTTTGTCTTATGTAGTGAAGTATCTGTTCTTGCCTGTGAGAAAGACCGGTCACATGAGCTCCTCCGTTTCAATCAAGCTTCTCGTAGTTCTACCATAACATGGTTGTTTCAATAACGCAAACGTGTGTTCGCTTTTCACTTGACGGAACATGTGTTCGCATAGTAGATTATTATATATAGAACATACGTTCGGTTGGAGGGGTTAGAATGAGACAAGAAGCAATGGCTGTACAGGGCAATAGTTCCTGGAGGAGAGAGTTGAACGTGACTGAACACAGGAGCAGTCACAACATGGGTTCAGTCCGGCGATGGAAGCGCAGCCTTGCAGTAATTGCGGTAGCGTTGATGTGGGGAATCACTTCTTTTTCAGTGATTCATCACAATGGCGGCGTTGCCAGCGCGGAAACAACGGGTGTGCCATATGTGGTTCACCGAGGGGACACACTATGGAATATAGCCCTGAAGACAAGCGGTGCAGGAGTAGACACGCGGACAGTGGTACTCCAAATTATGCAGATGAATCACATGAAAAATGCTCAAATCTATGCGGGTGAGCATTTGGTCCTGCCGAATAACGCAAAGTAACAACGATTTCTGAGTCAATGTGATTGTTTGAGAATTAACGGTGTAGTTTCGTTGGCACCGTTGTGTCGAATCATTGACGAGAAATACCAGATGATTCGATTAGACGACAAGAAAACACATGACTAGATTAAATGAAGGCTTTCCAGTGCTTTTAAGACGCCGTGATTTTGAACGGTATCAGTGACCAGACTGGCGTGCTTTTTGACTTCATCGGCAGCGTTTCCCATGGCGATGGATAGCCCGACGGACTGAAACATACCGATGTCGTTTCCTCCATCTCCGACGTGGATGGCCTCTCTAGGGGAGATATTCCAAGTCTTAAGCAGGGAACTAGCCCCAATGGACTTGTCACAGCCAAGTCGTTGGAGGTCGATGGCATACGGATTCCATCGGTACACAAGACATTCCGGAACTTCTCGATGAAAAACATCGTCAAACTCCTCAGGCACAAAGACGTTCGCCTGATATATAGGTCCTGCGGCGCCTGACAGTACGTCTGCGGCTGATGTGCGCTCAATCGGAGGAAAGCTGTACGAGTCAAGTATCGGCTGGTATTGGGCGGGAATGTCTGCGAGTGCCATCGTTTGATGGTGAGTGTGCAGGATAATCGTTAGGGCGTATTTATTTGCAACGCTGAGAATCTTGCTCACGGTATCTATGGAGAGCGGCATGGAAAGCGTTACGTCGTTTTGGGTCACTGCAAGACCGCCATTAAAATAAACAGCATGTCCAATCCCCAGTCGTTCCTGCACAGACGTCGTATGCACGGTTGATCTTCCTGTACATAAGGCTACTTTATATCCTTTTGCATCTAAACGTTGGACTACTTCTGATGCACTCGACACCAGCTGTTGGTCGCTCACCAACGTGCCGTCGATATCCAGAAAGACTGCTCGAAAATCCATCCGGTCTCCTCCTAAGTGCGCTGCACATTCATTGTTCCATTATAAGGTGCGCGCATGCACTTTCCCAACTCAACTTTCCTCCCAAATGGGCTGCTTTGGCAACGTAGACATCAAATTCTCCTCTGAGATGTGATAACATAGTGCAATATGACCGGGGACGTCGGTTGCGTTCACGGGCGAGCCTTTCGCAAACGGAGGAGACAAGATATGGCTGTATCAATGGAGCAGTTGGTTGCCTTAGCAAAGCACAGGGGATTTATTTTCCCTGGTTCAGATATTTACGGAGGACTGGCCAACACGTGGGACTACGGTCCTTTAGGATCAGAACTGAAAAACAACATTAAGCGTGCCTGGTGGAGGCAATTTATTCAACAGTCTCCGCTGAACGTCGGACTCGACACCGCTATCTTGATGAACCGTGAAGTCTGGGTAGCTTCCGGACACGTGGGTAACTTTAACGATCCGATGGTGGATTGCAGGCAGTGCAAGGCGCGCCATCGGGCGGACAAATTGATTGAAGCTGCGCTTGAAGCGAAGGGCGTAGATATGATTGTTGACGGACTGCCATTTGAACGGATGGAAGAATTAATTCAAGAGTATGATGTAGCGTGCCCGGATTGCGGCAGCAAGGACTTCACACACGTACGGCAGTTTAACATGATGTTCAAGACTCACCAAGGGGTTACCGACGATGCAACAAATGAAATCTACCTGCGCCCAGAGACGGCACAGGGCATCTTCGTCAACTTCAAGAATGTCATGCGCACCATGCGTAAGAAACTGCCTTTTGGCATCGGACAGATAGGGAAGAGCTTTCGCAATGAGATTACACCAGGCAACTTTATCTTCCGTACGCGTGAATTTGAACAAATGGAGCTTGAGTTCTTTTGCGCGCCAGGTACTGATATGGAATGGTTTCAATATTGGCGGAGCTTTTGTCATGAGTGGGTGCTCTCGATTGGCTTAAAGCAGGAAAATCTTCGTCTGCGAGATCACGAGCCGGCGCAGTTATCGCACTACAGTACAGCCACAACCGATGTAGAGTATCAGTTTCCTTTTGGGTGGGGAGAGTTACTTGGCGTTGCAAACCGGACCAACTACGATTTGAAACAGCACGGGGAGCATGCACGACAGGACTTCACTGTCGAGGAAGAAGGGAAAGAACCGTTTATTCCGTATGTGATTGAACCCTCCATTGGCGTGGATAGGCTTCTGTTGGCTGTCTTTGCAGATGCCTATGAGGAGCAGAGCTTAGAGGGCGGGGATGTACGAACGGTCCTTCATTTTCATCCTTCTCTAGCTCCGTATAAAGCAGCAGTGTTTCCGCTGTCGAAGAAGTTGAGTGAGGGTGCTGAATCGATTTATCAGCAGCTTGCCAGCGAGTTTCGTGTGGACTATGACGAATCGGGATCGATTGGTAAACGATACCGGCGTCACGACGAAATTGGCACACCGTATTGCATCACATACGACTTTCAATCCGAAGAGGACCGTGCTGTCACAGTCCGTGACCGCGATTCAATGGAGCAGGTTCGCATTCCAATTGCTGAGCTGAACGACTGGTTGCGTCAAAAAGTGAACGCGTAAGTCACCACTGCATGACTCGTGCTGGACTTGGGAACACCTAGGCAATGGGGGTGAAGTTCCATGTCGAACCAGCACACGGAAAACCACAATGACAATTTCACGTTTGTCGGTGCCTTAAAGAATAACGATCACTTCGAGGCGATTGTGGATCATAAGAACTTGGAATTTGAACACTCTAAGGGTTATCCGATTCCGTGGCGACAGATTCATCGCGCAAACGTGCCCCACTTAGGCCGTCACTCGCGGTAATCCAAGGAAGGCAAGACACTTCTTTATCCCCGAGGCACACAGGAGCCCCTTACAGAGGTCCTGTGTGCCTTCTTTGCGTATTGGCGGTATACTTATGTTGTGTGATTGAGTGTCAGCAAACCTGTGGGGGGATACATATGGATCTCGGTTTCAATGGGAAGGTTGCGCTGGTCGCCGCTTCGAGCGGTGGTTTAGGGTACGCCACTGCGCTACAGTTGGCGACAGAAGGTTCGAAGGTGATGTTGACCAGCCGCAGTGAGGAACGCCTCGCTTCGGCTGCAGAAAAAATCATCAGCCAATCGGGAAATACGAACGTTGCTTATCAAGTGGCAGACGTGAGCAGTAAAGATGACATTGGCAGGCTGTGTGACACGGTGGAGAAGACCTACGGCGGGGTGGATATCCTCATTACAAATGCCGGTGGCCCGCCTCCGGGGAACTTCGAATCTGTTCAAGAACAAGACTGGGAGTTGGGGTTTCAGCTGTCGCTGATGAGTGTGGTGCGGCTGGTGCAAGGTGCGTTGCCGCACATGAAGCAACAACGATTTGGACGGATTGTACACTTTACGAGTTCATCTATTAAACAACCGATTGACAATCTGATTCTTTCCAACACATTTCGCACCGCCATCGCAGGGCTGGGGAAGAGTTTGGCGATAGAGTTAGCGCCTTTTAATATTTTAGTTAACACACTTGGCCCTGGTCGTATCGCGACAGATCGTGTTGCATATCTGGACCGGACCGCTGCAGAGCGCCAAGGTCTGGACCTTGCTGAAGTCATCCGACGTTCAGAGGGGAATATTCCTTTGGGACGCTACGGGGACCCGGAGGAATTTGCATCAATTGCAGCTTTCTTAGCATCTCCGAGGAATGGATATGTCACGGGTCAGTCTATTCTCGTAGATGGCGGTATGATTCGGAGTCTCTAATCCGCGCTGTTCCATGAAAACAAAGGGCGACTGAGCTGGTAGTTTGAACAGCTGAGTCGCCCGTTTTATCATTCGAGGATGTATCATCATGCTGCCGTAGACCATGGCGCAAAAGGTTAATCAGCAGCCCTGGCGAGCAGTATGTCGTCTGTTCTCGTAGCGGGACTTCTTTCTGCCAAAAACTGTTGGATGGCCTCGACGGTTAAACCGGCTTCTTTAGCTGCGATGATAAGCCTTGCCCATTCCACATCCAAGGTGTGTATCTCTCTCTCAGTTGGTACTTCTAACCCACCCAATAATGCATCCAAGTCGTTGATCACCTTTTAACCCCCTGCTTTCCGCGTTTCCACATTTCTACTCAACGGTTTCACTCGCTGGTGTGGCTTCAAATCTCCTTGATTGTACGCATGACCATGATGAACATTCCTGTTGTGCGACGAAAATTTTTGACTACGCATTCAATGCATGAAACAGACTGACTATATGTATGTAAGACGTCAGTCAGTTCATCATTAAGTCATTCAACTTGATGCGTGTCTGCGGCTGTATCGGTTACTTGTGGGAGATTTTCAGGTGTCTCTGAGGCGTTCTTCTTGAAAAAGTGCTTGATGTCATCGTAGGAAAACCCAAGTTCTTTGGCGAGAATAATCAATTCTGCCCATTCTAGATCGACATCAGGAAACGCAGCTGCCCTGGACTCGGAACTGTGGTTCATTTCGGATGAACGCTCCTCCCGAAATTCATACAGCTTTTGTCGGCAGTCCAGCTGTCATAGTAAGGAAACCTTAGACCTGTGACTTTGCGTCCCTGCTTTTCAGTCAGGTTTGCCCTTATACAATAAAAACCGCTATGTTCTGCTCTTATTCTACGCGCTTTTCTGACAACATTTCAACGAAAATGTTTCTACATTATTCCAGCTCGATAGCGATGATTCGACATTATTATCGGTGTGATGTGCGGTTATGGAGTTATTTTTGTCATAAATTGTTGCATTGTTAAATACAATGATTGCCTTTTGAATAATATATGGTATAGTTACCGTGTGTTCTTAAATAAGAACAACGCTGAGAACACGAAAATAGAGTATTGCAGAGGAGGTCCTGTCGATGATATGCGATGAGGACATCGTCCAATGTGTATATTGTCACGAGTTCCAACTACGCAGTGACGTGCATTCAGTGTTCAAGACCGGTTTCGGGCGCAGAAATGGTGTCGATGTTCCATTAGGGGTCTGCGTCCGATGTGAAACCGAAAACGGTCAGAAGACCAAGGAGACAGGTGATGTTCCTAAGGACCAGGGAGACAGGTGATGTCCAAAATCGTACAGCGCTGAACCTATCAGGCATATGTACGCAACTCACGACAATACGGCCGACCACTTTTGCTGACTTCGCGTTTTCCGCTGCGGATAGGCTGTTATTTCATTTTGTCGCCTGGGGTGGAGCAGGGTTGTAATCAGGTTCTAATAGACTATGCATAGGTACCTCTAATACAGTTGCAATGCGTTCGACAATTTGCACGGAAGGATTTACTTGTTTGTGTCTTTCAATTGCACTCAGATAAGATTTTGCAACCCCAGACCTCTTTGCCAATTCAGATAACGACAATTGATGCGTCCGGCGCAGCCGTCGAATTTGGTCTCCTATCATATCATTCAACTCCTCTGCTAAGAGATATAACCAGACACGGCTAGGTTTCGTGAAACACCTCGCGGTTATGCGTTATAATGAACGAATATGCTGGTTTCTATAACGAGAAAGTGTGAAACTAGCTGAAATATCCAGAAAACATGATATTATAGTACATTATAACGAACAAACAGTCTATAGGCTTGTTTTCATGTTCGCGGCAATACACTATACTACACCCAAGTGTTCGTTATTCAGAACAAAAGGTGTGCTTTATCGACTAACATATGAACTCGATGCTAGACAAAGGCAGGCGAATATTGTGTTGCAGCTATCCCGTAATGCACGTCTGATGGAATTCGTTTTGGACCTCAGCTTTCTTGTGATTGGCCTGCCACTGGCCAGCCGTCTCCAGTTCGCATTGGTACATGAGAGTGTGCTTGACCGTGGGACTGCGTCTCACGTGCTGGTCGACTTGCTGTGCCTGTTTGCCTGGTTTTGTGCGCTCGTGGTATCGGCCGAATATCAGAGCAAACGCCGGTCTAGGTTCTGGGACGATTTTTGGGTCGTTATCCGGACAAATGCCTTCGCGTGTCTATTGTTTGGAGCGATGGCCTACACACTAAAGGTGATGGACATCTCGCGCTTATTTATTGTCTTTTATTGTGCGCTCATGTGCCTTTTGATGTTGGTGAGCCGTTGGATAACCAGACTGGGACTCTACGCCATTCGTTATTCACAGTGGGATATGCGCTCATACATTGTCGTCGGTGATACGGAAGCGGCTCATCGGTACTTGGCGCAGATTGATCACTACCGAAGAATGGGTATTCGCATCTTGGGATATTTATCCGAACGGCGTGGTGCCCTGAACGTACCTTATCTTGGTGCACCTGACCAGCTTGAAAAAGTATTGGCGGACGTGAGTTGCGATGGTGTCGTTATTGCACTCCCGTTGTCAGACCCCAATATTCAGCCCGTGCTGAACGTGTGTGAATGTCTAGGTAAGAGCGTTGAACTTGTGCTCGATGCGTTCTCGTCACGGATTACCCAAAGTGCCGTACATCAAGGTCCTCTCACGAGCAGTCTCGTTCTATCTTCTATTCCTCATACCCCTGCGGCAGCATTTGTCAAACGACTCACAGACATCGTTGTGTCTTCACTGGCACTTGTGCTGTTGAGCCCGCTTTTTCTCATTGTTGCAGCAACAATTCGACTGGCGGACGGTGGACCGGTAATTTTCCGCCAGCAGCGAGTGGGTTTACACAACAAACCATTCTGGATGTTGAAGTTCCGCAGCATGAGAGAAGACGCTGAATCTATGCAAGCTTTACTCATGGAACGAAATGAGATGTCCGGGCCTGTCTTCAAAATGACTGACGACCCGAGGGTAACACGTATCGGGCGTTTTATCAGGCGAACCAGCATTGATGAACTTCCTCAACTTCTAAATGTGCTTCGCGGTGAGATGAGCTTGGTTGGGCCGCGCCCTCCGCTGCCTACAGAGGTGTCTCACTACCAAGCTGTTCATCGTCGAAGACTTAGTGTCAAACCTGGACTTACCTGCCTATGGCAAGTAAGCGGGAGAAATAATATCGATTTTGAGCGTTGGATGGATCTGGATCTGCTCTACATTGACAACTGGTCCTACCTGAGAGATTGGGCAATTATCGCCAAGACCATTCCCGCCGTGTTGAGAAGGACTGGAGCCCGCTAAGAGTGCAGAGGAGGACAACAATGCGGATTGTATTGGTTCACGATTATCTCAATCAACGGGGTGGAGCGGAGCGGGTGGTAGCGGCGATGCACCGTATCTACCCTGAAGCGGAAGTTCATACGCTGCTTGTTGACCGGACGAAGCTGTGGGAACCGCTTCAAGATGCTGTGATTGTCCCAAGTTTCCTGCAACGTATCCCCTTGATACGTAACCACTTTAAGCTGTTCTTCTGGCTGTACCCGTTTGCCATCAGACATCTGAAGATTCCTGAGTGTGACGTTGTACTTACCTCAAGCAGTGCATATGCGAAGGGTGTTCGATTGAAAGTGCATCAAGGACATCGCCCCGTGCACGTTTGTTATTGTCATAACCCGATGCGGTTTGCCTGGGATTTCCATCGTTACATGGAACACGAAACGAAAAACCGAGCACTGGCGCTTGCGGCAAAGCTGCTGGTCCCTCTCTTACGCCGGTGGGACCTCAGAACCTCGAGGGATGTTGACATCTTCTTAGCTAACTCAACCACTGTTCAGAAGCGAATCGAGAAGATATATGGACGATTCTCTGAGGTGGTGTTTCCTCCTGTCGATATTGCGCCCACGGTTGGGTGGGCCGCACCCGAGGATTATTTTCTAGTTGTGTCTAGGCTTGTGTCTTACAAGAGAATTGACCTCGCCGTTCGTGCTTGTTCGAGGTTGCATAAACGCTTAATCGTGATTGGAACTGGACCGGATAAGGAGAGGCTGATGTCACTTGCAGGACCGACTGTGGAGTTTTT
The DNA here is from genome assembly GCF_001399675.1 of Paenalicyclobacillus ferrooxydans. Classification (GTDB taxonomy): domain Bacteria; phylum Bacillota; class Bacilli; order Alicyclobacillales; family Alicyclobacillaceae; genus Alicyclobacillus_B; species Alicyclobacillus_B ferrooxydans. The sequence goes on from NZ_LJCO01000107.1 coordinate 66,436, forward strand.
AGGGTGGCAGCCGGACGAGGTCGTACGTGAGTACATGGCGCGCTGTAAAGCGCTTATTTTTCCTGGTGAAGAAGATTTTGGAATTACACCTGTCGAGGTAAACGGGCTTGGTCGTCCCGTTGTGGCATACCAAGGCGGTGGCGCCCTCGATACCCTCGTTGAGGGTCTCAATGGGGTGTTTTTCCCTCGGGCAACCGTTCAATCTTTGAAAGAAGCGTTGACCTTGTTTGAACGGCTTGACTGGGATAGTCAGGAGATTCGCAACTTGGCGCTTCGTTTTGCACCGTCTCGGTTTGAGAGCGAATTGAAAGCTGTACTGCACCGTGTTGTTCCGGGCAATCAGGTTAGAGCAGAAGAGGAACAAGAATTTGTCAGGAGGATTGGCGGATGAATATCTGGATAGTGGGGACGGGATATGTCGGATTGGTAACAGGTCTTTGCTTTGCGAAGTTAGGGCACCAAGTCTGGTGCATTGACCAAGATAAGACAAAGATTGAACGCTTGAGTGACGGGAAAGTGCCTATGCACGAACCCGGGCTTCCGGAACTTCTTCATGACCAACTGGCGTTGGGAAGGATTCACTTTGCGCATGAGTACACACACCTGCACGCAGTAGACGCGGCGTTCATTGCGGTCGGGACACCTCCCACCGAACGAGGCGAAGCCGACCTTCGGTATGTCTTCAGCGTCGTTGAAGACCTGGCAAAGTATGGCACACCAGGGCTGTTGGTCGCCACGAAAAGCACCGTTCCAGTGGGCACCGCCGCGAAAATTCGTGAGCGCTTCGACAGACTTGGCCGATCCGATATTGAGGTCGCCTCGGTCCCTGAATTTCTGCGTGAGGGGAACGCCATTGAAGACACCTTGAATCCACACCGACTTATCTACGGTGTGACCTCCAAAACGGCACTGACTGTGTTGGAAGCCATTCACAAGAATCTGGCAAGCCCAGTTGTTGTTTGCGAGCCGCCGACGGCTGAGATGATTAAGTACGCCTCGAATGCATTTCTCGCAACCAAAATCTCTTTTGTCAATGAGATTGCAAACATCTGTGACCGTATCGGAGCAGATGTGAGTCAAGTGGCACTTGGGATGGGGCTCGACCCACGTATTGGACCAAGCTTTCTTCGGGCGGGACTTGGATATGGAGGGTCATGTTTTCCGAAAGACACGAAGGCACTCGTCAACATCGCAGGTGCAGTAAACTACGATTTTACTCTGCTTCGTGCCGTGGTTGAAGTCAATCAACGACAGCGCATGGCGCCCTTGTACAGGCTCCTCAATTGGTTTGAGGATTTGGCTGGGTTAACTGTGTGTCTGCTTGGCGTTTCCTTTAAGCCCGGAACGGACGATACGAGAGAATCACCATCGCTCGATCTGGCTCGTCAGTTGGTGGCGCATGGGGCGACAGTCCGCATGGTAGACCCCGTGGTGAAGGATGCCAAGGTGCCTGGATGCGGTACAGATCTATCTGTAACTTGTGATCCCTATGAAGGCCTCCTCGATGCTGACGCTGCGGTTCTGGTGACAGAGTGGGATGACTTTCTTCACTTGGATTGGCAACGCGTTAAAAACCTGATGCGTCATCCATTCTGGTTTGATGGGCGCAACGTTCTTGACCCGGACAGGTTGCGAGAAGCTGGCTTGGTTTTAGCGAACATTGGCCGTGGAGTCAAGCCTTTTCGCCTGGTCGAAGTACTGTAGTGCAGGGACAGGATAAGAGCTTGTCCTGTTATCGAATCGGCTGGATGGACAGAGTTGAATGGAAATAGTTGGATGGAGAGAGGGAATGAGTTGTGTGCGGCATTATCGGGGGAATTGGGTGTTCTGAGACTGCAATTCGGAGGGGTCTCAATACGATGAGGGACCGTGGGCCAGATGACATGGGGGTCTGGCGGGATCAGGCAGTCATTTTGGGTCATCGAAGACTTGCCATTATTGACACCAGTTTTCGAGGGCAGCAACCGATGACGGACCCCTCGGGTCAAGTTGCAATTACATTCAATGGAGAGATCTACAACTATCAGGAGTTACGCACGGAATTGGCCGCGGGATATCCGTTTCGAACGGAGACGGACACAGAGGTTCTCATCGCGGGGTATCTGCGCTGGGGCGTGGAGCGACTCCTTCAGCGGATCAGAGGTATGTATGCATTTGCCCTGTGGGATGGGCGTGAACAGACCATGATATTGGCACGCGATCCGTTTGGAAAGAAGCCCCTCTTCTATACGTTACTTACGGGGGAACTTGTCTTTGCTTCCACTCTGAATGCCTTATTAAAGGTGCTTCCTAAGACACCCCCGGTGTCACCGACTGCTCTCGACGATTACCTCACTTATCTTGCGGTACCGGGTGAGTCTTGTATCTTCGAGGGCGTGCAGAAACTTCGGCCTGGTCATTATATGGTGTATCGTAACGGGGTATCACGAGTGTATCGCTACTACTATCTATCTTTTGCAGAACCGCTGAAAATCAGCGAGTCCGAGGCACTAGAGGAACTGGACCGCCTTCTCCATATCGCGGTTCGCAGGCGGCTGATCAGTGATGTCCCGATTGGTGCGTTCTTAAGTGGAGGGGTTGACTCCAGCCTGGTTACAGCGATCATGGCCGAAGAGTCAGCGCTGCCAATAACGACCCTGACAATGGGTTTTGAAGAGGCCATGTATGATGAGCGGCCCTACGCGCGGAGAGTAAGCGAGAAGTACGGCACAAGAGCAGTTGAGGGCGTCCTCGATAGTCAACTTTGGACGAACCTCCCACGATTGGTTTACGCACTTGGCGAACCCTTTGCAGACTCTTCCGCTCTACCGACCTATGCTGTTTCGCGGTTTGCTCGTGAGCATGTCACAGTTGTCTTAAACGGGGATGGCGGAGACGAGTTGTTTGCTGGGTATACGAGACCGCTCGTTGAAGCGATGGCTTTGAGATATCGACAGATAGTCCCGCATTTTCTTCGAAATGGGATTGGTCGTTACGCAAAGCATCGGCCCAAGCTCCGTCCGAGATTTCTTAACGGAGTGAAACAGGTTTTGGAGGCTGGTATGACGGACGCACGGACTGCCTTTGTGTTTGACAGAGCCTTGCGTTCTTTTCGGGGTGGATTGTACAGTCATGATTTTCAGCTTCTATTGGGTACGCATCACCCTGACCATTGGTATCAGTCGGTGTGGGACGAAGCAGATGGCCCGTCGCCCGTAGACAAAGCTTTGTATGGGGACCTGATGACGTATCTGCCAGATGAGTTACTCCCAAAGATGGACGCAATGACAATGGCAAATTCACTCGAAGCACGCTCTCCGCTCCTCGACGTAGACCTTGCAAAGTTCACGGCAAGGTTACCCTTTCAACTGAAAGTCCAGGGGATTGAAACAAAGGCATTGTTGAAGAAACTGGCCAGCAAGTATGTGCCGCATGATGTCTTATATCGCCCGAAAAAAGGCTTTAACATGCCTTTGTCTGAGTGGCTGCGCTCCACATTATCACCTCTGGCACACGAACTTCTCAGTTCACCTGCCTTTAACCGGGGCATATTTGACCAAACAGCGGTGAAGAGGATGCTTCATCAACATCAAACTGGAGCTGGAGATTTTGGGCAGCAGTTGTGGTCGCTGATGATGCTCGAAATGTGGTACCGAATGTATGTCGACGGGGATATCGGACCAAACGACGAAATCTCCACCGCAATTCATCCAGCCGAGGTGGTGTTTGCATAATGGCAACAACCAAGATGTCTGTGGCCCAGGTCGATGTGATGTACTACAGTCACTCTGGCGACATCAGCGGCGCTGAGATCAGTTTATTGTTGACGATGCAAGGTTTGACACGGACCCGAGCGATACTTGTCGCCCCGAACGGGGAACTGACGGATCGCGCAGAGAAGATGGGCATAAGGACTATCATACAGAACAGCTATCGGGCCCGCATGACGCGAAACCCAATCAAGCTTCTCATTGGGCTGTTGGGTACGTGTGCGGCAGGGCTGCGACTGCGTAAACTGGTTGGTGAACTCCATCCTCAGATTGTCCATGCGAACTCCATTCGCGCAGGTTTGATTGCAATTCTAGCGACCATAGGGAGAGAGACGAAACTGGTTTGGCATGTCCGTGACCAGTTGCCCCTGAATGTTGTAGGACGATGGGTACGCCGTGTAGCAGCATACACTACTGATTGTTTGTTCTTTATTTCGAACGATATCCAAAAGAACTTCCTGTCTGATATGAACCGACGTGTGCGCAGTCAGGTTGTTTACAATGGGATTGAACTGGACGCTGCACCCCGCAGGCCTAGCATAAGAGGAGATTTGGGCGTATCCAGTGATACATTCGTGGTTGGGGTTGTTGGACAAATTGCCCCTTGGAAACGCCAGAGAGATGCTATCACCGCTTTTGCACAACTGAGAAAGTCACACCCAAAGTGTGAGTTATGGATTGTGGGTAGTCCGAAATTTCGCCCGGAAAATGTGGTCTATGAGGCAGATTTACTTGACTATGCGGCTTCGTTGGGGGTAGAAAATGAAGTTCGCTTTTTCGGTTTTCAGGAGGATGTACTGTCCTTCATGGATGAGATGGATGTGCTGTTGGTCACGTCTAAAAACGAACCCTTTGGGCGAGTGGTCATTGAGGCCATGCTGATGAGTAAACCTGTCATCGGCACCCGCGGAGGAGGCATCCCGGAAATCATTGCGGATGGGGTAACTGGATTTCTCGTCCAGACAGGGGATACGGAAATGATGGCAAATCTTTTGGATTGGTTACAGCGCAACGTATCACTCCGAACCAACCTTGGCCGTGCGGGCTATGAGCGTGTGGTATCGCATTTTTCTATTCAGAGAACGTGTGCAGAACTGGAGTTGGCATACGCTGATCTGCAAGATCCAGGGTCGCGCGCAATAACTCATGCAGCAGCAACGTTGCAAGAAGAGGCAGAACGTTATCGCGCCATTCGATAGTTGAAAAACCCAAAACAGCGGCGAGTCGAAAGGATCGCCGCTGGTCATGTTTAGACTGGTTTTGCACCACGAATAGTGCGGTATATCCTGCTAGTGTCTTGTCGGAACACTGTGGCTGTGAAGCGACTCATGGATTCGAAGACGGGTCCTCGTCTTCACGCTTGGACCGCCACTTCTGGAATTCGAGAAATTCACGGAATTCATCTTTGCTCACTCCAGATGTCATCGCATCTCGAATCAGGCCAATCCAGTCCTGATCGAGCCGTTCAAGCTGTTTTTGTAACTCCGCGGCGTCTCCTTCGATAAGTGCGGTCATCGATACCCCTAATACACCACATATCTTTTCTAATACAGAAATAGACGGGTTTCCTTGAATATCCCGTTCAATGGCACTGAGGTATGACTTTGCCACGCCTGCCCGCTCAGCCAACTCGGATAGACTCATTCTCTTCTGTAATCGTAACTGTTGAATTCGTTTTCCAATCATTTTCTGTGACGACTCCTCGCTTGACCTTGATGACGTCCTTTTCCATTCCATATAACGAACTACACTCGTGTCTATCATATCCCAATTTTATTGCCTTCAAAAGAGATTTCGTCTGGGTGTTTTAAATTTTGTCCGTCCTACCCACGGATCTTGAAAATAATAAAGTAAAGTGACAAGCATTTCACACAGATATTTCACACGGAAAATCATCATTCGAGCGTGAATTTCGTGCAACGAAGTAATTGAATTCCGACGGGGCCAACCGTACAATAGACTCATTCTGTGAACGAGGTCTCAGGCCTGCTAAACATCATGTTTTGCGGTTGCAATGCACTACTGACTTTCTACAGGCTTTCGCAGTTGGGACGGAGGAAAAGAAGTTGCCGGGTGAACCCATACATCGCGTTGCAAAAAGATTGATTCTGATTCGGTCATTACGGAGTATCGGCCAAGGTGCCATGGTCGTCGATCTGACTTTGTACCTCAAAGCGCTTCATTGGTCCGGTGCCGCAATTGGCGCAGTGACGACCGGAGCTGGGTTATTTGGCGCACTGCTGATTCTGTTTGTGGGTGTGGTCAGTGACAGGGTAGGGCGGAGACCGTTTCTCTTGGTTTACGAAGGCTTGACCATGTTGGCAGCATTGCTAGCCGCATGGACGACAGCAGGTGTTGTACTGGTACTCGCGATTGTGGTGGCGGGTTTTGGCCGGGGACAAGCGGGCGGCGCTGGGCCCTTCATGCCGGCAGAACAGGCCTGGTTGGCCTCTCATGTGTCCCAACGCCACCGGGGCCGCGTGTTCAGTATCAACAACGCCGGGGGATTTGTGGGTATGGCCGTCGGTTCCGTGTTGGCTGGTTGGCCAGCTCTTTCTCACGCTCAAACGGTCCTTGGGTTGTATCGTCCCGTCTTCCTATTGGTCATGGCCATCTCACTGACCTGCTGTCTGCTGGTGTTGTTCACACCGGAGGAGCGTGAGGTGTCATCGGGGGCACAACGCCGGTCTGCCGAAAATCGCAGTTCAGAAAACGTCGCAGTGTCTTCCAAGGCTTTACATGGCGCTGAATCAAACTCTGCACAGCAGGTAGGGGACACCAAGAGGTCTGCGGACGCGGAAGCACCACGGCTCAGGGCCGGAGCGAATACAATGAGCCCTGCTTCACAGGCTATCATGCAGCAACAAATGGAAATTGAGCAGGTGACAAGACGCCGCGAAAACAGAGCGATGGTACAGTTGGCGCTTGTTAATGCCGTCAACGGACTGGCTGTTGGATTGACCGGGCCGATGATGGTCTACTGGTTCAGCCTGCGTTTCGGCGCAAGTTCGGCGGATATCGGGGCTACATTGTCTGTTGGTTTCCTGCTCACTGGGTTCGTATCCTTTCTCAGTGCGTGGCTGGCAGATAAGTATGGGATGGTTCGGTCTGTCACGGGGATGCGTGTGGTCGGATCGTCCATGATGCTGCTTCTGCCTTTTATCCCAAATTTCTGGGGAGCGTCGGGTCTTTACGCGCTCCGAAGTGCGATGAACCGCGGTACGCAAGGCAATCGTAGTGCGCTATCCGCCAGCATTGTTCGCGATAACCGGCGAGGACTGTCCATCAGCATCAATGCCCTGTCGATGCGGCTCCCGTCAGCCATTGGGCCTACCATCACGGGTTTGTTGTTTGATGCCGGAGCCATCAATCTCCCGATTTATCTGACCGCGGCACTCCAACTGGTAAACGCATGGTTGTACCAGAGAATGTTTGGCAAGTATGACCAGGATGCGGCGTCCGGGCACAAGTGATGTCTGGTCTCACCAGGCAAATCATGATTGCATGAAAGCGCTGTATCACATACACTGATTATCGTAAGAAACAAACTCTGTTTCCGTAACAATGTTACATTGTTTTAGTGACAATGCGAGTTGAACACGTGAGACTGAGTGCACGTGTTTTTTTATACCTTATGACCTATATAGAACGGTAAGATTACTAACGAAAAGATTGCAACAGCAGGATTTCAAACAACAACAGTTACGAAGAATACGAGCAAAAATTCCAAACAAAATGTCAAACAACAAGACGAAGTCTGGGGAGGACCGGCAAATGGCGTTTACTCATTTGCGAGAGTTAGTGGAGTTGGCGGAGTCACGCGGTGTGAAAATCTCTCGAGTGATGCTCGATGTAGAAATCGAACAATCCGGAGTGCCGGAAGCTGAAATCGTGGACAAGATGAGTCAGCAGTTCGACGTCATGGAGGCGGCGGTGCGCAAGGGAACGGAAGAACCCGTTCAAGCCCGCAGCGGGATCACTGGCGGCGACGGTCATCGGATGTACAATTACGTGAATGCAGGGCGCAGCTTCATTCACCCAACGTCTCTTCGTGCAATGGCTTATGCACTGTCGGTGTCTGAAGTGAATTCTGCCATGGGACGCATCGTTGCGACACCGACAGCCGGTTCGGCAGGTATTTTACCCGGGGTGTTGGTGTCTGTGCTCGATTCCAAACAGTACGCACGGGAAGACATCATTATGTCTCTCATGACGGCTGCGGCGATTGGCCTTGTCATCGCAAACTCTGCGTCGATTTCGGGAGCGGCAGGAGGGTGCCAGGCTGAAATCGGATCGGCAACTGCGATGGCGGCGGGCGCACTCGTGGAACTCGGTGGAGGAACGCCAGAGCAGGTTACACATGCAGTTGGATTGGCACTCAAAAACTCGCTTGGACTCGTATGCGATCCGGTGGCAGGGCTCGTTGAAATCCCTTGCATTGTTCGGAACGGGCTGCACTCTATTACGGCCTTGGCTGCTGCTGACATGGCTTTGGCGGGTGTGCGAAGTATCATTCCTCCTGATGAGGTGGTTGCGGCCATGTATCGGATCGGCAACGAGCTGCCACTGAGCCTCCGGGAGACGGGGATCGGCGGGTTGGCAGGAACGCCGACTGGGAAAGCGATTCGGGAGAGAGTGTTTGGGCGCGCTGAGAAGGAAGGGCAGAAGACTCTATGAAGTATAACGGGATGTTCGAGATCATCGGGCCCGTGATGGTCGGGCCATCGAGTTCACATACTGCGGGGGCTGTCCGGATTGGCAATATCGCCCGACAGATCCTCGGTACAGACCCGCAACAGGTCAGCTTCCAACTGATGGGTTCGTTTGCCGAGACATACCAGGGGCACGGAACGGACCTTGCGCTCCTTGGCGGCATCCTAGGACTTGGAACGGATCATGAGGATATCCCTCGAGCGGACGAAATTGCAGTGGAGCGAGGACTTGTGTATGAGTTCACAAAGGGTCATGGCGGACAGTACCATCCGAATACAGTGCGCATTGAGGTGAGCGGGAGCGGCCGAACAGTTCGTATGGTCGCCAGCTCACTCGGTGGCGGGAAGGCAGAGGTTCAGGAGTTGGAGGGATTGCCACTGCGGTTCTGTGTGGAGAACCCCACACTGGTTCTCTATCACCACGACCGATGCGGCTTTCTGGCACGTGTATCACAACTGCTTGACAGTTCCGGCTACAACATTGCGAGACTGGCTTTGGAGCGCTGGCGGCGGGGCGGAGATGCCATCACCATTTGTGAAGTCGACGGGCAGTTGCAGCCAGGTATCTCAGAACTCTTGACCTCCATTCCAGATCTCAAGGATTTTCGCATTCTTTACGGAGATGTCTGATAGAGTCGCATGCTCGGGTCTGAAATGAGCGATCACACACCAATTTTACCCGCAGGGGCTGAACACCGGATTTAAGTCGGTTTCAGCCCCTTAATGCGGCCAAGGGGTGCGGGAACGCGCGAATTGAGTCTTAGCGGGAACGCAGGAATTAAGTCCACTTGGAAGACTCATGGACTGTGTTGTCTATTTTCTGAACGGGTCGTTACGCTGCGACTCCATGCAGATAATCCTAGTGAATCATAGAACCCATGACATAAGGTGCGTTGTTGTGGGGGATAATGGATTTATTGGATAACGAGACCATACACAATGAAGGCATGGAGGAGCAGGGGAAATGCGAATGACGCGAGTTGAAATGTCTAGTGAAACCAAGCAACGGATGACGGCACTGCTGAACCAACACGTAACCGACCTCACAGACCTATTTATTCAGACGAAGTTGGCACATTGGAACGTGCGGGGCCCATATTTCATCGCCTATCACGAATTGTTTGATACGCTTGCAGGCAATTTGACAGAACTGATTGACATCGTCGCAGAGCGAGTGACAGCGTTAGGTGCAGCGGCTGGCGTTCCGGTGCAGGCAATTGCGGACGAGACGTCGCTTCCCGTCTGGCGGACGGAAACGACTGAGGGTCTGGCTGTGATGAAACAACTAGCAGACAGCTGGGCTGTGGTAGCGAACAGTGCTCGGCATGCGATTGAGGCATCTGCAGATGACGATCCCGATACATCAGACCTCTTCACAGAAGTATCGCGGCAGATGGATAAGGACCTCTGGTTCCTGGAAGCCCATTTATCTGAGTAACTGCGTTACCGGACCGTCCTGAAGCTGTGATTTGAATCGCTCGATAAAGTTCTTTACGACGGGGGCGTTGTGGCTTGCCTTTGGCCAGACCAAAGCGAGACACGAGTCCCCTTGTTCATAGTCGGCAATCGACAGCGGTACGCCGTCTCCGCTCATGATATATGGATCGTGCAGGATGGTGTAGTCTAAACCGACTGTAATGGCCAAATTCTCTCGCACAGCATTGCGAATCGCATCAAGATTGTTGGTTGAGAACAGAATGTTGACGGACCCGTGCTGCACGGAGAAGTCTTTGATAAACTCCCAAACTCGGTCGTCGTCATACAAAACCAGCTGTTGGCGGCGAATCTCATCCGCTGTAACCGCTTTCGAAAACGCCAGCGGAGAACTCTTGCTGACGGCTGCAATGACCTTGCCGCGTAAGACCACCTCGTAGTCGATCTTGTCTTTCATCTCACTCAGATCTCTTGTTAGCCCGATGAGTCCAATGTCTATCTTATCTTGTCGGATATCTTCAATGACCTCTTGGGATGCCTTCTCACTGATGCAGATAGAAATGTTGGGGTAATCCGCTTTGTAAGCGGACAAGGTGGCAGGGAGAAACATCATTGGCCCGGGCACCGTGGCAATTCTCAGCTCTCCGGTTAATTGCTGCGAATTCTGCGCGGCCTCCTCGCGCAACTCATGCAACTTCGTTAGGACTTCAAAGGCCTTGGTAATAATTCGTTTTCCAACGGGAGTGGGAACGGCCCCTTGCCGGGAACGCGTAAAAATTTTGCTTCCGAGTTCGTTCTCCAAATGCGTGATGGACTGACTGATAGCTGACTGAGTCACATGGAGCTTTTTGGAGGCGATGGACAGTGAACCGGATCGGGCAACCTCAAGGATATATTCCAACTGTTCAATGTTCATGGGAACATCCTTCCATCTACCCTGTCATTTCCATTAGCCGTACTTAATCAAGCGTAACTAATTCTAATTATATGTGATTCCTAAAGTGTTTGTATAATAAAGTTAATTCAGAGTTTGTTAGAACCATTTGGACGATACCCTGCATACCCGAGGTGTTAAACAGCCTCGGCAGGGGGGAGGAAGGGGACTGTTGTATGCGTGAGATGACAACGACGAGCGCGTCGGGTCTGCGTCGGGACACACTGCCGTTTCGCCTGTATGAAAAAGCAAAACGCCTCGGTGTTTGGAATCCAAGAGACATTGATTTTTCTCAGGACAAACGAGATTGGGCAAACATGACGGAGGAACAGCGTCTTGGTATTCTGCGCCTCATTTCGCAGTTCCAAGCTGGTGAAGAAGCCGTTACCCTAGACCTTCTGCCGCTGATTATGGTGATTGCAAGCGAAGGACGGCTTGAAGAGGAGATGTTTCTGACCACCTTTCTGTTTGAGGAAGCGAAGCACACCGATTTCTTTCGTCTACTGCTCGACACCCTCGATGTCCACGAAGACCTGTCCATGCACCACTCGGCAACCTATCAGAAAATTTTTTACGAGCTTCTCCCGCAGACGATGCAACGCTTGAAACACGATTCCTCCCCGAAGGCTGTCGCAGACGCCGCCGTTGTCTACAACATGTTTGTGGAAGGCATGCTTGCCGAGACCGGCTACTATTCATTTTATCAATCACTTGAAAAGGTGAATATGATGCCTGGCCTGCTTGAAGGCATTGGCTATCTAAAACGCGATGAGTCGCGGCATATCGGTTACGGGACGTTCCTGCTCCAACGGCTGATCTGCGAAGACCCCTCTCTGTATGACTACGTAGAGGAGCGGCTTGGCGAACTGTTACCGTTGGCGATTGCGCTGAACCAGGAAGGGTTTGATGCCAACGGAGATAGAACGGACGATCCGATGGCTGTAGATGCCGAGGCAGTCATGGAGTTTTCGATGAAACAGTTCCAACTGCGGATCGAAAAACTGCAGCGCGCCAAAGACCGTTCGATTGAAGAATTGTATCGCATGCCGGAGGAGGCGCTGGGGGTTCTCTGAACCCCTCAGCCCTTGTGGTGTATGTGAGCCTGTGTTGGCATGTGCATTGAGTCGTTGACAGTGGATGCGCCGAGACATCCTTGGCGTGTGCATTGACTCCTTGTCTGTTTCTACACTGATGCTGGTTCTGTATGTATGCGCTTACTTAATCACAAAAGGAGGTTTTGTTGATGTCGGTTGTACCGCAACTGATGCAGTTTCCCTTGTTCATCGACGGGGCGTGGTCACCAAGTGAGTCTGGAGAGTGGTTCGAGGTGACGAACCCGGCAACGGGTCAACCCTCTGCACAGGTGGCAAAGGCCGGTGTCAGTGATGTAAACCGGGCCGTGCAATCAGCAAGAGACGCATTCGAAAGTGGTGTCTGGTCGAGGCGCTCTCCTGCAGAGCGAGCACAGGTTTTGGTCGCCTTTGCTCAAAAGATCGCTGAGAACGCACAGCAACTTGTCTACCTTGAAGCCATCTCATCGGGCGGCACCGTGCGACGCGTAGGAGGCTCTGATATCTTGCAAATCTGCGACTTATTGCAACAGACCGCGCAGTTTGCACTTGAGTACCCATACGTGGAGTCGCTGCCTGTGATGGCATTCCCTGGTCCAAGCAACAATCAGGTCTGGCGCGAACCGATTGGTGTCTGCGCTGCGATTACAGCATGGAACTTCCCGCTGATTCTCGCCATGTGGAAACTTGCTCCGGCACTGGCAATGGGGAACTCCATTGTTATGAAACCGGCGTCCAATACGCCGCTGACGACCTTGAAACTCGCCGAACTTGCCGTTGAAGCGGGCCTGCCAAAAGGCGTGTTCAACGTCATCGCAGGCCCAGGCGCGAGTGTCGGTGAGGCGTTGGTGCAGCACAGGCTGGTGGATAAGGTCGCCTTTACCGGATCGACCGAGGTGGGTCGCCGAATCATGCAAATGGCTGCCGGTACGGTGAAAAAAGTGACGCTCGAACTCGGCGGCAAGTCACCAGCCATTGTACGCCCGGACGCTGACCTAGACATTGCCATCCCAGGGATTCTGTTTGGGACCTTCCTGCACAGCGGCCAGATCTGCGAATCCGGCACGCGCGTTCTCGTCCATGACAGCATCTACGACGAGGTCGTCGAACGCCTTGCGGCACTCGCGAGCACGATTCGTGTTGGCGATCCGCTGAGTGAACAAACCGGCATGGGGCCCATCATCTCGGAAGGTCAGTTGCAGACCATCCTCGAGTACATCGAAGCAGGGAAGCGTGAAGGTGCGAGACTCGTCTGCGGCGGCAATCGGATCACAGACGAAGGACTGGAGAACGGTTATTTCGTGGAACCCACGATTTTTGCTGACGTGAGAAACGATATGAAGATTGCACAGGAGGAGATTTTTGGGCCCGTTCTTTCCGTCATTCGCTATACCGACGAAGAGGAGGCGGTACGCCTCGCGAACGATACCATCTATGGTCTCGCTGCGGGTGTCTGGACGCGGGACATCAACGCTGCGTACCGAATCGCACGTGAGCTTCGGGCAGGAACTATATGGATCAATGACTGGCACATGTTCCGCAGCGACGCGCCGTTCGGCGGTTACAAGCAGAGCGGATTTGGCCGAGAGATTGGCAAATACGCACTCGACGAGTACAGCCAGATTAAGCATGTTCATGCATCGCTCGTGACTGAGTTGTCCGGTCGTCCCTGGTACAGCATTTTGTTTTCCTGAGGTGGCTGTGAGGGCAGCCATATACCGATTGTCAGAGACCGCACGTGACTTGGTCGCGAAGGTGGCTGCAGATAAAGGCACACCCCTTTGCATGGTGATTGCAAACGGCTGCTGTGACGGGACGGCGCCGTATCTCTACGCCAATATGACACCGGAGCTGCACTGGACACTGGTTATGGAAGACGATCTTGTGTCCGTATATACAGGAAACCTCGGACCTGACGTGCCCGGGATGGATGTTTTGATAGACGCGCGCCGCGATTTGAGTGACAGCTTATCGCTCGAATCGGATTACGGTTATCGCTTTGTTGTCCGTTTTGTGGAGTCGGGGAATTTGTGAAGTTGGGGAAATGAACCACGTAGAGGAGAGTGAATGAGATGCAGACATCTCTGTTTCAGGTGTCTTTGCGTACGACGGTTACAAGCGGATCCGGTTCGCGGTCGCTGTTGCCGGCAACCGTCCAGGGATTAGGCGGCAGGAGGGCCGTGCTTTTTACGGACAAGGGGCTGACGAACGCTGGAATCACGCAAAAGATTACAGAGCTGTTTGAGACGATGCCTGGCGGCGTGCAGCTTGTGGGCATCTTTGACGAGATTGAGCAGGACGCGAAGGCCAGCATCATCAACAAGGCGGTACGCTACTTCAAAGAGTGCTCCGGGGACAGTTTGATTGCGCTCGGCGGCGGCAGCGTCCTTGACACCGTCAAAGGTGTCAAATGGATGATGAGCAAGGGTCTTTCCGATATTCGTCAGGGCTTGCTCGGGAACGTGCTTGAAATGTGGCCGCGTGCACAGTACATTCCCATTCCGCACGTGGCGATTCCTACAACAGCTGGCACGGGAGCTGAAGTCTCGCCAATCGCTGTCATCTTCCATGACGAGGCACAGGTCAAGATGAACATCATCAACCCGTTTGTCAACGCGGATATCGCGTTGCTCGATCCCGATCTCACTGTCGGACTTCCGCCCTCCATCACAGCCTTCACGGGCTTTGATGCACTGACGCATGCGATTGAGGCCTACTTCTCGCCGCAAAACAATCCGATGGCCGATGCTTACGCTGTTCAAGCTGCACGGATGGTTGTCGAGAACCTTGGGACTGCGGTCAAGGAGGGGAGCAACCTTCCGGCTCGTGCCAACATGTTGGTTGCCAGCGCCATGGCCATCTCCGCATTCAGTCTCACCCTGAATGCGATTCCCGTGCACAACATGGCTCACGCTTTTGGGGCGAAGTTTGGGATTCCACACGGACTTGCCAATGCAGTCCTGCTCCCGTATGTGATGCGTGTGCTAGGGGACTTTTATAAACCGCGGATCCACGGGTTTGCGGAGTCTATCCGTCTGCCAAACATTCCGACCGATGCAGATGCATGCTTGCAGGAGGTCATCGCATTCCTCGAACAACTCCGTGAGGAAGTGGGGCTCCCAAGCACCTTCGCAGATTTTGAAATGCATCCGCAGGTACTTGAGCACATGGTCGAATACGTTCATGCCGACCCGTCGGGCCTTGTATTCCGGCTTCCAGATGCAGTGATTCAGTACGTCACCAGTCAGGTTGCAGGTGCACCGGTTCCCGCGGGGAATTAAACAAACGCCGCAACATGGACAGGGGCTGGCGATGCTGCCCTCAATTGCAATAGGACCGGTGTGCAGCAGGTCCTATTTGACGTTTTCTGGCGCATCTTCGTTTTGAACGAGCATTGAAAAGCCCACAGGAATCAGGCTTCGTCGTCACACTCATGGTGTCGCTTGGCATGCATTTCATAGTGACGAGATCATACTCCAAGTGTTAGCCTCATTCTATGAAAGCTGCGGAGGTTAACATGTTCATGATAGATTCCACTCACAGAGTGTGTGTCGGGAACGATATAGGATGTCAGATCTGCTGCGAAGCACAAAGTCCGCAACAGGTCTGTTTGGTGTTGCTGACCTCGGGGGTGAGCTTATGAAACGGTGGACAGCAGCACTCTCAGCGGTTCTGATGTCCGGCTTGACGCTCATGACCGGTTTAATGCACGGAGAGGTTGCACAGGCCTCCGCGTACAGTTTGTCAACGAAGCAGATTGTCTGGGGCGGCAAGACGGTGTCCAGTCCAGAGGGCATCGCAGCTATCGATCCATCCACGCACAAGCTGACGACCTATATGCCCATTTGGTATGTCATGCAGGCTCTGCAGTCGGTTGGGATCACCAGCGGCTGGGACGGGACGAACTGGACCATGGAGATGCCGTATGGTGATACTCCGAGTGTAGACTTGCATACCGTGAACGCGGGCAGCGGATCGAAACACTTTTATATCAACGGAGTGAACGTCCAAAACGTGGGCGGAATTGTCTATCAAGACCCTGCTTCGAAGCAAGAGACCACGTATATTCCAGTCTGGTATGTCATGAAAGTTCTCGGATATGAAAATATCGTCTCACACTGGAGCGGGGCGGTGTGGTCGTTGACCCCGGGACCGGTTCCATTCTCCGAAAACGCTGCGGCGGAACCATCTTCTGTTGCCGCAGGTGTGATTCCAGGGGCCGCGTCTTCGACAGGGGGGACGATGGAATCTTGGCAAAACAGCGGTCAGGATGTATCCATCGACAACCTGTCTTACAATGGTGCGGGAAATGTACTTCCAATACAAGGGCATGTCAACGGATCGCACGTCGGAGATATCGTTGTTGAAGTGTACGCGGCCGACAGCGAAAACTGGTTTTATTCTGTTCCAGTTGACAGCGCGGGTAACTTCTCCTCAACGATTGTTTTACCCTATCATGGGACAAATTATGTCACGGTTGGAGACGCAAGTTTTGCTAGCGACTCTTTTGGACTTTCTCAGAGTGCTGCTTACGGGGAGTTCAACAACTTGCGTCCAACACTGGGCCCTGCACAACTTGCATTATTGCAGAGTTGGATGGTCAATTACAACGATGCTGCGTCGGTTCACAACCTGGCGGTCAAGATTACCGCATCAGCACAGACCAAGGACCAGGCTATCCGACTCGTCAGCAACTGGGTATCGCAAAATGTCGATTACAACTTTCCAGAGCTGAACCAGAATCAGTTTGTTTGGCAGCAAGCCACACAGACGCTGAACAAAGGGTACGGTGTGTGTCAGGATCAAGCAGCAGTAGCCGCGGCACTGCTTCGCTCGTTGGATATTCCGACAGAGGTCATCGGCGGAGAAGCATACGATCCGACAACGCATCAGGACCTCGGAACACACGCATGGAATAAAGCATGGGACGGAATCCAGTGGATAACGTTTGATGCGTGCTGGGATCAGAACTACACGCAGACCACCAGCATCGCTCCGCCGGCCAGCATATCAGATGACTACTTCAATATTCCTGCGGAACTGTTTAACCGATCGCACGTCCCGGATCCGACGGATCCGTTTGGGTGGGCGGCCAACCCGCGTGTATAATCAGACAAACAGACCATGAGAGGATGCCGGCGAATGCTTGGCATCCTTCTCTATGTCCAGCTAAAGTTTGCCTGTCGAAAGCCGTTACCCGAAAGATGGGCAAGAACTCTGCGCCAAGTTGCAAGCGACTCGGGTTTCGTGACATCTGTAAATTCCGGTTTTAAAGGAGATTGTCATATGACCGAATACATCAAAAGCCTGCGAGAAATTGCGGGCACGCGACCCTTGATACAATGCGGGGCCACTGTGGTCGTCTTTGGTGAAGCCAACCGTGTGTTAATGCTGCGTATGCGTGCTCCTGTTCAGTTGTGCTATGATGAAACACTAGACCCTGTTCAAGCGATGACAAGAGTCAATGGCATGCGTAAAGTACGTGACATGTAGGGGAAATGAATGAGGGGGGTAGTTCCATGAGTTTGATTCCATACGTGATTGAACAAACCAGCCGCGGTGAACGGAGCTATGATATTTACTCACGGCTTTTAAAGGACCGGATCGTAATCGTTGGTCAAGAGATTGATGACACGCTGTCCAATGCGATTGTTGCACAACTACTGTTTTTGGCAGCCGATGATCCCGATAAGGACATCCAGATGTACATCAACAGTCCGGGAGGATCGGTCACAGCCGGGTTTGCCATCTATGACACGATGCAGCACATCAAGCCGGACGTGTCTACAATGTGTATCGGCATGGCGGCGAGCTTTGGTGCAGTCTTGTTGACAGCCGGAGCCAAAGGGAAGCGATTTGCTCTGCCGAACAGCGAGGTCATGATTCATCAGCCACTCGGCGGCGCTCGCGGCCAGGCCTCAGACATCAAAATCCAGGCGGATTGGATTCTCAATACTCGAGAAAAATTGAACCAGCTTTTGGCCCGCCACACGGGTCAAAGTGTCGAACAAATCGCCATAGACACGGACCGTGACCGGTTTATGAGCGCCGAAGAAGCCAAGGCATATGGTCTGATTGACGACGTCATTGTTCGGACGCTCTAATGGGCGCCGTCGTTCCATCCGAAGCAAAAAGATGATCATCGCAGCTACATCGAGAAAGATTCTAAGCTGCTTATAACCTCACGCCTTGCGCGCCTCGAGAACAATCTCGAGGCGTTGCTCTTGGGCTGGCCTTTTCCTTGGCTTCCTGCCCCAAGGTAGCCATTGCTTCCTGAATTTTGCTACCCGAATTTCTCCACATGCGAACTCTCGTGAATCTGAAGCACACGTCTGAAGTGTCAGCGTTCAACGTGGGTAGATTTGTCGATCCAGTGGGACACCTACCTATTATTCTGTGTTATCATGTAAAAGAATGTAAGGTTATAAGGTTTTGTGACGTCTTCCGGAGGTATGAAGAGGGTTTTCGTCGATTGAAGGGGGAAAATGTTTGAGGACGAAATGTTGTTTGTCTGTTGCCGCTACACTATCAACTCTACTAACCATCATTTCACCCGTAACAGCTCACGCCGCCACAACCTCATCTACACGCACCGGACCTTACACCGTGAAACCTGGAGATTGCTTATATGACATTGCAGCAACGCTTCACATCAGCTTGGGCTCATTAGAGGAGGCAAACCCTAAAGTCCACCATGGCCTCATCTACCCTGGCGAAAAACTTGCTATTCCATCGAATGCAATCACCCGTCCGATAACCAAGGAGACAGCCAGTCGGGTAACAACCAAGCGGATACCCAGTCAGAGGACCAAGCAGACAGTCAGTCCCACAACCCGCCGTGGTGTAGCGACATCTGTAAAGGCTTCCGTTTATTCGTCAGAGCTCACACAAGAAATTCTACATACCGCTTACAGTCTGGAAGGGATCCATTACCATTGGGGCGGGACGAGTCCAGCAACGGGATTCGACTGTTCTGGCTTCGTCCAGTACATCTTTGCTACTCATGGTATCCATCTCCCGCGTACAGCAAGTGGACAATCGAAGGTTGGACGCACAGTCAAACTGAGTCAACTTCAGCCCGGTGACTTGATGTTTTATTCTGATACTTATTCGTATCAAACGAGTCAAGTGACTCATGTAGCGCTCTATATTGGAAACGGTAATGTCATCGAATCTTCGTCAGTCAGGAATCAAGGTGTTATCGTCATTCACAACATCATGCAGAACCCGTGGTACCGTTCACGATACTACGGAGCACGTAATGTCATCGGAAACTAAAACGAAAACTGTCGACACGTGAAGCGTATGTAGGTCCGTGGATAGTGGCAGGTCTCGTGGAATACGAGGCCTGCCACTGTTATGTGATCAGTCAAGTTGTTATGATTTCCACAGGGGTTCCAACACTTACCATGGTGTACAACTGCTTTGCAGCCGAGATAGGTAATTCCACACATCCGTTGCTTTGCGGCCATCCATAGGAGGCACGTGGGTATCCATGGATTGCAATGTTTCCGATGAGGCCCATCACCCACGGAACGTGATGATCGTTGTAGTGGACCCCATCTGGATTGATGCCCTTCATGTCGACCGAAGGGTACTTGGAACGAATGTAGAAAGTGCCAGTGGGTGTATAGCCACCTGGCATAGCCGTATTACATAGAGATTGAAAAACGACTTTTCCATTCTTATAGACTGTTAATGTCTCTGGTAATTTCTCTTGAACAACAATTTTTTCATCACTAGCTGTGATAAAAGGCCTCTTCACAGTGGAACTTAAATACTGACCTCCGTCTCCAACTGGACCGTGTATGCCGTCACCGACGACCAATGTCTCTTGCGTCGTCGATGGTAACGAGCTCACTGGGTAGAAATCAGCCGTCTCTGGGTTCTGCCAAACCCATTTTCCAGATATGGACGGTTGGAAAGACATAGCTTGGATAGCCCGAGAGCGATCTTGGATGGGCGCGCTAAAGCGCACAATGTATGGACCGCTTTGCGAAACATTTAATTGCCATGGCCCTGGGTTTGTAACGACCGTGAGTGGTCTATGCAGGGTGTCCGATAATTTCCATGATTCTTCCACCGTCTGGTTGTATACCGTTTCCACGCTTCGCACTTCAATTGATGATTTTTCACCTTGAGGAAGTGTGGTTTTCAACCACATGGAGGAGGATGGACGATTTAAATGAATTAACTTTGTATGCCCATTCATTGACCATGTCAATGCCTCAAGTGGCTCCGTAAACGTCAGATGAACGCCCTTAAATGCCTCCCATTTTACACTCGCAATAGCGGCGGATTCGGCCGCTTTTCTTTCAAGTTGTTGGTGTCGGATATGTGCACCTATGTAACCAGCTAAACCGCCTAAGACAAAGACTGACAAAGCAGACGCGGACAGGATAGAGGCTGACAAGATCTTGTATTTCAGAGTGTGTACACCACCAGATGTATGCCGTAAATGACTAGGCATCTCCATATTGTAAGAAAACCTGTTCGATAGAATTGTAATACAAAAAGGCTTAGGTGTGAGATTGAAGTTGGCACATGACTGCTAGAATTGTATTTCTCCACACAATGAATACATGTTCTGCAAGAAGCCTTGACAATGAATTCATATTTCAGGCGCAAAATGTTCTCCGGGCGGACAGCAACCAAGCTGTCTCGGATTGTGGCAGTAGGGGAGATGTGGTATAAATATTCTTATAATATCTATTAATAGAATATTTAGGTTAATTGAAGGGGTACCCAAAAGATATCTGTAGGGGGGAATCAATATGTTCAGTAGAAAGCGTCTCAAGCGCACTCGGATTGGGGTCGCAGCAGCATCTGTTGGACTCATGGTCGTTGTTGCTGGATGTGGAAGTCCGCACTCGAACACGGCCAATTCAACCAACACTGGGAATTCGACTGGTACCAACGCAGCGGGGCAGTCTTCTAACTCGCAACCAACGCCAGGAGGTACGTTGGTTTATGCGCTGTCGCCACAATCGAACTTGAACTGGTTTATTCCTGTTGTTGATTCCGCAGCCGACAGTGTGGCCAATTTTCAATTGATTTTTCAACTCTATAAGCCGTTGTTGTGGGTAAATGCGAATTACAGCATTAATTGGCAATCCTCGGTCGCGAGTAAAATTACATACAACAAACAGGGTACTGTCTATCATCTCTATCTGAACCCGAAATGGCATTGGTCAAATGGTCAACCGGTGACGAGTCAAGACGTCCTATTTACTTGGCATGTCATTCAGGCAGCCTCATCGGCAAATGCACCTGCTCCGTGGCCATATGTGGGGGAAGGGACGGGTGACATCCCGAACGGCATCAAGAGTGTTGTTGCGAATGGTCCGTATGAGTTGACTTTCACTTTGAAGAAACCTGCCAATCAGCAGTGGTTTATTCTGAATGGCTTGATTCAACTTGTACCAATGCCTGCTAAGGCGTGGGACATTCACAAAAACATCATGAACGAAATTAAGTACCTGGGAACCAATGCGACCAACCCGATGTTTGATACGGTTGTAGATGGTCCATTTAAAATGGCAAAGGCGCAGTCCGATCAATACTGGCAACTGGTGCCGAACACGTCGTATGACGGTCACAAGAGCATCTTAAACAAGTTGGTATTTCAGTACGAAGGTTCCAATTCAGCGGAATTTGCCGCTCTAAAAACAGGGAGCGTGAATGTTGGCTATTTAGACCTCAGCCAATGGGCTTCTCGTCAAAGCCTGACTTCGCAAGGAGATGCAATCACGCCCGAGTATATGTTTGGATATTTTGAGACCCAACTGAACCTGTTCAAAGGGTCTCCGGTGAGAAGTATTTTAGACAAACTCTACGTAAGACAGGCGCTGCAGATGGGCATTGATCGTCAATCGATCAACACCGATATCTTCCATGGATTTGCGCCTCCGATTGACGGACCGATACCAGGGACACCGAAGACGGACTTTCTCTCACCGTCATTGGCTGCCAAAAATCCATACCCGTACAACCCGGCAGCAGGGAAAAAACTGTTGGAAGCACACGGCTGGCACTTGGTCAACGGTGTCATGACTAAGGGCAGTCAACAGATGAAATTTACCTTGGCCTACCCGAGTGGAACGATAGCAGAAACGGATCAGGTGGAGTTAATGAAACAGGATTGGAGCCTTGAGGGGATTGACATTACGCTGAAGCCCTTAACTGCTACGGCGCTTGAAAGCATCACATATACCCCAAGTGATGCTTCACAATGGGATTTGTCAACAGGCTTAGCCTGGTTCTACAACGGTCCTGGTTATTGGCCAACAGGTGGCCAATTATTTGCTAGCAATGCACCTTCAGGATTTGGATATAGCAATTCCACAGAGGACGCTCTCATTGCAGCTACGCACCAGCCGTATCCCACCCAACAAGCAAGTATGCAGGCGTTCTATCGGTACGAAGACTTTACAGCTAAACACTTACCGGTACTCTGGCAGAATACTCAAGCGACGCTTGCGGTTCATGCCTCCAATGTGCATGATTCAGTAAAGTATGCCGACGCTTCTGTGGGATTCCCACAAATGCAGTATTGGTGGATGTCTCAGCCGAGTTCATAAATAAGCGTTGCCGTGCGATGACGACACAGGTCGACTTATCTTTTGTCGGTAAAGTGGCTAACACGTGGCGACGAGCCGCTAAAATCCAAATAGCGCGTTCTGAACGCGCTATTTCCGCCTTGGCGGTGGCGGTGAAGGCAGCGTCAAGAGTTTTGTGATTCCTGGTATGTCATGTGAACAGTAGAACTTGCTCACAGGTACGCTCATGAGCGAGCAGAAGAGTTGATCGCCCTTGGTACGTTTCAGATGATATGATTCCCGACATTGGCCCTGTTATGGCTGAGTGTCTTGTCCTGCTGGGATACTCGCACACGATTCGATTGAAGGGGAAGGATCCAGTTCGTTTACTCGACACCCCCGAAGAGCGTTTGGGATTTTGGTTGGATCCGTGTGTTGAGGGCCAGAAGACTGGACTTGGATCAAGTTTTCCGCACGACGAACTTGAAGAAGGCGTGGAAAAGGTTGTTGGCAGTTGGAGAGGACTGCCGTCTTTGGCGCGCTGTTAAAGGCGGCTGGAGGGAACTGCCGTGGTTGCTATCCCATGCATAGGAATCATGCCTCACCATGTGTAAAGATGTTGATTTTTTCGAATTAACGGTTGTGCAATGTGAGCTGCGATGGTAAGATAACGAACGACATACTGACGAAGGGTGTGAGGGCAAGATGCGTATCTCTCATAAGAGTGATGCACAGCAGACATTCGATACGTATTCTTCCGCCCTCGCAACACGGATGCATCGTCAGCACTGAACGAACAGACGAACTAGAATCCGTGACGCCTTGGGTGGTTAGCCTGAGGCGTCATTTTTAGCGCCATGGGCACACCCATGGCGTTTTGCTGTCTTTTGGCACATCTTCGGGAGTGATTCGGGGGGAGTAAACATCGTGAGATTTCGGGACTTTCATCGCAACGTTAAAATCCGCATTATCGTCGCTTTCGCCTTTGGCATCGCACAGGCGACGACGATGCCCTTTATGGCCATCTATTTTGCACGCAACTTCGGGGAAACCTTGACGGGGTTTGTGCTCGCAGTGGGTATTGTGGCCAGCGTTCTTAGTGGTGCCATCGGCGGATATTACAGCGACAGAGTGGGCCGCCGTAAGATAATGGTTTGGTCGGAAGGTATCTTTTTCCTAGCTTACACCGCTATGGCCGTAGGCAATAGCCCCTGGCTGAGCTCGCCGACCGTCACACTCGTTGCTTTCCTTATCACGAACATATGCTGGGGGTTCTACGGGCCATCAGAGGAGGCCATGTTGCTCGACGTGACCAATCCGGAGAACCGCAGCCTGATGTACGCTATCATGTATTGGTTGAATAACCTGACCATGGCAATCGGGACTGCTGTAGGCGCGTTGTTGTTTGAAACGGCACGTTTTCAACTGTTCGCTGTTCTTTCGATAGTTGTGTTCGGGGCTTGGATGACGACCCTATTTCTGATCGAGGAAACCTACACAGCGTCCGCTGCTGCACGCGCAGCCGTCAGTCCGCTCACAGGCATCGTCCGCAGCTACCGACGGGTGCTTGGTGACCGCATCTTTGTCCGCTACCTGTTGGCTGGGTTACTGACAATGTATGGTGAATTTCAGATGCAGAACTACATTGGGATCCATCTTGCTAAGACCGTACCGCTGCAAACGCTGTTCCACCTTCCGCACTTTGTTCTGCGCGTGGATGGTGTCAAGTTACTCGGCTGGCTGCAGACAGAAAATACAATCCTGGTGGTGCTTCTTGCCACCATCGCGGCGCGGTTGACTGCTGGCAAGTCTGAGCGCGCGGTGCTGTTCATCTCAATATTTCTACAAACGTTAGGTTACAGTGTCATCACGGTGGTGAGTCTGCCGCTCGTTTCCATTTGTGCCATGGTCTTCGCCACTGTCGGCGAGGTCACCGGAGTGTCGTTGAGGCAGAGCTATCTCGGCGACATTGCCCCCGAAAGTGCCCGTAGCGCGTATGTTGCGGTAAACGGTATGACATTTCAAGCCACTCGACTTATCACTTCACTTGCTGTCGTGCTCGGGGCGGTTGTTCCTGCCTGGGTCATGAGTCTGCTGTGCATGCTGCTTGGTCTGCTTGGACTTTGGCTATTCCAGTCAATTGTACCCGGTGTGCGCCATCGGCGAGAACACGTATACGGGCAAGCGGGACAAAGCAGCCTCAGCGTGTAATGACGAAGTGCAGCAAGTGTCTGAGAGAGCTCTGACGGGACGAAGGTGAGCGCCCGTGAGGGCGCTGTTATACAAGTACTCCCATGATTATGGACAAAGTGATGTAAGTGAATGGAGCAACATTCAACTGCCCCGCAATTTGTTTCAGCCCCTAAAACATCAGGTTCCTTGAATGCGCTATTAAACACACGGGGCTTATCTCAAAAAACGAATCTGTTCCCATCTGTAAATAAATATACTAAGAGGATTTTTTGGATTTTACCGCATTTGGGCAGAAGTGTTCTATAGCCAGTGATCGCAGTCATCGGTGGATCGTACTTGCAATAAGCGTCACAATGGACCATGAGGTGACGCCACATGTTTGGTTCAAACGGGGAACGAGAAATTCAAAAGAAATATGGAACTCAAAGTCGAGCGCAAGGATTCTACGAAAATCAAATGTTGAAAAAGCTGAATCCGGAAATGATGGACTTCATTACCAAACAACAAATGATGTTTATTTCCACCGCAGACGCAAGTGGGAACTGTGATACATCGTTTCGGGCTGCAGATGCAGGTTTCGTCAAGATTATAGATGAATGTACGATTGTGTATCCCGAATACAGGGGAAATGGTGTCTATGCTAGTTTGGGCAATATTACAGAAAATCCGCATATAGGGTTACTTTTCATTGATTTTTTTAATCATTGCATCGGACTACACGTCAATGGAATGGCATTCATTGAGCAAGAGATAGAGAGTGTTGAAGACCCAAGAGCAGAGCGATGGGTTCGAGTCGTAATTGAAGAGGCGTACATTCATTGCTCCAAGCATATTCCATTGCTGCAACGCCTTGATAGGGAAATTCATTGGGGTACAGATAACGTTGAATATAAAGGCGGCGATTATTTCAAAGCCAAGGTCACAAAGGCACTAGAGAAGAACTAAAAATACCCAAGGTCGGCATCGCTCCGTTTTTCAGTTAAAGGGTGCGAAACATGAAGAAGGACGAACGTTGAACTCTGAATACTAATACATATTGGTTGGTTCGTCCTTTTTAAAGAATCGGGAGAGATTAACTGAAGATGTAATCGTTCGATGAATTGGATGATTATATGCCCCAATGCGACAAACAGGAGTGCCATCCGCTAGGGCACTCCTGTTTGTCGGTTTTTACTGTCAAGTGGTAATAACGTCTATCTCAGTAACCACCCATTCCTCCAGCGGGAGCAATGAGAACAAAGAGAACAAAGATGATTAAAAACACGACAGCCCAGCGAGTGTATCCGCCGAATGCGCCCATGATCGGATCAGCCTCCTTCAATTATCTTCGATCAATGTGCACCCATTCCCCCCGCACATGATCCGCCACCGAATGCTGGGACAAGCAAGAAGAATAGAACGAAGATAATTAAAAACACGACTGCCCATTGTGTGTATCCGCCAAACGTGCCCATTAAGACCCCTCCAATCCGTTTCCAATTATTCGTACCGTTTATGGTACGTCTTAGGTTCTAAGAAGGGGTGGGCAGGAGGTAAAGTGCAAAAACCCAGTATGTGATTCTAGTTGGGCGACCTTTGACCCAGACCGGAGTTTCATTTGCTATGACGAAACCATAATTTGTAAGTCTGAATTTGGCACTGGTCTCATGCCGACAATGCGCGTCCCCTCACTTCATACGGTGAGATGAGACGGGGTGGAGGGTCGTGTGCAGCGTGCCGAGAGAAACGATTGGATTCAGTGGTTTGGAGGAAGTCATCGAACAGTCAGTTGAACAACTGAAGCGCGGTCAGGACATACAGGTGAATGGCTGGACTGTTTGATTCTGGAGTCATGTCAGATGCTCAAACCGCAATCTCATTACATCTCCTTGGCGTAACAGATCCACAATGGACCAACTCTCTGCTGTCAAGAATTGAGTTACTCAGCGCATCGACGGGTCGTGGGGTATCTATCCTGAAGACAATGGAGATTTGTCAACGACTGTAGAGTGCTACTATGTATTGGCGTTATATAATCGTTGGGGTTCACGCCCTCATTATAAAACGAATGCAAAAGACTTCATCATCCGACACGGAGGTCTCAAAAGGATTCGCGCACTCTCAGCGATGGAATTACCAAGTACTTATCGAACGATGAATCGCGCAAAAGGTTGGCTTCTTTCGGTGCAGAAGCCCGACGGTGGATTTGGAGAGTCGTGTGAAAGTGATCTGAAAGCAGGTTTATTTCTTCACGATGTGCCACACCGACACAAACAGCGTGGGGGCTGGACACTCTCGTGAGTTTACTCAAAGTTGAAGAATCCGCCTCAGATCATAAGAGGCTATTGTCGGCGGCTGACCGCGCAGTAGATTGGCTGTTAGCCACTTAAGTAACGGTCAATGGTATGAAGAGAAGCCGACGGGATGTACATTTCCAGGCACGTTGCATATTCGATACCCCATCAACGTATGGACACTTATCGCTTTGTGTCACTATAAATCAATCATTGAACAGATACCTGAAAGTGGGTGAATACAATGCTGGACCCAAGGTTATTAGATACCTTTCGAGGTAGGATTGCAAACCCGCGATATTGAAGGAGAACCAATAGAATCCTACGATATTGTAATCGCTATGACTTAGCCAACCCTGACGGTGCAGGTGCATTGGTAGACCATATGTCTGGTGAGCTCGCTGTTCCGATAACGCCCGCACAAAGGGCAGGAGCGGTTAACTGATTGGTGGCCCAACGAATTGATCCGGCGAACCGATGGCATCACATGCGGATGTGGAGCATTGTCAACGGGGGTTGACGCGAAGTCGCTGCTCTTAAGAAGGAATCAACGGGAATCTGCCTAGCTTCATAAAATAGGTGTGACAAAGGACGGTCATTATGGACCGTCCTTGTGTGTCCTGTCTCAATAGAGTATTTATTGCGCATAAGGGGGCTGAACTCGAAGAAGGATTTCCTCCCGTCCGTGCATAAATATATGCTGAGGGATTTTCTGGATTATGTCGCAAGCCGGCAGGAATGTCCCAGAACGTAACATAATATGGAGGCATCAAGGCATTGGATTTGGCGGATGAATTGGAATCAACTATATGGTGCCAGGACATGCTTAGGTCATCATCCGTCGAGGGGTCATCAAAGTGAAATCATTCAGTAAGTTGTTTGGATTGAAAAAGTTCCTAATTCCACTTGTTTCTGCATTTGGAGGACTCACATTTGGTTTGCATACTACTCAAGTGGTTCTGGCTGCGCCTATAGAGAGCCGCCAAAAGCAGATTGTCGTTGTGGATGCAGGTCATGGAGGTCCCGATCCAGGGGCAATAAGAGGGCAATTGCTTGAAAAGGACGTCAATCTGAATATTGCACTTAATGTTGCCCATATGCTTCGCAAGGACGGAATTCAGGTCTGCTTAACGAGATCAGATGATAACGATCTGGCTAACTCGTATGATGAGAAACGTCGACGCCGCCATCGAGCAGATTTGCAGGAGAGGATGCGTTTAATTCGAAGCGAAAGTCCCGATGCCGTGGTAAGTATTCATTGCAATTGGTCGAGAAATTCGTCGGCTCATGGTGCAATTGTATTATTCCGTCACAAAGGAATGGAAGGTGAGCATTTAGCAGAAGATATGGTTGAGTCTTTACATAGGGAGGGAATCAAGGCTGATTCATCTCGTAGCTCACGCTCACTTTATGTATTGAAACATACTAAAGTCCCCTGTGTCTTAATCGAGGTGGGGTTTTTAAGCAATTCAACCGAGGCAAAAGCACTTGGGGATCACGGGTACCAAAGTAAACTGGCGAGCGCAATTGAATCAGGTGTTAAAGAGTATCTTAATGCGAAAGACTCTAAATCCCCAATAGGTAAGTTCAACATGGTTGTTGAATAAAAATGAGGCGCACGCTCCACAAGCCAATGGTCGTGAATTCGGTATAAAAATCCCGTTGTAGGCTGTTTCGAATTACGAGGCTATCGGAAGCATTTCTGAATAGTTACTGTACCAGAGAAAATGGTAGTGGGAAAATTGAAATAGAGCTTTAGTAGTAGAGGGGGAGAGGAATTCGAAACACAAGTACATCACAACCCTCAGCAAGGCGGAGTGCGTGAGTTTTCTAAGAGAGAATGTGGATGTCATATCTCTAACCTTTGGCGAAGAAAAGTTTGTTGGCTGGATTTTCATAAATATATTCAGTTTGTCATATCGAAGTGGCAAGATTAGAATGTATAATCCAATATTCAACAAGATTATTGGCACAGTTAAGGAAAGGTAGTGTCCCGTCAAGTGGTGTAAATTTGAGTGCAACCCCTTAGTGTCGGCTATTTATGCAACACTGACGTTGGCGCCAGCAATTGCTGTTCGTCGGTACCGGTGAGTTTTGCCATGGACTCTCGG
>NZ_LJCO01000058.1 GCF_001399675.1 Paenalicyclobacillus ferrooxydans
GGATCGTAAAAGCCTATAGCAAAAAATGGATGATGCTACCTGCTTATTCACCAGTTGTCTTGTTTCAGCGTTCATGCCGAAAATGATAAAAACTAAATATTCAGACCGCGTTAATGCAACGCTAGTGATCATTGGATAAGCAACCGCCTTTCCCGACTGCCTGATTTATTTTCTGTCTACTCGGCAGGTTCAGACAGCGTTTTCAAATTCGTTTGACACACATTATCTTACTGCATATAATGAGCTCATTCAATCACAAATGAGCGAAAATGAGCTTTATAGTTCATTTGATCGCTCTAAAATGAGCAAAAGAAACGCACATCCAGTGTTCGGTCGTGTGGCTCTCCTGGCAGTTAGTAGTTCACTAACCTACCGGTTTGAATACTTGATGACTGCCGCCAGAGCATCGGCAAGTTCTCGTGGGGGGAATGACAGTGTTTTCGGATGAACGCAAGGCCATGATTGTCGCGTACCTCTCTGAGCACAGGCGTCTGACTGTGGCGGAAGTTGCAGCGCACCTCGACGTGTCTGAGACCACCATTCGCAGAGACTTGCACGAGCTCGAGCATCAGGGGCTGTTGCGAAGAACGCACGGTGGAGCGGTTGGTCTCGAGGTGGCTGGTTTTGAGCCGAGTGTTCAAGAAAAGTCGCACCGTTTTGCTCCTGAGAAGTCAAGGATCGCGACAAGAGCCCAGCAGTTCATTCGCCCTGGAGACACGGTATTGCTCGACTCCGGAACCACGACGCTTGAGATTGCCAAAGCGCTGCCGGACATCCCAATCACGGTGGTCACCAACAGTCTGGCCATTAGTGCCGAAATGGCCCAACGTGAGAAGGTCAGTGTCGTCATGCTTGGCGGCGAGTTGAGGAAAACGACGGGGGCTTTTGTTGGTCCATTTGCTGAGCGGATGCTCGGTCAGGTGAATGTCGATAAGCTGTTTCTGGGGATGAACGGGATCGACATTGACCGAGGACTCACTACGGTGAATGCCATCGAGGCTTCGACCAAAAAAGCCATGATAGCATCAGCCAGGGAAGTGTTCCTTGTCACGGACTTCAGCAAGTTTGACCAGGTTTACTTGGTGACCGTTGGCGATCTCGGTGTGATTGACACGTTGATCTGCGATTCGCCCTTGCCGCCAGAGTATCACGCTCTTTGTGTCGACAAGGGAATAGAAGTGGTTATTGCACAAGAACAACCGGAGGGGGAGCAGAATGAATGAATCAGACACCACGACCCGTTTACCGGTCATCACAGTTACACTGACACCTGCCGTCGATGTTTCATTGACGGTGCCGACCCTCGAGCCTGGAACCCTCCATCGTTTGCCAGGCGTTCGGCAGGACCCGGGAGGCAAGGGCATCAATGTTTCAAAGGCACTGAAATCTTTTGGTGTACCGACACTGGCAACGGGTTTCTTGGGAGGGGACAGAGGCCGGTGGATTGAGGACAGGCTCGACGAAGCTGGAATCGGCCATCAGTTTGTTCACACCCAAGACGAAACAAGGATGAACGTGAAGGTGACCGAAGAGAATGGTCGCTTAACAGAGTTTAACTCCTTGAGCCCGGCGTGCAGCACAGAAGCGTGGCAGAGTCTTGTTGCTTGGCTGCTGGAGTCATTGCAGAAAGACCAGTGGATTACCTTTTGCGGGAGATTGCCTGACGGGGTTTCGGCGGACTGGTACGCAAGAGCGATTCAAGCAGCAAAAGATATTGGGGCGAAGATTGTCCTCGATGCCAGCGGTGAAGGCCTTGAGCATGGTGTACAGGCTGCGCCGCACGTAGTGAAGCCCAATCGATTGGAACTGAGCCGCCTCCTCAATCGGGATTTAAACACAACGCGCGAAATTGTCGACGCATGTCAAAAATTGCTCCAAACAGGAATCCAAACGGTTGTCGTTTCGCTTGGCGAAGATGGCCTTATCGGCGCTGTCCAAGATGAAATCCTGGAAGTGAAGGTACCGAAGGTGACAGCAGTTTCATCTGTTGGTGCCGGAGATACCCTGGTGGCTGGACTTCTTTATGGCATTTATCATGATTATTCCTTTTCGGAAACACTTCGGTTTGCCGCCGCATCAGGTACGGCTGCGGCAAGCACACCAGGCACAGCACAACCAACGTTGGTGGACGTACAGTCATTGCTTTCACAAGTGACCGTGAAGCCTTATTTGTAGGTCGTAACTTACACTTTGAAGGGAGGCCGGATTGTATGCCAAAGGTCGTTGCTATTACGGCATGCCCAACCGGTATTGCACATACCTTCATGGCTGAAGAAGGCCTGAAGAAAGCTGCAAAAGAACTTGGATACGAAGTAAAGGTCGAAACACAAGGTGCTGCGGGAGCTGAAAATGTCCTTTCCGCGGCGGATATTGCAGATGCAGACGCAGTCATCATTGCGGCAGACAAAGCTGTGGAACTCGATCGTTTTAAGGGCAAGAAAATGCTGGAGACCTCCGTGTCGAGTGCCATTAAAGATGCGAAATCGTTGATTGAGGCTTCCATGCAGGCGGATGTATACGGAAGCCCAAGCGTAAAGGAAGACTACCTCGACCGGGTTCAGGAAATCAAAGCCGACCGGAAAGCTAAGTCAAAAACTCCTGCAGCTTACAAGCATTTGATGAATGGCGTCTCGAACATGCTTCCCCTTGTTATCGCTGGTGGTATTTTCATTGCCATCTCGTTTGCCATCAACATCGACGGCAAGACCCCGTTGTCTCAGGCCTTCCTGAACATTGGCGGCAATTCAGCGTTTAAGTTGTTTGTTCCGATTCTTGCTGCGTTCATTTCACAATCGATTGCGGATCGTCCTGGTTTTGCTCCAGGTTTAGTTGGCGGTTGGATAGGCACGCAAGGTTTCATGTACGGTGACCAAAACGCGAGTGCGGGTTACCTGGGCGGAATTATTGCCGGTTTCCTCGCCGGTTATATCACGCTTGGACTGAAGAAAGCCATCCGCTTGCCGAGAACCCTCGAAGGCCTGAAGCCGATCCTCATTCTTCCCTTACTGTCAGTGGGTATTATCGGTTTCCTCATGATATACGTGCTAGGCAGGCCGATTGCTGCACTGATGCAGGCGATGACGAACGGACTGACCTCGATGGGGGCGTCCGGTTCTATCGGTCTAGGCTTATTGCTTGGCGCCATGATTGCCTTCGACATGGGCGGACCAGTCAACAAGGTTGCGTATTTCTTCGCGGTAGGCTTGCTCGGTGCGAAAACAACCGAATCTCAGGTCATTATGGCAGCGGTCATGGGCGCGGGTATGGTACCGCCGCTCGGTCTTGCGCTCGCAACTTTCCTTCGCAAACGCAAGTTTTACCAGGAAGAACGCGATGCAGGCAAAGCTGCACTCGTCTTAGGACTTTGCTTCATCACTGAAGGCGCAATTCCGTTTGCATCGAACGATCCGTTCCGAGTCATTCCGTCCATTATGGTTGGCTCGGCAGTCACAGGTGCACTGACCATGCTCTTTAAAGTCACATCTCCGGCACCACATGGCGGCATCTTCGTGTTCTGGTTGATTGGCCACGTGTGGGCCTACGTGCTTGCCATCTTGATTGGCGCCATCATCACAGCAGTGATTGTGAGTATGTTGAAAAAGACAGTCGATGCAGAGCACATGGCTGAAGCCTAAGCAGAAGGTAAGCCAAGGCTGTGCCGAGTCTGCAATGGTGCCCCACGGCAGAAACTCGAGCAAACATCTGTTAACTTAACAACGCCCTGCCGCTCATCGTTTGGATGAGTTGCGGGGCGCTTCATTATTCAGGCAGCCATTCGTCTGCCCAGATTTGCACGGCCTCAACGACAGGGTGGAGGCCTCGTCCTTTTTCCGTGAGCTCGTATTCAATTCGCACCGGAGTCTCAGGATAGACTCTCCTGTTCACGACCCCTGCGTCTTCCAACTCTCGAAAGCGTTCGGACAACATCCGTTCACTCATATCGGGAATGATGGCAGCAATCTCAGAAAAGCGTCTGGGTCCTCCGCAAAGTGTGCGTAGAATCAGACCTGTCCATCGTTTTCCGAGCAGGTCGAACGCCTGCTTGAACCTTGGACACATTTCATCGTAGTTGTGGTTCACGTGTCTCACCTCCACCTTATTTTATCACCTATACTTGACAAAAGTAAGTGCTTGGTTGTATTCTGCCTGTTGTCAGGTGTTACTTACGATTCGTAACACCATTGAATAAAAGAAGTCGAGCTGTTTCGGAGACCATTTCCGCGACCTTTTTATTAGGCCGTTTGGGAGGCTGTCTGAAAGACGGGTCACCAGACGCTCATAAACAAGTCTTGAAAGGGGAATTTTGAATGGCGACGCAAAAGGTTACTGACGCTACATTTCAGGAGTTCATCCAGGGAGATAAGCCAGTGTTGGTCGATTTCTGGGCTACTTGGTGTGGACCATGCAAAATGATGGCTCCCGTCCTTGAAGAGGTTTCGGATCAATACGAAGATAAGCTGACGGTGGGAAAACTGGACGTGGATGCAAATCCTGCCACTGCACAGCAATTCGGGATCATGAGCATTCCAACATTGGTTCTGTTCCAAAACGGCAAAGCATTGAAACAGATTGTAGGTTATCGTCCCAAAGCAGATTTGGTATCCCAGTTGGCAGACGTGATTGCCTAAGAAACGCTTGGTGATACAGCTCATGACAAGAGCATCATCCACACTGAGGGGGTTTTGCGGTGAGGAAGGTATTGACCCAACAGTCCAGTAGGTATGAGACCAATGGGAAGTTCGCAGGGGCACTGCAGAGCCGATGAAATACTACTTATTGTTGGTACTGACGAGCTTGCTGTGGGCTGGCAATTTCGTTACTGGGAAGTTTTTGGTGGGTCACACAACCGCCCTCACAATTACGGATTTTCGGTGGGCGATTGCCGTCGTCTTTCTGATTCCTGTATTGTGGCTGACCGACAGAAAGTTCCTGCCGCCACCACGAGCTTGGATTCCACTGATACTGATGGCACTGACGGGTGTGGTGTTGTTTAACTACTTTACTTACCTGGCGCTTCATTACACGACACCCGATACAGTCGGGCTGCTGTCAGCCCTGAATCCCATCGCAATCGCGATCGCATCGTTCATCTTCCTTCGGGAAAGACTCGGTGCACGGCAAATTTTGGGTATGCTGGTGTCCCTGTTTGGAGTTATCGTGGTCGTGACGAAAGGCCACGTAGCCGGACTGGTTCACTTTCAGGTCAACACCGGGGTCTGGTTGATGCTTGCTGCGGTTGGCTCGTGGGGACTCTACGCGGTGGCAGGCCGCAATGCTATGAAACACATGTCCGCATACGGAGCAACGCTTTGGGCAGGGATTATCGGTGTCGTTGTAATGCTCCCATTTGACTTGCCATCCCTGATGTTTTCACATTTGGATACGCCGTTTTGGGTCTCACTGTTTTACACCGCGATTGGCGGTACGGTGATTGCCATGGTGCTTTGGAACACCGGCATTCAACGAGTGGGCGGCACGAAATCAGGGATGTTCTTAAATTTTAACCCTATTTTTACAGCAGTTCTCGCCTACCTCCTGATGGGGGAAACGGTGCAAACGGCACAAGTCATCGGTACATTGATTGTCATTGCAGGAGTCTCATTGTTTGCTATCCAGCGCTCGAAAAAGCGTCAGGCGGAAGATCAGAGTGAGGCAGCGTAAGGTAGCGTAAGGGATGCGCGTGATACGGCTGCCGAGGCATCAGGTGAACCGCTGACAATAAAGGAGCATTGTCAGCGGTTCATTTTTTGGTGTATCCAGACTAGCAGGAGGGAAAATTTACATGTCTTTAGAAAATCATCGTGTAGTTATTGTTGGCGGCACGTCCGGGATTGGCCTTGCTGTTGCGAAGGCGTTTCTCAACCGGGGAGCGGACGTGATTGTGGCGAGCCGCTCAGAAGAAAAGATCCAGGCGGCGAAAACTGAACTTGGAGAGCGTGCGTCAGGCCATGTTCTTGATTTTCGTAACGAGGAGAACGTGAAGGCGTTTTTCGAGACTGTTGGTGAGTTTGATGACTTGGTGGTCACCGCAGGCGACGGCGTGATGGGGCCATTTGAATCCCTGCCTGTCGATGAAGCGAAATCGGCATTCGACAGCAAATTCTGGGGGCAATACGTAACGGTAAAGGCCGCGTTGCCGCATGTCAAAAAGAGCGGGTCGATTACTCTGACCTCAGGGGTATACGGACAGCGACCACCTCAAGGAGCTTCCGCGCTTGCAGCTATCAACTCTGCTGTTGAAGGGCTTGCACGGGGCCTGGCGGTGGATGCAGCGCCCATCCGCGTGAATGTTGTCTCTCCCGGTCTCGTCGATACGCCCATTTACAGTGGTATGGAACAAACCGCACGGGAAGGCATGTTTGATGCCGTCGCACAGTCTTTATTGTTGAAGCACGTGGCAAAACCTGAAGAGATCGCAGAGGCCTATGTGTATCTCGCAGAGAACACGTTCACCACCGGATCGACCATGCAAATTGAAGGCGGAGCACTGCTCTCCTGAGATCGTGGACAAACCAATGAAGTTGAGAAAGAGGGATATATCATGAAGATTGCAGTCATTGGAACAGGCAACATCGGTGGCACGCTTACCCGTCGGTTTACTGCGCTCGGTCACGAGGTTTCGATTGCCAATTCCCGCGGCCCGCAGACGCTCAAAGACCTTGCGGCTGAGACGGGCGCGCACGCGGCAGACATTCGCGAAGTGGTCCGCGGGGCTGAAGTCATTGTGGTCACGATTCCTGAGAAGAACATCCCGAGCTTGCCGGATGACCTGTTTGCCGATGTACCGGACGATGCGGTGGTTATCGATACCGGAAACTATTATCCCAAACAGCGCGATGGCCGAATTGCCGAAATCGAAGATGGACTGCCGGAGAGCCGCTGGGTTGAACAGCAACTCGGTCGACCGGTGATCAAGGTGTTTAACAACATCTACGCTAAGCACCTGCTCGAGCGAGGCGTTCCGGCAGGAACTCCAGGGCGGATCGCGCTCCCTGTCGCTGGCGATGACTTGGCTGCGAAACAAAAGGTCATGGGCTTGGTCGATGAACTTGGTTTTGATCCGGTAGATGCAGGGAGTCTCGATGAGTCCTGGCGGCAGCAACCCGGAACACCGTGCTACGGAGCTGATTCTGACGCGGACGGACTGCGACAGGCGCTGAGCCAAGCGAGCCCTGTGCGCACAGAGGATTGGCGGGCATAAAGAGGACGAAACCCTTAGGAGGCAGCTCTGTTGGAAATCGGTTTGACGACATTTGCAGAAACAACGCCAGACGTAAAAACGGGTGAGGTGAAATCTCACGCTGAACGCCTGCGGGAGGTGGTCGAAGAGATTGTGCTTGCCGACGAAGTCGGGCTTGATGTGTATGGTGTCGGTGAGCACCATCGCAAGGACTACGCATCGTCAGCACCAACCTTGGTCCTCGCGGCAGCCGCTTCAAGGACGAAGCGCATTCGACTCACCAGTGCTGTGACGGTTTTGTCCTCTGCCGATCCGGTGCGGGTGTTTCAAGAGTTCTCAACACTTGATGGGATTTCAAATGGACGGGCGGAAATCATGGCGGGACGAGGTTCGTTTATTGAATCATTCCCATTGTTCGGATATGACCTAAACGACTACGATGAACTGTTTGAAGAGAAACTGGCGTTGCTGCTGAAATTGTGCGAATCGGAGAAAGTGAATTGGCCAGGAGGGCATCGCCCGGCCATTCACAACCTCGGTGTTTATCCTCGCCCTGTGCAGGATCCGCTTCCAGTATGGATCGGCAGCGGCGGGAACTCGGAGTCTGTGGTTCGAGCAGGGCTTCTTGGATTACCGCTGGTGCTAGCCATCATCGGTGGCAGCCCGCGGCAGTTTGCACCCTTGGTGCAACTCTATAGGAAGGCCTTATCCCATGCAGGACACGATGCAGCAAAGTTTCCTGTGGCATCCCATTCTCATGGGTTCATTGCCCAGACAACAGACATCGCAGTTGAAAAGTTCTTTCTCCCCACGCAGCAGGCCATGAACGTGCTGGGTCGGGAGCGCGGATGGGGGCATTATGACAAAGCCGCCTTTGATGCAGCACGCAGCTTCGAAGGCGCACTGTACGTTGGCGATCCGACAACCGTAGCAGAGAAGATTATTCACCTCCGGAAAACCGTCGGTATCACTCGGTTCATGTTGCACGTGCCTGTTGGATCGATGCCCCACGACGATGTCATGAAGGCGATTGAACTCTTAGGTACCGAGGTCGCTCCAAAGGTTCGCGAAGAGGTTGCAGCATGGGAAGCCGTCAATCAAACATACTGACTCTAGTGATTCATAACCACCACTGCAGTGACTGCGACAGCGACTAGGACTTTAGCCATATGTTACTGTCAGGACACCCTCTAAGGACGGGGGACTAATGATTCGGGTTGCAACAGGCTGTAGCCATTATGGCGCAGTCTGATGATCCCATTTACACATTCGAGAGTTCTCACTAGAATTTATTTAGGTATTAAACTATAATGTGGGATTCGAATAGCCTGCCTATGTACTTCGACAGACTTTGTGTGACGTCCGCAACCCCCGTCTCAGAGCGACTTCTTGGAGTGATGGTGAATGGACAATTCTGTAATTTCCCCAAGATTCACATCGGCCTTCGACATTCTTGGGAAGCGTTGGACTGGTTTAATTATCGCAACGCTGGTCGACGGGCCTCATCATTTTAACGAAATCTTGGAGCTCATCCCGGAACTGAACGAATCGATGTTGTCGAAACGGCTGAAAGAGATGATTGGGGAAGGAATTGTCACCCGGGATGTTTACTCTCAGACGCCCGTATGTATCGAATACCGATTGACGGACAAAGGTCAGGCTCTCCACAGTGTTCTAGAGGAAGTGTATGATTGGGCTGATGTTTGGATGGACGACATGTAAGTTAATCGAACCATTCACAAGTGCTCTCACGAAAAGTTAGAAGCCCTGAAGGCTACGTATTGGGTACATTGTTCTATTCGCGATGGGTTCTATTCGCAAGGATAACTGAATATATAGATACGTGAACATTTTGACCCATGAAACCGGAACGAAATGACTGATACGTAACAATGGGGGATACAATGAACATTGTTTTATTCCAGAGCGGTTCCATACTGGGCAAACAAATCATTGATACCTGGTTCCAAAAGTACAGTCGGTCGAGTGAATACCAATTGGTCCACAACTGTTCACTGGACGATCTAGACACATACCACCCCAAACTGGTCATTTTAGCGTCCGAGTTGAATTCTGACTTTGAGCAGTCGGTACTCCAAAAGTGCCGGGACCTCAAAGTCAGCATCTTGTCTGTGCTCGGCAGGGGGGCGACGGTGCTGCTAGGGCCACTGGAGAGGCCGGGAATACCAGGTTGTGTGACCTGTTTACAGTTGCGCTTTGAAAACACATTTGAACGTAGTCTTCAGACTCTCTTTGGTCCCAGTGATAGTGCTCCTGTAGAGTTATCTCCGCCCTCCCTTGGCAGACTGGGAGACATCGTCACCGATGAGATACGGTCTTTGATGATGGAATTTCCAACACACCTACATTCCTGGGGGAAGGTCGGCGTGTATGAAGAAGACGAGGACATCGAGTGGGTCACGATTT
Organism: Paenalicyclobacillus ferrooxydans; assembly: GCF_001399675.1. GTDB lineage: Bacteria > Bacillota > Bacilli > Alicyclobacillales > Alicyclobacillaceae > Alicyclobacillus_B > Alicyclobacillus_B ferrooxydans. The sequence goes on from NZ_LJCO01000058.1 coordinate 9,608, forward strand.
TGCCAAGTCACGATTGCCCTCGTTGTCAACTGATGCCGGATGACAACCCGGCTCTTGCAGAACTGCAATTTACTTCTCACATCGTAGCCGATGCGGCTGCACTCAGGGTAAAAAACGTAGACTTCGAGGCGTTACAAACGTCTTTCATGCACACCAAGGTAGGATACATCTCGGCTGTGAATCAATCCTCGGTTGGGGACAGCCATGTTCGAGCAGACGCCTGCATTTATACACCTGCCGGTGCTGACATTGTCGGATACGGCTCGGGCCTCTCCATCATCGATGCGAAGCAATCCGCAATGCTTGAGGTGCTGGAGCGCAGTTGTGGATTTCAGGCTGTCAATCGTCGCCCTGTCGTCTTTGAAAAGTATTCAGAACTCGGCCCCTCTGCAGTACACCCGTCAAAGTTCGGATTACACAACTATGAGTTGTTGCAGTCTTTACACCATACCCTAGAACCCTTTCATGAGGATACGAAGTATTCGTGGATCTGGGCGTACTCGACTACATCTCAGAGCCCCGTCCTCGTCCCGGAGCAGATTGCCTTCTATGGACCAACGGCGGACGAGAGGCGGTTCGTGACAGAGACCTCGAACGGATGTGCCATCGGAGGGACCGTCGAAGAGGCCGTTCTTCACGGGGTTTTTGAAGTTCTGGAACGGGATGGATTTTTGAACATGTGGTATGCCAAGATGCCAGTGCCAGAGCTGAGACTAGGTCAGCATTGCCCGGCCAAGACGTCCGAAGCCTTCAATTACTTGGTCGAGGAAGGATATCAGGTTCGCCTGTTTGATGTCTCCCATGACCTTCGTATACCAGCCATTTGTGCGGTTGCCATAAATACTGAGAACAGCTATCCAAAAGTGGTCAGCGGATCGGCATGCCATTTAAATCCCTATCAGGCAGTATCCGCGGCACTTCGGGAACTCACCGTTCAAGTCGTCAATCTCAAGCAAGGCCGCAAAGCGAAGCGTAAACAGGCCGTATCTATGCTGTTGGATCCAAAACAAATCACTGACATTCTCGATCACGTTGCGGTTTCGGCCCTGCCAGAAGCCTACCCGCGGTGGAAGTTTCTCTTGAGGCAGGGAAATCGAAGACGAGTTCGCACCGTCGAAGAAGTATACACCGACGTAGATGCGCGATACCAAGTCAATACGAGAGACATTCGACTGATACTAGGTGCGGTACTGGAAGACCTGCATAGGCGGGGGTTCGACGTGATCGTCGTAAATCAGACCGGTGTGGAAGTATCTTACGGTGGACTGCACGCCGTGAAGGTGTTAATACCTGGCATGACGCCGATCACGTTTGGTTACGGCCTTCAACGAGTTCGGGGGCTCAGTAGATTGTACGAATTGCCATGCCGATTGGGATACAGACAACGGGTGCTGACGGAAGCCGACATGAACCTGTATTGTCATCCACTTTCCTAACCGGACTTCGGACAGCATGAATTCAGAGACCAAACAGCGTAAAGAGGCGGTGGGGAGATGTTCTCCCACCGCCTTCAAGGTGAACTTCTTAGTAGGCGCCGCCGCCACCTGCACAACTTCCGCCGCCGCCCCAGTAAGGAACGAGCAGGATGAACAGTACGAAGATAATCAGGAACACGACTGCCCATTGTGTGTAACCGCCGAATACTCCACCACCGTACACTTGTATCACCTCGCACTATTTTTCAAATCAGTAACCGCCGCCAGCGCAGCTGCCTCCGCCGTAATACGGCACAAGCAAGAAGAACAATACAAAGATGATGAGAAACACAACAGCCCAGCGTGTGTATCCACCAAAGGCTCCACCGTACATCGAAATCCCTCCTCTGAGTCCGACGTGGTTTAGGGTATGCCCTTGGACAAGTAGCAGGGCAAGGCGGATGCATAGGGGACCAGCACATTTAGCAGAAAAAAAAGACCCGGATTCAGGGGGATATGGAGTCAGAAAAAGCCCGCGATAGGGGGGAGTCGGTGACAGGTTCGTGAGCGTCATCATCAGGAGAGCGAGGGGGGGGCGAGGATAGGAAGTACGATATTGAAGATGACAGTCAGGGTGTGAAGTTTATTGCAGTTCGTTGATAAGTTGTTCCACAAATTCGGCCGCCTTTTGGAGTGCAGGAGCTGAGAAATCGAACGTGATACCCGTTGCCTGATAAATTTCAGCAATGGATAGGTTGATATTTGCGCTGGCACCTTGTTTGTACAGCGCAACGGCTAGCTGTGGGTTTTGTCGATAGAGCTGGAGCAACTGAAAGGCACCGAGCACAGAGATGGAGTATTCAATGGAGTAAAAAGGATACAGAAAGTAATGGCTTGTGTCGATCCAACTCGTTGACATATCTGATTCGAGACCTGCAAGATCCACAGGGCTTTCTTTGTATTGCTTGCTGATTTCCAAAAAGCACTGATCCCTTTCTTCCACTGTGTGAGTTGGGTGAGTGTACATCCAAGTCTCAAAAACATCCCTTGTCACAGGGCCCAATAGGAGGCCTAGTGCTCTGCGCACCTCCTCCCGCCTTGCACTCCTGAACTCACTTGAATTTGGGTAGAAGACATCCAGTTTGTCGAGCAACAGCAGTTCCATGCTGTGCGAAAACAGTTCGGTAACCTCATCGCGCCAGTTTTGCTCGTCAAAATCACGGTTCAAGTATGTATTGATGGCATGCCCCATCTCATGGATGAGTGCGATGATCGCGTTGAACGACGGGCCAAAATTGGTGAACACAAATGCGTTTTGCGTCGCCGGCAAGGGATCCATAAATCCTCCCGAGTGCTTGCCCGGTCTCCATTCAACATCGAGGAGTCCGGTTTGTCTCATCAATTGAAACTGTTCCTCGAAGTACGCGTCCGTTTTCCCGAACATCTTCTGGACACCGTCCATGAGTTCGGTGACGGTTGAGAAGGGAGATTGATGCAGCAGCCTGGTGGTATTATCCCACGGGCGCCAGCGGTCCACGCCAAGATCCGACTGCAACACGGAGGAAAGGCGATTCCAAGAGGGAACAATCAACTGTAGTGCTGAGGTGTGAAGGTTGGAACAGTCCTGCAAGCTGTACTCCCTGTTCTTAGATACGAACATATAATCCCGATAGTTTTTAAACCCGGCGTTCAATGCAATTTGATGGCGAATTGCAATGAGTTCACTCATCATTGCATCCATTTCTGGCTTCACTGAACGCCGAGCTTTAGCGAGTGCGCGCCAAGCCTGTTCACGAACGGCTCTGTCTGGATTGTCCAATTGTGCTTGAACATAGGAGTAGGACCTTCTTTGTCCGGCCCATGCAATCGATATGCCGCCTTTCACTTCACTATATTTCACGCCGAGCTGTTTCTCGCGGACGATAAGAGGTATGTTCTCTTCACGAAACAGCGCTGATTTGGACTGCCTGACTGTTTTCATCCTCTTATACCTGCGGTTATCGAGCTTTTCCGTGAGCGGACAAGCCAGGAATTTTTTATCGAGCTTTGCCGCATACGTCATTAAAAGGGGCTGAATGACCGTTTGGTCATACATGTGAATGTCATGCTTGGCAGCACTCGCTGTGTCCCGGTAAAAGTCGATCTTGTGACCGGTCATCGCTTCTTGGACCCGGCGAAGGAGCCTTTGCTCCTGTTCAATCCAGTCCTCGAGATGAGACAGTTCCTGGATCTCACGACTGACGAGCGCATCAAATTCGCGTTGTAACTGTTGTACATCCCTCAGATAAGGGTCATCCAAGTAATACGTCTGTGGCTGGTTATCCAACATGCATAAACCTCCGGTGGCGCATTGGTTCGTTCACAAATGCAGCATGAGGCGAATCATATCTCGGCACTGCAGGCCATTTTCGTAGATTGGTTCAGGGTAATGCCTGGTAAAGAAATCGGGATCGACGCCAGTCATTCGAAAACCGCACTTTTGGTAAAGTGCCAGTTGTCCAAATGAAGAGTTGCCGGTCCCGAGTTCCATGGTTTTGTATCCCAGCGAACGCGCTGTTTCGATGGCGTGGTTTACCAGCTGTTTTCCGATCCCGCGGCCTTGCTGCTCCTCTGCCACAGCGATGTTAACCAGTTCGACCGTCTGCGGTCGGGTATCAATCATGACATAAACACCGACTACCTGACCGTCCAATTCCGCAACAAAGCAAGAGCCCCGATGAATGTAACTGCCGATGATGTCAGGTGACGGATCGGCCAGTAACAGTAACGACATCGGAAGCGATTCAGCGGGCGCGAGTCGTCGAATTTGAAGGCTCTTCAGTAAAATCACCTCTACGAACCTGTGCTTCACGTATGAACGGCTCACTTGCCAGTCGAATTACCGGTGGAGTTGCCAGTTGTGTTGCTTGTTGAATTACCGGTTGAATTACCGGTTGAATTACCGGTTGAATGGCCGGTTGAATGGCCGGTTGTGTTACCGGTTGTGTTACCGGTTGTGTTACCGGTTGAATTACCGGTTGAATGGCCGGTTGTGTTACCGGTTGTGTTACCGGTTGTGTTACCGGTTGTGTTACCAGTTGTGTTACCGGTTGTGTTACCGGTTGTGTTACCGGTTGTATTGCCAGTTGTGTTACCAGTTGTGTTACCGGTTGTGTTGCCAGTTGTGTTACCGGTTGTGTTGCCAGTTGTGTTACCCGATCCTGCGGATTTGCCCGTTGTCCCTGAAGGGTTTGTCTGTGTTGGTGCAGTTGACTTGGACCCAGCCGAATAATGTCCTTCGACGGTCACCACGGTTCCATAATGCAGGTATGACCAGACGACCTTTGCATGGCTAATGGGTAATTCAACGCATCCCACACTTTGAGGGAAACCATATGATGCACGTGGGAAGCCATGAATGGCTTCACTGCCGTAGTAGTAGTTGACGTACGGCACTCCAGGATCGGAGTACTTCGTGCCATTTGGATTCGTACCTCTCATGGTCTGTGAGACAAACCGCTCGTACACCGCAAACGTACCATCCGTTGAGGGTGCAGCAGGTACACCGGTATTTGCGATAGATTGATATACCCATTTACCATCCTGCCAAATGTGGATTTCCTCGGGGGATGGGTTCTTGGTTACAAGGACGTAGGTGTATGGGTTTGGGTTTTGTCTGGCATTTAAGCTGAGAATAGCCTGCCATACTGCCTTGCCGGCAATACCGTCCACTGCCAGCCCGTTGACATGCTCAACTGCAATCACTGCTGCTCTGGTCATTTCCGTGTACGTATTTGGTGACCACTGGGCAGCTAGACCCGACGGTATATTAGCAAAACGCCACTGGAAGGAAGCGCTCGGCGGAGAGTAAAGGTTTGAAAGTGCAATTGTTGGCGGCGTGGCAGAACTGATGGTTACTGGCAGGTAACCCAACTCTGCAAGACGCTCGTTCAGTGCAAGGACTTGCGGGCCCGATACGTCGAGGCCAAAAGACGGATACACAGGTTGTTGTGGGGGCGATGAGACGGTCGTTACGCTCACGTTGTTTCCACCCGTGGATCCAGAAGAATTTGCAACCTGGTTTGTGCCGACTGAGTTGGTCTGCGTTGTCGTGGTCGTTGTCGTCGGGACCGACAAAAGAGATGGTTTGGATGTGCCGATGCCAAATACATCACAGCCGGTTTGGCTAGCACCGATTAATATCAAAAATCCTAAGATAGACAGTTGCTGCCTTCGTCGCATTCGCTCACCTCATTACACCTCATCATAAGTGTACATCTATTTTGACGGATTTCCCTGATGAAGTGTTTCACCGGAAAATTAAAATTTCCTTTTGAACTCGTCCTGATCTCGCTTTGATCTCGCTTTGATCTCGCTTGATTTCACCTTGATCTTGGCTTGATCCCACCTGTGGTGCGGTTTGATGCAGTGCTGAAACATGTTCAGGTGCTTGATCTTATGTGCAAATAACTATAAGGTTATGTAGTGCCTTCGACAGCTCTGCACTGCACCGTCGTGGCAAGGAGGCGAAGTACAAGTGGAACTTGATGAACTTGCTGATGCTTTAAAGGCTCTCGGGGAAACGACTAGGCTAAAGATTGTGGCTCTGCTCAATATTCGCGAATGTTGTGTCTGTGAACTCGTACCTTTCTTCGGTATCTCTCAACCCGCAGTGTCAAAACACATGAGCCGTCTGAAATCGGCTGGAATCGTTACAGAGACCAGGAGAGGGCAGTGGGTGTTTTATGCACTTAATCGTGATCGCATAAGGCAGCTGTGTGTATCCCTCGACAACTTGCCAGACCTGTCAGGAGAAATCCGAAAGCTCGAGCAACAAGGACATCTGGTCTGTACTGAGTGAATGGATTCGGATTGAGTGGCTCCTGACGCAAGCGGTTTCTGACAACGAAAGGGGACTATCATGTTTTCCACATGGATTGCGATTCTCATTTTTGCCGCTACCCTTGTGCTTGTGATTTGGCAGCCCAAGGGACTGGGTATCGGTTGGACAGCCATCGGAGGAGCCTTACTCGCGCTCATCTTCAAGGTCGTATCTCTTCATGACGTATGGTCGGTCACACAGATTGTTTGGGATGCCACACTGACCTTCGTCGGTATCATCATTACCTCCACGATTCTCGATAAAATCGGCTTCTTTGAGTGGGCGGCGCTCAAAATGGCGCATGCCGCAAAGGGCGATGGACGAAGAGTCTTTCTTTATATCACGCTGCTTGGAGCCATGGTCTCGGCTTTGTTTGCCAATGACGGCGCCGCCTTAATTCTGACACCCATCGTGCTGGAAAAGGTGAAACTGCTCAAGTTTGACATGCGGCGCATGCTGCCTTTCATCATGGCCAGTGGATTTATCGCTGACACGACGTCCTTGCCGCTGATCGTCAGCAATTTGGTCAACATCGTTTCTGCGGACTACTTTCATATCGGGTTCCTCAGCTATGCGATTCATATGATTGTGCCCGATTTGTTCTCGCTCGGGGCGAGTATTGGGATTCTATATCTGTTTTTCCGCAAGGACATCCCGCGCGAATATGATCCGAAGCACCTGTCGAATCCGAGCAGTGCCATTGTTCACGACGGCATGTTTCGCCTGTCTTGGGTGATTCTCGGTGTGCTCCTTGTCGGCTACATACTGACAGAGTTGCTTCACATCCCGGTTTCTTTTGTCGCGGGACTGATTGCGATCCTCTTTTTGCTGGCGGGGACACGTACAAAGGTCATCCGACCCTGGGAGGTCATTCGGGAAGCACCTTGGTCCATCGTGTTCTTTTCCATCGGCATGTACGTCGTGGTCTACGGTTTGCGCAACGTTGGTTTGACTGACCTCTTGGGTCACCTCGTTGCAGGAAGTCTTCATGGCGGGCTGTATGTCGGGACTGTAGCCACAGGAATGATTGCCACCGTCTTGTCGAGTGTCATGAATAATATGCCGACCGTGATGATCGATGCATTAGCGATCCATTCGACTCAGGCCACCGGGACTGTGCAGCAGGCGCTTGTGTATGCCAATGTGATTGGCTGCGATCTCGGTCCAAAGATCACACCCATCGGATCGCTGGCAACACTTTTATGGCTGCATGTACTCGGCAAGAAAGGTGTTTCCATCACGTGGGGAAGATACTTCAAAACGGGCGTCGTGTTGACTATTCCAACTCTGCTGATTACTCTTTCCGGCTTGTATCTGTGGATGGTGATCGTTGGATAGGCAGCCCACGCGGCCAAGCGCATATGGACGAAGGTTTGTTTAGGTACGGTAGCGCATGTGTTTCAAAGGAGCCATCATTGACAGGAGCATGTGTTTCAGAGGAGCCATCATTGACAGGAGCGTGTGTTTCAAAGGAGCCATCTTTGACAGGAGCATGCGTTTCAGAGGAGCGTCTATTAGGGAGCGTTTATTCAAGGAGGACTGATCTACTTGACCAAGCCGATTGTCTATTTTCTCTGCACCGGTAACTCTTGTCGAAGTCAGATGGCGGAGGGACTTGCTCGTATGCTGGGGGCGGATCGTATTGAGGTACACAGTGCAGGCGTGGAAGCCCATGGGTTAAACCCGCGTGCGGTCGCGGTGATGAACGAAGCTGGGATCGACATCTCGAAACATACGTCCAAGCGGATCGATACAGAGCTGCTAAATCGCGCCGACTACGTCATCACGCTTTGCGGAGATGCGAATGACCGCTGCCCGGTTACACCGCCGCACGTCCATCGTTTGCACTGGGGATTTGAGGACCCAGCGAAGGCAACGGGAACCGAAGAAGAAGTTCAGCGAAAGTTTCGAGAGGTGCGTGATGCTATCGGATCGCGCATCAAACGGTTTTTAGAAACGGAGCTGTGATACGGATGGAGCTGGAAGGTGACTAGCCGCGGAGCAGTTGGACAGTCGTAGGGACGGAAGCGGGACCGTGATACGGATGAGACTGGAAGGTGACGGACGTTGATGTTGAGGTGGTGAAAGGTTGGTTAGGGCATATCTGCTGTTTGTTCTGGCAGGATTAGCGGAAATCGGTGGCGGATACCTTGTCTGGATGTGGCTGAGAAACGGGAAACCGATTTGGGTGGGTGTCCTTGGCGGGGTGGTGTTGTTTCTGTACGGTGTAATTGCAACTAGGCAGGAATTTGCATCCTTTGGTAAAGTCTACGCAGCCTATGGCGGTGTGTTTATCATCATGTCGGTCCTCTGGGGATGGTGGATCGGCAAGGAGATGCCCAACCTTACCGAATGGATTGGCGCGGCGATCTGTCTGATTGGCGTTACCGTGATGCTTCTTGGCCCGAAATGACAGAGAGCAAGATGTGGCACCACTTTGTGCGGAGGGACGTCCCAGTCATCTCAATGGGGTTGGTGTTGGAGTAGAGAACACTAAGGTTCCAGTTTATCGTGGCACATTGAAAAAGACAGATGAAAAAGACGGATGAAAAAGACGGATGAAGTGACATTTGAATTAGCATTTGAAACGGCGTGTAATTGGTTATCCAATTACACGCCATTTTTGATCATAAACCTTGCTGGAAGATTGCTCGGCGAGTGCTCGATGATTGACGGAAGAGCCCAGCAAAACTTGCTAAAAAATCCTTCGTAAAAATCTCACAGTCTTGTCATCGTTCGTTCAAACCTTTTTGAGCCCATCGTGATACGCTGAATCGGTGATAAATGGAGGGGATAAAATATGTTTAATTGGATTGAAGCCGTTACACTCGTGGTTCTCTTTGTCGCGTTCGCATGTTTATATATTTGGGGCATTGTTATGATGAGAGGAGATGCCAAAACGATGCTCAATCGAGCTGAGCGTTCTGGCATCAAAACAACGCCGCATGATTTACAAAATGCCGTAAACCATTAAAGCCTGCAGATGTTACGCTGGCAACCCTGTTCATGATGCAGCAACTCTTGCTCATGATCCTTCGCAGATCAAAGAGTAAAATGCTCCTTCAGCACACGGCGTACCACATGGTACGCTGTCAGTTGAGGAAGTCCATCAGCTGGAAAACCCCGTTTCCAATCCGCTTTGGAGTACAATAGGCTCTTTTCTTACGAGAGATGTCTTAAAATCAATTTTAGAGTAAGAAATTTCCGCTGTTTGTTTTTTATGATTTCAAAAGCCCGGCGGCGAGCTGATAGGGAATCTCACAGAGGAACTCAGTTCCTTTATGGCTCGAGGGCTCGCCGACGGGAGACCGCACAGAGGAACTCAGTTCCTTTATGGCTCGGGGGCTCGCGGACGGGGGCCCGCACAGAGGAACTCAGTTCCTTTATGGCTCGGGGGCTCGCGGACGGGGGCCCGCACAGAGGAACTCAGTTCCTTTATGGCTCGGCGGCAATGGCAATGGCTCGGCGGCAATCCGGCCCGCCGCCCGCCGGCGTACGGGTGTGGTACCCATTTTGCGTGTCAGTGGGTCTGCATGTGGTTCGGTGTGATTTGGTTAGATCGGCTTCTGATGATGCTACCTCGGATTAGAGCTACCTCGGATTAGAGTTGCCAAAATCCGAACACCTTCTGCCATTTCCGATTCGTCCACGTAACTGAATGAGAGTCGAAGGTACTGCGTGCCGCCGCGGCCAAGGTCGTAGAAGTGCTGACCCGCGACATACGACACACCGTTTTCCAAGGCGGCGGGCAGCATTTTGAGCGTATCCACGCCAGGGGTGTGAACCCACACAAAATACCCGCCATCCGGTGGTACCCAACTGACTTCGTCCGGCATCGTTTTGGCCATCGCTTGAAGTAATGTGTCACGGCGTCCTCGATAGATCCGGCGTAATTCCGCGATCCGGTTGATCCAGTCGATCCGATGCAAATACGCAGCCACCATTGCTTCTGTGAGCGGGTGTGACAGGTCTTTCTTGAATCTGTCCACCGTGTCCACAAGTTTCGGCAACGCAGTGACCCATCCAACACGGAGCCCCGGTGCGATAACTTTGGACAGTGACCCCAAATAAATCACTCGCCCATCCTCGTCAAGAGACTTCAACGTCCGTGGAGCCTCAGTAAAGTACAGCTCTCCATACGCGTCGTCCTCGAGAATCAGAAAATGATACTCTTCCGCCAGTTGCAGGAGATGCCGCCTTCGTTCAAGAGGGAGTGTCACTCCGGTTGGGTTATGAAAGGATGGAATCGTGTACAGGAGTTTCGGCATCGGCAGGTTCTGCAAGGCTCTTTCTTCCAATATCTTTGCGAGCTCCACGGTAGAGAGTCCGTCCTTGTCTGTCGGGATGCTGATGATGGCATCCGTGTAGTTTCGTAAAGTTTCGAGTGCCTCCATATATGTCGGTGCTTCCACCATGACGATCGTATCTCGAGTTAGAAGGATTTGGGCTACGAGATCAATGGCTTGTGCGCTGCCGGCCGTAATGAGCGTTCGGTTCCGATTGGTATCTATTCCTCGCTGCTGCATACGGGTTTCAACGAGTGTCAACAGACTGTTGGCGCGAGGGCTGCCTGAATACTGCAAAGGCCGATCACGTTCGACTTCAAGCAGTTCCTGCAAGCTTTTGCTTAACTCGGCAACCGGTACAATAGAAGGAGCAGGGTACCCCGCGTGAAGACGTATGCAGTCGTTTGTGATATTTGGCATCCATGCGCCAGGCGCTTCGTACTTTAGCGCTTCACGTACAGATGGAGTAAACATGCGCTCCAAAGACACAGAACCACTCCTCACTCGTTTGGCTGTATGTTATAAACAAAACAGGTGTGTTTTCTCGTCTTTGGATCTCCGCTTTTTGGATGCGCAGGCAGGTAGCTGCCCCCGACAAGTTGAACACTATTATCGCATATCTATGAAAGTTCGAGGTAAAGTACCCAATAAAGTTCCAGAACCTTTCCTATATTTTGTTTGTCAAAGGAGATGCCACGTGGATATTCAAACCTTTGCTGTAGAAGAATGGATGAACAAATATGAAATGGATGCTGTATATAACCTCGCGGAGACATGCTGCGACTCGCTTACAGTAGAAGAATTGATTGCCATCGACGGAACAGATCCAGCAGCGTTTCTGCAGGATATCCTTAAGAGCAAATTGACCTACGGGCACATTGAGGGTTCACCCGAGTTCAAACGGTTAGTGGCTGCTCAGTATCAGCATATCTCCCCAGAACAAGTCGTGATGATGAACGGGGCGATTGGAGCGAACTTCCTCGTGATGTATTCCCTGTTACGCCCTGGCGATCACGCTGTCTCCGTCCACCCGACCTATCAGCAACTGTACTCGATTGGTCCTTCTTTTGGCGCCGAAGTCGAGTTGCTTCATCTCCGGCCGGAAAATGGTTTCCTTCCTGATTTGGAGGAACTGAAAAGCCTGGTTCGGCCAAACACGCGGCTGATCTGCATCAACAACCCCAATAACCCTTCCGGTGCCGTGATGGGGCGGGAGACGTTGGAGGAGATTGTCGAGATCGCCAAATCATGCGGTGCTTACCTTCTCTGCGACGAAGTCTACCGTCCGTTGTGGCAGGATGACAACGTCGACGTTCCCTCAATTGTCGACCTCTATGACAAAGGGATCAGCACATCAAGCATGTCGAAGGTTTATTCGCTCGCGGGCCTTCGACTCGGATGGATTGCGACGCCCTCAACAGAAGTGATGGAGGCATGCCTGCGACACCGCGATTATACGACCATCAGTTGCCCGATGATCGACGATATGCTTGCTGTCCATGCGCTGAAAAACAGGGACAGAATCTTGGATCGAAACCTTGCTTTGGTCCGCCGCAATCTGGCTATCCTGGATGCCTGGGTAGAAGCTGAGCCGTATTTCTCCTACGTGAAACCGCAGGCAGGGACAACTGCTATGCTACAGTATGATCTCGATATTATATCGGATGACTTCTGCATCGGGCTGTTCCAAGCCAATGGCACATTCCTCACACCAGGGCGTTGCTTTGATATGGAGTATGCCGTGCGCATCGGCTATGCGTGCAGCACCGAGGTACTCGAGGCAGGGCTCCATAACATCTCAAAGTACGTGAAAGAACTGGCGGTTCACGCGTAAGATGTGGCCGGAGTCAAAGTATCAGGTGGAGTCAAAGTATCAGGTGGAGTCAAAGCATCAGGTGGAGTCAAAGCATCAGGTGGAGTTAAAGTATCAGGTGGAGTCAAGGTATCGCGTGGAGTCAAGGTATCGCGTGTAAAAACAAGGCGCAGAACGCTTGAATGAGGGTGGGCCCGTACACGTTTCACAAGTGCCGGGGGAGATGTACAACTGGGGGAGATGTGCATGATAAAGGATGAGTTCACCTACACAGACCCGACAGGGACAGAGATATTCGTCTATGCCTGGAGTCCGGACAGTCCGGAGGATATTCAGGGAGTCGTTCAGATTTCCCATGGGATGGCCGAGACAGCGGCGAGGTATGAACGTTTTGCCCGTGTACTGAACGACGCAGGATACATTGTCTATGCAAACGACCATCGTGGACACGGTAAGAGTGCGAAATCGTTGGACGACGTTGGGTACATTGGTGACGACGGATTCAACTGGATGGTAAAGAACATGGCGGAGTTGAACGAGATCGTCCGGGAAAGACATCCCGACCTCCCGGTTTTCCTGTTTGGGCACAGCATGGGATCGTTTTTGGCGCAACAGTATATTGCCCTCTACGGGGATTCGCTGAAAGGTGCGATTTTGTCGGGTAGTGGCGGAAACCCGGGGGCTGTCATCAATCTTGGCATCTACCTTGCCAAGCGTGAACTGAAGCGGAACGGCGACAGGTTTCGCAGCGTCACCCTGAGCAAGATGACCTTTGGTCCTTACAACAAGGGATTCTCACCAGCCCGTACAGACTTCGATTGGTTAAGCAGAGATACCGCCGAAGTGGATGCGTACATCAATGACCCCTATTGCGGGGGCATCTTCACGGCGAATTTCTACTACCACTTTTACAAGGGGCTTCGAGACACGTTTAAGAACCGGATGGCAGAGCGCGTTCCGAAGAAACTCCCAATCTACATCTTTTCGGGTGACAAAGACCCTGTCGGGAAAAACGGCAAGGGTGTTGAACAACTATTGCAAATCTATCAACGCGCCGGAATCAACGATGTGACCCTCAAACTCTATCCGAACGGCCGGCATGAGATGTTGAATGAAACGAACCGCGACGAGGTCATGGCAGATGTTGTGACATGGATAGACAAGCGTGTGTGATAGCAGTTTGATGCGGTTCATGCGAGTCATGCTGCTAACGCGGTTTAGGCGGTGTCGCTCGGGTCCGCTCGGGTCCGCTCGGGTCCACAAGGGTCCACAAGGGTCCGCAAGCGTGAAACCCTGGTTCTCCGAAACATACGGCAGTATCTATCGAAACTCTGGGTCAGCATAACCTTGGTTCAGTGAAACATATCGCAATCTACCGAAGAATGCCTGCGAAACATACCACCGATTATCGAAACATACCGCCAAACAGCCGATCAAAAGTAGTGGCGTTCAGGGAAATGAATAATGCGATGGCAAAAATTACGGCAAGTGCTCCAAAGACAAAGATGAACCATCCATTTTGCGAACGGGATTTGTACTTCAAGTTGAGCTCCTCCAGTATCTATTGCTCTCATGTCTTGTGTTCCTAGTTTCGGCTGTAGTGTGAGCAACCAGCATCATCCATATGCATGGCGGGGGTGCCATTTTGGAAATGGGGATCAGAGTCCCCAGGCACAGGTTTGACGAGGTGGGTGCCCAGGTGCAGGGGGGCGGCTGAGCATACGAACATGCGGACAGCCAACAGAGGAAGATTTGTTCGTTAATCGATGTTTTTGTGCAGGACGACGCCAAATAGCGAACAGGATGTTCGTTGTTTGGCTGGCAAACGCGAAATGGGGGCGGAATGGGGTCATAGGGGAAATTTTGTTTCCTAATTACATGCGGTGAACGGGAATTCAAGGCATAGAGGAAGTTTTGTGCGTTGCGATTCGGACGATAGGACATCCTTGTGCGCTATCGCTACAACAGGGGAAGTTTTGGGCGTTAGCTCCAATCCTCAATCCTCAGTCCTCAGTCCCACGCCCACGCCCCACGCCCCACGATCTAGGTGAAGGACGCTACTCTCAGTTCCCACGTGCTCAGTCTCCATCCTCTTGGCTGCGGGCCGCTGGCAGCCCGGCCCCCTAGAAAGGGGGACCAACTAACCTAATCTTCGCCCATTCACAATCCTCCCATCCAGCCAGAGTCCGATAATCTCTGATGAAAATAGTAAATATTTTCAGACAATATATTATAATATATTGGTAACGCTTTCATCTACTTGTGCGTAGCTCCTATGTCTAGCTAGCGATGGTGACTTGAAGGAGGAGATGCAGATGGGGAAATTCGACGGGAAAGTGGCGGTTGTCACGGGAGCCGGCCGCGGCATCGGTGCAGCGACAGCGAAGCGCCTAGCCGCTGATGGTGCAAAGGTCGCTGTGTTTGATGTGAAGGAAGAATTTACGGCAGCAACCGTAGAGGCCATCCAAGCTGCAGGCGGTGAGGCGGTTGGGTACGGTTGTGATGTGTCGAATGCAGCCGCGGTGGAGCAAGCCATCGGCGATGTGGTTGCTCGCTTTGGACGACTCGACATCCTTGTGAACAACGCGGGAGTTATCCGCGACAACCTACTGTTCAAAATGTCCGAGGATGACTGGGATACGGTGATGAACGTACAC
Organism: Paenalicyclobacillus ferrooxydans; assembly: GCF_001399675.1. Taxonomy (GTDB): domain Bacteria; phylum Bacillota; class Bacilli; order Alicyclobacillales; family Alicyclobacillaceae; genus Alicyclobacillus_B; species Alicyclobacillus_B ferrooxydans. The sequence goes on from NZ_LJCO01000058.1 coordinate 24,640, forward strand.
CTCAAAGGCAGCTTTCTCTGCAGTCGGGCTGCGCAGAAGTATATGGTGCAACAGCGCTACGGCAAGATCGTCAACACCAGCAGCACCTCGGCGCTCGGCAACAGAGGTCAAGCCAATTACTCGGCCGCCAAAGCCGGACTGCAAGGATTCACGAAGACGCTTGCGATTGAACTCGGGCCTTATGGCGTCAATGTCAATGCAGTCGCTCCCGGGTTCATTGTAACGGATATGACAAAGCAAACGGCGGAACGGGTCGGCGTCGACTTTGAAGAGAATCAACGGCGGGCTGCGGAGCGGATCCCGGTTCGACGCGTGGGCCAACCGGAAGACATCGCGAACGTCGTGGCCTTCCTCGTCAGTGATGAGGCCTCGTTTGTCTCTGGGCAGACGCTGTATGTGAATGGCGGATCGCGATAAGGAGTCAGGCGTAATGGCAGGCATGATGGCAGCAAGAAGGTGCAGTGGGCATCGGACAAAATGCCAGACAGGATGGCAGCAAGAAGGTACAGCGGGGGTCGGATAAGATGGCAGCAAGATGGCAGCAAGAAGGTACAGTGGGGGTCGGACAAAATGCCAGACAGGATGGCAGCAAGAAGGTACAGTGGGGGTCGGATAAGATGGCAGGCAAGATGGCGGCAAGAAGGTACAGAGGAGGTCGGACACGATAGCAGACATGAATGCAGCAATGGGGAACCGCAGCTTTTCTGGACAACGCGTGATCGTCACGGGTGCTTCCCAAGGCATCGGTGAGCATATCGCCGTTGGATTCGCGAAAGCAGGGGCCAAGGTGGCCCTCTTGTCCCGGAGGCAAGAGAAGCTTGCAGAAGTGAAATCCCGCTACCCGGCCCTCGCTGAAGCACTCATCCTTACGGCGGATGTTCGTGATGATGCCGCAGTAAACAGCGCGGTTGCAAGTGTAGTGGAAGCTTGGGGCGGTGTGGACGTGCTTGTCAACAACGCTGGCGGGAGTTTCAAGGCGATGGCCAAGGACCTCAGCCCGCGGGGATTTGCAGCCGTCATGAACATCAACCTGCTCGGCCCGTACGTCATGTCGAAGGCCGTGTTTCCCGTCATGGAGGCCGCGGGCGGAGGGGTGATTGTCAACATCGGATCGGTCGCGGGAAGAGACAGCTCGCCTGGCATGGTCGCGTACGGGGCAAGTAAAGCAGGGCTCGTCAACATGACGCGGACGCTTGCGGCGGAGTGGGGACAATACGGGATCCGTGTGAACACGGTTGCACCGGGCCCTATCCTGACGGAGGCGGCGAAGGATGTCTTGTACGGGGACGATCCCGATCGCATTGCCCACGCGGGCAAGACGCGAGCCGTTGGTCGCTTGGGTGATCCGAGCGACATCGTCGAGGCCGTTCTCTATCTCTCTTCACCAAGTGCCAGTTTCGTGACAGGTGCAACACTCTACGTTGACGGAGGCCCAACCATCCAAACTGTCGAATAGGGGGTGACCGGTTTGACGAATACACTCGTTCATCCGCAGCGCTTACGAGAATTCTTTCACCCGCAGAGCGTGGCTTTGATTGGTGCCACAGATAAGTCACGCTGGTCCCTCAATACCTACAACAACCTCAAAAACATGAACTTTGCGGGGAATATCTACCTTGTTCATCCAAAGCACGAGGTTGTGCATGGAGATCAGGCTTACAAGTCATTGTTCGACATTCCTGAATCCATCGATCTCGCTTTCATCATGGTCCCGACCACACAGGTTCTCCGTGTGATGGAGGAGTGCTATCAAAAGGGGATCCAAAACCTTATCCTCCTCACGTCTGGCTTTGGTGAGATGGGTGAAGAGGGACTTCGCTTGGAACAGGCCGTCCTCGACTACGCAGAGACCCACAACCAGGTCATCCTCGGGCCGAATGGTAACGGGTTTGTGAACTACACATCACGGATCACGCCTTATGGACTCCCCTTGTTGCCACCGCTGACGAGCGGCCCTGTTGGTGTGGTGTTGCAAAGCGGCGCGCTCGCAAGTTCGGTCATGGCGCTTGCCCAGACGAGGCACGTTGGCTTAAGTCTGCTTGTCTCGATGGGCAATGAGACGATGATGAGTGCGACAGATGTGGTCGATTATCTGATTGAGGACGAGTCGACGCGGGTCATTGCCATGTTTCTCGAGACGATCCGCTCGCCCAAAGAGTTCACCCGCGTCGCGAAAAAGGCGCTCGCATATGGAAAGCCGATTGTCGCACTGAAGATTGGCCGCAGCGCCCATAGTGCACGGACTGCGATGGCACATACGGGTGCCTTAGTCGGCGATGATGCGGTTAATGATGCGGCGATGCGGCAACTCGGTGTCGTGCGGGTGAACTCCCTTGAGGATCTCATCACGACCGCTGGGTTGCTCGGGTACGCGCCAGCCCTTCGCGGGAGGCGAATGGGTGTCGTGACGCCGTCTGGGGGAGCGTGTGATATTTTATCGGATCGGGCGGAAGATGAGGGACTTGAAATCCCGGAGTTTGCGCCAGAGACTGTGCGGGGCCTGGCGGATGTGCTGCCGCAGTTCTCGACGGTCCACAACCCGCTCGATGTCACCGGCTACGTCGTGGTGGACCGATACCTGCTCTTGCGGGCACTGGAGGTGGTGGTCCGTGATCCGGGTGTCGACTTTATCCTCTGCCTCACCGAACCACCGCGGTTTGCCCCAGAAGACAAGACGCCGATTTACGAGCAGTTTGACAGGCTGCGGGAAGTGACGGAGACAGCTGACAAACCGATCGTTTATGTATCAAACACTGCGGTCGACATCTCCCCGTTTGGGCGGGAACTTGTGGATCGCTCCGGGCTGCACTTTATGGGCGGGATGGAGCACGGGATGACGGCGCTTGGTCGGGCTGTGTGGTGGTATGAACAATATGAGAAGAAAAACGGGGGACGGGACGGACAAGAACGGACACAGACAGATAGAGAAGTTGCGCCGACATCGTATGGTTTGGCAAGCGGGGGGTTAGAGGGCGGCTGGGATGCTGGTCGGTACGGGGGGTTAGAGGGCGGCTCGGAAACTGGGGCGTGCGGAGTGTTAGAGGGCAGCTCGGAAACTGGGGCGTGCGGAGTGTTAGAGGGCAGCTCGGAAACTGGGGCGTGCGGAGTGTTAGAGGGCAGCTCGGAAACTGGGGCGTGCGGAGTGTTAGAGGGCAGCTCGGATGCTGGTGTGTGCGGAGTGTTAGGGGGCAGCTCGGACGCTGGTGTGTGCGGTAATTCAGGGGGGGCCGGTGTCGATGTGAAGGGGCTCAGAGGTACCTGGTCCGAGTACAAGGCACGGCGTTACCTTGAGGATCACGGTGTCCCGGTCGTCCCCGGCGCCCTTGCTGCGAGTGTGGATGAGGCCGTAGCTACCGCGTTCCAGATGGGGTTTCCGGTTGTGATGAAGGTTCAGTCGGAAGACATTGCCCACAAAAGCGACGTTGGTGGGGTTCTGCTCTCGCTGCAGTCGGAAGCTGACGTGCGTGATGGGTATGCGCGTATTCTCGCCAACGTAGAGAAACACGCACCGGAGAGCCGAGTCGAGGGGATTCTGGTCAGCCCGATGCGGTCTGACGGTATCGAGCTCTTGGTTGGCATCGTGCACGATCCGCTCTGGGGTCATGTCCTCGCCGTCGGACTTGGCGGCATCATGGTCGAGGTCTTGAAGGACACCAGCCTCCGTGTGCTGCCAGTGTCACGGAGCGAGATCGCGGATATGTTGCAGGAGCTCCGAGGCACCACAGTTTTGCACGGTGTCCGGGGTGGCCCGGCAGCCGACCTTGACCAGGTGGCGGATGCGATATGGAAGCTAGCCGACATTGCGGTGCGCATGGGCGACTCCTTGCAGGCGCTCGAGGTCAATCCGCTGCTAGTCAACGGATCGCAGGTCGAGGCTCTGGACGCACTCATCACGTGGCGGGACGGTGGTCCTGGGGAGTAGGGGTGGCTGGGGCTGGTGGCTCGCAGCGCCTTGCAGGGCAGGGCAGGGCCCGGCTTCCCGTGCCAAGCGGGGCTCGCTTAGTCGCTACGACCGACTTAAGTCGCCAAAAATAAGGTGTTAAGTCGCTCCGAGCGACTTAACGGATCGGTCCAGCCCCTGTTAAGGGGCTGACACCGACTTAGGTCCGGCTTCCCGTGCCGAGCGGGGCCGGCTTAGTCGCTACGACCGACTTAAGTCGCCAAAAATAAGGTGTTAAGTCGCTCGGAGCGACTTAACGGATCGGCCCAGCCCCTGTTAAGGGGCTGACACCGACTTAGGCCCGGCTTCCCGTGCCGAGCAGGGCCTGCTTAGTCGCTACGGCCGACTTAAGTCGCCAATAATGAGGTGTTAAGTCGCTCCGAGCGACTTAACGGATCGGTCCAGCCCCTGTTAAGGGGCTGACACCGACTTAGGTCCGGCTTCCCGTGCCAAGCGGGGCCGGCTTAGTCGCTACGACCGACTTAAGTCGCCAAAAATAAGGAGTTAAGTCGCTCGGAGCGACTTAACGGATCGGTCCAGCCCCTGTTAAGGGGCTGACACCGACTTAGGCCCGACTTCCCGTGCCGAGCAGGGCCGGCTTAGTCGCTACGACCGACTAAAACGGGGCTTATCCCTATCCCACAGGGCAGGGCCCGATTAGTCGTCGGATCATGACCTAGATCATCTTTCCGCTGAGTTGTGTATAATGACTATATGAGTATTTGTTCATATACGAGATGGAGTATCTATCAGTACGGTAGGCTGACGGTATGAGCGGCATGTCAGCATGTCAGCATGTCAGCATGTCAGCATGTCGGGCCGACGCTGGTATGGTGCGGCCGCATTGTCAGTAGGTTTGGCAGATATGATTAGGAGTGAAGCAGATGTCAGTAGGCGGAAAGCAGATGTTGGAGGCTCAGCAATGTTGTAACGAAGTCCACCAGGAGGCTCTGAATGATTGTACTGAACAGCTTCCTGAAGTGGTTGTCGAGCGTTTGGCTGAGACGTTCAAGGCCCTGGCTGATCCAACCCGTCTAAGGATATTGTACAATCTGTCCAAACGCGAGTTATGCGTTTGCGATCTCGCTTCCGTCCTTGGCATGACCCAATCGGCAGTGTCGCACCAGTTGCGGTATCTGAAGGCACTCCGACTAGTCAAAAATCGTCGGGATGGAAACACCATTTACTATCGACACGATGACGCCCACACCATGGGACTTTTACAGATGGCGATCGACCATTCCTCTCATGTATCGGACGAGCAAGGAGTTATGGAATGAATAACCACACGTATGATCACGTTCACGCAAATAGCAACGCACATGCGCATGATCACGATCACGCACATGATCACGCACATGATCACGGGGATGTCTTTCACACGCATGCACCGGCTGGGAAAATGCGGCTTGCGTTCTTCCTGACCATCATGATACTCGTCGTCGAGGTACTTGGCGGGATCATCTCGCACAGTCTCGCTCTGTTGTCGGATGCAGGACATGTGTTGACGGACATTGCGGCGCTCGGCCTCTCTTGGTACGCGATGAAGCAGTCTGAGAAACCGGCCAACGAGGGTATGACGTTCGGCTACTACCGGGCGGGAATATTGGCGGCTTTCGTCAACGGGATCACGCTCATACTCATCACCCTGTGGATCCTTTGGGAGGCATACAGCCGTTTTCAACACCCGGAGCACGTGACGCCGACCTGGATGTTCATCAGCGCTGCGGTGGGTCTCGGGATGAACCTTTATCTTGGCCTCGGCATGCGGCATGAAGACAACATCAACGTGAAAAGTGCCGTGCTTCATATGCTTGGTGACGCTGCTGCCTCAGCTGGAGTCATTATCGGCGGCATTATCATCGCATTCACGCATTGGTATGTTATCGATCCGATCTTAAGCGTCCTCATTGCCCTCCTGATTGCGCTTGGTGCTTGGCGGATCGTCAAGCAAACCGTAAGTGTTTTGATGGAAGGCACGCCGGCTGGGATTGAACTCCCGAAGGTCGTTGACGCCATCTTGGCTGTGCCGGGTGTGGAGCATGTACATGATCTGCACGTGTGGACCATTACAAGTGGTCGTAATGCGCTCTCTTGCCATGCGGTTGTGGATGGGAAGGCAACAGTAGAAGAGACCCAAAAGCTGCTCCAGGATGTCGAGCACCGCCTGGTTCACTTGGGCATCGGGCACGTGACCATTCAGATCGAGGACCAGACGCATCTGCATGACGAGTCCATTCTTTGTTCCGATCGCGACGCGCATGAGCACCACCACTAAGCACCACCTGTGGCAAGCACCACTGGCAACTACCACTGGTAGCCACCACTGGCAGCCACCACTGAGCACCACTTGGTCAGCCGCCTGCCAGACTGCCTGCCAGACTGGGGCTTAGGCCCCCAAGTCGATCCTGCGATGAAGCTTCGAAGGAGGGTCTCTGTGGAAAATAGCTTGTCTGTCAAAAAAGGCGTGAACATAGAACTCCTGTCGATTGCCTGGATGGTCATTGAGGCCGTAGTGGCCATCTTGTCCGGTATTGCTGCGCACTCCTTGTCGCTGGTTGCTTTTGGGGCAGACAGTGTCATTGAACTCATTGCAGGCGGTGTACTCCTGTGGCGTCTGCAGATTGAAGTGCGGGGTGCGAGTCACACACGCGTCGAGCGCGCGGAAAAGCGTTCATCCTGGGTCGTCGGCATTGCGCTCATCTTGTTGTGCGCGTATATCGTGATCGCCTCAATCGATAAACTCCTCACGCATCACGGAGCAGAAACCACCTATGTGGCACTTGGACTCGTCATCGCATCCGCAATCATCATGCCGTATTTGTCGCGAGCGAAGAAACGCATTGGCACTCAAATCGGCAGTAAGGCCTTGCGAGCCGACGGATCGTGCAGTATGGTCTGCGCTTACATGGCGTGGACAGTACTCGCGGGGGTGTTGTTCCGGGCTCTATTTGGTTGGTGGTGGGTAGACTCCATTGCAGCCTTGGCGCTCGTCTACTTTGTATGGAAAGAAGGTTGGGAAGCGATACAGGAAGCCCGCGGAAAGGAAGATGCATGTGGTTGCGGCCACGAAAACTAGAGTCCCGATTCAAGCCAAGCGGGTGTTTGAGATTGCCCTGCCCGCTATTGGTGAAGCCTATCTGCAAAACCTGCTTGGCGTCGTAGACACCTTCTTTATTGCCAGGCTCGGCCTTGTCGCCATCGACGCGGTCGGCGTGACAAACGTCTACAGCATGACCTATACCGGCGTGTTCATCGCGGTTTCAGCAGCTCTGTCCGTGTTTTTGTCCCGGGCAGTTGGTGCCAAAAACCTGAGAAACGGCCGTTCTGCCGTCTGGCATGGACTGGTGATCGCGTTTGTGCTCGGACTTATCCTATCGGTGATTTCAATTGTATTTTCGATCCCGTTGTTACATATCATGGGCGCCCATGGAGTGCTTGAGCGTACGGCGTTTCCGTACTTCACGATTGTTCTCGGTATATCACCGTTGATTGCCCTCTTCACCGCACAATCTGCGGCATTCCGGGCCATTGGACTCACCAAGACACCGCTTCGCGTAGGACTTGAAATGAATCTCCTTCACGTCGTGCTCGACTACTTCCTGATTTTCGGCATCGGCGGCTTTCATGGATTTGGCATCAAGGGAGCCGCACTGGCCATGGTCTTGGCGCGACTGTATGCACTCGTTCGGTTGTGGATCAAATCGCGCCGCGTCGAAGCACTGACACTGACGGCACCTGACCTCCATATGTCTCTTGAACTGACGTGGAGGATGACGAAATTCGCAGTGCCAGCGGTGCTTGAGCGGCTTTCCATGCGGCTTGGACAAGTCCTCTACTTTGGGCTCATCGTACGCATGGGCGTGGACGTGTATGCGACGCACAATATCGCGGGGACTATCACCGCTTTTGCCTCAACGATTGGAACGGGATTCGCGACGGCCGCTACAGCGACCATTGGGCAAGCGATTGGCAGTGGGAACGAAGAGGATGTTCGCATCTATCGACGTTGGAGCTACATTGAAGCCGCAATGTCGATGACCGCGGTGACGCTCTTGCTCTGCCTCTTCAGCCCTTGGATTGGACTTTTGTTTACACACAATCAAAACGTGATCCACCTACTCTTTGTCGTCCTTGCCATTGATGTGTTTTCACAACCGTTTCTGTCCGCAGTCTTGGTCGATACGTCGGCGATTCAGGCAGGAGGCAACAGTAAGTACCCGATGATGACGACCATGATTGGCATATGGGGAATTCGTACACTTGGTGTGTATGTGTTTGCCTGGCATCTCGGGTTCGGTCTGCCAGCAGTCTGGGTCAGTATTGCTATGGACAATGCGCTGCGAGCGGGGCTGTTCCTTTGGTATCGAAGAACGCGAAACTGGGTGCAAAAGCTGGCATAGTGCTAAGACTGAAGATGCACCAGCGCTTTCCTGCATTCAAGGGAGAACATCTGGAGGGAAACAATTTAGAGCGGGACATGTGGAGGAGGACATATAGTGCAAATCACTCGAACAACCGATTTTGAACTGCTTGCCCGTTTGAACAAACCGATTCAAGATCTGCACGTTTCTTTGCATCCTGAATTCTTTAACGAATATAACCTTGAGACAGTGCGAGAAGTCTTCCGGCACTGGGTCACCCGCGAGGATTTTATTTTTCTTGTCCTTGAAGACGGGGACGAATCGATGGGATACGCTTGGGTCGAAGTGAAGGATTATTCAGGGAATGCATTTCGAAAACCGGGCAAGTCGTTATTTGTGCACCACATCAGCATCGTGGAAGGCCATCAAGCAAAAGGCTACGGATCCAAGCTGATGAATTATATCTACGACATGGCGCGGCAGCTGGACATAAGTCTCGTGGAACTCGACTACTGGGCGGACAATACAGGTGCAGAGCATTTTTACCACAGGCAGGGATTTGAAACTTCAAGGGTGACGGTCCGTAAAGCGCTGTAGTTCGGGACTAATCATTCAACGCGTAGTTGTTGCACCTGGTTGTTGCACCTGGTTGTTGCACCTGGTTGTTGCACGTTGTCGTTGCACGTTGTCGTTGCACGTTGTCGTTGCGTGATTCCTGGTTGTCTGCCATAGTTACTGCCACAGTTACTGCGACTCGGGCCCTTTGTGGAGGGCAACCCAAGGCCGAGCTGCATAAGACGCCCACTTCAGAACATTGACCCGCGAATGGACGAGCATCCGCCCCCATACTCCGTTCAGCATCTGAACGAAGTTATCCAACCCGTCATTGTCGAGCGTCTCCATCATTCGGCGTAAGGTGCGAGAATGATCATAGGAGTGCCTCAACTCGTTTGTAAGTGTTTCATATCGACCCAGTCCGACGATGTCCTTCGCTGCATAAACGCCGGTTAAGATAGACGCGAACTGTCCAAATCCCATGCCGGGCATTAAAGCGCCATAACAATTTCCAACAAAGAATGTGTTGCCAAGGCGGGGAGACTCAGCAATCCCCATCACATACTCGTTGACTTCAAATTGGTCTGTCACCTTGAGGTTTTGATTCAAGTCAGTGCAGACCCGGTTAAAAAACATTTCCCACAATGCGGTTTTGTCGTAGGCCTGAAGACCTTTGTATTCTGCAAAAGCAAGAACCACTGTGGCTTCAGTCGGAGAAAAAGGAATCAGAAACCCGTATCCACCGTGCGGGGCAAAGCGATTATCAAACCAAGTGAAGACGGTGTTCCGGGTAAATTCCCCCTCTACGGTTACACCAATGAGTGTGACTGTCGCGTCTTCGTGAAAGTTTTGTATCTTCTTCACATAATCAGCGTCACCTGTTGCAAGTACCACGTGCGTGTATTCCCGCAGGAGTTCTTCATATGTGTGCTCGGAATGATAGTGGATGGGTGAATGGACCTGACGAGCCAACTGATTTTCCAGTGCATCGCGGTGGCGTCCGCGAATGCTCACAAAACCAACCGGACCGCTAAGCACCGCTTTCTTTTTCGGCGAGTACACGATGAGATCCTTAATGTTCGACGCTGGCTGAACAAAAATGCCAAGTTCTTCAGAGAGATATCTGACTTCGTCTAAAATAGGGCGCGAGTACATTCCAGCGAACACCTCTGCGTTAATAAACCGATCGCCAACGCGAGAGCGCCGTTCAAAGATGTAGGGTTCAATCCCGTGCTTTTCCAGTTCAATCGCACATGATAAGCCGGACAGGCCAGCACCCATAATAGCCACTTTCATGTATCTCAACCCCTCGATTACGTGGCGTGGGTTGTAGTATCCCCAATTCAGGATAATTGTAGTTATGGGCTCGCCTAAACTGGCCTAAACTGGCCTAAACTGGTCCAAACTGACCCAAACTGACCCAAACTGACCCAAACTGACCCAAACTGACCCAAACTGACCCAAACTGACCCAAACTGACCCAAACTGGCCTAAAGTTGCCTAAACTCGCCTAAAGAAGAGCGCGTCGTCAAGCATGGCGACGTAAGGTAAACTAGTTGCATGCGAGAGATAGACTTGCTCCTATCAAATAGGGTGCTGTTTTTGTGATGGGTGAGATATCCGGGTACTTGAACGCAACAGCTGACGTGAGGAGAGACAACGGATGCCAGAATCGAATCGTTTACTCGAGGCGTACCAACAAACAAAGTATCAACTTCCAGGCCATGGCAAGAGAAATATCCAGGTTTTGAAAGATGCATTTGCAGACGTCGATGGCAACCTCGATAGCGATATCTATGGCAAAGGCGAGGTCATTCAGCGCTTTGAGGACAAGATGGCAGCGTACCTCGGCAAAGAATCAGCCGTGTTTTTTCCGAGCGGCACTATGGCCCAGCAGATTGGACTGCGCATCTGGTGTGATGCAAAGGGTAGTCGAAAGGTTGCATATCATCCTTTGTGTCACTTGGAGATCCACGAGCAAGATGGGTTAAAGAGGCTTCATCATATCGATCCGATTCTCCTTGCCGCGCCAGACCGCCTGATTGAATTGGAAGATGTACTACAGATGCCGGATGATCTCGCCTGTCTGTTGATTGAACTGCCGCAGCGTGAGATCGGTGGTCAACTGCCGGATTTTCAGACGTTGGTCTCGATATCTGAGTTCTGTCGGAACAAAGGCATCAAGGTACACCTCGATGGTGCCAGGTTGTTCGAAGTCCTTCCCTATTATCAAAAGACGGCAGCCGAGGTCTGCGCACTGTTTGACAGTGTCTACGTCTCTTTTTACAAAGGGATCGGCGGAATTGCAGGTGCCATCTTAGCCGGTGACAAGACATTCACTGAGGAAGCAGTGGTATGGAAGCGTCGACACGGCGGAGATCTCATCAGTTTGTACCCGTACATCATCTCAGCCGACCACTACTTCGACCAGAGAATAAGCAAGATGGGCCAGTACTACGAAGAGGCAAAAGAGCTGGCAATCCTGTTTAATCGTTGCGAAGGCGTTCATACCTTGCCAACCGTGCCTGTCAGCAACATGTTTCATGTGCATTTTGATCACGCCAAGGGCCAAGTGGAACAAGTTCTAGCGGGTCTGTATGAAGAGACAGGCATCGGCGTCACCGGTAGTCTGCGCGAACTTGACAGCGACAAGTGTTACTTTGAACTGAGCATTGGGGACCTCTACGAGAAGGTCCCAAAAGAGGAACTGCATCGTGCATTTGAGGTACTGGCTGAGAGATTCGCCACTTTACGTCAGGCTTGACGGTGGCGGTCCACTCGCGCTGGGAGCTGTCATGGCAATCGACACTGGCATGGTTACACAGTGTCATTCGAAGGGTGTCTGTCCCATCAATCCTGACGGTCTGAATCTGTGGCAGCAGGTTGTCTCTTGTGTTGTTTGTAGAAATGAGCCATCCCGGTTGCAATGAGCTCTTCATTTTCGTCGTAGACATCGGCGTGAAACACAATAATGACTCGGCTGTTCTGGAGCACCTTGATGTTAGCACGCAGGTCTCCGGAACGGCCGGGTTTGATAAAGTCCAGACCAATATTTAGAGTGAAGGCGCGTTCCACTGTTTTGTCTATCACGAAGGCGGTTTCTGCCATAGCGGTGTCGACAAAGGCAGTCATCAGGCCACCGTGCAAAATCCCATATCGATTCAATAACTCGTCGGTGATAGTCATTTGATAAGAGTAGAGTTCAGGTTGGCTCACAGGGAGGCTGCGGAATCGCATGACTTGTTGCACAAAGGCAAGCGGGTGGTGGTACGTCGCTTTTTTTGCTTGAATCAGCCGTAAAATGTCCTCGAGTTCTTGCTCAGGCAAGCCCTGAAGTTCCTTCATAATCTCCTCAATCATTCAACCGCCTCCAAATTCTATTTTGTTTGTGACTACCATTAGTTTAGTATTGTCGCATCCGCATGACAAACGCACAAATGGTCGTGGGGGCTCGGCAACTGCCACTTAGTTTTTTATGCTCATGCGACATTTCTGATGATATCCTCACGCCTGACATATTGCCGCGACAGATTTACGAGCCTCGTATCATCAAGTCACATATCATCAAGTCACATATCATCAAGTCACATATCATCAAGTCACATATCGCAGGGGGTTTCACAGATACTACCAAGCGGAGGTGACTAATATGACCAAAGATCAGCAAAAACCCACACACAACGATGCGAATAAGACGCTGCCGATTGAGGAACACAAGGAGCGTATTCAAGGAGAAACAAAACGGACGCATCCCAGGCAGAAGTGAGGCGTCCCAGGCAGAAGTCGTGATGAGGCGTAGGTCACACACCGCAGGGTGAGTTTTACGTCTAAGGTGCATGCTGCTGCGACATTGTGACAGGAGACTCGCTGCGGCTATCCGGCTATGGACTTCTTGCCAGGCGCGGAACGGGAAAGGGCGCGTATGCTGCTGTTCAGTGGGCGTGCAGTGTTGTGATGCGGGGGCTGCACTGTGATTCGGTGCAGCCCCCCTTTACATGACATACATGACGGATTTCATCTAGTACAGAACCACCAATCGTAACAATCCAGTTTTTCTGCAAGAGCCTTTCTCTTGCGTTCAGCTGCCTCTTGCACGGTTTGAGGCGGTGGGACAAGGAGTTTGTTTCCGATGATCTCGTTTTTGGGCCAGTTGGCTGGCGTAAACCCCTTTGCGGCGTCACTGGTCTGCAAAGCCTGCACGATCCGAAGAATTTCATACGTGTTCCGGCCAATTTCTTGCGGGTAGGTGAGAATCGTCCGAATCGTCCCCAACGGATCGACGATGAAAACACTACGCACGGTGCGGGTCCCTTGAGTTGGATGAATCATGCCAAGTTGTCCTGCGGTTTTCCCCAGCGGATCGGCGATGAGTGGGAAGGTAATGTCGACGCCAAGTCGCTGATGGATCCATTCAAGCCACTTCAAGTGTGAAAAAACCTGTTCGACAGATAAGCCAATCAACTGTGTGTTCAACCTCTCAAAGTCCGGTTTCAGCTTTTGAAAGGCGACAAACTCGGTGGTGCACACGGGGGTGAAGTCGCCCGGGTGACTGAACAGGACAAACCACCTTCCATGAAACGCATCCGGGAGTGTCAACTCTCCGACGGTGGTATTGACCTTAAGCATGGGAAATGGGTCCTCAATAAACGGAGCCCGTTGCAGGTCTGGTGACATACGCAAAAACCTCCACGTGACAGCGGTGCTTCAGTCTATTCTTGGACATTCGCCTAGGTGCAGGGTGCGTTGATTCGCTGACGGTATCTCCATATTTGAGGCACATTCAGCACGACCAGGTGGAGCGACATGATTGAGCTTTCGCCTGTGTCTGTAGTCTTATTTGCCATTTCTGCAGAACTCTTTCGGAGGCGTCAACCGTCGATTTGAGAAACAGGATTATTTTGGGCGATCTCGTCACAAAGTAAATAGCGGAAGCGCGGTAATTCCCTGGCTGGATGGTCAGGTGGTCCGTCCTGCTCTGGGATGGTCAGGTGGTGTGTCCTGCTGATGTACACATGGAGGGATAAGCGATCCGGTTGCGACAATGGTTTCCCTACATTGCCTTGCTTTTGTGCGGCACACTATTTGTACTGTTACCGATCCGATGGTTCCAGGGCTCTTCGACGCTCGCACTGGCCCATTCCGCCATGCGTGAGCTCATCCATGGCAATCTAAACGGTGAATACGGCGGTCTACCATCACCGGTCAACCCATATTTGGCTGAACCGGGTGACATTCTTTTGTGTCACAATCCGCACGGAGCATACGGTTACTGGACGCATTCGGTCTTATATGTGGGGAGCGAGCAGGTTGTGGATGCCAACGACTTTGCTCGTGGGACCATCCTGCAAAACCTAAGTCATTATCGCGATTACGACGAGGTTTTGCTTTTGCGGCCGAAGGTACCCGTAACGGTGCGCCTGGCTGCCGCGGACGCCGCGCGTAAAGAAGTCGGTCTGCCCTATGATCCACTCGGGTCTCTTCAGGATGACCACTCTTCGTACTGCAGCAAGGTGATATGGCAGGCCTACAAAGCAGCAGGCGTGGAGCTGTTTCCCGCCCATGGGTGGATATTGCCAGACGCATATGCAGCGAGTTCAAACCTGGAGCGGATTGTGGACTGGCACGCAGAGTCTTCTGAGAGTGGGAGATAGGTAAATGTGGCGGATCGCCGGCACGTTTCTAACAAGTTATCTGTGGCTCTGTCTTCTATCCGTTATCTGTATGGGCCATCCTTTTGCGCAGCGCCTCCTATTGCTTCTTTGGATAGTGCGAGTCGCATGGATTATGGAAGCTGAGCGGCAAAACGGCAAGCAATTGGGCGCCTTGCTCGGACTCCTCGCGTTCAGCCAACTCCCGGGTATTCTCCTCGTTTTTTTTAGCGGCTGGTATGCAGTCGCCAGAATGGCAAGTGAGTGGCCGAGCGGCCTCATGGAAATCTGGTATCACCCGTTTATCTATCTCCTCGAGTTGCTTCCCTCTCGTCGTTTGGGTGAGTGGTCCGACTTGTATTTGGCCACAAGCCTTGTCCCCATTTTGATGCTTCTCTCATGTTCTTTATGCTGGCTGATTTTGAAGAGGTTCAAAACGCGGTGGGTCAGGCGGCTCCACTGATGAGCTGATGCGCGGTGTATCCTTGGGCTATGTTGAGTGTCTCCCTGGGCGCCGTTGGGTGTATCTTTGGGCTATGTTGAGTGGTGCTCTGAGCGCCGTTGGGTGTCTTCGTGGACCATGTTGAGTGCTGCCCTGAGCGCAGTTGGGTATCTGAGCGCCGCTGAGTGTCTCTCGGGGTCTACGCCTTCGCTCGGTTCGCATGTGTCGCACGGTTGGTAAACTTGACATCCCTCGTTACTTTACTAAAATTACATAAGAAGCTATATAAAATCACTTGGAATTTTCTCACGTGATCCATATTTATGTAACACAGAGCATCATTTATGTAACACAGAGTTTACGTAACTCGGAACACTGTTGCACTTTCACCTGAACCGTCTGTCGAATGTTGACGGTGGATGATTTTGACCGCTCGACTCCAAAACTCCTGCTGGCTTCTGACTCTGTTTCGTTTTTTCAGAGTTGGATGGCTTGTGAAAGGAGAAATTCGTCGTGTACTGGAAAGGGAGTATGGGTTTGAATATCGTGGATTTCACGCTCAACGGTATACCTCAACAAGCAGTTGAAGGGACGCGAATTCTCGATTTTCTGAACGACCAAGGCATCGAACATCCGCACATTTGCTACTCTGATGTACTGGGTCCGATTCAAAGTTGCGACACCTGTATGTGTGAAGTCAATGGACAAATCATGCGCGCATGCTCAACGGTCATTCAAAGTGGCATGGATATTTTGACAAAGTCCGATCTTGCTTCCGGGGCACAAGCTGAGGCGATGGACCGGATCCTCGAGAATCACCTGCTTTATTGCACCGTATGCGACAACAACAACGGCAATTGCCGCATACATAACACAGCCGAGATGCTCGACGTGAAGCACCAGACCAGGCCCTTTCGCCCGAAAGGGTACGAGAAGGACATGTCGAACCCCTTCTACCGCTACGATCCAGATCAATGTATCCTGTGCGGACGTTGCGTAGAGGCTTGCCAGGACCTTCAGGTGAACGAAACCTTGAGCATCAACTGGGAGAGCGACATGCCCCGCGTGTTGTGGGACGGCGGCGTCTCCATCGATGAGTCTTCCTGTGTATCCTGCGGTCATTGCGTCACGGTATGCCCGTGCAACGCGTTAATGGAGAAGTCCATGCTTGGCGAAGCCGGGTTTATGACCGGTATGAAAGAGGACCTGCTCAGTCCAATGATTGACTTGGTCAAAGAAGTGGAACCAGACTACAAGACCATTTTTGCGGTCTCCGAAGTTGAAGCTGCGATGCGTGAGACGAGAACCAAGAAGACCAAGACGGTCTGCACCTTCTGCGGCGTGGGCTGCTCGTTTGACGTCTGGACGAAGGGCCGCCAAATCTTGAAAATTGAGCCGAGCGAAGATGCGCCGGTAAATAGCATCTCTACCTGTGTGAAAGGTAAGTTTGGTTGGGACTTTGTGAATTCCAAGGAACGCCTGACCAAGCCGTTGATTCGCAAAGGCGACGCTTTTGTGGAAGCAAGTTGGGACGAGGCACTCGACCTTGTCGCAGAGAAGCTCGGCGGCATCCGGGACACGTACGGTTCGGATGCACTCGGATTCATCGCGTCTTCGAAGATGTCGAACGAAGAGAACTACCTGATTCAGAAGCTCTCCCGACAAGTGTTTGGGACGAACAACGTAGACAACTGTTCGCGCTACTGCCAATCGCCTGCTTCTTGGGGTCTGCAGCAGACAGGCGGTATCGGCGGCGATACCGGCACGATTCAGGATATTGCAGGCGCAGGCCTCGTCATCCTGATTGGCTGCGCGCCAGCGGAAGGCCATCCGGTCCTCGCAACGCGCATCAAGAGGGCTCATAAACTGCACGGGCAGAAACTGATTACGGTGGACCTTCGACGCCACGAGATGGCCGACCGCTCAGACCTCTTTATTCGACCGAAGCAAGGTACCGACTATGTCTGGCTGGCTGCGGTTACGAAATACATGATTGAGCAAGGTTGGCACGATCCGCTCTTCATCAGCGAGCGCGTAAACTACTACAATGAATTTGTAGAGGCCTTGGAGCCGTTTACGCTCGACATGGCGGAACAGACCACCGGGATCACCAAGTCGACGCTAATCGAGATCGCCAAAATGATTCACGAAGCCGACGGAACAGCCATCTGCTGGGGGATGGGCGTGACGCAAAACATCGCAGGCTCCCATACATCGGCCGCCATCGGCAACCTCTTGCTGGCGACAGGCAACATGGCACGGAGAAACGCAGGCGGATTCCCGCTGCGCGGACACAACAACGTCCAGGGCGCGAGCGACATGGGGACCATGCCGAACATCTTCCCCGGCTACCAACCGGTGACGAATGATGCGGTTCGCGCGCGTTTTGAAGCGGCGTATGGTCGGGAGATCCCAAGTCAACCAGGCCTCGACAACATCGAGATGCTGGCTGCCATTGAGTACGGTAAGCTGCGCGGGATGTACATCTGCGGAGAGGATATGGCATGGGTGGATGCAAACTCCAACCACACGCAGGAGATGCTTGCGAAGCTCGATTTTCTTGTCGTACAGGAGATCTTCATGACGACGACGGCACAGTTCGCGGACGTCATTTTGCCTGGGGCACCTTCGCTTGAGAAGGACGGGACGTTTACGAACACGGAACGCCGCGTGCAGCGCTTCTATCAGGCCTTGCCGACGCTCGGCGACGCGAAGCCGGACTGGCAGATCCTGATGGCCGTTGCAAAAAAGATGGGCTGGGACTGGGGTTATACACATCCTAGCGAAATTTTCGCAGAGATGGCGAGTCTGACGCCGTGGTTTGCGCAGTGCGACTACGACGTGCTCGAAGGCTGGGGCAGCTTCCACTGGGGATCGACAGACGGCAGCAATACCCCAGTCCTCTATGCAGACGGGTTCAACTTCCCGGACAAAAAGGCGCGCTTTGCACTCCATGACTACGTGCCGCCGGTAGAGTTCCCGCAGGAGTTCGACCTGACCCTCGACAACGGCCGCTTGCTCGAGCAGTTCCATGAGGGCAATCTGACCAGCAAATCTGCAGGTATTCAACACAAGCTGCCAGAGGTCTTCGTCGAAATTTCTCCGGAACTTGCGAAGGAGCGGGGCGTTGAATCGGGATCGCTCGTACGGCTTGAGTCCCCGTATGGCAGTGTGAAGGTGAAGGCACTCGTAACCGATAGAGTAGATGGAAAGACCGTGTACCTGCCCATGCACTCACACAGTCATGAAAATGCAGTCAACCTGTTGACAGGCAACGCGGTGGATGTCAAAACCCACACCCCAGCTTATAAGCAGACCAAGGTACGGCTTGAGGTGTTGCGCAAGGATGGAAAGAGCCCACTGCCGAAAAACAACCATCGAAATGCCACGAGAACACCGCAGATGGGTGTCCAAGTGGAGCGAAAGTGGATTCGGGATGACTATGAGCCCATCGCAGCGGTGAATGTTGCGCTTGGTGCAGGGGGGATTCAGTAATATGGCAGCACCGATTCAGAAAGTCATCCGACAGGAACCCGTCAAAAATCCGCTTGAGTCTGGGAGCCCGTCGGCTTCGGAGGAACTTCAACTATTGGTTGAAGAACTGCATCAGAGCGGGGTTCTCGAGGCTGCACGGTCGATGCTTGGAGCAAAGGATTCCATCGCCAAAATCCTGGTCGAGCAACTGCTGAGAAAGGATGTACTGACGCTTATCAACAATTTGATGGCGGCAGGCACCGTTCTGACAAAGCTCGATCCAGCGCAGCTCGAGCGTTTGACCGAAGGACTGAGTGCCGGGGTAACAGAGGCACATCAGACAATCGAAGCGAATCAGTCAATCAGTATCATGGGACTTTTGAAGACATTGCAAGACCCCGATGTAAACCGGGCACTCCAGTTTGCCATCGGGTTCCTCAGGGGTCTCGGGAAAACTATCTAGTCTAGAAGGATTACGGAGACGACGCGACAAAGGCCGTTTGCGAAGGGGCAACCGCTGGAAATGACAGGTGAACGGTTGTTCCATATCCGACCCTGCTTTCAAATCTCATGTTTCCTTTGTGGCGAGTGACAATCTGACGACATACGTGGAGGCCGAGGCCAGTGCCCTCGGCCTTTGTCGTGTAAAACGGATCGAATATCCGATTGAGTTCTGTTTGGTCAATCCCGACCCCAGTATCGCTGACATCGATAAAAACCTCGTGGCCATGACTCCAGCTTTCGATGTGAACCTTCCTGCATGTGGGTGATAGGGCATCCATCGCGTTTCGTACCAGGTTGATGAGCAACTGTTTCAGATGATTTTCATCGCCGAAGACATGCGCAGCGCCTGCACTGCCCTCGGTGATGAATGTGATGTTACGGAGCAGAGCCTCAGGTGCCAGAATTGCGTAAACGGCCTCTATCAACTTGGCGACGTTCACGTATTGATAATGAAAGGCCTGAGGTTTCGCAAGGAATAGAACTTCCGTGACGATGTCCGCGATCCGCTCAAGTTCCTCAGTCATAATGCCGATGTATTCAGTCATTTTCTCTGTTTGTGTGTGTGGAATGATTTTCAAGAAACCAAGCAGAGTGGTCAAGGGGTTTCGAATCTCATGCGCAACACCGGCAGCAAGCTGTCCGAGTGCAGATAGTTTTTCGGATTGGACAAGCCGCTGTTCTGCCCGAAGACGGTCTGAAATGTCCCGGATGGTCAGTGCAAAGCCCATTGTGACCTTGTTCTCGTCGACGATTGGAAACCCGGACACGGAGACGGGCGTGTTTTTTCTCTCAGCGGTTTGACAGACTGTCTGGTATTCACTGATGGATTGTCCGCTTGATATCCGATCCATGATGGCAGTAATTTCTTCAATATGCTCAGGTTGCGCGAAGGGTGTGTTGCGCCAATGACGCCCATTGCATTCTGTGCGAGAAAGACTGCACATCTGTTCAAACTTGGTGTTGATTTTTAGAATACAACCTGCCGGATCAAACAGTACGATGGCATCTGTATTGTGTTCGATAAATGATTCAAGTTGAATGAGTACAGAGTGAAGTTCTCGTTCGAGACGTTTTTTCTCAGTGACGTCGGTGTACAACACTTGTACATGCGGAGTTCTGCCAAAGATGAGGGGGGCGGCAAGGAACTCTACGTCAATCATTTTTCCGTCGAGGCGCCTGAGTCTACGGTTGACGTATGTACCTGTGGGAGCATGGGTCTCCAGAAGCGTCCGAAATACTTGACGCGCATGGTCATGCACATCTTCCGGTAACACATCCCATACTGAATGCCCGACCAGATCATCGACCATTGAAGCACCAAGGAGTTTCAACGCAGAGGGATTGGCATATACCCACTTTTCGTTGCTCTGAACGAGAAAGGGCTGTGGTGAAAGTTGAATCATTGTTTCATACCGCTTTTCAGTGGCTAGGTTTCGCTGAAACAAACGGTAGAAGAACCAAACTGAGATCAGATAGACGGTGAAGGCCCGCAAAGAGGCTAAGACGGCAATCGTTTGAATGGAGAAATGGTGTGTCCAGAAAGGATAGAAGATATCGGTTACCAAGAGCCAGATGGGGACAATAATAAGGTACGCCCAAACCAGGATTGAACTCGATGGCTTTGCAGCCCATAGCGACCTGTGTCTCATACGCGCATCCTTTCTCCTGAAAGTATAATGCGTGCTATTCAATTTTAATTATCTAATAAATTTCTAATTTTTAAAAGTAGAATGTTGACAATAGTATGACAAATTTATGCTTGACAACCTGCGTCGTTTGAACCTTCATGGGGCTTATCATTTCACCAGGTGAGCCTGTACCTGCGGAGAATGTATCCGAAACTGAGCCCAAGGGAACCAGGTAGTTTGGACTAGTCTTACCAACGACTTGAAATAGTTGAAATGTACCTTATGCAAATATATTGAGGTGGTAAGTTTAGGTACGGAAATAAATAAGGGCACAGTAGAGGAAACTCTATGTCGCAAAGCTACGGGTCTAAGGGCGGGTAGCGCCTAAGATTGCCGAGTTGCTAAACGATTCTGTTCTCTATTGGGGTGCCCGGCTTGAAATGGGCATCTCTTTTCGTTGGAGGTGACAAAATTGTAAACTGCAGCAAGCACACAGGGATTTAATTAAACCAAGAATGGGGACATATCTATGAGGCTCTCAATACGTACCATCACCGGTAAATTGACATTCATGTTATCTATTCTGACTCTTATTATTGTCGTAGCTGCCGGTGTGGCGGTGTACCAGTCATCCAAGCTTACCCGGAATGTATCTTCATCTTCATCAGAAGCTCAGTTTAACTCGACTGCGGTGCAGGCATATATTAA
This sequence comes from Paenalicyclobacillus ferrooxydans, assembly GCF_001399675.1. Classification (GTDB taxonomy): domain Bacteria; phylum Bacillota; class Bacilli; order Alicyclobacillales; family Alicyclobacillaceae; genus Alicyclobacillus_B; species Alicyclobacillus_B ferrooxydans. The sequence goes on from NZ_LJCO01000058.1 coordinate 45,903, forward strand.
TTTCTTATTGCTGGATGACCAGGCTAACATGTGGGTCGGTTTGGCCAACTTCAATAACACAAAGGCATCAGGCCTATCCGACAGCACATTAAATCAGGTTACTAAGGCCCAAAACACGTTAAATAACGCGATTACCCAGCTACAGAACCTGACGACTTCCTCACAAGAGCGTCGAGTTCTAACCAAACTCCAATCGGATGCAACAGCTTACGAGAACTACATTAACCAAGTAAAACAATACCGTGATACAAGCCTTGGACAAGCACAACAGATTATGTATATAACGAATTCAACTGCATCGACTAATTTGCAAAATGACTTGAATGCCTTAATGACCTATTCAGGTAACCAACTCACAAGTAACTCCGTTGGATTAATCGGACAGTTCAGAAATCTTGCTTTGATTTGTTATGTACTCATTATTCTCGTTTCCTCATTTCTCATCTTTTACCTGAGACGTCTACTCACTCCACTTGGACATGTTGTCGACTTGGTACGTAGAGTTTCAGACGGAGATCTGACAGAAGAATTCGAGGTTAAAAATGACGACGAGATTGGGCAACTGGGGAAATCCGTGAACGATATGGTTATCCATCTTCGGCAGATTATGAATGGTATCATGAGTGCTGCAGAGAATTTATCTGCAGCATCGCACGAAATTTCTGCTGCTACAGAACAAATCGCGTCCGGGAGCGCAACTCAAGCGGAATCTGCCGAGACAGTCAACCAACGATTCAAAGAGCTGTCCACGGCTATCAATTCCGTTGCAAAAAACGCCGAGCAGGCTGCTGAAATATCATCACGAACTGTAGAAGTCGCTCACCGAGGTGAGCACATTGTTCAAGGTTCTGTATCCGGTATGAGCAAAGTCAGTGAACAGATGGCCAAACTCAGTGAGGATTCTGATCGTATCGGTGAGATTGTTGAAGTCATCGACGACATTGCTGAGCAGACAAACCTTTTGGCACTGAATGCAGCGATTGAGGCAGCACGAGCAGGCGATCAAGGTCGAGGTTTTGCGGTTGTAGCAGACGAAGTTCGTAAATTGGCTGAACGCAGTGTCGAAGCCACCAAGCAGATTGCGTCCATCATTAAGACAATGCAGGGAAATACTCAGATGAGCGTAGATGCTGTCAACCAAGGAGTTATTTCGACTCAACAGAGCGGGGAGGCATTCGCAGAGATTGCCTCAATGGTCGCGACATCGGCAGATAAGGTGACTGAGATTGCGGCAGCTAGCGAACAACAAGCGGCCCAAGCTTCGGAGGTGCTAACGGCGGTTGAAACGATTGCGGCATCTGCGGAAGAGGCCGCAGCTAGCGAAGAAGAAACCGCATCCTCAACACAGTCGCTGGCTGAATTGGCGGAAGAACTCCACGGATACGTGTCCGTATTCAAACTCAACTAATCAATCTGCGCTAAATTGGGAAAGGAGCAGAATGGTGTGACAACCGCGGAACAGCACATTGGAGTACAAGTGAATAACGAGCACTATGCAATACCGATTCTTGATGTTCACGAAATCATTCGGATGCTGGACATTACATATGTCCCTGATACAAGAACAAGCGTACTTGGTGTGATTAATCTACGTGGGAAGACGATTCCGGTGATGAGCCTTAGCGAGAGACTCGGATTCTCAGCCGAAGAGTACACTCCTCACACACGGATTGTAGTCGTGGCCTGTGATGAGGGTGAAATTGGAGTAATCGTGGATAGTGTAAATGAAGTATTGTCTTTCAACGACATCCAACCATCGCCCGAAAACGGTAAGGTCGAATATCTCTTGGGAATCGGGGTAAAAGGCAATGTTTTGATGAGTATCTTAGACCTCAAACAGTTGGTGTCCTGTTGAGGCGGTGAACTGCGCCCGCCTTTGATTAGATGCTGGAGCTTCTTGTTTACCTTGCCGTAGCCCGACAAGTTTATAGACTGCGCATCCGCTTGACCACTCCCACGGCTAAAGTCACGGGGGTGGTCAAAGTGGCTTCTGGGACGCATTGTTTTACATGGACAGAAGGGGAGAGAGCTAAACGGTGTTTCATCTCTTCAAGACTGCTTTTCGTTAATCGCCGGCGGGTAAGCATAATACAACTGCTTTCATATCGGGCAGCCTTCGTGCCTTTGAGAAAACTAGTTTCGATATCCAGAAAGCTGGAATTGAAGAGGATTTTCTACACTCTTATTTTCCAATTCTTGTGCTGATAAGGGCGGACTGAAGAAATAGCCTTGATACAAGTCACAGTTTTCTTCTGCCAACACCTGAAGGTTCTCTAAGGTCTCTACTCCCTCTGCGACTACCTTCCATTGGTTGAAGTGTGCCAAGGAAATGAGTGTGGAGACGATGGAACGATCGATCAAGCTGTTTTGGATATTGCTCACAAATGCTCGATCGATTTTTAGATAATCGAGAGAAAGGTGTTTTAACATGCCTAATGAGTTGTATCCCTGCCCAAAGTCATCGATGAAGACCTTAATGCCCATGTTCCGAAATTCATAAATTGCTGCTCTCGCCTTCTGTTCATTCTTCATTAAACTTGTTTCAGTTATTTCTATAGCAATCAGCTCAGGGGCAACGTGGAATCTTTGTAATGTGTATCCGAATTTTTCCACAAAATGATCTTCGGACAATTCACTAGCTGATACATTAATCCCGATAGGAACCGCCGGTATGTTGTGGTTCTTCCATGACCTAATTTGCTCACAAACGGTCCGAAGAACAATCTCCCCTATTTTACCGATAAGTCCAATGTCTTCAGCGACGGGAATAAAGTCGATAGGCGGCACTCTACCCAGCAGGGGATGTTGCCATCTAACTAAGGCTTCGGCGCTAACGATTTGTCCAGTCCTAATGTCGACCTGGGGTTGATATTCAACAAAAAACTCGTTCCCAATGTGAACAGCGCGCCGTAAATCATTCTCAACTTTTAAACGGGAGTAAGTGGCTTGTTGCATAGAAGGTAGATGAATCTCGTATCTATTTCTGCCATTTCGCTTTGCGTTGTACATGGCTTGGCCAGCGCTTTGAAGGAGTGAATCAGAAGAGTCGCCACTAACGGGATATATAGCAATGCCTATGCTTGCTCCTATGCTGAGTTCATATCCTGATACCGAGCATGGGGGTTGGATAGTGGCTAATATCCTCTCCGCTACAAATATCGGGACACTGACGTTATCGATTGAGGGCAACAAGACGGCGAATTCATCACCACCAAACCTTGCAACCACACTATCGCCGTCAATCTCGACAATACAGTCGTTTATTCGCTGCCCAACAACCCGAAGCAGCCCGTCTCCGACCGAATGACCCAGCCCATCATTGAGAGTTTTGAAGCCGTCTAAGTCTATGAATAGAACGCCCAACTTTCTCGATTGAATTTCTGCAAATTCTAGCGCGGTCTTAAGATGGTCCGTGAAAGTACGCCGATTGCATAATGTAGTCAGTTCATCTATATGAGCCATTCTCCAAATGCGCAGTTGAGCTTGACGCGTATCTGTAATGTCTCTCATAACTACGTAATATCCACCAATTTGTTGAAACTTATTCATTGGTATAATGCTGTTCGTCAACATGCGTGTCTGGCCATTTTTCGTTTTAAGCGATACTTCAAATTCACCGACATCTTCGCCTTGTATTGCTTGCTGCATATAACCAGCCCATTTTTCATATTGAAGCATATCTTGTAAAGCTGTGTGATCCATTGCTCTGAATTCCTCAAGGGTATATCCGGAAACGCGTTGAAACATTGGGTTGCACCGCAATGGTTTTCCGGTTGGATCCAAAACGATGATGGCACTCGAGTTCTGAAGAAACAGTGATTCAAACTTATTGTTCTTGTCTTGAATGATGGCCATCTGACGATGTTGATTTTTGAGATGCCACAAAACAAACCCATATATAGTAGGACTGAAGATCATTACCATCCAAACAAGGTGAATGAGAGAACCGACGATTGTATCTAATTTCCATTGTGGTTTGAAAACCCATTGTCCAGTTCTCATGTAAATGATCCCTGTAAGCAATTCGATACAAAATAGCACAACGAACGTATTCAAGTATCGCTTGTTCACCGATATCCACCGCCCAGTCACCTAAGCATCGAACGTTACACGTTAGTAAGTATGATTACTTTAGTTTGTTATCGTACTACGGTAAATAGTCCGATGTGACCAAATGATTCCTTTGACGTTACTGCAGTGGCGGCTTCAGAAGAGCTCGCGGCGACGATTCACGACTTGAAATCGATGTACGCTCATGTTGCCAATATGGCCAACGAGTTCGTAGCAGAAGCGGCGATAAAGTAATGCACGTTATTTTCGGATCGTCCGAATGATTACCAAGATAGTCCGAGTGAGGGATAAGTCATTAGAAATTATATTGATAAACTAAATAATTGTTAGATGTTCATATTTTGCTGCAGCAAACGGGAGGCTCAAGAATGGCACTAGTAACGTGGGACGAAAAGTACAGTGTGGGAAACGGAATGATCGATAAGCAACACCATAGCCTTGTTGACCTGATTAACCAGCTACACGATGCAATGAAGGAGGGGAAATCCAAGGAGAAGGTGAAGCCTACCCTGGACGCGCTGCTGAAGTACACCAAAGAACATTTCACTTACGAGGAACAAAGGATGCAGGCCGCGAATTATCCCCTGTTCTCTGAACATAAGAAGCAACACGAGGGGTTCGTTGCCAAAGTCGAATCATTTATTACCGATTACAATAGTGGCAAAGCAGGACTGAATTTCTCCATTATAAACTTCCTGAAAGACTGGTTGCTCAACCACATTGCAGAATCGGACAAGAAGTACCGCAGCTACATGCAAGGCTAATCTAAGCTGCGTCGAACTAAACATGCGCAGATGGACGGATGGCAGACCTGCTCTTCGTCCATTTTTGTTTCCAAGGCTTATACTTATACGGATGACACTTTTGACATGCTTGTGACGTTCGGTGATATGCCGGGTGATATAAACTGGTGCATCGAGAAAATTCCAAATGCGTTCACCCTAACGGTGATTCATCGCCAACCGATGTATACAGTGGTTCTGGCGCTTAACAGGTTGGAATCTTATATTTTTTGATTTCTACAGCTGGGAGATGAACACCTTTGCAACGTTTTGAGGGGAACCGGGTCGGCCCTGATGGAAGCATTCAAACAATTGTACTCGAGGTCAATGACGGGCAAATTCAGAGTGTGAAAACTTACGATCAAGTTGATGAAACTTTACCGTTCATTGTTCCTGGGTTCATCGACGTTCATGTCCACGGCGGTGGTGGTGCTGATACGATGGACGCTACCAATGCTGCATTTAGCACCATTGCGCAAAGTCATGCCAAGACTGGCACCACGTCTCTATTACTAACCACGGTGACAGAGTCAGTCGATGCGATTGATAAAGTTGTCACTCTGGCGCAGGAATTTATTGCGGCGGGAGCAGAAGTAGGGGCCGGAGTGATCGGAGTTCACTTGGAGGGCCCATTCATTCACCCTGAAAAACGCGGCGCTCAGAGACAAGATATGATTATCGATCCAGATCCCGTATTGGCGTCTCGCTGGTTTGATTCGGGAGTTGTAAAGATGATCACTATGGCACCCGAACGTCCACATGCCCTCGAGGTGGCTAGACTAGCGATGGAACAGGGAATTGTTGTTGCCGCAGGTCATACCAAGGTGGGCTCGGAAGGGCTGTATGCAGCTGGCAAATGCGGGTTCAGTCATATCACCCATCTATGCAATGCCATGGACCCATTTTTACACCGTAATGTTGGACCTGTTGGACATATCATTGAAGATGAAGGATACACGGGTGACATGATTTGTGATGGAATACATCTGTCTGCGGCTATGGTAAAAGCCTTGGTTCGATCTATAGGAACCCATCGTCTCATGTTGATTACCGATGCTATGCGTGCGGCAAACTTTCGGGATGGAAAATACGACCTTGGCGGGTTACAGGTTTCCGTAGAAAATGGAGAATGTCGTTTGGAAGATGGAACCTTGGCAGGCAGCGTTTTGACGATGGCACGGGCGTATAAAATGGTCCAGAAACTTGCAGGTATTACAGCTCGGGAAGCAGAACAAATGGCATCCACAAACCCGGCAAGGAAGATCGGTTTGGATAAAAAAGGGCGAATAAAGGTGGGGTATGATGCAGACCTTGCCTTTTTGGACAATGCAGGAGACGTAATTCGCACCGTCGTCGGTGGGAAGATAGTGTTCGAAAAGTCGATTCAGGCGAAGTCATGAGCAGGACGGCAGGATTCACAACTGCCTTGCTCGTGGGATTTGGGTTACGATGGGGCCGGGGACAAACGTGCAACCTTTTTCGCACGCTTTCCGCTTTGACAAGATAGGGGGATAAGGCGATTGAATCATTACTTTCCGGCGATGCACAGCACATTTTCCAGCGAAGCGTTGCAGGATTTTGTTAATACGCATTATGATGTTGGATCCGTCGTGGGGTGCAGACTACTGACGAGGGGTCTGAACGATACCTACCGGGTGGATACAGAACGTGGCCGGTTCGTTCTTCGAGTGTACCGGACACCCTGGCGCAGCAGGACAGAGGTTGATTATGAGCTTGACGTGCTCACCTACCTGAACGACTGCAACATTCCTGTATCAGCGCCGGTCAAAAACTGCGCCGGAACCTTCACTACAGAAATTGCTGCCCTGGAAGGAACCCGTTTGATGACGCTGTTTACCTACGCAAAAGGGTCTATCCCGCGGCTGGACCCAGAAATCAGTGCTGAGTATGGTCGAACGGTTGCAAAGATTCACCAAGCAACAGATAACTTTTCAAGCCATTATCGTCGATTTAATCTCGATTTTCAGCATCTCCTATACGAGCCGCTGGAGCGTATTCGTCCCACAATGACTCAGTACGGCGGAGATGTCACTTATATCGAGTCCTGGATAAAAACCATCACCGCTCATGTTTCTATCGAGTTGCTAGATTTCGGGTTTTGTCACGGTGACTTTCATGACTGGAACACACACTTGGACGAGGGGATACTCACCGTCTTCGACTTTGACTGCTGCGGAAAAGGGTTTCGTGCGTATGATCTGGCAGTATTCCTATGGAACCTGAAGACCAATTATAAGGGGAAGGAAACAGAGAATTGGTCATCTTTTCTGGAGGGATATAGAGAAGTGCGACCGCTCTCCGAAGCAGACCTGAATGCGATTCCGTTCTTTGTGGCAGCAAGGAGAATCTGGCTCGCCTGGATCTATCTCACGAACGAGGATGTCTGGGGGACAGCGATTGTCAACGAACGCTTTTTTCAGTCTTTCGTCGACCAACTGCAAGAAGACGAACGTGAACTTGGTATACCGCTGACTGGGTTGTCATAATCACCTGAACGTAGTTACGAGGGTGGAATTGGAGGGGAAGACGCTCTTGGAGGCATTCACGCAAAGGGTGATCGAGATCGTCGGGAGCATACCAGAGGGCCGAGTGATGACCTACGGGCAGGTGGCTCGGAATGCGGGAAGTCCTCGTGCCGCGCGCCAAGTGGTGCGAATTCTCCACTCGATGAGCAAAAAATACAAGCTTCCCTGGCACAGAGTAGTGAACGCCAAAGGGGAGATATCGATCCAAGATGATGCATCCTATGAGATGCAAATACTCCTGTTGCAAACTGAAGGGATCGAGATGGCCGAGCGGGGCCAGTTAGACCTTATCAGGTATCAGGTCAAGGCACAGGACAGGGCTCCTAAAACCTGATCAAAGAAGGTATATTCCCACGATGATATAACTATCGAGGGAATATACGCAGGTCAAACATCAAATCTCGAGCGAGCGAGGGAATATACGCAGGTCAAACATCAAATCTCGAGGGTGGGCGAGATCTTAAGGTCTTGGTCATTTATCATCCCATCAATGACTTCAAGGTTGTCGAGCATCACGTTTAGTGCTGACATCTGAACACTGAAGACGCCAAAGTTACCGCCGTGGGCTGTATTGAATTTCATGTTTGCATCCCAACCACCTACAGAGTTTTGTCCAACAAACACTGCTCCGTTCTGCTGAGGTGTATTTACGGTGATTGCACCAGACAGGATAAAAGCTGGCAAACGACCATCCCCCTCACTGTTTGACGCTTCGCATCGGTGCGAAAAGTAAGCACCTATTATCTCATCCCATATTCAATCCTAATTTCCATGACTAAAACATCAAGCTGGATGAGGGCTTGTTGTCCATGTCATTCATCACGCCATCAATGTACTCAAATCCGTCCATGAGGTAGACTTGGGTGTACATTTCAAGATTGCCCGTCCCAAACGCTGCACCGTGTCCAATGTTAAACTTTTGGTTTGCATCCCAGCCTGTAATGGAATTCTGCCCAACAAAGATACCTGCGTTTTGATTGGGCGAATTGGAGTAAATCACTCCAAACTGTATGAAAGTCGCCATCGCAACTCGCCCCCTCATTTGAAATGCACCGCTAACGATTTACCACCTGTGGTTCCCCCAGGTCCCATTAACGTTTCGTCAGGTTCCTGTCTGTTTGCGTTAACGTTCCGCTTGCAGCGGCTAGAACTGCATTGAAGGTGAGATTTTCATGTCGTTTGCATTCACCATTCCATCGATGAATTCGAGATTGTCTATCATAAGGGAACCGCCGGTCAGGTTCGTGCTTAAAATGCCAAAGTTGCCGCCCTGTGCGGTGTTGAACTTCATATTCGCATCCCAATTCCCCGCGGTATTCATTCCTATAAAGACGCCTGAGTTTTGCTGTGGGGTGTTGGAAGCTAGGGCTCCGATCCAAATGAACGCTGGCACTGAAACAACTCCCTTCCGGTTAAAATAGTTGCTGGTGATCCCGGTACACTAAAACTGCACACTCGGTGAGGCCTTAATGTCCTGCTCGTTGATGTTCCCATCGAGGGCCTCCAGGTTATCAATCATCAAGGAACCTGCAGTGATGTTGACACTCATAAAGCCAAAGTTACCACCCTGTGCAGTATTAAATTTCATGTTTGCATCGTAATTACTCTGGCTGTTCATGCCCTGGTTGACACCGAATGAATTTTGCTGAGGTGTATCGACAAATATAGGTCCGGTAAATATAAAAGCCGGCAAGACATCAGCCCCTTAGCAATGTGGTAATTCAAGTGTATGTCCTTGGGGTATGTCCTAGTTCAACCATTCTGAGCATCAGATAAAGTCATATGTAAGAACCCGCTTACGCGGGTTCCGGAGTTGTGCTGTATTCTAAATCAATACACGGGTGTTGTCTGGCTGGTCGTCACCGTGTAGGGAACGAGTAGAATGAACAGAACAAAGATGATGAGAAACACAACAGCCCAGCGTGTATATCCTCCAAAGCATCCGGCACCGTACATCTGCTACACCCCTTATCTACAGGAATCAATTCCTTCAAATCATACGTTTTTTCCCGGGGGCAGTGACGGCATATGCCTAGCCAAGCAAGGACAAATATCCATGGTTTGGGCGAAGTGCCGAATGGCGTAAGCTGTTAACTCACTGGAGCGAAATGCACATCAGTACGTCGAGTGCACATCATTAGGTGGACTGCACATCATCAATTCGTAGCATCAATGCACATCATTAAGTGGAATGTACATTGACTGGGTTCGATTTCTGTGGGGCCTGTGGGACAAGCTCTGCAGGTGACCCAGCGGTGGTGAGGATTTTGTTGATGACCTCCTGCGGGTTTGGATACAGACCAACGTCTACGCGCCGAATGTACCAACTGCTCGTCTTTGCAGTGTTATATCCAGAGGCGGTTGTGAAGAAATAGCTATACCCGGCTGCTCTGGCAGCATCGTACGCGACGAGGTTTCCATAACCGTAGGGCCAAGCAATTTCATTCACAGGGTGTCCAAGATGTTGTTCAATTTGAAGCCGTGCAGTCAAAAAGTCATGATAATCCCGCTCAAAGTACTGTGTTGGTGTTTGCCATTTTCCCTGGTAGTACGCGGTATTGAACGCGGCCGTTAGGTGCCCGTGTACATCGACCAGATAATGCAGGTTGTACGTATGACTCTCAATCGCCATCCCAGCCTTGGCCATTGCCTGAACCTCAGGCCAGGTCATAAAACCGGTTGGTCCGGCGTCTTGTCCATGCGTGATGATGAAAAAGGTTCCAGTCATGTGATTTCGCAGAAGAATGGGCAAAGCGTGAGTGTACATACTTTTGTATCCGTCATCAAAAGTGAGCAGTACTGCGTTTGCCGGGATGGTGTTTCGATGTTGCATCCAACCTACAAACTGCTGGTTCGTAATGGCGTTGAAATGGTACTGATGCAGTGACTGCAAGTCTTGTGCAAATACCGTGGGCGACATGTTGAACTTGGAATTTAAATGCAAGGACATGTCATGGAACGAAATTACGACAACGCGATTGGTATAGTAGATATCTTTTTTCAAATTAACGTCGGACACTTGCGACGCAGACAGATGGGATGGCACAAGCTCCATCGCATAAGTCGGGACGTGCCTTGGAGGTTTTTTCACAGTAACGGTTTGAATCTTTGGCTGGTGAGAAATTGAAGGCACTGGGGATGACTTTGCTTGCGTTGCTGACAGACCGCAACCAGCCAACATGGTCATCATGGCCGCGGACATTAGACCCGCAACTGCGATATTTTTGCGTGAACTCATTGGGATGACCTCCTGTCCTCAGCGCCATGTTATCCGGTTCCTTTATCCCGATAACGATTGCGGTTCAGATGATAGACAACCTTCATTTCTGATGATGACGCTATTGTAGCAACTGCCAACTCGTTTGGTAAGTACCCCAAGATGAGACTTTCTTTAAGCTCAGTACTGATTACATTCCTTAAATATGAGTACTGATTGCGTTCTTGTCATTTGAGCGAGAACAAAAAAATGTCCCGGACCGAATAGTCCGGGACGGAAGCGTGACTGAAGGCTTTGATGTCAGCGACTTCAGCGGTAGGCAGTAGCTCGCTTCTCGAGACGATACCCGATACGTCCAATCACGAGGCTCATGATGAGATACGCAGCCGCCGCCATGAGGTAGAGGGTTCCAGGTGCCTCCGTGGCATCAGCTCCGAGGCGTGCCTGGTACATGATGTCAGCGTATCCAATCAGGTAGAGAAGTGTCGTGTTCTTTAACTGCAGTACGACAAAGCTGGTGAGGGCAGGGAGCATCAAGGCAAAAGCCTGTGGCACAATGACCTTGCGCATCGTGATCCAGCGGCCGAGGCCAAGGGCAGATGCGGCTTCGCGTTGGCCTTGGGCGACGTCCATGATACCGGATCGAAAAATTTCCACCGCATACCCAGTTCCATAGGCCACCAGCCAAATCAAGCCTGCCGTCAATGGAGACAAGTTGATGCCAATTTGGGTCAAGCCGAAAAAGATAATAAACAACTGTAGAATGGCCGGCAGACCTCGGATGATTTCAACATACCAGCCAATGACAAGCTTGATGACAGGGTGACCATACAGTCTCCCTGCTGCAAACAGGATGCCCAGAACGAACGACAGCAGTGTTGATAAGATGGTCAAAATCAGGTCCTTCAGCGCTCCGATGGCTATCGGACTGATGTACAAACCGACAATATGCATTACCTACCCCCTCCGTGACCTACAGCAACTTCCCTTTCTAACTCGGTAGCGTGAACGGGGTTCAGTACACGCTTCAGGAAGGCCTGTGCACGTCCCGTGCGTGGATTCTCAAGCACCTCGCGGGATGGGCCCTTTTCAATGATCCGGTGATCCGCCATAATGACGACCGTATCGGCGACCTCTTTGGCAAACTGCATCTCGTGCGTCACCAGCATCAGGGTCATGCCGTCCTTGGCAAGCCGTTGAATGGCATCGAGGACTTCACCGACAAGCTCTGGGTCGAGCATCGATGTGGGTTCGTCAAACAGCATGATCTCCGGTTCCATAGCCAGTGCACGGGCAATTGCGACCCGTTGCTGCTGACCGCCTGACATGCGCTTCGGATACTTGTTGGCGTGTTCTGATAACCCGACCATGTCAAGGAGTTCCATCGCCTGTTGGATGGCCTGCTTTCGTGGAACCTTTTTTACTTCAATGGGGGCAAGGATGACGTTCTCGAGTACGGACAAGTGCGGAAACAGGTTGAACGTTTGAAAAACCATGCCTACCCTTGTGCGGATATCGTTCAATACCTGTTTTGATGGGAACTGAGATCCCTTGTTTAACTGATGGTTAAGGACCTGCAGGCTTCCCTCATCAAATGGGTGAAGCCGATTGACGCACCGGATCAGCGTACTTTTGCCGGCACCACTTGGTCCAACGATGGCAACCACCTCACTCCGGTGCACATCGAGTGAAACATCTTCGAACACGACGGTTTTGCCGAATCGCTTGGTCAGATTTCGAATGCTAACTACGACTTCGTTGGACATTGAGTTCCCACCTCGCTAGCAGTTTAGAAAGCACAAGGTAAAAGACAAAGTAGATGACACCAGCCTCAAGCAACATATCAAGCGGCAAAAAGTTGTTTGAAGCGGCTGAATAGGCCTGGAACATCAAATCGGAAATGCCGATAGTGAACACCAGAGAAGTGTCCTTAATCAAGTTGCTCAGTTGATTTGTTGCTGGCGGCAAGATGGTAAAAAAGGCTTGCGGCAGGATGACTTTCCGCATGATGGTTCGGCTCGGCATGCCGAGGGCCGAGGCCGCTTCAGTCTGCCCTTTATCTACACCGAGGATGGCCCCGCGGAAGATTTCTCCGTATTGGGTTGCGTAAAACGCGCCGAGACTGACGACGGCTGCTGTAAAACCGGATAATGTTAGGATGTTGCCGAGACTGTAATAGGCGAGAAAGATGATAACCAAGACGGGTACGGCTCGCACGATCTCGATGTACCACGTTCCGATGAGGTTCAAGGTCTTGGACGTGGAAAGCCTCATGAGGGCTAGGATGAACCCGAAAACGAGGGCGACCACAAGAGACGAACCGGTCAACTTCAAGGTAATCAAAACACCTTTCATCATGTCGGGAAAGTACTGCACCCATTGCTGCAACAACTCGGCCACTCCTCCTTCCTTCTCAAAGATGAATGTTGGTCTCACTCAACATGTTGGTGTCGTTCAAAATGTTGGGTCGTTCAAAATGAAGGTTTCTACTGAGGGGGCTCCAGTGGATGAAGCCCCGATCATTCGGATTCGTGTCTCGGCTTAGTTGCCGCTGTAAGTGTTGGGTGCGCTTGCAATGCCTTTCAAGAATACGGAACTTGTCATTCCGTACTTGTTGAGAATCTTCTGCTCTGTTCCGTTACTGGCGATTTGTTTGAGATAGGCATTGAGTTTAGCGAGGAAGGCAGTACTGTACGAGCCCTTCGGCACCCCGTAGTAACCACGCAGGCTCGAGATCGGTGGTGCAATCGAAGAAGGTACAGCACCTAAGATCTTGATTTTCAGATTGGGGTTCTTCTGCTTCGCCCAGGCAACGTCCGTGTCAGGTTGCAGGTCTGCATTCACACGCCCTGTGGAGAGGGCCAAGAAGCTTTCAGCAACGGTGCTGTACTGCTTCACAATTGCACCAGGAATGTTTTGAGCTTCTTTTACTTCTGCAGAACCGACAACGACGGCGATCTTTTTCCCTTTGAGGGAAGCGAGAGTAGGTGATGTAACGGTTGGGTTTTGTGAGTTGACGGCAATCACGTCGTTGTAATTCAGCATTGGTCGACTGAAATCAAGCACATTGGCGCGTTTTTTTGTGTAGTAGATATCGATTGTCAAATCATCCCGTTTGTCGGCGACAGCCTGAATGGAAGATGAGAACGGCATCGAGTCAATTTTCAGGTTCGCTCCCAAACTTTTTGCGAACCCGCGTAGAATATTCACGTCATATCCAGTCCATTGCTTAGTTGAAGGGTCTTGAAAATCCTCCGGTGCGTATGCAGACTCTGCGATGGTTAAGGTATGGGTTGATTCTACCTTGCTCAAAAGGTTGTTCGAGCTGCCGCTTGTACCGCAACCCGCAAGCGTGAATACCCCGATCGCTGCGATTGCCACAGGAATGGATATTTTTGATAAGCGCTTCAATAGTCAGATTCCTCCCTCAAAAAGACAGATCAGTCCTATGAACTTTTGTAGGCGTTAATTTTGTGCCGGTTAGTTCGTGTACAGGTTGACTTTTGTTCTTGTTGACTTTCGTTCGTGTTCATTTTTGTACACGTAATTTGCGTGTGCAGAAATTTGTTCGAGTAATCGATTCTGCACCAATTCGTAATCCACAGTGTTACCAGAGTGTCTAGGATTGGCGCCTTAGGTGACCACATCGTCCCGGAAAATTGAGTACTCGGACATACTTCTGTTCAGGAAAGCCCGTGATGAAGAAAATAATTATGTACCTCCCTTCAAACGCAATAGAAAAGCATGCTTACAGGTCGATCTCTTTGGCACGGACTGTGCCGCCAGACTGATACAACAGTTGAGTTTGGGAAAATAGAGTGCAAAGCCCCAAAGCACATCATTCGCCTACGAGGTTAGCTGACGGGTTCGGCGAAACGAATTCGCCTATGATCGATAGCTGGGAACAATCGGTCAACTCACCCCTGAAACTTGGTTCCCCCGTTTTCACGCCTTCGTCCCTTTGGGACGACGTGTGAAATTCGGCCAGTCTGTGTATTTGGTATGAGGTATTTGATTCTAGCCTAGCACAAGGTCCTTGGAAGCCGCAACCAAGCCTGTCCATGCACAGACGGTGAGACGTCCTTGCATGACGCGACAATCCTATGTCACAAACTAACGCGAACCGCTGCTTTACCACACCTCATTTATAAGAAACCGTAAAATTTCGTTTGCACCTGTGCATGCGCTATAGTGAAAGGAGTTTGTTTGCCCAACCAGTGAGAATAGGAGTGATACATTTTGCGCACAAACCGTCCTGCACTGCTCGTCATGGATGTTCAAAACGGGATTGTGTCCCGATTTGCGAAAAGCGAAGATACGCTTGCGCCGTTTCAAAAAGCCGTTGCAGCGGCACGTGAGGCAGGAGTCCCAGTGATCTTCGTACGTGTCGGCTTCCGCAATGGCTATCCCGAGGTGAGTCCGCGCAACAAGTCCTTTTCTGCCATCTCGAAACATGGAGGAATGACCGTGAGTGAAGCATCGACACAGATTCATGAGTCGGTTGCTCCATTGCCGAGCGAACCTGTTGTCACCAAACTTCGGGTTAGCGCGTTCACAGGAAGTGACCTTGAAGTCATTCTCCGCGGACAGTCTGTCGACACACTGGTCCTGTGCGGCATCGCTACGAGTGGTGTAGTTTTATCTACATTGCGGGAGGCTGCAGATAAGGACTATGGCTTGGTCGTGCTCTCTGATGCTTGCCTAGATGCAGACGAAGAGGTGCATCGCGTTCTCTTGGAAAAGGTGTTTCCGCGCCAAGCAGACGTTGTGACCGTGGACAACTGGATCGCAACACTCTGACTGTAAGAATTTTGTGTGATCCGTCCCCTCCAGCCTGTATAATGGTGTTATCGTCGATCTACCAACCGGTCGGTTTTGATTTTCTGACGATTAGCCAAAACGGCGAAAGATGAGGGCCGAGAGGCGAGGCAACGAAATGCTCTCGAAGCCACTTCAGGAGGGGATTCAGTGTCTATCTATGCACTCAATTTATTCAATCTCAAAAGCGCGGACGAATACCGGAAGTACGCTCGCGAAGCGCAACTCGGCCTGGAAAAACACGGCGGCAAGGTCGTCGCTGTTGGAGATCTGGTTTCAACTCCACAGGGTGACATCAAACCCCGCCGTGTGATGATGCTTGTCGAGTGGGAATCAAAAAAGTCAATTCGCGCCTATCTGGAGGACCCAGACTTGGCACACATTCATCAGCACCGGGAGGATGGGCAAGAAGACTTCGTTTGGCACCTGTTTGAGCGAATGGAGGATTTAAAGCCGATTCTCGACAGCGCATCGAGCCCTGATAATGTGTAAGCGAAAGTGAGCCCAAGCGGCAGCAAATCACCAAGCAAATCACCAAGCAAATCACCGAGCAAATCACCAAGCAAATCACCAAGCAAATCAACTCGACGGACCGGGTGTATCCAGCTGCGTTAACTGTTCTTGGGGGCCTTCGAGTGTCCGAATACCTGTCATCAACTGGACCTTCACCTGGACGGATGACAAAGAGCTGTCAGTTAACTGGAGAGCGCCGCGCTTCTTAAGTTGATGATACAGTCCAGGGTTTGAGCGATACAGAGCATCTGTAAGTCCGAACAGGTCCATGTTTCTCTGTAAACCGTTTCGGTACGTTTCGTAAATCTCGTTCCTGATTTCACGTTCAGCCAACTTGTCGAGCGCTGCGAGAGATTCATTACCGTATTTCTCGGGCACTATTCCACGAACGGATACGCTTACTTGATAGCGAATGTTTTGGCCTGACAGCGCATACCGCACGCGGTAGCGAGGTTTGGAAACGATGGCCGAGCCGATCGCTTTGCCGTTTTGCGTCAGGTTTAAGGACGTTCGCTGCAACTTCGGATCCGCCCAACGGAGGCCGGCACACTTCTCTCTGGTGCAGCTTCCTACGAATTTTCTTTGTGCGTCAAACATCGCATATCCGGACAGCGTGATGGTGGAATGAGGTTCCTGGCCTGCGTACCAACGGTTTGCTTGGAGGGACACCTCGGGAATCAGATGTGGAGTTGTTGGCTCGCTCATATCTGCAATGAAAGAATTCATTCGAATCGGACGGATAAAGGAACTCTCTTTGTAGAGTTCCATCGGATCGCCAAGACCTGAGTGAACGGGCGAGACCTCAATGATTGGCGGCGTTGCTAACACCGTCTGCAGGTCATCTTGTGTAGTAAATATCCACGGCGTGTAGCGGAACTGTGCGAACCGTGTCAGTACCCCGAACACGTTCGCCCAATCTGGAGCCTTCAAAAGGTTTTCACTGATGAGAATGGCATTGACATGGCCCCAGTTCACACTGCGCGGTGTCACTTGATAGAGATCGTGAGCTGCTTCATCAAGTGTTTGGCCTTTGGCAATTGCGATCCATGACCCTGCCCCCGTCTTTGCCGTGGGGCTTTCACTTCTGCCCAGTTTACTCATATCGAGGACTTGGACGTAAATGAGATACTGATTGCCAACTTTGCCGACTGCAACAGCGTGGGGATAAAACTGATGCTCAAACTCCTTGTAGCCCCAGCAACCGGTCAAAAGCGGCGAGAGGATGACTGTCAGCAACACGGTTAGGCTTCGGAGCGGTTTCATACGCGTTTCCTCTCGCGTTTCGGCCAGGCTGCGATGTGCGTCTGTTTGAAGATTTGCCATCGAAACGGTGACAGTGGTCCCAAAAAGGGCATGCCAAACGAGCGAACGTGTGAGAAGTAAACGGTCACAAAGATGCAGGACAGAATAAAGCCGTACAGCCCAAAAAACGATGACAACCCGAGGATTCCAAGCCGCAGGATGGAGATGATGCTGGCCAGTGCATGATTGGTCACCGCATAAAGTGACACGGCGCTGGCGGAGACGACGACGACAAGTGCCGGACTGGCCATGCCTGCGCGGATGGCGGCGTCACCGATAATCAGTCCCCCGACGACAGACAACGTGTTGCCAGCCGGTTGGGGCAGATGTGTTCCTGACTCTTTAAAGATTTCAAACAGTATCAGCATCAAGAATGCTTCAAGTGGGGTTGGCAGCGGCAGGCCCATGCGCGAATTGACCAGCGTGGCAAGCAGAGACAGGGGTACCTGGTCGGGATGCAGGGAAGTGATGCCGACATAGAACCCCGGTGCGAGAAGCGCGATCACAAAGGCTGCATAGCGCAAAAAACGCTCAAACACAATAAACGGGAAGGAGACTAAGGGGTCATCCGCTGTAGTCAACATAAAGGATAGATTGATGGGCGCCAGAAGTGCACTTGGTATACCATCTACGAGAACGGCAAACTTCCCCTTGCGAAGAGAAGACATGACGAAATCCGGACGACCTGTTAGGCGGTATTTTGGCATGAAGTTATATCTGGAAGATCCAAGCATCTCAACATACTCAACATTGGATTCGATGATCTCGACCTTTGTAGATATCAGACGAGCACGAAATTCCTCCAGTGCACTCTTATTCACACGACCGTCCATATAGAGCAGGCACACCCTCGTCTGATTGAGCTCTCCAACTGCGAATTCTTCAACGCACAAAGACAGTGAATTCAGCCGCTTTCGAACTAGTGCGACGTTGGTCGTGAGGTCTTCGATAAACCCGTCGCGGGGCCCAAACAGGGAGACCTCAAACTTACTGTCATCCGGGCTGCGATTCGGCTTTCCACAAATATCAATTGAGAAACCCACTCCAGCACTAATCACGACAAGCCTTCCTTGGAAGACCTCACGGGCAGTCTCCTCGAAGTACTCGACGGCCCTTGCACTCGGGAGTGCAAGCTCAGACAGCATAGACTTTGTCCGCCCGAGTTGTGGTTGTGAACCAAGCAGTTGACGTAACTTAGGCAGCACGATTTCCTCGAGGCGGGAAAGGTCACACAGCCCAGGAGCGTACGCAAGCAGCATCTTTGGCTCATCAGGACGATCCGGTGACTCCAAGGATTCAATACGTACGTCAGCGGAGGTTGCAAACAGAGACTCGAGACGTTTCTGGTTTTCGGAGGTGTCCTTCAGGATTTTCATCATCGGGCACCCCTCACTCGAAACGACCAAGACAACACGAACAATATCAGCAACAGGCCGACCATGCAGATAAGCGAGATCGGTAAATATAGATTGGAGACGAGTCCGGAAAATGTCTCGTCGGAAATCGGATAGATGGCTACCACAAAGGCGGCTGCAAAGGCTATTGATAAGATCCAGTTCCGCTGCTTTGGGGAACGCGGTTGGAACATTTCCGCAAGCAGAAACATGGCTAGTGAGATGCGAATAAACGCCCCGGCCAACCACTGATAGATGGATAGAAAATCGACGTGTTCGATAAAGTGTTTGAAGGTCAGTAGACGCCACTCCTCATATGGGCTGTAGCGCTGTCGGGCCGCTTCATAGGGTCCGAACTCAGTGATGGCGCCGATCAAGGGACCGATTGTCAGTCCAATCAGTCCAACGGCGATGATGACGAGGACATACCACCGAATTTTGCTTCGGACAAACGGCTGCAAGAACAGCACAAGAATGACTTCAGAGAATGCGGCACCCGTAAACAGGACGCCGTGCATCACGGGAGGCAGACCGTGCTCGAGTACCGGACGCAGATACAGATAATTTTTATTGGGGAGGTTTCCGAGGGCGACGAAAATCCCGAGCGCAACGATGATGGGCAACAGGATACCGTTCGAGATGGCGATGGTGACAAGCCCGCTGCGCGCAGCAAAATAACAACCTGTTGCGAAGACAAGCACCGTGGCAACGAGCGGCGTCTCTGGAAGATACATAGTCTTGGCCCAAAAGCACGTGTCTCTTAGGGTGATCGCACTCATCACAAACAGCTGCAAGACAATGATCGATAACAGCGGGTACCAGATAAAGGGATGGACGTGCTGCCGAAGCCACTGCCCAAGATGCATTTGCGCCGTATTGCGGCAAACGGCAGACAGGACCAGGGCACCAGTGAGCAGGACGGCACCCGTTATCAGGACAGACACCCAAGCATCCCGCTGTGCGGCACGCAGTAACAACGGAATAATGATGACGTGATCCATGACGCCAGCTGCAGTGTACACCAGCATTACCAGTTGAACAACGGTAATGGTTCTTGCCTGCAACGAATCCATGTTGATCCCATCCTCGCGTAGAGTATCGGTTATTCTTTCCTCCCGACTCCAATAAAATTCATCGCATACAGTTTCTGGTGGTTAGAGGGCCTTTGCGCGGGGCTGTAGAACAAGTGAGGGAGGAACAGAGTTCCGCTAACGGATGGACAGGGGCGACGTGTCGCGGCCCAGCGCGGCCTGTAGCGGCCCGGCACGTTATAGAGGAACAGAGTTCCGCTAACGGACCGCCCGGCGCGGCTCACCCGACCCACCCGACCTGTGCTCCCGGCTGGCACGCCCACCGCCCCACCGGCTCACCCGCCCCGACCGAGCGTTCACTGCTGGTTCGAGTATGGGATCCCCTTTTTCATCAGCCACCCGGATGAGGCAGAGAGGCTTGAATTAGAGTACACTCTCTAGTGACGTGAGCATCTCATGACGGAGGGACACTTGGTGGCAGCTTTAGAGGAACATGTGTTGATTGTATTTACCGGAGGGACGATCTCCGTCTCACCGTCACGTGACAGTAATCATCCTGCACTCGGTGGAGCGCAGTTGGCAGGCGAGATCAGCGGGTTTTCAGAGGTGCCTATTCAGACGGTTGACCTCTACCGTGCGATGAGCGAGTCTCTGACATTTCCACACCTTCATAAATTGGTGACCTTTTTGCGCCAAGCGATGGACCAACCGGCAGTCCGGGGGGTGGTCGTGTCCCATGGTACAGATACGATGGATGAAGTCAGCTATCTGGTCGATCTCGTTGGCCCATGGTCGAAACCCATCGTGTTTACGGGAGCGATGCGCCACAACGAATTGGTTTCTGCTGATGGACCGGCGAACCTCGTGAATGCCATTCGGGTTGCAGATACGTCGGCCTCGATCGGCCGCGGGGTCATGGTTGTCATGAACGAGGAAATTCATGCAGCCCGTTACGTAGTGAAAGGTCACAGCACTAACGTGTCGTCTTTTTCATCACCAGGAGCAGGCTTGATGGGGTCGGTGGTGGAAGAATGTGTGAGGTATTATTGGAGTGTGCCGCCATGCACCAACTCGTATCGGCTTCCTGCACTGGATTCCTGGCCGAAAGTAGAGCTCATTCGCATGACGCTCGGCAACTCGGGACTGTTTTTGCGAGCCTGTCTCGCTGAGCAGGTGGACGGGGTTGTGATTGAGGGATTCGGTGCTGGCCATGTCCCTGAGTTTCTCTTGCCGGACATACAGAAGTTGATTGACGCGGGAATCAGGGTGTGGGTGGTTCCACGAACGGCATCCGGGCATCCGCTCTACGCGACGTACGGGACGCCAGGCAGCGAGATCGGCCTGCAGTCAATGGGGGTTCAGATGGAGGAAGGCCCCGGACACAAAGCCCGCATCCGGATGATGCTCGAGCTTGCGGGCAAGGAGTAACAACTAGAGAAAAAGCGGAGAGATGCGTGAACTGGGGGAGAATTCAACCGGAAAGCGGGTTGCTCATGAAGAGGCAGACGACGATGTCTTTCATCATTTTGGGGGCGGCATTTCTGTCAGGTTGCGGGCAACCATCAACTGGGAATTCAGCCGTCAACCAATCCCAGGGTTTGAGTCAGACAGGCAGGGCCAATACGGCTACAGGCAACTCCAGCGGGAGCAGCACAACCAACTCACTTGTTGGCGGGCCCGTGAACGGATCGGGCAATGACACCACAGGAAACACAACCGGGAGCAATGCGACGGGCAGCGGATCGTCAAGTGCAGCTTCGAATGTTGCGGGATCCGGTTCGGCTGCCGCACCCCGGTTTGCAGGATACACGACGGACATTATGAACTATGTAGAGAAAGAGACGACCATGCCATTGTTTGCCCCAACTGAGCCTACGTTTACGCCGCATGCCACGGCCGTCAGTGCAGAGGTGTTTCGGTCCGCCTCGAGTTATAGTGTGGATTTGTACGCAACAGCAAAGCCGCTTCCCATCAACGACCCAAGTCTCAATACACGGGGGACGGGGGCAGAGATTGCAAACTTCGACGGCCAAGCGTACGCCTCACCTGCAGCAGCAATGCAGGCTTTGCAGGCGACCGCTGAGGCGTTCCCGGTGGATCACAGTCAGCCTAGCACACAGGTCGATCTCGGTGAGGGAGTCACTGCTCGTCTGTACCCATACAAGGCCAGCAATGTACCGTCAAACTATAGCGTGATGGAGTGGCACGAGGGAAAATGGACGATTGACGTCTACGGGACGGCATCGCTCGATCTGATTAACCAAGCCAAGCAGGTGGTCAACTACCTTCATATCAACTTCCTGCCGATGACAAACGGCATCCTGCAGGTCAATCCCCCGGGAGCGACCGGCCCAAGCACCTCGCTGTCCTGGGTGTTTGGGACGGACATGTATTTTTGCAGTACTCGGGATAGTCTCTCCGCGATGGAGCTCGCTGTGTCCATGCGGGAGTATCCAAGCTACCGCATTGCACCGTGACAATTCGTTTGCCTGTGGTGTGGAACCTTTTGCACCGTGACATGCGTTTGCCTGTGGTGTGGAACCTTAGTACGAAATTAGTCGTACCAAATGGATTCGTCTTGGCGTATCCACATCCGAATCCCACTCGTCAGAAATGCTCCGCCCATAAAGACGAGCATCAAGATAGCGCCGAGCTGCATATCCCCGAGCGGAGTCAGCCAGGCAAAGAGTCGGGGGGCATGCACGTACACGCTGTACCATGGTACACCGGACATGAGCTGAAGGATGATGAGCGGCATGCCAAGGTTGTAGTTGTAGAGCAGATAGAGCAGCTTCTGCCCATTCGTCAGTGATCCGATGCCCTCAATCTCGAGCAACAACGGGCTCCACATGAAGCCGGCAATCACAAAAAAGACCACATGCTCAAAGAGATGAAAGTTTTCGTGCTCCAAGGCAAGGTTGTACAGATACGGTGAGTGGAAGGCCGTCAAAACAATGTTAAAAATGGCACCGTTGACAAGAGGGTGTACCCAGAACCGTACGCCCTTGCCGATCAGCCTTGAATTCCAAAGCGATCGGTAAAAAGACTCAGGAAGTCCCTTCATCATGAGCGGCGTCATGATGGTAATTTCAATCATGTGCTGAATCATGTGCGCAGAATAAAGATAGTTGTCAGACAGGTAATCCAATGGCCCGGCAAACGAAAAGTACATCAGCCAGCAGCCGATGAGAAACAAAAAGGTTTGCTTCCGTGTCGTCATGTGGCGCCGTCCGTACAGCTTGAACGCTACAGGTCCGTGCGCCAGTGTCAGGTAGATGACCTGTAGTACTATCGCAACGACGATAATATCCGGCTGCCACAGATCCTCAAATGGAGCTTTTGCAAAGATCCCCCACATTCCCGTATTCACTCGCTTTCATATCACTCTTGGTGTTCTCTATCAGTCTTCTCTCTCTTTTTTTCGATCACGTTCCTTGAACGAGACCCCTTGGACGGCACCCCTTGGATGCAAACCGGGCCTGAAAGCACCGCTTGGTCAGGGTTGCGACAGGAACGTGCGTCTCGAGCTTGTCCACGTTGTGCGAAAGTTCGAATCTTAGACGCTTTCATTTGGTAGAAGTACTTGCAAACTCCGGCGTATCCGCCTCCATATTGTAACGTAAATCGACAATGACGAGGGCCATCGGGGAAGTTGAATTTTATGGTTAAGAAATTATTCGGGTTCCCACACGGATCTTCCTGCGCAATTAGCTTGTCCCAGGCGCAAGGAGATGTTTCATTAAGCCAACTTGACATGCCGCTCCTCTGAGCAGGTACACTCCGTGCAAGAGGAATAACCACTTGCTTGCCAGCGCAGAAAGGTGCATTTACAACACAAGTAACTCAATAAGTCAATCTTCTTATCTAGAGCAGGCGGAGGGACTGGCCCTATGAAGCCTCGGCAACCACTGTGTGATGTAGATGGTGCTAATTCCTGCGGCATTCTATGTCGAGAGATGAGGAGGGATGATCCGGTGCACACCGCGACCCCTCTCAGAGGGGTCTTTTTTCGTCGGCATCAAATTTGCAACACGGTGCATGAAACAACGAGTGGGTCGGCGCACGATTAAGACGGTGCGAGCGACTTAAGTCGGCCTTTTTGCGGAGATAGTAGGCTGAGACCGACTAAGACCGGCACCTTATCGCGATTAAGTCGGTGAGACCGACTTACGCAGGCGGAACGAGTGGATCGGCGCACGATTAAGACGGTGTGAGCGACTTAAGTCGGTCTTTTAGCGGAGATAGTAGGCTGGGACCGACTAAGACCGGCACCTTGTCGCGATTAAGTCGGTGAGACCGACTTACGCAGGTGAAACGAGTGGGTTGGCGCACGATTAAGACGGTGTGAGCGACTTAGGTCGGCCTTTTTGCGGAGATAGTAGGCTGAGACCGACTAAGACCGGCACCTTATCGCGATTAAGTCGGTGAGACCGACTTAGCCAGGTGAAACGAGTAGGTTGGCGCACGATTAAGACGGTGCGAGCGACTTAAGTCGGCCTTTTGGCGGAGATAGTAGGCTGGGACCGACTAAGACCGGCACCTTATCGCGATTAAGACGGTGAGACCGACTTAACTTAGGGAGGAAACACATGGAGAACTGTTCTTTTAGCCGCAGCGAGAATATGACGATATGTTTTCTAGATATCAAGTCGGATTTTGGAATCATCGGGATCAGCGAGCATGAAGACCCAAACGAGGCTGAGCGCCTAGCTTACGAAGACGCTCGGGAAAAGGCGCGTGTTATTTCCATTAAAAAGTTGCGGATGTACCATTGGTGGAAGCAGCAAAAGGAGCAGCAGTGAAGTCTCTTGAAACAAGCAGATAATTCTATTTGCCGTGCTACTAGAGTTTCCGTACACTAGACAATAAAGCCAGTCACTTGCCTCACTTGTGGGGCGTGCTACCCCAGTTCCCAACGAAAATGGTGATTGAATGTCAAAAACGGCAAATCTGCATGTTTACGTAGTCTTGCTCACACTGATTTCCGGCTGTGCGGATGCCATCAGTTTTCTTGCACTCGGTCAGGTTCTGACGGCAGCCATGACGGGCAATACGGTCTTCCTTGGCCTCGCGCTCGTCAACAGCGGCCACTTGAAACCACTCGGCTACATTGTCGCTTTGTTCGGGTTTATGGTCGGTGCGGCGGTGGGATCCGTTGTGCTCCGGAACAAGCGGCATGAAAAAGGAATCACGTGGGGCGTGACCCGCACTCTCGCACTGGAGCTGTTCGGATTTATCCTGTTTATGGTCTTTACTTATATCTTTGGCAAGTCACTGCTGCCGCTCCTCATTTTCACCCTGGCCTTCTCGATGGGTGTTCAAGGTGTAGCCGCTCGAAGGATTGGCGTAAACGGTGTACCGACTACCGTCATTACCAGTACGACAACCGGCTTGATGGAAGCGGTCGTTTGGAACACGTATGACAAATTCCGCCGTAAGCAGCACCCGAGTGAAACGATTGATCCGCCAATACCCGGCTCGTCCATGACGGTTTGGGCAACAGTGCTCGTTTCGTACTGCGTTGGTGCAGCGATGTGTGGTTTTATCGAAAAGCAGTGGGGATTACATGCGATTTGGCTGCCGATTTGTCTGTCCGCGGGGGTTGTCTTGGCAGCACTGACCACAAACCTGCGCGTCCGTGATACGGAACGCGCGAAAATTGAGGTCTGAGTAAAATGATTCAGCTTGCCGGCGAGCCTCGGTAAGCAGCCAGCAATTGAGAAAAGGATAAGCGCGCCTGGCACAGCCGGGCGCGCTTCTTATCTATCAACAGATCGGTGCAGACGTTACGCGTTACAGACCGGTGGGCACGGGTTACGCGGTTGCGGTTACACATTGCAGACCGGCTCACGCACGTTACGCGGTTGCGGTTGCACATTGCAGACCGGCTCACGCACGTTACGCGGTTGCGGTTACACATTACAGACCGGCTCACGCACGTTACGCGGTTGACATTACGCGTCACAGACCGGCTCACGCACGTTACGCGGTTGCGGTTACGCATTGCAAACCGGCTCACGCACGTTACGTGGTTGCCGTTACGCGCCTGCTGGACTGGTTCAAGCGTTGTCTTCAGCGAGTTTATGCTCTTGGTAGTACTCTTTGCCTTTCAGCTTGATCTCCGGCAAGAAGAACGTCCCGATGAAGCACAGAACGGCAAAGACCAGCCCGACCTTAAACAGGTGCTGAACGCCAAAGGTGAGAGAGGCCTTCACGGCATCCATGAGCTGAAGGTACATTTGGTGACCTGTTGCACCGTACTTGCTGAATTCCGTCGAGATGGATTGCTGTGCCTGCTTGGTCAGCAGGGACTGGGGATTCACCCCGGCAAGTTTGCTCTGAAACTGGTGCAATGATGCAGGCAACGTTTTGCTGAGTTTGGCACTGAAGTTCTTATCCAGAATCGATCCGAAAATCGGTGACGCGATAACGCCGCCCAAGGAAGAAACAAACTGCTGTGTTGAGTTGACAGTTCCCATAATCTTGTAAGGGAATGCATTCTGAACGACCATGTTCATCAGCGGCATTAACGATCCGATACCCAGTCCCAGAACGACCATGTCGACCATAACCGTGCCCCAGGTGGTATGAACGTTCATTTGATTCAGCAGCAGTGAACCGACCACGATGATTGCACCGCTGATTGATCCCAGGAACTTATAACGACCCGTCTTCGACATGACCTGCCCGGACACCATGCTTCCGATGATAAAACCGACCATCATGGGAGTCATGACCCAACCACTGTCTTGTGCATTGAGGCCAATTACCCCTTGAACGAAGACAGGCAGGAACATCAGACTGCCAAACATCGTCATGCCGACCAATATACCTAAAATGAGCGAAGTCGTGAAAATCCGGTTTTTAAACAAACTTGGCGTCAACACCGGATCGGATGCTCTTCGCTCCCACAAGATGAAAATCGCGAGAACAATCACACCACCGATGAAAAGCGTTAACTCGATCGGAGACCCCCAGGCGTATTTTGTGCCGGCCCAAGTAAAGCCGAGTAGAACCGGGATCAAGCCAACGACCAAGATGACAGACCCGAGCCAATCGACCTTGACGCGGTGTTCCGCTCGTACTCGCGGCAACGTAAACAGCACACCGAAAATGGCAAGCACCGCAAAGGGAAGGTTAATGTAGAATACCCACCTCCAGGAGAAGGAGTCTGTAATCCATCCACCCAGTGCAGGCCCCACAATACTCGAAATTCCAAATACCGCCATCATGACGCCCATCCATTTGGCTCGTTCCTTCGGTGAGAAAATGTCACCGACGGTTGCACGCGGCATGCTCATCATTGCACCCGCCCCGATACCTTGGAAGGCGCGCGCCCAGACGAGTTCAATCATGGAATGTGCCTGACCGGAAACGGCAGAACCAAGGCCAAACATGATTAAACCAAACAGGTAAAACGGTTTTCGCCCAAATACATCAGACAGCTTTCCGTAAATGGGAACCGTTACAGACGAAGCCATCATATAGGCTGTGAAAACCCAGGCATATAAGTTAAATCCGTGCAAGTCTCCAATGATGGTCGGCATCGCTGTAGATACGACGGTCTGGTCCATTGACGAGAAAAACATCGTCAATAAAACAGTTGCAAATGCCCACCACTTTCGCTGACCAGTAATCTGGTTCGTTGATTGTACCGCTGCTTGAGCCATCTATTTATCCTCCGTATTCGATAATCCAATCCACTTCGATCCGATCACTTCTTGGGGTTCCATCATCCGCGCGATGGACGCTAACGACTCCAACGTGTGAACAAATGACTCCAACTCGTTCACATCCAACTGTGCCAGGCAGTACTGTTCGATTTGCTTCTGGACACCTACAACCTGGTTTAGTCTTTCTTCGCCAGCAGTGGTCAATTCAGCGATAACCACTCTCCGGTCACCCTTGTCACGGACGCGATGCACAAATCCGTGATTCTCCAGTCGATCGAGCATGACTGTGATCGCGCTTGGGGCAACCTCCATTTTCTCCGCCAATTTGGATACGTTGCACTGGTTTTCTTGCCGAATGAAGTACAACATAAACACCTGACTCGGGGTTAGGTCTGTTTGCGTTCGTCGGATAAGCTCTGGACCCAAGGTCTTTGATAATACAAACAGAGACTTCTCAAAGCGATCCGTTAGGTCATCGATGTTCTGGTGCATGGATCTCCTTCCCTTATTTTCGCCTCTTTAACATTAGTGTGCATAATATATTATGCACTGAACTTTTATACTGTATAAAGAAATCGACTTTGAGTCAAGACAATTTATTGACCTTTTAAACCATAGTTCAGGTGGGACTTACACCAGTGGGACTTACACCGGTAAGACTGACACCGCTAAGACTCACACCAGTGGGACTTACACGAGACCAGCTTGCACCCATTCGACACTTACATACTAAAACAGGGATTGCACCTATCCGACACTTACATGCCAAAACAGGGATTGCACCCATCCGACACTTACATACCAAAACAGGGATTGCACCTTGGACGGATGTTTGCCATCGCTCTCGGTGCAACCCCTGTTGTGTGATTCATGTTAGTTGTGTGTTTCATGTAAGCCATGTAGGACGTGTCATTCGTGTCATTCGTGTCATTCGTGTCATTTCATGTAAGCCGTGTGCTTCGCGTAGATGCAGCTCTGCACCCATCCTGAAGCAGAGCCTTGGACTTTGTTGCGTTTACTGACTGAAAGCTTCCTGAGCCGAGTTTGGCATCACGTTACGTTCGGAAGCTTCCACATCGGGATCGGTATAGTGGAATGCTTGCGTCGTTTTAATAAAGGATGCGACAGCGGCAATCAGGGACAAGAACAGTGAGATGATAAACGCAAGCGCCAGTCCGTGCATGAAAGATGGACCAATCAAGTTGGGGAAAAAAGTTTTTCCCGTAATATATGTCGCAGTCTTGGCGGGCAGATGCGCCAGCACTTGTTTCGGCAGCAGACTCTGAAGCGGGTTAAACCCGAGCAGTGCTGCAAACAGTGATGCGGTCGGCGGCAAGTGTGCGATCTTGCTGGCCACCGCCATGGGTATGCCCTGACTGGTTAGGCCAGTGATCATGGCATGTGGCAAACGCTGTGCCAATCCTGCAACAACAATCGAAAAGAACACGCCCATGCTCATCATCATGCCGGCATTCATGAATGTTGCACGCATGCCAGATCCGACACCGCGATAAACAGCTGGCACAGCGTTCATGATAGCGGCACTGTTCGGAGAAGCAAACAGCCCCATGCCGATACCAATAATCAACAGGTAGACGGCGAAAAGGACGTAATGGAAGTTAACCGGAAGCGTGTTGAGCAGATAAAAGCCAACGGCGGATAAGATCATACCGCCTGTCGTAAAGACACGAACACCGTATCGGTCGGACAGATATCCACTGATGGGACCAGCGGCAAGGAAGCCCAACATTTGCGGTAAGGTGTCAATCCCTGCTTGCAGCGGTGTGTTCGCAAACGAGACGCCGTGCAGTGGCAACCAGATACCCTGCAACCAGATAATCAGCATAAACTGCAGACCACCGCGTGCGAGTGAGGACGCGAAATTCGCCACGTTGCCCAGCGCGAAAGCGCGGATGCGGAACAAGCCAAGGTGGAAGAGGGGATCATGAACCTTTGATTCAATTACAACGAACAACACAAGCATCACAACGCCGACAATCAGGGATCCGATGACGAACGGGTTGCCCCACCCCATCGATTGCGTTCCATACGGCATGATCCCATAGGTGAGTCCCAGCATAATACCTAGGATGCCGAGGCCAAGTGTAAAATTCCCTAAGACATCAAGGCGACGGGAGGAACTGGTTTTGGAGATTTCGCGCAGGCTGATATACGCCCATACGGTTCCTACCAGTCCGACAGGTACGTTCACTAGAAATACCCAACGCCATTCGCCCGTAGCAGCTAACAATCCACCCACGACGAGACCGATGACGCCACCCCCGACACCAGCAATTTGGTTCAATCCGAGTGCCAAACCGCGCTGGTTTTCCGGAAACGCGTCGGTCAGGATGGCCGCACTGTTTGAGAACAGAAATGCACCGCCCACACCTTGTATCAAGCGGAAAATGATAAGCTCCAATTCACCCGATGTTCCCTTACTCCAGGTAATGGAGCAGAGGATAGAACCAATCGTAAAAACGGCGAAACCAAGATTATAGAGTCGCACTCTGCCGAAAATGTCAGACAGGCGGCCAAATGTCACCAGTAGCACCGTGGTAGCGACATTGAACCCGAGCATGACCCACAACAACAAACTTGTCTGGTTCCCTGCGAGCGGATTTACCTTCAGCCCTGCGAAAATGACGGGCAGCGCGATAATGAGAATACTGCTGTTAATTGACGCCATCAAAACGCCAAGGGTGCAGTTGGCTAACGCGATCCATTTGTAGGATGAATGCCGCTCAGCCCCTATTGATAAGCTCTCCAAGCTCTCTCTCTCCTTGTCTATACTTTGCTTAATGAGGGTTCGGGTGTCTTGAACGACCTTATAGTCTATGTAGACCATTTCGATGGTCGAAATATACCCCAACGAGTAGTCTATATCGCGCACCTCGACAACGTCAACGGAGGCAAGCCTTTATTTTTTTGAATCAGGAGCTTGTAGTGCGATGATTCGCGGTGCGATGACTTGCTGCGCGGTAATTGACAGCGTGGTATTTTGTGACGCAGTCACTCGAAGTAAGGTGTTTTGCAGTGCCGTGACTCGCAGCGAGGGCAAATGCCCAGTCGCTGCGACCTCACTCGGTTTCAATGGCCGATCCTACGATGTTATGCAACAGTGCTCGCAGACGGATCATGGCTCTCTTTTCGCGACCGTAGTGTACATCGTTTGTCAGAATGATCATCCAAAGCTTCGACACCGGATCGAACGCTAGACTCGTTCCAGTAAATCCCGTGTGGCCGACGGTGGTCTCCGGCCAGAGGTCACCAGTATGGTCATAGGGGTCATATCGACACACCCAGCCGAGGCCGCGGTTCCCATTTAAAGTGGTTGTGTGGTTTTGCACGGCCAGCCGGCGAACCGATTCAGATAGAAGCGGATTTTCACCGAGCCACATCCAGACATAGGTGATTAAATCCTGAACCGTCGAGAATAGTCCAGCGTGCCCAGCGACGCCGCCGAGTGCATCAGCGTCCTCATCGTGCACAACGCCAACCTTTGAATTTTCTGTTGCGGCGATCCGGTGAAATTCAGACTCTGGCGGGCAAAACATGGTCTTTGACATGCCAAGGGCTGAAAAGATGTGCCGCTTGGAAAATACGTCGAGAGACTGTCCGCTCACGGCCGCAACAATTTCCCCGAGCAAGCTAAAGTGGACGTCGCTGTACTCGGTCCGGAGTCCAGGCTCAGCACCTGTTCCCTCAAAGCGAATGGCGCGACGAATTGCGTCCGGGGACGAATACAGCCGATGGTAGGGCTGATGCGGCGGCAGTCCGGCGGAGTGTGTCAGGAGGTGCCTGATGGTCACCGTTCCTTTCGCGGAAGATCCAAATTCATCGATGAACAGGGATACGGGGTCGTTCAGGCGAATTTGTCCATTGTCGATAAGGTAGAGAACGGACGGTAATGTAGCTGTAACCTTCGTTAAGGAAGCGAGATCGAAAAGGGTATCCTTGTTCATCACTCGTACGATCCCGTTTTGATTCTCAGCGTACCCAAAGGACTCGAGGTACAGGATGCTAAGCCCCTTGCCAACGGCAATGACAGCACCGGGAATGTTCTGTTGTTCAATCTCACGTTCCATGCGCTCGGAAATCAGCATCAGACGGTTAGTCCGTATTTTCATCTGTATCCTCTCCCAGACAAACGCACAGGTTTGTAGAATGGCGGACGGCAACCGATAACACGCTCATTTAACACGCTCATCTTCAGCGTATGGGATTCATCTGCTTGTGGACAGCCCAACCGCATAGAATATATCTTGAAGCTGAAATTGCACGCTGAGCGGACCGCAGTGTTGGAGTCGCTGCGCCATGCTTGCGGAATCGGACTTGTGCAACCATCTTGTGGCATCGGTCTTGTGGAGGCGGCTCCTCAGCCTCATGCTGTCGGTAAACATGCTCGCGGAATCGGACAGGTGGCAGTTTCTTGGTATCGTGTTCGATAAAGAAAGGCAGGGAGAGCACAGTGTTTGAAAAAAGCAGTGCCACAGGCAGCCTGTTCCGGTCAGCCCTGTTGCCGGACGTCACGCCAGATATGTTATCCGCTGACTTTTGGGTCTCCGATTCAGATTCGGCGGCAGACAAGTCGGCTTATCGCGATCCATACCAAACCTACATCCGAAGTCATACAACGTCGATGAATCGCCTCTTTGAGCTGTTGCATCCCGCTTCGGAGCTTGAGCAATGGAACGTAACGGCGCCGCTGCCGAGTCAAAGTCACTCCGAAAGCCCAACGCTGTACGGCCCCGATGGCCAGGGGTTCCCTGCCGCTTTCTGGGAGGCGTTAGCGGAGAAGGTGGAGCAGGCCGCGCCGATCGCTGCGTCGGAGGCTGGCAGGCTCCAACCGGGTTTTGCGGTTCGTCGAGCAAACCTGCGCAGATATCCGGTTGCAAGCCCGGGGTTTCGAACGCCAACGGATAAAGAGTTTGATCGCTTTCAAGATACAGCCCTGCACACCTTTGAACCGGTCGTGATCGTGCTGCAAACGGAAGACCATGAATGGTATTACGTCATCTCCGAAACCTACAAGGGCTGGGTTACTGCACTTGACATTGCGCGCTGCACGGCAGAGGAGTTTGAGACCTGGTCGAGGGTTGTCAGCCTGGATCCGCATAACGCAGAGGCCGAATTCGTGATTCCCCTCGCAAACAATATCTACACCCAGGCGGCCCCGTACGACGAATCGGTTTCCGAGCAGCGTCTGGAATTTTCCGCCTGTATCCCGGTGTGCCGTGAGCAACAGGGCGTGGGAAATCAGAGTATCGTTGGGAACCTCGCTGTCTGGCTGCCCGTTCGAAACCCTGAAGGGTGGCTCGACGTTCGGCGTGCTTTGGTCCCCGCATCTGCGCCCCTCTCGGTTGGGGTTCTGCCGTACACTCGAAAGTCAGTTGTCGATTCGGCATTTGCCGTGCTTGGTGAGCGGTATGGATGGGGTGACAGCTTTGGCAACCACGACTGTTCGAGTCTCATCATGGACAGCTACCGTACGATTGGTCTTCAGTTCCCGCGAGACGCAGGTAAACAGGAACAGGCATTGCCAAACCGGGTCCGAATCCCAGAGACCCTCACGTTCGACGAGCGCAGTGAGCTCTTGAAGTCGTTTCATCCGGGCGATCCGCTCTACATGCCCGGGCACACGATGATGTATTTGGGATACCGCCATGGACACCATTACGTCATTCACGATTTCTCCGGCTATACCGTATTGGAGGGTGAACATTCCATGTTCGTTCCGGTCAATGAGGTGATGGTTTCAACGCTCGACATTCGCGTGAGCAGTGGAAAAACCTATCTCGAGTCACTGACCGCTGCAGCGTCTTTATTTGAAGAGAGAGAATTGTAACTGGGGGGGGCCCCCAATCCCGGGTGATCCGGTGGCAATGGCACTGCGCCTGGGAACTTCGGGTGGAACCGTAAGCTGATGGAAATCTTATTAGCTGCGCAATTCTTCTTTTACATAGGGGGTGATATCGTGAACATTGTCGTTGTTGGCAGTTTGAATATGGATGCGGTCATCTCGCTTGACCGCTACCCGACTTCTGGCGAGACCGTGACTGCAAGCAGCATTCAGTATATCCCCGGCGGAAAAGGTGCCAACCAGGCGGTTGCCGCAGCAAGGCTTGGGGCCGCCGTCACGCACATTGGCATGGTGGGGAACGATGATCATGGCCGAACCCTTGTGCAGGCACTGAAGCAAGACCGGATCGACACCGCTTATGTCCAGATGTGGGAGGGCCCGACAGGCATGGCCTTTGTCCACGTGGAACACGCCGGTGCCAACCGTATCATTCTGGCACCGGGCGCAAACGCTCTCTTCTCACCGGAGGTTTTGCAACCCTTAAAAAACGTCATCAGTCGCGCGGACGCCGTACTGGTCCAACTCGAGATCCCGATGGAAACCGTCCAGCTGACCTTGCAATACGCGCGGACGGCAAACGTGCCTGTATATCTCGATCCGGCACCGGCCCGTTTGGACTTGTTCGACTACATCCATGAAGTGGATTGGATTACCCCGAATGAATCCGAAGCAAAGATGCTGACCGGTGAGCCTGTTCATAGTGCCGAGGGTGCTCAGCGCGCCGCAACGAGGCTGCAGCAGATGGGGGCGAAGGGTGTCATCATCAAGGCAGGGGAGAATGGGGCGTATGTTTTTGACGAGCATGGGCTGATTCACCAACCAGGGTTCTCCGTCGAAGCGGTTGACACCACAGCGGCAGGTGACGCGTTCAACGCAGGGTTTGTCATCGAGTTTTTGCGCAGCCGCGATGTCCATCGGGCCATGCGCTTCGGATGTGCCGTTGGGGCTCTTACCACCACCAAACCTGGTGCACAGACATCCATCCCAAATCAAACCGATGTCACGGCATTTCTGAGCCGCCATGATGTCGTGTAAGGAGCGTACATATTGATGACCAACCAGGTGAACAACCTGTTCATAGACTGTGATCCCGGCCTCGATGACGCGATCGCCATCCTGCTCGCCGGACGGGCTAGAAACCTGAACCTGCTTGGCGTGTCTTCTGTGGCGGGCAACCAAACCGTTGCCAAAACGACGGAGAATGCGCGCCGCATTGTCGGCCTAGGCGGGCTTGGGTGTCCGGTTGCCAAAGGATCATCAGGGCCGTTGCTTCGCCCGCCGGTCATTGCCGACGACTATCACGGGGAGTCCGGCCTCGGTGGGGCAGAACTCCCGCCAGACCGGGCACCTCTAGCAGCGGAGAACGCCGTTCCATGGTTGGCAGAGCAGATTCTCGCTCAGACAACCCCCGTCACGATAGTGCCCATCGGCCCCCTGACGAACATCGCACTCTTGTTGAACGCGTTCCCCGAGGTCAAGGGAAAGATTGAGCGGATCGTCATGATGGGCGGTGCTGTCGGGGCAGGGAATGTGACTCCATCGGCAGAGTTCAACATCTACGCTGACCCAGAGGCGGCCAAGATGGTCTTTAAATCGGGTGTCCCCATCTCGATGGTCGGTCTCGATGTCACCAATCAAGTACTCGCCACTCGCCAGATTGTGGAGAAAATTCGGAGCCTGAATAACTCAGTCAGTGATTATGTAAGCGGCTGGCTGACGTTTTACATCGATGCCTACTACCGGACGCGGGGGATTGAGGGTGGTGCCTTGCACGATCCGCTCGCTGTTGTAGCCCTCATCGACAAGGACGTGCTTCGTTTTGAAGACATGCTGGTGGATGTGGAAACCAGAAGCGATCTGACATACGGACGAACCGTTTGTGAGCCGTCTCGGTGGTCGGACAAAAAAGCGAACGCACAGGTGGCCATCGAGGTGAATCCGGACCTGTTTTGGGACATCCTGTTCGATGCGCTGAGCCGCTATTAAAACTGTCCCTTGCATGCACCCGTGTCCTATTCGGGCTGTTTCTGGCCATGGCGTGAGGGAGCATTGTGTCAGAAGCGTTTTGTCAGAAGCGTTTTGTCAGAGGCATTGTGTCAGAAGCGTTGTGTCAGAAGCGTTTTGTCAGAAGCCGCAAACAGGTCTAGTTCGATTCACTATCGATGCAATATTCGATGCAATAAAAGATGCGTTTCTTGTCAAAATACACAGGTGCCGCCGCACCTGTTTTTGTTTTGCAGCCGCGAGCGTGATCGGGTAGACATGCGATAACGCAAAGCCGGTTCGGTTATGCACTCTTGGCACTTGGCAGCGGGAGGTTGGATTGCCAGCAGAGGTTTGACTGGCGGCAGGAGGTTGGATTGCCAGCAGAGTTATGTACTGGGGCACAGATTTGCACTGAAGGAGAGACAGCCATTTGAATGCCGCCAAGGCTCATGCAGATAAAACAAACCTGGGGTTCGTGACCCTCGTATCGATTGTCGCCGCCGTTGGTGGACTCCTCTTTGGGTATGACACGTCGGTGATTTCCGGGGCCATCGGCTTCATGCAGAACTTGTTTCACTTGGACAACTTTATGAAAGGGTGGGCTGTCTCCTGTTTGACGGTTGGAGCGGTGATTGGTGCCGCGTTTGCTGGGACGCTCAGCGACCGCTACGGCCGCAAAAAGATGCTCATTAGTGCCGGAGTGTTGTTCTCTATCGGATCGGTCGGATCGGCTTTGTCAGGCACCATTTCAACCTTTGTCTGGGTGCGCATCGTCGGCGGCATTGGTATTGGTATATCGTCAACCCTTGTGCCGCTCTACATTGCTGAAATCGCACCCGCCGCCCATCGAGGGAGGCTGGTGTCGCTGAACCAGTTGGCGGTAGTCATTGGCATCTCCGCGATCTACTTCGTAAACCGTGCGGTCGCGGGGGCCGGAGGGCAGACGTGGGACATCAACACGGGCTGGCGTTGGATGTTCGGGCTTGGGATAGTACCAGGGGTTATCTTCATCCTGTTGCTTCTCAATGTTCCGGAGAGTCCTCGGTGGCTCGTGAAGCAAGGAAAAAACGAGCGTGCGTTGAACGTTTTGGAGCGGATCAACGGATCGACGCAGGCTAAAGCGGAGTTAAAGGAGATTCACGAGTCCATTGAGAACGAGTCCGTTTCGATTGCCACGCTGTTTCGGCAAGGCCTTCGTATCGCACTCATTGTTGGCGTTGTCCTCGGCATTCTCCAACAGGTGACAGGGATCAACGCCATCATGTATTATGCACCGTCCATCTTTCAACAGACTGGCGCGGGGACAGACGCACAGCTTACGGAGACCATTATTGTCGGTGTTGTGAACCTGGTCTTTACGATCATCTCGCTGTGGCTGATTGACAGGCTCGGACGAAAGTTAATCCTGCTGATTGGTACGGCTGTCATGACCGTCAGCTTGCTCATTGTCGGATACGAGTTTTACTCAGGACACACTTCAAGCAGTCTGATTCTCGTGTTCATCCTGGTCTTTGTGGCTGCGTTTGCCATTTCGATGGGGCCTGTGGTCTGGCTCATCATGTCCGAGATCTTCCCGACTCGTATCCGTGGCAGGGCCACTGCGATTGCATCAGTTGCACTTTGGGCGGCGGACTACCTGGTATCACAACTGTTTCCCATGTTGCTGGCGGGGATTGGACCGGCGCACACATTTTGGGCGTTTGGTGCGATGTCTATCATCGCATTTGTGTTCTCGTTGTTTGTTGTCCCGGAGACAAAGGGCAGATCGCTGGAGGAGATCGAACGTGGCTGGGGCGGGAAACCAGGTGGGAAACCAGGCCTGAAATAAGGCACGAACCAGGCACGAAACCAGGCCTGAAATAAGGCACGAACCAGGCACGAACCAGGCACGAAACCGAAATTGTAAAAACCTTGACTAGAAAGATTGACGGGAGTGTCTAAGGATGGAGAGAGAACTTGCCCCGGAGATTGTTCGCGTGACCGAGCTTGCTGCACTGCACAGTGCACGCTGGATGGGACGCGCCCAGAAAGAGGAAGCCGACAGGGCTGCCACGGAAGCGATGCGCGAGATGTTCGATACGGTTTTGATGGACGGCACGGTGGTGATTGGAGAAGGAGAGATGGACGAGGCACCAATGCTTTATATCGGTGAGAGGCTCGGGACTGGTGTGGCGCCGGAATTAGATGTCGCGGTCGATCCGCTCGAGGGCACCGAGGTCGTCGCCCGCGGCCAGGCAAATGCCATCGCGGTGGTTGCCGTCGCCCCGAAGGGAACCCTGCTTCATGCACCCGATATGTACATGGACAAGATTGCTGTCGGTCCTCGTGCACGCGGCAAGGTTCACCTTAACCGGAGTGTGGCTGAGAACCTGAAGGCCGTTGCCGAGGCAAACGAAAAGGATATCTCGGAAGTGGTGGCCGTCATCTTAGACCGACCTCGCCACGAACAGCTCATTCACGAGGTACGACAGGCTGGTGCGCGTATCAAATTAATCGGCGGCGGGGACGTAGCTGCAGCCATCAACACGGCCTTCCCCGAAGGCGGTGTGGATATCCTGCTTGGCAGCGGTGGAGCCCCAGAAGGCGTTTTAGCCGCATGTGCGCTGAAATGTCTTGGCGGTGACATCATGGGACGGCTGCTGCCAGAGAATGACGAGCAGCGGCAGCGCTGCGCGGATATGGGGATTGTGGACCTTAGTCACGTCTTAATGATGGACGAATTGGTATCTGGAGACGATGCTATCTTTTCTGCAACGGGCGTCACAGACGGCGAATTTCTTCACGGTGTTCGTTTCCTCTCGAACTCCAAAGCGCGGACGCAGTCGATTGTCATGCGCGCTAAAACTGGGACCGTTCGTTTTATCGATGCCACGCACGATCTCAAGAAAAAAGCAGGCTGGGACCTATGAACAAGAAGCAGACAGCCGGACAAAAGGCGGCAGAGTGGATCAAGGACGGGATGAAGGTCGGGCTAGGCACGGGAAGCACGGTGTACTATACCATCCTTGAACTCGGCGAACGCCTGAAAAACGAGAGACTTCAGATTGACGCGATTCCGACCTCGAAGGAGACAGAGAAACTCGCTCAAAGCCTCGGCATTCCCCTGACCACCTTCGCGGATGTGACGCGGCTTGACGTCGTTATCGACGGGGCCGATGCGGTGACACCGACGTACGACCTGATTAAGGGCGGTGGGGGAGCACTGCTCCGCGAAAAACTCGTCGCAAAAAGCGCAGACACATTCATTGTGGTGGTGGATGATTCCAAGCAGGTAAACGACTTTAAAGGACTTCCCATTCCGATTGAGATTGTGCCTTTCGCATTTCAAACCACGATGCAGCGAATCAGCACTTTCAGCAGTGAGTTGGCCTTGCGCATGAAGAAACCCAATGCAGTCGGTGCAGTCAATGCAGTCAATGAACCGTTTGTCACGGACAACGGTAATTACGTCGTCGATGCGAAGTTTGCGCACATGGATTCCATCGGTTCTCCGGCCAAGTTACACGAGAAGTTGAAATCCCTCACCGGCGTGGTAGAAACAGGTCTTTTTACAGGTATGGCAGATATCGTTGTGGTTGGCTGCGATGAGGGAGCAAAGGTCTTCCGGAAGGTCAATGCGGACTACCACGCTGAGGCGCTGAATGACTTTTAATCTCGGCATATGTCCCGAATCGCCGTCTGTCTCCGAAGTCTCTTAAAAACAGGTGATAGCGGATGCGAGGTCCGCAGTATACTTTCAATAACCATGTCCACTTGTCGTGGTTTAAGTCGGTGTCGCCGACTTAGCTCGGGTGATTGGGTGCGCTTCGGGGGGCTTAAGTCGGTCCCGTCGACTTAGCAGGTGGCCGGTCGATCCGTTAAGTCGCTCCGAGCGACTTAACATCCGAATTTTCGTGACTTAGGTCGGTGTCGCCGACTTAGCTTCGGTGTTTGGCTGCCGTTCGGGCGGCTTAAGTCGGTCCCGTCGACTTAGCTGGAGGCCAGTCGATCCGTTAAGTCGCTCGGAGCGACTTAACATCCGATATTTCGTGGATTAAGTCGGTGGCGCCGACTTAGCTCGGGTGTTTGGCTGCCGTTCGGGGGGCTTAAGTCGGTCCCGTCGACTTAGCTGGAGGCCAGTCGATCCGTTAAGTCGCTCGGAGCGACTTAACATCTGATTTTTCGTGGCTTAAGTCGGTGTCGCCGACTTAGCTTCGGTGTTTGGCTGCCGTTCGGGCGGCTTAAGTCGGTCCCGTCGACTTAGCTAGAGGCCAGTTGATCCGTTAAGTCGCTCGGAGCGACTTAACATCCGATATTTCGTGGATTAAGTCGGTGTCGCCGACTTAGCTTCGGTGTTTGGCTGCCGTTCGGGGGGCTTAAGTCGGTCCCGTCGACTTAACTGGTGGCCGGTCGATCCGTTAAGTCGCTCGGAGCGACTTAACATCCGATTTTTCGTGGTTTAAGTCGGTGTCGCCGACTTAGCTCGGGTGATTGGGTGCCGCACGGGCGTGCTAAGTCGGTCATGTCGACTTAACCCTCGCGAGTGGGTGCGTTTCGGGGTGTAAGACAAAAGACAAATCAAAGGAGAAAATCCGCCTATGAAATCGTACGATCTCGTTATCGTCGGCGTCGGAGCCATGGGAAGTTCTGCCCTGTATCATGCCTCACGCCGCGGTCTGAAGGTCCTCGGTATTGAACGGTTCGGTGAGGTGCCACATGAACAGGGATCCCATCACGGAAGCACCAGAATCATCCGCAAGGCCTACTTCGAACATCCTGGATATGTTCCGCTTTTGCTTCGAGCCTACGAATTATGGGAACAACTTGAACGCGAAGTGGATGAGAAGCTGATCGTGAAGTGTGGGGGGTTAATGATCGGATCGCCAACAAGCGAAGTAGTCACCGGAGCCATCTTAGCCGCACAGCGACACGAACTCACATATGAGGTGTTGTCGAAGCAAGACGTGCAACGGCGCTACCCGTTCTTTGCGCTCGATGATACACAACAGGCCGTGTTTGAACCAGACGCTGGGTATCTATTTTCCGAGTTGGCCGTGAAGGCCCATGTCCAGCAGGCGATCAAGGCGGGCGCAGAACTGAAATTGGGATGCCAAGTGGCGGGATGGTCGAAGTCGGGCGATGGCGTTGAGATCCAGATTTCAGGTGAGACCGTATATGCAGACAAGCTGCTGCTCACCGTCGGCGCTTGGGCTCCCAATTTTATCGACAAGTCCAGGTTTCAAGTTGAACGCCAGGTACTGCACTGGTTCGAACCCGAGGAGGCATCCACGGCAGGGCTGCCCATCTATATTGTGGAAGAACAGGATGGATCGACATTTTACGGTTTCCCGAACATTCCTCTGCAAGGCTTGAAGGTTGCGATTCACCACGGTGGGGAGAATTGTACAGCTGACACGGTCGATCGCGTTGTTCACCCTGCAGACATCAAACGCATGCGCTTTGCCTTGTCACGCCGCATTCCTTCACTTGCGGCAAGTCGGTTAATCAAGACCTCTGCCTGTATGTACACGAACACACCAGACTTTCACTTTATCGTCGGCCCGCACCCTGAGGAAGAGAATGTCATCTTAGGGCTCGGATACTCCGGACACGGCTTCAAGTTCTCATCGGTCATGGGCGAACTGCTCGTCAAAATGGCGTTGGGCGAGAACACGATTCAGGTGCCTGAAATCTTTGCGCCTGATCGCTTTGCTCAGGCGCGCTGACGACCACGTTGACGATCACGTTGAACCGGCGAAGCGGGAGTGGTTGCAGGCTGTCGAGGCACCCTCGACAGCCTGGCCCCGATTACGTTCGTGGGGACTCTCGACAGCCGGACCGCGATTGCGCTTGTAGAAAAGTCGGGCAGCCATTAGTCAGGGTTGCGCCTGCCTTTACAGGCGGCCACACCTGGACGCGACACGCCGAGACCAAGGAGGGACGCGACACGCCCAGCGCGACAGGGCGACCAGAATCACTTTGAGCCCGCGAATGTGCTGCTGACTTCGTTGGCGATGCGGCGCACGAGTTCTCCGAAATAGTCGAGTTCGTTTCCTCCCATTCGTTCCTTAGGCCCGCCTGCCATGATGCTCGCAACGGGCACGTTTCCGTATACAATAGGCGCTGCTACGCCAAACGAATCCGGCGTCACCTCACCCAAGCTTATCGCGTATCCACGTTCACGGATATCGTGGCACTCCGAAATCAGTTGTTTTCGTTGGCTTTCGTTCTGGCAATGAATTTCTGCAAACTCGGTTATCTCATCCTCTCCGAGAAACGCTAGAATTGCTCGGCGAGAGCAACCTACATGGAGTGGCCAGCGCGCCCCCACGTATTCCACAAGGCGAATTCTTTGTGGACTTTCGATGATATCCACATAGACGCCGTAGTTGCCTTCCCGGACTGTAAGGATAGTGGTCTCCCGGGTTTCATTGGTCAGTGATTCCAGGTAGGGGTGGGTGAGTGCAATAAGACTCACCTGCTTGCGAGCCATCTCTCCGAGTCCAATGAGTATTGGTCCAAGCGACCAACGTTTGGTGACTGAATCTTGCCAGACTAATCCGCCCTCCCCGAGTTCCTTGAGCAGTCGATGGACCGTCTGACCAGGCATGTTGAGTACACGAGCTAGCTCGCTAGCTGACGTGCCTGCTTCTGCATGCCGTAATTCTTTGAGGATGGTTACAACTTTTCCTATCACCGAGTTCAATCCAACTTCACTTCCCCCATAAAAACCCATCTAAAATCTTGTTTAAATTATCTGTATATTTTATGAATATACACCTCGTCTGAAAATATAACTGAATAATGAGATGTTATCTCAATATGTGAGAAAACATTTGGGATTCGAGGTGGTAGACGGCCGATAAGCTGCGCTTACTATCGTTTGGTTCGGTTGACGACGCTGTTGCGGGAAAGAGCGTGATCGACAAATTCATCTGAAATGGAGGTGTGGGAATGAGCGGAAACTCGGTCAGTCTCGATGACGCTCCCCTAAATGGATTTCACCTGCGGGTGGCGGCATACACCACGGGGGGAATGTTTTGTGATGGGTACATCCTTGGCATTGTTGGCTACGCACTGACGCAGTTGACGCCGGTCATGCATTTAAATGCGGTTTGGAACGGGTTGATTGGTGCGTCTGCGTTAATCGGAATCTTCTTTGGAAGCCTCGTCTTCGGATGGGTGACCGATAGACTCGGCCGACAAGTTGTCTACATGGCGGATTTGGTTTTCTTCATCTTGGGGTCCGTTTTGCAGTTTTTCGTAGCAAACGCCGTTGAACTCTTCATTCTTCGTCTCATCATGGGGTTTGCCGTAGGTGCGGACTACGCACTCGGTCCAGCCCTGCTCGCCGAGTTTGTACCTCGGAAACAGAGGGGCCCAATTTTGGCTTCGCTGAACGCAGTGTGGACGGTTGGATACGTCGTATCGATGATCATCGGATATGGGCTGCAAGGTGCCGGTCCCGGTGCTTGGAGATGGATGTTAGCGAGCAGTGCAGTTCCCGCCATCATTGTTTTGTTGCTGAGACTAGGGACGCCTGAATCACCCCGCTGGCTGATCCGAAAGGGAAGAGTCGATGAAGCGCGCCGGATCGTCAAAAAATACATCGGTGAGAACGTCGACATTCATGACCTGCTCCAAGAGAAACCTGTGAGTTCAAATTATAAGAAGCTGTTCAGCAAGCGCTGGCGTTCCCGCACTGCCTTCAGCGGTCTGTTCTGGCTGTGCCAGGTCGTTCCGTATTTCGCCATCTTTACGTTCGTCCCGCAAATCTTAAAGAGTTTAAATATGACCGATCCGTTTGTCGGTTCCCTTGTACTGAATATCTTCCTGCTCATCGGCGCCGTCGTTGGTGTTGTCATCATGAACAAACTTTCACGCCGCTTTTTCACCATCTGGTCTTTTGTTGTGATGGGAGCCAGCTTGCTGATACTTGGCATATGGCCGAGTGTTGTCGGTTTGGTCATCACTTGTTTTGCCGTGTTCGCCTTTGTTGTGTCAGCCGCCGGAAACCTGGAAACCGTGTACCCTGCAGAGCTGTTTCCAACGGATGTCCGGGCTTCCGGTGTCGGTGTTTCCGCCGCCATCAGTCGCGTGGGAGCAGCAGCGGGTACCTTTGCACTTCCCGTTGCCATCAGTGCCTTCGGCCTCGGACCGACCATGTTGATTGGGGCCGCGATTCTGTTCATTGGCATGTTTATCTCCATGAAGTGGGCACCAGAAACCCGGACGCTGTCCTTAGCCCATGCAAGCCTTGAAGCTGAGCAGGCAACATCATTTGATTCTCAGATGAGCAGTTGAGTTGACTAATGCATGACTGCGAGGCGGAAGGAGGGACACATATGGATGCTGAGGTAGCTGTCATTGGAACGGGGACGATGGGGAGTATGACCCTCTGGCAACTGGCAGAGCGAGGTGTCGATGCCATTGGTTTTGAGCAATTCGGAATCGGGCATGATCGCAGTGCAGCTGGGGGAGAAACGCGGATCTTTCGCACCTCGTATCTGGAGGGCGCCGAATATGTCCCGTTGCTTCAGGCGGCAAAGCGCGAGTGGCGCCATCTTGAAGAACAGACGGGTCGTAACCTGTTGAACTTAAACGGCGGGCTTATGATAGGCGATCCCGATGCGCCCCACATGGAGAACGTGCTTCGCAGTATCGAGTGGTTCCGTTTAGAACACGAGGTACTGTCGCATGAACAAGCACAGGTGCGATACCCACAGCACCGGTTACTGCCTAATGAAATCATGATCCTTGACAAACAGGCTGGTTTTATTCGTCCCGAATACTCCGTTGTGACTGCTGCACAGCGGGCTGTCGAGTTGGGGGCAAGGGTCTACAGAAACACGAGAGTGACAGC
This sequence comes from Paenalicyclobacillus ferrooxydans, assembly GCF_001399675.1. GTDB lineage: Bacteria > Bacillota > Bacilli > Alicyclobacillales > Alicyclobacillaceae > Alicyclobacillus_B > Alicyclobacillus_B ferrooxydans. Next base: position 89,941 of record NZ_LJCO01000058.1, read on the forward strand.
CATTGAAGACACTGGCTCTGGAGTTCGGATTCACACCTCCAATGGTTCGTATCTGGTGGAACAGGTGATTGTGACAGCAGGTCCGTGGGTGACGTGGCTCGTTCCGGAAACCCTGCAACACATCACCGTCGAACGCTTGATTACGACGTGGTTCCCGGCGAAAACACCGGGCTTATTTTCTCCAGAACGCTTTCCCATCTTCATCCGTGTCACCAACGGATATGACTTCTCTGGCATGCCTAGCATGGACAGTTGTATGGTCAAAATCGCCATCAACACAGGTTATGACAAAGTAGCAGATCCAGACAACTTGTCTTGTACAGTAGCCCCGGCTCAGCTCGTACCGATTCAGGAGGCAGTGAGTCAGTTCCTGCCTGATGTGTATTCAGAACCAGTCCGGGTAAGCAACCACATGGATGCCTACACGACGGATCATCACGCGATTGTTGGCCGTTTGGCCCAGATGAAAAACGTGATTGTCCTCGCAGGCTTCTCTGGTCACGGGTTCAAACTCTCCCCTCTGTTTGGAAAAATTGCAGCCGAGATTGCGATAGATGGAAAAACGAATCACCCCATCACGCATTTGTCGCCGAACCGTTTCTTACTTTGAAGGGACTTGTTTTGCGCAATGTGAAAAAAGGCAGACATCCACAGTGAAGAGAGGCAAACGCGTTCTTTTCAAACACGGAGGTGGAATGATGAACACAGCGGATGTTGTGATTGTCGGAGCGGGTGTGAATGGTCTGAGTACGGCATTTCACCTTGCGAAAGCGGGCGTGAAACGAGTTGTTGTCGTAGAGCGGAGCCACTTGGCAGCTGGAGCGAGCGGCAAGTCTGGAGCCCTCGTGCGAATGCATTATACGAATGAGCCAGAAACAAGGCTTGCGATTGAAAGCTTCAAGTATTTTAGCAACTGGAGTGACATGGTTGGCGGGGATTGTGGGCTGAAGCAGGTCGGCCTGCTTGTCTTTACGCCCCCCGAATACCACCATCATCTTGAACACAACGTGGCCATGCAACAGAGGCTCGGTGCCAACGCACACATTTTGAAAGCAGAAGACGTGAGTCAGGTTGACCCGCATGTCTGGTGCGGTGACGTCACCCACGTTGCCTATGAACCAGACTCCGGGTACGCTGATCCGAATGCCACGGCTTTCTCGTTTGCCACAGCCGCAGCACATCTTGGCGTAGAGTTTCGACTAGATACCACCGTCACGAAAATATTGACGAAGGAAGGCAAGGTCACTGGTGTCGAGACAAGTGATGGTCCGATTGCGGCACCTGTCGTTCTTGTTGCGGCCGGAGCCTGGGCAAACGATCTGCTCATGCCGCTTGGCATCGACCTCGGGACCCGTCCCGCGTTGGCCAGAGTCACGCTGTTCCGTTGGCCGCCAGAGCATTCGTCAACACATATGACGTACATTGATCACATCGCGCATACGTGGATCCGACCGGAGGGAGAGAGCAGAACACTGATTGGTGCTGAATTTGGTATTCGCCGTGACGCAGATCCCCATCAGTTTTCTGAAGCGGTCGATCAGGATTACATCAATTTATGCAGAGAGCAACTGGTTCGCCGATTCCCTGTCATGCGTCACAGCACCATGCGTGGAAACTGGGCGGGTATCTTGATGGAGAGCCCGGACTCACGTCCAATTATCGATCAGATGCCGCAGTACGAGGGGCTCTTTTGCATGACAGGCGACAGCGGGACGTCTTTCAAGACCAGCCCGGCGATTGGCAAGTGCCTGTCTGAATGGATTACGGAAGGTCAGACAACGACAGTTGATCTTACACCATTTCGATCAACCCGATTTGCCGAAGGCAAGCCTTGGGTTGATGAATTCGATTACGGTTTGCGAAACTTAACGATCTCGAGGTAACGAGGTGCCTTTAACAACTGTTTTACCTAGTCACACATGAGTCACACATGAGTCACACATGAGTCACACATGAGTCACACATGAGAAATACATCCGTTATACAGGCGAATCCCCCGTACCGCAAACGATTCTAAGTTGCGGTGCGGGGGACTCTGATTAGGTTGCCAGACGCAGACTCTATTCCCTTGTCATTCCTTGTTGCCTGTTTATAGGAAAACAGCCTTAGTTCGCCTTGATCCAGGATCACGTCGCGTGATTGGGAGGCAGTCGCGTGTTTACTCACTAGGGGCGCTAAATTAAAGGAAGGCACAGGTGGTTGGCCATTGGAGTCGTGGCGAAAATTGTTCTGTTCCAGGGTACACGTTGCGGGATAGCAACGTTTACGCATGAGCTTGCCGAGGTCTGGGTGGTGTTTACGCATGAGCTTGCCGAGGTCTGGGTGGTGTTTTCGCATGTGCTTTCTGATGTCAGGGTCCTGGTCCTGTTTACGCATGTGCCTCCAGAGAGTCAGAATCCTGTCGGACGGAGAAAAGAGAAGGGGGAGTGGTATCGGATCGAGGGGATTGTGAGGCCACAAGGCATCACACCTTTCCCGAAACAACTCCCTGTTTACGAAATGTTTTTTTGGCTTTGTAAACGCTTTACTTTATTTAATGCCTCAATCGCAACGGACGATACCGTCGGATCGTGGTGCAGGGCCAGCTTCTCTAAGGCCACCAGTAAGACGATGTTCATCTCCCTGAGTCCAGCGACCTCTGTGTCTGTCATACGCATACCTCCTCTGTCTCTTTCAATATAGCGGAATTTTGAAAGAGATGTTACTTGTCGTCCTTTAAAACCCGCGCTAATACAACTCCGAACACGGCTAATAACGCCAAGCCGGATACCACCACGAAAATTCCAACCATGTTTAAATCTCCTATCGTAAAAATTCTCGAACCGTTAGTAATGTGTCCAGTATAGTCGGTTGTAATCGGATCGCAACCGGAAAATCAAAACAGCGGAGTGGCGTTCCAACGACATACATTTATCTCCAATTGGGCAACTTATGTCACGATAGTTAGCTACATTACAGATCGGACATCGATTGGAGTCATGGATTCGAGTCATGGATTGGATAAGAAAAGGGGGAGCGGTTTGAAGATTTCAATGCAGATACTCATGGCTGGCATCATTTGTTCATTGGCCTTGTCAGGGTGCGGTCGAATGGGAACGACTAATGGTAGTGCTTCAGTCTCAATCAATGCGCCTGCAAACAGGTCTGCACTACCACCTGCAAATCCAAGTCACGCAGCAAATAGAGTGGATCCGAATCACCGTACATCGGGGAACGTAACGATGGATGGCGAGAAGAATCCAGCATCTGCACAACATACCGAGATCGTAAAGGTCTTGATCAATGAACGCAATGGACTTGAGGTCATTGAGAATGATGCGCATCAAGGTCTTTGGACTGATGCGTGGAGGACGGTCAGCGTCATGAACGACGACTTTGTCCGGGCCGTTTTACCTGTACTTAGTGCGACGAAGGGAAATACATATGCAAATGGTGTTCACGGGCAACTCGATGCGCTTCGGAATGCGGTGGAGTCGCGGAATAAGGCCGAGACCTTCAAACTTGTCCAGGTCAATCGTGCGAGCTTACATGTCGTAGCGAATGCTCTGGGAGTAAGTCTGCTGAAGTAAAGCGGATTGTGTAAGGAGCGCTGGTTTCGCGTTGCGGAACGTCTGAGGCAGGCATCTTGTTTATACGGTAATTACAATGAAGAACCCAGTCTCGAAAGGAGACTGGGTTTTGAACGATCCGCTGTTTCCCCATGATAGTGCAGCTTTTTATACGGGGGTAGATCTGTGTCGAACAGACCCCCATCGAAGGCGTCTAGCTGCTTTGTAATGTGTTTACTGCCCTGATATAAAATCGGCAGTCAGCTTAGCAACATCAGGTGTTCCTAGACCGGTTGCGGGGTTATAGATTGTTCCTGCCCTGCCACTGTAATAAAGGTTGTCATTACTGGTCCCCGTCGCATCGAGAGGATTCAGCGGTGAATTTTTTTGTTGTGCAAAGCGGTAAATCTGTGGATTCCAGAAACCAATCCGCCCGCCATTTGCCGTGTTGATCAATGCAGCGATACCATTCAATTGCGGCGCCACGAAACTTGTGCCCCCCCAGCCTGCCGACCAATTGGGTAACCCCGCATTTTCATCACTGGTGCCTGAGAACAGGGTACTATAGATGGCATAGCCCGTGTAGGGGTCTGCGTTCATGGAAAGGTCTGGCATCGCCCGACCACCGTTGCTGTTGCCACCAACGACAGGGGCGTTAGGATTGAAGTTCCAATCCGTATTGTTGTCAATTGGTGTAAACCACTTTACTGCACGGAAGTGGTTGATGCCACTGACACCTTGTTGGTAACTCGGTTGCGAGAAGATATCACTGTATCCTCCGTTGCTGCCACCAAAGTTCTCCTCTGCCCACGTCTTCTCATTCGGGGCGCCAAACTGTTGCCACAGTGGGAACCAATAACATTCCTGTATACGTTAGTGAATAGGGTTTGTAGAAATAATAGAGCCTCGCTACGATGAGTGTGTGCCGGGTCATTGCCCTAAAGAACTCATGTAGGAGGCGCTAATATGAAGTCTAGAC
>NZ_LJCO01000108.1 GCF_001399675.1 Paenalicyclobacillus ferrooxydans
CGATTCGACGTGTCAGTTAATAATTCTGTGAAAAATGTTTCAAATATGAAAGTAAGAATCGAAAAAACCGATAGGGAGTACATGCTTTGCGATACACAGTGACTCTCGTTCCTCGGCTAAACTGCCCAATAGCGACGTTTCAAAGCCGCCAATGGGATCGAATATTCATGCAATACTCGTCAGACGGTGCTCTCAGGTCTGGATACGTAACTTTGTTTGTCAGTTCACTTCATGCATCTCTAAATCACAAATTTAACAAGGTAGAGACAAATACGCCCCTCCCTAGTTCAAGTCTGTTTCTCCCCTGGCATCAAGGTACTGCCATAACACTTGTACTGATTTAAAAGTGTCATCCTTTGACCAATGTCCAAGTTGTCTATATGCCTTTGCCAACTTCTTAGACACATCGGGAAGTGCAGCCTCTGGTATTGTGCCCTTTGACTGAACACCTCTGTATCCACCGGCACTAAACAGATAGCTGACTGCCTTATCGATTCGTCCGGTATCAACGGACTTACCGTCTTCAAGCAGATACGGCAATTTCCACGTCTTTTTGTCTCTCAAGTCGCCTATGTATGCAAATGAGGTATAAGGCAATTTAACACCGTGATGCGACTTAAACAGTTTTGGGTCAGTCGCTTCAATACCGTGCTCAATGTCCCATTTCGTATTTTGGGGAAGCTTAGACAAACCATAGTGTGTAAAGTAAAATGTTTCTTCCGCAGCTTCTTGTGCGTCCACCCTGACCACGACTTTAACATGTATTTTTTCTGAGTCGCGTTCCGCAAGTAGCAGCGACTCTGCATCGAACACAAAAAGGTATTTGGCTTTGTGTCGGTCAGCGTAATTTGCAGCCTGGCGCAAGGCACTAATAAGGACAGCCTCGTTGCCGAATGCACCCCAGTCTTTTGTCTCGATGACAGCCAACTTTATGCCTTGATAGACAAGCAAGAAATCTGCAAAATCCGTTTCTCGATCAATTTGATCCGGCTCATAGCCGAGGACATCAGTGAGTAGTCGTTCGAGGACTGAGCGGACATCACTCTCATTGAGAGAGCGCCCACTTTGGCGATGTCGCTCCGTTGCAGATCGATAGGCACGAAATCCTGCCCATGCCTCACTAATTTGTTGTCTGGTCGATAACTCAATTTTGGTCGCCATGATACCCCTCTCCTCATGTCCTCACTTGTATTTATATGGTATCACAACTATAAAATTAGATTGAGTAGTTATTCAGTTAAGCTGCACCGGGTAGCTTGGGCACCTTGCGGTGCCCTCGCCCCCTCAGAACCGTGCGTGACCCTTTCGAGTCACACGGCTCAAGCCACCTTGCTGGTACGCTTGGTAACCCGTGACGCGGTGTGCGACTCCCCGCATACTCTTTCGAGTGTGACCCGTTGGCTCGTCTCTTGGACGGATAATGGGTTCATAACAGGTCACTCCATTCGCCTCGTGCCACAAGATTCCCAGTTTGGTCACCCCGGGCAAGTCTGCACGCTTTCGCGTCGGGACATTGGCATCACTGCCGTCCCTATCCGCTCCATTACAGAACGGCGTTAGCTTTTTGCCCGATCTTCTACCCCCTGGGGAGTTCCGCTTCACTCACGCTCTGCTTACTGTTCATAGTGAACAGACCCCGTGGGGCTTACCAAGTTTCGCCGACAACCCCTTAATCAGATGTTTAGGTGCCCCGACTCCCGCGGTAGTCCTCGGAACTGCGAATCGGTAAAAAGGGAGTACCGATCCCGACTACTCACCTTTTGGTACAAGCGTATCAGGGAATTTCGCTTGTTCTGCATGACGCGGTTTATAAGGGGTTCACTTTCATTCACCATGCACCTGCAACCTAGCTCCGGACCGAATATCCCTATCAGCCTCGGCTACATTGTCCCGTGAGCTTTGCAAGACGGCGTTACCACCATCCCACGTCACGGTAGGTTCGCGGTCGCAGTTCTGACCGGATGGGTTTTCACCATATGATTATCGACAACTTACATGTCGCAACCCGTTTGTCCAAGAAGGCTAGCAAAAGGTAGCCCACGTTTTAGTCACAAATGTAATTTATCGTTGTGAGTCTGCCTAGACCTGTCCCAGATGAGTTGTCTTGATATTTCAATCCAAATCCTAACGAGCGATCAATCGCTATGTGCGCAGTCCATATCAATCCAAGCATAGCCCAGATCTCATTCTCGAACATTAATCCAATGCCAATACACAACAATGGGAACACGTATGTGTGAAAGAGATTGTAGCATCGTGCCCCTACTCTTGAGCCGAAACAATAACCCAACATAGCCAAATCCGGTAATAGTACCAATTCCAAAAATGTTGACCATGGGAAATGGTGGTCATAGTAAAACCACATACTAACAAAAACGACCACAAGCGACTCCAACCGCAACGATGTTCTCATGTTATTCATTCCAGTTCGCCTGCGCACTGTGCAGCTTGCATTTTCGAATGCAGTCCCAGAAGAAATGTGTCGATGAGAAAACGGTAGCTATCATCCACACTGATGGGCATTTTGAACCCCTCATTTCGTTCTAATGAGATGAATCCGTGCACCATGCTGCGAAAACTGCGTACGGCATGAATGGAGGTGTAGTCGTCCAACCCGTAATGCTGAAAGACTTGAACGACAGTTTCGACTAACCTTCTCGCTGTTTGCTGCCATTGCCCTTCCTGCGGGTCGGAGACTCGCTGAACCGCTTCATATAGCCCCGGATGGGATCGAGCGAACGCCAAATACTCTTCTGCTAAAGCGTAAACGGCATTGTCACCGGATTTTCCAATCGCTGCCCGCGATATTACGGAATTCAGCAGATCACATCCGTGTATGGCGAGTTCAATGCGTAAACCAGGAAGTCCATCGATATGATTGTACAAAGAAGGCGAACGGATCCCCAGCTTCTGAGCGAGAGTCGCCAAGCCGAGGGATTCCAGACCTTGAGAATCGACAATCTCGGTAGCAGCTTTCAGGATGGTTGGCAAATCAATTCTTGTTCGTTGCGACATGTCGATTCCTCCATATTAAAGTCCAAGGGCTCTATCAATGAGCTCCACTGGCTGAGCTATCATGTTTCCATGTCCAACGGCGAGTAATTCGGGTTGATATTCACGTATTTTACGGGCGCTTTCCATACCTAACTCTTTGTTCCAAGTAGCCATAGCAGGAAACGGAAACAAGGGTCTCAGTTGTCCTGTTACAGCAAAACCACCTCTCGTTTGAAAAGCATCCCCGGCAATCAAACACTGCGTTCGCGTATCGAGGAAGGACATTGAACCAGGGGTATGCCCAGGTGTCCAAATAGCAAGAAGCGATCCAACCCTGCTTCCATCATCCAAAAGCACGTCTGGCGTTGTTTTGATGGTATGTGGCTTGGGAACACCTCCTCTAATAGGGGTACCTGGTTCGCTCGGATCAAGCGTCCGATCGCCGGTCAATAAACGAGCGTCACGGCGGGAGATATAGACGGGAACATCCGGAAACATTTGTTTTAGTTTATCCAGTGCCCCGATATGGTCGGAGTGAGCATGGGTGAGAACGATGCGGCGAATTACTTTTTCCACCTTCCTAGCGGCAGCTGCAATTCCATCTGCACTGTTCGGAAGCGCGGCATCGATCAGTGTCAATCCATCCTCTTCCTCCACGAAATAACAATTCACGGGGAAAACACTCGGAAGAAACGTCAATTGATACAAATGTCTCTGTTTAATCATTCGCATTACAGATTCACCTCTGTCTTTCTAGGTTCAATTAAAGCTAACGATGTTTACAATTTAACTAATGATATTAGTTTTGTCAAGGATGTTTGTGTTCTGAATGTCAATCCATAAAGAACTATCAAAACGGCTCGTTATTTCCAGAATATTTGTTGTGCTGTCTTTTAGCGACAGATTGCCTGTTTAGTGTAAATGCGTCGTTATGTAAGAAAACTGGGCTGGTTCATTCCCCAACAGGTATTCTCCATACCTTGTATAGGGGTGAACCATCGTCGTTCATTGATGTTTCACTAGTGCACGTCAGTTGCGACAAGAATGGATTTGCAGTTGTAGCGAGCTGGTGCCAGTCGAGTAAATGCGCTATCCATTGGGTCAGCCTCGTTCGGAAGGAAATTGAGATAGAATCTCTATCAGTTTCACAGGTAGAGTCGCTACTGCAGACTCCTGCCCGATTGCGTCGGAACAGTGGCCGCACTGCCACTGTATATCCATGCAATATGACAGACGATCCTGTGCCACAGTATCGCCTCTGTTAACACGAGACGACTATTAATCGCTTTCTGGATTCAGTGAAAGCCAGTGAGTTGCATTATCTGGCTCATGATCCGTTGAAAATCCTATCGCTCGATAGAACTGGTCTGCCATTGGATTATCTGTTCTTAGGCTCAAGGTCGTATACAACCGTCTTGCTTCCATAATAACGTTGGAAACCAATCGTCGGCCGACACCATATTTCCGAAAATCAGTCTGCACGTATAGCCTGCGAACTCGACCCACGTTACCGAATTGTGAATATGGATCTCGATTCAGTCCGCATATTCCGACAATCTGAGTCAATTGCCGGGCAACGAACAGTGCCTCTCCGTCACGGTCGAACCGATTTGCTCCACTCACATACTCATCGTAAATTCACACGTGTTGGAACACATCGATGCGACTGCGGTATCTCCAATTCATAAATTAATGCATAAATAATGCGCTGTCGGTAATCATAGGTGGTGGAAACGAAACATTCTTGAGCATTTATATATGAAACAACGTGTCCATCTGATTTAGGACAAAATAGCTTACCACCAAGGTGATGCAAAGTTGCGGAGCAAACGAGACAATGGTAATAGAATTGCTGCACATCATAATGCAGCAATTCTGTCCTTACAATCGCTAACAGACATTCTTGTCGGCATAGACGATGCGGAGATCATCAAACAAGAAGCTTTCGGGTCAAGAAAAATTGGACTTATATACATAAGAACATTAGTCGATTTAGAACGATTGAATGAGTCTATTATTAAACCGCTAAAAACTCGTCCGACTGCTCCTCTTCTCCAGTGTGTTGAATCAGCAAACGTTAGCCAGTTCAACACCCTAGAACAGGCTGAACGAAACCTGATGAGTGGTTGTGTACTCGTGAATGACATGATTGAAAACGTGTGGTGGGCGATTAAACTTCCAACGTCATTGGGACGTTCCGTCCAGCCATCTGATACTGAATCTGTTGTGTACGGAGCCAAGGAAAGCTTTACTGAACAACTCGATCAAAACATCACCCTGATCCGGCGTCGACTGCCAGTGGTTGCACTAAAAACGGAGAAATTTTCGATTGGTACACTAAGCAATACATCTATTGTACTGATGTATCTGGAAGGCATCACAAACCCAAATTTTATAAAAATTGCACGTTCTAAAATCAAACGCATTGACTTCGACCAGTTTCTTGCTGACTCTCAAGTTGCAGCATTCATGGATGACAACATCCATTCAGTTTTTCCTCAGTTTCTTTCAACTGACCGCCCCGATCAATGTTCGTGGTCTTTAGGACTTGGCAAGGTCGTAATCCTGGTGGACGGTTCTCCATTTGCCTTAGTTGCTCCAATTACCTTCTTTCACTTATTTCAGTCCCCAGAAGACTATTTTCTTCGGTGGATTGTAGCCAGCCTATTCCGCTCTACCAGGTACGCTAGTTTTCTTCTATCTTCACTCTTGGTGCCTCTGTACGTAGCGTTGACTACGTATAATTACCAAGTGGTGCCTATACAAATCCTTGGCGTGCTACTGGAATCGAGGAGTCGGCTACCTTTCAGCCCGTTTTGGGAAGCATTGTTGATGTTGGTTACGCTACAGATCCTAAATGAAGCAAGCCTTCGAATGCCAACAAAAGCGGGGCAGACATTGGGTGTGGTTGGGGGAATTGTCATCGGTGAAGCTGCGGTTACAGCTGGCTTTGTAAGTAATGTGCTCATCGTTTTAGTCGGCATTTCGGCAATTGCGTCGTTCTTAGTGCCTAATTACCAACTGGCAAAATCTAACACGGTTTTACAGTTCCTACTTCTCATCCTCGCTGCGCTATTCGGTATTTTCGGAATAGCTGTGGGTTTACTGGTAATCCTCGCTCATTTAAATGCCTTAACATCATTACGACAGCCATATCTCGCACCCGTGGCGCCCTTTTTTGCCCGGGAGTGGTCCGATCTCTTCATCCGTGCCCCTCTTCCGTGGCAAAGTACTCGTCCAAAATCTCTAGCTCCACTTCAGAGGTGGCGGATGGGTGGAAGGAAATCGTGATGACTCCACTTTCATTGTTCGATAAAACCACGACCTTTGGCGGTCTATACGTCACCTTATTTGTGAATCGTATCCAAATGCTCTACTTCGTGTTGATCATGCCAGCCGTATTGATCTACCCCTATATGCTCTGGGCAATTCTAGCTGTTGGAGTCTTATCACAGATTAATCTGACACTACTCTCAAAGTGGATATCCTCAACAACAAGACCCAGGGGATATCATGAGTTCGTTGAGCGATTTGGTGAGCTTACAGTTCGAATCTTCGCCCTTATGGGGCTTTTTATCATTCTGATGCGAGTAAGTGTCATTACACTGGGATATGTTCATATCATTCACAAATTCATGTTTCCCACCATGGATAAGAAATGGCTGATCGGATTCATTATTTTGGCAGGATGGTATGTTGCGTCGAAGGGAATGGAGAACACGATACGTTTTGTTGTGATCGCGTTTATCTGCGGAGTTTGGGTCATATTCGGTTATATTCCGTTCTTTTTTCCTCCAGTTGCTAGTCTTCACGATTTATATCCACTCATCCCTCCAGCATGGACCAAACAATCATGGGAGGCACTATTGTTCATCTGGTCATCTTTTTCAGGTCCCGAGTATTTAATATGTTTGCTTCCATGGCTTGAACAGACCCAAAATCCGCTTAAAGCATTATCCATTGCAAACACTATGTCCACATTGGAGTACTTGGTTATTTTCACTGCATCCATACTATTTTTTGGCTCTAGCTATTTAAGCAAATTGAATATTCCTGTCATACATATGATTAGATACATCCAGACCCCCATCTTCGAGCGGGTTGATTTGATTTTGATTTCTTTCCACATGTTCCATTTCGTGTTTGCTATAGGCATCTTACTTCTTTGCTTCTTTGGAGCCACCCGAGTCGCCCTCGGTCTGTCAGATAAGCACCCTAGCAGAGTGGGCTTCTCACTAAGTTTCCTGATCATTTTACTCGGCACGCTTGCTGTAAATAGATGGTTCTGGAAATCAGCATTCGAGGAGAATATATGGACAAAACTGCAGATCTGGGTAGGGGCTGCTACATACACCTTTCTCCCAGTTGTTCTGCTGTTGTCTAATGTTCTTAAGAGGAAAGTGGCAGAATGACAAAGTTTTGTAGGGGATGGACAACGATTGTGATAACGTGGTTCAGTGTACTATTTGCCACAGGGTGCACTCCCTTCGTGAGGACCCATACAATTGAGGAAATTGCCCCTGTGATTCTCTGGTCCGTCAAGGAAGGCGGAAACAATCATCTGAGTATCAGTACCGTGGTTCCACCAATTGTTCCCGAAAAAAAGCAAGTGCTGACGGTTCAAGCTGATCTATTGGAGCAAGGAGGTAAAAGGTTCAATCTGAAATACGACAAGGAATTGGTGAGTGGACAAGTTCGTATGGTGTTTATTGATGAACAACTCGCACGAAAGGGTATTGGGGATCTCATCAACACTATGATGACAGATCCTGACATCTCGCCAAGGCTTTTTATCGTCGTTGTACGTGGGGACTTTGATGGATTTCTAAGACAACAACTCGAGCAACAAAAGCCCCTTGACTACAGCCTCTATCTTGATCTGCGGCATTACGCCAAGGAACAGTCAGAGATCAGTATGGTGGATTTGCATGAGTTTACGAAAAAATTATACTCACCGTTCTCTAGCCCAATTGCTCCCATGTTCAAAGTTGAACCCGATACTTTGACGTATGAAGGAACTGCCGTGTTCAGTCACGATAAATTGTTTACTAGTTTGTCGCAAACGGATGATGAGCTATTCCAACTGGTCCAACGCGATAGCAGAATTTCCACGATAATCCTCCCCGAGTTGTCCATCGCTTTAGGTCATGTACGTTCGCATGTTCAAACGAATTTGAATCAGAATCGCTCTCAAATTTCCATTAGAGTTGACCTCTACGGGAGAATTCAGGAGTACAATGGAACTAAGAACTTAACGAACGCTAATGAACTCGACTCCCTTAACGCCGAAGTCGAGTCATATTTGCAACGTCATACGACGCAACTATTGACCTCTCTTCAGCAACAGAGACTCGACCCTCTTCAACTCGGAACACTAACCCTCCATCCATTTTCACCACCGATGACTGAAGAAGAATGGCTGTACCGGTGGGATAACCTCAAGGTTTATGTCGATTATCATCTTCATCTTGATACACTTACCAATGTTACTGCCTAGTTTGCCAAATCATTGAATCACTCACTCAGGTAATCTCTCTCGTAACCCTTGTGCCTTACTACCGAGAGCAGATTGACTACAAAGATTTGCTATACTGTCTCCTCACAACCGACACAATGTTTGCCCAGCCTTAGCCCAGTGTCACCGATCATTTATCTTTATGGAACCAGACAGTGATTAGCTACCCCACGACCAAAAACCCCAGAACCATGGTTCCGCTGTCCTGTCCACACCAGATAGGCACCAGGTAACTCCCACTCTCTTCAACCATGAGATTGTGGATAAAAACGCAGTCCCTGGAGTGCTTATCAAACAAACCTGCCCGTTAATTCAGGAAGATTTTTGACTTGAATTGAGTTGAACCTGTGTTGCAACAATGTTTATTTCGTCCCCTGAGTTGAGGAGGAGTTTTGTTCTAAATTGCTCCGTCTTCAACTTCCCGTCTTGTTCAGTAGTCAGCGACACACAGTAATATCCTCCGCCCCACGGCTCATTTATGGGTACGTGCAGTTCAGTAACGCCTGAAAAGGTTAATTCGACTTCGCTCTTACTTTCTTGTTCGATCCGTACATCGTGGAGGTACACGACAACCTGGTTATCCTTATAGGAGACTCGAATATCTCCAAGTTCAGCATCATGAAAATACAAGTTGTCGAGAGAAGAATGATTGCTGGAATGGAAGAGTTCCAAAATGCTCAACCTCGCTGTAGTCGTAATCCTTCTTAAACTATGCTGCCCGTTAGTCCTGTAAAAACTTTCGCCAAGATTGGTCACTGTACCCGAACTGGTCTCTACCCGATTCCGTAATGTCGAACCAAAAGTCCTCAAGCAATAGGTCATCGCTGTTTTCGAATGTAACGTTGTCAGGGGAATCAATTATTTTGATTGCACCTTGTCGCAACAGGTCACTTAGCATTTGGCGAATCTCAACACGGGATAGGCGAAATCCATTATGCATCAGCCAGTTTTCTACGTGGAGGATGGTGTTTGCTTCGTGTTGGAACGCACCTAATATGCATTTTTGTAATGCAAAGTCGTACGTCATAATCCATCACCACCTCAATCGTTATTGTACTCTTCTGCCCGAAACTGACATAAGCACACGGTAAGGAAGGTTGCATACTTATCCAATACTCAGATGTGCTTAGGTTTCGCTGTTAGTCAATTGGAGTAGGAACTCTCTATCTTCCGGAAATGCCAAGTTCAACGTCATGAGGTCATTCCAAGATTTCCATGCAACCTGATGAATTAGTCCATCGGGGTCTTGGATGCACGCATTTCCTGCGAAAACGGTGGCTTGAAAATAATGCACTTCAACATTCCACCCGTACGACTGTCCTCGCTTTTCAAAGAGCTCTTTACCAACATGAACCCTATACCCAGTCTCCTCCCACACTTCCCGAGCACAACACTCTTCAAAAGTTTCTCCTGGCTCAACTCCACCAGATGGAACAGACCATTTGGGTTCCTCATCAGGTTTGCCTTGGAACACCATCAGGACTTGGTGATTTTCATTCAAGCAGCAGGCGGCTGCACCACGCCAGAAGTTCACTCATACGTACCCCATTTCTGTCAATGTCGAGGCTTGAATGCGTCTCTTTCCGTCGCTCTACTGCCCAAGTTCAACAGGGGTTCAGCCCCACCATTGCATATTAATACACTCAACAAGGGTACGTATGGACAGATACCCCACCGCAGTATGTTGAAGGACCGCGTCTGCTTTCTAGGTACAATGAGTTCTCAAAAAGATGTCATTTCCTTTGATCGAACACTAGAGAGTAGTTACGGTTGGAACTTCTGATACAAACCTTCGCAAACGACTTTTGGTTCACTGTAGTGTTCGACCTGGTGCTCCTTAAGCTCAATTTCCGTCCATCCACACAGTAGTTGACGGCAATCATCAAGAGAAAAATAGTATCGTTCAATTGTTTGTGGTGCCATCACATGCGGGTCGTGAATTGAATTTAGCCTGAAGAGAAATAAGCCGTTCTGACGGAGTAATCGCGAAATCTCAGTCATGATGTTACTGAGTGTTCGCGGGTCAAAATAGTGCAAGGAAAGGCTTGCAAGAACCATGTCAAACTCTTCATCCGGGAAGGGAAACGGTTGACGCGTATCCCACTGTAAAAAATGTCCTTTTGAGACCTCTTGTTTAGCTAATTCAATAGCGGTCTGAGCGTAGTCCGTCCCTGTTACGTCAAATCCAGATTCAACAAGGAATTGAGTTTGCGCGCCAGTTCCGCACCCAATGTCGAGTATCCGATGCATGTTCGCTTGCTTTAGTTGGGGTACGTATTCTTGAACCCATGGAAAATACGTCCGTGTCAATCGATGAACATTTTTGAAGTGTTTTTCCCACATCACTTTACCTTGATCCAAGACATCGCCCACCTCTCCGTAAACCCCAATCACTAAGAGAGTACAGTACAAATGATGGAAAAAACAATCTGAAAATCTGATAATAAAAACTATATAATGAAGGTGTCATTGGATAATATTTACTAAACCAACCTGCCCTTTGGCCCCGTAAAGCGTACTTACTGAACACTGCATTTTCATGCAGAATTCTTGAACAGTGGCTTATGAGACATGCGCCCCCGTATGTTCAAGAAGTTGCTGTTTTTACATAGTCTTGGCACTGTTCTTCTTTGCTTCAACAAACCTTTTAAGTCCACTTGTCACTGTGATGGGATTTTGCTGAGCAAGCAGAGCAACTTTCATATTTTGACGAAGTATAGCATCTACATAATCATTTTGGTTCACAGGATTCCGAAATTGAATCCATATCTGCCCAGTTGAGAGACCGATGATGGGCTTGTAGGACATTGGTTTTCCTTCTCTTAGCTGAGTTAAAACGTAGTTTATTTCTGACCTATTTTCGGTTGTGTATCGAGTTTGCGTTCCATGTACTGGCTGGTAAACAATGTCCATTTCCATGGGGGTTTTATAAACATTCCAAGACGCAGTCGTTACATCATCTTGCTTGAATGTGAATGGATTGAAATAATAGACACGATGAATGTGCCAGACTACAATGCCGCATAGGATGACCGCTAGCAATCCTAAGCTTAAAGTCCATACTCTTCTCCTCATGAAGACAACCACCTTCCTCAGCTCATAGAGCGTTATTCAGTTCTACTGCCCAAGAGCCCTACAACAACAACGATAAAGGCACTGCATATTCATTCACCGCCGTTGCGCCTGGTCCATTACATTGTGTTCCCATCGATCCAATCACGAAGTACCCTTACACCGTCATTCTTTACGGTCAGGTATCGGGGTCATCATCTCACGGCTGCCACAATTTGGACACGTGATTAAACGGGCACCCATCCGGTGTGGGGCAAATGCGAACGTCAAACCCGAAACCTTAAAAGCACAACCGCAAATTGGGCAATCAAAGTGAACTTTTTTGTTAAAATAAACCATCACAACAGCAACTAATGCGATTATGATAAGAGGAGCAAATGCTTGCATCACAGTAAATGACACCCCCGATTTTTGAATAGCGATATCCCCAGAGTACCATCAGTCTCCATCGATTCTATAGCAGTTTTCTGCTGCCCGCATAGTGAATATGCACTCGTGAGCCAGGTCAATCCCATACCGGATCAGCGAATGAAACGAATCGTCAGAGGATATCGGTAATGTTCCCCATTATAAACTCTGACTGTGGCAATGATGACAAGCACTATCTGAAAGACGGCTAGCGTAAAGAGTAGGAGAAATCCAATCAAGATGAGGCACAACAGACCAGCAATAATTGCATAAAGCAGCAGTGATATCTGGAAATTGAGCGACTCTTTACCCTGCTCGTCAACAAACGGGGATTGATTCCTCTTGATCAGCCAGACAATCAAGGGTCAAAGAACCCAACCCAATGGGACAATCCACCCTGCAAAGGCTGCCAGGTGGCAAGCCATAGCCCAGTCCTTCTCTTGTGGAGTCACAGTATCCCCCTTCCAATAGATAATTTGGCATAGACCGAGGTCCATGATATGGATGATGGATGACATATGCCAACTGTCAACCTAATGATACGTCGAGGTTTTAAAGTCTTCTGCCATCCGGTTACACCTCCACGTGCTGATGGATGAGTCGGCCCGTTGAGGTAGAAGACAATCACCTCACCATGACGTCGAACACAGTCGATCCCGCTGTAATGGGAGAGTTCGGGTCGGCGCCTTGAAACGCGGCATGAACACTCGCTGGGAGAAACGAAAACCCAGATTGCGATATACAACCCAAGCAAGAGCGCCGCAATGACCGCGTACAGGTCAATTCTCGGTACCATTCCGACAACGAGGTTGATTTGTTGTACATGCATGCAGAGTATTTAATCTCAACCTTCGGTAAATCCCTTATAAACAGAAGAACCACCCCCTGCGGTCACCAGCCAATCTAGGGGGTGGTTATCTTTTTGCTTATTTATTGCTGTTAACTACAGCCTCTAGTGCCCTAACTGGGTCACCAGGTCTTTGCAGTTGGTACACTTTGTTGCCTTCCTGCCAGGCAATCGTTGTATCACCGGTCAGTGCAGATACGTTCGAGTTTGTGCTTTCGACAACAATCACGCCTTTGGTCCTCGGTGCCGGAAGCATGTGCGTATGCAAGTACGAGACGACGTTCTTCGCAACCTGTTCTCCATCCTCGTTGTTTGTATAATAGAGCACATCGATGGTCCAATTCCCTTCGTGCCACTGCAATCCATTATTACCCTGTTTGCCTGTGCTCACGTCGGATTGCGCGGTGATGCCGTCACCCAGATTGACCGAACTGGCGTTGAATTTCATGAAACTGAAGTTGCTCTCGATAGTCGTGACCGCATTCAGTGCTTCTGATGAAGTTGGATAGGACTGCTCAGTGATTGGGCTGTTCTGTTGGGTCACCATCTGCCAATCGGACCCATTCCATGTTGCATGCATCATCCAGTACTGGTTGAGAACCTGGTCGATGTAATAAATCGGTACGTACGTTGTTTTAACGCCCGATGCCGGGTCCTTCGCGACGAGCTTCGGAATGTTCATGGACGGGGCGCTTCCGCTTACCAATGTGACTTGCATTTGACCTTTTGGAGCAGTAAGCGGTTGCGCCTCCGGATTCCCAAGGGCAGCGCCTGTGACCCATCCGGATGGGTCACTTACAAACGTTAGCGAAGTTCCGTTCCAACTGGTTTGAAAACCTGCCTTCGTGAGCACCTGTTGCAGGTAGTAAACTGGGACCCATGTTGTTTTCGATCCGCCCCAAGGGTCTTTTGCGATCACATGTTCAGGATTTGAGACATTTTGTCCATTAAGATAAATGTGCGTGGCAGCCATCGTGTTCCCAGACTGTATTGCCGCCATTGCCGGGACCGCCGCCAGCCCGGACGCCAGAGTGACACCTGCCAGAACCAGACCTGATACCGCGTATCTATTGAGTTTCATCAAAGCACTCTCCTCTTGTTTTGGAACTGCATCGGAAACCATGCGCATGTTCATTTGTGTCTTGCTTGTCACATCGAGATAGACGTCGTCAACGCATAAAGGTTACATAAGTTTGCAATGAAAAAATTGGATCACAACATAAAAATGCCTGCACATTGACTGCCATGCTGAATTGCATAGTTGTGGTGGGCTTAACATGGCTGTCGTTTTACGGATACAAGACACAGGGAGCGTCGGAATTGCTGTCCAGGCAGTGAGCACTTCAGATACGCGATTCGATGTTGAAGATTTCTCGGGAACAACGTTTGGGGATGTGCTGAGGCGATTAAGTCGCAAAGGCCATGGACTAACCTTTGTCACGGACAAAATCTTCGTCGGCACCAAGACAGCACGTAAGAAGTTACTGGAAGTGTCCAGACATCAAGCCAGAGAATGTCGCATCGACATGTTTGCAAGAAAGGATGTTGAAGATCTGTGGTGTATCGATGGCTTTTGGACCGTCATAAAAGGTGAAGGGCAGGGGAATAATCATACACGCACGATTCCTCATACGGCTGAACTCAAGCCTGCTTAGTGAGAGATCATCCCTACGTTTCAACCTTTTCCTCAGTCCAAGCACGACGAAGAATTTCATCCACTGTCTCCTGGGGAGTTTGGGTTGAACGGTCAATCCACAATCGTTTCTGCAATACGAGCGTCGAGACCCACACTGCATATTCATTCACGGACCAAAGAACATAGTTTTGGACATGTGCTCCAGTATAGAGGTTACAATAAGGCAAAAGCGTGATCGACAAATTCAAGAGATGGCATTATACAGTTTATGGGTTGAGGTGGTATCAAACAAACCTGCCTTATTGTGCAGCAATGCGTGTATTCCGACCGTTGCACGTATATACGGAATTGTAACTTAGGGCGCTTTGGGACGCCCTAAGTTACGCTACACGCTCTGGACTGCTATAAATCGTGGATAAACATATGGGAGTCTCACTTCTAATAATTTAACGTTGTCGCTGCGCCTGTTCTACAAAAAATACAAGACCTTTAAGCGAGGTCATCGCCGCGTTGCAGGTGATAGTATTTAGACACATGTGGTTTCCAACAGTCGTGTAGTTGGACGCTTTTGCTACGGTGGTAACCAAACCTACGTCCTGCCCGCTATGATTGCACACACAGCAAACTCCAGGACGGTTCAAAGACGTAATCCTGTTTCGGATACCGATCAACTTCCCATTATGTCGGGTCACCACAAACAGAGTATTCGTGGCAATGTCACGCCAGCCAAAATAGGATAACTTACTCCAGTTGACTTCCGCTAAATCCGGAAGCGGAAGCTTTTTGACTTTCGGAAACAGTTTACGGAGATTGTCTGGTTCAAGCACCGGAAATGGAATAACGTACGGTTCGAGACGCTGCATGAACTCACCGATCTCGCTTTGCCCCTTTACGTCTTCCATTCCGTCAAACAGTCTGATTTCTGACGGACCCAACTGCGGAAACATGGATAGTACATTGTCCCGAACGCCCAGTCTGTGAGCTGCATAGACTCTGTAATCACCTGCGAAATAAACGGTCTGAAGCAACTGATTTAATTGAACTCGGATGTAATTGAATTGGTGTGGGCATATAAATTTTTCCATCGTACGTCTGCCTCCTAAAATAGAAAAATCACAGGATAAACCTCCTGTGATACGGACGCAGATTCCCATTCAGATACAATCCAAGGACCAACGCACTCCTATGCAAAGTAAGACCAACAGGACAGAAAGCTCCTGCGGATTCTCCAAGGCGAAACGTTGGTTATCTCTGAAAGTTGACGTTGCGTCACAAAACCCAACTTCCTTGGGGAAAATCAAGGAATAGGTGCGTACCGCTTCTCCACTAAAATCATTGCACGGTGTCGAAGTGTACGTATTCTGTTGGGGCAAGCAACCCGGACGAGACTTGCATGTCCTTGAAATGTGAATGGTGTATAAAAGGGATATCCACGGAAAAAGACATACGTATCCCGTCTGCGTCGTACCAAGTTTTTACGCATAAAGTTCCGCGCAACTCGCTTGGGTTACAAGTAGCAGACGTGAGCCGCCATGCCGATGAATACCTCCCCGAAATGCAATATCAAACTTATGATGCAATTCGCTGTCAATTCCGTCAAGAAATCAAATAATAAAGAGCAATCAGACGGTCGCAACGAAAAGCATCTATGGCTCTCCTTGTCATTGAAAAATACAACATTTGTCGGACGCTGATTGTTGGTTCGTCCATAAGTTATCCATCCAACGGCTGGTACATTACGTATAATTTCGGAACAAAATACCCTCACAAATCTGACCAGGCGGGATATTCTAATCAGATATCTCTACGCCGTCGAAACTTTCGTCAACATCTTCATATGACTTCTTGATCGAGTCAAGTTTTACGGTGGATACATATTCCCCATTGTATTGATACCTAAATTCCAACAACTTATTGTCCTCTACATCAATAACGCGCCGGTCGGTCTTAGTTCTTGCCTGAATGTTACAGAATTCTGCGTCAGTGACCCACGTTTTAGGATTGATTGTTATGCATTCACATCGTTATTTTTCATCTTAGGATTGCCTGAACGCTTTTTCGTCAGACGAGAACAGACTCTGATAACTTCCGCACCTAGAATCCCAATGCAGAAGATTTGAATTTCGCCAGGCATCAACCATGACAAATGGAGCATGAGCATCCACCCTCTACCTGGTGCCTCAAATGGATGAAAATCCATGAAACAATGGAGAAAGCCTACCCAAAGGAGTGAACGACAACGCCATGCGATTACGCCAAGTGTCAAACCGAAGAGAAAGTCCTGTCCCATTGCAACAAAGAACCCCTGTGAAAAAGGTGCTTGTGCGCTAACAAATGCAATTTCCGCCCAATGAAACAGCGCAAACATAAATGCTGAAATGACAATAGCCCATACAATCCCGACCTTTTCTTTCAGTACCCGTATCAAAATTCCCCTGAAAACCCACTCCTCTGACATCGCCGTTATAAAAAAGGTTAAAAGTCCAATCCCATACCTAGCTGTTAATATGATGTTAAACGGAGACATGACTGAAAACGATATGGCTAGGCAGCTACAAATAGCAACCAATCGTAAAGTCCCACGCGCATAGCCGAACACGGGACGAAGTCGAAACGGTTTTGCAACCATGAAATAAAACATCGCAGTGAACAGCGCGTAAATAGAATATTGAGGAATCTCACTAAGCAAGGAATATAAGTCGCCATTTGGATTGAGTGATGAATTTGAAAGTAATCCCTCCGAAAATGGGAAAACCACAAAGAACGCAAGTGCTGATAAGCCAAAAGCAGCAACCGTGTAAGCAATTAAAGTACTTCTGAGCGGTGATCCATAACGCCTGTTCATGCCTATCGTCAACTCCAAGAGTCCTCCTTCAGCATTGTGGAGAACCTTCGCTACTGGCTTCGTCTGCTGTGTTGTATCGCTCATTTCCAGACCTTCATTCGTTGTGCAAGGGTGCCCGTGTAATACTCAAGCTGCGTGCCGTCGGGATCGAGAAAGTTGACGGTCCAGCCGCCTCCCCGTTCAACGGGACCTCGTACAATCGCGGTGTTGCCTGTCCGCAGAACTTCTACCATCGCATGAAATCCGTCTTCGGCGATGGATAGAGCCACATGGTCGACACCGAGTTGGCGTTGCTGTATTGCCAACTCTGCTCGCTCTTGTAAGCAGATCCACGCCATGCCCCACTCCAGGTAGGCGTCCCGCCGACCTTGATGAACAAGCTTCATGCCAAGCATCCCACTGTAAAATTGAAGAGATCGGTTCAAATTCGCTACGTTGATGGTCACGTGGCTGAAGCCCTTCGTTTCGGAGAACAAAGCGTACCCTTCTCCTCTCAGCAGCAAGATCATATGTACTTCATCCCATGATCCCGTTGCTGATTTGAGCGCATTCGGCTCGATTCCATAGGTCTGAAATCCAACCGACTGGTAAAGGGAAATCGCTGCGTCGTTGTCTCGGTTGACACTCAGCCTTAGTTGTTCCAAGCCGTCAAGTTGCCTGGCCCTGCAAACTACCTCCGTTAGCAAGTCCCGACCGACACCCTGCCGGCGAGCATCTGGCGCTACATACATGGCGACAACGTTGCCAATGTGGCGCATCTTGGGTGAGTGCTCCCGTACAAGCGTTGCGGTCCCGACAAGGTTATCATACCTGTCTTCGATGAATGCGCCGAGCGTGAAATGGTCAGCATCTGGCTCAAGCTGAGATGCCACCTGCTCGATGGACTTCAATAGATAGTCCTCGTATGTGATTGCGAACGCCTCTGGATTCGTTCTTAGTGCTTGAATTCGAAGATCTCGATATGTGGCTGCATCCATGGCTGTCAAGATACGGATGTTTGTCATACCGAATGCTCACATGTCTCACAAAATTCATGAAACTGCGTATCCGTTGAGCTCATATCGTCACCCCATCTTTGGGTTTGAGGAAGGCCCCCAATGTGTCTGCAAATTTGTCGGATTCCTCGAGAAATGGGTAGTGATTACTTTCCTCAAACACGGTCATCTCAGAGTTTGGCATGAGGTCACTGATTTCTTCGGAACACCGGATCGGGCACTGCACATCATGCCTGCCACACATCACCAAGGTACGGGTACGGACGTTTGGCAACTCACCCGTCAAATCAAATTTTGGAAAATCATGTCTTGAGAAATGGGCCAGTCTGACAGGTGCCACGCTCTTGCGGACGTTGCCTGAAAAATACTGGGAGTAGTTCTCTGGCTTGAAGAGCGACAATTTCGTTGTCTCCTGACCATACGTTTGCATTTGCTCTATACTGATATCTATCCGCAACTGTAGACGCCGCAACTCTTGCATACGCTCATACAGCGGATGTTCCGGATTGTAGATACAATCAGCCTGGCCTGCATAATCCTTGGACGCGGCAGCTCCTACGATAATTAGGGATGAAAGGGATTCCTGATGTCGCACCGCATACATGAGGCCCAACATGCCACCGGTTGAATGGCCAGCGAAATCCCATATCTGAAACCCGAGTGATTTTCGAATTGCCTCCAAATCCTCTACCGTTTCTTCCATGTCCAGATCCGTTGGATTGTCGGCCTTTGGAGAGCGGCCTGCCTCCCTCAAATTCACGATAATAGTTTTTCTATGTGGCACCATCGTATTCGCGAAGCGGTCGCCGGTCTCGTTGAATTCGGAGTATAGATGCGTGACGGCCAGCGGTTTTCCTGCCCCCCGCACAAATACTTCGAACGTCCCACGATCCGTTGGGACAAACACCCTCTCCCACATAGATTCACCTCCCTGTGCTCGTTGCATTATTTCCACAATCGCTCTAAAATCGTTTCCGATTCGTTGACAGTAACCCGATACACATCCGGATTGGTAAGCGTTGCCCATTCTTGAAACCCGAATCGTTCATCAAAGTGTCTCAACAGGAGCGTCATTAAATTCCCATGCGTTACGAGCACAACGTTACGATGATCCCGCGCCAGGACTTCATTCACCACCTGCGTGGCCCGGTCCATCGCTTGCGCGCTGGTTTCTCCCCCATCATACGACAGCTTAAAATCCATAAATGTTTGTTCCAGGCAGTCTAACCAGTTGTCCAATGGCTCCGAACTCAAAACCCTTTCGGACAATCGAGGATCATCATACACCTGCAGACTGAGAGCTTCTGCTAGTGGCTCGATGCTTGTTATCGCTCGCACATAGGGACTCGAGATGATTGAATCTATCTTTTTGTCCTTGAAAAAATCTGACAGGCGTTCAGCTTGTTTTCGGCCTTCCCACGTCAGGAGAGCATCGGGCTCCTGACCTTCAGCCGAGCAGTGGCGTACTACATATAGACGCTTCATCTCCATCTCTCGATCCCCTCCAAGGTCACTCGTCGATTGCGAAAATCGGTTGACGTAAGATAGCAGCCTTTTCGTGCCACAACGAGACATGAGCTTTCTCCCCGAACAGATGTGGTGTGTATCGAAGCCAAAAGATTGACTACGTACTGTTGCAGGTACTTGAACATTTGCGAGACTGGGTTGCACAGAATCCCTTCGATCTCGCTCTGGTGAGCCTCTATCTCATCCACTAGAAGACGCACACTTTCAGAAGAATTGTGTCCATCGATGATCATGGCGAATTCCCATTCTCCACTTTCGTCAGACCAAGCCAAAGCCCCATCTTCATTTTTATCCGCACCAGCATTGGTGTTACCGCCATAGACGCCAATGTGCACTCGCCCTTGGGAGTACACTAACGGATCGTCAAGGTGGGGTTCATCAGACCCAATCCACCGAAAGCTACACGTTGATTTTGTCATACGTCACCTCCGGTTTCACGGCTACGTGTCTCCTACTGACAACAACTTTGCTATAGGTTAAACGTGTTTTTAATGGTCTTTGCAACTGCTTGTGGGCTCATATGTGTGTTGTTTATCCTAATGTAGGTTCTCTCTGGTGATTTCGCCATCTACGGAATTCAGTCTGTGTTTTTCAGCGGTCAATTTCAGGTCGTGCTCCGAACGTTTGACATCTCGCTTTGAAGGTTTGTGTTCAAGCGGATGGGGAGTCTTGTTACGCTCAAGCCTCACTTCCAAGTCGGCTTCAAGCTCCACAAGATACACCTGTCCACCTCTGTCTTCAAACGTGCTACAAATTCTATCCACGTACGCCCAGTCATTTTGCAAGTCAAGGCCCCACACATAGGTGAATATCAGACCATACATTTTACTGGAGAACCGTTTAACACCTTCCACCACATAAACCCAGTCTAACTGTCGGCGGTTCCTCCTAGTCAAACTTTCACGCACGTATAGCCTTGCATCCGTTATCACTGATAGGTAAAGTTTACCTGATCACGTTTACGATAAATAGAGTGAATTGCAAGGAGCCATGTTTGGGGTCTCGGACATTGAACGGGAAGGCAAAAAGACTGCAGATGATGTATGTTTGTACAGGTGTTTAGATTTGTTAGTGGGTCTTGGAAGTTCATTCGTGAAAGTGTGGATTGCTTCAGTACACAAAACCTTGAACCAGAGGAGACACCAGAGACCATCTCGAGGCTGTGAATTATGATTTGCCACTGGTGCCCCAATCCCCGAATGGCACGCCACTCTTATTCGGTGGGCCTTTCCTCCTGAATCGCAACAGTGTTGCCTTCAGAGTCAGTGAAAAATGCCATATACACCGTGATATCTCCCAACTTCCCTATCTCGTGGGGCGTGCCATGGAATTCCACGCCTTTTAACTGCAATTCGTTGTACGCTTCCTGGACATCATCAACCGTGTAATAAACTACGGAACCAGGATGGTCAAATTCAGGCTTCTCTGGAACACTGAGCATGAGACGTACATCTCCGCACATGAAAAATGCCATGCGATTCGTTTCCCATACAAATTCTAGTTCCAATATATCTCGATAGAACTGAACTGCCCTGTTCAAGTCGTTTACTCTGACCGAAACTTGCCCCACGCTCTTTAGTCTCGTCATGCATATCCTCCTCGAAAAGACTTCTAAACCTACAATAAATCATCGTTCGTAAAAAATCTTCTCAAAGACCGCATGAACTAGGTTCGGTGTTGGTCCTGATACCAGATCAGCGCCCGTTGTTCAATATCTTTTACCAGCCCGTCCTTGCCGGCTATATACGATTCAACATCGTATGGAAACCGCTCTGCCAGCCGTCGTTTCAAACCCCCGTATGCTTTCACTGCATCTACGTGGGTTCGCAGATAATCCCGAAATGCCAAGTGGCGTTCAATTTCAGGACTTCCCTCTTGGTAGACATGAACGTGTTCTGAGCGAACTATATCTGCAAGAAGTTTCAGCTTGATTTAGCAGATGCTCGATAAAGTATCGATAACGTTGGCCTTGACGCTTAAATAGCTAAAGCAGTTTTGACTTTGGGACAGTCGGCTTTTTGTGATTGGCCTCTTTTGTTATTAACAGTCTATGTGTGGGTTCATTTCATCGAACTTACTGGGACATGAAACATCAGTACCAGCGCAATCGTCGCGAATAGTGACAAGGCATACGTTAGAAGTGGCTTTTTGTAATGTAACCGCAGCATCGAAAATGCAACGATATCAAACGCAACTGAATACCCAAATATCCACCCATGTTGGTAAAGGAGTAAATGAAGATACGTCAGAACCCATTCGACACATGACCATATGCCTGCCCACAAAAGAATGTAGAGGATTTGCCACCAACCTTTGGGATAATGTGGAAGGTAAATTAAAAGTGTACATGGGTAAATCACGAACATAACTAACAGACTCACGCCAGTATCATTGGGTAATGGGAACGCTGGAGTGTATACCCACAAGGTGTATTTATAAGTCATTAAGTTGTACACCAAGTCACACGTAATCAAATAAAGGATTGTGGACTGATAGTTCCTCCAGTTGCGCCAGTCTCCCCATCGCCACGCTATAAGTATCCAAATTACAGACGCAATCAAGTGAAACATGTCTAACACACCCTAAAATTTGTATGTAAATCTATCCAACCGTGGGTCTTTTCCTGTCTTATCGGCTTCGGTCATAGGTCGTTGCCAGAACCACAGTCAGCCTCGTCTCGAATTGTTTACAAAACGTTTCGTAATTTTCCAATTCCCGTACAAAATTAGTAAAATAAACGGATAAGCAAAACCAGAGTACATAAGACTCCAATTGCGATAGAACAGAACGCCAATATGAACAGTTGCCGATTCATAACACAGTAGGAATGCGTCGTTTCCCGGAATATATAATAATTGTTTCCACAACTTTGACGTAGGGAAAAAGTTAAGGAAGATTGCGTTGTACAATGGGTACAACCCAAGATAAAAAACCAGTGTTTCCCAACCAATTACACCTGTACCAAAAAACCATAAAGTTTAAGCTTACGGTCAAGATATGTATCAACAAGACAGGCAAAGGCTATTGCGAACCACCCAGTTGAATACATTTGAATCCAAGTTATTCGTTTAGGCATCACTACGATTGTTGCGATGAACGTGGCGACTGTCACCAATAAAAGAAGCAACGGTGGTTTCACCACCTTCCCACATTGGTACCACCTGAGTATACTTTTCCCTTCCACACAATGTGGTAATACACCCATGTAAAACAGAAATCACAGGTTGGTTATTTGTTAGTAGCGACTGCGTGAACAATATGACCGATTCTACCTGTGGGCACGGCAAAGAAAGGGGCGCAGTAGAGTTATAGAATTGGTAGATGTTAGGTGGATTTCGTGAGAGCGGCGGTATCAGGCAGCAAGCACGACTCAATACCCCATATGGGTATACATGTTGAGAGTATTAAAAAACCGCACCATCTCGGGCTTGTGCCCTGACAATGATGCGGTAACCCCGAAGGGTATGTAACTGAGTTGGAAAGCAAGCCTGTAAGCCGAGTTCTGTTCTCCTGTGCTGCAATCGGCATCTACGCGCCCGTATGTGGCATTCACCACACGCGGCACCCCCATGCCTCGCACGTTGGAGCGGCAATTATCTATCTAGGCGGACTGTTGCCAGCCAGCTCAAGCGACCTACCCGAGCGCGTGACGGGCAGCCACATGCGCGCTCCTATCCGGTCTTGCTCCAGGTGGGGTTTACCTAGCCAGCCTGTCTCCAGACTGCTGGTGCGCTCTTACCGCACCGTTGCATCCTTGCCTGTGCGTGAGACGAGCTCACGCCATCGGCGGTCTACATTTCTGTGGCACTATCCCTAGGATTGCTCCCGCCGGACGTTATCCGGCACCCTGCCCTATGGAGCTCGGACTTTCCTCCCGTGCGGCCTTTCGGCACTGCACCGGCAATTGCCCAGCTTACTTTCCAACATCGAATCAGCACCAATGAGTATATCCCATTCGTGAGGTGCACTCAACCTATAAAGGCTGTATGTACTGGAACTCTGTGATTCCCTTGGAAGTTTATGCACAAAATGCTCTTCGATGTGACACAAACTCTTAGATTGGAACACGAGCAGTGTGTTTACATTCCTGTCACTGCAGATTCCAAAGACTGTACGTTTCAAGCCCAGTCTTTTTTAGGCCCAGTTTCTAAATCCATCGGAAGGGGTCCTCCTGGACCGTTGTTTCAATGACTTCTACGCCTGTTTGTTCTCGAATCCATCTGGCTGCTTCCGTAAGGACAGGAACCTCGAGGGCAGCGTGCGTTCCGTCAATGATGGACAATCCGTCATGTAGAGCTTCAGCAACAGTATGGTGGTCACAGTCTGACGTGACCAAAACATCTGCCTTTTTGTGAATGGCTTGCTTCGCATATCGGCCACCAGATCCGCCGACTACAGCGATGCGTCGAATCAACCTGTCAGGGTGCCCCGAGAACCGAATGTGCCTAAGCCCCAGTTTGTCTCGAACAATACCCGCAAAATCAGAGAGCTTCATCTCTGTATCCAAGTCTCCAACGCGGCCAAGACCACTTGCCTTCCCCATCAGTTCAAGCGGGTACAGGTCATATGCTACTTCCTCGTAAGGGTGCGCATCAAGCATCGCACGTACAACTCTCTCAACAAGCCCCTCAGGCACAATCGTCTCGAGCCGCACTTCGTCAGCATGCTCTACAGTCCCAGCCTGTCCAATGTACGGGCTGGTTCCTTCCCCAGGAAGAAACGTGCCTATTCCCGGTGTATTGAACGTGCAATGACTGTATGCGCCAATATGCCCTGCACCGGCTGTGCAAACAGCGTCGAGAACTTTCGCATGGCTGTCTTTGGGAACAAACACGACCAGTTTACGAAGTTGCTCATTGCGCGTTCGTTCCAGGATATCGACTCGTTTGAGTCCGAGCATCCTGACAAGCACATCGTTCACTCCGCCACTCGTGATATCCAGGTTCGTGTGTGCGTTGAACACGGTCAAATCAGCTGTAATTGCCTGTGCAAGTGCCTTTCCCCGCGCACTCCCTGTGTCGATGGACGTAACGGGTCGAAAGAGCATTGCGTGGTGCGTCACAAGCATATCCGCCTGCATCGCAACAGCTTCCTCAATAACCTCAGGATACGCATCGAGCGCAACCATCACCCGTCTCACGGGCTTATCGAGCCGGCCAATCTGCAACCCTATCTTATCGCCATCCATCGCGAGTTCAGGTGGAGCAAACTCGTCCATTACTCGTATCACATCTGCGACTGTAATAACTGACACCAAACCCCTCCCTCGATACCGATGTTGCAAATCTTCACCCTTTTGGCCGTTGAGCGCCTAGGTAAGTCATCCGATGCCTCAAGAACCACGACCTGTTCGGTTGATCCACGACTCCATTTCGTGCAGTTGACCCATCAGTTCACGTTTCCGATCCGTTGTTGCGCCCCCTGCGTCACCAGACAGACTTTGCACAATACTTCTCCAATGGACAGCAGCTGACTGAACAACACCAAGGACGACATCATCGTTGTGGCGTGCCAGGTTCATCGGACCAAACTCCAGAGCCAACCAACCGCATCCCTCACGGATATAAGGCTCGTACACCTTATTTGCGGCGGCAGACGTAGACCGTCGGGCCAAGATGAGTTGGTAACTTCGTCCGCCTTCTTCAATCATTCTCTCGTCTGAAATTTCAAATCCATAGTGGATCAGGCTTCTCCGCAACTTCGACCATCCGTTCATCGGCTGTAAGATGAGCGTCTCTAAACTGGTGAGGATCACGGCGCCCTCGTCCAGAATATCAGCCATCGTAGCGCCGCCCATGCCGGCCATGACAACCGTGTCTACTTCACCTTGGTTGACGGCTTTTAGTCCGCTGGCCAGACGCACGTCGATGCGTCCTGCGAGCCCTGCTTCTAAAACGTGACTTTTTGCCGTTTCGTAAGGTCCTCTAGCGACATCTGAAGCAATCACGAAGTCGGCCATCTCTTGCCTGATGAGATAAATCGGCAGAAGTGCGTGGTCGGTTCCCACATCAAGCACACGGGCACCTCGCGGCACCCATGCTGCAATCTTCGCAAGTCTGTCAGACAGCCCCGCGATTACTTGTTCATTCAAAGCACACGTTCCCCTTTGTTACAGCCATATTCGGCTGATGCCCCTATTCAGGCCACACAGACTGCCCACTCACATTGTACTTTGCGCGTGCAAAAACTTCACGCACAGCAGACCGCCATTCCCTTCGGGTAGACGGTGAGGCAAACCCAGTTGCATTCATATCCAACTGTTTCGCAACCGCCAAGGCGCGAGGTAAATGATAGTCACTGGTTACAATGATGGCTGACGTAAATCCATTGCGCTTCATGACGAGCTGACTATTGCGCAGGTTCTCCCAGGTATCGACACTGGTCATCTCTTGCAGGACAACTTCCGGAGGTACACCATTGAGAATCAGAAAACGCTTCATGGAACTGGATTCCGAAACTGTTTCGTCCTCGCCTTTGCCGCCGCTCACGATGAAGTGCTGAACAAACCCAATCCGATACAGATGAAGCGCCGCACGCAGCCTCCCCGTGAGAACGCGTCCGGGTTGGTAGCCGCGTGTATACGCACCGAGAACGATGGCCACGTCGGCTGGCTCCGGACGCGTATGTAAACCTCGTTTTTTCAAAAGTCTCGCAGAGTCTGTCAGGCTCTTGATGACTACGATGCACACCAAGACCAAGGCTCCGATAACCATAAGAATGGTTGTTAGCACTCCGTCACCCCCGACACAGACGGAGTAGACAGTAAGCAGACGACTTACCGCCCGCTCCGCTATATTGTACGGAGGTAAAACGAAATTTAGACATGCTTGTGATGAACTGTTCCCTGCAGGCTGAGATGGTAGTTGGGACTAGCGATGGAAGTCAGCAAGTGCTTCGTAAAACGGGCGTCAGCATCTGCAACGTCCAACTCATGACGCCTGGTTTAGCAGCCGAGTTGACGGGCAATTACCAGTCTCTGAATCTCAGACGTCCCTTCGCCAATTTCAATCAATTTTGCGTCACGCAAATGGCGCTCCACCGGGTACTCCTTCATGTAACCGTTGCCCCCGAGGATTTGAATGGCTTGGTTACAGGTGTCCGTACACATCTCTGAAGCGAACAGTTTCGCATAAGACGCCTCAAGAGTGTACGGTTTACCTTGGTCTTTCAACCATGCAGCCTTAAACACCGCATTACGAGCGAGATCGATATGCATTGCCATGTTGGCGAGCTTATGTTGAATAGCCTGGAAACGCGAAATGGACTGTCCAAACTGATGACGTTGTTTGGCATAGCCGAGGGCGGTCTCAAATGCGGACCGGGCAATGCCTACTGCCAAAGCAGCAATCGCGACGCGTCCACCGTCGAGGGTGGAAAGAAACTGTTTGAACCCTCCGTTCAGAGGCCCAAGCAGGTTCTCCGCAGGGACACGGACATTTTCCAAGATGAGCTCAACGGTGTTCGAGGCACGCATACCCATTTTGTCATAAGGCTTGCTAGTCGAAAAACCTGGTGTATCTGTCGGCACGATGAACGCACTGATACCACGGTTCTCTTTGTCTGTTACAGCTGTCAAGACAACTGTCTTTGCATAGCCGCCATTCGTAATGTAGATCTTGTTCCCATTAATAACCCACTCGTCGCCATCCAACACCGCTGTCGTGCGGGTTCCACCTGCGTCCGACCCAGCGCCTGGCTCCGTCAGCCCGAACGATCCGATGCCTTCTCCAGACGCCAGCGGCGTCAAGTATGTTTGTTTTTGAGCTTCAGTCCCGTACAAGAGCAGAGGCACGCACGCTAGAGACACGTGAGCTTCATAGCTCAGGCCTGTCCCGCCGCAGGCATGCCCAATTTCCTCAACAGCCAAGCAATAGCTGATATTGTCTGCGCCTGCACCACCATACTCTTCCGGAATGGGAAGGCCGAGAAAACCGAGCTTGCCCATCTTTTGAAATACTTCAATAGGGAACCGAGATTCTTTATCCAACTGCGCGGCTAGCGGTGCGATTTCTGCTTCGGCAAACTCACGCACTGCACTCTGGATCATGGCTTGCTCTTTTGTCAACTCGAAGTTCAACAGTATACCCTCCTCCATATTTGCAGTTTCTATTATACCTGCATCTGCGTGCTGCGAAAACGCTTCCACGCAATATGTAAATTTTCTCCTCTCATTCACTACAAATAAAAAAGGCCCGAAGGCCCTCCGTTAGAGGGTCAACCGGGCATGGCGCGGCGATGCCTGGTCGACCATTAGATTCAAATATCTCTTGATGGGAATACCAATTCAATGCACAATCTATTCAAGGAAATCCTTCAATCGTTTGCTGCGACTCGGGTGGCGGAGCTTACGCAGCGCCTTTGCTTCAATCTGACGGATCCGTTCACGCGTCACGCCAAACACCTTGCCGACTTCTTCCAGGGTCCGGGTACGGCCATCGTCGAGTCCAAAGCGTAACCGCAATACGTTCTCTTCCCGCTCGGTAAGCGTGTCGAGAACATCTTCCAATTGCTCCTTAAGCAACTCGTATGCAGCGGCATCGGCTGGTGCAAGAGCTTCATCATCCGGAATAAAGTCACCAAGATGAGAATCGTCTTCTTCGCCAATCGGGGTCTCGAGTGACACAGGTTCCTGAGCAATCTTTTGGATTTCGCGAACTTTATCAGGACTGAGATCCATCTCAGCAGCAATCTCTTCAGCGGTTGGTTCGCGACCCAGTTCCTGAAGCAATTGCCTTGAGATGCGAATCAGTTTGTTAATCGTCTCAACCATATGCACAGGAATACGAATCGTTCGGGCCTGGTCAGCGATTGCACGCGTAATAGCCTGGCGGATCCACCATGTTGCATACGTACTGAACTTGTAGCCTTTACGATAATCAAATTTCTCAACAGCCTTGATGAGACCGAGATTTCCTTCTTGAATCAAGTCGAGGAACAGCATCCCGCGACCGACATACCTTTTTGCAATACTAACCACCAAGCGCAGGTTTGCTTCAGCTAGGCGACGCTTCGCTTCTTCGTCTCCGTCCTCGATCCGCTTTGCGAGCTCGATTTCTTCAGCCGCAGAGAGCAACGGCACACGCCCGATTTCCTTAAGATACATCCGAACCGGGTCACTGATTTTCACCCCAGGTGGCATGCTGAGGTCATTCAGGTCAATCCGCTCATCGTCCTGAGGGCCTTCCTCATCCTCATTCGAATCTGAGTCATCATCCCGTTCATTCAGGATATCAATGCCCAATTCCGAGAGTTGATCGAAAAACTCATCGAGTTGATCGGGATCCAAATCGTGTTTTGCAAGGCGATTGACGATCTCTGTGTATGTCAATGTACCCCGCTTCTTGCCAATGGCCGTCAGCGCGGCCTTATCATCCTGAAGGGTAAGTCCACGTTCTTCGCGGGCTTCTTCCGTTACATCTTTCATTCGTCCCCGCCTCCTTTACCCCGACCAAAGATCACGCATGCGGTGTCTTGAGTCGAGTAATTTCCGTTTGTAAATCCTCCACTTCCTGTCTACACGCCAGCACATGTTCGCTCTCACCAGCAAGCTGTGCCTCTACGAGTTCCTGCAGTTTATTTCTGTACCTGTTTTCAAGTTCCTGCAGTCGCAGTGAACGAACACAATCAGTTAATAACGCCGGATCGAACCCAGCGGCATCTCCCACCGCCAGAGATGCAGCCAGCTTGCGCAACTCAGTATCCTCAAGAGTCTCCACAAATCGCACTGGTGAACCCTCCGGACACTCTGCCCGGTAGGCGTATAAGCGAGCAAGCAGAGCCGTTTGCTGCGCTAAAGGCAACTCCATCACTTCGTGCTCCAACAGCCAATCGTAGGTCTCCGGGTACAGCAATAAACTTTGGAGAATATGATTTCCTGCCCGCACATCTGCTGACACCAGGTTTGGATTAACAACAGCGTTCTGGGCAACAACCTTATGTGTAGTACGGCGTTGTGAATCCTTTGCCAGCATTTTGAGCTCCTGATGCAATGCATCGAGGGACAAGTGAAACTCTTGAGACAGCTTCTGCAATTCCTCGTCACGCTCGATCGGTGACGCTCGCTCACCGAGTACTGTTAACGCCTTACGGATATAAGCCGTGCGACCCGCCGGGCTTTCCAGGTTGGCTTCTCTGCGCAGTCCCTGAATGAGGAACTGAACTTCAGTGAGGGCCTGGACCTGAAACTGTCTGACGAACGCTGGCGCCCCGAACTCCCTGGCGAAGTCATCCGGGTCCATGCCCTCCGGAAATTGCACGACGCGGCACTCCAAGTGTGCGTCCCGGGCCAGGCTTAGCACTTTGTGCGTCGCCCGCTGCCCTGCCTCATCGCCGTCATACGCAACCGTGAGACGGTCCGAATACCGCTTTAACAGCCGAACGTGCTCCTCCGTAAGTGAGGTACCCATACTGGCAACACCAGACTTCAAACCCGCTTGCCATGCCGAAATCACATCCATGTACCCTTCAAAGATGACTGCAGTCTGCGTCTGACGGATGGATCTCTTTGCTGCATGCAGGTTAAACAGAACGCTGCTCTTATGGAACAGAGGCGTTTCTGGTGAGTTCAAATACTTTGGCTTTGCTTCCTTTTGCATCGCCCTGCCGCCGAATGCCACGACCTGTCCCCGACCATCACAAATTGGAATCATGACACGGTTACGAAAGCGATCAACCACTTGATTGCCCAAAGCCACAGCCAAGCCCGAGTCAACCAACAGTTCTGAAGCAAATCCTCGTTTGCGGAGAAAATCGACCAGCCGTCGTTCCGTGTTCGGAGCGAACCCCAGCCGAAACTCAACCATCGTCGTTTTTGAAATTCCTCTGTTTTCCAAATACGTTAGGGCTTGCACACCAGCACTCGAATTCATTAGAATATAGCTATAATATTTGGCTGCAAGCTCATGTGCGTCCCTCATCGCTTGGTATCGATCCGTTTCAGACTGTGACGGCATCGTCTCTTCCAGCGATTCAGGAAGCTGAACGTTAGCTCGTTCAGCAAGGCGTACAACTGTTTCAGTGAACGTCAACCCTTCAATGTCCATAACAAAACGAATCACAGTTCCACCTGCTCCGCACCCGAAACAGTAGTACATCTGGCGTTCGGGTGAAACCGAGAAGGATGGACTTCGTTCGTTGTGAAATGGACACAAGCCAACGTATGAGCGCCCAGAGCGTCGAAGTTGTACATAGTCTCCAACGACGTCAATGATATCGACTCGCTGTCGTAACGTCTCGACAAATTCTTCTGGGATTTGCCTCATCCCATCACCTTCTTGCGCATAGCTCCGTTTTTACTGCAGATATGGGATGGCGTAGAGGTAACAAATCGAGTGTTCCGCTACTAATGAAAAGTATTCTACAAAGAACTTCACTTTCCTCCTTCGTTTCGAAAATCGTGCAGACCAGCCGCCATAGTTCGACAAACGCTCGATTAACCTGATTTGCTCCTGCTTTTTAGAAACAACCTCTAGTATCGACGCGGACAGCCAAATTTATCCTCACGATCTTCCTTGCATTCAAGTGTATGGGTTTTTGTCAACCCTTATGATGAAGAAAATCACGAAAATTTTTCTAGGCTGAAAACATTCGGGAGACCCTTTTGCGTGGTCTCCCGAATTTCACTGATAAACCGTTCATCCTTCGCATTTCTTGATTATATTAACGTCATGTCGACATTGCCTCCGCATAACACCTGGTCTAAACGAACCTTTAGTGAGTAACGCTTGCGACACTGTTAGTGCGGGACTGCGCTTGCTTTAGGGCAGCCTGCGCTGCCGCAAGCCGAGCGAGCGGAACTCGGAACGGAGAACAGCTGACGTAATCCAGCCCCGTCTCGTCGCAGAACGCAATGGAACGCTTCTCGCCCCCATGCTCACCGCAAATACCCACTTTCAAATTCGGACGAGTCCTCCGTCCGCCTTCTGTGCCCATCGCCACGAGCTGTCCAACTCCGTCTGCATCGAGAACCTGGAATGGGTTTTGTGGTAAGATGCCGCCGTCCACGTACTGATGGAGAAATTTTCCTTCCGCATCATCGCGGCTGTAACCAAATGTGGTCTGTGTCAAGTCATTGGTGCCGAAGGAGAAAAATTCCGCCTCCTTGGCAATTTCCGCGGCTGTCAGTGCTGCCCTTGGCACTTCAATCATCGTGCCTACAGGGCAATTGATGGAGAATCCGGTTTCTCCCTCAACAGCTTGACGGACTTCCTCGACCATCTTGCGCATTCGATGCAGTTCTTCGACGTGTCCAACGAGCGGAATCATAATCTCCGGCTTCGGAGTGTACCCGTGTTGCTGAAGCTCTGCTGTCGCCTGGAATATGGCACGAACCTGCATTTCGTACACCTCGGGATGGGTCAGCCCGAGTCTACAACCGCGATGGCCAAGCATTGGGTTTTGTTCGTGTAATTCGCGAACCCGGCGCAACATCTGTGTGGCAGCACTGAGGTCGCTCTGCGTTTCTTCGTTGTCCAGATCCCAAGCTGACCGTTCCCGCAGCATCGCTTCTCTGGCGATGAGTTTTTCGAGATTGGGTAAAAACTCATGTAACGGTGGGTCAAGCAGGCGGATGGTGACGGGAAGCCCATCCATCGCCTGTAAGATACCGTAGAAATCCCCTTGTTGCATCGGCAGCAACTGGTCGAGCGCATCCTGTCTGTCGATCGGGGTCTCAGCGAGGATCATCTGTTGCACAACAGGCACTCGGTCTGCCGCCATGAACATGTGCTCAGTCCGACAAAGTCCGACCCCGCCAGCGCCAAATTGCCGCGACTTCAGTGCATCCTCTGGCGTATCTGCGTTCGCACGTACGCCGAGTCGACGAATCCCATCCGCCCAATCGAGCAATTGGTTCAATTCCTCGGACAACTCTGGCTGCGTCAATGGAACGTCGCCCACAATCACTCGTCCGGTGCCGCCGTCAATCGACAACAGATCGCCCTCTCGAAGCACAGTCTCGCCAACTCGAAGCATCTTCGAAACGGTGTCAATTTGAAGCGAATCGCAGCCACAGATACAGGGTTTGCCCATGCCGCGGGCAACAACCGCTGCGTGACTCGTCATACCGCCACGGCTCGTCAGAATGCCCTCTGCCGCGAGGATGCCATGGATATCTTCCGGTGTGGTTTCCGCCCGTACCAAAAGTACACGTTCTCCGCTTTGCGCCCTCGTCTCGGCATCGTCCGCAGTAAAGGTGATAACCCCTGATGCGGCGCCCGGTGACGCAGGAAGTCCGGTTGCGATGACTTGCACCTTGGCATTCGGATCGAGGCGTGGGTGAAGCAGTTGATCGAGTTGATCCGGATCGACCCGCGACACTGCCGTTGCCCTGTCGATGACGCCTTCTTCGACGAGAGCCACCGCGATTTTGACCGCTGCCTCGGCGGTGCGCTTAGCTGTCCGCGTCTGCAACAAGTAGAGGTGTCCCTGCTGAATGGTAAACTCAATATCCTGCACGTCTTTGTAGTGCTGCTCAAGAGTGTTGCACAATTCAATAAATTGATGATATACCTCGGGCATTTCATCACGTAAGTGGGCAATCGGCTGCGGGGTGCGAATCCCTGCCACCACATCTTCACCTTGCGCATTGATGAGGTATTCGCCAAACACGCCTCGCGCTCCGGTGGACGGATTTCGCGTAAACGCCACGCCCGTACCGGAATCATCACCGAGGTTCCCAAACACCATGGTTTGAACATTGACCGCGGTTCCAAGGCTGTCCGGAATCTCATGAACTTTGCGATACACCTTTGCACGTGGATTGTCCCACGACGAGAACACCGCACCGATGGCCATAAACAGTTGAGTGAACGGGTCTTCCGGAAATGCTTCACCTGTCTCTCGTTCCACAAGCACCTTGTAGCGACTGATAACTTGCGCCAAATCATCCGCAGTGAGTTCCTGATCAGTCTTCACACCGGCAATCGACTTCACGTCGTCGAGTATCTGCTCAAACCGAATGCTGTGAATTCCGAGCACGACGTCACCAAACATCTGAATGAACCGACGATGGCAATCCAGCGCGAATCTGCGATTGCCCATTTCCTCTGCCAATGCCTCGACAGTGTGGTCATTCAAACCGAGGTTGAGCACTGTATCCATCATGCCAGGCATGGAGATGGGAGCACCTGAACGCACCGACACCAGCAACGGTGGGTTTCCGCCGAACTTGCGGCCGACAGTCTCTTCAACACGTGCGATGGCGTCAATCACCTGCTGTTTCATTTCCTCTGTCAGCTGGTTTACTTTTTGATAGGCATGACAGGCTGATGTCGGTATGGTAAACCCAGGAGGCACAGGAAGGCCCACTCGGGTCATCTCTGCAAGGTTCGCGCCTTTTCCGCCAAGTACGTACTTGTCTGGCTCTGCTGCTTGATCAAAACCGTACACCCATACTGTTGTCATTTTGCGTTCCCCCTTTTGGCTACGAACTCGAGGACCACACCGGCGGTCTCCTCGACAGCCTTGTCACTGACATCGATACAAGGGCAGCCGAGACGCTTCATCACCGATTCCGCGTGCTCCAGCTCAAGCAAGATGCGTTCGTGACTTGCATAAGTCGCCTCCCCGGTCAGACCGAGTGATTTTAAGCGTTCCTTGCGGATCATATTTAATTTGTCCGGCCGAATCGTCAGGCCGATGACCTTGCGTTTGTCTCGCAGTCGGAAAAGCTGTTCTGGTGGCGACACCTCTGGAACAAGAGGTACGTTTGCCACCTTCAGTCCCCGATGAGCGAGGTACATCGAGAGCGGGGTTTTGGATGTGCGAGAGACTCCAATTAACACAATGTCCGCGCGTTCAAGCCCTCTGGCGTCGCGGCCATCATCGTACTTAACGGCAAACTCAATCGCCTCAACGCGCTTGAAATAATCCTCATCCAGTTGGTGCACCAACCCCGCCTTATGGGCTGGCGGCCTGCCGAGGACCTGTGCAAACACATCCAGGACAGGTCCCATGATATCGATAGCCTGTACCCCTAACTGACGAGACTTTTGCACGAGATACTCCCGCAGTTCGGGAATTACAACCGTAAAGGCGATAATGGCATTTTCCTCTTTCGCACTTTGCACAACTTCGTCGAGAACGGTGTTCTCATGAACGTATGAGACGCGCCGAAGCTCGACGTGCCCACCGTCAAATTGGCTAGCTGCAGCTCGGACTACGAACTCTGCGGTTTCCCCGACCGAGTCTGAGACGATGTAGACGATTGGTGTGCTCAACATGCTGCTGAACCCTCCTCTATGTAATGCCGCCTGCGGCATCGGTATCAGACCTCGCGATACTGTCCAAGCTCGACAAACGCACGTGTAATGGTTGTCTTGCTGACGCGACCGACAACTTCTACATTCGTCCCGGCAGCAGACTTTGTCGGTATGACAGGCAGCGAATCGACCTGATGCCGCATCATCAGCACCGCAGCATCGTATAAGGACGCCTCGGAGCTGACCGTTACCACGTTGGGCAGGCGAGTCATAGCCAGATTGACAGGGATTTCGTGAATGTTTCCACCGCCGATAGCCACTTTCAACAGGTCTTTCCGGGAGACGACTCCCTGCAAATATCGTTCCTTCAGGACAATCAGACTGCCTACGTCCTCCATGAACATGGTCACAGTCGCATCGTAAACAGAGATGGTCTCTTGAACCGCGATAGGGACAGACTGGTAGTCTGAAATCCGCATTCTCGAAAGCACATCGCCAAATAAATCCGCATTCTTTTTCCCACTGTAGAAGTATCCAACACGAGGCCGCGCTTCCACAAAGCCGGCCATCGTCAGGATGGACAAATCCGGCCGAAGTGTAGCTCTTGTGAGAGACAACATCTCTGCGATCCGTTCTCCTGTAATGGGCCCATGGCTCTTCACAATGTCGATGATGGTTTCTTGCCTTTTTGTGAGTTCGATGGGAATCACCCCCGTCCATTGTGACATACTAATGATGTATTGTGCCATAATCAATATATCATATTTCGTGAACTGTGAATATGCGCATGAAAAAAGCGGAACCCGTGCCTCTCGGCTGCGAGTTCCGTCTTTCTTCGTATTCTATTCTGTTGTGATTGTCTCGCCTAAAGTCTCGTAATCGACAGCGTTCGGCCATGACAGTTCGACCCTCGCCATTACACCCACAAGCGGCCTAGTCAGTCCAAAGTGCATCAATGCTGTCGACAAATTCTCTGGACTTCAGTGAGAGGCCCCCGTAATCAGCGAGTTGATAACGGAGGACATTTCGAATCACCTCAGCTGTGTTCGGACTCAGCCGAATTTGCCCGATCCGTTCCCAAGGCAGGTTGCGGAACTGTGCCAATACCTTCGGCACCGAGGAGGGGACGGGAAATGCCCCCCGTCGACCAGCGTGAAACGACCCTTGAACGGATTGTTGTTCTAACTCAACTTGGCAACTCGGGCACAGGAAGCCGCCCTCCCCAGGAGCATAAAAGACTGTTTCCTGAGCCAATTCGGTATGACACCGTACGCATTGGTTCCAAATCGGGCTGGCACCGAGAAGATGCAACACCTTTGTTTCCCAAATGCGTGCGACAATCTGTGGATTATCCCGGCCGTCGCGCAGCCTGTCGAGAGCAGCACTAAACCATCGATAGACTGCTTCACTCCCATTTGGGCGTTCCTCCCCAACAGCAGCCACCAGCTCAGAGAAATAGGCCGCGTAAGCAGCGAGATCGAGCTGCTCACGAAGTTTTCGATACGCATCCACAACCTCGAGTTGTTGGATGTTTCCCATGCCGCGGCCTTGATACAAGGTATACACAGCCTTTACGCAAAGCTGAACACCACCAGCTAGACGACTTTGCGGCTTTTTGGCACCCCGCGCCATAGCGGCTATCGTTCCGCTTGGTGTCAGCAGCGTAACAATTGCATTGGTTTCGCCATAAGGGATGGCCCGGATTACAATGCCTTCCGTATTGTACAGCAATGCCTAGACCACTCCCAGATTGGCGGCGGCACCCGTTCAGGTCTCGTCTACGTCCACATCCGTTGATTGTCCATCTTGCAGGTCTGTTCCATCCACAACACTCTCGTGTCGTTTGTACAGCAGATATGCGTCGATGTCACCTGTTAAGGTGAAGTAGCGCCATGAAAACTCCCGCACCGAAATCATCCCCTCTGAAGAAGACTTACTTTCAGCTGCGTGGTGTCTAGGGGTGCCTCACCATATAGAGTCCCGCTGCCCAGTATCGATATACTATGAATCAAGTGGTATTTACGTCTGGAGGATCGCCTCAGCGTTCCTCGTGAAAGCCAAAACGATGCAGTAAACTGGGGTCGTTGCGCCAGTCCTTCTTCACCTTGACCCATAGTTCCAGGTAAACCTTGTTGCCAAGCAATGCTTCTAGCTCCTGCCGAGCCATCTGCCCGACCTTTTTCAGCATTGCGCCCCGCTTGCCAATCAGTATTCCTTTCTGGCTGTCGCGTTCGGTGTAAATGATGGCGTGTGCATAAACAACTCCAGACGTATCACGCCGTTCCAGTTGCTCGATGTCCACCATGACGGAGTGTGGAACTTCCTCCTGTGTCAGACGAAGCACCTTTTCGCGGATGACTTCGGAGATGATGAACTGTTCGGGATGATCGGTCACCATATCCCTCGGGTAATACTGGGGTCCCTCGGGCAAGTATTTCACGAGCGCTTTTTTTAGAACATCCAGTTGAGTCCCATCCTTAGCCGAAACAGGAATCATTTCCGCGAAAGGGTATTGTTTAAGCAACGCATCCATCATGACAAGGACGCCGGGTTTTTCCACGGCGTCAACTTTATTCAGAATGCATACAACGGGAGTTTCCACAGCCTTCAGACGCTCAATGATATATGCATCGCCAGAGTGGTTGGGCTCAGTCACATCGCAGACCCAGCATACGACATCTACTTCTTTGAGTGTACTTTCCGCAGTTTCGACCATAAATTCTCCGAGTCGATGTTTGGGTTTGTGTATGCCAGGTGTATCGATGAATACAACCTGCGCATCGTCAGTCGTGAGCACCCCTCTGATCTGGTTTCTGGTCGTCTGGGGACGATGGGACATGATCGCGATTTTTTGCCCAACCAACGCATTCATGAGCGTGGACTTTCCCACATTTGGGCGGCCAACCAGGGCCACGAAACCGGATCGAAAGGTGGTTTCATTTTCTGTTTTCGTCATGTGCGATTCCTCCTTTCCAAGCCAAGACTTATCCCGCCCCACAGGACGAGAG
Source organism: Paenalicyclobacillus ferrooxydans (assembly GCF_001399675.1). Classification (GTDB taxonomy): domain Bacteria; phylum Bacillota; class Bacilli; order Alicyclobacillales; family Alicyclobacillaceae; genus Alicyclobacillus_B; species Alicyclobacillus_B ferrooxydans. The sequence continues at coordinate 38,048 of NZ_LJCO01000108.1, forward strand.
TAACAAGCGTGATCAAACTTTCTATCGCACCAAGAATGTTGTGCATTGAGAACAGATAAAAGTGCCATTTCCAAGTGGCCGCGCCGAGCAACACTGCCACTGCTAGGGCCCCAGTGCTCGAAACGAGAACAGCACCGGCTGCCGCATCTTTGGCCCATTTGGCAAATTCGTGATATCCGCCTTCCGTCACCAGGTCTGTGAGATGTTCAATTGCTGTATTGATAAGCTCAATTGACATCACAACGGCAATGGTGACGATGGACAGCGTCACGAGCCAAAGAGCGGGTCGCACGCAGAGATTCCAAACAAGGACAGCCATACCGGCTGTCCAATGTATCCGGAGATTGCGCTGAAGTCGGAGACTGCGAACGGCGCCCTGCTTCGCGAAGACGAACGCTGAGAACAAGCTTTTACGCCATTTTACAGCTTCTCGCTCGAGATTCTCATCCGTCTCGATGCCAGACCGCCGCACCTGCGAATCACTCCTCGTTTGGGACGCTGAAATGGGCGTCTCGGCGGAGGCCGACGTCCGCTAACACAAGTTCCTGCAGCCGGGTCATCTCAGCTTCTGACGCTTCATCTTGATGGTCGTAACCGAGCAGGTGCAAAAATCCGTGAACCATCAAAAACCCAATCTCACGTTCTGCGGAGTGGCCGTATTCTTCTGCCTGCCGCAACGCTGTCGGTACACTGATCACGATGTCACCGAGCGGCTCGAACTCAAGCTCGTCCAGTTCCATCAAATCGTCTTCATCCTCACCCTCGCGCAAAGCGAAGGATAAAACGTCGGTAGGTCTGTCGACATCCCGATACGCCTTGTTCAGTTCATGGATCTCTTCGTCCGTCACGAGAGAAACAGACACTTCTCCAGACACCTCGAGCGCACGAGCCGCTGCCTGCAGAACCTTTTCCACGAACGCCTCATCGACACGGAGATGTTCGGGAAGTTCGCAGCGAATATCGAGATCGACCTCTACGCGTTCAGTCATTTAGCGACTTCCTTTCGAATTTTGTCCGGATCCGGATATTCAATCCGGGAATGATAGATCCCCTTTAAGGTTTTCATAAAGGCACCAACCATTGCATCCAAGTCCTGCAAGGTCAGGTCGCATTCGTCCAATTGGCCGTCTTGCAAACGGTCACGAATGATCTTCCGAATTACGCCTTCAATCCGCCCTGGGGTCGGTTTCGACATGCTGCGGACGGCGGCTTCGACCGCATCGCAGATCATTAAAATGGCGTTCTCGCGCGTCTTCGGTTTCGGTCCAGGATAGCGGTAATCGTCGACGTGAACCGATCCGTTTTTATCCTGCTCCCTCGCCTTGTTGTAAAAGTACCACAGAATGGTGGTGCCATGATGTGTCGCACAAATGTCCCGAATCGGCTTTGGCAGCCCGGCCTTTTCGAGCATCTCGAGACCGTCCGTCACATGTGACGTAATAATCAGGTGACTGAGGCTTGGCGCAATCTTGTCATGCGGATTTTCCTTCGTCATCTGATTCTCCACGAAAAAGGCAGGGCGGCGCATCTTACCAACGTCGTGGTAATAAGCGCCGACGCGGCAGATGAGCGGATCGGCCCCCACAATTTCCGCTGCAGCTTCGGCCAAATTGCCGACGATCAGGCTGTGATGATAGGTGCCTGGCGCCTCCATCAACAACTTTTTCAGCAAAGGATTCCCTGGATTCGAGAGCTCAAGCAAACGGATCGGTGTGAGCAGTCCGAATGAGTTTTCGAAAAACGGTAGAATGCCCATAGTTAAAATAGCGCTCACCAAACCATTGAGTCCCCCGATACCGAGGTGCACCCACAATGAGTGCAGATTTGTTGTCCTTGCAGGCAGGAGCAACTGCATGGCGAGAATGGCCACGATGTTCATCATCGACACAAGAAAGCCTGCGCGCATGAATGTCCCGCGGTGTGTGACTCGTTCCACACTGTATCCGCCGACGAGCGATGCGACAACCCCGATGAATGTGAACCAGAAATCGTACCCCATCGCAGCCCCAAACAACAAAGACAGGAAAAAACTTGTCACGACGGCAAGTGACGCATCGACGAGGACTGTAATCAACATGGCCCCCATTGAGATGGGCATCAAGTACGCTGCCGACGACGGTCCCCCACCGTTAATAATGTCCTTCGTCACTAAAATCAAAATGGACATTAGAGCGAGAATCAAGATCAAGATTAATAAAAGCAGATTGTCGATGCGACGCCGGGATGGCCGGTGTTCAATATAGACTCGAAGCAAGCCGACGGCAATCAACATGAACAGAGCAAACCCAATCAAGATGCTGTAATCGGGATGCGTTCCGTACAACCCGACATCCTTCAATTCCGAAAGCACCGTGGAAGTAATGACACCGCTCTTCGAAACGATAACATCACCCTGATGGATGTACACGTCTGGCGTTTCATTGGCCGCTTGCTGCCGCTTCTGCGTCGTCTCTTGCGTCTGTTCCTTCAGGTTCGGTTGCAGTACATGCGTAACGACATCCTGAACGACAAGGCGTGAAACGTTGTCCAAGTTGTCACCGAGCATTGCCTGATCCACAAGCAACGACGCTTGGCTCATCGACTCTGACGTAAATTCGGTGCTGAGCAGGTTTGAAATAATGCTGTCAGACACCTGCTTAACGTTCAGAATTTGCTGCGGGTCCATGGTAAGCAAAACTTGCAAGGTTGAAGCAGATACCTTTGGCGGCGCATAAAGCTTCAGTTGATTAAAGGTTGATGTCGAAGACAAAGACGGATTGCCGACAAGTTGGATAGCCTTATCGTACAAGGTATCCGCCTCTGCCTTTGCATTAATTTCCTTGGTTGGATCTAACGTGAAGATAGGCTGTACCGCCGCCATGGCGGCCTGTTTCGCCTTGTTTGTCGCAAATGTGTTCACAGCTGTAATAGGTGCCCGAATCGTGAGAGGGCTTGTCTCATTGACTCGAAAGTCGTAGGTTGGCGGCAAGACGGTCCCAATCAACACGATATATAATACGACACCAAGTGCCACATACAGTCCGTGACGTATCCGCTTATTCTCTCGAAACTTCTCGTCATCCAAAAACTGTCGAATGGCGAGCATCCACTTTGACCACATAGGTAAAGATCCCTTCGTCTATCAGGATTGCAGAGGGTTCGAGCTCGCATTCTGTTTGTCGTACGCTTCGATGATCTTCTGTACGAGGTGATGACGAACCACGTCAGCCCCTGTGAAATAGTGAAACTTGATTCCGGGAATCGCGGTAAGAATTTGTGCAGCTTGGATAAGGCCAGATGGACGGCCTCGTGGTAAGTCAATCTGTGTGACATCACCTGTAATCACCATTTTGGAGCCGAATCCAAGTCGCGTCAGAAACATTTTCATCTGTTCAGCCGTTGTATTTTGCGCTTCATCAAGAATCACAAATGAGTCGTCGAGCGTACGCCCACGCATGTAAGCGAGCGGGGCGATCTCAATGTTGCCGCGTTCCAATGCTCTCGCAACCTGTTCAGCACCGTACATGTCGTACAGGGCGTCGTAGATGGGACGCAGATACGGATCAACCTTCTCCTGCAAGTCTCCTGGTAAAAAGCCAAGATTCTCCCCCGCCTCAACGGCTGGTCGAGTCAGTACAATCCGTTTCACATCGCCGCGTTTCAACGCCATGACGGCCATGGCTACAGCGAGATATGTCTTACCGGTTCCAGCAGGGCCAATCCCGAATACAACGTCATGCTTTCTGATGGCATCAATATAGCGCCGCTGCCCGAGGGTTTTTACCCGAATCGGCTTACCGCGCATGGTGACAGCGATCTCTTCCGTGTACAAAGGAACAAGTTCGTCAATCTCACCTTGTTTCGCCATTTCAATGGCATATCGATAGTCGCCTTCAGACAAATGTACGCCAAGCTGCGCCAACTGTGTAACAGCGCGCAAAACGGCGTACATTTCGTTGACCGCCTCTTCTGTTCCGGTGAGGCTCACTTCGGTTCCGCGCGTGGTGACCTTTGACGCGAACGCGTCATCTAACAAACACAACAGCGCATCGTTCGGCCCAAGCACTGCTACAGCCTCATCATTGTTTGCAAATGACCATTTTCGAACGATGATGTCTTGCGCCAAAAGGGCACCCACTCCTTAGTTGGATTGCATGCATTTTATGCTTTATTACCTCGTCAAGATTGCGTAATTCAGCGCTTCAATAATTCATTCTCGTGCGTCATCACTGCGTCATTCTAGTGCGTCAGGATCGCACAATTGATGGCATCAATGCTACGTCGCTTCGTCAGGATTGCGTAATTCACCGCTTCAATGCTTCGTCAGGATTGCTCAGTTCATGTCATCATTGCTTCGTCAGGATTGCGTCTTGCCCGGTTCGGTCGTTTGCGGCGCCGGAATCGGGGCAGCGGTACCAATATCCTCTTCGGTCCGCGTCAAGATGGTTGCATATAGCTTACCATGGGCAACTTCTGTATGTAAAACAGTTTGCCCCAGAATCGTTCGGTCTTGCCCAGGTTTGGTAAGCACGTCCTGCCGCGCCAGCGCCAGCGCGGTCGCAGTGGCAGCATCTGTTGATTTTGTCACATCAGCTCGAGTTGATTCATAGCGGGTCACTTGTCGCCACACAACAGGGAGCTCATGGTTCCACAGCTTCCATCTCGTATCAACCTCTTCGTCATAATACGCTGGATAATTCGGATTGCGCCAACCCCAAACGCGAAGGTTCCACGATCCAATTTGCAGTGTATCAAACTTTACAGCCTGACCCGTCAACTCGTTTTGATTGACATGAAGGGGTACTTCCACCTCCGACCGGTACCACACCTCTGCCAGAACAACGCCTGACGCAGGAACTTCTTTTGAGCCCTCCCCAAGCGCCCCTGAAATCAGAAGTGTCCCCGGTTGAACTGTTTGCCCCGGAACAACCTTGACGACGCCTCGTGTGGCGAGGACTCTTCGAATGACAGCAGGTCGAGCCGCCACAATATTATGCGGGTTGTCCTGTGAAGCAGCCACGCCCGATATCTTCTTAAGTGCCTGAATTCGAACTTCGGTGCCAACGACGTTGACGCCAATCCACATCATGTTTGGCAAGTGATCGAGCAGTATGGCTTGCATTTGATTAACATCAGGCAGTGTCTGTTTCAAGGCACCTTGATACACGCCGATCTGGCGCGCGGCATGTGCTATGGCAGCGGCGTCTTCGGGATCGACACCTGTCACTTGAACGCGCCAAACCACAGACTGGCAAGCAAAGAGAATGACAAAGAAGAGTGCGACGCCCACGGCCATACTCTTTCTGTGCCGCAAGCTCCAGAGAAAAAAGGGGAGCCCAGCCTTCCGAATGTACTCGATCTCGACCCCATACTCGTCGCAGACGCGACGTACTGCATCCCAATCGGATCGGGAAAAGCCCGCTCTGCATACGTCACCATGGACTCTCAGTTCGTAAAGTGGGACACCGGACTGAGTCAGGGTGCGCACGACATCACTCACCCTAACGCCACGAAATTCAGTGTACAGATACCCCAAAAACACATGCTCGACCCTCGGGACAAACTTCATTTGGCCTGCCCCCCAACCGGTTGATACGTTAATTTGTGCACTTCTCCCTCAACGTGGATCTCGCGCCTCATCACCATCGTTACAACAAAGTCCCGACCCTCTATCATCAATCGTTGTGAAGGAAGTTCAATCTCAATCAAGTTTTCCGCAACGCGCACGAGCTCTGTTGCGTTCTCGACAATCACTTTGCGTCCATCCAGGCAAGTCACCCTGGCTACGTTTAACAGGGCATCTGGCGGTAACCCCAGCCAGTCTGTCGTTGCTTGTGACAGACGTTGTTTCCACGAACTCATGACCGTCCCTCCTTACCCTTCCGGCGGGCGGGCTGCCCAGTGTCGACCGTCTCATCTCGTCTCAAAGGCCAGGCCTGCCGCAACTGGGGTGCCCAACTGGGGTGCCCAACTGGGGTGCCCAACTGGGGTGCCCAACTGGGTGGATGCTGACGGACCTGTCCGATAGAGACATTCAGTCCATTCATATGATGCTGGACGGGCAACTAGTACCGTGGAGAGTGTCGAGAGGCCGGAAGGAAGGAGTGATCGGGGTGTCTTGACCGCCCCGGCAGCCTACCGAAGAAGCCAATAGCGACTTATGTGGGGCTGACCGACTAAGCTTAGTCGGTTCCAGCCTCTTAATCGGGTCCGACAGGCTTGCTTAGTCGCTGTGACCGACTAAGGCCGAGCCCTGGTCGCCTCCGGGAGCCGGTTAAGTCGCCCAGACCGACTAAAGCTGGGCCCACCGCCATAGCTTAGTCGGTCTCAGCCTCTTAATCGGGTCAAACTGGCTTGCTTAGTCGCTGCCACCGACTAAGACCCAGCCATGGTCGCCTCCGATGCCCTGTTAAGTCGCCCAGACCGACTAAAGCTGGGCCCACCGCCATAGCTTAGTCGGTCTCAGCCTCTTAATCGGGTCAAACTGGCTTGCTTAGTCGCTGCCACCGACTAAGACCCAGCCCTAGCCGCCTCCGATGCCCTGTTAAGTCGCTGTGACCGACTAAAGCTGGGCCCACCGCCATAGCTTAGTCGGTCTCAGCCTCTTAATCGGGTCAAACTGGCTTGCTTAGTCGCTGCCACCGACTAAGACCCAGCCATGGTCGCCTCTGATGCCCTGTTAAGTCGCCCAGACCGAATCCCACATCCCACATCCCACTCACACCCATGCAAATGAAAAGAGCTGCCGCATTTGTCCATGTTGCCATGGACTCTTGCGACAGCCCTTATGAAACGGCCATCAATAGATTGACGAGTACATCAACAGGTGCATCTCTGCACCTGACAGATTTTGCCGAACTGTTGCCAATCCTACAAGTGAGACTGGACTGCCTGCTGCACGCGTTTTCCGTCAGCTCGGCCGCGCACCTTGGGCATCAGGGCCGACATCACCCGTCCCATATCTCCCTTGCCGGTAGCACCGACTTCTGCAATCGTCTCCTGCACCACCTGCGAAAGCTCCTCGTCAGACAGTTGAGACGGCAAGTACCCTTGCAGTATCAGAATTTCAGCTTGTACTGCCTGAATCAAATCCGACCGTCCAGCGCTCTCAAACGCCTGGAGGGAGTCTTGGCGTTGTTTGAGTTCCTTCTGAACAACCGAGAGAATCTCATCGTCGGTGAGAGGTGTTCCCGTTTCAATCTCCTTATTCTTGACGGCCGCTCGCACCATGCGGACCACTGACAAGCGCGTCTTGTCCTTGTCCTTCATTGCTTGCTTCATGTCCTCTGACAATTGATCAGCCAGACTCATGTGCGTCGGCCCCCTGCTCTTAGTACTTGCTGCGCTTTTTCCGTGCTGCCTCGGCTTTCTTCTTCCGGGCTACGCTAGGCTTCTCGTAATGACGACGTTTCTTGGCTTCAGCCAATACACCATCACGAGCGGTCGCCTTCTTAAAGCGTCGGAGTGCGCTTTCCAAAGATTCGTTCTTACGAACCTTAATTTCGGACATGTTTCTCCCTCCCTCCGACTCCTGCAAATCGTCAATCAGACGTATTATAGTATAGCAAAAAAAATGGTGTCAAACTGCTTCCAAAACGTTATTTCCTTCAAGACATGAGTTGTCCCACTCAGTCATACCTTGTTATGACTGGAGGTGGACTGCATGTGGGGCAGTTTTGCGATTGTTATTCTGTCATTGATTGCCTTTCTTGGAGGCTTAAGGGTTATGAGACAAGGCCTCGAAGGCATGGGCGAAGGACGCCTGCAGTGGTTGCTGCGCCGATTCGTCAAGACACCCACAAGAGGCATTGCCACTGGTGTCGTCGTGACCGCTGTTCTACAAAGCAGCGCGGCTGTCACTGCCATCACCGTCGGGCTCGTAGCAGGCGGCACGATGGCCTTCAGGGATGCCCTTGGCGTCGTTCTTGGATCAAACGTAGGGTCAACTATCACACCCCAGCTCCTAACACTGAATCTGTGGGTCTTCGCGTTGCCCTGTCTGTTCATTGGAATTATCGGATTCCTGTCCGGCCGATCCGGTTTGTACTACCCCAGCATGGCGCTTACAGGTTTTTCCACGATTTTTATCGCTCTGCAAACACTCCCACTTGGGCTGCACCCGCTATCGAAGGCACCAGCATTTCACAACGCCTTGCAAACAGCAGGCTTAAACCCCATCCTCGCCGTGATTGCAGGAATGGTGACAAGTGCGTTGCTTCAATCCAGCACGGCCACAACTGTGTTCACCATGGCGCTCGTTGCAGAGTCTGCAATTCCACTCGACGGGGGGATCGCGATTGTGCTTGGCGCAAACGTAGGAACATGTCTCACCTCTGTTATCGCCGCTCTTGGGCAGTCCAGAGCTGCACAACAGGTGGCACTGTCACACGTCTTGTTAAACATCGGCGGGGTCGTTCTCACCTTGCCCTTCCTCGGCTGGTTCAGCAGCTGGGTGGCAACCCTGACAAGCAACCCAGCGCAGCAAATCGCAGATGCACACACCATCTTCAATGTGGCTTGCACACTGCTTGTGTGGCCCGTGACAGGCCCTTTTGCCGCTCTCGTGGAGCGGTTGTTACCCGATGGGCAAGCAGTAAGCTAACACCGCCCACAGAATCCAGGCCCGACTACCTCATACACCAGGCTCGCAAAGCAATCCAGGCCCGACGCCTCATACACCAGGCTCGCAAAACAATCCAGGCCCGACTGCCTCCTACACCAGGCACGCAAAACAATCCGGGCCCGTCCCGACTACTCGCGCACCAGTGCCACACCTGAACTCGTTCCGAGGCGTGATGCTCCATAGCGCAGGAAATTCATCGCTGCCTCACGCGATCTCACGCCGCCAGCAGCCTTCACACCCTTTTGTCCGGCAATCGTCGCCATCAGTGCCACATCTGCCAGTTTTGCTCCTGAAGGTGCGAAGCCCGTGGACGTCTTAATAAAATCGGCTCCGGCGGCAAGAGCAACGTAACTCGCCATCGCAAGTTGCGCGAAGCTCAGGAAGTGTGCCTCCAAAATCACCTTTACAGCCACGTGCTGGTTCTCTTCAGCCACCGACATGACCGCACGAACGCGCTGATACACAGCAAACACGTCGTCCTCTCTCATCGATCCGACGGGGATAACCATGTCCACCTCACGCGCTCCTGCGTCCACCACCGCCTGTGCCTCAGCCCTCAGTGCCGCCACGTCAGTGGCCCCCAGCGGAAAGCCAATCACCACGCACGGAATGACAGATGTGTCGGCGAGCTCAGCAGCTGCCAGGTCGATGTGCTGCGGATTCACACAAACCGCTCGAAACTTGTGCTCGGCAGCTTCCTCACACAATCGCAAGACTGAAACGACGCTCGCTTCCGGTTTGAGCAAAGTATGTTCGACTGCTCCTGCCAAAACATCTGTCGTGGTCGCAATTTGCTTCGGGAGTGTTCCTTGCTTTAACGGCTTCGGCACACTCGCAAGCCACTCCGGTGCCACCACAGCCAATTCCGCTCTGACGGCATCAATCAGTCGATACACCAACGGCTCGGCCTCTCGCCAAACGCCGTCGATCTCGATTTGGGGTGCTTCAGCACCAAGTTGGCGAAGTCGCGTCTCAAATTGTTGCTCATGCCATGCCCAAAGTACATCGGCCTTGTCGAGAATAAATGACCAATTGGCATAACCCTTTTCTGCATGCAGCGTTTTCGCCTTATCGAACGGGACAAAATATGCCCCATTAATCTCTTCGACCTGCGCGACAGGGTTATCCTGTTCGTCGATCTCCTCCATCAGGAACAGCCGAACCTGCTTGCGAATCTTGTGATCGCCCCGAGTCACCTCATATTCTATGCGCGACAACGGAGCGAGGATCCGTGCTTCAATCCCCGTCTCTTCGCGTACCTCACGAACGGCGGCATCCTCCCACACTTCCCCAGGGTCAAGATGACCCTTTGGAAACGTCACATGTCCGTAGGCGTCATCTATCAACAGTACCTCCCGTACACCCTCTCGAATCCGAAAAACGATGCCTCCGGCGGCTCGTTCAATCTTCAACTTGGCTTTCATTCCGACTCCTCCTCACCCAGCATCAGCCTGAAACGACGGCGTTCCCGCAAATGACTCGCCTGCAGCCGGCGTATTGCCGTCCAACTGCAGATCTTCGGCAACTGTAATCTGAGATTCAAACTCCCCATACTGAAAGGATCCCGATACATCCGTCAGGCGTACCTTGCACACTTCACCCATGATCTTCTCCGGTTCAACGCCTTCCGGAACACGAAATGCGACTTTCAGGTAGGTATCTGTATGTCCCATGAGCCAGAACCCAGGGCGTCCCATCGGGCCTTCTCCACGCCGCTCTGGTGCATCTGGCAGGTGATACGGTTCCTCTGGAATGACCTCAACGGATCGACCTAACCAGGTTGTTGCATAGTCCACAACCAGTGTCTCAGACAAGGCAATCAGACGTTCCGTTCTCGCCTCTTTCACAGCATTCGAAACCTGATCCGTAAACTTCGCGGCAGGCGTCCCCTTGCGTGGCGAATACGGGAAAACGTGGAGTTGTGAAAAGCCCAGGTCCTTGATAAGCTGCTCCGTATCGTCGAAATACGCATCTGTCTCGCCAGGGAAACCGACAATGACATCGCTCGTCACAGCGAGTTCGGGCAGGGCTTCCCGCAGCTTCCGTATCTTTGCAGCATAGTCTTCCACCGTGTAGTGTCGGTTCATCTTTCGCAACACCTGGTTGTGACCTGCCTGTAGCGGAATATGCAGGTGCCGGCATACCTTGGTGGAACGGCCGAGCACATCGATTAACATATCGTCGATCTCGCTCGCTTCAATGGAACTGATTCGGATCCGATACAGTTCATCGATCTGTTCGAGGTCCTGCAACAAATGAGACAGGCGATACCCGTTCAAATCCGCACCATAACCACCGGTGTGGATCCCGGTTAAAATGATCTCACGGTAGCCAGCTTTAGCGAGTTTTTGCGCCTGAGCAACAACCTTCTCGGGTGTCCGGCTGCGAATGAGTCCTCTCGCGTACGGGATGATGCAAAACGTACAGAAATTGTTGCATCCATCCTGAATCTTGAGGTTCGCCCGCGTACGATCCTCGAAATACGGGACATCCATCTCTTCAAATTCCCGCGTCTTCAGAATGTTGCCAACCGATTTTTGAGCGGTCAGCGTATCTCCAACCGGCTTATTACTTAGCGGCATCGATTCCATGGGATTCTGTTCGCGCTGCACGTCCGCCACAAGGTCCACAATCTTCGTTTTGCGGTCGTTGCCCACAACGAGATCGACACCGGCAATGGCTGCAATGGCATCCGGTGCCATTTGGGCGTAACAGCCGGTGACAGCGACGACTGCATTCGGATTCGTTCTGACTGCGCGTCGGATCATTTGACGAGACTTCTTGTCACCGGTGTTGGTGACCGTGCAGGTGTTAATGACATAAACGTCAGCTTCGGTCTCAAAGTCTACCTGCTGATAGCCAGCATCTTGGAACCGGCGCCAAATCGCCTCTGTATCGTAAAAGTTAACCTTGCATCCAAGCGTATGAAACGCCACTGTCGGCACAGTCCTCATCCCCCCATGGCGTGAAAGTGGTACAGCACAGCTGAAGCGGCCACCAGTCCCGCCGTCTCGGTGCGTAAAATCCTTGGTCCCAGTGTGACTGGAACACCACCGATCTGCTCCCGGAAGGCCTGTCGCTCCTTATCATCCCAGCCGCCTTCAGGTCCCACACAGAGCACGACCGGGCGCAGGCCATCTGCAGGCCCGGCATTGGCCACCCCTGCGTCTCCAGCCCCACGTGGCATCTCTGTGGTGCCCTCAAGCCCTGTGGTGCCTAGGAGCCCATCCTGACGTGCGACGGCGCCACGAGCTGATATAGGTCCCTGTTTTGACGCAGCGTAAGCTGTCAGTGTCTCTTTGAGAGACCGAACCTCTTCATCTTCATCTAAAAGCAAAACAAGGCCAGGCGCAAGTTGCTCCACCCAGCTTTTCAGTTCGACCCATCTTGCTGCGTAAGAGACATCCGGTACCAGATCGCGCTGCGACTGTCCTGCTGCCTCCCGAACCACCTTGCTCCAACGTTCCAGCCGCTGCCCCGCCTTCTTGCGATCGAGATGCACCACCGAGCGACCGCTCTCGTAAAGGAGATAACCTGCGAGTCCGACCTCGGTACCGTGCTGAACAATAGATTCTGCCTTGTCCGCCTTCGGCAGTCCCTGAATCAGGTACACCCGCACAACAGACTCATGTGAAGGCAGTTCCTGCTCGATGCGGCACTCAACCGTCCCGGCCTTACCGTCGATACTCTGTACAATGGCCAGGTACCCTTTCTCACTGGCGCCAATCGCAATGGTCTCCCCTTCCTGAACTCGGAGGACACGTGACAAGTGGTGACCATCCTGTCCTGTCACCATCACCAACTGACCTACGTGAAGCTGCTCTCTGTCGAGAAATACACGAGGATTCATGATACATGCTCCGCGATTAAAACAACCCAATCGTCTTTATCTTTGCGATCCGATACTCTAAATCCGTGTTCAACCATCGCCGCCGCCACTTTGGCGGCCTGTTCCTGAACAAACCCCGACACAAGCAGTTTACCGCCTGGCGCAAGGCTAGATTTGATGACGGGCAGGTGCAAGATGACGATGTCTCTCAGAATATTAGCCACCACAACGTTCCACGCCGGCATCTGTGCGAGGTCCTGAGAACAAAGAAAACCTTTTGCAAGCGGCGTAACAATCCCTGTTTCAGTGACCACCGGCGTCGGATCCACGTCCATCGGCGCAAGGAGGTTCCCGTTTAAGACTGAGACGTTGTTCTCGACACCATTGCGGCTTACATTTTCGCGCGCAGTGGAAACGGCGACCGGATCGACATCCATGGCCAGGACTTCACCGGCCCCGAGTTTAGCAGCCGCAATGGCAAGAATCCCAGTACCGCAGCCCACATCTAACACCCGTGCCCCATCTGTCACCACTTCTTCGAGGCTCTGCAGACAGAGTTGGGTCGTTTGATGTGTGCCTGTCCCAAAAGCCATGCCTGGTTCAAGGATGATTGGGAGCCGCTGTGTCAACGCATCATCGTCAGCCATCGCTTCCTGATCCCATTCTGGAACAATAACGAGCCTGTTGCCAATCGGAATCGGGTGGTAATCTTCCTTCCACGCTGACGCCCAACTGTCTTCGTCAAGGACGAGACAGGAGACTTGCTCTGGAACGTCCTCGACCATAAGCCCTGCACCCTTCACAAGGCGCAGAGCAGCCATAGTACGTTCCGTCGCATCTGCCTCTGAGATCGGTTCAGGCAGATAAAAGCGGACCACCACATCGTCCGTTTGAAGCAGACTTTCATCAAGCCATTCCCCGTATTCCGGATGCAGCGGGGCCTTGTCAAAGACCCCTTCAACAGCCAGACCCTGTACTTCAGGCCAGTCCAGAATGACGGCACACAAGGCTTCACTGGCTTCTTGCGGGACTTTGCACGATACCTCCAACCACTTCATCGACTCACCTCATTATAATAAGCCGATCCAACTCTTCTTGGATCGGCCAACGTTCGGGAAACTTTCAGAGCAAAACAAAGTACCAACTCAAGCAGGCCGCATGAAGGCCCAATCAACCTGAACATATGAACATCCCAACACTCGGACATCAACGTCCATCACCGTGGACATCAACATCCCAACACTCGGACATCAATGTCCAGAAAACGCGCTCTTCATCCTGTCGAGTAACGACCTCGCTTGCTCATTGGTATTCTCCCCAAGCTCATGTCCCAACTCGCGGAGCAACTCTCGCTGTCGGTCGTTGAGGTGAGTCGGTGTCATCACATGTACGCGCACGTGTTGATCGCCGCGCTGTGTAGAGCCAAGTCGAACAATCCCCTTACCGCGCAGTCGGAATGACGTGCCTGTTTGAGTTCCTTCCGGGATACGCAGCTTCACGGGGCCGTCAAGGGTTGGAACCTCGACCTCATCGCCAAGTGCTGCTTGCACGAAAGACAGCGGGTAATCCACGTACACATTCGTTCCATCACGTTCAAACAAATCATGCGGTCGAACGCGAATTACGATGTGGAGATCGCCCGGTTGTCCGCCGTTCGGGCTGGCCTCACCAGCACCCGGAATGCGCAACGTTGTTCCGGTGTCGACACCTGCAGGAACCTTGACCTTGACCGTGCGCCTTACACGTCGGCGACCTGCGCCGTGACAGTCCGGACAAGGAACCGAAATATGCTTGCCACTCCCCCGGCAAGCCGAGCAGACCTTGCGGTTCACCATCCGACCAAACGGGGTGTTAACGGTTGTCTGCTGTTCACCTGTACCATGACAGACACTGCAGGTTTCGACTTTGGTTCCTGGTTTAGCGCCATCACCGCCGCAAGTCGAACAGGTTTCAGTCCGAGGGATTTCAATTTCTTCCTCTATGCCAAACGCTGCCTCCTCAAAATCCACGGCAAGCTCGTACTCCAAATCAGCCCCTCGCTGCGGACCGCGACGTGCGCCGCCACCGCCGCCAAAGAACATGTCAAAAATGTCCCCAAAGCCGCCAAAGTCCTGGAATCCGCCTTGGCCGCCAAAGCCACCGCCACCCATCCCTTGCATCGGATCTTCATGACCAAACTGATCATAACGGGCGCGTTTGTTTTGGTCAGACAGCGTCTCATAGGCGTCTTTGACTTCCTTAAACTTTTCTTCCGCGCTCGGGTCATCCTTATTCACGTCCGGGTGATACTGTCGGGCGAGTTTGCGGTAGGCCCGCTTGATCTCATCCGGGGACGCTGATTTATCAACACCCAATACCTCGTAGTAGTCCCGTTTGCTCAACGCCTACATTCTCCTCCCACAGTGTTGTTTGCGGACGCAGGTGCGTGGCAGACCATTTTGTCTGCCACGCTCCATCTGATAAAGTTTTCTCCAGTTCAGCCTGGCGAGGTTTTCTGACATTATTTCTTGTCGTCGTTGACCTCATTGTATTCCGCATCGACAACGTTGTCGTCTTTTTTCGATCCGCTATCACCGTCTGAACCAGCACCAGCCTGACCTCCAGCTTGTTCGTAAAGCTTGGTGGACAGCTTATGCAGAACCTCAGTCAGTGCATCCGAAGCGCTCTTGATGGCATCGGTGTCTGAACCGCTCAGTGCATCCCGCAGTGCCTTTTGCTTTTCTTCCGCTTCGGACTTCAGGCTGCTATCAACTTTGTCGCCGAGGTCTTTCAGGGTCTTCTCGGTCTGATAGAGCATCTGGTCAGCCTGATTGCGGATCTCGACCTGCTCTCTGCGCTTCTTGTCTTCGTCAGCGTTCAGTTCCGCCTCCTTCATCATGCGGTCGATTTCATCCTTAGACAGACCGCTCGAAGAGGTAATGGTGATCCGCTGGCTCTTCCCTGTGCCAAGGTCCTTCGCCGAGACATTTACGATACCGTTGGCATCGATGTCGAACGAGACCTCAATCTGCGGTACGCCGCGCGGTGCCGGAGGAATGTCTCCGAGTGTAAAGCGGCCAAGGGTCTTGTTCCCTGCTGCCATCTCGCGCTCGCCTTGAAGAACATGAATCTCAACAGAGGTTTGGTTGTCCGCAGCCGTCGAGAAGATTTGGCTCTTCGTTGTCGGGATGGTTGTGTTGCGATCGATCAGTCGAGTAAACACGCCGCCCATGGTCTCAATACCGAGAGACAGCGGAGTCACGTCAAGCAGTACAACGTCCTTCACATCGCCCGTCAAAACACCAGCCTGGATAGCTGCACCAACAGCTACCACTTCATCAGGGTTAACGCCCTTTGAAGGGTCCTTGCCAATCAGTTTCTTAATCGCTTCCTGTACGGCAGGGATACGAGTCGAGCCACCGACGAGGATAACCCTGTCAATCTGCGAAGAGCTAAGACCCGCATCTGATAAAGCCTGACGGGTTGGCCCGAGTGTAGACTCGACCAGGTCGTGCGTCAGTTCTTCAAATTTTGCACGGGTCAAGCTGACTTCCAAGTGCTTTGGCCCAGTCGCATCGGCCGAGATGAACGGCAGCGAGATGGTCGTTGTCAGGGTTGAAGACAACTCTTTCTTCGCTTTTTCCGCTGCGTCTTTCAAACGCTGCATGGCCATCTTGTCGCCACGCAGGTCGATGCCGGTATCCCGTTTGAAGGTATCCGCGAGAAAATCCATCACGCGTTGGTCAAAGTCGTCACCACCGAGGTGGTTGTTACCGCTGGTTGCCTTTACTTCAAATACGCCGTCACCGAGTTCGAGAATCGAAACGTCGAATGTGCCACCGCCAAGGTCAAAGACCAAAATCGTGTGCTCGCCCTCTTTATCGAGCCCGTATGCGAGTGCAGCAGCGGTTGGTTCGTTGACAATACGGAGGACATCGAGACCGGCAATCTTTCCGGCATCCTTCGTGGCCTGACGTTGGCTGTCGCTGAAATATGCCGGCACTGTGATAACAGCCTGCGTCACGCGTTCACCGAGGAACGCCTCCGCATCCGCCTTCAGCTTCTGCAGAATCATTGCAGAGATCTCTTGCGGTGAATAGCTCTTTCCATCAATGGACTCTTTGTGGCTGGTCCCCATGTGGCGCTTAATGGAGATGATTGTCCGGTCCGGGTTGGTAATCGCCTGACGCTTTGCGACATCACCCACCAGGCGCTCCGAAGAATCCTTTGAAAATCCCACTACAGACGGGGTGGTTCGGTTTCCTTCCGTGTTAGGAATAACAACTGCTTCTCCGCCTTCCATGACCGCTACACAAGAGTTTGTGGTTCCAAGGTCAATCCCAATGACTTTTGGCATATGTAAGCTCCTCTCTGTGTCTACTGCATTTCCATAATTGCGACGGATGGCTTAGACCGTCTTGTCTGCCGTCGCATCTCCTTCGGGCCCTTCTGTTTCATCAGCGTCACCAGCACCAGCGTTCGCTTCCCTTCGCACTGGCGTTATACGCTCACCTTCACCATCGCTGGTCGCAACACTTTATCGTGAATCATGTAGCCTTTCTGAAGCTCCTGAAGGACAACTCCAACTTCTTGCCCTTCTACAGATTCCTGCATAACAGCTTCATGAAACTGAGGGTCAAACGACGTACCGACTGCGTCCATTGGATGCACACCTTGCTGTGTCAACACGCCAACCAATTGTCGGTGAACCATCTCGATCCCTGTCTTGAAGTCTTCTGAAATGTCCTTACCTTCTACCGCAGCGAACGCTCGTTCAAAGTTGTCCACGACGGGCAATAATCCCTCGAGCACCTTCTTCGCAGCGAATTTTTGAAGGTCCTCATGTTCCTGTCTGGTCCGTCGCCGGAAGTTATCAAAGTCTGCAAGGGTTCGGAGCAACTTCGTCTCGGTGTCCTGCAACTTTGCGGTCAACTCCGCTTCTCGTGCACTTTCTGCCGAATCATTGCTGCCCTCTGCACTGTCAGCATCAAGGACCTCCGCTGCATCTGCGTTTGTGTCGACCTCGCTTTGGCTTTCGGGCTGTGTCACGTCTTGTGCTGCGGCCCCCGCTTGGCCGGACTGTGCGTCAGAGCCGTTTCTCTGCTGCTCGGCTTCTTCTGCATGCTCAGTCTTTCGCGGTTCGGTAGACTGGTTTTGTTTCGCCAATACGCCCGCCTCCTCCGACGTTTCGCGGTATTTGATGGGAATCATTCTCATGAATCATGCTCTAATGACTGCTGGGGTAAGTGAATCGGAATCCGGCTTACCCCGAATTCCCATGCATTCGTTCGTTCATGGCTACGGTCAGCGCCTGGGAAACCATGTCAAGAATTTGAATCACTCGACCGTAGTTCATCCGAGTAGGCCCGATAATGCCAAGACTTCCAACTGGTTGACCACCTGCTGTATAGGCAGCAGATATAACCGTGCAATCCTGAAGTGTCGGATTGTCATTCTCCATGCCAATCCGCACTTGAATTCCGGGCCCATCGACTGTAACAACACGCTGCAGACCAGAGCTCTCCGCCTTTTCAAGCATCTCGAGCAACGGCCGTACCTTGTCGACATCGCGGAACTCCGGCTGATCGAGCATCTGCATGGCGCCGCCGACGTAGACACGTCCGCTGTCTTCGCCAGGGACCCGCCCAAACTCATCGAGCAGGCTGATAGCGTCCTCATAATGTTCCAGCGTGCTTGCCATCTCCGTAGCCAGTTCCCGGTACACGGATGATTTGAGCCGAGTCATGGGCACGCCGTGGAGTCGATGGTTCATCAGTTCAACCATCCGTGCAACTTCTTCAGAGGATATGTCATCTGACAATTGCACTTGGCGATTTGACACACGGCCTGTGTCGGTTACGAGAATTGCGACAGCTTTGTTGTGTCCAATCGGGATGAGTTGAATATGATGAATCTTCTCATTGTTTACCTGCGGACCAAGGACGATTGCCGTGTACTGGGTCAAATGAGACAAGACAATGGAGGTCTGTTGAACAACCCGCTCCATTTCGTCCATTCGTTGCCGAAACAGTTCTCGAAGCGCACGCACAGCTGAAGAATCGAGGTCTAAACTTGGTTGCAGGTTATCTACGTAGTAGCGGTAACCCTTTTGGGACGGAATCCGTCCGGCTGAGGTATGCGGTTGGTCTAGAAAACCCAGTTCCTCAAGGTCCGCCATTTCATTGCGAATGGTCGCCGGACTCAAATGAAAGTCCTGGTTTTTAGACAACGTTCGTGATCCAACCGGTTCCGCAGAGCGAACATAGTTTTCCACAATGGCACTCAAAATCATCTGTTGCCTTGGTGTCAGCACGAACGCTCCCTCCTTGTCCTCGTTTGGTTCAGTAGTCTAAGTCCACCCACGTTATTAGCACTCACTCCACTCGAGTGCTAAATCCTCATCAACAAAGTAGCAAGTGTAAAGGAAAATGTCAATCTGATGTTAGAGCTCCAACGAACTCTTCAAACACCAAATTCGCGATCGGCCAAGCCTTTTCGGTCAGCCGGACAACCCCGTCGCGGTATTCAATCAAGCCCTGCGTCACTAGGCGCTCCAGTTCATCTGCGAATACTGTATCCATGGGCACCCCGTGACGTGCCAAAAACTCTGCCGCACTGACACCGTCTTTGAGGCGCAGGCCGAGCATCATTGTGTCCTCAGCAGACTCTTGCGGCGAAACCTGATGGTCATCTGCAATCGGGCGTTTCCCTTCACTGATCATGCGTGCATAGTCGGTCAAACGAGTGACGTTTTCGTAACGGACACCGCGTACGTACCCGTGTGCACCAACTCCAGCTGCAAGATAGGGCTCGTTTCGCCAATACACCAAGTTGTGGAGGGCTTCCTCTCCTGGAACGGCGAAATTACTCACCTCATAGTGGACCAATCCGTAACCGGACAGACTTTTCCGTACAACGTCATACATGTCAGCTTCGGTGTCTTCGCCCGGCAGCGTAAGCAAACCCGCGTCTTGCCAGCGATGAAACGGTGTCCCTGGCTCCACCTTCAGCCAGTACGCAGATACGTGCCGGACCCCAAGTCGTACAACCTCAGCGATGGCTCGCTCAACCGATTCAATTGTTTGCTCCGGCAACCCAAACATCAAATCAAGGTTGATTCGAGAGAACCCGCTTTGTTTGGCTAGCTCAACACTCGTCCGGACGGCATCCGTATCATGTGTCCGCCCAATGGCCATCAACAGGTTTTCGTCAAATGTCTGTGCTCCAAAACTGAGGCGGTTGACGCCCCACTGACGAAGAACCGTCAGCTTCTCAGCATCAACCGTACCCGGGTTCGCTTCCACGGTGATTTCAGCATCACTTGCAATTCGAAAATACTGGTGCATTGACCGCAACACCTCGTCCAATTGGCGTGCGTCCAAGTATGTCGGTGTACCCCCGCCGAAAAAGACGGTCTTCAGAGGCTGATTTGTTTCCGAACCCAGCATTTCAAACTCTCGTTGCAAAAACTTCACATACGCGTCCACTTCAGGCCGAGGCGCCACGTAGGTGGTAAAGTCACAGTAAAAACAGCGGCTTTTGCAAAACGGGATATGCACGTACAGCGACGTGGGAGTGCTGCTGTGCATCCGGTCATCCAATTGAACGCTCATCTTGTTTTCACGAATACTCATTTTGCTTTCACCGATGCTCATTCCATTTTCAGGACCGCCATAAAGGCCTCCTGTGGCACCTCCACGCTTCCCACTTGCTTCATGCGCTTCTTTCCTTCTTTTTGTTTCTCGAGCAACTTTCGTTTCCGAGAGATGTCGCCACCATAGCACTTCGCGAGCACGTTCTTGCGCATCGCACGAATCGTTTCTCTCGCGATGACGCGGTTCCCGATGGCCGCTTGAATTGGAACTTCGAACATCTGCCGTGGGATAAGATCTTTCAGCTTTTCACACAACGCGCGCCCGCGGACATATGCCTTGTCGCGATGCACGATAAAGGACAGCGCATCCACCACTTCACCATTCAGCATGATATCAAGCTTCACGAGGCTCGACACTTGGTAGCCAATTAACTGGTAGTCAAACGACGCATAGCCTCGCGTCGACGATTTCAAGCGATCAAAAAAGTCATACACAATCTCCGAGAGCGGCAACTCATAGGTCAGCGTGACACGTGTCGCATCGAGGTACTGCATGTTTTTGAACACGCCGCGCTTCTCCTGGCAAAGTTCCATGACGGCCCCAACGTGATCGTTCGGAACAATCACGTCTGCTTTCACATACGGTTCTTCCACATGGTCGATCCGATCGGCCGGCGGCATCTCACTCGGGTTATCAATATCCGTTTGAGTGCCGTCTGTGTGAAACACCCGGTAGACAACGGACGGTGCCGTCGTGATAAGTGTGAGTCCATATTCTCGCTCAAGCCGCTCCTGAACGATTTCCATGTGTAAAAGCCCGAGGAAGCCACAGCGAAATCCGAATCCCAGTGCGCTCGACGTTTCCGGTTCATATGACAGAGCGGCGTCATTCAACACCAGTTTCTCAAGCGCATCGCGCAAGTCGTGATATTCGTTGCTGTCCACTGGATATAGACCGCAAAATACCATCGGATTAGCACGGCGATACCCTGGCAGGGGTTCCTTCGCCGGACGCTCTGCGCTCGTTACGGTGTCGCCGACCCGGGTGTCTCGCACGTTTTTAATGCTGCCCCAGAAATAGCCAACTTCACCAGGAGTGAGTCCGTCCATTGCGGTCATCACAGGTTTGAAGGCACCGACTTCGAGCACTTCGACCTCTGCCTTAGTCGCCATCATTCGGATGCGCATCCCTGGCTTGAGGGTGCCGTTCACGACACGGACGTAAACGATAACGCCGCGATACGGGTCGTAGTGCGAGTCAAATACCAGGGCCTGTAACGGCTCGTCTTCGCTCCCCTTCGGGGGCGGAACTTTCTCAACGACCTGCTCAAGGATGTCTTCAATGCCAATACCGCTTTTCGCCGAAGCCAAGACTGCTTCACTCGCATCAAGGCCAATGATGTCCTCGATCTCGGTTTTCACCCGCTCCGGCTCCGCACTTGGCAGGTCAATCTTGTTGATGACTGGCAGAATCTCGAGGTCGTTGTCGAGCGCGAGATATACATTTGCCAGTGTCTGTGCTTCGATTCCCTGCGCTGCGTCAACGACCAACAAGGCACCTTCACATGCCGCCAGGCTTCGTGACACCTCGTAGGTAAAGTCCACGTGTCCCGGGGTGTCAATCAGGTTGAGGATGTATTCGTTCCCATCCTTCGCTTTGTAGTTCAGGCGTACGGCCTGCAGTTTAATGGTGATACCGCGCTCGCGCTCAAGGTCCATTTGGTCGAGCAATTGATCTTGCATGTCGCGGTCTGCCACAGCACCTGTAAACTCGAGGATACGGTCTGCGAGTGTGGACTTACCGTGATCGATATGAGCAATGATAGAGAAATTCCGGATTCGTGATTGTTTGTCATTCAAAGGATGAAGATCCTCCTTGCAAAACGTCGCTGGGACCAGTCTTGAAACTGGCAAACCGATTTGTGGTCCGTTATGAAACAGGCCGCGCATAAGGCGCGGCACGCTCATCAAACGTTCCTCATTATATCATTCCCAGCTCAGCAACGACAATGGGTCAGTGAGCGTATTCACGGCGCTCCTTCGGCGCTGCAGTGTTCGGATGGCACGGCGAACCGTAGGGACAGGACTCATCAGTGGTGATGATGCTCCCCTGCACCGTGAACATGGGGTGTCCCCGTTCGCAGTGCATCAAACGAGTCCCATGCCTCACGCAGGACAAAGTACAGAATGCCGAGAGCCGCTAGCGGATCAACCCACCAAAATCCGAAGAACGTCTGCATGCCGAGACCAAGGAGCAGCACCCACGCCATGTAAGCACAGGTCATCGTACAAGCTGCATCACCAATCAGCGCGCGACTATGCAGACTCACTCCCACCCTGCGTTTCACTGACGCGAGCCAAGGGGATACCACGCTGGATACGGCCGCAAGGCAGAGTCCGATGGTACTGACATGAAGCGGCTGGCGAACTGCAAACGCCTGGCCTGATTTCCATGCGATAAACGCCGCGAGGCCAAAGAGACATAAGGCAACCACCCCGGTTGCGAAGCGCTCCGGCACTGATGATTTCTCATCCTGCTCTGTTGACGGCGACCAGAACTCAAGCACAAAGCGCAGCAATAACGTCAGGCCCGAAATCAGTTCGATTGCACTGTCGACGCTGAATGCGGAGACCGCGAGACTTCCGCTTCGATTCGCAGCGAATCCTCCGATGAGAGCTTCAACAAGGGTCCAGAACACGGACAGGAGTTGAATCTGTAACGCGACTTTCAGCCATTTGTGCCTACGTTCCTCTGTCATCGCCAAGCGAGTGTCCTCCCATGGGTTATCCTTCTCGACTAATTAGTCCCTTGCGAAGAGCTTCCTTGTGCCGGTGCGCCCTGCGAGGTGCTGCCTTGTCCCGGTCCGCCCTGTGATCTGCTGCCTTAGGGTGCCCCAGCCTGTGAGCTGCTTCCTGGAACCACCGTACCCTGAGCACTCCCACCGCTCGCTCCAGACCCGCTTCCAGCCTGTTCAACAAAGAGCGTCTGCAACAGCCCCGACAGAAAGTGACCAAAGGCACTCTGCACCTGATCGCCGAGGGCTACACCGCCCGTATCCAAACGCCCCGTCACTGGGCTCTGCATGTCTCGCAGCTTTCTGTCCATGCGGCTTGCCAGGTCTTGTCCCACGAGAGACCGGGGAACCGTTTGCGAAGGACCGCTCCAACCGACTCCACTGCTTTGTGTGCTGCCTTGTGTACTGCCTTGTGTGCTGCTTTGGGTTCCTGACTGGCCGGAACCCTTGCGCGTATTGCCTTGAAAACCTGGTTGCGAAGCTCCTTGATTCCCTTGACTCGCTCCAGGGTAGTGCCCGGCCGTTCCAGTTCCTTGCCCCTGACTCGTCTGAGATGACGAAACGCCAGACCCGCTGGTGCCACTCGACAGTGCAGGTACAGTGGGCTCTGTGATAACAGGGGGTTGGTGAGTACTGAGCGCTGAAATCCCTGCTGAGAAGATGCCTAGCCCGGCTCCCATCATTCCGAGCAAGAGCAATATAAACAGGACGATTGCCAGTCCATGTTTGACCGTTTCACGAAGCGACTGAAATACCGGATTCATTTTGTCTCGCCTCATTCCCCTTTGTCCTATGCCAGATACATATGAGCGGATTGCGAAGATTAGCACTCTAGCAATCGGAATTTGTGAGAAAGAGTTTCCAAATAACCCTCTAACTCCGTTCCAGTAACACAGAAAAAAGGCTGTCCGGGCACACCGACAGCCTACAGATATATTTTTTGTAAGGCCCAAGACGGCGCAGGCGGGGCCCGTCCCACCGTTTAGCGGAACTCAGTTCCTTTACGATGACGGCTGGTCGGCGCCGGTCCAACCATAGCGGAACTCAGTTCCTTTAGGGTCTCGCCCAGTCGGCGCCGGGCCCAACGCAGCGGAACTCAGTTCCTTTACGATCGCGGCCGGCGGACGCTGGGCCAACCGTAGCGGAACTCAGTTCCTTTACGATGGCGGCTGGTCGGCGCCGAGCCGACCACAGCGGAACTCAGTTCCTTTACGATGGCGGCCGGTCGGCGCCGGTCCAACCGTAGCGGAACTCAGTTCCTTTAGGACAGCCCCACTCGAGCAGCCGGGCCCAAATCGGGTCAAAAGCCGGCCCAAAATCCGGCCAAAATCGGCTCCTTACCACAACAAACTAGTGTGTCACCTGTGCCGCTTCTTCTGCTGTAATGGCGGGGTGTAAGGCCATATTCAGCCCTTTAGCCAGTACCTCCGCTGTATCATCAATAAACTCGTCAACTTCCTTCGGAGTGACCATCAGGTTATTTCCCAGCGGTTCAAGGAGTTCCTGAACCAGTTTCCACTTCTCCTGCGGATTGAAGTTCTTGAACAGCTTGGTTGTTTCGTTCCCTGGGACGGATTCGTCCAGTTGCGAGAGTACAAGATCCATCGCGTCATTTGCAATCGTCGCTGCATGGACAACTGTGGGAACCCCTACAGCAAACACCTTGCACCCGAGTGTCTCTTGGTTCAGGGCTTTTCGGTGATTTCCAACGCCCGACCCAGGATGAATCCCGCTGTCCGCAATCTGAATTGATGCGTTCACGCGATTCAAAGACATGGACGCCAATGCGTCGATGGCAATGACCACATCGGGCTGAACGTTCTCCACGATTCCTTCCACAATTTCGCTCGTTTCGATCCCGGTAACCCCCAGAACCCCTGGAGAAACTGCCGAAACGGTGCGGAACCCTTCTCCCAAGGCGTCCGGCATGTAGTTGAAGAGATGACGGGTTACAAACAAACGCTCAACGACCTTTGGGCCCAGAGCATCTGGTGTAACATGCTCGTTGCCGAGTCCCACGACCAGAATTTTGCTGTCTGGCTTCAGGTCAGCCATACGCTTGAGCTCCTCGGCAAACAGTCGTGACACCTCCGCCTGCAGCGCAGGATTGCGCCGTCTCAGCTTTGGCACATCGAGGGTAATGTAGTGTCCGACTCGTTTCCCAATCTCCCGCTCTCCGTTCTTGTTCATTACATGTGTCCGTGAAATGCGCACGTCACCGACCTCTTCAGACTCTTCTGAGACGCCTCGGATAATCTCACGAGCTTGCCGAGCTAACTCGTGCGCCTCAATGGCCATATCCGTGTGTGGACTGTATGTAGATTCAACTGGTGGTTGATTGTCCATGACGTCATGCGTCGGATCGACAAATGAAGGACGAGCCTCGCGGCTCCTGTCCCGGACTCCGCCTGTCTGATGTTCTCTTGCTTGCGAACCGTCATGTTTATGCTTGTTTCCGTGTTTCACTGGCCGCCCCCCTTGAGATAATGATTCATCTGTAGGTTGCGCGACCTTCCGGCGGTTATGCGGAGCTGGAATTTCTATCGATGTCGCTAGATTCTCGTTGCAGAGCCTTTTCCCATGTGATACACTCAGTTTTGTCTGTAAACGATGGGCCTTGCAAGGAGGTGAAACTGTGCCAAATATTAAATCGGCAGAGAAACGCGTTCGCGTTCATGCGCGCCGCTCCTTGCGTAATGTGTCCCTGAAGTCGGCGCTTCGTACAACCCTGAAGAAATTCGAGACGGCTTTGGCGCAGAGTGACGTTGAACAGGCTCGCCTGGCTCTTCACATTGCGACCCGCGCACTCGACAAGGCGGCGACTAAGGGTATCATTCACCGCAATGCGGCGTCCCGCAAAAAGTCCAGGCTGACACGACGCTTTAACGCAGCTGCTAACGCCTAATTTCGGCGGGCATAGTCGTTAAATGAATCAATACGAGTGACAGTACCCGGAACACAAGAAAACGACCCTCGCGGGTCGTTTTTTGCTGTGTATTTATGCCCGTCTAGCTGGGTGAGCGTGCACTTTGGCTAAGCAGGCCGCGACAACCCAGTCGAGGGCGAAGTCGGTGTCTCTCCGACCAGACTTCACGGCAAACTCAGCGTCCGCGACCACAGTCAGTAAAGATTCAATATCACGCGACTTGACTCTGGATGCTTGACGCTGGGCCACCTGAACCGCATACGGATGCGCACCTGCTTCACTGGCAATCTGCTGCGGGGAATATCCTTTATTTCCGAGGGTTTTTGCGTACCACATAATACGAAGTTGACGCACCATCATGCCAAACAGCGAAAATGTATCGTGCCCCGTGCGGATGAGGTCTTCTAGAGCTCTGTACGACCGGTCCGCATTCCCCGTAACTACGCCATCAATCCACTCAAATATGTTATCTTCCGCAGGTGTCGCCACCAGTTGGCGTACATCGTCATATGTAATTGTCCGACCTTTGGTATAGGTCCAAAGCTTCTCAGCTTCTGTTGCGCAACGCGACACGGATCCGCCGCGCCTCCATAACTCCGCCAGCGCATCGTCTGCCATACTGATTTGGGAGCGCTTCAGGATGGCTTGAACGGTTTTGTGCCCAGCTGCCTCTTTCGGCACCGTGCAGTCAATGACCGAATACTTCTTCAGCTTCTTGACCAACTTCTTTCGCTCGTCCAGCTTGTCCGCCGCAACCGTTAACACGAGCACGTTCTGAGGCACAGGGTCGTCCAGATAACTCTCCAGTGCATCTGTTGCATACTTCGCTTTTGAACTGCCTTTTGCTCCCGTCGCTGCCCACACATCCGAGAGCACCACCACCTGCGTCGATGTAAACAGAGAGAGGCTCTGGCACGCGAACAAGGCTTCATCGAGATCGCCATCGTCGAAGGAAAACCGGGTCTGTTCGGGCATCGTGTCGGTTTGCTTCGCCAGCACTTGGCGCAACTCGGCGAGCCATTCCTCAACGAGAACAAACTCCGGTCCGACACATGTATACACAGGTTCCAAAGGTTTCTGCTTTATTTCTTTCATAGCCTTGCTCCACTCGAGCACGGAATTTCCTCCTTGTACTATCCGGCAGATCAATCTAAATAGAAGTTCGCCAAAGACTTGCTGATGCCCTGCTGACGAGCGCCGGGCAGCCTGCTGACAACAATGCTCCCACCCTGCCGATGAGCGCCTGACAGCCTGCTGACAACAATGCTCCTACCCTGCTCATGAGCGCCTGACAGCCTGCTGACAACAATGCTCCTACCCTGCTCATGAGCGCCTGACAGCCTACTGACAACAATGCTCCTACCCTGCTGATGCGCGCCTGACAGCTGCTGACAACAATGCTCCTACCCTGCCGATGAGCGCCTGACAGCCTGTAGAAAGCTGCGGTTCGCGCCCGCAGCGGGACCCACGAAAAAAAAAGATGCACCCGCTTCGTATGGCGGGTGCACCAATGTGGAAACGTGACTGTCTTACAGGTGAACGACCTCGTTCGTTTTATCGACAGCGAGTCGTACGCCGCCCAGTTGCCACAGGTACTTAATCTTGCTGACTTCCTTGGCGAGGCCGCCAATAACGCCTTTGACCGGGATGCTCATCATCTGGCCAACGCCAATTTCTGAACCGAGCGACGCAAGTGTTCCCAGATTGTGGCCTTGGAACGGCTGCATCGGTTGTCCATGCATAAACGAAGTGACGTTGTTAGCGAGCACGGGGCCCATCTGAGTGGCAAATTGTGCGGTCGGCGGGAGTGGACGCCCGTCTTCCTCAGCCCAAGCACAGTCTCCGCCGATAAAGATATTGCTGTCGTCGACGGACTGTAAAAACTCATTCACTTTCGCGCGGCCTCTGCGATCAACCGTAAATCCAGCTTCGGTCAAAATCGGGTTTGCGCGTACTCCGCCTGTCCAAATAATGGTCCCGGCTTCAACGGTTTCGTCGCCATCGAGATGGACCACACCGGGATCCACTTTCATCAACTTCGTATTCGTACGCAGGCGTGCACCCTTTTCAGTCAGTGCCCTCGCCGCAACCTCGCGAAGACTCTCGGAAACCATCGGCAGGATAGATGGCATGGCTTCAATATTCTGCAGGTCAACTTTGGACTTTGGAATGTTGTACTGAATACAGAGCTTTGGAATCCAATCACACAGTTCCCCGACGAGTTCAATGCCGGTTAGTCCGGCACCGCCAACGACAATTCGAAGATGTCTGTCGTCATTGTCCTCCAGGTAGGTCTGAAACTCCCGTTCAATATGATTGCGGATTTCTACAGCCGTATCGAGGTTCTGGATGGACATGCTGTTTTCCTTCATGCCTGGAATGCCGAAGTACTCTGAAATCCAGCCCATCGTGATAATCAGGTAGTCATACGCCTGGTCGCCGCCTTTGCAGTGGACAACCTTCTTTTCACGATCAATCGAAACAACCTCATCCTGCACAAACTCTGACGTCGGCTTACGCAACACGTCTGCGATCTTTACTGTGTACTGCATAGGTTCCTTGCGTCCGCCAGCAGCTTCATGCAGCAGAGTTGTCAAGTAGTGATATGGATGCTTATTGATGAGCGTAAACGGTTCATTGTTCCGCTCTAAGGATGTTGCTGCCATCATTCCAGCGTATCCGGCTCCCAGCACCAAGATCTTCGCCATCATGAAAACCTTCTTCCCACTTTGTTTGTTTTGATGACGCCGTTTTTTGTACAGTGTGCAAATCTCGCCCCGTACATTCTCTGTTGTAACTTCCACTTGGTGGAGTTTCCACCGATGTTCCATGCAAATTATAGCACATTCAGTATCAACTGACGTGAACGTAAGACCTCAATTTGAGCCATTTGAAAAGAAAATATCGCCCAACTGTCAAGAGCAGATAATACAGAATAATGCACCAAACGGGTAGTCCTGTTATAGTCCATAAGGCACCCGGCCAGGACGACACTCCCGTAACCACAAAGGAGAGCGTCGCCACCAAATGCTCCTCCACGTAGCCTGCTCCGGTCTCGAGGATTCCGAGCACAGGAACCCATTGTACAGCTGCGCAGAGCGATAACCATGCGATGGAGACGGGCAATACCAAACCTACCAACGGTTCGCAGATGACGTTCGCAACAATCGAATACGGTGTAACCTGCCCAAACAGCACCAGCACCAAAGGTGCTGCCCACATCTCGACTCGCACTGTCATCAACACAATGCCCCAGACCGTGGCTGCTCGACGTTTCGTAAACCGCCAAAGGGCACTTGCGGCTCTTGGAAACGTAGTCACACCCCTCGTGACGGGTCCACTGACCGCTTTCTGACCCGCTTTGTGTTGAAATCGCCGCTGTCCTGAAAACAACTGTTGTGTCATGGCGGCTGTTGCAACAAACGAAAGCCAGGCAGACGGTGACAGCATCGTATATGGCTGTGCGAACGTGATCACTGCAGCGGCAACAGCAAGACTCATGGAGATCGAAGCCTTACGTCCAACCGCGAATCCTAACTGCCGATAGGAAGACATCAACGCAGCCCGAACGATGGACGGCTGAAACCCACACATCCCGGCGAAGGACCAAATGCAAGCAATCAAAAACAGGCACCATCCCCAAAATGGAAGCCGGACTCTCCGCCAGAGCGGGTACAGGGTATGCTCGAGGGTCACCTCGAGCAACAGGATGTTCGCCCCACTCGCCGCCAGCACGTGCAGCAAGCCCGCACCGAGAAACGCCTGTTTGATACCCGCTGACAGCCCGTCATCCGCACCAAACACGATACTTGCCGCAAGCTTCTGATGATCCGGTGTAACGTTCGAGGTCTGAGTCCCGAAATCCAACCAACGTGATCGGACGAAAATCCAGAACCCCTGCTTGCCCGTTCTCACGGCTGCCAAGCGCCCTGTGAGCGTGTACGTTGGTGCCTGAAAGGGGATATTTGTCGACTTCGCAGATGGTGTCACGGTCGATTTTGCACCAGGACTCATCGATTTTGATGCCTGGTTCACAGTCACACCTGTCGCGGTCGGTTTCGACGCATAAGGCACTGGCAGGCCCAGAACACCGGTCAGTTTGACCATATCCCCTGTGCTCGGCACCGGTGCGTTCTTACCCTCATTCCACCTGGCGCGAATCATGCAGTGCAAGGTCTCGCCGTCACGCGAAACCTGGTAAATACTGAGGTACACCGAAGCACCACGTGTATTGGGATACACGCCAATCACTTCGCCTTGAACTTGCACCGAAGCCCCAAGCCAGTGCTCAGTCAAATATCGAGGCTCTATCTCCGCACGAAGCGCGCCGTAGAGGACGGCCCCGCCACACAAAAGGAGGATCACAGCCAGGCGCCGCCTGTTTCTCACGTAAACATTCATACTCAGGTGAGGACGCCTGTCGCTCTGAATCCTCTCCTTCGGCCTTCTGTCAGGCAATCTCGTCGACAGCCAAAGCAGCAGCGATCCGACCGTAAAGACTGTCACCCCAACAGTGACGAACAGGATCCCCCGTGGGTTTTCCATCGCAAGGATTCCATAAAGCGCGGAAAATGCCACGGCGTAAAGCGAGAGCGTCGCAATACGCCGTAAAGTCAGTGTGAGGTCCCTTCAATCAATATGGATTTCTGTAAGTGATGCGTGAGCGAAAACGCTGGCGCGTCGAACCACATGTCCTGACTCGCACCCCATGTGGTGTCCACAGGAATCCAACGTTTTGCTGAACTGTCCCACACCTCATTCCATGCGTGTGATCCTTCGTCTGTTGGAGTACCCCCCATCCCTTCATCAATCTGGACGGTCAGACCCACAGCATGTGCCATCTCGGCGTAAAGCAGAGCGTAATCAGCACAGACACCCTCGCCCGTCTGCAGTGTCTGTAATGGCGTCTGGGCGTCCCATTGTCCTTTGGTGACGTAGTCTTGATACTTCTTCCAATTATATTTAATGTGGTGGATCTCCCATTCGTACAACGCGTAAGCCTTTGCTCTGTCCGTGTGCTGTCCTGCAGTAATCTGCTTCGCCAAGGTTGAAATCTGCGTCGGTACCACAAGAATCCCGCGCTCGGTTGCCGAAGGTGTTGGAATGACAAACAAGCTGATGTTCTTGGCAACAGCTTGCTCAGCGTCCTTCCCGAACACCGGCAGTTGGTTATCCAAAACTGGTGACAGATACGGCTTGTAGAGCTTTGTAACAGCGTACTGATACGGTTTCGACCCCGTTGCCGCCTGACTCAACCAAGGCCAAGCGAAGAAATGCAGAGCAGCAAACACGAGAGCACCTAAAAACAGTGATCGAATGGCCCCCGCAACTAAACCCAATCCGGCACCGAGCAGGTGGTTTTTGGCAATCAGCCCTGGTACGGCCCTGCGTGCTACTGCTGCAATTGGGCGAATGACCGCGTGTAAAATGGAAGACACAAGGACGTAAAAGACAATAAAAGCGATCACCTTTCCGACCTGAGGCGCTTGGTGCCAAAGCGATACCATGTGGTTCACCCAAGCCGAGCTGCTGGTTTGGTGCCATCCGGCGATCCGATTGGAAACCACATTCATCCACTTCCATGCCAGCCACACTGCCACTACGGCCGAGACGAGATACCCCGCCTGGAGAATCACCATCCCGAGCTGTGTGGCAAATCCGACACGCGCCCCAACGAGCAACGACCATAGCGTCACAACGGCAAATACAATGGTTAAGATCCCAATTTCCGTGATGATGTGAGGCACGTTTTCACCGCCCTTGTAGAAGTGTCTGTCAACGCTTAATTCGAAGGCATTATGACTACATACGGCTCAATTTTACTGTAGGTAACCGGTCCGATTCCCTTGACATTGTTCAAGTCTGCAACCGTGTGAAACAGTCCGTGTGTCTGTCTGTAATCAATGATGGCATTGGCTCTTGTCGGTCCAATCCCTGGGATGGTCTCCAAGGTCTTTGCATCTGCGGTGTTCAAGTCAATTTTAACCTGATTCTCCGTTTGCGAATGTGAGTTTGCAGCGTCTGGTTTCACCATACCAGATGTGGAGGACGGATCGGCGCTAAGTGTCACGTTTGGTATCACGATTTCTTCACCGTCATCGACGGGAGCAGCTAAGTTTACGGCTGAGCTGTCCTGTTGGTGCACAAAGCCCCCGGCAAGGGCGACCACATCCTGCACGCGGGCAGTCGATGGCGCGGTGACAAGTCCAGGACGCTTCACATCTCCTTTTACATCGACAACGATAGTATTCGGCACCGAAGTAAATCCTGTGTCTGTCGCACTATTGATTGATGACGAAGGCTGTATCCCTGACCCCGGCGTCATCTTTTCCACCTGAATCCGGGCAGCTGTGACACCAATGCCAATCCCCGCGACAAGGGCACAAATCATACCCAGAGCGACGAAGGTCCGTGATTTGAACACGCCCCCTTGGATGCCATGCCCAGAGGACCACTCGCCGTGCTTTGGCCAAAAGACCGGTTGGTTCGATTGATACAGACCTTCTTCATCTCCATCACTATGGCCCTTGTCCCCTCCAGTGACCCCTATATTCCCGTCGCTGTCGACGGCGAGAATGCTGTCTTCGTCAACGCTTATTTCTTGAACAGGCGTCCCATTCGGTTCTGAGTGATTCGTTTTGTCAGAGTCTGACATATTCTCATCTCCCTCACAGGTTCGCATAAGCATACAAATACAGACCATTCGTCGAATGGAGCGTCATCCCGTCTCACCAATGTAGACTCACAATTTCAGAATTTGGACTCACAATTTCAGAATACGGAAGGATTCGGCGTAAGGTGGTGTATCCCTGTGAAAAGATTGGAGATTCGCAGCGTCACCTGGAGACAGCTGCGTGGCAAATAGCAAGGGTTTCGTGTAAGATTGAGTAACGAGGAATCGGAGGGTTGCTGTGTTGCTCACTCCCAGCATGGAAGACTACCTGGAGAAAATTTACGAACTCATGCATGACAAGGGGTACGCACGTGTCTCGGATATTGCCGCGTCACTTGAGGTGCAGCCCTCGTCTGTCACAAAAATGCTTCAAAAACTCGATGAAAACCACTATGTTACATACGAGAAGTACAGAGGAATTTTGCTCACGTCGCGTGGGCAGCGACTTGGTAAATTAATGAAGGAACGGCACCACATGTTGGAGGAGTTTTTGCGAGTACTGGGTGTCCCCGAGGAAACCATCCATAAAGATGTCGAGGGTATTGAGCACCACGTCAGTCCGAACACCCTTCAATCCCTGCAGGCACTTGTCTTGTATTTCGATGACCATCCTGAGTCACTGAAAGGTCTTCAGTCCTATACGGCTCAGTTGGACGTTGAATCCAGTGACCAGACAGATGGTCGAGCCACGTGATGTGCTCGGCCACCTCACCAACGTTGCCACGATGTTCGCGGTCACACCAACAGTTTGACAACCACTCTGCACTGTTAAACAGCTTCAGGCCTGTATTTTTCGGGCAATCACGACGATTCGATCCGCCGACGAAGAGGGTGTCCGTCCAAAGTCCCCCATCATCTCTACGACTTCAAATCCCGCCTCTGATAAGACCGCCCGGACTGCTTTTTCCGAGTAAAACTGTTCCACATGGCGTTCAACGAACTTGCGATACAAACCCGGCCGCTCACCATCTTCAAAAAAGGCATGAACTTCGTATTCAATCCGCCCATCATCGTCGACATCCGAAGTGAACCACACTTCCGCATCATCGCGAAGGTCAAACCAAACTCCTTCTGACAGCTTTTCTATCCGGTCTGGTCCGAGCATATCAAAACAAAACAGGCCGCTGGGGCGCAGGAATTCGTGAAAACGACGAAATGCACCCAGAAGGTCATCTCTGGTGACAAGATAGTTCAAACTGTCACACGTGGACAAAAGCAGGTCAACGGGCACAGGCAAAGAAAGTTCACGCATATCCTGGCAAAGCCATGTAATGCGCAGATGTTCCCTGGCCGCTCGAGCGGCAGCTGTCGACAGCATGGTGGAAGCCACGTCAACCCCAATCAGGCGAGCACCGCGCCTTGCGAGTTCAAGCGCAAGGGTTCCCGTTCCACAGCCGACGTCTGCAACGGTCTCGCCCGATAAATTCAAACCGCTCAGCCACTTCAGCCAGTCGTCATATGGCGCATCCGCCATAAACCCATCGTAGATGTCCGCAAAGTGCTCGTAAGGCATCTCACTCATGCCTCAAACGGCACCTCCACTGCATCCCCCCACAGTCTCTCGAGGTTATAAAACTCCCGCTCTTCCGGTCGAAAAACGTGAACCACGAGATCGCCAAAATCGAGTAAGACCCATCTGGCCTCAGTCAACCCTTCGCGAGCCTTGCATGACACCCCGAGCGAAGCGAGCTTCTCTTCGACCGCACGGGCTACCGCATCAACCTGGGTACTCGAATTGGCAGAGCAGATGACAAAGCAATCTGCGATCGGCGTAAGCCCTGAAATGTCAAGAATCTTAATATCCTTGGCCTTTTTATCGGCAGCTGCGTTTGCAGCTTCCGTTGCGAGTTGATTGGCGGTTCTCTCCATTCAAATCCTCCCAGCATAGCGCTTGATGTCAGTTTCACGCCTCTGATTCACGGGCGTTTGTTATCTTACGTTCCCACAACTCATTTCTGGCCATTACGGTCAGTGGAAAAATCGGTTGATGTCGTTCCAGCAAATAGAGAATGGTGCTGTCCATCGAAGCCGCTAACGCTTCAGTCAGGTCGCGATCTGCAAGCTCTCGGATGTCATCTACGCCAGGATACTGACGTGAAGGTTCAATCGCGTCTGCAAGACACAGAATCATCTCCATCTTTGACATTGCCAGGCGTCCTGTTGTATGAAAGCGGATGGCGTTCTCGACATCCGTATGGTCTGGACCGAACCAATCACGAAATATGGATGCTGCAATGGGTCCGTGAAGCAAATTCGGAATCAGTGCAAATCCACTTGGAATTTCAATTTGCTCGGCATACTGTTCCAATTGAGCGATTGGCCATTCTCTGGCAATGTCGTGAATCCACGCCCCTAGACGAGCCCACTCCACATCTTCACCGTAGCGCTTGGCCAGTGCTTCAGTCGTCTTCACGACTCCCTCCGTGTGGCGAAACCGGGAGGGGCTGAGCGCGTCCCGGACTTTCTCCACTAACGTTTCCTCGGTCACGTTGAAACTCCCCTCACCCCAGAATCAAGAACCTGCGTACCTGTTCCATGTCTCGAGGACCATATCGGGGACCAAACCGCAGAGCGGTTTGCCCTGTTCAAGTCGTTCCCGAATAAAGGTTGACGAGACGTCGAGCATCGGCATACGCAACAGATGCGCACGGAGGTCTGGAAGAACCTCTTTCACCCGAGCGTACGTTTCTTCAAATGGGGCCTCTGCTCTTGCTGCAACCATAAAATCAATCCGTTTGGTTAACTCGTTACTGCCGTGCCACGTCGGCAGGTCGTGCAAGCTGTCTGAACCCATCAAGAATCGAAATTCCGTATCCGGATGTTGTTCCTGAAGAATTCGGACCGTGTCAACCGTGAAAGACAGCGCCTCTCGCTCTGCCTCCACCTCGCAGAGGACAAGGCCCTGGCTTCCTGCGATTAACTGTGCTGTCATATCTCTCCGAACTCGATAAGGGCTTACGAGCAGTCCTTCTTTGTGTGGAGGCGACGGAGCGGGCATGACCCACACTGCCTCACACTCGGTCTGTTCATAGGCCAGTTGAGCCATCATGAGGTGCCCAATATGAGGCGGGTCGAACGTCCCTCCGAATAGGACTACCGTTTTCATCTTGGCAGCTCAATCTCCGGATGTTCGGTTGATTTCCGGTACAGTACGACTGTTCGTCCAAGGGACTGCACCCACTCTGCTCCGGTCTCCTCGACAATCGCCTCGGCGATTTCGTCCCTGTCCTGCGGACTGGTTTCCAAAACCGATAGTTTCACCAGTTCGCGGGTCTCGAGTTCAATGTCCACCTGTTGCAAAACCCCGCCTGTAATCCCGCTCTTACCAATCTGCATAACCGGTTGCAGATGATGTGCCAAACTGCGCAGATATCTTTTTTGTTTTCCAGTTAACAAGCTGAACATCTTCCTTCCAATTTACAGTATACCACATAAGGTTTTCGGCTCTATAAGCCGATCTCGAACCCGAGTCTCCCGCCGCGCTTCGATGCATTCAACTGAACTCCAGAGTGCACGGCCCCATTCCCGCTTCAGAGCAGTGTACATGACTATAACAGACGTTCAAGCACGGCCTTTCGCATCTGTGCAGTCGGTGCGGCGAGACCCGTCCACAGCTCAAATGCCCTGGCACCTTGACCGATGAGCATCTGTGCACCGTCGATTGTGTGGGCTCCACGGGCAGCAGCCTGTTGCAGCAATGATGTTCGAAGTGGACGGTACACCAGATCCTGTACGACTTGCCCCTTGTGCAGACAAGTTACGTCGTCGAGGCAACTTGCCTCGCTGTTTGGCCACATGCCAACAGGGGTCGTCTGAATAACGTGATCCGCAGATTCGACGACGTCGTGACGCTCTTCCCACGGCACCGTACCGACGGTCAGCATGCTTTCAAACTCCGCCGCCAGGGCTTCTGACTGTTCTGTCCTTCGAGATGCAATCGTGACCCTTGCCCCTCGAGCGTGGACTGCCAACCCCGTTAGGACTGCTCGTGCCGCTCCACCGGCTCCGAGGAGTGAAACGCGCGACAAGGCCGTTGGCCGCGACTGAGCATCGAAGCTGCTCCACCAGCCTTCCACGTCTGTATTATGTCCAGTCCATAGACCATCTGACCCGAGTGTCAAGGTGTTCACGGCCTTTGCCATCCTCGCCTCATCTGTCACCGTTGACAGTCTCGCGTAGACGGTTTCTTTGTGCGGGATCGTAACGTTGACACCGCGAATCCCGAGAGCATGCAGTCCGTCGAGAGCGGCGCCGAGGTCCTTGGGATGAACTGCAAATGCCACATACCTGGCATCCATGCCAGAGGCATCAAAAGCTCGGTTCATCATCACAGGCGACAAGCTGTGCCCGACGGGATAGCCGATGAGACCGTAGATGTGCTGCATCGTTGTCCTCCCTGTAAATGAATGATGCTGAGTATCGCATACGGCGCCATCGCGGTCAACTGAAAAAAGCCGAATAACACAGTAAACCCACCCGCTGTCGGGTGGGTCATTGACTGGATATTCATGAGTTCATTGAGTTCATTTTTCAACAGCGGCCGATGGTATCTCCTTCGGTCTTCTATAAATTCTTCCTTGAAAGACTACCCTGTTGGATTATTTGCGAAAGTCGAGGACAGCCCGAAGCTCACCCTCCTCCATTCGCAGCGCAACGTCATGCAGATGATAGTCGGTTAATTCCGGATGCGTCTTTCGCGTATTCGACACAACCGTCTGCAACCGTCCAAACAGCCCATCAACAGACAACGTGTCCTCAAAGCTCTGGTGCAAGACTGGCACGACAACACGTTGACGCGCGGTTTGGTTCATCGTCAAATTGCTCATTTCTCTCACTCCACCACCTGGAACAGACTTCCTTTCCAGCATCCCCAATTCGAAAGTCTGTCAAACCTATGATCTCCGTCT
Source organism: Paenalicyclobacillus ferrooxydans (assembly GCF_001399675.1). Lineage (GTDB taxonomy): Bacteria > Bacillota > Bacilli > Alicyclobacillales > Alicyclobacillaceae > Alicyclobacillus_B > Alicyclobacillus_B ferrooxydans. Next base: position 75,353 of record NZ_LJCO01000108.1, read on the forward strand.
AGCGGGACCCGCAATCCACGTGGTCGCGGGTCCTTGTCGGGATCCGATGTCGGGGGAGCCGGTCATCGAGGATGTTTTAGGTGTATTGCAGAGTGGGCGAGATTATGACACCGTATCTACGATTCAATTGGATGTTTCGTCTCGCTTTAGCAGATTGTCGCGGCCGAGGGTCGTCAGCGGCGAGGTTCCACGTGGTTGAGCGATCCGATAAGTCGCTCTCGCACAGATACATGTACACGAGACCTTGTCCAAACCGTACCTTCCAGCGGCAATCCGCTCAGGGCAACCCAGCCGAGCCCTGGAATCACAATGTCTCCTCCACGCACGCCGATTCGAATCTCCCCAAGCTCTTCACGCACAGTCGGTCTCCGAGTGCCGGCTCCTGCTTCCACCGAGAACCTCGACCAATTTCCGAGCGTCTCACGGCAGTCTTTACATGGATGATGCAGAATGTCATCACTATGCAGACGAACAAACTCGTCCGCCCGTTCCAGTTTCGTGCGGTGCACAACCAGGTCGTTGCTGACATAGAAGACGAGTGACTGTGCCGTTCCCTGAACAAAGTCGAATCGGGCAAACCCACCGAGGAAGATCGTTTGTCCAGGCTGCAGTTGATAGATCCGCGGGCGCAGCCGGCTGCTTGGAACGACAGCTTTTAAGCAGTCAATGCAAAGGGCATCTGTAACCCGGTCGTTCAAGATGAGACCTGGGGTATCAATGATGGTTTTACTCTTCCCGTCAGCAAACCGCATTTCAACCTGCGAATTTGCAAGCGTGGTTCCAGGAACGCGAGATTCTGTAAAACGTGTACCGCCCTCAACACGCGCCATCAGTGCGTTGAGAATACTTGACTTCCCTACGTTTGCCATACCGACTGCATAGACTCGGGTTTCTCGCCGCGCTGCGACCACCGACTGAAGCGTTTCGAGACCGACACTTTTTTCCGCGCTGACAAAGATGACATCCACCGGTTTGATTCCTTCGGACGCCAATTCATCACTGATCCATTTGCGCAGCAGCTTGGGTTCAATCTCCTTCGGCAAGAGATCAATCTTATTGACAACGGCCACGACAGGGCTGTTTCCAATGTATTCGTGCAGCGCTGGCACCATGGAGCCAGCGAGATCGAATACATCCAGCACATAAAGTACGAGACCCGGGCGCTGGAGCACGGCTGAGACTTCCTTGGCATAGGTCGAAAGCGGCAGGGCCACACGCGAAAATTCACCATAGTGCCGAATCCTGTAACACCGTCGGCAGAGCACATCTTCCTTGGTCAGCGCACTTGCTGGCACATACCCCGGTGCGTCGGCATCCTCTGACTGGAGTCGCGCTCCGCAGCCGATACATGTTTGGGCCATCCTGTATTCATCCTTCCATCACTGCTATGTATTCTTGAACTGAAGCAGGTCTGATGGTCGTGAAGCATCCTTGTTTCACTCACCAGACCATGTTTCACTCACCAGACCATTTTTTCATATTAACTGTTCCCGGGTCGTTTCGGTATCTCCAGACCACGACGCACCAACGCGCGCATCGCAACACCCTCCATGCGACGAACAATCCTCGTTCCCCACCACTCCCGTGGGTGCAGCGGCAAGACAAGGATGGTGTACGCACCAGCGCGTTTGCCGCCCCGGACATCAGTCAGGAGTTGGTCGCCTACCATCACTGTTTCCTCCGGACGTTTCGTAAACCGCCGCATGGCCTCGAGAAATGCGTCAGGTTTTGGCTTTTTTGCTGCCGCCATGTAGGGAATACCCGCAATCTCAGCAAAAGCATGTACCCGCGGTCCCTGGTTATTCGATACAATGCATACCTGGAATCCGACGCCTTGAGCGGTTTTCAGCCACTGCTTGAGATAACTCGGAACACCAGGGTCGTTCCACGGAACAAGTGTGTTATCAAGGTCTGTCAATATTAAGCGTCGACCCTCACGCCAAAGTTTTGTCAGATCAATATCTTTGATGGACGCCACATACTCATCGGGCATCATACTCATCCAAAAACTCGTGGCGTTCACCCCCGCGTAAAAATGAAGTTCACCCAAACCGCATACGAGAACAGTTCGATAGTCTTGAAACAGTTTAGTAGTCGAGCCGTCTGCTTTGATTCAAGACGCTGTCCGTCCTCAGTCAAACAATAGCATACAGGACCGCCTGCACCAAGCCAAAGCAGCCGGGGACGTCTCATTATCCGCACGGCGCATCTCATCCCAATGAACGAATTACACACTATCAAAATCACGTTACAATTCAGATAATATTTTTGATCAGACAATATTTTTGAAGCGTGTTCGTGCACAGATCTGAGTCTTGAACCCCTGTCTAAACAGGTCATAAGGAGGGAACAGCTTGACCGATGTGTTTTTTCGAGAGGTCAATCATGCGAATTTAGAAGACTACGATAGAGCCGTTCGTTCATTTACGTGGGACTCGGTGAACATCACTTTCGTTGGTCTGAAACCGGAAGCGTGAATCTGGCCTACGAAAGGACTGAACCTGAAGGACTGAACGAAAGGGACTTGAACCAAAGGAACTGCAACAAACAACTGTGCCAGAAAAGTTGCGCCAGAAAGACTGAGTACAATACCTAATCAACGAGTCAATACTCTGCACAAAGGCTGCCGAGACAAAACTGTCGCGGCAGCCTTTGATGTGAATCCTATCAGAGACCGAGTCAGGAAAGCCCTTTTCCTGCTCGCATCTCCTCGTACAGTTGGTTGAGTGCTTTACGCTCAATACGCGATACATACGACCGAGAAATTCCTAACTCGCTGGCAATTTCTCGCTGCGTTCGCTCCTCCCCGTCAGGGATGCCAAACCGCTTCATAATCACTTCCCGCTCTCGCTCCGGTAGGCGCGGCAAGCTTTCATACACCTTCTGTCGCTCCCAGCTCAGGTCGACTGTATCTTCCACTTCATCGGGATCGGTTCCAAGCAAGTCTGCCAGTGTCATTTCGTTGCCGTCTTTGTCGGTACCAATCGGATCGGACAGAGAAGAATGTCGACGATGCTTTTTACTGCTGCGCAGATACATCAGAATCTCGTTATTGATGCACCGAGCCGCGAATGTGGCCAGCTTCGTGCCGTGATTTGGCCGGTAACTCTCGACTGCTTTAATCAGCCCGATGGTCCCAATGGAGATGAGGTCCTCAGGGTCATAACCGGTCGAGTCAAATCGCTTTACCAAATGGGCCACCAGACGCAGGTTATGTTCAATCAACTTGTCTCTCGCCTGGCGGTCTCCCTCGGCCATCCTCGCTAAACAGGCTGCCTCTTCCTCGGCCGACAGCGGTGCCGGGAATGCGTTGTGCTTGACATAAGACACAAATACGGTGATGTCTTTCAGTACCAGGGCCAGTAATGCAAATAGTCCGGGCATATATCCACCTCCGTCTGCAACCGCTGTTTCTATCCTATGACCGGTTGTGACAGAAACTGCCTGTACGCAGTCAGAACGGCTTTGGCCATCTCATGAACAGAGGTATGGGCGGTTTGAGAAGGAACATCCCCCACGTAAATCGAGAAGGCAATCTGAGGGTTCGCGGCCGGGGCAAAACCAATCATCCAGCCGTTGACCCGTCCAGTAGGAAGTTCCGCGGTCCCCGTCTTGACTGCGGCAGACACCGGCAGTGAAGCGAGGTCGTGCGCGGTACCAGACGGATCTGTTACGGCCTCCTGCATGCCCGCCGCGATTTTACGCGCAGTGAAAGGAGACAACGCACGTTCACTCCCATTTTGTTCGAACCACCTTGCGGTCCGATGATTCATTTCTGCATCGAGCACCAACTGGACATCCCGGTAGGTCCCGTTTTGCGCAATCGTTGATGCAAGATTGGCGGCTTGGAGCGGTGAAATACGGACATCTTCTTGACCGATGGAGGTGTTTGCAAGCAAACCGTTGTCGTTTCCTGTACGCCGGAACAATGTACCGCCCTGAGCTTCCTCCAGGACAGGGTGACCCTTGACGGACTGAAGACCTGTCTCGGAGAGATGAAGCTTGTCCCAGACTGTCTCGAGTCCGACCCGGCCGACTCTTGTTCCGACAATCGAGAGTGCCACATCACAGGATCGCGCAATGGCATCGGTGAGAGTCTCCTTGCCGTGAACGGTCCAGCAGTGCATATTCACGCCGGGAAGATGCGAAACTCCATCACAGTAAAAAACAGCATCAGGAGTGAATCGATAACTCTCAAACGCTGCGGCAGCCGTGACGAGTTTCATGACCGAACCTGGGACGGCGGGTCGCACCACCGGAAGGTCCCAGGTGCCGGACGTCGACCGATTGGCGAGCGCCAGTGCCTCGTTGGTTTTCACATCAAGGATGACAACGGCCCCAAGCGGAACACGTGCGTTCGCAAGTGCCTGCTCAGCTGTCTCCTCCCAGAAGGGATCAAGTGTGGTGCGAAGGTCAGGACCCGGTTTTGGAGCGACTTGAAACATCTCGTCCGTATGGCTCTCGATTCCTGGGTGCCGCTCCACGCCGATATAGCCTGGCCGCTGACCTCTCAGCAATCTGTCAAATGACGCTTCGAGTCCACTCCGTCCTTGCTCCGCAATCACACGATCCGGTGTTGGCCATTCGTCTGGAAGTCCCACTTCACCCGCAATTTCTACTCCAGGCCTCGTACTCTTGTACGAGCCGTCGTAGGACCGTTCTGTATGCGACACATACGGAAAGGAACCGTTTAACGTGGTCAATTGCACGTGTTTCGTTTGTCCGCTGAGTGGTTGCCCATTGCGGTATAAAATGCGTCCTCGTGCATCGTCTGTCACGATTCCGCGCAGATGTTCCATTTGTGCTCGAACGCGGATATGATCCTGCCAGCGCAGGGGCCGTGGACCCGTATCAGGGATCAGGGTCAACAGAAAAAGCCGTCCAACCAGGACGGCCATAAGTACTGTGATAAGGGTCCAGATGCCGAGGATACGACGCCGTTGCATGAGATCCACGTCCTCACAGAGTCTCTCGGTAGTATCTCCGGCAATTTCCTGCTTCATGCATGGTAACAGTGCCCTGCGAGGCCATACGTGGTGACATTGACTTGCCAAATCGTCACTTTGCAAGTTGCCTGCACGCCTCCGGAACTACTTTCCGCCGTATTTCCGAAGGTTCGCCTGGCTCTTTTGAATATCGATGAGGTGTTGGGCCTCAGTCGACGAAAAATAGCTTGTCCCGCTCCCGTCATACTTCGCCACGTAGTACAGGTAGTTCGTCTTGGCAGGATTCAGTGCGGCCATGATGGACGCCATGCCGGGGCTGGCAATGGGACCCGGCGGCAACCCGTAATACATGTATGTGTTGTAGGGGTCTTTCACCTGCAAATCCTTGTCCGTCACGATATTCCGGTGTCCGAGGATATACAGAATCGTCGCATCAATCTGCAGTTTCATGTGGCGTTTCAAACGGTTTTCGATGACGCTGGCAATGAGCGGTCGGTCACTCGCCGCTTGTGCCTCTTTTTCCACCATCGAGGCAACTGTGATGAGGGTCGGCAGCGACTCTCCTTTCGCCTTCAGTGCTGTCATAATCCCTGCAGAATCAATGTGGCTCTGAAAATCCTGTAACATGGTATTTACCACAGCATGAGCCGACTCACCTTTTTGGAACTCATAGGTGTCCGGAAACAGATACCCTTCAAGCCGATACTTGATGTTTTTATGGTTAGGCAGCAACGCGACAAATGGTTCCTGGAACTGACCGTTCTGGATTTCATTCAAAAACGCCGCTTTTGTGCAAATGTTATCGGCAGCTAAACGGTCTGCAATCTGCATCACCGTAAATCCCTCTGGGATGGTCACCTTGATGTTATTCGGCACCACATCTCCGTTGGTCAGCTGTGCGACGATTTCGGAGATGCGAACCCCCGGCTGTATCGCATACGTGCCTGCCTTAAGACTTGTGCCTGCATGGTGGTAACGCACGTAGAGCCGAAAAATCAGGGCATTCTTGATGAGACCTGCCTGCTCGAGCTGTCCGCCAATCTCCGTAACGCTCTCCCCGCGTGCTACAACAATGCGTATGGGGTCCTGCCCACGGGCCGTCGGCGGCTGATACTCCTGATAGGCCCAAAGAAGTCCGCCGCCAACAACAATCACCAATATCAAACAGATAACGGCCCCAATCACGAGGCCGCGTACCTTGTTTCGGTTCTGGTTCATTGGTTCATGACTCAAACCCAACTCTCTCCTTAAGCACTTGCTTTCATAGCAGCGCGGCAACCGCACACATCCTACGTTCGCGACGGGCGATTCCGAAAGTCAAGATACGTCTGTAAGAGAACCGTTGCTGCGACGGCGTCAACCACCTGTTTGCGTTTGCTGCGACGCACATCCTGAGCGATCAGTGTCTTCTGCGCGGCAACGGTCGTCAAACGCTCATCAAACAGATGAACAGGCAAACCGCTCTGTTCTTCGAGTTCTTTTGCGAATTGTCGACAAATCTCAGCCTTATCTCCAGCCGAACCGTTCATATTGAGCGGCAGACCAACAACGATTTCTAAAACCTCACGTTCCTTTGCAATACGGACAATGTCGACAATCGCCTCTGGATCGGATCGGCGGCGGAGTACCTCAAGGCTCTGCGCGAGAAAACCGCTCGGATCGGACAGTGCCAGTCCGATCCGGACGGTTCCATAATCAACCGCGAGAATTCTGCCCATGCTGCTCCGCATACGCACGTACGAGTTCTTCGATCAACTCATCGCGCTCAATCCGCCGAATCGTGTTGCGCGCGTCCAAATGGTTGGTGATATAAGCGGGATCGCCAGAAATCAGGTACCCCGCTATCTGGTACACCGGATTGTATCCTTTCTCAGACAATGCCCGATATGCCAGTTGGAATGCTTTTTTCGCAGCCTCATTTTCGGACTTGGCCTCATACCGCATCGTGTGGTCGAAATTCACCAGCCCCACCTCACTCACCCTGTTTAAATCTAACCCTTTACCCGAAGCATGTCTTTCTACATGACAGTTCGCTTAATCTGCCGCATTTCCTGCGAGTTTTCGCACAATCCCGGCTGCACTTTCAATTGCATCCTGAACTTTGGCCGCGTCTTTACCGCCTGCTTGTGCCAAATCAGGTCGACCGCCTCCGCCTCCACCAGCGATCTTGGCGACCTCTTTGACAATCTGACCAGCCTGAAATCCCTTTTGTTGCAGGTCTTTGGACACTGCGGCTACAAACTGCGCCTTGTCGTCCTCGGCACTGCCGAGGACGAGAACATACGAGGTCATCCGATTCTTAATCTGATCGACCATCTGGCGAAGTCCATCCATGTCAGTGTCAGGAACGACTGCAGCGAGCAGCGGCACCCCCTGAATCGATGTAACTTGTCCCAACAGGTCGTTTGCCCGACCCTGCCTGAGTTTTGCCTTTACACTCTCAAGCTCGCGCTCTGTCTCACGCAACTCCTCAAGCAGCCGTTCAATTCGCGGCACCAGTTCTGTCTTTTGGGCCTTCAGAAGACCGGCTGCACTTCCTAGCCTCTCCTCCGTCTCGCGTACATTGTCATACGCATAGCGTCCGGTTACCGCCTCAATCCGACGCGTGCCAGAGCCGATACCCGCTTCGGACACAATCCGAAAGAGCCCGATGATACCGGTTCTGTCCACATGACAGCCACCACAGAGCTCAATACTGTAGTTCCCAGCCTGTACGACGCGGACCGTCTGACCGTATTTTTCACCAAACAGTGCCATCGCACCCATTGCTTTGGCGGCGTCAATGTCCATCTCTTCAATGACCACTGGGTAGTCGAGCCAGATGGCGTGATTGACCTTGCGCTCAACTTCGCGCAGCTCGTCTTCGGACATCGCCCCAAAGTGAGAGAAGTCGAAGCGAAGACGCCGCGGTTCAACGAGCGAACCGGCTTGCGCGACGTGCTCACCAAGGACTTCACGGAGCGCCTTGTGCAACAGGTGCGTTGCCGTGTGATTTTTCACTGTATCGCGACGCCAATCTGTGCGTACCTCTGCCTCTACCTGCGCGCCTTGCTTGAGGGTACCGCGAAGAACGCGTACGCTGTGGAGGTTTTGTCCGTGCGGTGCTTTATGCACGTCTTGTACCTCCACCTCTCCACCTTCAAAGCGGAGAACCCCTTCGTCAGCAACCTGGCCGCCGCTCTCAGCGTAAAATGGCGTGACATCGAGAATTAGTTCACCCTCATCGCCAGCCTGAAGTTCTGTCACCTCTTCGCCCTGCCGGACCAAGGCAACCACCTGACTGCTGGTCTTAAGCGTATCGTATCCGACAAATCGACTTGGCACTGTGATCCGTTCGATTGCGCCACGCTCTGCATTCATTCCTTCAGCGGTGTGTCTGGCTGACCGGGCCCGTTGGCGCTGTGCCTCGAGTAGTCCATTGAACCCTTCTTTGTCCACCGTGATACCCGCTTCGGCTGCAATCTCCTCGGTCAAGTCCAGTGGAAACCCAAACGTATCATAGAGACGGAATGCATCTTCTCCAGAGAGCACCGACTCACCCTTTTGCTGCAGATCCGAGAGGGCATTTTGCAGTAACTGCTCCCCTTCAGCCAAGGTCTCAAGGAAACGCTCCTCTTCTGTCCGGATGACGCGTTCAATAAACTCCAGCTTCTCCCGTACCTCAGGGTAGTCGTTCCCCATGATGTCAGCCACAACCGAAGCCAACTGATACAGAAACGGCTTCTCCATGCCGAGTTTACGGCCGCTGCGCACCGCCCTGCGAAGCAACCGGCGGATGATGTAACTCCGCCCTTCGTTGCCTGGGAGAACGCCGTCACCAACGGCGAAAGCCACGGTGCGAATATGGTCCGCAATAATCTTCAGCCAGACATCCGTCTGCTTGTCGACGCCATAGGTGACACTGGCAATCTTTTCGGTGGCTGCGATGATCGGACGGAACAGGTCCGTCTCAAAGTTATTCAGTACGTTTTGCATGATCGACGTGATCCGCTCAAGCCCCATGCCTGTATCAATGTTTTTCTTCGGGAGCGGTGTATACTCTCCGTTCGCCTCTTTGTTGTACTGCGTAAAGACCAGGTTCCAGACCTCGAGGTACCTGTCACAGTCGCAACCCGGACCGCAAGTCGGCTCTTTGCATCCGAGTGCCTCACCGCGATCGTAAAAAATCTCAGAGCACGGTCCACACGGCCCTTCGCCAATTTCCCAAAAGTTATCTTCGTCTCCGAGCACGATCCGCTCTTTTGGCAGACCGATCTTCTCGAGCCAAATGGCGAACGCTTCGTCATCCGAGTGGTGTACCGTCACCGACAGCAGTTCCGGTTCGAGCTCGAGAACACCCGTCAAAAATTCCCAAGCAAATCCGATGGCCTCGTTTTTAAAATAATCGCCAAACGAAAAGTTGCCGAGCATCTCGAACATCGTCTGATGGCGAGCTGTGTAACCTACGTTTTCAATGTCGTTTGTACGAATGCACTTTTGTGCCGTCACAATTCGCGGATTTTCCGGGATCTCGCGTCCATCAAAATACGGTTTCAACGGCGCCATACCCGCATTGATCCAGAGCAGCGTCGGATCATCATGCGGCACAAGGCTGGCGCTTGGCAATGCCAGGTGACCCTGCTTCACAAAGTAATCTTTAAAGGCGTTACGAATTTCTTCAGCTGACATCCGCTTCATTGACTTGCCTCCTTGTCACCTACGTCTTGTCCTTGTCTTGGACAATAAAAAAAGCCCCTCATCCCCACAGGGACGAGCAGCTCTCTCGCGGTACCACCCTGATTACGGAGACCAACTGATGGTCACCGTCACTCTGCCGCAATAACGGGCGGACCCGGCGCTTTTCACGCACTTGGGAGGGGCTTCTGCACTGAACCTGCGAAACACCTTTCAGCCGAGGGTGCTCTCTCTGGACGCTGGCACTCAATACATACTTGTTTCCCGCATCGATTTCAGGACTATGCTCTAAAACTCTGCTTTCAGGACTCTCGCAAACTTACATCTGGAACTATCTCGAACCTACATTTGGAACCGTCTCGGACTCACTGTTGGAACTTTCAAGGACCGGCTGTTGGCGAGCCCGTCCTCGTGCCGAACTGGCCTTCGCCAGTAACGAAGCAGACTTCACCATTGCCAGATATTATCTGGATTTCTGGTCACATTGTAGTGAAAGTTGCCGATTCTGTCAAATCAGTTGATTAAACTTTCCCGTGGCCCACAGGCGTGCCGAGGTGTCCGAGAAGGGTGACCAACCCAACACACGCGGGTAGCAGTGTAAAGACGATACACAGGACACTTCGTCGCAGCTGCGTTTCTCCGCCGCGTGTAAGTGGAAAAAAACCGTACACGGCGAGAATCAGCCCTAGCCAGACCGTCAGCCAGTAACCGACCGAGATGGCTAGCGCAAACGTATGGACATGGAGGCTTTGCAAAACATATAAGACCACAAAAATTATGCCATCAAAAACAGACACCACACTGACCCACCGTGGCATGCGCATCTTCGTCACCCCATCGTAATCCCGCTTGTTGCGTCAATCTGGCTGATCCGCTACTCGTCTGACCCTGACAACGCAATCTGAAGTACGCGAAACATCAGCGGATCAACAGCCTACCATATTGTGCAGAATGGATGTGGATTTGTAAATGGACATGTAGGACTAGGCCTGGGGTTTCCGCAGTTCCTTCCAAGTGGAAACGACAACCTTAAGAACCGCCAGAATAGGAACGGCACAAACCAACCCGAGAATTCCACCCACCTCACCGCCAATCAGCAATGCAGCAACGATCGCCATCGGGTGCATATGCAACGTCTTCCCCATAATCTGTGGAGAAATCAGGTTGCCTTCAAGCTGCTGCACTACAATGTTGACAATTAGGACCTTCAGCGCCATCTGCGGACTGATTGACAAACCCATGATGAGTGCCGGCAGCGCTCCGATGAACGGACCAATATACGGAATCATATCAACAACGGCAAGAAACGAAGCAAACAACAATGCATAGGGTAGTCGAATAACCAGAAAGCCAGCGTATGTGAGTACACCCACAACCAGCATCACGAGCAGTTGACTGCGAACATAGGTGCCCAACGTTTCATCAACAGTTAGCAAGAGGGTCTTCACGTCGGGCCGATATCTCGCCGGGATGGCGCGCAACACTCCTCGGCCAATGGCGCGTCCATCTTTTAACATGTAGAAGACGAGGAACGGCACCACGAAAATCACAAAGATGGCACTTACCGTACTTGTCAGCATCGCAAATAGATTTGAAACCGAGCCAGCGAGACCCTGTTCCGCTTTCGTCAGTGCGCTTTCAACACCTTTTCGCACTGCATCCGGCAGGTACTTCTTGTGCGATGAGACGACCCCAATCCAATGATCCACCTGCTGAACTAGCGTCGGAAAATGCTGAGTGAGCTGCACAAACTGTCTTGTGACTGCTGGAATCGCCTGCAATACCGCAACGGCTACAAGAAGCACAAAAGCCAGATAAATAATCATGATGGCCATTCCTCGCGGAACCCTTCGTCTGACGAGGAGCTCCACGATGGGTTGCAGTGCATAAGCGATGACCAACGAAATAAGAAATGGCAAGAGGACAACGTAAATCACCTGCCACAGATCCTGTAGAAATCCACGCAGCATGCCAAGCAGGTAAACACAAGCAAGTGTGACGAGCACAGACAGGGCGATTCTGAGATAGCGACTTGATATATCCATGGCCATCTCTCCTTCACAATCCCCGCTGCAACAAAAGTCCAATGCAACAACGGGCGCGAGTACGAACCTGGCTTCAGTCCTGGACAAACCTTAACTTCAATCCAGGAAAGACCCATAGCTTCAATTCTGGGAAAAACCTTAACTTTGGTCTGAAAAAACCTTAACTTTGATCCTGGAAAATCGGTAAAAGACCGTACTTCTCATCCTTCCACAGTATATGCATGTCCTATACACATCATTTCGTCTGTTGGAGCACTTGTATCGAACGCGCTGGTATACACAACGTTGCGCGTTGCATACGGTGGTGGGGAGAGGTCTTGTCCATTTTCTTCTCCACAAGTGTGACCCGCTTTAACCGTAACCCGCATGTGTTTCAGAGCAGATACCCAATGCCACGTTCAGGCCGGAGGTGTTTTTACTTGAAAATCGCTGCCGTAGCTGCATTTGGGTTTTTCGGCGCCTTGTTGCGATTTTTCATCACTGAAAATCTTGGAACAATGCATGGGTTTCCAACGGCGACGTTGTTCATTAATTTAACGGGCGCTTTTATTTTAGGCTGGTTTTACACCATTACGATTCAGCGAATGTACGTTCATCCACTCTTTCGGTTAGGGCTTGGAACAGGATTTTTGGGTGCTTTCACCACGTTTTCAACCTTCGCAGTCGAGATGTGGAAACTAATGAACGCTGGCATGGACAGCACCGCAGCTCTCTATGTCACGTTCACAGTAATAGGCGGGCTGCTAGCTTGTTGGATAGGCATATTGGCGGGAAGCTGGCAAGCATATTCACGCCGTCCGCTGCAGAGAAGAAGCCGGTAAGGTGGGATGGATTTTGGGCGGTCATTTAAGCGTAGTGATGACTTACAATGCAAGCTGGATCTTGGTGGGCCTTGGCGGAAGTCTAGGCGCTGCCGCCCGCTATCTCGTTGGGCGTTGGGCTGAGTTGAGGTATTCGTTCTTCCGCTTCCCCATAGGGACACTTCTGGTCAACGTGACGGGCTCCTTTCTGCTTGGCCTGATCACGCGTTCTGCCGGCCTGCTTCTGCCACACTATGCACTCATGTTGAGTCTATTTCTTGGAGTCGGGTTTTGCGGGGCCTACACGACTTTCTCCACGTTCTCCTATGAAACAATTACGCTGATCCGCCAGCATCGTAGAACCACAGCGGTCATCTATGTGGCCGCATCCCTATTAATCGGTTTCGCGGCTAGCGGACTCGGCCTCTACGGACTTCCTCACATGTAAGATATTATACATACCTGCGCTGTGGACGACACGAGCGTACAAATGGAGCGTACAAACGGCGCCAAGACACAAAAGTTCCTTTGTTAGGCGCATAACGAACAAAAGTGCCGCATCGCCTTAATGGGAACGAACAAATCTTCCTCTCTGGCTCCCTTTGCACATGGTGGCTGACATTTTAGCGTACAGGACTTCCCTTGTTGCCTCGGTTCACCTACTTTTGAGGGCTGCGAACCCCTACAAGAGAAGTTTTTTTCGTTGTTTCGTCCGTATCCGGCTGGATTCAGCCATCAACGAACATTCTTTCCCTTATCCGTCTAGCCTAGGGCCCCCCGTGCAACGTCACTTAACCCACGCGTGCAGCGGGCAGGCCGCAGGACTGCCTTCCACATCCTCTTTTCGTTATCCTCTTTTCGTTTTGCGTTACGTCCCTGTCTCTCATTCTCTTTTGTCCTTCGCCTTACCATTTCCTGTCACCTCACAGCTTTCAGATTCAAAGTGAAATGCAAAGGACGAAGCGTAGAAGGTGCGCGCCTTCGCGCGCGAATCAGTAAGGACAGGGGACGCACCGAGCGAGGTCTCCGGCGCAGCCCGGCCCGGCGGTACAAACGGAGCCAAGACACAAAAGTTCCTTTGTTAGATGTATAACGAACAAAAGTGCCGCATCGCCTTAATGGGAACGAACAAATCTTCCTCTCTGGCTCCCTTTGCACATGGTGGCTGACATTTTAGCGTACAGGACTTCCCTTGTTGCCTCGGTTCACCTACTTTTGAGGGCTGCGAACCCTTACAAGGGAAGTCCTGTTCGTTGTTTCGTCCGTATCCGGCTGGATTCAGCCATCAACGAACATTCCTTCCCTTATCCGGCTAGCTAGCCTAAAGAACCCCTGCAACGTCACTTAATCCGTGAGTGCATTGGGCAGGCTGCAGGCCTGCCTTCCACATCCTCTTTTTGTTTTGCGTTACTTCCCTGCCTCTCATTCTCTGTTGTCCTTTGCCTTATCATTTTCGATGACATCACAGCTTTCAAATTCAAAGCAAAGTGCAAGAGACAATGCGTAGAAGGTGCGCGCCTTCGCGCGCGAATCAATCAGGACACAACACAAAAAAGCCCAGCATCTCTGCTGAGCCCTCTGTGTTACTCACTTGCCTGGCAACGTCCTACCTTCCCAGGAACTCGCGCTCCAAGTATTATCGGCGCTGGAGGTCTTAACGGTCGTGTTCGGCATGGGTACG
>NZ_LJCO01000052.1 GCF_001399675.1 Paenalicyclobacillus ferrooxydans
ACCGAGGACTGGTTAGCTTAGTCGAACGATATGACGGAATTCGTTCCACAACGTGAACCGCCGTATACCGAACGGTACGTACGGTGGTGTGGGAAGACGGGGGTTAGTCACCCCCTCTTACCCGATTCCCCCCCCTATGATCGTCGTGTAAATGATACTCGTGTAAATGATACCCATGTCAACAAGGGAACCGACGCACTCGTGGATACCATCCTGGCCAAAACGCACTCCACGACCACGGTCTCTGTCAAACTAGCTTCGCCAGACGACGACCGTCCCAGGAGCCAGCTTGCCTTTAGCGACAGCGTCCTGCTTTGACGAGAACAGCACTTCCCCGACGTCGTCGAGACGCCATCCCGTACGACCGGTATTAAACGCCGCGTGGATAGTCGGTGCGCCTTCCAGCACGCGAACGTATTCAAGCCCCTGCTTGTCGGCACGCAGAACTCGCAGTTCACCTTCGCCGAGCGCAGGCTCGTTCTTTTTCAACGCAGCAAGCACTTTCATCGCTTCCCTCAAGTCGTGGTTCTGTGCTTCCTCATCCCAGACCATGCCGCGGCGGCAGTCAGGGTCTGCCCCACCTTCCATACCAATTTCGTCCCCGTAGTACACCATCGGAATACCCGGGTAGATAAATTGGAATGCCATCGCCTGCAAGACTCGAGCCACATCTCCTTCGGCGAGCGTCAGCACACGCTCCGTATCATGACTGCCGAGGAGGTTGAACATCGCTTTTGTGGCTTGCGTCGGGTACATGAACAAGCACTCCGTGATGCGCTCTGAAAACTCGCTCGCCGAGATTTGGCGCCGAATAAAGAAGGCGTGTACCGCTTCGCGGAAGACGTAGTTCATCACGCTGTCAAACTCGTCACCTCGAAGCCAGGGAAGGCTGTTGTGCCATACTTCCCCGACAATGAGTGCATCTGATTTGGCAGTTTTGACTGTATCCCGGAAGTGTTTCCAGAACACGTGGTCAATTTCGTTTGCTACGTCTAGACGCCAGCCATCAATATCGAATTCCTTAATCCAGTACTCAGCAACCTGAAGGAGATACGCCTCAACTTCCGGGTGCGCAACATGCAGTTTTGGCATATATTTCAGCTTCGTTGCGAATGACTCATAATTCACGTTCTCGGTATCAACCTCTTCGCCATCGATAAAGAACCAATTCCAATAAGCCGAGCCTTTGCCATTTTTCACGGCATCCTGAAAAGGGGCAAAGTAGAACCCGGAGTGGTTAAAAACGGCATCGAGGACAATCCGAATGCCTCGCTGATGAGCAGACTGAACCAGGTTTCGAAGGTCTTCCTTCGTACCAAACTGCGGGTCTATCTCCATATAGTCCTGTGTATCGTATTTGTGGTTTGATCCCGCTTTGAAGATCGGCGTCAAGTAAATGAGGGTTACCCCTTGATCTGCCAGGTAGTCAAGGCGGCTCGTAATGCCCGGCAGGTCACCGCCAAACATGGCAAACGGGGTCGGCTTGCTGTCCCATGGCACGCTGTCTTCCGGTGTCAATTCAGGGTTGCCGTTTGCAAATCGCTCAGGAAAAATCTGATAACACACAGCGTGCTCTGCCCATGCCGGCGTTTCAAAGATATCTCTTTGACAGAGATAAGCCAGCTGAAAAACACCAGCTGTTCGAGCATCTTCTGAGACACCTGTCTCTCCGTACCACAGAGACTTCGCCTCCTGCGTGTCTCCATTACCCTCTGCTGAAGACCGGCGTGCCTTCAACAGCACCTGAAAAGCGTACTTCAGGCGGTGCGTTGGAATAGTCACGTCTGCAGAGAAATATTCCAGATTCGCGGCACTGCCAGCGCGATCCATCGTAAGGTGCTCGGTTGGCATGTCTACGTATCTATCTCCAAAGTGGACGACAACGGCCTCTGCTGTGCCCCGTTCGACGGCAACCACGACTCTGGCAACGGTATCTGACAACGCATAGGCATAAGGTTCATACGGCTGATGGAACATCCAAACTTGCTTCATATGTGTCTTCCTCCCAATGGTTGAACTCGAAAGCGTTTCTATTCCGTCTCTTCGTGTGAGACAAAACAGGGTGCGGCCATGTATCCGCACCCTGCGTATCCATACTTCTTGGATGCTCCTTGTGCCGAAGCATTCTAAACAGACAAGACGTTCGTCGGAAACTTCTTCGCTCCGCACGAGTTCCGGACTACCAATTCGGTCGGTACGAGACGTTCTGTTGGCAAAGATGCGGGTTTTTGAATCCGCTCCACCAACAGCTCACAAGCGGCAACGCCTAAGTCATGCATATTGACCCGTACACTCGTCAGCGCAGGATTGGCCAGTTCAGCCAACCGGATATCATTGAACCCGACGATGGCCATGTCATCCGGCAACTGATAACCCAGTTCTCCGGCTGCACGCATCGCACCAAACGCCAACACATCATCAGAGGCGAGCACCGCTGTCGGACGCGCCGAGGCGGCAAGCAGTCGCATCATACCGAGATATCCGCCGTGTTCAACCAGGTAGCTGAAGACCTCGAGTCGTTCATCAGGTTCCATTCCATGGTCAAGCAGGGCTTGTCTGTATCCCTTCAGTCGGTCGGCCGTTACGACGTAAGCAGTATCCCCCCCGAGAAACCCAATCTTTCGGTGCCCGATGCGGATAAGGTGATTCGTTGCCTCGTAGGCCGCTTTCACATTGTCGTTATTGACGCATGAGATAGGCTGATCCGCTGGGGGACGACCCAGCAAGACCGCCGGGAACCGCTGATCGATGACGGTCTGAATCGCAGGGTCCTTGGTACGGCTTCGAAGCAGCAGAATCCCGTCAACGCGCCGTCCGCGAATCATGCGATCCAAAACCTTCATCTCATCACTCGCTGAAGTGGACAGCACGATGTCATATCCCTGACTGCGTGCGACTTCGGCCACCCCGCTCATCATCTCGCTAAAGAACGGGTTTTGGAAAAACTCCGTTCCTGGCGGAATCAAAACACCGATGGCCCCGGCCACATTGGTTACCAGACTGCGTGCGAAGGCGTTCGGATGGTAGTCTAACTGATTCAGCACCTGGCGCACGCGTTCTTTTGTCTCTTGCGAAATACGTGGTGAGTCCGCCAGTACGCGTGATACCGTCGACGGAGACACACCAGCCTGCGCCGCCACGTCCTTGATAGTCGCCATGTTCCCCCTCCTCAACAGCCTTCGTATTGCA
Organism: Paenalicyclobacillus ferrooxydans; assembly: GCF_001399675.1. Taxonomy (GTDB): domain Bacteria; phylum Bacillota; class Bacilli; order Alicyclobacillales; family Alicyclobacillaceae; genus Alicyclobacillus_B; species Alicyclobacillus_B ferrooxydans. Next base: position 3,190 of record NZ_LJCO01000052.1, read on the forward strand.
GAACCACATCAGCCTTTCACAGAACCCGCTACCAACCCGGAGGCAATGTACCTCTGCAGCAGTCCAAAGATGACCGTCAGCGGAATTGCGGACAACAGAGCCGCTGCGGCGAACTCGCCCCAGTTTTTTGCAAACTGTCCGCTGATCATACCGTACATACCAACACCAAGTGTATAGTTTTGCGGGGATTGCAAAATCGTTCCAGCGAGAATGTACTCGCTGAAGGCACCCATCAACGTGAACAGGAAGATGACCACAAGCATCGGAACGGCGAGCGGCAAGAGAATCTGTACGAATCGTTGCCATGAGTTTGCACCGTCGATGATTGCGGCTTCGTCCAGGTCTTTCGGGATAGAGTCAAAGTACCCTTTCAGAAGCCAGACGTTATACGCACTTCCGCCGAGCATAACCAAGATGTACGCCCACAGGTTGTCAATCATGTTCAGCTTTGCAAGTGCAGCGTAGATGGCTGCAATCGCCAGGAAATTCGGGAACATCTGCAGGATGAGCAAGCTCATCAACCCGTACTTGCGGCCCCAGAACCGCAGTCGAGAGAATGCGAAAGCCGCGGTCGCTGTCAAGAGAACTTGGCCGATACCGACCGTGAGTCCGACAATCAGACTGTTTCGAACCCATGTCATAAACCCGCTTGACTGAAACAGCGTAGCGTAGTTTGACAGCGACGGGTGCGCCGGGAAGAAGGACACCGAGAAGTAAGAGTTGGACGGGTTGAATGACGCCTCAATGACGAACCAAATCGGGATCAAGGTTAACACGATAATGATCCAGATGGCGAGGCGGGAAATCCATAAGACTGCCCGTTCTCCTGGAGCCATCACCTTTTTGGTCTCGACGTTTAAGAGCTCCTGTAACTTTGCATCCGCAACAGATTGGCTGCTCATGACTTAGTCCACCTCCTCGAATGCCTTCGTGTACTTCATTTGCAGGAAGCTGAGGACAGCTACAATCACGAACAGAATAATTGAGATGGCCGAGGCCAAGTCATAGCGGTTGAACTGCAAGGTCATTTTGTATGCAGCAGACGCAAGGATGTCCGTATGACCCACAAACTGGTTCGTAGAGCGTGCCGGTCCGCCGCCCGTCAACAGGTACACAGCGTTAAAGTTATTGAAGTTAAAAGCAAATGACGGGATCAAGAGCGGAAGTGTAATCTTCCAGATGGCCGGCACTGTCACGTACCGAAACTGCTTCCACCAGCTCGCACCGTCTATGGCGCTCGCCTCGTACAACTCGCCTGGAACTGCTTGAAGTGCGCCAAGTGACACGGTCATCATGTACGGGAAGCCGGCCCACAAGCTGACAATAAAGATGGCAACCTTCGACCACACAGGACTCGTTAACCACGGCACCCTCGGCAAACCAATTGTATGGAGCAAACCGTTAATCTGACCGTAAGAGTCGTTGAGCAACCCTTGCCAGGCCAGCATGGTGATGAGTGCAGGGATAGCCCAGGGGACGATGAGGATGGCGCGGTACACCGCTGCTTCCTTCATATGCTTGTTGTTCAGGAGGATGGCCAGGAACAGTCCCACAAAGTAGTTCAAAAGCGTCGTAATCACCGCAAATTCGACGGTCCACAACAACGTCGGAAAAAACACCGTTGACATCGGGTTGGATGGATTCAATAACTCAGCAAAGTTCTTGAACCCGACAAAGTTATAGTTCTGAAAGTGCATTTGATTAAAGTTCGTAAACCCGATGTAAATCGTGTACAAAATCGGCAACAGACTCAAAATGGAAATTGTAATGAGCGCAGGAGACAGATATCCGTACGCAACCCACTGGACTTTCCGTTTCTTGCGTGGTTGCGGAACTCCTGGTGCGACTGTCGACGCCACGGTCATGCACCTCCAATGCGGTAAAAATAAAGGGGCTGGTGCCACCTTTAAGCCCAGCCCCATCGAATCTCACATCCAAAGCGGATTAGGATCCTTGGACCTGAATGCCCTTCTGGATGTTCTTCACAAAGTCTGCAGCACCCTGTGCAGGTGTGGTTTTGCCGTTAATGATGTTGCCAATGACGCTCATTGCACCCCAGACGGCTTGCATTTGCGGGATGTTCGGCATTGGAACAGCGACCTTGGATTGGTCAGCGAACGCTTTGAAGTTCGGTGCGTTCTGAATCGTCGAGGACTGTTGTAAGCTCGTCAAAGCCGGAACAGCCTGCGAGTCGTTAAAGTAGTCCAACTGTGCTTTCGAGCCGGTCAAAGCTTGAAGCAAGCTGAAGTCGGCCGGAAGGGTCTTGCTCTTTGCACTTGCAAAACCTGTCTTCACACCGAGGAAAGGCGTAGCTGCTTGACCGTTCGGCAGTGTTGGCCATGGGGTGATACCAAAATCGATACCGGCTTTCTGGATGTCTGGAATGTCCCAGGTACCGCTGACGTACATGCCGAGCTTGCCAGCCACAAACTTGGCCTTCGCAATTGCACCGTTCGTGCTCGGAGTCATCCAGTGGTATTTGGAATCCATCTGGTACATGAGTGTGTATGCTTGAATGGCGCCGCTGTTGCCAAGACCGATATCGTTCGGATTCAGCGTACCATTGTTGTTCTTGAATACGTAGCCGCCGTAACCGCCGATGATAGCGTAGTCATCGTACAAGTTCGCTTGATCGTACATAAACCCTGCCTTGTTGGCGTCAGCAACAAACTGAGTCCAGTTGGTCGGCGGAGTCGGAACCAATTTCTTGTTATAGAAGATAGCTGTCGTTTCTGCGTCCATCGGGTAGGAGTAAATTTTACCGCCTACGGTGACTGCATCCACGATAGACTGACTGTAATCGGATGGGTTGATGTCTTGACTCGGAACTGGAGCAATCAAGCCTTCTTGAACAAAGAGGCCATTGTTATCGTGTGGCATCCCAACGACTACATCTGGTCCTTTGCCGGTACGCGCTGCAGTTGCATAGAATTGGAAGCCGTTCGGGTTCGTGCTCTGGTCAACTACGTTGACGGTGTCCCCATGCTGTTGTGCCCACTGGTTCGCCAACTTCTTAATGTCTGCGAGCTGCGGACCCCCATCCCAAGACCATACAGTGATTGTCTGGCCCTTCGGAAGTGTCGTTTGGGAAGATGCACTGTTTGTAGAGCCGCCGTTTGACGTACCATTGCTGGAAGATGTACCGCAGCCTGCTACGAGTCCGCCGAGCATACCGACCGTCAAAACGCTTGACGCAGCCAATTGCCACTTCTTCATACATTTTGCCCCCTTAGGCTTTGAGTGTCGGGCTGTGCTGAATTCGTTTTCAGCAAGACCCACGTCGTTTACCAAAATCCTTGACCGAGTCTGTTTGGAATCTCTTAAGGCTCGTCAACTTTGTGCAAACGTTTGTATGGATGCATTATAAGCCCATGCCTGCAACAAGATCAATTACTTTTCATGAATCCGCTCTCAAAGTTGTCATAACCGTTTCCTTGCGCGTCCCTAATCTGTGTGGCGAGGCACTTTCGATGTTTATATTTTTGCTTTAATGGCAGTAATGTAAGCGTTACCTTGAGTTGGACCAAATGACGGTCATCCGCTGAAGATCGGCAGGCTTTGCTGATTTCGGAAGAGTTGCTGCAAAACGTCTACTATCTAGTAATTCGTTTGCACACTTTCTACGATTTTTGTGCAAGAACCGCATGAATTATGCAACAGACTGACAGGAATCAGATATGCAATTCAAGAGTTGGCACGTCCATAGCAATCTCGACATGAAACCAGATACCGCGTTCCTGAATCCTTTCGCCAATTCTTGGGAAGACTGACTAGAGCGAAAGACCCGTTCGGCGGCGCGGCTCCCCTGCTGACTGATGGGAGTTTTGTTATGGAGGGTTTACTTTCATGGATACTTATCTCACGCTGATTCGACAAGCCACAGTGTACGCACCAAAACCGCTGGGTAAAAAAGATGTATTGATTGCCGGACGGCAAATCATCGCAGTCGGTGACGACTTGTCGCTTCACGGTAACCTGCCCCCGATTGAGACGATTGATGCAAACGGCTTGCTGTTATTCCCCGGCCTCATCGACCAGCACGTCCATATGGCGGGCGGCGGCGGAGAGGGCGGGTTTCACTACCGAACTCCAGTTATCTCCCTTTCCCACATCACCACAGCAGGCGTGACATCCCTTGTCGGTGTGCTCGGCACAGACGGCGTGACCAGGACGACGCGCGAACTGCTCGCAACGGCAAATGCACTCGACTTCGAGGGTGTAACAACCTACATTTACTCCGGTGCTTATCAAGTCCCCACGCGCACCTTGACCGGTATGCCCCGCAGTGACATCGTGCTGATTGACAAGGTGATTGGCATTGGTGAAATCGCCATCTCAGACAGTCGTTCGAGCCATCCGAGTGAACAGGACATCGCGGAACTCGCCAGCGAGGCGCGCGTCGGCGGACTGCTTGGCGGTAAAGCAGGCGTCCTGCACCTGCACGTCGGTGACGACGATACCAAACTGCAGATCTTGTTCGATGTGTTAAAGAAGACCGAACTTCCCCGCTCGGTATTCGTCCCGACGCATCTCAACCGAAACCCGGACCTGCTCGTGGACGCCGTTCGCTGGGGTCTCGATGGCGGGTTTGTCGATGTCACGTCGGGAATCCGTCCGGACGATCACGATCATGTCTCGGTCAAACCGTCCAAGGCGATTCGCAAGCTCTTGGATGACGGCGTGCACAAGTCCCTGATTACGATGAGTTCGGATAGCAATGGGAGTTCCCCCATCTTCGATGACAACGGGACACTGATTGCGATGGGCATCGGATCGATTGCAACGCTATGGGAGGAAACCCGGGACTTGATTGTCGAAGAGGAAGTGCCGGTTGACGTCGCGGTATCTATCCCGACCAAAAACGTCGCACGGGTTTTAAAACTCGGACACAAAGGGACGATTCAGGCAGGCGCGGATGCGGACTTCTTCCTGACGGATAGTGAGTACCGCATCCAGCATGTGTTCGCCAAAGGTCAGTGGATGGTGGAGGACGGGAAACCGATTGTATTCGGAACGTTTGAAAACGCGGGCGGTGTGCCTGGAGCTCCGGACAGCAAAGACCACAGCGGAGACAAGAACGCCAAACGGGGTCGCCCCATGATCTCGCCAAGCGAGGACGACCCAGACGATTTTCCAGACCGCGACGAGCGTCAGAAGAAGAGCCGCCGCAAAGACTACTGCTGTTAGGATTTAGCGTGCCCGCGAACCCAGATCAGCGGTCCACGTTGTTTCGCATCTCAGACAATCCTGTGTATTGGCGGACGGCCCGTGATGACCGCGACACAGTTCTCGATGGCCAGCTCAGCCATCCGCCTGCGCGTTGCAACGCTCGCCGATCCGATATGCGGCAACAGGACTGCGTTGTCCAGGGAAAGCAATGGATGATCCATACGGATTGGCTCTTGTTGATACACATCTAGTCCGGCAGCATGAATGGTATGATTTGACAATGCCTCAACCAGCGCAGACTCGTCGACAACCGTTCCGCGGGCCGCGTTGATAAAGATGGCACTCGGCTTCATCAAGGCAAACTCCCGTACACCGAAAAGGGCAGCCGTGTCAGCGGAGCCTGGGACTAACACCACTACAAAATCTGCTGCCCGCAGCAGTTCGTCGAAAGGCAGCCATGTGCTGTGCATGGTTGCCTCTTGGTCTCTGTTTGGGCGGCGGTTGTGGTACAGCACACGCATCCCAAAGCCCAGCGCACGTTTCGCCACAGCTTGGCCGATTCGACCCATGCCGACGATGCCGAGCGTTTTGCCGAATACATCGGTCCCTGCGAAGAGCATGGGACTCCATGTTTTCCACTGTCCCGTTCGCAAGTACTGCTCGGCCTGTGGAATGCGTCTCGCTGTGGCCAACAACAGTCCAAAAACCAGGTCCGCCGTCGTTTCCGTTAAGACGTCTGGCGTGTTCGTGACCATCACGTTGTGTCGTATCGCTGCCTCTCTGTCAATGTTGTCATACCCTACCGCCATGTTCGCCACGACCTGCAGCGAAGGTCCCGCAGCAGCGAACACTTCTTCGTCGATCCGGTCCGTCAACATCGACACAATCCCTGCAACCCCATTCACCTGCTGAAGCAGAGCAGTCCGGTCTACCGGCATATCTTCATGTGGAAACACGGTTATATCCGCAATGTTCGAAAGCGGCTCGAGCAGGTCATCTGGCAGACGACGCGTGACATATACCTTTGGTCTCATGGCTTCGCCCCCGCTGTGGAAGAATGATAGACTACACTCAGTACACACAGTTCCACGGTGCCAGATTACAGTTCTGGTATCAAGGTTCTCGTTTCAAGCTTCTGGTTTCAAGCTTCTCGTTTGAACAGGAAGCGCCATGATGTAGCACAGGTGACAAAGGAGCAGTGAAGGCGACATGGAGTTGCATTTCCTCGGGACTGGGGCCGGTTTGCCCTCAAAAATCAGAAACGTGACCAGCCTCGTGCTCGATTTACTACCTGAACGGGGAACGTACTGGATGTTTGACTGCGGCGAGGGCACCCAGCACCAGGTTCTGCACAGTCGTGTCAAGCTCAGCAAACTGGACAAGATGTTCGTGACGCATCTGCATGGCGATCACATTTTTGGCATTCCCGGCGTCTTGTCGAGCCGGTCTTTCCACGGAGGAACGCAGGCACTGACCATTTACGGGCCACCCGGTGTCAAAGACTACGTGATGGCGTCACTCAACCTGTCGCAAACCCATCTGACGTACCCAATTGAGATTCAGGAGATTTCAGAAGCGGGCGGAGTCATCTTTCAAGATGACGAGGTGACGGTGAGTGCGCAGTGGCTTTTGCATGGTATCCCTTCCCTCGGTTACCGGATTGTCGAGGCGGACAGACCTGGAGAGTTTTACCCGCAGAAAGCGATGGAACTTGGCCTGCCGCCTGGTCCATTGTACGCCGCACTTCAGGCGGGGCAGACAGTGGAGTCAGCAACGGGTCGCCAGATTACCCCTGAAGACGTGCTTGGACCCCCGCGTCCTGGAAGAACAGTGACCATTCTTGGCGATACCCGCCCCTGTGATGCTATCTTCGATCTCGCTCGAGATGCTGACGTGCTCGTTCACGAAGCGACCTTCAGCAGCGCCCAGAGTACCTTGGCACATGCGTATCACCACTCCACCACGGTAGAAGCTGCGAAAGCCGCGAAGCGCAGCAATGTTGGTCAACTGATTTTGACACACGTCAGCGCACGCTACAGGCCGGAAGATGTTGACGGGTTAACGGCAGAGGCTATGCAAATCTTCCCGGATGTACATGTGGCGAGTGACTTTTTGACGGTCCCAATCAAGCCTAAAGCCTAAAGAGAAAAACGTCGCGCAGAATATGCTGCGCGACGTTTCATGTGTACATCAGGTCTCACTCTGAGACCTTACCCGAACCAATTGTATCAGCCAGGAAAGCGTAAATATCGGTTTGCTCGTCAATCAACTTGGAGATTGGTTTGCCTGCGCCGTGCCCGGCCTCTGTCTCCACTCGCAGCAAGATCGGATTCACCCCTGGGGATGCCGCTTGCAGCGTCGCCGTAAACTTGTACGGATGGGACGGCACAACGCGATCGTCAGAATCGGCTGTCGTAATCAAGATGGGCGGATAAACGCGACCCTGAACCACATTGTGCAAAGGTGAGTATTCGTACATGAACTCAAACTGTTCCTTATTCTCTTCCGCGTTTCCATATTCGCCAACCCAGTAGCGGCCGACGGTAAACCGGTGGTACCGGAGCATGTCGATGACAGGGACCTGGCACACCACCGCACCATACAAGTCTGGCCGTTGCAACATACATGCGGCGACAAGCAAACCGCCATTGCTTCCCCCGATGATAGCCGTTCGTTCTGGCCGCGTGTAGCCCTCGCGAATCAGGTACTCTGCAGCACTCTGGAAGTCATCAAAAACATTCTGCTTATTCTCAAGCATGCCGGCACGGTGCCACGCTTCCCCGTATTCACTGCCGCCGCGAAGGTTGGCAAGGGCATAAACGCCGCCTTGCTCCACAAACTGGAGTGCGGCCGGGGAAAAGGCAGGGGTTCGGCTGATATTAAATCCGCCATAACCCGTAATGAGCACCGGGTTATCACTGTTCAAAGCGAGATCGCGACGATGGGTCAGGAACATCGGCACTTTGGTTCCATCTTTGGACTCGTAAAAGACCTGTTTGGTGACATAGGGACTAACGTCGAAAGCAGCGCTGGCATCCCAGACCGAAGACACCGCTCCTGTTGCGATATTCAGATGAAAGACGCTAACGGGATACAGGAACGAAGTCAGCCCGAAGTATGCATCCTCGTCTCTTTGCGAGCAAAACAGACCGGTAATGCTTCCAACGGTCGGCAACTCGACCTCATAATCGTCCCCGGAAGACAGCTGACGCACCTTCATCACATGGTGAGCATCCTGAAGATACAAGAGAAGCAGCGCGTCTTTCGCGAAATCTGCATACGTGAGCGGCAAGTCTTGCTCTGCAACTACCTCCGTCCAGTGTTCCGGCTCGGGAGAACGTAAGTCAAACGAAACTATCCGCCCTTTCGGTGCATCGAGATCGGTCTGAATGTAGACTCGGCTGCCTTCGTTACCGAGGAGTGAATACTTTGCGTCCCCTTTATCGAGTACGCGCTGCCACTCTCCGCTTCCCTCGAGTTCTCGAACGTACAGGCGCGTTTCCCTGTCCGTACCTTTGGTCACGTGCAAGAACAGATACTTGCCGTCATGGCTGACGTGCGGATAGAAGCCGAGTTCTGGTGCGTCTGGTCGAGCGTAGACGAGTTCGTCAGCACTCTGATCCGTCCCGAGGACATGGAAGTAAACAGCAGCATTTTGTGACTGATCGGCAACGCCGGATTCGTCTCGCTCTGGAAACCTCGTATAGAAAAATCCGGACCCGTCAGGATGCCATGCAGGCGTTGTAAACTTGCACCACTGAATGAAGTCGGTTTCATTCTCTCCGCTTTCAACATCCACCACGCGAATAATCTGCCAGTCACTGCCGCCCTTAGCTGTTGCGTATGCGACTTTCGTTCCGTCCCTGCGCACACTATACTGCGTCAAGGCAACGGTTCCATTGTCACTCATCTGATTCGGGTCAACGAGCAATCGCGGCGTATCCCCTGCCTGGTCTGCATCAACCACGTACAGGGCAGGCTGGTTCTTTTGACCATCGTTTTGCAAAAAGAACAGACGTCCAGCCGCCTTCACAGGCGTGAAGTACTGCGGAAGTCTCCAGAGAGTCTCTAGTCTCTTTCGAATACTGTGACGTACGGTCAGCGCATCCAGGACCTCTCGCGTCTGGACATTCTGATTCCTTACAAACTCCTTCGTCTCGTCGGACATTGGGTCTTCGAGCCAACGAAACGGATCGGCAACCAGAACACCGTGAAAATTCTCTACTGGCACCGCTCTGCTTGTCTTGTCGGTCAAACCACGTCACCCTTTCCTCCTGGTCTTTTGCTTCAGTGAGTTCCGATCCCGTGCCATAACACGCTGACTAATTCCTCTGCGGCCTGTCCGGGGGACTCAAATAACTTCGTTCCATCCTTCTCTTTTGCCTTCCCGACCATCAGTAACGCGAGATACGTATGCGCCGCCACATCAGCCCGCACGCGCAGAATTTCTCCGCGCTCTTCGGCTGCCTTGAATTCATCCGAAATCGTTTGCACGATCCGATGCTCCGCTTCCTTCATTGCCTCGAGTTGGCTCGCCGTAAGCACAACTTCCGCTTCACCCATCAAGGAATCGAAGTCATGCACAGCGTGTGGAACGGAAAGGCGCAACTCTGCCACGCGTGTCAACTTCTCCCGAAGCGTGGTGTGCTCGGCGAGCACCTCGACCGTATGCTGTCGTATTCGGTTCATCAAGTCGATGAATGCTTGAGTAAACAAAGATGCTTTGTTGTCATAATGGTAGTAGACCGTTGCTTTGGTAACGCCGCACAACTCGGCTACCTGTTCAACGGATACTCCCTCATAACCGTGTTCCATGAATAAACGGGTCGCCGTCCTCATGATGGTCTCTGCTACGGGCGCTTCGTTCGCGTCCAGTCTCGGTCTTCCTGGTGGTCGACGACGGGCCTTTTCCATATGTAGATCTCCTCTCACCTCATTGCAAAATCCTTTTTCTAGTGTACCACACGAGAGCTTTACAACTATCGACTGTATGCATTTGGTAAAACCCATCAGCGCATCGAAACTTTGGCACCTGCCGACACACCACCGTCGTGACAGACATAGCATAGAAGCATCCTGTCATCAACAAGTCGGAGGTGCAGGCTTTGATATCCCTGGCAGTTGCCGTCACATCACTGGTTAAAGACATCGTCTTGGTTACCGGCTATGTCAATCAATCCTTCCCACAACCCCTCACCAAAGAGGAAGAGAAGATATACTTTGAACGCTGGCATAGTGGCGACCGAGAGGCGTATCAAGTACTGATTAAACACAACCTGCGCCTGGTCGCGCACGTCGCCAAGAAGTTCGACTCCTCCGGAATTGACCACGATGACCTCATCTCGATTGGTACCGTGGGTCTGATTAAAGCTGTGGAAACATTCCAGCCGACCAAGGGAACCAAATTTGCAACCTATGCAGCCCGTTGCATACAGAACGAGATCCTGATGCAACTGCGTGCACAGAAAAAAACACGCAAGGACGTTTCACTCAATAGTCCGATTGGGACGGACAAAGAAGGAAACGAGATCACCATCGGTGACGTCCTTGGATCGGATGCAGACGAGACGGAAGAAGAAGTTACAAAACGCATGGAAATTCGGAGTATGCTGAAATTAATGGACGTGCTTGACGCTCGTGAGCGTCGCGTCATTGAACTTAGATTTGGCCTCGCCGATGGTGAAGAGTGGACGCAAAACGAGGTTGCCGATCAACTCGGGATTTCCCGGTCGTATGTGTCCCGCCTGGAGAAGCGGGCACTGCTGAAGATGTTTCACCAGTCTTACGCGGGACGCCGCAGGCGAAAGCCGTATGTTCACAATCCGAATGCATGAGATTCCCTCAAGAATCAAAACACCGGCCCTCAATATGAGGACCGGTGTTATTTATGATCACGGGGAAGGGTTAAAAAGGCTTGCTCACCATCCATAGGTTTTCCGATACCAGGTCATCGAGCGACGAATCACCGATGAAGGCTTAGCAGGCAGGTTAGCCTGCAATACCGACCCAGATCTTAACCGTTGTTACGACAATCAGCATCGCCAGCGTATACCGGAGTGCCTTGGCGTGGATCTGACGACCGAGCCAGACGCCAAACGGCGCCACAACAATGCTCGCGAGTACGACAATTAAAGCACAAAGAAACGGAATGTGACCGGCCATGACTTTGCCGACACTCGCTCCAATCGACGAGATGAACGTAATCGCGAGTGAAGAAGCGATGGTTACCCGCGTTGGAATTTTGAGTACCTGAAGCATGATTGGGACGAGGATAAATGCCCCGCCTGCCCCGACTACGCCGGCGGCCATCCCGACAACAATCGCTGCAACGACTGCGATCACCTTGTTAAAGGTAATCTCTTCGATAAGCTGGTCGTCCAGGCCTCGTCTTGGGATAAACATCATGATGGCTGCGATGGTTGCCAGCAACGCGTAAATCACATTGATCCAATCACCCGGCAGGTATTTTGCCCCGTAGGCCCCAAGGAAACTGCCAATGAGAATGGAGATACCCATATATAACACAAGACCGTAGTGAATCGATTTACTTTTACGAAGTGCAATGACACCAGACAATGTCGCAAACAGCACTTGTAAAGCGACAATCCCTGCCACTTGGTGAGGTGTGTACTTGCCCACTCCAAACCAAACCGGCAAGTACAGGAGTAACGGGTAGTTGACGATTGCCCCGCCAATACCAAGCATCCCTGAGAGGAGGGCTCCCACAGCTCCAATCAGGCACAGCGTAACGATAAGGCCGATTGTCATGGATGGCCCCCCTTATGTCGAGGATGGATGGTTCGTATCCCAAAGCGGATACACGTACCTTCACAATTCAAAGCTTACTCGACGTCTCCGTCCCACATGGACATGCCGCCCATCAGGTTGTGAATCTTGTTGAAGCCTTGACCTTGAAGAAATTCACAAGCCATGGAACTGCGGCCGCCGCTGTGGCAGACAATGACACTGTCTTGGTTCTTATCGATTTCTTGGAAACGTTGTGGGAGCTCATTGAGCGGAATCAGTTTTGCTCCTGGGATATGTCCAGACATATATTCCCCTGGTTGACGAACATCAATAATCTGCAGGGGTTTATTTGCTCGAATCCATTCTTTTACATCTACCGACATCCACTGTGGTACTCGCATGATTTAGCCTCCTCTTGTTGACCGTGAGCCGTGACGTCACCAGTCGCTGAACAATACCCGCAAGGATACTGCCATGGGTATTTTATATACCACCAGGGGTATATATGTCAATAGATTATTGGTGATGCACATGCTCACTCATTTGAGTGCGAGGTGCAGATTCATGTCCTTACCGGCGCACGTAAGCTGCAGATTCTTGACCAGAGGCCAATTAGATTAATATCCTTGCCCGGTGGCCCACGCCAGGTATGACATGGCGTTCGTCGTGGTTGGCAGACGTTCAGGCGCGATTGTGCTTGGTGCACTCAGGTTGTTCCATCCCATCGATTTTCGCCAAGACAAGGAGTCGAGTTTCACTGTCACGTCCGTTGGACTTGTGCTCGATATGGGCACATACATGCCAACAGCTGGCGCATAGCCCTGTTTCCACACCACGACTGCCGTTATCTGGGGCGACAGGTTGGAAATGTTCCAAGGCCCAATAAAACGCCAGTCGGCAATGCCTGAGGTCGCAATCACGGGCGCCACTCCGTTGGCGTTTGTATGTCCACTGCCACTGATGTGGCTCCCTGCTACAACAGCGACCTGTGCCCCCTCAACGGGTCGGCCATTTTGATTGAGTACAGTGACTGCAACGTGACCAGGGCCCTGAGCCGTGTTGCTTGTGCCCACCATTGATGTCACCTTTTGAACCTGCCCCGCAGCAGTGTCGACCGACTGCACAGTGACGGCCTGTTTGACCCAGTTGACAAATGCCGCAACAGTTGACGTCTGATAGCCCTGCCCGTTTCGTGAGAAGCCGTACCCGGCGAGTATGGGTGGCGGGTCCCCAGCGGCTGGCTGCAGAGTCAACGACTGCGAAAATTGACTGCTCCCGCCAGCGAATACGCGAACGTCATAAGACACAACAGGTCGATAACCTTGTTTCCACACGACGACGGTCATGGTCCCCTGCTCGGCGATGGCAGCCGTGGAAAACAGTGGGTACAAGACTGGATCGACAGGAACCGACAACTGTAACGGACGAACTTGCCCATTCTCACCAGTCAGCCCGGTGGCTAACAATTGTCCCCCCGCCATCACCGATACATGTGCATTGGCAATTGGTTGTCCGGAAGGTGTCTTCACTTGAAACAGAGCCAGTCCGTTCAGTCGATCCGGTACCGTTGTCGTTGCAAGCGCGGCCTGACCCGGACTCTCTATATTCGCCGGCGCTTGTGCGGGGCTTGCCAGGTTTTCAAGAACACCGTTTGTGCGATGATGAGACACCCCTCCGCCAGGGCCCTTGCGCGTTTGATGTCCGGTAACGTCGCCCGTCATACCCATCGCAACACTGTTATGAGCAGGCGTCGGGGAAGGCAACGACAACTTTCCGTGCAGGGTAAACCACCCGATGCCCAGCGCCAAAACCACAGTGGCTGCGGAGCTGACACCGTATCGAATGCGACGCTGAAAGAGGTGCTTCGAACGCAGTGTTCGCGAAGCCGCAGGGCTCTCTGCATCTTTGTGCAAGGCATCCAGCAGTTGAGCATGAAAATCAGGGGGCATGGCAGGGACTTCTGCATCCATCGCATGAATCATCGATTGCTGCAGTCGACGGGTATCATCTAGCAGCCGTCGGCAGTCCATACACTCCTCAAGATGCCTGTCGTACTTCAGCTTTTGATGCCATTCCATCTCATCTTCTATGTATGCCCATGCCTGTTGTGATTGCAGGTGTTTCACCTTGACCCCTCCTTTCCATCAGCTCCTGCATTTTTTGCCTGGCTCGCGAGATCCGGGTTCGAACCGCACCAGGCCGCATTCCGACCACCTCGGCAATCTCCTCATAAGAAAACTCGTTCAAATGCCTCAAGATCATTAACTCTCTATCGACTTCACCCAATTGATCGAGCAAGTGCCGGACCTCAAGGGCGGTTTCTTTGTCAAGGAAAACGTCTTCTGGCCCACCGTCTGTGCCTGGCCATTGTTCCACAGTCAAATCTCCGAGCGTCGTCTCCGGTCGGACCCTTTTTCGCCGCAGCACGTCATAACAGTGGTTTCTAGCAATTCTCGCCAGATAAGCACGGAAACTGCCGCCTCGAAACGAAGCCAGTGACTGGTAGGCTTTGATGAAGACCTCCTGTGTAATGTCATCGACATCATTCGGATTATGTGTAATGTGATAGACTAGATTGCGGACAGCGATCTCGTGCTCCCGAAGGCAGCCATGTTCGCAAAACCGCTCATTGCAGGCACCGGCCGTACAACGCATGCCGAACGCTCCTTTGGCCTGTGAGTCATTGGGCTGGAGACTGGCACCGCGTTCTACCGTCGGAGTGTCCACCAGCTCAGCCAGGATGGTGCGATGGCTGAGTCATTATTCCAGACGCAATCGCACCAAAAATGTTACACATTATCAATCTATCGATCATTAAAGGCTGTGATTGTTTGCCTTTTTTTAGGGGACTTGCATGAAAGCATACCACAACGTGTTTGAGCAGACCACCGATGAGGAAATTTATCCCACACACAAAAATTCCGTATTGGAGCGACTGCGTCACCATCTGCCGGCGCTGTTTGGACTAGTCGTTCTTGTTTGTTTGGCTTATCCATTGTGGTTTTCAAGCGGGGCCATGACATTCGACGATTTAACGCGGCTGAATGTTCCGCAACGAATGTTTGTCGGGAACATGCTGCGCCATGGACAGCTGCCGTTGTGGAACCCGTACAACTTTGGCGGGCAACCATTTTTAGGGGCTGGTCAATCCGGGCCTTTGTACCTTCCAAATCTCGTGTTCGCACTCCTTCCTATCGAAACGGCACTCAAGGTGTCTTACGCATTCCACACTCTTTTGGCTGCTGTCTCCGTGTACCTTATCGGCTACCACCTGACTAAACGCCGTGTGGCTGCCGTGAGCAGCGGTGTTGTGTTTGCAACGAGTGGATTTATGATTGGGCACCAAATACACACCCAGATGTTCGATGCAATGAGCCTTGTCCCTCTTGCCCTCTACTTCCTCATTCGACTGCTTACACGCCCAAGCTGGCAAACTACGGTGGCCCTGGGTGTTGTCGTTGCATTTGAGATCTATGCAGGCCATCCGCAGGTTTCTTTTTATCTGCTTCTGACGATTCTCATCTGCGCATTAACGATCATTTTCTTGACTCCGTTTCTCGGATTTTTCCAGCGGATCTCAATGCTCCTCGGCGCGGGTGCACTCTCGCTGCTGTTGTCTGCACCGCAGTGGCTGCCAACACTTGAGCTCATCCCTTATTCGGACCGTTCTCAGGTCTCGAAGGTATTCCTGCTCAAAGGCTCCATGCCGCTGAACGGACTATTGCAGTTCCTTTCACCGTTTACTACCGGAGGCGGCTATACAGGTACACCGCTCACGGGACAGGGTTTTGCAGCTGCCTATGGCAGCGCGCTGTTTTGGGAGTACACATGTTATGTCGGTTTAGCCGCGCTGTTGCTCGCTCTGACGGCGGTCGTCAGCGGATTTTTACGACATCCTCTGGTACCGGCACTTTTACTCGTGGGGACCGTTGGCATATTGTTGTCACTCGGGGCAAACGGGCTGCTTCAGGATGTCCTCTTGTACTTCCCAGGGTTTGATCTGTTTCGGATCCCGGCCCGTTACACGGTGCTGACACAATTGTCGATTGCCATTCTCACCGCTGTCGGAATGGCCGTTGTGATGGAAGCGATTCAGTACCGAAAAAAGGCCCCTCTCATTACCTTATCTGTCTTCTCCCTGCTTGCCATCGGCACGTTGGTGGTCGAACATGCACATGGCTCTCTGCGATCCGCTCCTGAACTCGCCTGGGTCGTGCCCATTTGCATTGCCGCGATAACCATGATCTTGCCTTGGCTGTTGTGGATTGGCCGCCCAGCTCGAAGCGCTGTTACGGGGCTCATTCTCAGTCTTATCGTGTGCAGTGACGTGGTGGTTCAAGCAGCAGGCTGGTCTGGCTTCGTCAATGACGGGACACTCAGCTACAACGCCCCAAATCAAACGGCGAATTACATCAAAACCCAACTGACAACGAGGTATCCTCTGCAAAAAGTCTTTGCCCTGCCAGATACGTCACTCGCGTTTGATGAGTCACTGGCCTTTTCCATTCCAACCTTAAACGGATACGACTCCCTCGAATCCGTGTGGTACGCAGACTATGTCAATTTAACGTGGAGTGCTGGTGATGTCGTCAGCGAGCCGCGGTCCATGATGGATGCCCTCGGCATACGCTTCCTCGTTAGCACCAATCATGCGATTCCCTACTGGGCAACGGAACCAAAGGGTGTTTCAAGCGTGGAACAAGGTGCTAACGTCCCAAAGGCTGCCAACGCACTCGAGATTCGCGTGGGGGCCACGAACGATGCATCGGTCCCCGATTATGCACCGCTGCTCAGCGTCACCTTGCTTTCCGGGGACCAACACCTGACAGAGCTGTTAACCGGGCTGCCGCATCAATCTTTTATGATCCCTTTGCCATCTGACTGGCCTCGCCAAGGTCAAACCCAGGTCATCGTCAAAAATGAGACATGGAATACTCAAGTTCAGGTCCTGGAAACGACCTGGATGACGTCAGGTAAAAGTCCATCTTCTACCCTGATTTCCGATGTTTGGCTTAGCCCGGAGCCATGGAAACCCGTTGCTTCAAACGGACTCGAGACCGTTTGGGAGAACCAGGCGCCCGCCGCAGGCGCATACGTCACGATGAATCCGGACGACCCGCTGACCGACATCATCGGGACCGTCAAGTCCATCTCCTTCAACGCCAACCGCCAGGTCTGGCAGGTCAACGCGTCTCACAGTGGCGGTGAGCTTGTCCTTGGCCAGACATTTGACCCGGGCTGGACAGCGACAGTGAACGGACAACCTGTGCGCCCAGAACAAGTCGGGGGTATGTACGGATATCTTTTGACTGGGATCCCACTGTCTGCCGGCAAGCAAACGGTTGTCCTCACCTATCATCCACTCGGCTTTCGCGCCGGGGTCGTCCTGTTCTTGACAGGTCTCGTGATGATCGGCGCGATGGTTGCGTACGTCATCGTGAAGTCATTCAGGGCCAGAAACAAACGGCAGTCCCGTCGCCTCTGACGGAACTGCCGTTCTGCTCCTGCCCCATTGATGATCGTGTTTCGTAAATCTGACCGGTGTCCTGTTACGGCGCGTTGTTCGTCGAGCCTGGCAGCGTCTTCGGCCATGGAGCCAACGTCACATTCACGGTCATCTGCTGGCCATTTCGCAGAATGGTCAGCTTGACCACGCTTCCAATCGGATCCTGTGAGATATCCGCTGTCAGCGAAGCAACGTCACTCACAGGCGATCCATCGACCGCGATAATGATATCCCCATCGTACTTCGGATTCGTGCTTGTCCCGCTGTCCCCTCGGATGCCTGCCTTAGCAGCCGGGCTGCCGGGCACCGTCGACATCACCAACACACCTTGCGACACAGGCAGTTTTGCCTGCTGTGCAAGTGCCGGCGACAAGTCCAGCGCTTCAATGCCGAGCCACGGATGGGTCACGGTCTGCCCTTGAAGCAATGTCGGCAGCAACCGAATCAATCGGTCAATCGGGATGGCAAATCCGATGCCGACTGAACCCTGCACTGGGCTTTCAATTGCTGTGTCAATCCCAACGACTTGCCCTCGATCATTCAGGAGAGGGCCGCCGGAGTTGCCCGGATTCAAGGACGCATCCGTCTGAACCAAGCCGCTCATCACCCGTCCACTCTGGGTTGGCATAGAGCGGTTGAGTCCGCTGACAATCCCCGCAGACACGCTGCCCGTCAGTTGAAATGGGTTGCCGATGGCAATCACCATGTCCCCAGGGACAAGCGTCTTTGCCGTGCCGAGCGGCAGAGGCTGCACTCCTGAAGGCGGTGTGATGTGCACGATCGCGAGATCATCCATCGTGTCAGCCCCAACCACTTGTCCCTTGTAGTCTTTTCCTGCGAGCGTGACAGTGACGGTTTTCTGGCCGTTCACAACGTGCGCGTTCGTAGCAATGTCGCCTTGGTTATTGATGAAGAACCCCGTGCCGATATCCTCTGACGGACCGCTGGTTTTGGAGTCGGTGACCGCTGTGATGGTCACAATGCTCGGAATCGACTGTTTATAAATCTGCGCAATAATACCGCTGTCAAGTGTAGGTGAAAGGTCTGTCGATGTTCCACCTGTCGACCCGCCAGACTGCGGAGGGAGCGACTGCGCTGGAGAACTTGGTGCTCCTTGCGCCTCTGACCCTGCGGTTCCGGGTAGATTGCCGCTGAACCCGACGGTTGCCGAGTTCGAGTGTGCAATCACGGCGCCGGTGCCAATGCCTAGACCATATACCAAGACGGCAACGCCAGCCCAGACAATCAGTCGATTGCCCTTTGGCCCTCGCGGCTGATCCCAGCCTCCGTCCCCTCTCCACCGGTTCGCCATAGATATCCCTCCCTGGTCACGTGAGAATCGTATTTTCTACAAGTTTGACCGTCCACAATGGAGTACAAACCAGCTCTCAGGAATGAGCAAGCTGCTGTCCAACCCACTGATATGTCTCTTCATATTGTATCAGACTCTCTGCCGTACCGAGAGATTCATCTGTCAATTCAAGCAGTTGCGATGCGGTCGTGTCGAAAAGGTTTGCAACGAGTACGCGGTAGTCGGACAAAAAAGTGCTCTGAAGCTCTGCCGCAAACTTTTTGGTGACGTCTTCGACAGCCTCCATCACGACGGGAGACGCCGCCTCAATCATTTCCTTTTGTCCGCCTTCCTCAAAGAATTGGCGCGGATTGGAAAAAAATTTGAAGAACGGCCTGACAATTTCGCCCTCAAGATTGGCTCGATCCGGCAGTCCAACGTGATCGTCCCAAGGCATCTCTCTGACCTCGAGTGCCCCCGGCACGAGTCCATCAATCGTATCCTGCAACTCCGTTCGCTGCCGCTCGAGCGTGCTTGACACCTGGGCCTGCATGCGCAGGGAGAGCGTTCGAATCTCCGCTTCAATCTGGCGGTTTACGGCCTCCATTAAATCTGCAGCTGCCTGTTGGAGAGATTGTCTTGCATTACCTCGGGCCTTGAACAGACTGGGATGAAAGGATTCACGAAACAGGGCGGAAAGGTTCATGCGGATCCGCTGCCCGATGTGAAAGACGAGCTCGGTCCACTCCGAGACGAGTACCTGTTCTTGCTCCGCAGACCCGTTCTGTGCCGCAGCAGCAAGTCTGCGAAGTTCATCCGCCAGCTTCTGCTGCTGGTGTTCACGTTCGCGCCGCATTGAGTCGTCTTGCGCCTGCAGCTCGCGCAGATGTGAAACGCGACCGGCGAGTGCCTGGTGAAGACTTCGAAACTGTGCGTCTACAGTGCCAAGCGCCAGTTCGTATGCCTTGTCATTCAAGTAGGCGGACAGCTCTTGCTGCAGCTTCAGGATCCCTGATTCTCTAAGGATATCCGCCGCGTCTGGCAAGGGCTCATCCGCTTCCATCCGCAGCCGCTGACGAATCAGCGCTTCAAGCTCCGGAGACGGGTCGCCGTCGAGGAGACGCCTGGCTGCCATTGCTGTCTGACTCGACACAGTGTAGATTCGCGGGTCAGGTATGCCGATCCGTTTGGTTTCCTCTGTGACGCGATTTTGGACAGCAATCAGTTCTTCTTCACTGGCAGCAAGGTCAACTGCATTGATGACGACAAACAGCTTGTTCACGCCCGCAATGTTCTGCACTTGTGCAAGCTGGGACAAAAAGTTCTGATCCGCTCTCGCAAATGCATGCGTGTAATAGAGAACAAATACAACAGCGTCCGCGTGGCGCATGTAATCAAATGCGACATCTGTGTGACGACGGTGGATGGAGTCCACCCCTGGCGTATCGACGAGAACCATGCCTTCATCGAGGATATCCATCCCGACGTAGACATTGACTCTGTGCAGATAGCAGGCAATCGACTCATCCGCAGTCAAGGCTTCGAGCTCAGTCAATGGATACTCAAGGTCCTGTCCGAGTTTCGAAGACATCTGTTCGTAACCGGCTGCGGCAGCGCGCAGAAATGATACATGACGACGGGCACCCGCGGGAAAATCGGCTGACTTTAACTGTCCAGCCTTCTTTACAGCATCTCCAAGGTCTTTTGCCTGCACGTGCAGATAACGGAGTGCTCTGTAAACATCCTCCCACATCTCTGCTTCCGATTTGGTTCTTACTTTTGCATACGACTTATCCGCCTCAGTCGGTCGGATCTCGGTAATGGTCGCCGTAGTCGGGTGCGGAGACACAGTGAGGACATTCTGTCCAAGAAACGCATTAATGAGCGAGGACTTACCGGCAGAAAAAGCACCGAAAACGGCAACGACTCGCCTCGGATCCGATAAACGTTCCGCCAAGTCACGCAGCGGTTTGAGAGACGGCGGGTCTTTTAAGACCGACAGCCGTTTGACTGCTTCATTTACCTTTGTGCTGAGTTGTAAGACTTGTTGCTGCTCCACTCGGATTTCCCTCTCTTTAGCAGGCTCCTGAATCAAGCTTGTGCGCCCTGATTGAGTTGGCTCATATAGGTTTCAAGGAGTTCTTCCTCTTGTTGATGCAGATTCTGCCAATTGACCAGCGCATCGCGATGTGTTTTCACGTCAGAAATCTGTTGTAGACGCTCTTGTTCATCACTGTGAAACTTCGCGAGCATCTGCTCGAGCCAAGGTGCAATCAGTTCGTTCAGTTTTACACGAACCAAGGTCTTCACCCGCGACACAACATCCTTCACGTACTGGTACGGGTATTGTGCTGATTCCAAAGCACCCTGATGAACCGCTGTATAGAAGAGTTCAGTCGGAATCTCCATATCCAATGCATCCAGGTCAGTGACAAAACTCTCGTCGGCGAAATCACTCCCGTAGACGAACGACCGAATTTCCCGCTGCAAGGGCCAGACGAGACTCTGACGCAAGTGGTCCTGAAGTTGTTTATGAAAGCCCTGAAGACGCCGTTGCTGCTCTTCTTCCGTCTTCTTCTTGGCGTTCATCCACCCGACTTTAAACCCTTTGCGCAGGCTCTCGACGAAATGGCGCCCGAGTTCAGTGGTGTCATACGGGGCGATTTGACCGAGATCGATAGACCGGTGAAAACCTTGTGCAGCAGCCTCGTATGCATCGCGAATGGCGTGCTCGCGCTGGTTTGCCTCCGCTTCAAGCGCGTCAATCTTGGCATTTAAATCATCCAGCCATTCCACAGCTTCCTGACGGTCTAAGGGAACCTCTCCAAACTCGTCCTGAAGCTGTTGTTCCGCCTGCCAAATCTCATCTGCATATCGTTCAGCCACCGCATCTCTGACAATGGCGTTTGTATTGTTCAGGATACCTTGTGCAATGACGTTGTGCGCATCTCTCGACAGGTCTGTCAAATAGCCCCGGAATGCATCCAGTTGGCTGAGCGGCGTCTCCCGGACAGCGGTGTAGAAAAGTTTGTCATAAGAGATGCCGTAATCCTCGAGCGCAGTCTCAACACGCCGCGAAAACGAGTTAAAACTGAGTTCAAACTCAAGATGTTTATCGATCTGATGAACCACCACAATCAATCGTACCCCGCGCTGGCAGAGGACACGTGCAAACTCCAGGTTTTCCTCGGACTCCACGTGTTGATAATCGACGACCAGGCAGACCACATCTGCAAGGTGCAGTGCCGCTTCGGTGGCCTCTTGGTGTGCCTCGTCCGTCGAGTCGATGCCAGGGGTATCCATCAGAAGAATGCGTCCGGTACCAGTATCCCATAACACTTCCTGAATCGCGGCGGTGGTCGGTATGGCACCGGTTGCCGCAACTCTGTCTCCAACGAGAGCATTAATCAGACTTGACTTACCAGCTGAGAAGAGACCGCACAAGGCAATTCGAACGGTGTCTTGGCTGCTCTCCAGGCGCTCTCGCAAATCTTGTATTCTCCCTGCGGCTTCATGCTCTCCATCCGAATCAAGAGACACTGCCAATCTTGCCAGGCCGTCTGAATAGATAGAGTCTATTTTCACTGTTTCTTGTATCCCGCTCTCTCGTGATGTCATGGAGCCCGACCTTTCTCTGTCAAGTTCAAACGGACCAGTTCAAGTAGACCAGCCGCTTTGCCACAACGCCTCTACGTTAACACAAGCATGCCGACGCGTCACTTCAAATATGCTTGTCAAACGATAGATGGCACCGGATCGGCAAGGGAATCACTGTACATGTTAGAATGGGACATGACGTTGGCAAATGCTCCAGCCATGACCATCGGTTGAAGGGAGAACGATTGCATGACGAAAGAAGGAACTGAGTTGAGTTCAAATACACAAAAACCAACCTATCTCAAAGAACTTCAAACCTTGTTGGTACGGTTACTAGATACTCCGAGCCCGACCGGCGACACTCGGGAAATTATTCAGCTGCTTGAACGGGAATGCGAGTCCTGCGGCTTAACGACGAGACGCAACCGTAAAGGCGGTCTGCTGATTGACTTGCCCGGACGGGACACCACCAAACGTCGCTTTATCACTGCACATGTCGATACCCTCGGTGCAATGGTCAAAGAGATCCTGCCCAGTGGACGGCTTCGTCTGCATAAGATCGGCGGTTATGCCTGGAACACGGTTGAAGGTGAATACTGTGGTGTCAAGACCCAGGATGGTGCAGTCATCACGGGTACAGTCATCCTCCACAACACGTCGGTACACGTCAACGGAGAGGTTGAAAAGACCGCTCGCAACAATGACAACATTGAAGTTGTCCTTGATGCGAAAGTGAGTACTGCAGAGGAAGCCCAAGCACTCGGCGTGTCGGTCGGGGACTTTGTGTACTGGGACCCACGTATTCAAGTGACCGAAAGCGGCTTTATCAAGAGCCGCCACCTCGATGACAAGGCTAGCGTGGCGATTGTCCTGCAGTTACTGCGCGAACTCACCGCAAGTAAGACAACGCTTCCGTATAACGTTACAGTCCTTATCAGCAACAATGAAGAGATTGGATACGGCGGCAATTCCAACGTGCCCGATGACACAGTGGAATACCTCGCAGTCGACATGGGGGCGATTGGCGACGGACAAACCACGGATGAGTACTGCGTGTCCATCTGCGCCAAGGATGGTTCAGGTCCGTACCATCTTGGACTCCGTCAGCATCTGGTGGAACTTGCAAAAGCCAACAACCTGTACTACAAGGTCGATATCTACCCGAACTACAGTTCTGATGCGTCTGCCGCCATCCGCGCTGGCAGCGATATCGTGCACGGCCTAATTGGGCCGGGGGTCGCGAACTCTCATGCATACGAGCGCTCGCATCTCGAAGCACTCGAGAACACGTATCAACTGCTGTACGCTTACTTATTATCTGAGACCCTTCAGGCATAAGCAGCAAACAACTTCCGCCTACGCCTATGACACTTGTCTCACCATCCGACCGCTCCCTGTCATAAACTACAGCAGAGAGATACGGTTGGAGGTGACTCAAGTGCAATTGGATACGGTTTTAAAAGTTGGGTCGTTGGCCTTCAGCGTGGCCCAGGACGACCACGTTCGGGAACTGTTTTCCATGGTGCACAAGGGAGCGCGACGGCGTGGATTGATTGGTGTGATGCCTCCCCCGCAGTCACAAGCTGGGGCACCGAAGCCGGCGAGCGCACCTGCGAAAAAGCCAGAAGCCCCCATTCCCTTCGCGCCAGAGCCAAAACCCGCAGCTCCAGTTGCTTCCGGGGCTGACTTAAGCAAACTGCTGAACGGCCAAAATGCAAAGAAACTCCTTGGCGTTGCAGGTCAGATTGGCCAAATGTTAATGAAATAAGGAAAAGCAAACTCGGCACGCGGAGAACCCGCATGCCGGTCTACATATTCTCCTATACTAAGCGTATGATATTCGTTCTGACAGGATTGTCTGACTGGAGTCATGTCATTATTCGATCCATGTAACGACCAGGAGGTGCAACTACTGACCGACAGCCCTAAGACACCCGCACAGTTCTTGGTCAGATTGTTTCGCGATGTGCTCCCGATTGCTCGACAAGAGATTGAACGCTGGACAAGCCTGGCGAACGAAATACCGGATGAGACACTGCGCACCCAGGCTCTCGCGAGTCTGCAATCCAAACGGTTTCATGCCGATGGAGGCTGCGTGTACGCAGCAGTGAACCCACTGTTCACAGACTCGTTGGTTCGGCTGATTGTAGCCCTGCAGACCATCAGTGATTACCTCGATAACCTCTGTGACCGCTGCGAGTCATTAGACGGGGCCGATTTTGATTGTCTTCACAATGCGATGCGGGAAGCCGTCCGTCCTGAAGCAGCGCATTCGCAGTACTACGCTCTGCGCGGAAATCCGAGCGACGGCGCGTATCTTGATACACTCGTCAGCACCTGTCAGGAAGAAGTCCGACAACTCCGGGGCTACGCCAGTGTGAGGCCATACGTTGAGTGGTTGGTTGAGCGGTACTGTGAGCTGCAGGTACACAAGCACATTGAACCGAGTGAACGGACAGCCACCCTCATGGCATGGTCGACTCCATACGAGAAAACCTATCCGGACATTCACTGGTGGGAGTTTGCGGCTGCTTCAGGGTCAACACTCGGGATGTTTGCGATGTTCCTTGCAGCCACTGAAGACGTAGATGAGTTAACGGCAGAAAAGATGTTTCAAGCCTATTTTCCGTGGATTGGCGGTCTGCATATCCTTCTCGATTACCTCATCGATCTGGATGAAGATGACGTTGCAGGTGACTACAATTTCGTGCAATGTTATCCTCAGAAGGATTACGCGCGCGCGCGAATTAAGTGGTTCGTGGAACAGAGTCTCGGCCATGTGGAGTCCCTGATTCCGCGCCCGCGTATTCACCGTGAGGTTGTACGCGGACTGCTCGGAATGTACTTGTCAGATGGAAAGGTCAAGCGACAACCGGATGTAAGACCTACCCGACGCCTCGTACTTGACTCCGGACCAACCACTTGGATGTACTTCGGCGCCTGCGTGCTGTACCGCAAGATTCGTTAAGAGAGGGAGCCAACCGTGCCGACCATACTCGTGCCTTTGATTGTCGTGCATGTGACAGCAGTGCTGTCCAAGTTTTCCTTGTTCTTTGCCATTCCAAGACTAAAGAGCGTGGAAGCGGTCAAGTCGTTCCTTGCCAAATACCGACCCTTTGAACGAACCGCTGACTGGATTCTCTGGATTACAGGGGCATTCCTTATCTATTTCAGCAGTTGGCAGCTATTGCGGCAAACATGGATGATTGTGTCATTGGCTCTCTACCTGCTGGTGTTCATCAGCATTCGGTTTGCCCTGACCGGGTATCTCCGAAAAATTGCCGACAGTAAGAAGCTATACGCGCACGACGAACTGAAACGACTGCGTACGAACAATTGGTGCGTGAGTATCATTGCTGTTGTTTTACTTGGGATTATCGCCTATCTGATGATGGTCAAGCCGTAAGGCGTCGGCGGGGCGCCCGCCCCGCACGACTGCGCAACAGAGCCACGGGCCCTGAAAGACATGGGGCACGGCGACACATGACCACCGGCCCCCGACGGTTGAGGTCCTGTCTAGTCCTCAACGTTTGTTCTCGACCGGTCAAACCGCGTACTGACACGCTGGAAGATACCAGGTACGGGGGCACTCGGCTTGGAAACCTCGACTACGATACGATTGAGCTGTGAGAACTGCTTGAACAGGGCATCACAGATTCGCCCAGCGACAGTCTCTATCAGATTTGCAGGGGTACCCTCAACGATTGTGCGCACAACTTCATACGCTGCACCGTAGTCAACGGTGTCGAGTACTGAATCGGAAGCCGCTGCAGGTGCAAGGTCAAGATACAATTCAAGATCGACCGTAAAGCGCGACCCAAGCTTCTTCTCCTCTGCGAACACACCGTGGTATCCGTAAAATACCATGCCTTCAATTCGAATTTGGTCCAACATGAAAACCCTCCAACATCCAAAATTGCGGCAAATTTGCACTCAATCTGTCATGGATAGCTTACACGGACAGGCCCATTTTAAATTCCTTCAGACTGCATCGTACCGAAAGGCGCGCAAAAGGTCTAGCGCCAAACAGAAAGTATATGTAGAATAAAATTAATGTTTCGACTTCTTTGAGGAGGTAGGTTATATGCCCGATCATACATCAGTCTATCTACGCGCCGTCGGCACCTATCAAAACAGCGAACACGGCAGCTATTCCTTGCAGACGGAATCATTACATATAGACCATCTTGCAACCATGCTTGATGATTCAACCCAATCCACATCTCCGGAAGAACTGCTGCTGTCGGCGGCAGCCGGTTGTTACCTCATCACCCTCAAGACGCTTTTGGTAAACCGTGAAGTTGCATTCACATCCATCGAACTCAACTCTGAAGGCCACGTCATCAACGACGGTGGATTACGTTTTGATTCCATCGTCCACCGACCGGCCATTCTGCTTGAACACCCCGCAGATGAGGCAGAACTTCGGGTTCTCGCCGCACACGCAGAACACACCTGTATGGTTTCCTGTGCTATTCGCGGAAATGTAGCCGTTTCTGTAGAACCCACAATCCTCGTCCAAACAGCCCACAGTTCGTAAGCAAAGGACATACGAGTCGCCGTTCATTTCGTGCATCAGCCACTGCTGCGTCCAGTAGCGGCGTCCTCGGTGTGTCCCCGTAACACTGCTTCGCATCAGACAGTGTTCATTCAGACACGTTTATGCAGACAGCCTTCATGAGAAGGGGTGTCGACGCAATGGAGTCGACAAGGCGAAGTCGCCAGACTCGGCGGTCTAAATCTGCACGGATGAACTCGTCGACCAAGGTGTCCGCCTTTTGATCATGGCACTTGTCACCCAGAAGACGCCGCCTGCAACCAACCGCAGACCGGTTGAAATGAGCATCCCTGCAGTCATCCCCCAGTGCCCGAGGAACCATATCCCAATCTCCGGAGCCATAAAACCAATGACCGACAAAGCCACATTGTAGTACGCAATGTAGGTTGTTCGCTCTGCCTCAGGGCAAACCTCGAGCAGATATGTGAATAACAAGAGTGTTGTCCCTGCGTTGGGGATCCCAGTGACAAAGTTGATGAGAAACAAGTACCACATGTTTGGGGAGAGGATAGTCAAGGCAGGTGTAAGCGCCATCCCGACGGCAGCGAAGGCCATCATCCGTCCATTCCCGAACCGATCCGCCATGCGTCCCCACCAGCGATACGTTAAAATCTGTACCAACTGATTGGCAACAGTGAACAGGCCCAGCCAAAGTGCAGGAGCATGAGCCTCGGAAATTTGGTAGATGTTGAAGAGTGGCCACGCCAACTGCCAGCCAAAGTTGAAAAACAAAAGCCCTCCGCCGACGATTAAGAACTGCTTGTCGGCCAAAACGCGGCGCAGCGTGTCTGTTCGGAACCGTCGAATTCCCTTCACCAACAGCGGTACCGCCCGTTTTGGCGGAGCAATGCGCTCATGGTGCATCATGAGGAACCAGACCTCAGCGACGGAAAACGCGGCTGTCGTTAAAAACGCGATCTGATACGGCCATTTCAGATGTTTATCAAACTGTTGCAATAATAGTCCGGATAATAGTGTCGCGAACAAACCAACAATGGTCGTAATCCGATTTCGTTCACTGAAAAACGGGGAGCGTCGCTCTGGAGGAATCAGGTCGCTGATGAACGCCTGCCAGGAGAGATCGCCGAAAGACTGGGGCACGCGAATCAAAGCGACAAACCAGACAACCCAGAGTGCCGGGTGTGAAACTGCCAACCAAGGCAGGATCGCAATCAAGATAAAGATGCTGCGCGATATCGACGTCGATACGGAGCAAAAAATACGCTTGCTTCGCGCTCGCCCAATCGTGATGGCTGCAAACAACATTGCAAACAGATTGACGAGTGACGGAAGAGAATTTAACAGACCCATTTCACTGTCGGTAGCATGCAACGCGTCGAGCAGATACATAGCCACGTAGCCGTTTACAATACTTAGGCTGACAGTGGCAAAACTGCCGTTCCAAATACTGAGCGACTCGTTGCTGCTCTTGATTGAGTTCCAATTCCATTTCTGGACAAGTGATCGCGGGTTAAATGATTGATTAGGCATGACACCATATTGACAAGAGAAGCGATGGACTTCAAGACCCGAAATGAGCCATTTTGTACCATACCGCTAAAGTGATGCTATGTTTCATTCGCTTGGCTCTCCACCACACTCTCAAGCGTCGCAGACACCTCTGCGCCGAACAGTACCAAAATACTCCCAACGTACATCCACAACACCAACAACATGACGGTCGTGAGTCCACCGTAGATCATGTGGTAGCGACTAATATGCGTGACGTACCAAACAAAAACCTCCCGTCCGAGGTCCAGCGCCAATGTCGAGACAATCGCACCTGGAAACAAAAACACCCAATCAATCCGCCTTGATGGCAGGTAACGAAAGCAAACGATAAAACCGGTGACCAGTGAGAGCGGGAAAATGACCCGTGACAGCCCGTGCACAAACCCGAACCATCGGAGCAACCCATGCTGCAAGACCGGGCTCGCTGTAATGACGGGTGACAGCCATAACACGAGTGCAGAGCCGAGGGTGAGCACGAGTAAGATGATCAACATCAGAAATGCAATGACACGGCGGGCAACAAACGACCGCTGTTGTTCGGTGCAGAAGATGGTATCGAGCGCTTGCTGTAATGCGATAAAACCACTGCTCGCAGACCATGCCAAGGTCACGCCGCTGACAAGCCCAACATTCCCTCCGCTCGACAACTGACCAATGTTCTGCGAGATAATATCACGGGCATCGTTCATCGCAGGAAAGTACGGACTCAAAAGGTCCATCAGATAGTTTTCTGTGACGGCGTGCGGCAGAGCAACAGACAATGCGTAGATTGCCAACAACAGCAGTGGAAACAAGGAAAAAAAGGCGTAGAATGCAATGACAGCCGCAAGCGAAGCAATATCATGATTTACCGTAGAAGTTGTAAGAAGCCATAGAAAGCGAAACGTCCGCTTGATACCAGCTTCTGCTCTCTCCACCATCCCACCTCGCTTCCACATGACCGGGTTCAACCGTCTGCTTTGAGATATGTATCCGCACAACCGAGTTCTTTCAGCATCGCCGACATCGGCTTTGGCAACGGTGCCTCAACCACAATTTGTTCTTTCGTATATGGGTGAACAAACTCCATCCGACGAGCGTGTAATGCTTGGCCAAGACCTGCCCAAGACCACCCCTGCCCTTTGGAGGCACCTCCGTAAAGCGCGTCTCCTACAATCGGGCAACCGGCGGCAGACACATGCACACGAATCTGATGCGTGCGGCCTGTAGCCAACGTACAGGTGATGACAGACAGCACATTATGTATGGTAGACCCTTGTGCGAGTTCCCTAAACTCCTGGTGCCAATGTCGCTCAAAGTTCGTCACGGCTGGCTTTCCCGTTCGGGAAACGATGTATGCACCGGATCGATGCCGGTCTCGCCCAATCGGCAAATTCCAAGTTCCGCGCTTTGGCAGACTCTTCCCGAATACAACCGCCAGGTACTCTCTGCGGATTTGTCGTACCGTCATCATGGCATCGAGCGCCCTGGCTGCAAAAGGATGCTTGGCAAACAGAATGCACCCCGTTGTGTCCCTGTCGAGTCGATGTACATGTGTGACGTCATGATCTTCGTCATAGGTGCCAAGATACTGACGCACTCGGTCAATGAGGGTATCTTTCACCTCAGTGCCATCGGAATGGACAAGCAACCCGGCCGGCTTGTCCACGACCAAGACATGATCATCTTCGTAAAGGACGTCGATACGGCTGTCCCCTATCCCTGCAGGTGTTGAAGCATTGTAGTGGGTTGCTGTTGTGTTCATCAACCAAATTTTTGTCCGTGCGGAGAGCACAGTTTCACGAGATACAGCTTGACCGCCGACACGAACCAGCCCTTCATCAAACAAACGCGTCACGAACCCGTGCGGCAGCAAGAGCTCTTGCTCCAACCACTCGGAAATGGACAAGCTCGTTTGATGGTGGCCAGGCGTGACGACCAGGTTGTGATTCACAACACGTGCGTCCGTGACCGTCTCCTCCTTCAAATCCCCTACTGTTCATCCTAATCGAATCGATCGAAAAACATTCTTCATGACCCTAAAAGAGAACAAAACGCGGTGCATCCCCTGCACCGCGTAGCGTATTCCTTTATCTTGCATCATATCGTCGCGTTATTAATAGGCTTCGACAGCTTGCACCTCAGGAACTGCCATTCGGACCGCGCGCTCCACACCCATCTTCAGGGTCATGACACTTGCCGGACAACCAACACAGCTGCCAGTGAGGGCGACAAACGCCGTCTTGGAAAAATCATCATAAGAAACAAATTCCACGTCGCCGCCATCCTGTTGAATGGCCTCGCGAATTTGCTCAAGCGCTTCTTGAATTCGAGACTCTATGTTTTGCTCGGTCGTCATAACGTCATCCCTCCACCTTCAAGAATACGACACATCTATGAACCCTGCAAGAGACATCCGCCGCAACAACCCATGCCAAAGCAAAAGTGAGACGAAACAGCCGCTAAAAAACGGGCGAATGCCATGCCCATCTGCGTGTAACACCCATACGATACAGTAACAACCTGAGGCCGGAGAGGATGCATCACAAGTGGCCCGATTAGAACGATGGAAATATATACCGATGTTGGTTCGTGCATATCAGGAAGCAAAAACGCGCGCTCAGTCTCATGAGCCCACGGCGCATAGTTCATCCGATCTAGAAACACAAAGTAGTGGTTTCGCATCGTCTGACCAAATGATGCTGCGCGAGGCTCGTCAAATGCCGTCAGCCCGCCGGATGACAAAGAGGAGTTCGTCTGCCTCTGGAGCATCTTCAGGACGTGCAGCTGGTGGTTTAGGCAGGGTCCGTGCACGTCGCACAACGGTTCAAAATCGGACGGCAGTGCATGGGAACACGGTCAAAAAAGGTGTGCATCGATTGGCAAATCAAGCTAAAAAGAGAGCCAACGTACGGTCGGCAGCACGACCATTACGTCCACAGTCACGTGTTTTACCGAAGCAACATGCCTCTATTCAAGAGGTATTACAGGAACTGCGATCGACGAAACAACAATTAAGCCAGCTCCAAGCAATCCAAATGCAACTGAATGACGTTCAAACTCAGCTCAGTCAACAACTCGAGGTTTTGAAGGGGTCGATACGTGAGACCAAAGAATCACAAATACAAAGGTCTGCTGGAGAGAGTGATACGCGCACGACTGAAAAGACAAATCTTGACAATCGAAGCATACCGTCTGAGATGTAAAAAAGTCTCTGGATGCCCCTGCGCATAGGAGTAAATACTGTGCGTGAAAGGA
This sequence comes from Paenalicyclobacillus ferrooxydans, assembly GCF_001399675.1. Taxonomy (GTDB): domain Bacteria; phylum Bacillota; class Bacilli; order Alicyclobacillales; family Alicyclobacillaceae; genus Alicyclobacillus_B; species Alicyclobacillus_B ferrooxydans. The sequence continues at coordinate 34,807 of NZ_LJCO01000052.1, forward strand.
GGGTGCATTATGAGTAAAACGGCGTTGACGATTGTCATCATCGGTGCCATTAACTGGCTGCTCGTAGGCTTGTTCAGATTTGATCTTGTGGCTTCATTATTTGGTGGACAAGCTTCCCTCGTGAGCCGCATCGTCTATGTCATCGTAGGCTTAGCAGGGCTGTACTGCATCTCGCTGCTATTCACGGAAAACAGGGTCACCGACTAGTTATCTGTTTCTGGGAGCGGGCGGCCGTAAAAGGGCCGTCCGTATCCGCTTTTGGTGAGGTCGTCAAAACACACCCACCCAGAAAGTCGCTCGGAACCGAAGCCCAAACAAAAACAGCCCCCTCCACGTTGGAGGAGGCGAGGCAAGGAAAAACCCCACAGTTGCCAGGGGATGTATCAGCTCGTGCCGAGCATCTACCAGGCTTGCAAATCATCTGTCGGGAACCTTCCGACAGCGACCGATGTTCCATTTGTCCCAGCTATCACCTTCTGGAAACAAATGGAGTTTGGCGGGAGCTGGTACACTTCGGTAAAGCCTAACTTCTTTGTAAATGCAAGACTTCGTTTGTTGTTCTGCTGTACAAACACTTCAAGTGTGTGAACCCGCTGTTTCTTGGCGTCCTCTTCCAAGTGTTGCATGACGTGCGTTCCTATGCCGTCGGACTGGTGGCTCGGGTCAATGACAAGCGCGCTCACATGCATTTTCCCATCTGGCGCCACCAAATAGGAGTAATAGCCAATGGGTTTTCCTCCACGTTCAACGATCACGGTTGGGGCACCCGATTGCAGATAGCCCAGGAACTGTTCCCGGGGAAACGGCTCGCCAAACGACTCACTGTGAACCTGCCCGAGCTCACCCTCTGTGAGATTGAGAATGTATGGGTCGTCGGCAGGAATTCTTGGCCGAAAGGACAGAGAAGCCGTCTTTACTGTTTTTGTTCCCTGGTTTTTCGGCTGTGCTTTTGACCGTGAAGACGTGCGAGCTTTCGATACAGGACCAGGTTTTCTTGTGCTGCGCCGCTTGCGGACGACTTTGCCGGACTTGGCAGGCATATGAAGTGAACCTCCTTCGTAATGCATTGCGTCACCCACAACATATGCGTCTATCCGGGCGAATGTCATTGTTCGGTTGATTGAATCAAGCCCAGCCTTTGGGCGCGAAACTTGCTCCAACTTGGAGGCAATCAAGCGGGCTTCGGCATCAACCATGCCGAACCCAGGCATAAAAAGACCCGGCGTGTACGCTGCCGTACGCTGCCAGGCCAAGTGGAACTGAAAACTGCCTACTTTGAGTTTTTCGCTTTGTCGTTGCGAGAAAACCTGCCGAAAAATCCTTTTGACTTGGCCGGTGCATTTTTGCCGGCTGCCTTGCTTTTCGAACTTGCAATCGGAGCGTTCACGAAGCCGATATAATTTCCCGCGATATCCATCTTATACTTATGATTCACCTGAATCTTGTCGAACTCGGTCTTGGTCGTATGGAAGTTAACCGTTTGCATTCGACTCATCTGAACGCCTTTGACTTTTTGCGATACAGTCACCCGGCCTACGACATGGTAGTTCTTAAACTTTGCAAAACGCATCCATTTGTTTTGCGCACTCTCACGGGTCACTTTCTTGTTTAACACAAAGACTTCATGCCGTTCCTTTGCAGCGTTGTACTGCGCATCAAATTGCTTCTGGCGTTTTCTCGTGTAGAGATACAGCCATGTGTAAAGGCCCGCCAGGACCACAATGACAATAATCGAAATCCACCAACGCAACTGCATCTGCCCCCTGATACGTATTCACGGACATCCCCATGTAGCCAACATTGTAGCATCTTTTGATATCTGCCTGCATCATCCGATTTAATCAGCCGACACCGGTCGCGCGTGGCGCTTCGGAATTGTCTTCATTCCAACGGAGGGATGAAACATGACGACCAACTGTGGCTCGAGCTTTTCCGGCTCCGGTTGTGACGTCTCCTCCGTTGTGGACACTACCGGATCCGGAGATGTAATTTCCTCGCTCGCCGATGTATCTGACTTTTTGCCTGACTTTGAGGCAGCCTTGGTTTTTTTGGACTTGCTTGGTTCGTCCGTGGTTCCGGACTTCGCTTTGTCGGCCTTTGTCTTTACGGCAACAAGTTTCGTTTCAAGGACAATGCCTTCTCCGTATTGAGGGTGACGAATCCTGTCTCCCGGACCCCAGTTGTAGATTTCGTCGTTCGTGAGCGACAACCGCTCAATATGCGTCTCCGGCAGTTCAGACAGAAAGCGTGATGGCTCCCGCATCATCACCTGCCCATACAGGGTTCGCTCTGTACAGTGTGTTAAGTGCAGGGTGTCTTTCGCCCTGGTGATGCCGACATAGCAGAGGTTGCGTTCCTCCTCGAGGCCTTCTTCGTCATCAATGGACCGCGAGTGTGGAAACACACCGTCCTCCATCCCGACCAAAAACACGACGGGAAACTCAAGTCCCTTGCTAGCATGGAGGGTCATCAGTCGGACAGCTTGCTCCGGCTTGCCTTTTTCCTTGTCGACCTCACTTAACAGCGACACCTCAGCCAGAAACTCGAGCAATGTACCGTGTCTCCGGCGGTCAAAAGACTGCGTCACACTGAACAGTTCATCGATATTCTCAAGTCTTTGCTGGTCATCCTTTTTGTGACTCTCAGCGTACATGGCTCGATACCCTGTCGCATGCAGCAGCTCACCAAGGATCTCAGTCACCGTCATTCCTTCCATCCACATCATCACTTCGTGCATGACATCGTGAAAGGTCTTGGCTGAAGCAGCCGTCTTTTCTGTGAGACCCGCCTCGACGCCGTGCCCTAGCGCGTCAAGCAGCCCCATTTCATTCGAGTGTGCAAACTCAAGCAGTTTGTCAACGGTTTGCCCACCGAGGCCGCGTTTTGGTGTGTTGATGATCCGGAGAAGTGCAATTTCGTCCTGAGGGTTTGCCAAAACCCGTAAATAGGAGAAAACGTCCTTGATCTCCCGCCTGTCATAGAAGGTCAACCCGCCTACAATCGTGTACGGAATGGCGCGCTGCATGAATGCCTCTTCTAATGCACGGGATTGTGCGTTGGCACGATAGAGGACAGCGCAGTCGCCAAACCCGCCTCCGTTATTGACGTGCGTCTCAATTTGTTCTGCAACGTATTTTGCCTCATCGCTGGAATCTGTCACCGTACACACGATGATCTTATTCCCCTGCCCTCGTACTGACCGCAGGTTCTTATCTTTTCGGCGGACGTTGTTGCGTATCACCGCGTTCGCGGTCTCGAGGATCATCTGCGTCGAACGATAGTTCGTTTCGAGCGTAATCACCTGACAATCCCGGTAGTCTTTCTCGAAATTCAAGATGTTGCTGATGTCTGCTCCGCGCCAAGCGTAGATGGCCTGGTCAGAGTCCCCGACGACACAGATATTTTGATGTTTACCAGCCAACAACTGAACGAGACGATACTGGGCATGGTTTGTATCCTGGTACTCATCAACGTGTATGTAGCGGAACTTATCCTGGTATTTCTGAAGGACATCGGCGTGCTGCTCGAACAGTTGCACGGTGTTCCCAATGAGATCGTCGAAATCCATCGAGTTTGCCGCAAACAGCCGCTTCTGATAGACCTCAAACACATCGAGCGCAACCTCGTCCTGAAGCGATTCTTTTGTGAGTTTGCCTTTTTTCGATCCGTTCTTCTTGATGGTTGCCAACCCGCCCTCATTCTTCCAACGCGAGATGGTTGCGTGAATCTGGTACACGTCAAACTTTTTCAAGTCGTAGTTTAAGTCGAGCATCGCCTGCTGAACAGCTGTGCGTTGGTCATCGCCATCGAGGATAGTAAAGCTCGGCTTGTAGCCAATCCTCTCCGCCTCACGCCTCAAGATTTTTACGCAGATGCTGTGAAAGGTACCCATCCACAGATCGTCTGCAGCTCTGCCAATCAGTTGCTTGATGCGCTCCTTCATTTCTCTGGCGGCTTTATTCGTAAATGTAATCGCAAGGATCTCATGAACGGGCACAGAACGCACCTGAATCAAGAATGCGATCCGTCGCGTCAAGACACTCGTCTTTCCACTCCCCGCCCCGGCAACGACCAACAACGGGCCTTCCGTCGTCAGGACCGCATTCTTCTGCTCCGGATTGAGTCCTTTTAGCAGTGGATTTTTTGTGGCTGAAGCGTCGTACGGCGCCTGTTGCATATTCATAGATGACACTCCCGAAACATGCTCGTGACCAAGAGGGTTAGCAGACAGTGGTGTTTGAAGGAAAGTATGGCTGATGATTCTTTCCTTGTCTTGCGGAGTTCTTTCTAGGACTACTATAATGAGACAATGGTTCCCACGCAATGCCTGAATCATGGCATATGTCCCATATCAGGTCGATTGCCGTTCGAGGAGAGGAGGCCAGTCATGATTAACGAACAATCTCTTACTTCATCCAATACAGATCCCGGACAGGCATCCCAACCGAACCAGGAGCGGGTGAATGTCGCGTACCATGTCCGAAAAATTCTTGAGTTGCTCGGAGAAAACCCGGACCGTGAAGGTTTGCTTGACACACCGGATCGCGTCGCAAAAATGTTTGAAGAAATGCTTAGCGGTTTGAATGTCGATCCGGTCAGTGTCCTCAACACCACCTTTGAAGAGACGTCAGACGGGCCTGTGATTGTATCTGACATCACCTTTTACAGTTTGTGTGAGCATCACATGGTGCCGTTTTTCGGGAAAGCGCACGTCGGCTACCTCCCGGGGAAGCGCATTGTCGGCCTCAGTAAACTGGCGCGGCTTGTCGAGACAGTCAGTCAGCGATTGCAGGTGCAGGAACGGATGACGAGCCAGATTGTTAACGCCGTCACCACCGCACTCGAACCTGAGGGCGTCATCGCTCTTGTCGAAGCAGAACACACCTGTATGTGTGCACGAGGTGTGAAAAAGCCCGGATCGCGAACGACGACCATCGCCGCCTCCGGCAGATATAAGGACGATGTTGCACTTCGCCAAGAGTTTCTGCGGATGATTGGCAAGTAACTGACTGAGAACAGTGAAGTCCGCGTGAAATGGGGTGCGTAGAGAAGTGCGGGAAAATGGCGTATGGCATGCCATCTTGTAGGCCAGCAATGTAGAACACTGTAGAGCAATGTAGAACACTGTAGAACTTAGCGCACTGAAACGAAGGAACGCGTCGGAGACCCGACGCGTTCTTTTACTTTCCTCGGTGTTATCGTCTTTCGTGTGAACCGACGGGTCTGAAGCCGTCGGCGTCTTTCCGGCACGCAATCCGGCATTTTAGCCCACTTGCCCTCTAACGGGAAGGTACATCGCCTCAATCTCACTTTCGTACCGATCCAGGACAGCTCTGGCTTTGATTTTCAGCGTTGGTGTCAGGAACCCATTCTCGACCGTGAACGGATCGGATAAGATCAACAGCTTTTTTGGCCGCTCAAATTCTGCATAGCCTTCGGTTTGACGCCGGACCTCGTTCATTAAAAGTTCATTCAGTTCCGGATCACTCCTCCATTGCCCCTTTGCAGGCAACTCCTTGCCGTGACTCTTGTACCAACTGGAGATTTCCTGTTCGTTCGGCACCACAATCAGAGATACGAACTTGTAGGCCTGGCCCACCATCAAGGCTTGATCAATGAATCGACTTTTCAGGATGTCTCCTTCAATCGGTGCAGGGGTGACCTTTTTGCCCGTCGACAGGACAATCAGGTTCTTCTTGCGATCCGTTATCCTGAGATATCCGTCCGAAGTGACTTCACCGATGTCTCCCGTATGTAGCCAGCCATCGTCTGTAAACAGATCCTTTGTGGCGGATTCATTGTTGAAGTAGCCGGATGAGATACTCGGGCCTCTGACCTGTACTTCGCCTTCCTCGTCGGTGCGAACGTCAACATTGGGCAGAATTTTCCCTGCGGTGCCCAGGTGCACTGCGCCTGGCGGGTTTACACACACAACCGGAGATGTCTCCGTCATGCCGTAACCCTCGCAAACCGAAATTCCGGCAGCTGTGAAGAACTCACCCACGTACTTCGGAAGCGGTGCTCCGCCAGAGATGACAGCACGTAAACGACCGCCAAGAGCTCCCTGAATCTGGCTGAAGACCAGCTTGTCATACATGCCGAGCTTGAACGATGGCGCAGCCTCCTTGGATACCCGAACCTTCATCCCAAGTTCTACAGCGTTTTCAAACAGGCGACGTCGCCAAGCTGGACCACTATCGACCTTCTTATATGCAATCTCCTGCACCTTCTCGAGCAGTCGCGGCACGGTCGTAAAAAGGGTCGGTGGCATGCGCAAAAAGTCCTCTGTGATTTGGGAAAATCCTCTGGCATATGCGATAGTTCCGCCTGCGCTCAGAATCACGAACTGCCCGGCGGTCCGTTCAAAGATATGCGACAAAGGAAGATAGGACAATGCCCGATCCGTGGAACGGATTTCGAACACCTGTCGAATCCCACGGACATTGGCAAGCAGATTGCCGTGAGTCAGCATGACACCTTTCGGTAAACCGGTGGTGCCGGAGGTGTACACGATGGTCGCCAAGTGCTCTTCTTCAATATTCGACCATCCTTCACACCACGCGGCGTTCTGCTTTCGGGTCAGTGCTGCGGTCCATGTGGGAAATCGATAGAAGTCGTATAATTCCTTGGCGGCTGAAATGGTGTCCTGGTTTAGATCAGTGTCGGATGTGTCGAGCAAAACGACAAACCGCAACAGTGGGATTTCTTCTCGCGGTATCTGCAACAACTTTTGCAACTGGGCGATATTCTGAAGAAACAAACCCTTCATTCCTGAATCTCGGACGATATGTTCAATCTGTTGAGGAGGGATGCTGGGGTAAATCGGCACCGTACATGCGCCGCGGCTAAGAATGCCAAAATCACATAAGGGCCACCAGGCTCGCCCCTCTGCTAACAGACCGATTCGGTCTCCGCTCTCTACGCCAAGGTCCTTTAGGTGCAGTGAGATGGACTGAATGTCCAACCACATGCGCTGATACGTCCACGTATCATATTCGCCGGACTGATTCGGATTCATGAGTGCAACTTTGTCTCCAAACTGCTCAACCGTCGTCTCCAGCATCGCAACTAGATTGCGTGCGTCTACTGCACTTTCCACCATTCGTATCCACCTCCGGCCCGGTTTACCGGGTAATTCGAATGTTCCCAAGTTTGCGCGTTCACTGTCTCGCGGCATTTGTCGTCATCTCGTCGATTGGCTGTAGTCTCTCCATACTATGCTTATGTGACTCAGAGAAACTAGCCAGCAGGTCGTAAGCGGTTACATCTATAATACATAAATGTTTGCAAAATGACAATGTGTCAGTACTTGTGCAGGGATTGGATCCACAGCCGAGGTTTGGTACATTGGGACTAGTTAACTCGATACATGGTGTAAGTGAGGCGGGTCAGGGTATGAAGGCGGCGTTTCTCGCTCTCCCGAACTGTGAAATCTGGCAAGTGGCAACACTCCAACGCCTGCTCACAGAACGTGGATGGTCAATGAGAACATTGACCATCGGTGGACAAACTGTTTGTACGGACGGCGGTGTACGGCTGGTTCCTGATGGAGACGTGTACAACACCTTCCCTGGGGACTTCGGACTGCTCGTTGTCGCAGGTGGGACCATCACGGAGCAAGACACGCGCGATCCTAGCTTAATGCGCTTCCTTAGACAGTATGACGTATCTGGCGGAGCCATCGCTTGCATCGGATCGGGCGCTGCAATCGTTGGTGCAGCTGGGCTTTTGGGCGGGCTGCACACTGCGGTGGATTCCGACGTGGTACAGGCATTTCCTGACGCATTCAACCACGCGATATTGACAGATGAGCTCGTTGCCCTCGATGGCAGCGTTACGACCGCCCACAGGGACGCCTATGAGCTGTTTGGAGAGGTGACACTGGAACTTACGGAGACTTACCATCTAGCAAGGAGGAAACAACCTTGAGAAGCATCATGAAAAGCAGTCAACTGGCTCTGGCAGCTGTAGGCCTAGGCGCAGTCGTTACACTTGCAGGGTGCGGTGCATCGAACCAGCCGGGAAACACAACCGGATCGCAGCCAGCACAGTTGCAATGGAGTTCCCCACCGGCGATGCAGATTAATACGAGCAAGCAATACGACGCGGTGGTACATACAAACTATGGTAACTTCACGATTCAATTGTTCGCAAATGCCGCTCCACATACGGTAAACAACTTTGTATTCCTAGCGAAGCACAACTACTATGACAACAATCAGTTCTTCCGGATTATCCAGTCCTTCATGATTCAGACGGGCGACCCGACGAATACAGGCACCGGAGGGCCCGGCTACACCTTTAACGACGAGCTGCCTCCGAAGTACCCTTATGCACCCGGAATCGTTGCAATGGCGAATGCAGGGCCAAACACGAATGGCAGTCAGTTCTTTATTTGCACTGGACCTGACAGCAAAGGGTTGCAACCGAATTACACCGAATTTGGCAAAGTCATCAGCGGAATGAGCGTCGTACAGAAAATCGCGGCGATCCCTGTTGTCACGAACCCCAACTCGGGCGAGCAAAGCATGCCAACCAAGAAGGCGTATATTGAGTCCATTGATATTCAGGTGAAGTAGCGGAGTCACAAGTCGCACCCTCGGGGGTCACCCCATTGGGGGTCACCCCATTGGGACTGAGTAGAGCAAAGGGAACGCACATCGGAGGAATTAGTGTGAGAAGATATGGATGGGTCTTCACCATATTGATTGTGGCAGCGTTTTTCATTATGAAACACCGCTCGATTCCCTATGCCCCGACACCGGACACCGTGATCACTACATCCCAAGGGATACGCGTTGCGGCTTATATGAAGATGCCGACAGGCAGTGGTGAAGCGTGGGTCCTTGCGAGGAAGGCCAGCGGAGAGTACGTGGTCAACGTCTACAATCGACAGACTCTGGTACATGTGTTTACAGCCGGCCAAACGGTGAAGCAGGACTCAAGTGGTACTACCTACAGTACCACGGACCTGATTCGACTCGGGCTGATGGAATACCAGGCCACAGACATTCACGTGAACAAGGATGGCCGCACGGGCTACATCGACTTCAAGGAAGTCTCAGGCATCACGGGCAACAATGTTGTCGGGAATGCAGCCGGCGGCTCAGCGGGCAACGCCGTCGGTAATAACGCCGGGTAAGCCTGAACGCCACGTAACACTGACCACGGAGGCGGCAACGCGGGAATTGAACGCGGCGAACGAACGTACACGTGCCGGTTTTGCCGACCGTCTGCTGTTGAGGGCGAGGTTGCCTGTTTTGGCGGCCGGCTGCTGTAGAGGGCGAGGTTGCCTGTTTTGGCGGCCGGCTGCTGTTGGGGGCGAGGTTGCCGATAGCGACCAGGTTGCTGTTGGGGGCGAGGTTGCCGATAGCGAACTCAATTTCCCTTATCTAGGCTTTTGCCCTCTAATAGTGAAAAACAACGGACGAATCGTCCGTTGTTTCCTCATTATCCCTCTGACAGCCGCATGAATAGCACGATAGCGAACATTTTTTCCTCTGTGCTTCGAGCCAACGAGTGAAACTGCCCGATAAGGGAAGAAACTTCCCCTATAACTTCAGACACGGCCACTCAGGCGCCCACCGGGCGGCATGCCCACGCCCGCCACAGCCGCACTCCCGCACGCGAGCCCAGGCGCCCCCGTGCCCCCATGCTGACACCCGCACGCCCGCTCCTGCTCCCACTACTTCGCCAAAGCGAGGCCCACGTCGTCCGCTTTGGCAACGTTTGCTGGCCGCAGGATGCCTTCGCCCGACACGGGATATACGGCAAAGTCACCGTCTAGACTGCTGCTGACGACGCGCAGGCATTCCAGAGCTCCGAGGTCACACCCGCGAACGTACCATGCTTCTGCGTTGGTACCCTTCACGCCGAGGTACTTCACTTGGGCGGCACCCAAATCGGATCGCCAGGCGAGAGCTGGTTCATTTCCTGCAGGCCCAAACCCAAACCGTCGCCGGACCAAGAAACTTCCGTGCCGGAGTGACTGTGCGACAATCTGTCGCGACTGGCGCAGCCGAAACTCACTGCCTTTGACCACTTTCACAACATCCTCGACCACGGCACTTGCCGTCGGCAGCGCTCCGGCTCCGGGGCCAGACAGTCCGATCCGTCCGACGATATCCCCCTCCACCTCGAGGAAGTTGTCGGCGCCGGAGATGTGATAGAGCGGATCGTTCGCCGGGACCAGCTGCGGACCAACCGCCGCCGACAAGCTCCCGGTCTCTGCATCAACACGTGCTTCAACAATATGACGGATCCGACACCCGAGATCGTGCGCATACTCGATATCTTCGGCGGAAACCTCAGTGACGCCTGTCAAATCAACGTGTGACGCGATCTCCACATCGAACGCCAGCCTCGACAGAATCCGCAGTTTGTAAAGCGCATCGTAGCCGGCGACATCCATCGTCGGATCGGCCTCGGCGTAGCCCAATCGCTGCGCCTGAGCCAGGGCTTCGATGAAACCTTCACCGGCCTCTGTCATCTTCGTCAGGATATAGTTGTTTGTGCCGTTCACAATCCCACGGATTCGTCCGATCCGATTCGCGACAAAATAGGTATGCAGCGCGTGAATGGCGGGTACCCCGCCAAGTACGCTGCCCTCGCAAAGTAACGCCCGATTCAGCCGCTTCGCAAGCGCCTGCAGTGTTTCGCCGTGGATAGCCATCAGCTCTTTGTTCGCAGTCACCACGTCTTTGCCTGACTGCAGTGCGAGCGTAATCGCGCTTTTGGCTGGTTCAATACCGCCGATGACTTCCACCACAATATCTACATTCGGGTCCGTCACCACCTGGCGCCAGTCGTCGCATACAAGTTCCGGATTCACTCTAGGCCCACGTTCACGATTCAGGTCCTGCACCGCAATCCGGGTGACTTCAAATGAAGCACCGACACGTTCAACCAGCGCATTGCTGTTCACCGTGAGTGCTTCCACCACACCCCCGCCAACGACTCCACATCCAAGCAATCCAATCCGCACTCGTTTTTCCACGAGCTCACTCCTTCCCCAAATGGGCCGATACCAACGCGTTCAACATGTCATATTCAATCAGGAAAGCATCGTGGCCATGCGGCGAATCGAGCTCCAGATAGGTTAAGGGCGCCCCGAGCTCCTCTGCTCGGGCGACCGTTTGAGCGAGATCGGACGACTGATACAGGTAATCACTGTTGATGCCGACGACTGTGGTCTTGCTTTGAATCATTGCCAAGGCTGCATCAAGGCCGCCGCGAGCCCGGCCGATATCGTGACCATCCATTGCCTTTGTCAAGTATAGATAGCTGTTCGCATCAAACCGTTTGACAAACTTCTCCCCGTTGTAGGCCAGGTACGACTCGACCTCATAGACAGGCCGAGTAAACTCTTGCCTGCCCGTGCCGCCCGTGCCGTCCGTACCGCCAATTCCACCCTCACCGCCAATTGCGTCGGACAAACCAGTCGACGTTTGGCGTCGCTCAAACTTCACGTCGTAGAGCCCGCCAGCTCGATAGGTCAGCATGCCAATCGTACGAGCAAGCGCTAAACCGTCTGTCGGCGCCTGACCGCCATAGTAATCGCCCTGTTGCCAAGCCGGATCGCTCGTAATCGCCTTGCGCATCGCAGCGTTATATCCAATCGCCAGCGGTGGAAAAGCCGCGTGCGCGGCCATCACAATCCCATTTTTCACGCGATCGCAATCTTCAATCAACCATTCCCACACCTGCATCCCGCCGAGCGACCCGCCGATGACCAGCTCTACGCCTTCCACTCCAAGGCTGTCGATGAGGTTAATCTGAGCACGGACCATGTCCCGGATGCTCACAAGTGGAAAACGCAGCCCGTAGTGGATCCCGTCCGGAGCAATCGACGAAGGCCCCGTCGTGCCGCTGCACCCACCGAGGACATTGCTGCAGATGACAAAGTACTTTTCCGGATCAAGTGCCTTGCCCGGGCCAATCAACCCTTGCCACCAGCCATCTGAAGGGTCGGCTCCAAGCGTTGACGGGCCAGCATGCGCATCCCCCGTCAGCGCGTGGCAGACGACAACAGCGTTGTCTCTTGCAGCATTCAATTCGCCCCACGTCTCATACACCACATCGAGGTTGAAAATCACTTGCCCCGTTTCACACTGAAAGCGGGGCATCCGGGCGACGCGACAATGATGGCGCAGTTGATTTGCACTCTCCGCATCATTTGGTTCGTGGTTGCCCGGTTCAGCGTACGTCCGGTGGTCTTGTTGTTTGTCACGACAAAACGGTTCGTACGTGACATAGCCCTGCACCCTGACCGGTTGCAGAGTACCTGATACATCAGGTTCGAGTTCCTGTGCCATCTGCACGTTCAGCCCCCCCTTGAATGACGTGGTTAACGGTACTCCCGCTCACTTCACAGCTTGTTTCAACGCCTGGTCGAGGTCGTCAATGAGATCGGAGACCGTCTCAAGGCCAATCGACAGCCGAATGAGGTTCGGCAATACGCCGCTTGCACGTTGTTCGTCTTCGGTCAGCTGCTGGTGCGTCGTACTTGCCGGATGAATGACGAGGCTTCGTGCGTCGCCGACGTTCGCCAGGTGCAAGAACAGCTTTAGGCTGTCAATAAACTGTGCACCCGCTGCAACACCGCCGGCAATACCGAAGGTCATGATGGCTCCCTGGCCTTTCGGGAGATACTTTTGCGCTCTGTCGTAGTACGGGCTTGTCTCAATTCCCGGATACTGCACCCACTCGACAGCCGGGTGGTCCTGCAGGAACCGTGCAACAGCCAGTGCGTTTTGACTGTGACGCTCCATGCGCAGTGCAAGGGTGTCAAGGCCTTGCAAGAACAAGAAGGAGTTAAAGGGTGAGACAGCCGGACCGAGATCCCGCAGAAGTTGCACCCGAGCCTTTGTCACGTAGGCAGCAGCTCCAACATCGCGGACGTAGGAAACACCGTGGTAGCTTTCATCAGGTTCAACCAAGTTCGGGAACCTGCCGTTATCCCAGTTGAACTTGCCAGAATCGATGATGACACCGCCGATGGATGTGCCATGTCCGCCAATAAACTTGGTTGCCGAGTGAATCACGATGTCTGCGCCAAACTCAATCGGCCGGCACAGGTACGGCGAAGCAAATGTGTTATCAATTACGAGCGGAACTCCGTGTTTATGCGCAATTCCTGCAAGAACTTCGATATCCACAACGTCGATGCGCGGATTGCCGATAGTTTCAATGTAGACGGCCTTGGTGTTTTCCTTGATAGAGGCTTCGACGGCCGCAAAATCGTGCGGATCCACGAAAGATATGTCAATTCCCATGCGGCGCAGCGTGACGTTGAACAGGTTGTACGTGCCGCCGTAGAGGTTTGTGGAGCTGACAACGTGATCGCCAGCCTCAGCGATGTTGAGTAGTGCGAGCGTAATGGCTGACTGACCGGAGGCGACTGCGAGGGCTGCGACACCACCTTCGAGAGCGGCGATCCGTTGCTCGAACACGTCCTGCGTCGGGTTCATAATGCGGGTGTAAATGTTGCCCGATTCTTTCAAAGCAAAGAGGTTTGCAGCGTGCTCTGTGCTGTCAAACGCATATGAAGAAGTCTGATAGATGGGGACGGCGACTGCATGCGTTGAAGGATCGTGACGAAATCCTGCGTGCAGTGCGATGGTTTCAAAGCCTTGTTTTTTCTCAGTGATGGTTTCAAAGCCTTGTTTCTCGGTCAATGTAATCTCTCCTCGTCTACGACTCTTGGTCGTGTTCGTGTTCGGTTGTCGTGTTGCTGGTCGTGTTTTAACGACATGTACGACTGCTTAACGACCCCTGGTCGTGTTTCAACCAAACAAAAAACCGCTCCGAGAGGAGCGGTTCCGATGCCACAAAATGGTGGTCGACCCAAGACTCCCCTCATCTCTCAAGTTCGATTGTTCAAGCGTCGTGCAAAAAGCATGCGCTGAATGTTGTCGAACCTGCAGGAATTGGCACCTCTCCAGACGAATGTTGTCTGGTGGTTGCCGGGTTTCATCGGGCCAGTCCCTCCACCACTCTAGATAAGAGTATTACGCCTATGCGGTTTTTTGTTGGCGTTAATATATCAGAGGAAATTGGCCCATGTCAACATTTACATTCTGTCCGTAACGTCCTTAGGACATAGATTCTTCGGTTTTGAGGCACGCTGTGTGCTTGACGACCTTTTACTGCATTGGTTAAATGATATGGATATGCTCTCAGTTCATAATCAGTAAATAATTTCCAGTCAGAAAGAGAAATCCGGGCCAGAAGAACAATTTAAGAAAGAGAATTAATTTCAGAAAGAGAATTATTTTAGGAAGACATTTAAGAAGACCGTTAAGAAGGCAATATTGTTCATCACTTACCCTCTAAGGAGCTGGTTTTGTTGCAGCCCAACACAGCAGTCATTCTTGCTGCGGGACAGTCGATTCGACTTCGTCCGCTTACTAATGATTCACCAAAGTGCTTACTTCAAATGGGGCCAAAGACGATCCTCGACTGGCAGCTTCAAGCACTTCAATCTGCCGAGATTGTAGACATCGTCATGGTGGTTGGATACAGGAAAGAGATGATTCAAGCTCACATCGCCGAGAACTACCCAGAGCTGAATGTGACCTATGTTGTGAACGAAGACTTTACAACCACCAACACTTTATTTTCCCTTGAACTGGCTTTGCGCAGTTTTGAGGGCGATTTCTACTACTTGAACGCAGATGTTGTCTTCGACAAGGAGATTCTGCATCGACTCGTCCCGAACGAAGGCGGCGGCTACCTGGCCATCGACCGCAAGCAATGCCGGGAAGAGGAAGTCAAAGTCATTGTCGACGGAGACCAAATCCTTGAAATCGGCAAACACCTTGATCCTGCTATCTGTTACGGGGAGTTCATCGGCGTGGCCAAGTTCACCGGATCATTCGCAGAACGGTTTCGCAACACGGTCTACGAGGAAGCCATCGAAGAAAATAAGATGAAGTTTTTTGAGCATGCCCTTGATGTGATGTCTGACAAGACCGGCATGACAGCAGTCGATATCACAGGTCTGCCATGTGTCGAAGTTGATTTCCCGGAAGACTACGAATACGCGACTCAGACGGTCTTAGCGACGTTCAGTTACCAATGAGGTTCGGTCATCAATGAGGTTCAGTTAAAAATTACGAATAAGGATTACGAAGAGGAATGAGCCTGATGTCGACGGATGTCGTTAAAACGCAATCTGAGTTTCAAAAAATCAATAGTTGTGCTAAACGTCCGACAGATATTTGGACTAACTACTTGTACTACACGTTTTCCCTGCGGTTGGTCTATCTCATTCGGAAAACAAGGATTACACCGAATATCTTGACCCTTACAGCCCTCGTCCTCGTTCTCATTGGATCCGGACTTTTTGCCGTAGGTGTTCGATCAGATGTCATCTGGGGACTTGTTCTCATTCAAATCTCATACGTATTTGACTGCGCAGATGGGCAACTCGCCCGCTACAAAAAACAGTATTCGCCGATCGGTGGTTGGCTCGATCAAACAGCGGATCGCATCAAGGAATTTGTCGTCTACTTCAGTCTCGCCTACGGTTACACACGTTTCCACCCACGGAATACTCATATTTGGATGTGGGCGATGGTGGCCTTGTTCGGCCTGTTCCTGCTCGAGTACTTTGGGCAGATTGACATGTTCCGCGGCGATCAGTTCAAACGCGTCGTTCCTGAACACGGCTCTGCCAACATGGCACCGGAAGGATCAGACATCCCTGACACAGGCGACACCTTCTCTCGGGTCAGACGGCTGCGCTCCTTTATTCC
This sequence comes from Paenalicyclobacillus ferrooxydans, assembly GCF_001399675.1. Classification (GTDB taxonomy): domain Bacteria; phylum Bacillota; class Bacilli; order Alicyclobacillales; family Alicyclobacillaceae; genus Alicyclobacillus_B; species Alicyclobacillus_B ferrooxydans. The sequence goes on from NZ_LJCO01000052.1 coordinate 50,565, forward strand.
GTTTCGCAGCTTCATTATTGGCGAGCAGTACTTTGCCATGCTTGTTTTCATCGCATTTGATGCGGTGTATCCGTTTCTCGTGTTTGTCTCGATTGTCTCCGTTGTGATGGCGTTCTACCGCCCTGTGATTGATTACATCAAATACCGGCGCCGATTGGCCGCCTGACGGGAGCGTTGGTATGAGCAAGCCTGCAACAATAGTACTTACCTCAGCGGTCGCATGGACAGGCACGCGCGCGCGACCACAACACCTTGCCGCCGGCCTCGCAAAACTCGGCTGGGATGTCCTTTTTGTGGATGGACCGGTAACGTGGATCGGACCGTTAAAAAACCCGGATTTAAGACCGCGGCTCATCCCCGCTGTGCCCGTTCGCGAGCTAGACGTGGACGGGCCTGGCCGTCTGCGGGTTCTTTCGCCGATGGCAAGTCTCCCCTTTGGAAACATGTTTCGGACCATCAACCGGATCAACCAGCGGCTGCTCGCGGAACAAATTCAACGCATTGCGGCAGGACCCTACGTTTTGTTGCCGATGTTGCCCGGTTCCATTGATTTAACTTCACACCTCTTACCGATTGCGACACTTTACGATTGTGTCGATCTTCACGCAGACTTTGGCGGCCTCCTCAATCGGGACCTGGTCCTTGAAATGGAACGTCAACTCGTTTCGCAAAGCCGTGTCACGTTCGCCACTGCAGACGCCTTAAAAGAGCGATTGGAACAGTGGCACACGGACGTACGCCTGGTTCCAAACGCCGCACAAATCGAACATTTTGCCCTCACCCCCACGCTCATGGAGCATGAGAAGTTGGCATCCATTCCCCAACCTCGGGTAGGATACGTTGGTGGCATTGGTGCTTGGGTTGATCAAGGACTGATTGCAGATATGGCGGCTGCCCGGCCTGATGTGCATTTTGTCATGATTGGCCCGGTTGAAACAGATGTTTCACGCCTCGAGAAGATCCCGAATGTGCACTTTCTCGGGTTGCAGCCCTATGCTGAGCTTCCGTCGTTTTTGGCAGGCTTCGACATCGCATTGCACGCATTTGTACAAAATGATCTCACGGAGAGTGTCAACCCCGTTAAGATCTACGAATACCTGGCTGCAGGTAAGGAAGTCATTGCGACAACGAGCCGCGAACTTCGCCGGTTGTCAGACCTATTGTGGGTCATTTCCAACCCTGCCGAAGCAATCTCCGCGATGAACGCAATCCTTGACGGAGCCCACCGTACAGTGGAGGCTGCACGCGGTGAATTTGTATCGCAACATTCTTGGGCTGCCAGAGTAGATGCTATTAACCAGGCTTTGAGATCCGCTGTGCCTCCCGCGTACCTGCCATCGGAATTTTCCTTCTCCGCCAATGCGTGAGTGAGAAGTTGTGAGATTGGTCTTCTTTGAACTTTTGTGTCACCTAGCCCGTCTGTATAATAGAGATACATCATAGACCTCAGGAACACATCGAACACCGAAGTGTTACACACGTTTTGTTGAAGCCTTTCGTTATTAGTACCTTACGCTGACAAGAAGACTGTGGACGAAGACACCCATACAAATCTTTGAGTGAAAGGAAGCAGACCATTGTTACAACCTGGAGATCTGGTTTTTATCCGAGGAACGGAGGGTCTGGCGGGACCGATTAAAAAGTTTACGCGGAGTCCTTACACGCATATCGCTGGACTGGCGATTGACGGTGAACTGATTGAGTCACAGGCACTGCGTCGGACAGGTTATCAGAGCCTGGAAACGTATCGAGGCGTGGCTGATGTCTACACCTGCAAAGTACTATCACCGGAACAACGTCACCAGATTGTCGATTTCGTGAAGCGAGAAGTAGGCGGAAAATACGACTATTTTCTGTTCGGCTGGTTAGCTTTTCGCTCTCTGTTAGGCAACGCCATGCCTTCTTACTTTGGCAGCAAGCGGCATATCTGTACGACCCTATGGGCAGATGCTTACAAACAGGTTGGCATCGAACTATGCCCTCATACACCCTATCCAACTCCAGGGGAACTATCTGCCTCGAAACTCCTACAGCACGTGGGTTCCTTCTAATCGTTCGTGTCGATAGCGTCGTGTCGATAATGAAGGCTATAGATAATGAAGGCCATAGATGATAATGCAGGCCCGGGTTTGTTTCACCGCCTGGGCCTGCTATGATATCCGGGTTCGTTTCACGCACGTTTCACGTTTAATGAAGAAGGCAGAAAGGGGGAACGTTTCGTGGAAGACAACGGCACACACGAGGACAGCGTCTTTGATATTGGTGCGTTTGAGAATGAACTGGAAGATGAAGATGATGATGACTTCGCCGCTCATCGGATTCGGAAGGTCAACTCCCACCGGGTCTGGATAAGACGGTGAAGTCATTCTCAAAACCATATCCCCATGCACATGACTAACAGAGTGCCTCATTTCTCCCTCGAATGAACCGGCCCTTAGCATCCTATCTTCGGTTGCTGTCCACCTTTTATCACCTGCATCTGTCGTTCCTGACCCGTAAGAACCCCCTCCTTAAACCAAAAAAACTGTACAAACCATAGTACGAACGTACCTCGAAGTACATCAGTGAAAATAAAATGTATCGACTTTCCTCCCTGCGTCGTCTAAGTGGTGAGTGCGGTGGTGTGAAGGGTGGCTTGGTAGATGATTGCAGAAGACCAACGAAAGATCATTGCCGAGTGGATGACGCTCTACGGTAGCGCTGTCTGGGCCTACGTGTATGCAATTACGCAAGACCACACCCTAACAGACGACCTTTCTCAGGAGGTCTTTATACAGGCATACCTTAAGCTTCCGACCTTTCGAGGACAATCAGCGGCAAAGACGTGGCTGTTTGCCATCGCTAGAAACAAAGCGCGCGATTACTTTAAATCGGCATTGCGAAGACGTGTTTTTCCGACTGCCAGCATGGTTGAACAAAAAGTTGGCACCAGTCCCTCTGCAGAGGACGAGGTGCTGAAGTATTTCGAGTCACATCAACTGGCGCAGGCGGTGTTTGAACTGAAGCCAATCTACCGGGAGGTTATTCTGCTTCATGTGAAAGAAAGTCTGACATTCCGGGAGATCTCGGAGATTACCGGAAGCTCAGAGTCTGCAGTCAAGGTTCGCTTTCAGAGAGCGCTTCAGATGCTGCGTAAAAAGGTTGAGAAGGAGGGGACGTTCCATGGGATCCGGCGGCAAGACTCGTTCTGATGAACTGTTTCAACAGCAGATTGGGAGTGAACTGAACGAAGTACCAAGCGGGTGGTCAGCGATGCACGAACAGGCTGTCTGGAGTGCGCTTGATGAGCCAGGCGACGATACACTGGGGACATTACCCTCCTCTGTTTCGCAACCGGGGCAAAGAGCGTTTACTTTGAACTCACTGCGCGCAAAGTCTAATCGCCGCTTTGAAAGGGGGGTATCCGACCACACTGAACCTCGCACTGGGTATCCACGAGCACGACACCATACATTTCGCAGGGGTTTCACGTCAGCTGTATCGGCGTTTGCCGCTGTATGTATTTTTGGCATTGGTCTGTGGTGGGCACACAACAACAGAGCGCTCGTCAACGGAAATGCCGAGAGTCAGACCAGGACCCTCTCGGTGGCCAACCAGTTTCAATTGACCTTTCACGAAGCACCATACCAGAGGTACAGAGACCATGTGCCGAATCTCGGTACCCTGTTTCGCGTCACCGTGACCAACTGGCCCCTTGGCATGCTGCCGAATCGAGGTCAAGTATGGCTGTTTCCGACGGTGGTAAACCAGTCACCAAAGCAGGTCGATTACTCGCTCCAGAGCGGCGCAATGCCGTCTTGGGACCCGACTATTGCCAAGGTCCTCATATCCCACCGCCTGCCGCCAGCCTCAGCGAATCTCGATGAAACCTTCATCCGAGATCCTGTCACATCGTCTCACCCGTTTCAGTGGTCGTTTACCCTCCCTAGGGCAAACCTAAATCCACAAAATGTGCGGGTCGTTGCAGTTGCGATAGTCGACGGGCGAAACGACAAGCCGGAAGTGTTGTGGTCAAAGGTCTTTACGCCGTCCGATCCACTGGCTGAATCACTTCAGACGTCTCTGCAAAACCAGTATCCCGGGAAAACCGTGACGAACCTGCAGGTTCAGTCGGAACAGGCTGATGGCAACGGGCTTGTCAGGTACCTGCTGTACAAATATCAGGTCACCAACGGCTCCAACGCATCGGGCAGCTCTGCGAGCTCCATGAGCTCCATGGGCTCTAACGGTTCGAGCAACCCCGGGGGCTCCGGAGGGCCCGCGAATGGACCAGGCACCTACGAGGGCGTCGCAATGGCAGAGTGGAATGGAAAGGCTTGGCACGTTGACAGCACGGAGACGCGCAAGCTCGTATCGCAGTCGGCCTCAGCGCCTGCAAACGTGTTTGAGATGGGCGGCACACTGCCATCGGGTAAGGATTACACGCTCATCGCGGGAACAGTCCGGGATCCGAAGGTGGATACCGTTTGGATCACTTTAAAGGACGGAAAAACCGAACTTGCATTTGTTGATAATGGTTGCTTTACCGCGGTGGGCAGCGGTAAGTCGAACTTTGCGAACAAGATTGAAGGAGATGATACCAAAGACCACGCATTGTTCACGATGACGCTGAAATAGCTGAAGCGGCCAGTGACAAATAACGTCACTGGCCGCTCTATAGTTGAGTTCACGCTTACCACTCATATCTACGCTTCTCGCTGACGCGTAGTCAAGCCTTACTGGCTTCCATGTCGCGAAGCTCAATCCGACGGATCTTGCCGGAGGTCGTCTTCGGCAAACTCTCGACAAACTGAATGGCACGCGGATACTTGTACGGTGCTGTCACCTGTTTCACATGTTCCTGCAGTTCGGCAACCAGACCAGGGTCATTCGCATCCTCTGGGTTCCGAAGGATGACGTAGGCCTTGACAATCGCACCTCGCTCCGGATCCGGACTCGCAATCACGGCACACTCGGCTACCTTCGGGTGCTTGACGAGGGCATCTTCGACCTCAAACGGCCCAATCGTGTAGCCGGCCGAGATGATGATATCATCGGATCGGCCTTCGAACCAGATGTATCCGTCATCATCCTTGCGGCCCTTGTCACCGGTAACGTACCACTCGCCGCGGAAGGCGCGGGCTGTGCGGTCAGGGTCGCTCAAATAGCCTTTAAACAAAGCTGGGAACGACTTATGAACGGCGATATGCCCAATCTCGTTCGGTCCAAGGACATTGCCGTCGTCATCGACGATGTCGACGCGCATGCCGGGGAACGGTTTCCCCATCGATCCAGGTCTGACTTCCATATCCTGCAACGTCCCAGCGAGCAGGCTGTTTTCAGTCTGACCATAGCCGTCGCGCACCGTGATCCCAAACACCCGTGAGAATGTGTCGATGACCTCGCGGTTGAGTGGCTCACCGGCGGAGACAGCTGATCGCAGAGAGAGATGATAGTTTTCGATCCCGTTGACCTTCGCCATCAACCGGTACTCAGTCGGTGTCGCGCAGAGCAGACCAACTTTGTACTTCTCCATCAGCCCGAGGTAGGCAGCGGGGTCAAACCGTCCCTGGTAGACAAACGCGGTTGCGCCATTACCGAGGATGGAAACAAATGGACTCCACACCCATTTGGCCCAACCCGGGCCCGCCGTAGCCCAAGCGAGCTCGCCAGGTTTCGCGTCAAACCAGTACGTCCCGGCGACAGCCAGGTGCTCCCGAGGCCAGTCGTACGTGTGCATGACACCTTTAGGGCCGCCCGTGGTGCCGCTGGTATAGGAAAGGAAGCACAGGTCAGTGTCCTCCGTTTCGACGATAAACTCGGCGGAAGTACCGAGATCGTACAGCCCGTCAAGGTCTGTCCAACCGTCGACAGCACCGCCGACAGAGAAGAAGTGTTTCATCGACGGACAGTCAACTCGAACTTCGTCTACTGCCGCGGTCAGGTTGCTTGCCGCAATAACGACGCTGACGTCCGCGTGCTGCACCCGGTAGCGGATATCCCCCGCCCGAAGCATCTCCGAGCCTGGCAACACCGTTGCTCCAAGTTTCAGCAACGACAGGTAGACCACATAGGAATCTACGCCTCTTGGCAATAGCACCAAGGCCCGCGCACCTTTTTTAATCCCCATTCGCGACAATGCACTTGCCAGTCGATTTGTCTGCTTCTGGAGCGTTACGTATTCGATCCGTTCTTCCGAGCCGTCCGCATGCACGCACAAAATTGCAAGCCGTTCTGGATACTGTTCGGCGATCCGATCGACTTCACGCGCAAAGTTATACCCCATACCAGCCCTCCTCCCAAGATTTCATACCACTGCTGCTAGACATGCCCCGTCAATTCGCCAGCGTATTCTGAAGTCCTACTGCAATCATTCTATACCAGTTGATTTTGAACAATCTACCGTTTTGCATCTCTTGCCTGCAGACGTTCAGAAACCGCTGTTTCAGAGAGGGAACGGTAAGTGATGTCGTCCATCGGCGGATTGTGAAGCCCGGCGCGAACATCCCGGTAGAGGCGTTCGAGAACGAGATCGCGAGAAAGACTGCGAGCCCCGACCACGCGCATCGCAAGGTCTACCACTTCGACTGCACTGTTGGTCGCCAGCGTCTTCACTGCTCCAAGCTGCGGGCGCAGTTTTAAGCGCTCTGCAGGGGTTGCCTCGTCCCAGCGACGGGCGAGGTCATACATCATCGTCCGCGCGGACAACAGCTTCAGTTCCATTTGGCCAAGCTTGTTCTGGATATGATCAACCTTTGAGATGGGATGCGGCAAACTGTTGGGTTGATACGTACCCGCGTACTCGGCTGCAAAGTCGCGCGCGTTTAATGCGACACCAAGGTAACAGGCCGGAATGTGCAGCATCCAACCGCCGCCGTCTTCGTTGCGCTTTGACTTTTGACCTGGTTCCAGGCGTGAAACAAGGTGGTGCTCAGGCACAAACACATCTTCCAAGATAATGTCATGGCTGCCTGTTGCGCGCATACCAAGCACATTCCACGTCTCTTCGATGCGGATGTCCGCTCCGCTTACTAGAAACTCGCCAATCTGGTTGGAATCAGCGATGCCCGCCGTCACGAGGACCCAGTCGAGTTCTGGGGACAAGGTACTGAATGTCTTCCGGCCCGTGATCCGGTAACCGCCCTCAACGGGAACCGCCGTCGTCTCCGGTCGTCCGCCGCGGCTTGGGCTCCCTGTCGCGGGCTCACTGGCACAACTGTTGATGAGTGCACCTTTGGCTAGCACCGATTCACAAATCTCCCGGTACACGTCTTCTGGCAGCGCCTTCGACGCATAAAGGTTTAGCATCATGCCAACGTGCCAGCCAATCGCAAGCGCAGTCGATCCATCCCCACGCGCAATCTGCTCCTGGTGCAGTAACATCTCGTACAGCGAGATCCCTTTTCCCCCATACTCCTTCGGTACGGTCCAGGTTACATACCCGCATTGACGCAGAGCATCCACATGCTCGTGCGGGAAAGTGCCTTCTTCATCATGCGCCTTCCCAGTTTTCGCAAACTGCTGCGACAACTCTGCGATAATGGCGTGTCGCTCTGCCTCTTCTGGAGTTCTGATAAACCATGTTTCACTGTTCACTCACTCAGCTCCTTACGCTCGCTCTACGTTCGCTTCAACCTGTTCAAGAAATCCTTCCACCTCACGGCGTGTCTTACGGTTTCGGTTCACAAACCGTCCAACGACCTTCCCCTTTTGATACGCGAGGAAGCTCGGGATCCCCATAACGTCATAGGTCTGGCAGAGTTCCGGGAATTGCTCTGAATCCACATGATAAAACGCGTACTCAGATTGATGTGCTTCTGCAACTTCGTCAATAAACGTATCCAAGTAGCGACAGTCGGGGCACCAGTCGGCAGAAAAAAGCATCACGACCGGTTCATCGCCGCGAATCGCGGTCACGTATTGTTCTACGGAAGTAATCTCCTGCATGAAAAAGACCTCCTCGGTTTGTTTTTGATTTGAATCAACGGCTGCTATGTTGAAATCACAGGTGAGTTAAGTCGCTGAGACCGCCTCTTAGCTTGCCGGATGGCGGGCTTCACAGCACTCGAGGTCCCTCCGCACGAATAAAGTACTCATGCGCTGACAGTCTGTCCATGGCTCGTGCATCCTTCTTCCATAGCCAGCTGTTTAAATCGGACTGTGTCTTATGCGCACGAAATGCCTTCAACTTTTGCGCAAGTGCATCTCGTACGTCGACTTGGACAATGTCCTTGGGATCAAGGCCGTAGGCTTTCGGGTCTGAGGCCATCCCAGCCCAAGCGACATAAAGCAAAGTTGGGTCATCTTTGCAATCCTTGGCATAACGTTCAAAGGCCAACCGCGCAGCTCGCCCAATTGTGCAGTGGTCTTGGTGCCCTCCAAGACGCTCGTGAAACGTAATCACAACACTCGGGTGCTCATCATTCAGAATATGAACGAGCGAATCAACCATCTCATCGATAGGCTGGATTTCAAGGGTCTTGTCCCGGTACCCGAGAAAGGTGAGGTTCTCAATTGACAGTGCTGCACAGGCGTTGCGGAGCTCCGTCTCACGGAGTTTCGGCAAGGTCTCCCGTGTGGCTGTTGGCGGAACGCCCACACGACGCCCCATCTCTCCCTTGGTGGCGCAAACAAGCGCAACCTTTTGTCCCTTGGCAGCAAACTGGGCCAGGGAACCTCCGCAGATGAATGTTTCATCATCCGGATGTGCAAAAATCGCAAGTACGTCGGCCATCGGTTGCCTCCTCGTCAAATGGATTGTCCCCTCTTCACATTCACTTCATCACAACGTAAGAGGTGAAAGGGATATCTCAACTGTCTGAGCGATCCGCCCTTTATCATCATATCCGGTTAGAATGACCATGCTGTCTGACAGCTCCATATGTGTAACCTCGTTGACCTGTATCAGCCCGTGTCCTTCGTCCAATTCAAGAAAGACCCGGTAAGGGTCTTCACCCTTTAAGTGCAATGACCGTAAGGCTGCCTGACCGTTACGCCAATAGGCGCCCGGATTGACTTCCAGATGAATAAACACAGGCTTGTTCTGAAGCTTGGCCACTGCCGCGGCCACTGCGCCAGGTTGTATGGGTTCCATAACAGACACCTCAGTTTCAGAAGTTTGATGCACCCGAAGGGCGGCCCTCACATTAAATCCGATACAGAGGGCGGTACTTGTCATTCAGGTAACGGACGAGAGCGGCCGAATCGATATCCTGTCCGGTGACTGAGCGAAGGATCTCGCGAGGCCCAAGGAGCTTACCATGACGGTGAACCTTATCATTTAACCAAGCCTTCACCTCATGGAGGTTACCCTTGCGAACCTGTTCCATATAGTCCGGCAGTTCCTTCGCGAGTGCCTCGCGAATCTGGGCTCCGTAGATGTTGCCGAGCGCGTAGGACGGAAAATAGCCAAAATCACCGCCTGACCAGTGTACATCCTGAAGAACGCCGAGCGCGTCATTTGGCGGTTCAACACCGAGATAGTCGCGCATTTTTTCCCGCCACACTTCGGGCAGGTCAGCCACTTTAAGCTCACGGTTGATAAGTGCCTTCTCAATCTCATAGCGGATCATGATGTGAAGGTTGTACGTCACCTCGTCTGCGTCGATGCGGATCAGTGACGGCTGTACCTCGTTGATAGCTCCATAGTACTCCTCGAGCGACATACTCTTGAGATTCGGGAACCTTTCCACAAGCAGTGGGTACTGCGTTTCCCAAAACTCCATCGATCGGCCGATCATGTTCTCGTAGAACCTCGACTGTGACTCGTGGACCCCCATGGAGGTACCCGTGCACAGTGGCGTCCCAATCAGCTCCGGAGAGATACCTTGCTCGTAAAGAGCATGGCCTCCTTCGTGGATCGTGCTGAACACGGAACTGCGTAAATCATTTTTCACGTACATTGTGGTGACCCGTGCGTCATATCGGTTGATAGTCTGCATAAACGGATGCACCGTCGTGTCGAGCCTGCCAGCTGTGAAATCGTACCCGATGTGTTTCAGAAGATGCTCACTCAGCTCCCGTTGCTTCCAGATCTCAAAGTCTTGTAACAACGGTGCTGGATTGGGTCGTGCATCAGAGGCAACGATGTCTTGCAGCAGTTTGACGGTTTCCTCCCGCAAGCCACCAAAGATTTCATCGAGTTGCTTTACCGTGATACCCGGTTCGTAATGGTCGAGCAGTGTATCGTATGGGTTCTCTTGATAGCCCCAGTAGTCAATGAACTCGAGTTGCATGTCCACGATCCGCTCGAGATAAGGTTTAAACAACGCGAAGTTGGAGGTCTCTTTTGCCTCCTCCCAAACGGACTCCGCTTGTGATGTCAGCATCACGAACGCCTTTTTGCGATCCGCTGGGATAGCCCGGTTCATCTCATACTCGCGGCGGAGTTCGCGGACCGTGCCGGATGTCACCGGATCGATCTCGGATGAAACAGCGGGATCACTCAGGCGATCAAGGTACTCCTCCATCTGCTTGGAGGTCTTCATCCTAAAGATTTCATCGGAAAGGGTTCCAATGGCTTCTGCACGCAGAGGTACCCCGCGTTTCGGAGCTCCTGTTCGCAAGTCCCAGTGCATTAACATGAGAGCTTCTTCAAAGTGAAGCATGCGTTTCACGTACTCACGAAAACTTTGTACCAGTTCATTTGTATTGGACACGTTGAAACCACCTTTCTGCTAAACCTCATGTTCCCTGTTTCCATAGTAAATGGTACCACTGATGCAAGAAACTCTGCATCAATGGTACCACTCGTGATAAACAACCCAGGTTCAATTGCGGCGTCAGTTGGTGGCTGCGGTGTTTGACGTTGCAGTGTTTGGTGCGGCCTGTTCCACTTGTGCGTCGTGTATGGTTGGGAAAACCATCCACGCATCAGGCAAATGGCGCTGTCCGTTCGGGTCAATCGTTGACGGCGAGTTGATGATCTTGCCGTTCTGATACAACACACTTGACGATCCGCCGTCCATCGCGCAGGCGTTCACAGCCCCATACTGCAGCATGATGTCCATCACCTGGCGCTGGCTTGCGCCCATTCCGGAACCGCCTTGAAAGCGGCCATTGATGACGACAAATATGACTGTCCCGTCCTTCGCCTGTCCGATGGCTGTACGGGGTCCATACCCCCAGCCACCGTCGCCAACCGTAATCATCGGTTGTCCGTTCACGACGAGCTCAGGGTGAAACTGCATGGCATCCTGCACGCCCATGTTTTGCAGTTCACTGACAGAATAGTGCCCCATCACCAAGACACCGTCCTTTGTAAATCCGACTGTTGCCCAGTCTCCGGAGGCTTGCGGCGGATTGATCACCTTGCCGCCGACCATTTCAAGGCCAACCGGGATACCGCCCCAGCCATTTCCGTTCGGATCCTCAAAGCCGCTGGCGTTCGTCCCAGCCAAAGCTCCGTTTTGTTTGCCCATATCCGTAATGTACTGACCCATGCTCCCGTGTACAACTGCCGGTACAAGCCGGACCAAGCGCGGGTCATGGACAAGCATCACGTAACCGTTGTAACCCGGGCCGGTGATTCGGTGAACCTCAACCGGATTCGCCGGTGCAGTACTTGCCGTCGAGGCGGCAGTCGTTTGCACCGCGGCGACTTTCACCAGCTTCGGTATGCCGCTGGCCACAACCGGTGCATGCAGTTCTGCGGCAAGTTGTGTATATTCCTGTGATGTCGTTATATAGTGAGCTAGATAGTAATGGCGAGTAGAAATGATAGTTTCAGCGAGTGCAAGTCGCTGTGTATTTCCCCAAGGGGTACCGAAACCAACGGCATAACATCCTGCGACGAAGAGGATAACGATGCCGACAAGACTAAAAACTGTGTTTCGAAACACCCGGACGACGCCGCGTCGTCTGCGCAATTTTGCTTCCTGCTTTCGCACCTTGCGGCTGTTTGGCTTCTGTGACGAATTCTCGGTTGGATTGAATGGTTGCATCGCTGCTCCTCCTCTCCATGACATTGACGTCCGCATTACTAGAAACGTTACAACAGCAAACGTCATATTTCGAGCTCGTCCTATTATACCGCAAGGTGAATATGAAAGTCCTTGGCTACTTTTGCCGAGTCTTTGCGAACGCTGGAGAATGCTGACGAAATCAGGCTGTAGTTCAGTTGGAGCCCTCTGGGTTCGTCGTTTCCACGCCGTGATCGGGATAAGAAGACCAATCACTCCAACTTCCGGGGTATAGTTTTGCATTCGAGACCCCTGCTATCCGCAGTGCAAACAGGTTTGCACAAGCCGTTACACCGGATCCACAGTACATGACTAAGGGACGCGACGTTTCGAGTAACTTCGCAAAACGCTCCCGTTGCGCCTCACGGCCTTTCCATCGTCCGGACGCATCGACCCCGTCCTCCCACGACCGATTCCATGCACCCGGAATGTGCCCGGCGACTTTGTCTATCGGCTCCACCTCGCCCAGGAACCTCGCAGCCGCTCGTGCATCTACCAAAAGATCCGGCCGTTCCCCTGCAACCATTTGCTCCACGTCATCCACACTCACGATAGCGTCAGTATGGATTTTGGGGGTGAATGACCCAGTTGAAGCAGTCGGGACTTCCACGCTGATGGGCAGACCAGCTTCCTGCCATGCTCCAAAGCCACCGTTCAGGACCTGCACATCCGGATGGCCGACGTATTCAAAGAGCCACCATGCCCGCTGTGCCATACCACCGCCTGCATCGTACACAACCACTGTTTTCTCGCTTGAAAGACCTGCCTTAGCCACCTTGGCCAGGAACTCGTGGAGGTTTGGCAGCGGATGACGTCCACCGTGTTCTCGAACGGGCCCCGATAGGTCGTACTCAAGATTTAAATAGTGTGCTTCGGGGATATGTCCGGATAGATAATCTTCGAAACCTTGCTTTGGCTGTGCTAAGGAAAACCGACAATCAAATACGGTAACGGCCCCTTGGGAAATCAGGTCTGCCAAATCCTTCGGCTCAATCAGCATGCCTCGTCACCCTCTCCTATAAGTCAAGGCCCGCCGGTTTACCGGCGAGCTACCTTACCTGCACCTGCCTGATCGGTTGGCTTGACGATAATCTCGTCAATATTCACGTGGAGCGGCCGCGTAACAGCGAACACAATGCAGTCTGCAATGTCTTCTGCGGTCAGCGGGGTCATACCTGTGTAAACATTCGCCGCCTGATTTTCGTCTCCGTGATACCGCACAACGCTGAACTCCGTTTCTACCATGCCTGGGGCGATGTGGGTCACCCGCACCGGTTTCCCGAGCAGTTCTTGCCTGAGTGCCGTTGTAATGGCGCGCACCGCAAACTTTGTACCCGCATACACCGATCCGCCCGCATACGCCTCATGACCTGCAATAGAACCGAGGTTGATGACGTGCCCTTCACCAGATGCAATGATGTGCGGTAGGAACAGGCGGGTCATGCGCAGCAAACCAGATACGTTGGTATCGATCATCTTCTGCCAGTCCGTCTCATCTTCTGCTGTCTCTATGTAACTCGTACCACTGGCCAATCCCGCATTGTTCAAGAGGATGTTGACGGTTTTAAACGTATTCATAACATCCGAAACGAACTTGGTGCTTGATTCAAGCGAAGTCACATCCAGACTTCCGGTGTAGGGACGTCTTCCGGTCTCCTGCTCGATCTCGCTCGCCAGAGCCTCGAGCCGCTCCTCCCGGCGTGCACCGAGCACCACTGTAAATCCAGCACTCGCCATTGCCTTGGCAGCGGCAGCCCCGATGCCAGAGCTTGCCCCAGTAATCACTGCCACTTTTCCGTCTCCGCGTAAACTCAATTCAAACCCTCCTGTTGGTCAGAGTAAAACTTAAGTGAACCTTCTCGTGCCGGTTGGCTCGACCTTGAATACTTCTCGCACAGCTTGGCTGTACCTTTGAATGCTTCTCGCACAGCTTGGCTGCACCTTTGAATGCTTCTCGCACACCCGGGCTTAATTCCTAAATAAACCTTTTTTCCAGCTTGGCTGCACCTTGAATAAACTTGGGAGATGGTTTACCAAATGTAGGCGAATTGCCTCGACCCAGCCAAGCTGTGTTACATACAATGTACCACTGCCGCGACCACACCGTCGCGTGGAAGGAGTGGGGATTTATGCCGTGTCCCGGAGTCACCACAGGACGTGTCGAGGTCCCGGGGGAAGACTATGGTCGAATCCAACAAGCCGTTGACTCCGGCAAAAACTTGTGGCGTCTGAGTCCGGTTCGTACCGCCCAAGTCATTGGCACCCGCAATTTCGGGCTGCGCGAGAGAGATTCGTATACATTTGTTGAGCAGTATTATGATCCAGGTTCAGGGCTCCAACACGCCGTTGTCCGGGTTCGCCACCAGTCTTGCACGTACCTCGTGGAATTGTACCAGCCGATCAAGCAGGGACAAAAGGGGATTTGGGTGGTCACCGAGATTACGGAGGTATGAACCCCTGTTCGATACACCTGCGGGTAAAGCCCGTTAGTACCCCAATAATGTACCAGCTTGGCTAAATCCTGTGATAGTTTGATACAATCAGAAGTGGGATAACCTAAGCAAGGCGACTCTTGTGATTGTGGTCCCTGAACTCAAACAAAACGAGGATGAATGCCTTGAACGAGATGAATTGGTTAGAAGAAGAAACCGGGGCCGGGAGAGTGCTCCCGCCCCATACTTTCATATTGTTTGGTGCTACGGGCGATCTCGCTCGCCGCAAGCTGTTTCCCGCTCTCTACAGCCTGTTTTTGGACAAGCGCATGCCGGAACAGTTTGCTGTTGTCGGTGTCGCTAGAAAATCGTACACAGCTGACAGCTTTCGTCAGGAACTGCGTGCTGCGATTGAAGAGTTTGCCCGCGACACGGTTAAAGCAGACACTTGGGAAGACTTTGCGGCACATTTTTCTTACTGCCCTGTGGACGTGCGCAAGGCTGAGGAGTTTGTCAAACTCAATCAACACGTCGAGGAAGTTGAGCAACAGTTCGGCTTACCGCAACAGCGGGTATTTTATCTCGCGATGGCACCGGAATTTTTCGGCGAGGTTGCCTTGCATCTGTATGACAGCAAGCTCTCGCAGGTCAGCGGTTGGCGCCGTCTCATCATCGAGAAACCGTTTGGTCGCGATCTCGCTTCCGCCGAAGTGCTCAACAGCCAACTCCGCGAGGTCTTCGAAGAGGAAGAGATTTACCGGATCGACCACTACCTCGGCAAGGAAATGGTGCAGAACATCGAAGTGCTACGGTTTGCCAACTCCATCTTCGAACCCGTCTGGAACAACCGTTCCATCGCAAACGTTCAAATTACGTCCAGCGAGACCGTCGGCGTCGAAGACCGGGCATCTTACTACGACAAGGCTGGGGCCCTGCGCGATATGGTACAGAATCATATGCTGCAGATGGTCATGATGGTCGCTATGGAGCCGCCGAGCCGGTTGAAGACAGAGGCGATTCGGGACGAGAAGGTGAAGGTGCTGCGGTCGCTGCGCAGGTTTACCTCTGAAGACATTTCAGAGCATGTGGTCCGTGGGCAATACGCTGCAGGCTTTGATATGAAGGGCAACGCAGCGCCCGGGTACCGCGATGAACACGGTGTCGATCCTGCTTCCAACACGGAGACCTTCATCGCAGCGCGGTTGTCGATCGACAACTTCCGCTGGGCTGGCGTCCCCTTTTACATCCGCACCGGAAAGCGGATGGGGGCGAAGGCGACCGAGATCGTCATACAGTTCAAAGACATGCCGCGCATGTACTTCAACACCCACGGCGAACTGTTGCCGAACCTGCTGGTGATTCACGTCTTCCCGGAAGAAGGTATATCCATCCAGCTGAACGCGAAGCGGCCAGGCACCGACGGCACGGTTGTTCCGGTGTCCATGGAGTTCAGTCAGGAACCGGACAACTCACCCGAAGCCTACGAGCGCCTGCTGTACGACGGCATCATGGGAGATTCGACGTTCTTCACTCGGTGGGATGAGGTATCCCTCGCCTGGAAGTTTGTCGATCCGATTGCCAATGCATTCCGCGCCGGCACACCGCCGATCTCAAGTTACGCATCCGGCACGTTCGGACCGAAGGAAGCGGACAAGCTCGTCGAAGAAGACGGCTTCCGTTGGTGGCCGGTGACAGGTCAGACTGTCACATTGGCCGAAAAGCCCGAGCAGCGCCCCGGGCACCCGGTGATCTAACGCAGCTGCATCAAACTTAATCAGGCCGGGCCTCCGTTGAGGAGACACGGTGTTGCAAGGAGCACGGAAGGAAGGACTTTTGATGACACGGATATACGATATCAGCATGCCCATCACACCTGACATCCCAGTGTATAAAAACAAGCCTGAAAAACGTCCAGTTTTTCGTATTACCTCTGATCACCCTGAGAAGGGCGTTCGTGAGACACGTGTGGAACTCGATGTACATACTGGGACGCACATCGATGCTCCGTTGCACATGATTGAGCGTGGAGAGACCATCGAGTCCATTCCTATCGAGAATCTGATCACCCGGTGCCGTGTCATAGATTTGACGCATGTAGAGGGACCTATCAGCCGCGAAGACGTCGAGTCCGCCGGGCTGCATACAGGTGAGTTTATCCTCTTCAAGACTCGCAACTCCAAAGATACCGCGTTTAACCCGGATTTTGTCTTTGTTGGGGCGGAGGCTGCTCGCTATCTTGCCGATCTCAAGGTCAAAGGTGTCGGCATTGATGCACTCGGAGTCGAGCGGAGTCAACCGGATCATGCAACCCACAAAGCCTTGTTCGGCGCAGGGATCATCGTGATTGAAGGGCTCCGTCTTGAAGATGTCCCATCTGGCAGCTACCAAATGATTGCCATGCCCATTGCGCTGGTAGGTATCGACGCTGCCCCGGCTCGAGTCGTACTCGTGGCAGACGAGTAGGCACATCGTCTGGTCTTCGGGCGTGGGGCTTCAGTGTGGGCCTTCGGGTGTGGGCCTTCGGGTGTGGGGCTTCGGGTGTGGGCCTTCGGGTGTGGGGCTTCAGTGTGGGCCTTCGGGTGTGGGCCTTCGGGTGTGGGGCTTGCTTAGTCAAAAGCCTCGACTAGGCTTGCCTAGGCCTTCTCAGCGGGAGCTTACTAAGGATTTCGGTGGTATGGGCTTCCTAGCAGTGATTGCATTCGTTAAAAATTCATATTGGTGACAAGCCGCCTTGAGCGGCTTGTTTCATTCTAAAAGTGAAACGCCTTTCAGAAGTGGTTGACCCTCGTTCCGCTGCTTCTTCGCCTTGCGAAACCTCAATGGAAGTGTGATGACCTCCCCTCGCGACAACTCAACTGCCAAAGCGAGCTCAACAAGGGAAAAAAGTTCCCCTGTGAGCCCAAAGGCACATGGCGAAAATAAAACAACGGAACAAACTTCCGTTAAAGCCGCGAACCGAGTCGAGAATCATCGATTTCAAGCCATTAAGGGAAATTTGTTCCGCAATATCAGCGAGAATCCATTGGATCTGTCCCTCAAGGGAGTTTTCTTCCGCTATTTGCGGTCCATCCCATCGAAGTCCATCCCATCGGAGTCCGTCCCATCACCCCATCCGAAGCAACGGGATCCCCGTGCCTATTGCATACGAGATGTCCTTGCAGACCATGCCTATTGCGCGCGGGACCTTGCCGACCTTGCCGACCTTGCCGACCTTGCCGACCTTGCCGCGTCGCTACCACACACAGGACCGCCTCGGCTGACCTTGCCCCACACACGGGATGGTCCCCGCCGACCGCACCTCCGTACCGCCGAGAACCCGAGCCTGTTTTTACGATGGATTCTTCTCTACCGCGTGACCGCCGAACTCATTGCGCAGTGCTGCGACGACTTTGCCGGTGAAGGTGTCATCCTCAGCGGATCGATAACGCATCAAAAGGGACAATGCAATGACAGGCGCAGCAACTTGTACGTCCAGTGCTTCCTCCACTGTCCACTTGCCCTCTCCAGACGAGTGCATTACGCCGCGAATCCCGGCGAGTTTCGGGTCTTTCGAGAACGCACTTTGGGTGAGTTCCATGAGCCAGCCACGAATGACCGATCCGTTCGACCAGACCTTTGCCAACGCCTCGTAGTCATAATCAAACGGGCCCTTTTCCAGAATCTCAAACCCTTCGCCGATGGCAGCCATCATGCCGTATTCGATCCCGTTATGTACCATCTTTGAATAATGCCCGCTGCCGGATGGACCGGTGTACAGGTAACCATTTGGCACCGCGGTGTCACGGAACAAAGGCTCAATGGTCTCGAACACCTGCTTGTCCCCGCCGATCATGTAGCAAGCCCCGTTTCGCGCCCCGTCCATGCCACCGGAGGTTCCAACGTCGAAGTAGTGCAGGCCTTCTCCCGTCAGCAGTTCCGCACGCCGCAAGGAATCCTTGTAATGCGAGTTTCCTGCCTCGATGACAATGTCACCCTTCGTTAACAACGGTCTTAGCTCGTCGAGCAGGTTGTCAACAATCTTCCCCTGCGGCACCATCAACCAGACGATTCGCGGGGTTGCTAGGTTCTGAACGAGATCGGCCAGAGAATTCGCCCCACCACCACCGGCTTCCTGAAACTTTTTGACTGCCTCAGGGCTGACGTCGAATGCCGTTACCTGATGACCGTGATCCATCATGTTTAAACCGAGATTCATACCCATTTTACCGAGCCCAACTAGTCCTAGTTTCACAATATCACTCCGTTTTTGCATGGCTTCCAGTCAGCCATTATACTGTATCCATGACAACAATCCTATTCGATCTCGATGGAACTCTCATTAACACTGCCTCTATCGTCCTGCCTGCCTTCAAACATACCCTGGAACATTTTCATGTTCCTGTGCCTGATGACAGGGCGCTGCTCAGCACATTTGGGATGCCGGACGACGACATTTGGAAGATGCTCATGCCTGAAGCTGACGATGACACCCGCAAAACTGCCTTTCGTCACGCCGAGTCTCGCATTACCCAGGCGATGTTTGAACACGACATCCTCATTCCGCACACTCGTGATGTGCTGCGGGGCCTTTTGGATCGGGGCCACACGCTCACAACGGCGAGCAACTGCGGTACAGGGTATCTGAATGCTGTCCTCGATTCACAGGACATCCGCCAATTTTTCACCAAGCCGCTTTGTCTGGAGCTTGTTGGCGGATCGACAAAAGCCGACATTCTGACCGAACACTTCCGCTCCTTTGAGAAGGAAGAGTGTGTCATGGTGGGTGATCGCTCGTCCGATGTCCAAGCTGCAAAAACACACGGGATCCGAGTTATCGGGTGTGAGCTCGGCTTCGGATCGGCAGCAGAGCTTACCGACGCAGACATCGTGGTTCACGACTTGCGAGAACTGCTCCCGATTTTCACCGTTTGAATTTGAATTTGGACGGGTGCAGCCTCGACGCTGTGCCCCTCCCGCAGGGAGCGTGCTAATCCGCTCTGATGCCCCGCCTTCGCAGCAATCCACGTTAACGCATCTTCTCCCACATCGATGGAGGCAACTTACCAACTGTCTGCATCAACAGGTCGTAGAGATTCATCTGTGCCGCGGCATCGGGGTCAAGCCCAGCGAGCTCAGCCAGGTCTTTGATTGTGTAGCTTTCACGCTGTAACGTACGCATCGCTTTTTCCCACTGCTCGATGTGCGGGCCATGGTATTGGATGAGGAAGTTCCACTTCTCCGGATCGAGCAAGAGACAGCACTCCAGCATATCAGCAACAATATCAACCGTAGCACCTTGCGCCCCTTTTTCAAACAACCTTTGACGGAACACCGTTTTGATGAGCGCTTCTTCGGAAAACTCCATCAGAAAAGGCGGCATAATGTAGCCGACAGGGAGTTTGGCGCGAGCTGCCTGCATCTGCTCAACGCGATCCTGCTTCGCCAAACGAATGACGTTACGGATCCGTTCGAGTTCCTCCTCGTACTCGGCAGCATTCTTCGCCTCAACAGGAAGTTCGAAGCCCCATGGAACATTCGCACGCTGCCCTCCTGCAATCCGTGTCGGCCGTCCCACCGTGTAAGTCACAAGGTGATCGTACACCGGTTTCCCTACGCCAATATAGAGAAAGAGAACCAGTTCGCCTCGAATCGGCTCGTAAGAGTGGCCTGCAGTCACCATGCTATGTAAGAAGCGATCCGTATTGGCCATATCCCGGTACTTCCCAAGATACAGGCTCGCTTTAAACGCGCTGCTTTTTCGCGATTGATCCGTTCCCCGGAGCGCAACGACCCGTCCGTGCTGGGTCACTTTCCACCCCTCGTCAACAAAGCAGACGTTGATGAACTTCTCAATGTTATCGACATGTTCATCAATCGGCACGACATCGTCTAAAAACCGCAACCTTGGATGATTCAAAAATCCCCTGTCCAGAACAAACATGACTCGACCTCCCCAACCTGATTCTCCTATTATAACGACACAACGTCCTTCATGCTCAGGAATGAGCTGATAGGACGTCGGATGCTGTCGAAGAATCACACACCGCTGTCCCCCCATGGTCAGAGTCGAACTGTGTGCCTTGGTGAGACCCTGTGTCGTGGGCCTTGGTGAGACCCTGTGTCGTGGGCCTTGGCGAGACCCGGCCTGTGCCTTGGTGAGGCCCTGCGGCAAGAATGAAATTGACTGGTGAGGCGGTTCACGTTTGTTCATGGCAGGGGCTTGCCCGTTTCAATAGGGATTCCGGTTTCACGATTTATTGCGGTATCGACCGCCGTCAGCCTTACATCGGGCGCTGACTGTTCCTGGCCTGAGCCTGTGAAGAGTTCTGCATCATCTCTTGCATCACTGCTGCGTTTACCGATCCATTGGCGCTCTGCTGAGCACTTGTCTGCATGCCGTGCTGACCAACAAACTGATCCGTCTGTTGCTTGGTTTGTTGCGCCTGTTGAACCTGCTTTTGAACATCTTGACTCATCGCCGTTGAGGGTGCGCTGTACCATCCCTGTTGTTGCATCACTTCAAACACCTGGCGTTGGGTTTTCAATGTGTTTTGCAGAAGTTGATTGAAAGTGCTATGCACGGTCTGGCAATTGGCTTCGAGGGTGGCCGTTGCATACTCCCCTGCTGTTCTTTTTTCGTCCGCCAGGATCATATTCACGACGTCTTTTTCACTCATGCCATTTTGCATCTGCATACTCATCCTGTAATCCTCCTTTTGTCAGCTGTCTAGGTTAAACTATCAGCCTGCGGCAACTCCAACGGCTGTAACTCTCGTTGCGGTTGAGTTACTGCTGAGTTACTGCTGAGTTACTGTGGTTGCGTCGGTGCCAGATTTGAGTGCTGTTGAAGCATGTTCTGAATCTGGGTGTAGTTTTGCATGTGCTGTTGCACCAGCTGATTACAGAGGTTTTTGACAACCTGACTTTGTGCTTGTGAAGCAACTGTGGCGCATCGTTTGATGAGCAGGTCTTCGTTGTTGAGAGAGTCAGCGATGTAATCCAGTTCTTTGGACGTGAGCGGTTGCAAGTGGATTCCTCCTTTGATTCCGATGCCTTCTTCTGATTCTGATGCTTTCTTCCCTACTGTGGCGCGTATTGTTGAACACAAGATGGCGATCTCGATTTGGTCCCCTCATGGGCATCGAATTCGCCACTCTAAGGATGCCCGGAAATTTCCATGTTATGATGTCGAGTACCGCAAACTTGACGTCTGTTCATACAATCGCCACACTAGAAGAGTTGGGGTCTATGCAACTGATTGGAGAAACTAGTGGGAGCAATTTGAGATCGAAAGGAAGGCTTTTTATGGAGAAGGAGAAAAGCCAGACACGAGTCGTAGTCGGCATGTCCGGCGGCGTAGATTCGTCCGTTGCAGCTCTTCTGCTCAAACAACAAGGATACGACGTCATCGGCGTCTTCATGAAAAATTGGGATGATACCGACGAATTTGGTCATTGCACGGCCACGGAGGATTTCGAAGATGTTCGGCGGGTCTGCGACCAAATTGGTATTCCATACTATAGCGTCAATTTTGAGGAAGAGTACTCCGAACGAGTGTTTTCTTATTTTCTGGAAGAATACCGACGTGGTCGTACTCCAAACCCGGATGTAATGTGTAACCGCGAGATCAAATTTAAGGAACTCCTGAACGCAGCACTGGAACTTGGAGCTGATTACCTTGCAACAGGGCACTATGCGCAAGTAGCGGAAGCTGAACCCAATCGGTTCGAACTGCGCAGAGCGGTGGATACACGAAAAGATCAGACGTATTTTCTCCACACCCTATCGCAATATCCGCTCTCTCAAGCGATGTTTCCGATTGGCCATCTCGACAAACCGATGGTTCGCCAGATTGCTGAAGAAGCAGGGCTTGCGACCGCCAAGAAAAAAGACAGCACGGGGATCTGCTTCATCGGTGAACGCAACTTCCGTGAATTTCTGAGCCACTATTTGCCTGCACAGGAAGGCGATATCCGGACTACGAGCGGTGAAGTGAAGGGCCGCCATGAGGGTCTGATGTATTACACCATCGGCCAGCGGCAGGGCCTCGGTATCGGAGGTTCGGGTACGGGTGAACCTTGGTTTGTAGTCGGTAAAAACCTCGAACGTAATATTCTTTATGTCGAACAAGGTCACGATCATCCACTGCTGTTTTCACGCGGCCTGATGGCTTCTGAATCACATTTTATTTCTGGGCAGGCGCCTGGCACCACATTCGATTGCACGGCGAAATTCCGTTATCGTCAGCCCGATCAGCCCGTTCACGTCACATTGTTAGAGAATGGTGCCTGTCAGGTGGATTTCATTGAACCCCAGCGTGCGATCACCCCTGGTCAATCGGTTGTTTTCTACCAAGGAGATGTCTGTCTTGGCGGTGCGGTAATTGACGAAGCCATGCCGCTTACTACACTTTGATAACACCTCCTTCAAATCCAAACAAAAGGACGACCGGTTACCTGCGGTCGTCCTTTTCATCTCATCTTTACCGGATCGTTTGTGAACATATCGTTTGTCCCCTCGACACGGGTGCTGATTAGAGATGTTCACCGTTTTACCAGTGGCTTTCTACGTCTCTTTCCCACGCTGCGGTGCACTGGTTGCACAGTGCTTCATGTTGCCGATCGGTAGACAACTCCCCTCCGCAAATCGAACACGTTTCTACGCGTTCCCGATTTTCCTCCATCTAGCTCACCCCCTGTACTCGATGATACTAACGCTCTCATCCTGCCCGAGCTGCGGAGAAACTAAGCACCTGACTTTGAATATGAGGACATTATAATTGCACGAACCATCAGATACAATGGCTATTTTCAGATAATTTAAGTCCAAATTGTTAATTGTCATAATGAAAGCGCATACTTATGCAAAATGCCTAGTCCATGATCAGGTAGTCAGCACGCCCAAGTGCGTAGTGGACCCACCTGCCTGGCCGTAGAGGAACTGAGTTCCGCTATAACACCTGGGGGGCCTCGCCTTCCAAGGCATAGCGGAACTGAGTTCCGCTAAAAACACCCGGTGGCCCTGCCTTCCGACGCATAGCGGAACTCAGTTCCGCTAAAAACACCCGGTGGCCCTGCCTTCCGACGCATAGCGGAACTCAGTTCCGCTAAAAACACCCGGTGGCCCTGCCTTCCGACGCATAGCGGAACTCAGTTCCGCTAAAAACACCCGGTGGCCCTGCCTTCCGACGCATAGCGGAACTCAGTTCCGCTAAAACAGCCGGCGTCCCCACCTTCCAAGGCATAGCGGAACTGAGTTCCGCTAAAACAGCCGGTGGCCCTGCCTACCCAGGCATAGCGGAACTCAGTTCCGCTAAAAACACCCGGTGGCCCTGCCTTCCGACGCATAGCGGAACTCAGTTCCGCTAAAAACAGCCGGTGGCCCTGCCTACCCAGGCATAGCGGAACTGAGTTCCGCTAAAACAGCCGGTGGCCCTGCCTTCCGACGCATAGCGGAACTCAGTTCCGCTAAAACAGCCGGTGGCCCTGCCTACCCAGGCATAGCGGAACTCAGTTCCGCTAAAACAGCCGGTGGCCCTGCCTTCCGACGCATAGCGGAACTCAGTTCCGCTAAAACAGCCGGTGGCCCTGCCTTCCGACGCATAGCGGAACTGAGTTCCGCTAAAACAGCCGGCGTCCCCACCTGCCTGGCCGTAGAGGAACTGAGTTCCTTTAACACGCCGGGGGTGGGGGCCACCCACGACCGCCATGGCCACCCCGCCTGCTCCGCGCTTACCGCGCTTACCGCGCTTACCGCGCTTACCGGGCTTGTCGCTTGGCCACTAGATCCACGAACTCACGGGCATCCGGCAGCAACGTGGCAATCGCCTCACGCCAGAAGGTTGGTTCGCG
Organism: Paenalicyclobacillus ferrooxydans; assembly: GCF_001399675.1. Classification (GTDB taxonomy): domain Bacteria; phylum Bacillota; class Bacilli; order Alicyclobacillales; family Alicyclobacillaceae; genus Alicyclobacillus_B; species Alicyclobacillus_B ferrooxydans. The sequence goes on from NZ_LJCO01000052.1 coordinate 74,766, forward strand.
CAGGTCGACGCCGAGGTGCTTCTTCGCCAGATCCTCTACGCGCATGCTAGCCGTATCACGAAGCAGCGCCACGTAGCGGTCGGCAAAGCCTGCACCTTCCTTTTGCGACTGTGCGTACAGTCCGGTGCTGAAAAGGTAGCCAAAGGTGTACGGAAAGTTGTAAAACGGTGTGCCTGTGATGTAAAAGTGCAGTTTCGAAGCCCAGAAGTGTGGGTGATAGGAACCGAGCGCATCGCAGTAGGCTTCTTTTTGAGCATTTTCCATCAAGGTGTTGATGCGTTCCACGCTGACCGGGCCCTGTTTGCGCTCCTCGTAGAAACTTGTCTCAAACAGGAACCGGGCGTGAATGTTCATGAACATGGCAACGCTGCGGTGCAACTTGTCGTCGAGCAGAGCGAGACGTTCCTCTTCGCCTTCTGCTGCTTTCAGCGACGCATCCGACACAATCATCTCAGCGAATGTGGATGCTGTCTCTGCGACATTCATGGCATAGTTTTGGGCAAACCGCGGCAGGCCGGCCATGACGTGCTGGTGATAGGCATGGCCAAGCTCGTGGGCCAGCGTAGAGACATTCCCAACAGTCCCCGAGAAGGTGGTGAAGACGCGCGTCTGCTGGCTGACCGGGAAACTGGTGCAGAAAGCACCAGGGCGCTTGCCAGGGCGGTCTTCTGCCTCGATCCAGCGGCGTTCAAAGCAGGAATCCGCAAAGTCAGCCATGTCTGGACTGAAGGAGCCAAACTGGTTCACGATAAACTTACGTGCTTCCTCGTACGAGACACTCTTGCTCGACGTGGTGCCAATGGGAGCGTCTACGTCCTGCCATCCGAGCTTTTCCAACCCTAGGAGCTTCGCTTTTGCAGACATGTATTCTGTGAAACGTGGCTTGTTTTCTTCAATCACACGCCACATGACGTTCAAAGTCTCTTCGTCCATCCGGTTGATCTCGAGCGGCTCCTGGAGCACCGAATCCCAACCGCGATGCTTGTAGGCTGCGAGCCGGAAGCCCGCCAAGTGGTTAATGGTGTCGCCAAACAAATCGGATTCACTCGCCCATGTGGACTCCCACTTCGAGAACACTTCGTTTCGGACCGCCTGATGGGGTGAAGAAAGTTTATTGTGCGCCTGTCCCATCGAGAGCGACTTTGGTTGCCCATCTTCCTCAATAGTCAAGGACATCTTGCCGACGATCGTGTCATACAGTTGACCCCATCCATGATATCCGTCAACCATCAAATCGGAGACGAGCTTCTCGGCTGCCGGTGTCATCCGCTGTTTGGCACGCTTCCGGCGTTCTTCCAATGAAAAGCGAACCGTTTGAAGTCGTTCGTCTGCGAGCAGGGACTGCCACACAGCGTCGTCGAGGTTCTCCAGACCTGCATCAAAGGTTGTGAACATAGAGTTGAGCTGAGCACCCAACTGGCTGATGCGCCCGCGCAGAATCTTGGCTTCGCGGTCCTTTGTGTCCGCGGCCCCGAGACAGGACACGAACGCGCCAGCCTCCCGTTGCCTATCTGCAAGGTTCTGGACGGTCTCAATCATATGTATCCAATCGTCGCGATCCGTTGACTGTACGCGCTTTGTCAGTTGGTCAGCAAATGTTGCGGTGTCAGACGCGAGTTGATCGAGAAAGGCGCGAAACTCGGAAGATTCGCTGCCACCCGGAAAGACTGAATCTAAATCCCATGTTTGCGCTTTATGTTCCATCAATTGAAATCGCCTCCTGATTTGAGATTAACAGAGTCTGCGTCCCCGTGCTATGATGCATCTTAAGAGATTGGGAGGATGGACATGGATACCAAAGATATAGCCTTATTCCTAACAATCGCCAGACTAGGATCCATCTCTCGCACGGCAGAACACATGTATATGTCGCAATCAACAGTCACGGCCCATCTGCAAAGGCTCGAGCGTGCGCTTGGCTACGTACTGTTTCATAGACTGCCAAACGGCGTGCAGCTCACGCCGGAAGGCCAACAATTGCTGCCGCTTGCAGAGCGTCTGACGGCTCTCGAAGATCAGATCCTGCACCCGGAAACAGAGCAAACCCCCATTCTTCGCATCATGTCCGGTCGGGCCTTCGTGTCTACGGACGTTCCTGAGTGTTTGCACCGCATGGCACGCAAAGCCAAAGTCCACCTCAAAGTGCGAATGGGTATGTATGACGAAATGATGAACGCGCTGCTCGCCAATCAAGTGGACTTTTGTTTCCTCGGCGAGCCCATTTATCATCCAAATGTACGGTTGGTTGAATTCACACCGGATCGGATTGACCTGATTGTCCCGAAAAATCATTATTTTTCTCACAGCTACCCTGGCTTGCATGCCTTGAACCGTGAACCCTTTGTAGCCTTTGGGCGTTCGACGTCGCCGTTTCGGAAGCGGATCAGCGAAGTACTTGCAGGTCACAATGTGTATCCGCCGATCTCGATGGAGCTTGACAGCATCGACGGGATCAAGGCTATGGTTGGACACGGACTTGGCGTTTCCTTTTTACCGAGAAGAACCCTTCATGACGCGATCTATAAATCCTATGAGACCATCGCGATGACAGGAGAAGAGTGGACAAGACCGACCCTGATTGCATATCCTGTCGTACAAGCGGACAGGCCGCTGACTGCCACCTTCCTTGAAGTCGTTAGCGAGTACTATGGCGATATTTCAAACCCGCAGAGGAGGTGAACTGTCGTGCGTGTTCCCATGACCAAAGCCCAACGCCATGTTCATATTCTGCGAGCTGCCAAGCAGTTGTTTGTGGAGCGTGGGTATGATGATGTGACCATTGCAGACGTGATTAAGGCGAGTGACATCGCCAGAGGTACTTTTTATTTACACTTTGATTCGCTGGAGTCACTCTTAACGGCGCTGTTTGATGAAGTGGTCTTCAAAACTTGGAAGCGGATCGCTCCGATATTGGAACAGGTTGCAGACATTGAAACTTGTACCATCGAAACGGTTCGAGCGGTGTTTCGCATGTTCGATAATACCGAGGACTCTCTCATTGATGTGTTTTCCTCTGGCGGTGGCCAGGAGTTTATGAAGCGAAAAGAAGACGCGCTGTATAACCAGCTGGGCGGTCTCGTGGAACAAGCACTGATTAAGCGACATCACCTGCTGCATCAAGGACAAGTACCGGAAGCAGAACGCAACCTGAAGTGGACAGTGGTGATGGTCGTCTCCTTGGTCGCAAACATGTCGTATTATTCCGCCAACCATATCAGCGAAGCTGACCGCAGCGCATTTGAACAGCACCTCGTGAGCTTTGTCCTCGCGGGGATGATGAATCATATGAACGGGATCGAAGAGAAAAACGCCACCTGGCAGATTCCCAGAACAGTCGACCGGTAAAGCGGCATTCTTGAGTCACATCTCAGAATGCAAAGAAGGCTGCCCGAAATGACAGGCAGCCTTCTTTGTCACTGATTTCACTTTCACCCACGCACCACTTACTTCATCAACTCATGCATGCCTGCCTCCGCGGGTGCATGCCTGCTTCGGTGGGTGCACAGGCTGATTGACCGATACCTTCTTACTTCATCAACCCTCGTGCAATCGACAGGACATTGTCCTCTGTAAAGCCGTACTCTTCCACCACGATGTCTCCAGGAGCAGAAGCGCCAAACCGATTGATCGTGAGAACGCGGCCATTTAGACCCACGTAGTGATACCACGGCATCGGATGGGCCATTTCCACTGCCAGACGATTCGTGACGTATGCCGGCAATACGGACTCCTTGTAGGCCTCTGTCTGTTCTTCAAACAACTCCATCGACGTCATGTTGATAACGCGGACAGCAACCCCTTCATTGGCCAGCGTTTTCGCCGCCGCGAGCACCAGGTGGACTTCCGAACCAGTTGCCAACAGGATCAACTGATTTCCATCACCATGCTGGTACAAAACGTAACCGCCGCGCTCGAAATCCGCTGCATGCTGCTCGACCTCTGCCAGCGTCGGAAGTTTCTGCCGCGAGAGAGCCAGTGCCACAGGTGCATCTCTATGTGTCAACGCATAACGGAAGGCCTGCGCTGTTTCCGTCGCGTCTGCGGGCCGAAATACGCGAAATCCAGGGATCAGGCGAAGCGATGCCAGTTGTTCAACCGGCTCGTGCGTGGGGCCGTCTTCTCCAACAGCGATACTGTCGTGCGTGAAAGCATGGATTACGGGCTGCTTCATCAGGGCAGACAGTCGAAGTGCTGGGCGGAGGTAATCGCAGAAGACGAGGAACGTGCCTGCAAACGGGATCACGCCGCCGTGAAGCGTCATGCCGTTCAGCATTGCTCCCATCGCATGCTCACGCACACCGTAAAAGAAGTTTCGACCTTGGTAGTTGCCTTTCTCAAAGTGACCGAGGTCATTCAACATTGTCTTGTTCGATCCGGACAAGTCTGCAGAGCCGCCGATCAGAAATGGAACATGCGGCGCAATCGCGTTGATGACTTTGCCAAACGCGTCTCTCGTTGCTACTCCCCCGCTGAACTTCGGTAGAACAGCATCAAAGTCGATATGAACGTTCCCGTGCATGGCATCGACGAAGGTTTGGGCCAAGTCTGGGTGCTCGCGTCCATAAGCTTCGACAACTTCATCCCACGCAGCCTCTGCAGCTTCGCCTTCCTTGGCACGTGCTGCATAAAGGTCACGGACCTCAGCCGGAACATAAAACTCTTCATGGTTCCACTCATACGCTTCTTTCGCCTTTTGGACTTCTTCCGCCCCAAGCGGAGACCCGTGGGCCTTGTTCGTTCCCTGTTTGGTCGGTGCGCCGTAGCCAATAATGGTTTTGACTTCAATCAAGGTCGGACGACCAACCGAATGGCGGGCTTCGTCAATCGCCTTTTCGATCTCGTCCATATCATTGCCGTCCTCTACCCGCAGCACATTCCATCCGTATGCGCGGAAGCGGCCCTTGACGTCTTCCGTAAAGGACCAGTCGGTCGGTCCGTCGAGTGAAATATTGTTGGAATCATAAAGGACAATCAGTCGTTCCAAGCCAAGGTGCCCAGCGAGTGAGGCGGCTTCTGAGGCAACACCTTCCATCAGATCGCCATCGCCGCACAGGACATATGTATAGTGATCCGATAGCGCTGCATCATCGCGATTAAATGTGGCGGCAACGAACCGCTCTGCCATGGCCATACCGACAGCCATCGCAATCCCCTGTCCAAGCGGCCCCGTCGTGGCATCGACACCCGAGGTATGACCGTACTCTGGGTGACCCGGCGTTTTTGACCCCCATTGTCGGAAGTTCTTCAAGTCCTCGATAGATACATCAAAGCCAGAAAGGTGAAGAAGGCTGTACAACAACATCGAGCCGTGTCCCGCTGACAACACAAATCGGTCACGATTGAACCATTTGGGGTTCTTTGGATTGTAGTTTAAAAAACGAGTCCATAAGACATGTGCCATCGGTGCGGCCCCCATCGGTAACCCGGGATGGCCTGAGTTCGCACGTTCAATCGCATCGATCGACAAGGTTCGAATGGTCTGAACCGCTAGTTGATCTGCCTTCGTAAACGGCATATAGTGCTCCACTCCTTCGCATTCGTGCAACGTATTGGACTGCGTTGCACCACTTCGCAAGTATGATAGCACTCCCGTTGGAAACCGCCAAATAGTGAAGCGCATACAAAATATCCGGTTTGATCGGAAGGCAGTTCGACACCGGATCCAGCCCAGCAGCACCATCGAAGGCAGTCCCATATCGGATCGTCCCCGACCGCTCCCATCCAGGCGGGCCGCCACCGAATCGCGCCAACGCCACCGTTCAGGCAGTGCGATACGGCAGCACGCTCGACGCGCCATCAAGTCGAGTAACGAAGCTGCACGATGCCGGTGACGTAAAAGATGGCAGCAAACGCAGCGAGGACGCCGAGCGGCAGCCACAGGGCCGATGTAATGGTTCCTGAAGTGACTTGATCGAACGCCTTCATCGTCCAGCTTTGCGGCACAAACCAAGCCAGATGCTGCATCCACGTCGGCTCAATCTCGAGCGGCCAATACACCCCGCCAATCATGCACGTGCCAATCGCCACAAAGCTTCCGATGCCCATTTGCTGTTCCGTCGTCTGCACCAAGTTGGCGACGCACAGAGCAATGCCGCACATCGCGAGCACGTATAGGGATACAACGAGTGCTATCCAGCCATTCCACGGTACGTGAATCCCAAAGATAAAACGACTGGCCAGCACCAAAATGGCGTATTGGATCCACCCCATCACAAAGAACGCGATCCCGTAGCCAGCCACCACGGTCCCCTTGTTCATGGGACTCGCGAGCATCCGCTTCCATGTGCCGGTGATTCGCTCATTCAAAACAGAACTCGTACTCCCGAACACGGTGAACACAATGAACATCACACTGAATCCCATGGTCGACAAGGCCCCCTGTGACAACGTATGAGTTTGCACATGTCCCCCGCTTGAGATCAGTTCCTGCTTGGTGGACAAAAGCGGATGAATCTTGTCTGCTGACTTCATGGCATGAACAAATGCGGACACCACCTGATCCGGTGTTGCTCCACCTTTGATTGCTGCCTGCATGGCAGGCTCACCGAATAACATCCACTGCCTGATGGAGGTCTGCAGGGAAGCCGTGGCGGTTGCGATGTCCTGATTGCCGCCCACGTTCGGTGCTGCAGTCCACCCTACAGTCATCGGCCGACCCGCTGCCGCATCAGCCTCAAAACCGGCTGGAATAGACATAATCACGCTCACCTTCATCTGCCGCATCAGGCGGTCCTCGTCATTCGGACTGACCTGTTCCAGTTGGATCGCAGGATCGGATTTCAGCTGACCGATGATGGAAGCGGACAGGGCGCTGTGGTCTTGGTCAACCACGGCAACCGGGATCTTGTTGTTCGTCCCGCCAAGGGTAGGAACCACGCCAAAAACAAATGTAAACGCCAAAGGGAGGACGATCATGAACATCCAGTTCCCGCGATTGCGAAACGACGTCTTAAGAAACCTCGTGACAATGGACAAGATGGTTTTCACCGCTTATACCCCCTTTCGCGATGGAGCGCCATATCGAATGCCTCCAAGCGTACCCAGGAAGATACCTACAAATACGAGATAAAACACCGGGATCCAAAGTTCCGCTGTCGACACACCCATCACTGAGTCGACCAAACGCGTGAGCGCCTGACCGTTTGGCAATACCTGCGCGATCCACTGCATCATCTGCGGAAATCCATAGATGGGAAAGATGCTTCCGCCAAGCACTGCAGCGATGTTCGCACCAATGCTGGCAAGGCCGTTGACCACCTGAACGGATCGGATGGTGCTGCCGAGAAGTGTGGAAATGCCTGCCACAGAAGCTGCATAACCGGCCAGAACGAGGGCTGTCTGACCAACCGGACCGAGTTGAATCTGCAAGATGAACCGGGAGCAGAGGAGAAGGATTGCACCTTGCACGAGCATAATGAGGAACGTCGCCAGCCACTGTCCGATGGCCAGCGTCACATGCCCGACTGGGGCAGCCAGCAGACGTTTGTAACGGTCACCACGGCGCTCCTGGACCATACTGGTTGCGCGGCTGATGGCGTTTGACAAGAGAAACATCACCATCATGCCGATAGCATAATAGGAGCCAGCCGTCACAGGCCGCAAGTTTGACATGCTGTTGATAAATGTAACAGCAGGGCTGGTCCCTTGTGAAACAACCGAGGAAGACGATGCGGCTTTCCCAGTCGTTGGTGCCAATCCGCCTGTACTGTTGGTGCTCGTGGCTCCTGTGCTCGTGGCTCCTGTGCTCGTGGCTCCTGTGCTGGCGGCTCCTGTGCTGGCGGCTCCTGTGCTCGTGGCTCCTGCGCTCGTGGCTCCTGCGCTCGTGGCTCCTGCGCTCGTGGCTCCTGTGCTGCCAGCGTTATTCAACGCACTGTTGGTGACTGGGCTCTTCATTGCTGGGCTCTGCGTGGCGATGGTCTTCAGGTACTGAACATCCGCCAGTTCAAGGCCATAGCTGGAAACCAATTGATTGACGAGGTCCCTCGTAAAGGAGTGCGCAGACGTGACTTCAACCGGCAAAGCAACAGTCTTCCCTTGACCTGTCTCAGAGGTGAACGATCTCGGTATTACGAGTGCCCCATCCACCTGACCTTGGTTTACCTCATTCAGCGCCTCAGCAGCGTTAGACACGTCAACGACACGAACGAATCCTGTCTGTTGACGCAGGTAATCCACGAGTTGGGCTCCGGCGGCCCCTCTATCTTCGTTCACGACGGCTACTTTTGAGATCTGATGTGTTGTTCCTGAGAACAATCCCCCTAGGGCAAAACTCAAAATGGAGGTTAGCATGACAGGAAAGGCAATCAGCATGATAAAAGCCCTGCGATCTCTGATCAGCTGTTTCCATTGAATCAAGGCGATGGAAAATGAGAGACGGATCATCCCTGGTCACCTGCCTCCCCGACAGAGTCCCGCAAGCGGCGCCCGGTGAGGTGAAGAAATGCGCTCTCAAGATTCGGCTGAGCTACGTCTATTTTTTGTAACTCACAGCTTTGATTTGCAATGATACTGACTGCGCGACTGACAGCCACAGCCGCATTCTGGGCCTGAAACACCAATGTGTCTCCTTCAACCTGCACATTTTGAAAGGTCATGTCGTGCTCGAGCTGGCGCGTGAGGTCCCCAATTTCTCCGGACAACTGCATCGTGATCGTCGAGCGTGCCCCCGCCAGCTGTCTTACGTCCTCGAGATTTCCGTACGCAATCAACTCACCGTTGTCCATAATCGCTAGCCGCTGACAGAGGTACTGGACTTCTTCCATGTAATGACTCGTATATATGACGGTCATCCCCTCACGGTTGAGGGTCTTTACCGTCTCAAGGATGTGGTTGCGAGACTGGGGATCGATCCCAACGGTTGGTTCGTCCATGATGAGGATCTCTGGACGATGAATCATCGCGACGGCGATGTTTAAACGCCGCTGCATTCCTCCGGAAAAGCGTTTCGCGAGCTGCTTACGGTGTTCTGTCAGTCCGGCAACCTGCAAACACCAATCCAAATTGTCCCGAAGCTTCGCTCCTGTGACACCGTAAATCTGTCCCCAGAACCGGAGGTTTTCTTCTGCGGTCAGGTTTTCATACAGGGCAATGGACTGCGGTACAAGGCCCATCCTTTGTTTCAGATACTTTGGCTCGTCTTTTAATCGATGGCCGTCCAAGCGGACTTCTCCGCTGTTCGGAATGAGCAGACCCGTCATCATCGACAATGTCGTCGATTTTCCTGCACCGTTTGGCCCAAGCAGACCAAAGGCGTCGCCTTTTTTAACCTGGAAGCTGATGTTATCAACCGCAACATGTTGACCGAACCGTTTGTGCAAGGACTCCACTTCAAGCATAATGAGACCCCCTTTGCATTGAACAAAGTCATCATATCAAGCGATGCCGCGTACCACATGTGCAAAAAGATAGAAAAGACCGGGCCGCGTGGCCCGGTCTTACCGCATTAAACCGTATTGAACCATGACGAAAGTCATGGTTACCATTTTTCTTTAAGGTGGTTTGAAGGCGTTACACGTTTGCTTCATCACGTCACACGTATTTAATCGTTTGGTGTTGTGGTTTACCGTTAGAGGCCTGAGATGCCCGAGATGCCGTAGATGCCGTAGATGCCTGGCAAATGGATTATCTGCAGTTGAATCTTAAGTCGATTTGAGCCACTTAACGACCAAGAACGAGCGAGGACAAGTCGGTTTCACCCACTAGCGTTGCATTAACTTTTTAGTGGTTTGTCAACGGGTACCCGTTGACAAATTAAATATTTTAAACCTTATGAAGATTCATGATTGTGTAACCCCTATACATATAAAGATTCCTTAGAATAGATGTACAGGTAGCCCTGTCCAAATCTAATCTAAGGAACCCAAGCATGAATAAGGGTATCATGAAATCCACTTTGGCGGAATACCTAGTTTCTCTAGATACGAAATTAATGTTGAAACAAATTCAGTTACTACACCTGGACAAGTACACGAAAAAGCTCGATTCTATCAAGCTCACTCAGCTACTGCTCTTTGCCCAGGTCAATCAGATTTCGTCACTAACATCACTCAGCCGTAAGTTGAACGAGACAAAGGAACTACAGTCGGAAATCGGAATTCAGTCCATCAGTGCATCACAGTTGTCACGAAAGCTGCGTCATTTGGAACAGGCATTTTTAGACTCTGTTCTTCAACATTGCATTGCGCAACTTGTTCGCAGAATTGGACTGAAAAAGGCCACGAAGCAATTAGGTCGCATTAACCTAGTCGACTCTTCCACCATAACGCTGTGTTTGTCCCAATACCCTTGGGCCCTGTATCTTCCGACCCATGCTGGTGTCAAATTAC
>NZ_LJCO01000026.1 GCF_001399675.1 Paenalicyclobacillus ferrooxydans
ACGACCGTTAAGACCTCCAGCGCCGATAATACTTGGAGCGCGAGTTCCTGGGAAGGTAGGACGTTGCCAGGCAAGTGAGTAACACAGAGGGCTCAGCAGAGATGCTGGGCTCTTTTTGTGTTGTGTCTTGATTGATTCGCGCGCGAAGGCGCGCACCTTCTACGCACTGTCTTTTGCATTTTACTTTGGATTTGAAAGCTGTGATGTCATCGAAAATGTGAGGCAAAGGACAACAGAGAATGAGAGGCAGGGAAGTAACGCAAAGCAAAAAGAGGATGTGGAAGGCAGGCCAGCGGCCTGCCCAATGCACTCACGGATTAAGTGACGTTGCAGGGGTTCCCCAGGCTAGGCAGATAAGGGAAAGAATGTTCGTTGATGGCTGATTCCTGGGGGATACGGACGAAACAACGAACACAACTTCCCTTGTAGGGGTTCGCCGGCCTCAAAAGTAGGTGAATCGAGGCAACAGGGGAAGTCCTGTACGCTAAAATGTCAGCCACCATGCAACAACGGGGCAAGAGAGGAAGATTTGTTCGTTCCCGCGTGGGCGATGCGGCACTTTTGTTCGTTATGGACCATACAGAGGAAGATTCGTTTGTACCGACGGGCCGGGCTGCGCCGGGCCGGCGACCTCGCTCGGTGCGCACTGTCCTGACTGATTCGCGCGCGAAGGCGCGCACCTTCTATTCTTTGGTTCGATGCTTTGAAAAGAGGATGTGGAAGGCAGCCCTGCGGCCTGCCCGCTGCACGCATGAGCTAATTGGCGTTGCAGGGGTTCCCCAGGCTAGGCAGATAAGGGAAAGAATGTTCGTTGATGGCTGATTCCTGGGGGATACGGACGAAACAACGAACACAACTTCCCTTGTAGGGGGTCGCAGCCCTCAAAAGTAGGTGAACCGAGGCAACAGGGGAAGTCCTGTACGCTAAATGTCAGCCACCATGTGCAAAGGGAGCCAGAGAGGAAGATTTGTTCGTTCCCGCGTGGGCGATGCGGCACTTTTGTTCGTTATGGACCATACAGAGGAAGATTCGTTTGTACCGCCGTGCCGTGCCGGGCTGCGCCGGGCCGGCGACCTCGCTCGGTGCGCACTGTCCTGACTGATTCGCGCGCGAAGGCGCGCACCTTCTATTCTTTTGTTCGATACTTTGAAAAGAGGATGTGGAAGGCAGGCCAGCAGCCTGCCCGTTGTAACCGGAAGATAATTGGCATTGCAGGGGGTTACTTAGACTGCGAGAGATAAGGGCAAGAATGTTCGTTGATGCCTGATTATCGGCGAAACGGGACGAAGAGACGAACAAAAATTCCCTTTTGGGGTTCGCCGGCCTGAAAAGTAGGCGAACGGAGGCAATAAGGGAAGTCCTGTGCGCTAAATGTCAGCCACCATGTGCAAAGGGAGCCAGAGAGGAAGATTCGTTCGTTCTCATCTGCGCGATGCAGCGCTTTTGTGCGCTGGCCCGAGAGCAACGACAAATTTGAGCGTCATCTTATAGTCTGCGTGCGATGTTAGCGAGACCGCATCCTTGAACGCAGTGTTTGTTCCTTATCAGGGATAATGATTTCAAAGCCGACTAAGATACGCAAGATCGCGAAGACCACGACAAGTATTTCGTATCGCTTGTTAAAATCGTCATCGGTAATCCAATGGACCATGGCGTAGATAGCGAGGAAGGCGACTACGTTTACAGCGACCAACTGTTCATCTACCCTTGCAGACGGCGCAACTTTAGCCTGGGATGTGCTCCTCTGCTTGGGTCGCGTTCTCCGCATGTCATCACCTCGTTACGCGTTCAAGCTGGCTGAAGGATCACGCTATCACTGTACTCGGTGTGTGCGTATTTCGATCCGGCGCATGTGAGCCCTTAGTACACAAAAAGCCCCGCATATCTGCGGGGCACTTGCCGACTGATGGACCTAAGCCGAGTGGGGTTCGCCAAACCGGACCGTGATCAACCCTAAGCCGGCAGCAGTTCACTAAACCCGGCTAAGATCACCCCGAGCCGACTGAGGTTCGCCAAAGCCCACTGAGGACAACCCAAGCAGGTGTGAAGGATTCCTTACTCGTCGACAGCGAGAGGCAAAAATTCAGTCTCCTCTGCGTCACGTTTGCGATTTGTAATGGTATCTTCCTGCGGGGTGGTCTTTCGCACGAAGAAGGACAGGAGGAACGCCACCACAGTAAGCGCAGTTGCAAGCCAGAAGGCGTCATTGATGCCCATCACAGCGCCCTGGTTGACAGCATGAGCGACCGCTGCCTTGTTTGTCGGCAGGATGTGTTGCTGCAACATAATCGCCTTGGCGTGTGAAGCACCTCGGTTCGTCATGATGGAAACGAAGAAGGCCATGCCCACTGCGCCTGCGACCATACGCAGTGTATTCACCATTGCTGTGCCGTACTTGTTGAGTGACAGGGCGAGTTCATTCAACCCTGCGGTAAAGATAGGCATCATCAGAATCGACATTCCGAACATCCGCAAAGTGTACACGACAATCATGTATAAGAAAGTGGTATTCAATTGGAGCCGTGCGAGTGCGTACGTGGTCACAATGGTTATCGCGAGCCCCGTTACCGCCAACCAGCGGGCTCCAAACCGGTCGAATAGGCGACCTGTAATGGGGGACATGATCCCCATAACAATTCCGCCTGGCAACAGCAATAGACCCGACATGATGGGAGAAAAGTTGCGCACATTTTGCATGTACAGCGGCATGAGAATCATCCCGGAATACATGGCCATGGTCACGAGCACATTAACAACCGTAGTGAGGGTAAACATCGGATACCGAAATATGCGAAACTCTAAAATTGGGTGTCCAACCATCAACTGTCGCCAGATAAAACCGATGAGGCTCAAGCTGCCCAAGATAAAGAAAGTGAGAACATCAGGGCTCGTCCAGCTTTCAATGCCGATCATGGAAAAGCCGTAAAGGATGCCCCCAAACCCAATCGTTGACAAAATGACACCGAGCACATCCAACTTGGGATGACTGGTCTCTGACACATTTTTCACGAGAAACACTGCAACAATAACGTCTAACAACGCGATGGGTAAAATGATGAAGAACAGCACCCGCCACGAGTAGCTTTGCACGATCCACCCCGACAGAGTGGGTCCGACTGCGGGAGCAAAGTTCATCGCAACGCCCAAAATACCCATTGCAAACCCCCGGCGTTCAGCTGGGAACAGTGTGAAGATGACGTTCATAATAACAGGGAACAATACACCTGCACCAGCCGCCTGAACCACGCGCCCGACCAATAAAACGGAGAACCCTGGCGCAATCGCACAAATCAGTGTGCCGAGCGTGAACAATCCCATCGATGTGATGTAGAGTTGCCTCGTTGTGAACCTGTCCATAAGAAAGGCGGTCACGGGGATGACAATTCCATTGACGAGCATGAAAATTGTGGTCAGCCAGTCTCCCGTTGTGGCGGAGACGTGCAATTTATCCATAATCTGTGGCAAGGCCACATTAATCAACGTTTGATTTAGAAATGCTACAAGTGCCCCTGCCAGCATGACGCCGAACACGGGACCCGTTTTGATCTCTCGTTTCGGCTCCAAGGATATCGTATTCGATATCACATCTGGTGCATGATTTGATCGACTGCTCAATTCTCTCTTCACTCCTCTTATTTTTACGCTGTCTGAATTGGTTCGTTATGGAAGACGGACATATCCTGATGGACGTGTCGGCCCCACAGCAAACACACTGAGCGCCACAGCAAGCACAATGAGCGCCACAGCAAACACAAATGGATGCATCGTACGCCACAGCGAAGCAACGTGCATGCATGATTTACGTCGGTGATCAATCTCTTCGGCGATCCATCTTTGATGAGAGTTTAGTGTCATGAGACGTTCAGAAATGTACTTCGAGGACTGAGCAAGATTCTGCTGTGACCGCGAGAAACCGCAGTCTTTGAGGTGTCGCATGATCCCGGCGAGGAACCGCTTTGAAGTAACTACAACAACTGTACCATGGTTTGCCATGCTTTTGTTGCTGTTCCAATGTTCCATTTTGCAATGAACTATCTCTCTTCAAGAGTGTATCCGAAATAGCGTCCAAACGCAAAGAAATTAACTTCCATTTTGTAAGAAGATAAATATAAAACTTTTTTGTATAACTGTCGGACGAAATAATACAAATATTTAAACAGAATTGTTATCATAAGGGTAACGAACGAAGGGAGTCATTTCGCGGTTTCAGAGACTACCATGTCGGATTCCCCTGGTAAATTCAGCCGCACCGACTTACCATGTCGGATTCCCCTGGTAAATTCAGCCGCACCGACTTACCATGTCGGATTCCCCTGGTAAATTCAGCCGCAGGCGACTTACCATGTCGGATTCTCCTGGGTGGATTCAGCCGCAGCGATTTTTACCATGTGGGACTCTCCTGGATAGACTCACCTGTATCGATCCTACCATGTCGACTTCTCCTGTAGAGACTCAACCGTATCGAATCTCCTGTATTGGATGTCCTGTATCGATTCTTCTGTATTGACTCTCCTAGACTGAAAGGAGGAGTATAGATGGATTTTTCGCTTACATCGGCTGAAAGAGAGTTTCAGCATGCGTTGCGGGACTGGCTTGAGCAAAACCTTCCGGCTGGTTGGAAGGGAAGTCGGTCACTGCCAAAGACCGATCCGGAACGAACGCAGTTCCTGCGCGATTGGCAGCGTCGTTTGTACGATGGCGGTTGGGCTGGTGTTGCATGGCCAAAGGAGTACGGCGGACGCGGAGCAACCTTGTTGGAAGAGGTCATCTACCAAGAAGAAATGGTCCGAGTAAAAGCGCCGCCGGTGATCAATATCATTGGAATTGGAATGATCGGTCCAACCCTGATTCAGATTGGCACGGAGGCGCAAAAACGGCGGTACGTCCACAAGATCCTGAGTGGCGAAGAAATCTGGTGTCAAGGATACTCCGAACCCGGGGCGGGCTCTGATTTGGCTGCCATTCAGACACATGCAGTCAAACAAGGTGACAAGTGGATTATCAATGGTCAGAAGGTATGGACCAGTTACGCACACATTGCGGACAGGTGTTTCCTGCTAGCGAGGACAGACCGCTCAGGTGCGAAACATGATGGGATGACTGCTTTTTTGATTGACATGCATCAACCTGGTGTAGAGACAAGACCTATCCATCAGATGAGCGATCACTATGACTTCAATGAAATTTTCTTTACAGACGCTGTTGCGTATGAGGAGGACATAGTTGGCGAGGTCGGTGAAGGGTGGAAGGTCGCCGTGACCCTCCTCATGCATGAGCGTGTTGGTGTTGCCAGACAGGTGTTTTCCTTGCAGAGGGACTTCAACGATCTTGTGGGCTTCTCGAAAACGCTTACACGTCAAGGCGTCCGATTGGTTGAGAACCCTGTGGTCAAAAAGAGGTTGGTCGACTATTACGCGCGTTCTCGTGGCGCTTTGCTCACTTACTACCGGCACCTGACGCAAACAATGAAGACCGGTCACCCCGGGGTTGAAGGCTCTATGGATAAACTCCTCTGCAGTGAACTTGGCAAAGACATGCTTGGTTATGCGGTATCACTCCAGGGTGCACACAGTCCACTATGGCATGAAGACGCATACGTGAACTCAAGTTGGCAAGATGGCTACTTGGAGTCGCTTGGACTCACTATTGCCGGCGGCACCACCGAGATACAAAAGAACGTTGTAGCCGAGCGGGTACTGGGGCTGCCGAAAGATATCAAACACTAGAGGGGAGGGAAGATGAAGATGGATTTCTCACTCAGCAAAGAGCAGGAGATGCTTCGCCAATCTGTGCAAAAGTGCTTGCAGAACCAAGGGGGTATCGAGATCGCTCGGAGTTATATGGACGGCGAACCGCAACGCCTGAAAAAGACGTATGGTGAGCTCGTACAGCTCGGTGTGACGAGCGTGAATATCCCGGAGGCTTACGGTGGAGTCGGACTGTCGAATATTGACTTGGTTCCTGTGTTTGAGGAAACAGGCCGCGTTTTACTGCCGGGAACACTTCGGGAGACGGTTGCGTTTGCGACGCCACTGATTGCTCGTTACGGGAGCGCTGAGCAAAAGGAAGAACTGCTCTCCGGCATCGCCAACGGTCAGATGACGTTTGCACTCGCTGTCGTGGAGACAAATGGCAGTTATCAACTTGGAGATATCGAGGGAACAGCAAGGAGACAGGGGGATGTGATTCATCTTGATGCGGTGAAAACCGTCGTCCACGGTGGTATGGACGCGACAGCCTTCCTCGTACCCGTTCGCTCAGATGACGCCAGTTCAGATGGCGATAGTTTAAATGGCGATAGTTCAAATGGCGATAGTTCAAATGACGATAGTTCAAAGGGCGGTAGTTCAAATGGCGACCATGAGGGCATCACCTGGTTATGGGTGGAGCGCGATCACGATGGTGTGACCGTTGAGCCGTTGCAAAGTTTTGACGCCACTCTTGGCCTCGCGAAGGTGACGTTTTCGAGTGTTCAGCTTGACGAGCAGCATGTCATTGGTAAGTGGGGAAACGGTCTGGAGATGTGCGAGGACTGTGTGCAGGATCTCCACGCTGCGGTGTCTGCAGAGATGATTGGGGCCATGGAGCATGTGCTTGATTCTGTGACAGAGTACGCGAAGACGCGGGTACAGTTCGGTCAGCCAATCGGGCGCTTTCAGGCGGTGAAGCATCGGATTGTGGATCGCAGACTGGAACTTGAAACCGCCAAGTCGCTCGTCTATTACGCCAACTGGGCTGTGGCGAGCGGATCTTCAGACAAAACAGCAGCGGTGTACAGTGCTCGCTCATATGCGACCGAAGCGTTTATTCGTGCCGCGAGTGACAACATTCAGTTGCACGGCGGAATTGGATTCACGTGGGAGATGGATTGTCACTTGTACCTGAAACGGGCACGCGCTTTAGAAAACTATCTTGGCAGTGTGCAAGACTTCGAGGAACAGACAGCTTCTGCCCTGGGGTGGTAGACAATGACGGACACCATCAAAACGATGTCATGGCCACACGGGATGCCGCGGCACCTGAACTATCCACGGGTACCCGTACAGGCCATTTTAAAAGGGAGTGCAGAGCGGTTCGGCACAAAAACGGCATACATTTACCATGAGGCCGAATACTCTTTTCAAGACATCTACGAGTCAGCGCTCCGCTTTGCAGATTCCTTGTCTGCACGCGGCATTGGGTTTGGCGATGTTGTCGCGATTCATATGCTGAACTGTCCCCAATATGTGATTGCCTACTACGGAATTCTTATGACTGGTGCCACATTTACCCCAGTGAATCCGCTCATCCCCGTAAAGGATTTGGAGTATCAATTAAACGACAGCAGCGCTAAGGCAATCCTGACGCAGGATTTGTTTGCGGCGTCCATTCAAGAGGTGTTGCCGAGGACCCGATTGGAACTGGTCATGATGACCAGTGAGTCGGAGTGCCGGCCTGATGGAGACCTTGTTGACGCACAAGGTTATCACCCGGATTGGGTCAGTTTTAAGAGTCTCATTGACGCAGGTCATCCTGTGGAGCGCCGTGATATTTCCAGACTCGATCCGGTGCGGACCGTGGCACATCTTGCCTACACGGGCGGCACCACAGGCCGTTCCAAAGGGGTCATCATTACGCACCAAAACGTCATCTCAAATGTATTGCAATTCGCTTGCTGGCAGACAGGATGCCTGCCCCGTGTTGTCAACGGTGGACTGCAGCTTGAGCCGTTGCCGGAATCTCAAACGGGTGGCCGGCGTGAGTATCCGGTGGGAATTGGAGAGGCTGCTGCTATCAACCTGACACCCTGGTTTCACGCGATGGGGACCATCGGCTACCTGAACAATCCTGTTCTGGCTGGGACCACGAGCATCCTGCACGTCCGTTTCGATCCCGGTCGTTATCTCGAAGACGCAGAACACTACCGGGTTACCTCGATTGGCGGCGCACCGCCGGTGTTTGTGGCCCTCATGAGGCACCCAGATTTCCATCGTCGGAATCTGGATTCTGTGCGCGGACTCGGATCGGGCGCGGCTCCCCTCCCCGTCGAGGTGATACGCCAACTTGAGGCACGGTTTCCGAACGCGATCATCACGGAAGCGTACGGGTTGACTGAGGTGACGATGGGCGCAGTGTCCAATCCGGGCTTTCGATCCGGAACGAGGAAACCGGGCACCGTCGGAGTCCCTGTCTTTGATACGGAGGTCAAAATTGTTGCAGCGGACGGCAGTTCAGATGTGCCATTGCCGTCAGGGGAGGAAGGCGAAGTTTGTATCCGCGGGCCGCAGGTGATGATGGGTTACCTGAACCAGCCGGAAGTGACGAACAGTGTACTGCGGGATGGATGGCTCTACACGGGGGATATCGGGGTTCTTGATGAGGATGGATACCTTTCCATCGTGGATCGGAAGAAGGACTTGCTCATTTACAAAGGATACAACGTCTATCCAAGGGAGCTTGAAGAGATTCTCTTTCGCCACCCAGCCGTGGCGAATGTCGCAGTCGTTGGGCGTCCCGTGCTGGAAGTGGGCGAGATCCCGAAAGCCTTTGTCGTGAAGAAAGCAGACGCTGAAGTGACTGAGGAAGAACTGATGGATTTTGTGAACACACAGGTTGCGCCGTACAAGAAGGTGCGCATGGTCGAGTTTCTCGACGAAATCCCGGTTAGCGCCGCAGGGAAGGTTCTGAAACGGGTGCTTCGAGAGCGACAGCAAAATGACCGGTAATGCAGGCAGTACAGCTCACCACTCGGCATGTTATTGAATGGATACGGTTGACTGTAATGAGCACGCGCCCTGCGCGGCAGGGAACAGACAGTGAGAGATTTTACATCAAAGGGGGAAGGTGAGTGCTCTCACATATCCGTGTGATTGATTTTACGCGTTTATTGCCAGGGCCCTACGCCACGCTGCGCTTGGCGGACCTCGGTGCCAAGGTGATGAAAATTGAGGAACCAAGTGGAGACCCAGCCCGGTACGCCGGGAGCGACACGGCACAGCCCAGCGCAGGCCCGGTCTTTCTCGCGAATAACCGCAACAAGCGCAGCATTGTACTGGACTTGAAGACACAAGAGGGACGGGATAAGGCACGAGCTCTCGCGAGTACGGCAGATGTGGTTATTGAATCCTTCCGACCGGGAGTGGCTGACAGCCTTGGGATTGGATATGAAACATTGCGACAGGTCAGAGCGGACATCGTTTACTGCTCGTTGACGGGCTACGGACAGTCGGGACCGCTGTCACAACTTGGCGGTCATGACCTGAATTATATGGCCCGCAGCGGTCTCCTGAGCCAACTGACGGACAGCGAGGGCCAACCGGTGATACCGTCAATGCAGTTTGCTGATTTCATCGGCGGAATTGCAGCTTCGGAGGCCATCCTCGCTGCTTTGGTCACTCGTGACCGGACTGGGCGCGGCGCTTACCTAGACATTTCGATGACCCATGCCCTCATGGGGCTGTTGACCAATCATGCACTGCTGCATGGCAAGGGGCAGGAAGATGGGCTTCGTGTCCTCACTGGTCAGGTCGTCTGTTATCGCTTGTACCGCACCAAAGACGGCAGAAGCATCAGTGTCGCGGCACTCGAGCCAAAGTTCTGGAAAGCATTTTGCACTTACTTTCATCGCGAGGACTGGATCCCGCTGCAGATGTCACCCGCAAAGGATGGGAATGCTGTGTTTGAGGAACTGCAGTCCCTGTTTGCAAGCCGGGAATTTGTGGAGTGGGTTGACATCTGTGATGCCCTCGATGGATGCATTGCCCCCGTATTCCACGTTGCGGAAGCCTTGTCCAGCGACCTTGCGAACCGCCACAAGGCGGTGTTCACGCTGGACTCTGCTGACTGGGGGCCGCTCGTACAAGTGCATACGCACGCTGGAGGGTTTGCCGGTGAAGGACCGCCCCAAAATCCGCCGCCGAAGCTTGGAGATTGGCAACGGACGAACCGTGCAGAACCTTCTCGCCCCTAGGGCGAGGGGGCGACATGTATACATCCGTCTTGAGTATCCGTCATTTCGGGCGGACTCAAGCGACATACAGTACTCAAAATGGAGACACGCAGCACCAAATAAGGAGGAGACACACATGTATGAAGCCGTGATTGTAGACGTTGCAAGAACCCCAATTGGCCGCCGCAAGGGGACATTGGCTGGTACGCACCCTGTCGATTTGCTTGCAGGTCTCTTGGAAAAAGTGATAGCCAGGAACGGGATCCCTCCGGAAGTGGTGGACGATGTCATCGTCGGCTGTGTCATGCAAGCGGGTGAACAGGCGCTCAACATTGGCAGGAATGCCTGGTTGTCCGCGGGGTTGCCCGAGTCAGTGCCGGCAACCACGGTTGATCGCCAATGCGGATCGAGCCTTCAAGCCCTGCACTTCGCAGCCCAGGGTGTGATGTCGGGCGCTTACGACGTGGCGATTGCGGCTGGGGTTGAGTCGATGACGAGGGTGCCGATGGGCGCGACCGTGCGCGGGCTGGGATCGCCAAGCACGGCAGCCCTGCGGGATCGGTATAACCTTGGTGAACGTTGGTTCAGCCAAGCCGTCGGCGCTGAAATGATTGCCAAACAGTGGGGGTTCTCCCGCGAGCAACTCGATGCGTTCAGTCTTCGAAGTCATCAATTGGCCTATCAGGCTTCACTCGAGGGTGCCTATGAAAGCCAGATTGTCCCTGTGAACGTCACAGATACTGAGGGTAATCCACAGGTGTTCAAGGCAGACGAGGGGATCCGCCCAACGACGTCGTTGGAAAAGTTGTCTGCCCTGCAGCCTGCGTTTGAAGGCCTGGATCTGATTACGGCAGGCAACTCGAGCCAGATCTCTGACGGAGCCAGCGCTGTGCTCGTCATGAGCCGCGAAGCAGCCGAGAAGTATGGACTTCGTCCGCGAGCGCGTTTTGTCTCCTTCTCCGTTGTGGGGGACGATCCGGTCAAGATGCTCACGGGCCCGATTCCGGCGACCAAGAAGGCCTTGGCCCGTGCGGGGCTGACGGTCGATGATATCGATTTGTTTGAAGTCAACGAAGCGTTTGCTCCGGTTGTACTCGCTTGGCAGCACGAGATAGGCGCCCCGTGGGACAAGGTCAACGTCAACGGCGGAGCCATCGCGCTCGGTCATCCGCTCGGGGCTACCGGTACCCGGATTGTGTCCACACTTCTCGGGGAACTGGAACGCCGGCAGGGACGCTACGGGTTGGTCGCCATCTGCGAAGGCGGCGGTACTGCAAACGCCACAATTATCGAACGGCTATCGGAGTAAGTCTGAAACGGTCCCCGGGGTCTAAATGTGCTCCGGGGTGTCGAAGTGTGCTCTGGGGCCGGGTTTATGTTCATCGCAGTGAGCGAAGAAGAATTGGACAAAGAAGGGATGGAGACGACATGCAGATCACAGACAAGGTATTTCTGATTACAGGCGGCGGTTCCGGGCTTGGTGCAGCAACAGCCCGGCTGCTCGCGAAAAACGGAGCAAAGATTGTTGTCGTGGATGTCAACGAAGAGGCCGGCAGCAGTGTTGCAGAAGAGGTCTCGGGTGTCTTCGTCCGCGCAGATGTGAGCAGTGAAGCGGATGTGCAGACCGCTGTTCAGACTGCCGTCGAGCGGTTCGGCGGACTCCATGGGGTGGTCAATTGTGCGGGTATCGGATCGGCCGCAAGGGTGATTGGCAAACACGGCCCGTTCCCGCTTGAGATGTTTCAGCGCGTCATCCAAGTCAACCTGATTGGGACATTCAACGTCATCAGGCTCGGGGCTGCAGCCATCGCAGAGATGGAGCCAAATGAAGACGGTGAGCGGGGTGTCATCGTGAACACCGCATCGGTGGCGGCATTTGAAGGTCAGATTGGCCAAGCGGCATACTCCGCCTCGAAGGGCGGCATTGTGGGGATGACATTGCCCATTGCGCGCGATCTCGCTTCCTACGGCATCCGCGTCTGCACGATTGCACCGGGGATTTTTGATACACCGTTGCTTGGTAAACTGCCGGATGCTGCGCGGACCGCACTTGGACAGCAGGTTCCGTTCCCGCAAAGACTCGGAAAGCCGGACGAGTACGCGTTACTGGCGAAGCAGATCATTCTGAACCCCATGTTGAATGGAGAAACGATTCGTCTCGATGGTGCGATTCGAATGTCGCCGCGGTAAACGCGTACAAGTGCTTAAACACAGGCCAGCATCCGAAGGAGTGAGCCGCATGGAGTATCGAACACTGCAGATTGAGGAACGGGAACAAGGGATTGTCATCGTCACACTATCAAATCCTCCTGTGAACGCCATGGGAGAGGTCCTGCGAGACGACCTGCACCAATTTACAGAAGAAACGCGTCAGAACAAGAGCAGGAGGGTGGTTGTTTTCAAATCGGATCACCCGAAGATATTCCTTGCTGGCGCAGACCTGCAAGGTATGTCTCAGGGTCAAACGGCGAGTCCAAAAGAAGGCAGCCAAAGACTGCAACGGGTGCTCGATGAGATTGAAGCGTTGCCGCAGCCTACCATTGCCGCCATCAGCGGGCATGCGCTTGGCGGCGGGTGTGAGTTCGCGATGGCATGCGACTTTCGCATCATGTCCGGCGGAACCATCGGGTTGACGGAGGTCTCACTGGGGCTCATTCCTGGTGCGGGCGGAACACAAAGGATGACACGATTGCTTGGAGTTGCGAGAGCTACGGAACTGATTTTCCTTGCCAAGCGGCTCGGGCCACAGGAAGCACAGCGTATGGGTCTCGTCCACAAGGTAGTACATCCGGAACACCTCATGGACGAGGCGATGGCTTTCGCCACCACCCTGTCCGAGGGCGCTGTTGGCGCAATGGGTTTGGCGAAGAGATGCATTCGGGCTGCGTTTGGCTCGATGGAAGCCGGACTCGAGCAGGAAAGCGATGCGTTCGCGGCCGCTCTCAGTTCCAGGGAAGCCAAGGAGGGCATCAGCGCCTTTTTCGCGAAACGCAAACCGAATTTTGGCGCTCAGGTGTAGTCCGCATGCCGAGTAAGGCAGCCGCCCGTTTCTTCAGCGCAAGACTGCGCTCAATGATTTGCATACTGTTGACGTAGCCGGGGGTGATATCAAGCGGCTGCCTCTTGGTCCGAAGAAACAGGTAGATAACATGTCGTAAGTCGGTAAACCAGTCTCCAGATTCCGCCGCCGCGTGCTGTACATCCCTCCACACGTCGTGAAGCGAAGGACTGTAGATCCTGCGCAGCTTACCGTCGCGAAACGTCGTGGTGGTAGAACCCGTTCCCGAAGCTTTAGCTTCCGCCAATGCATTCGCAAGAGCGCGGCCCGTTTTTATCCTCTTCGCAATCCGGGTGCTGTCTTCGGCCGTAAACCTCGGTTCGTAAGGTTGGCTGAAGGCAGACCCATCTAACGTCGAAGTGAAGATATGCGGCCAGTAGTCCTCGCGTGATCCGCTGTGAGGAACCTCGGTCATAAACCGTACCACAGCATCGTGAACCTGGCCGTCCTGGTAGAGGATTTGATAAAGTCGTAAACCCGTCTCGATACGGTCTTCAACCGACTGGAAGTGCCGCATTGTGGTTCCAGCGAGAAAGGTCTTGCCATTGCGACGATACGGCATGAGCACCTGGTTCATGTTCAGCAAGGATTCCAATCGAAATTGGATAGATGATTCGACGGAATGTAAGTACGCGGGTTTTTGAACAACCCGCGATTCAATGTGGTTCTGTTCGTTGATAATCAGGGCTCGTGTGAGCAGTTGCTTGTCACCTTGTTCCCAAAACAAATCCCACATCGCCTTCATAAACGAAGAAACGTGAAAATACGGGAGCAGATGGCTCAGGTTTTGATGGCGTTGCTTACCTTCTTGGTACAGCAGCAACTGAGGGTATGCGTCCTGAAAAATGAGCCAATTGGCACGTTCGAGGAAGTGAAAGAAGGGACTGCTTTGTGCCTCGAAGTCGAGTCGAATACACCATTCACCCTTGATGTCCGTCATCGACCAACCGCCGTTTCGGGACACACAGTGCGCGAGCAGAGCCCAGTGGATCTCTGGATGCTGCTGAAAAAATTCAATGTAGGCATCTGTACGTGTGATGTTGTTTCGGTTCGCTTTCGCCGTCTTGTCGCTGATAGTGTCAATTAAGACGTGAACAGCATCTCTATCTCCTGACTCTTGAGGCAAGGTGGGATGTTCGTCATGCAACGCATCTCGGAGTCGCTTGACCACCGCCGATACATCCGAACGCTGCTCGCCAACGCGCATCGTCCACTCAAGCCTCGCCAGGTTCCATAAATTCCACACGGGCATCCTCCACAATCCTGGTGCGCCGACACAAGCTCAAAGGCGTACGTTACCGCACCAACGATTCCTTATCGAGGATAGAGTTCCCTGTTTCGTGGAGGATTTGCGTTTGACTACTCACCCATGGGGACGTCGATAATGTTGTCGCTCATGGGGCGCCGTTTCTTGGCGATTTGCATGGCTGCCAGCAGTGTATCCATGTCGCGCTTCATTTCATCGAATTGTTTTTCGTAATTCGTTCGCTGCTTCTCCAACTGATGAATCGTTTCGTCACGGCGTACAAGCTCATCCGTCAAACGCTTGTGGTCGTCCCGCAGTTCTCGTATTTCACCGGTTTCATCGACAATCTCAACATCTCGTAAGTAGTTGATGAGATCCTGCTTACTGATTTTCGTTTTGAGTCCTGATCCGCTCGGGTCTTGCAAGCTTGACGCCACACCGACGCCATCCTCGTAGTTCTGTCGAAGCCCCATACCCTGATGCGTGTTGCTGACACCAGGCTGCTCTGCCTGGTTTTTCGCGACCTCTGCACGGTCCATATCCCTTGTGGATTTTACAGTGTACGTGGGGTCCAAATCGACTTGTCCCGGCATCGTTTTTTGATCGCGGGACAGCCTTGCCTTAACGACCGATTGGAATCGCGATCGCGCTTCGTCCAAACCCCGAGACAACAACTGACTGTTTACACGGATGAACCTGGACAAGCCGCCCCCGTCCACCTCGCCGTCTTGTTCGATCTCAATAATCCCATCGAGATTGCCTGTTTTCTCCCGCATATGTTCGAGGATGAGTGTTAGGCAAGTCTGATGGAAGGGACGTCGAAAGTCGAGTTTTGCACAGTCTTCGCAGACCAGAGAATCCAGTCCATCAAAGAAGTGATCCGAGAGGTGAGCGTTCTTCACCATGTGGTAGTAAGGCTCGCTGTCCTGTTCACCTGTAATTTCTATCCTGCCTTGATCAACGAGTCGATCCGCTGCCAATCTGGCAGCAAACGGATGAATGCGCACGCCGCCATTTGGGTGTGCGATGACGTCCATAATTCTGGCTTCTCGAAGATGTCCCTTAGCAAGTGCTGTATGGAATCGATGTAACAAGACCTGTTCGGCTTCGTCATCGGAATCGGGCCAGTTTTCCAGGATAAAGGATTGGGGATCGCGTCTGCTGTCAATGAACTGCTTCGCCTGTGCCACGGAGACTTCATGACGATAGAATGCGTCGTAGAGAGGTACGCCCCAGGTCTCTGCGATTGCAATTGCCTCTTGACCTTTGACCGTTCTCATAATCAGCACCTCACAACATTTTTTAAATAGTTCGGATTGGCATAGGGAAGATTGAATCTGTATCTATGTGTATCATATACCATTCGAGGCTTGAGACTTGGTTTCTGTCCGCAGTTTTTTTGGGCATTTGTTGGCGCATTTGTTTGAAGGTTTGTATTGCTCTGTCTGAGCGCTGCGCGTACGATGAGGACGATGTGACGAAATGACCAGAATCAAGAGCTGAAAGTGAGGACTTTGGATGGGGCTGTGGGACACCAAGGAACAGCGTCTTCAACTGTTGACTGAGCTTGTTGCGATACCAAGTGTGACGAATTCACAAGCGGAATTCGACTTTCCATATGCTGTACTTGAACGGCTGAATCAGCTGAGTTATTTTCAGAGCTTTCCCGAGCATCTGCAACTGCACCCGGTTGGAGATGGCCGCCATGTGCTTACTGCTTTGGTCAAGAGGTCTCCAGAGACCCGGAATACAGTTATCCTCGTCAGTCACTTTGACGTGGTCGACGTGCAGGATTATGGAAGCCTTAGGGACGACGCATTTCGATCCGATGCCTTAACCGCCCTCTTTTTGGCAGACCCGGACTTGCTTCCTGACGATGTCAAGTCTGAGATTACCACTGGAACCTGGGTGTTTGGCAGGGGGACGATGGACATGAAATGCGGCTTGGTCTTGCACATGTCCATCCTCGAGCAAGCCTGCAATACTGAGTTTGACGGGAATATCTTACTGTTAGCGGTGCCGGATGAAGAAGTAAACTCCATCGGGATGCGGACCGCCGTGCCG
This sequence comes from Paenalicyclobacillus ferrooxydans, assembly GCF_001399675.1. Taxonomy (GTDB): domain Bacteria; phylum Bacillota; class Bacilli; order Alicyclobacillales; family Alicyclobacillaceae; genus Alicyclobacillus_B; species Alicyclobacillus_B ferrooxydans. The sequence continues at coordinate 16,297 of NZ_LJCO01000026.1, forward strand.
TGTCTGCGTGAACTGGCACGTGAGCAAAACCTCGATTACAAATTGCTGCTCAACTCAGAGCCGATGTTTGGCAGGTATCCTGGGGATAAGGAGAACTATATTTACACCGGATCGATTGGCAAAGTACTGCCCGGATTCCTCTGCTATGGGAAAGAGACCCACGTTGGGGAGCCGTGGTCTGGTTTAAACGGGAACTACATGGCATCGATGGTCACAAGTGAACTCGAGCTGAACTGGGATCTGTGCGAACAGGTGGATACAGAACTCACACCGCCGCCAACGAACTTAATTCAAAAGGGTCTTAAAGACGACTACTCCGCGCAGATTCCTTATCGTGCGGTGACCTTGTTTAACATGTTTCTGTACAAGCGGTCCATGCAGGAAGTCGTCGATCTGCTGCTTCAATCAACCCGCAGGGTTGCCGCGAAGATCGAAGCAGAATGCCGCGTAAAGGCCGCCAATTTCGCACATTTTTACGGGATCGACAAGGAGGACGTTACCGTACAGGTATTTACGTACGAGGAACTATATCAGTATGCGGTTACCACGTATGGTCCAGATGAAGTCGCTCGAACCTTACAGAATGCCTTGTATCATTACGACGTCCGCGATGAGCGCGATATGACCATCCAACTTGTGAATCACCTGGCAACGCTGTGTCGTGAGCTCGCTCCGATGATTGTGCTGTTTTTCGCGCCGCCGTTTTACCCAGCTGTTGACACAGCCGAAAGCAAGTTGGTGTCAAAGCTTGTGACTGATGTAACAGCCCATGCAAAACAGGATTACGGTTTGAAACTCAACCATCAGCACTACTTCGGCGGCATCTCTGATTTGAGTTTTGTGGGACTAGCCCACCCGGTGGAGACATTGGCCCCGTTTACGAACAATACTCCCTTGTGGCCCGATCGCTATGTCCTTCCTCTTGAAGACATGAGACAGTTTGATGTTCCAGTGCTTAATTTGGGGCCGATTGGGCGCGATGCGCACAAGTGGACGGAACGACTTGAAGTCGACTTTAGCCTTGATACCTTGCACAAGCTGTTGACCCGCTGCATCCATAACGCGTTTGACGAGTTGCATACACAATGCGTTTGACGCGTTGCATACATAGCGCGTTTGACGCGCTGCAGCCCGCTGATTTGGGGTGTCAGGGTGACAGTGTGCTTGCTGGTGCTGTGCATGTACCAAGGTTTTGTTTTTTGTGAAGCTGTGAATGTACTTGGCGGCAATGTGAATTTGCTTTACGGAGCTGTGAGTTTGCCTTGTGGCTCTGGGCGTTTGCTTTTTGTGAAGCTGTGAATTTCTTGGTGGTTGTGAATTTGCTTTACGGAGCTGTGACGTTTAATGTTAGAGTGTTAAACCTAGCGTTTTAACTATGTGCGAGTCGTTGCAGAGAGATTTAAGGAATTTTGCGCCGCACATACATGAGATGACACAAACATTCATAGCTCAAAAGAGATACGGGAGGGTTTGCCTTGGAACGTCATGTATTAGTTCTATTTCCTCATCCAGATGATGAAACTCTGGCCGTAGGCGGTACGGTTGCGCATCACGCACAGGCAGGTTCTCCTGTGACATACGGATGCTTTACGCTTGGCCAAATGGGCCGGAATATGGGAAAGCCTTTTTTCGCCACGCGTGAATCGTTGCCGGTGATTCGCCAGAAGGAACTGAAAGATGCAGCAGAAGCGCTTGGCATCCAGGATCTTCGGATGCTTGGATTTCGCGACAAAACGCTTGAATTTGAGGATCCCGAGATCATCATCTCCATCATCACGGGACTCATTGACGAGCTGAATCCTTCGCTCATTATCACCTATTACCCGAACTACTGCGTTCATCCGGATCACGAGGCGATTGCCCGCTGCACCATAGAGGCCCTGCGCCGAATCCCAGCGGACAAGCGTCCGAAACTGCAATGCGTGGCGTTCGCGCGCGGACATCAGGAAGCACTCGGAGAAAAGGACGTCATCATGGACAACAGCGCGGTGTGGGAGAAGAAGTATCTTGCTATCAAGGCCCACAAGACGCAAACAGCCCCGCGTGTTGCCGAGATTGAAGCTGGACTCTCCGGAGATCCTGAGGAGCGGGAACGGATTATCGAGAGTCTGAGCAAGGAAGAGTTGTACACATTTCAAGTCTGATTCTTTCTGAGTTCTGAGTTCTGAGTGTCCTTGGCTTGACATAGGGCCGCGGGTCCGTGGAACCACGATGTCTGTGGAAGTACAGTGTCTGTGGGAGCACGGTATCTCTGGAAGTACAGTGTGTGTGTAAGCCATGTCTTGCTTGCTATGTTTCCCTGTGGGGAATCCGTCTCAACAAAGTGCCTGTCACGAAGTCTGTGGCAGGCACTTCTCATCTTGCCGGCAGTTCCTCGGCAGTTCGTCGGTAGTTCCCCGGCAGTTCCCCGGCAGTTCGCCAGTAGCTCGGCCTTGGACATTGCAGCGTGATATCTTAATATGTGTAAAACTTTACAGCTCCATTGTCATAGTGTACTATTACAATATAACTTGATGTAGGGAGTGAGGTGGGTGAGTGATTGGAGCCTTGACGGGAGCAGCGGGGTACCACTCTATGTACAGCTAAGGCAGCAGATTATCTCGCGAATTATCACTGGTGAGTGGCCTCCAGGCTTCCAATTGCCAACCGTTAGACAGCTCGCCGTGGATGTGCGAATCAATGTGAATACGGTGAGTAAGGTTTACAGTCAGGTCGAACAAGAGGGATTCATTGTCACGCAAAAAGGGAAGGGAACCTTCGTACGCAGTGAATTGTCATGGCGTCAAAGCGCTCAAGGGCGTGGTGAAGAACTGCAACAGTTTGCCAAATTGGTTAAGGAAATGGCGGACGCACAAGGCATCTCCCTCGGTGAACTGATGGAAGTACTGACAGACATGCGAAATAAAGAGCGTCCATCGTAAGGGGCTTTCTGCGAGAATGCCTCCTGGCAAGAGCCTTTCTGCGAAATGGCCTACTCGAAAGAGGCTTTCCACAACAAACAGACGGTTGGAAAGGTGTGGCGTGATTTATGAAACGGCCAAGAGCTGGGATTCAAAAGCTGATTTTTTGGGTTTTTGTAATTGTAGGCGTGGGACTTGGAGCGTTATTTTGGCTTGGTCTTCATCAGATTGCGATCGGGGTCACTGGCGGTATCATCTTAATTGTCCTTGGTTGGTTGATGGCTTCGGCTGTCCACGTTGCCGATCAGTGGGAAAAAGCGGTTGTTCTCCGGCTTGGGAAATTTAAAGCCTTGGCAGGACCCGGAGTATTTACGATCATCCCTTTTGTCGATACAGTGCCAACCTGGATCGATCAGCGGATCATCACAACGAAGTTCGTGGCTGAACAGACACTGACGAAAGATACGGTTCCCGTCAATGTAGATGCAGTGTTGTTCTGGATGGTATGGGATGCTGAAAAAGCAGCACTTGAAGTGGTGGATTACGAGAGCTCAGTGTCCTGGGCTGCACAGACAGCACTTCGAGACCTGATTGGGCGGACAATGCTGGAAGACCTCCTGAGTTCAAGAGAAGACATTGACAATCAATTGAAGCAGATGATGGATGAGCGTACGGAACCTTGGGGGATAACGATTCAGAATGTTCAAATTCGGGATATCAGTATTCCTCGGAGTTTGGAGGATGCCATGTCCAGGGCGGCCCAGGCTGAAAGAGAACGAAACGCACGTGCTATCCTTGGTCAGGCCGAGCAGCAGATCGCCGATTCCTTTGTGACAGCGGCAGAATTGTATGCGAAGCACCCTGCGGCATTGCAACTGCGTGCCCTCAACATTTTATACGAAGGATTGAAAGAGAAAGCGTCCATGATTGTGGTACCTAGTTCGCTCGCTGATGCCGCAAATCTGGGCAGTTTACTTGGCACCGTCGCAGCAGAGAAGTTGATTCACATCCCTTCGGAAAACACAGCTGACTAAAGCGGGGTGGCTGGGTGCAAACAGGGACGATGGTTTCGTTATCTTTCGGCCTTGCGATCGCGATTGCTGCAACTGTCACTGGTTGCAACACGGTCCCCCGTGCGGGGACCGGCCCAAGTGCAGTTAATGCAACCAAAAACCAGGCTACGGGGAACGGATCGCAGGTGGCCGGAGCACAGGGGGCCGGAGCACAGGGGGCCGGAGCACAGGGGGCCGGAGCACAGGGGAACGCGGCGTCGAACGTGACAGGTGGTTCGGTTTCCTCAAACAAACCGGTTCACCGTGACGGAGCAATCATCTCACTCACGAGGATTCCAGTACCGCACACTACGGGTCTAAATACGTACAAGATGATGTACTGGAGTGATAACGTACAAGCCGAGGCGTTTCTAGCGGTCCCCCAGCAGAGCGGCACCTATCCTCTGGTGGTGAGCTGTCATGGGGGACTTGTCCTCGCTTCGAGTTACACAACGCATTATCAAAGTCCAATGGATCAAAACAACCTGGGAATATGCCGGCCCGCAGTTTATCACACTTATTCCAGAATACGGAGGGTATGCCGGTAGCGGGGGAACCGTTCAAGGGCTGCACGGGGATACCCTTGATACGAATAACGCGATTCAGGCTGTGATGAGCAGATATTCAGTTGAGCAAGGACATGTATACTTAGAAGGGGCCTCGATGGGCGGCGGAGTGGTGCTGCAACTGGCGGAGCAGCGGCATGACGTCCGGTCGGTTATTGCTCTCAGTCCATTTGTCGGGATGCAGGTAGTTGGACAGTGGGCGGTGAAAAACAAGAATAACAGCGACCTGGCGTTCAACTTTTACGGCGACATGTTAACGTATGGGACAGCGAATCCAAACAGTCCATTACTCAGTCAAGACTCGGTTGATTACAAGAAAATCAAGGTGCCTGTGTTACTGCTGCAAGGTACCGCAGACCACCACGTAGCGTGGCAGACGGTTCAAATGTTTTACAATGACCTGAAGCCGTATGACAACAAGGCCAAGCTGATCTTGTTTCCGGGAGGTCACCACGGCCTGCACGGGGAGAACCAAAGCAAAGTAAACGCCGATATCAGAGCGTGGTATCGGCTTTACGGGGAGTACGGTACGGCAGAAAACTAGTGTTGGCCTGGGTCCGGCAGGGAGGTGGATGGCTGTCAAGCCATACCAAACGACAGTCATGGTGAGGTCAAAACTAGTGCGTGGCCTGAAAAGGGATTCCATATGGAAAGAATACGTGAAAGGATACGTCTGTCTTGGAATCCCTGCACAGACCATTTGCTGATTAGTGCTGGATCTGAGTACCGTCAGCGTTCACGACGTGCCATTCACCATCAATGTAGAGTCCGCTTGTCGCAGCGATGTACGGAATAAAATCTGGGTGTCGCTCCTCGACGAAGTCTAGAACGTCCGCGTCGATCGTGTAATCGTCCGACGTCCGAAATGAGCCAAAGCCAAAATCCTGCCGGTGAGCGTTATAGATGAGATACCCATTTCGAACCTCGCCCTGGGGGCGTTCGTTGCCATCGTGATCGGCATCGAGAAACCTCTTGAATTCTACATGGACAAAGTTATCGAGCAGTGCTTCTGGATTATGGTGGTCCATTGAAGGGATCTGATCCATGGGTATCCTCCTTGCCCGTTGGGATGATTGAATGGGAATAGCATCCCACGGATCCAGTTCCTTAAACCACCATTTTACGCCAGTGGGGGACTAGGGAGGGGCGGGCTGAGTCCCGAGGATCCGCCGAGGATCTCCCGAGGATCCCCAGTGGATCTCGCGTTCTCTCGAGGATCCCCGTGGGTGTCCCGAGGATCTAGCGTAGGTCGAGTGTATCTCCCGGTGCAGCGTCCAGCGTCTGCCTGTTGGTTTCCAGTTACTTGTCCTTGACCCAGTAGCTGCTCCCATCTGGTTGTCTGTCCAGAAAACCATATTCGATCAGGTAACGACGTATCGTCACAAAATCGGAATAGACAGCCTTGAGGATTTCGTTGACCTCTTTCTCCGTGTATTGCCGATCGCGACTGAACCTCGCAATGATCTGTCTCAGGATAACCAACTTTCGTTTTTCCTTCCTCGGGAACTCCGTCAAAGGCCCATCAGTGCCCTCAGGGAAATAGGTCTTTAAGATGCGTTGGTTCTCTTCTTCTGTCATCATGTATCGTTCATCCACGATTCTGGCTGTTCGGTGAACGTCGAGGAACGCCGGCTTGGTTTCACCCGCTTCCTCCATCAACTCCGCCACCGCCAGCAGCAACTTTGCTTGCCTGGCCTTTTCACGTAAGGAAAAGCGGTGTGTTCTTACAGTTGCTGAACTGCTCCCGATCTCTCCCGCGATTTGCGCATCGGATTTGCCCTCATAGAAACTTCGTACAAGATCTTTTTGATGATCTGTCAACCCGATGGATTTTTTATCGAGACTGAGCAGGCACGTCATCATCGAACCGTGTTGATGGGCGATGTGGATCTGGGCATATTTCTCTGCTTCATACAGCGTCTCACCAAACGTGTATATTTGGCCCTTCGTGAACGACTCACCGCATACCAGGCAGACATACTCCTCTGTTTTTTGTTCGAATGTGTAGCCTCTTTTGAGGTCTGCTAACGGTGCATCCCAAAATAGCTTTGTTAGGTTGTTTATAAACTCATCTACATTACGTTCGTTGAATGTATAAACACATTACAATTTTGTTCGCGTATTTTCAAGAGGGAAGATGGGGCGCCCGAGACGCGTGGAAGGGTTAAAGCGGGTGCCCGCCTCGTAACGACCGTGATGCACGGCATTCGGCCTCGGGGCTGTTTAAGTCGGTGAGACCGACTAAGGCGGGGCTCAGTCGATTAGTTAAGTCGCTCCGAGCGACTTAACACCTCATATTTCGTGACCTAAGTCGGTGAGGCCGACTAAGCATCGCCGGTTCGGCGCCATCGGGGCCGTTTAAGTCGCTGACACCGACTAAGACGGGGCTCAGTCGATTAGTTAAGTCGCTCCGAGCGACTTAACACCTCATATTTCGTGACCTAAGTCGGTGAGGCCGACTAAGCATCGCCGGTTCGGCGCTAGTCGGGCTACTTAAGTCGCTGAGACCGACTAAGACGGGAGTCAGTCGATTAGTTAAGTCGCTCCCAGCGACTTAACACCTCATATTTCGTGACCTAAGTCGGTGAGGCCGACTAAGCATCGCCGGTTCGGGGCTATTCGGGCTGACTAAGTCGCTGACACCGACTAAGACGGGAGTCAGTCGATTAGTTAAGTCGCTCCCAGCGACTTAACACCTCATATTTCGCGACTTAAGTCGGTGAGGCCGACTAAGCATCGCCGGTTCGGGGCTATTCGGGCTGACTAAGTCGCTGACACCGACTAAGACGGGAGTCAGTCGATTAGTTAAGTCGCTCCCAGCGACTTAACACCTCATATTTCGCTACTTAAGTCGGTTCGCCGGTTCGGCGCCATCGGGGCCGTTTAAGTCGCTGAGACCGACTAAGACGGGGAACAGTCGATCCGTTAAGTCGCTCCGAGCGACTTAACACCTCATATTTTGCGACTTAAGTCGGTGAGGCCGACTAAGCATCGCCGGTTCGGGGCTATTCGGGCTGACTAAGTCGCTGACACCGACTAAGCCCCACCCCCATCCCCACCCCCACACGGAAAAATACCTACTCTTCGAATTTGCCCCAAGAGTCAGTCCGCGTGAGAGGATCAGTGCTAATATGGAAACAGTGGACGATGTCATCCTGGGTGAGGGGGAAACGTGTGATCGACAGTACCCGTGTGTTTGGTGACGAAGTATATGAGGACAGGCGTCAGCGCTTGCAGGCTCGTCTCCGGGACAAAGGTCTCGGTGGCATGATTGTGATGGGGAAGGCAAACAGGCTTTACTTGACCGGTTTTGGTCCTGATGGGGGATCACTGACTCGGTTTGTTGCACTGTGCCTGCCGGCGTCCGGCGAACCGGTCTACATTGTGAGCGATATCGACCAGGAACGGGCACGGGGGTTAGACGTTGATTTTATTCCCGTCGCCTATAACGAGGGTGTGCTCGTTGCGGGGAAACTGGTGCAGAGTTGGCCTGGTGGCGAGATAGGTGTGGATGCCGTTGCGCTGAACGTGATCGTAGCAGATGCTCTACGAGGGTCTGTCGGTCGCGATCTCCAGCCAGCGGATGATATCGTGATGGCGCTTCGCGCCAAGAAATCAGAAGCAGAGATCGAAGTTCTCCGCGAGGCGTCGAGGCACACAGACGCAGTCGCAGAGGCTGCCCGGGCACTCGTCAGGGAGGGCCTGACGGAACGGGGACTTTCCGGCGCCATGGTTTACGAGGCCATGAAGCGTGGATGTGACATGCCGCAGATCCCGCTTGTCCTCACCGGTGCCAGGGCGACGATGCCTCATTTGATGCCCAGTTCTGAAACCATGAAGTCCGGCGATCTCGTTGTCATAGACTTCGGCGTCGGGTTTGGCGGCTACGAAACTGACATTTGCCGCACATATGCGGTTGGAAAGCCAAGCTCATTTGCACTTGAGTTGCATGATATTGTGAGCCGTGCGTTTCACGCCGCAATCGCAGCGGCCAAGCCTGGGGCCTTCGCGCGTGATGTCCATCAAGCAGCATACGATGTCATTGCCGCTGCTGGTTACGGAGAAGCCTTTTTCCACGGTGTTGGACATGGTGTCGGCGTTCAGTCACATGAGACGCCGTTATTGTCGTTTCAGCAATTCACACCGCTCGAAGAAGGAATGGTGTTGGCGATCGAACCGGGTATTTATACAAACGGTGTAGGCATTCGATTAGAAGATAACGTGGTTGTCCGCAAAACAGGAGCCGAAAGTCTGAACCGTGCTTCGATGAGCTTGTAAGGCTTGCGAATCTGGTTTGCGCATGTGGCTTGCGAATCTGGCTTGCGCATCTTGGGAAGCTTGTAAACCTATGATCTGTCTGGTTGAACGAACTGAAGAGGAGAGTGTCTATGGATCTGCAAACGGGTGAAAATAGACAGGTTGAACTGTCGGACGAGGTGATGGAGACCGCTCAAAGGATTTATGGAGATGAGCGTGTGCAGGCAGCGCTCGCATTTATTGAGCAGGATGCGGAACAGACTTTGCGAGATCAGATAACCCTCACAGAGATTCCCGCACCGTCATTTCAGGAAAGCACACGCGGAGAGTATTTCCGGGAACTGCTTCAAACGTTTGGACTGGCTGACATCCAGACCGACGCCGAAGGAAACGTGTTCGGCACATGGCGTGGCAGTGGCAGTGGCAGTCGGCCGACCGTGTTTATCTGTGCACACTTGGACACGGTTTTTCCTGCGGGGACAGACACCAAAGTCCGCGAAAAGGAAGGTGTGTACTATGCACCTGGGATTTCGGACGATGGACGCGGACTCGCGACGGTGCTCGGAGTTCTCCGAGCACTCCAGGAGAGTGGCATTTCAACCGTCGGTGACGTGATTTTCGGGGCTACAGTGGGCGAGGAAGGGCTTGGAGACCTGCGCGGTGTAAAGGCCTTCTTTCGCGATCACGATGATGTCGACGGCTTTATCTCCATTGAACCAGGCGATCCGACGCGAACCACCTACCTTGCCACCGGAAGCAGACGGTACAAGGTCACCTTTGCGGGTCCTGGCGGCCACAGCTTTGGCGCTTTTGGGACACCGAGCGCCATTCACGCACTCGGTCGCGCCGTTTCATTGATAGCCGATGTGCAAGTGCCGAGTGAGCCAAAGACTACGTTTACCGTTGGCGAGATCCGTGGCGGTACTTCGGTGAACACCATAGCAGCCGAGGCCTCACTGATGCTTGACATGCGTTCGAACTCGATGGACGAATTGGCCAATCTGGAGGCAGAAATCTTGTCCCGCATTCAGGAAGCTGTCGATGCTGAGAACGTCCGCTGGGGCAGCAACGCCATCTCAGTGGAGATGAAGTTGGTGGGCGATCGGCCCGCTGGGGCACAGGCCTCCGATGCGCGGATCGTGCAGGCCGCCATGGCTGCCACTCGGTCCATGGGCATGTCTCCTGAACTGGATGGTGCCATGAGCACAGACTCAAACGTGCCCATTAGCCTTGGCATACCGGCCGTAACCCTAGGTGGCGGCGGTATTCCCGCAGGAATGCATACCTTGCAAGAGTCGTTCGATCCGGTGGACGCACATCTTGGCGTCCAACGGACCTTCTTGGCTCTGCTTGGTTTAGTCGGTGTTTCAGGACTGACGGAGCCGCTCCTGAGTCACGATTGACCATCGCACGACAGCGCAAAGATTGACTATCACTCCTGCGTAAAAGTTGATTATCGCTTCTGAGTACAGGTTGATCATCGCGCAGCAGAGTGCTGTTGCAGTATCCTTTATCCGCAGTTGTCCCTGATGCACGAGCCAGCTGAAGTATAGAAGGGCCAGAGCGAGACGTCGCTCTGGCCCTTTTGCGTCCATGGTTATCTGCCACTCCCGGTTCCCTCACAAAATTGGGCTCGCTTTGAACCAATTTATCCATCCACGCATAGGTTGTGTTTGAAATGACCCAAGGCAAACGCCCACTGGGGGTAATAGGGGGATGCATGTTATGCAAAACAAAATGGCGAAAAGAGGTACTATCGCCGTCTCTGCGTTGATGATGCTGGCGTTGGCTGGGTGTGGAGCGGCTACCTCCAATTCGGGATCGAATACAACAGGCACCAACACAGGCGCGACTGGCACAAGTACCAGCAGCAACTCCGCAAGCGGCAACAGTACGTCTGGCTCCGGCACGAGCAGTGCCCCCATTACGGTGCGGTACTCAGAGGTTATCCGCTCTGTTTTCTACGCACCAGCCTATGTCGCCATGCAGGAGGGCTTCTTTAAACAAGAAGGCCTCAACGTTCAGATGGTGACGTCTGAAGGTTCCAATACGGGGGCAGCAGCACTCTTGTCTGGCAGTGCAGACGTGGCATTGGTCGGCCCAGAGACATCGGTGTACATCTATAACCAGCATGGAAGTCAGACCTTAAAGGTATTTGACCAACTGACGAACACCGATGGCTCGTTCATTTTGTCGAAGAAGAAGATCAACAATTTCACATGGCAGGACCTGCAAGGACAGTCCATCATCAGTTGGCGTCCAGGGAGTTCTCCGCAAATGGTCCTGAACTACGATCTCAAGCAGAAGGGCGTTAACGCCAACGTCATTACAAACATCGGTCCGGCTGCTATGGTAGGTGCGTTTGAGAGCGGGAAAGCAAACTTCATCCAGGTTTATGAGCCGGTTGCATCTCAACTGATTCAGTCAGGGCAAGCCTACTACGCTGCATCAGTAGGGAAGGCGATTGGAAGCTATCCGGAAACTGCATTCGAGGCGACCAGTTCGTACATTCAGGGCCACCCGCAGGTCATCCAGGATTGGACCAATGCCATTTACAAGGCTACGCAGTGGATTGACAGCCATAGTGCGAACCAAGTCGCTGCAGCCATCGCACCCTACTTCAGTGGTACCTCAAACAGCCTGTTAGCGAGTTCCATCCAGAGATATCAAGCACTTAACGCATGGAAGACACCGATTTTGAGTCCGTCAGCGTTTGCCACGTTGCAAAAGGTATTGATCATGAATGGAACTGAGAAAGCCAGTCAAAAGGTCAACTACTCTGCGGTCATCGACCCGAGCTTCGCTCAGAACATCACAAAGTAATCACCACGCGTACATCAGGTTATGTGCATCACCAAGCGTACATCAGGCTGCGTACATCACGAAACGTAGATCACCACGCGTACATCAGGTTACGTTCATCACCAAGCGTACATCAGGAAAGGAGGTCTGTCGCATGTCACAAATTGAGCTCAAAGATGTATCACTCCGCTACTTCACGCTCAAAGAGGAGACCGAGGCCCTTCGCGGCGTCAATCTTGCCATTGAAGAAGGTGAGTTCGTGGCGATTGTAGGTCCGAGCGGGTGTGGGAAGAGCACGCTGCTCTCATTGATTTCCGGAATGCTGCAACCCACCTCCGGTCAGGTCACTCTCTACGGGAACCGTGTGACGGAACCTTCTAAACGTGTTGGATATATGCTGCAACATGATTATCTGTTCGAATGGCGGGATGTACTCAACAACATTCTGATTGGGGCAGAGGTCAGGAGCATGAACATGCGGCTTGCAAAGGAACGTGCACTGAGTCTGTTAGAGCGGTATGGACTTGGAGGATTCGCAACGCACAATCCGAAACAACTGTCCGGGGGCATGCGACAACGTGTTGCCCTCATTCGAACCTTAGTTGTAGAGCCAGACGTGTTGCTGCTCGACGAGCCATTTTCTGCGCTTGATTTTCAAACTCGGCTCGCACTGTCTGATGAGATTGGGACGATTCTAAGGGAACAACATCGAACGGTAATCCTCGTGACTCATGATATCTCTGAAGCGATTACGATGGCCGACAGGGTTATCGTGATGTCTAATCGCCCAAGTTCGGTGAAGACTGAGCATCGGATCGAATTCTCGGACGGTAGACCCTCACCTTTATTGGCAAGACAACGGCCGGAGTACAATGAGTATTTCCAGGCGATCTGGGGAGAGTTGGAAGAGCATGTACGAATCTCAGAGTAGCAATCTTAAACGCAACTTTGAGTCGGAACGCTCTGCTTCGAATGGTGGAGGGACTACACCGACTCAGAGCTCAGAATATAACAGGTTTCTCCGTGCCAGGCGCCGAAGAGTTGTATCCATTCGACTGTCACAAGTCGTGGTGTTGATTGTGATTTTGGCCATTTGGCAACTGGCAGCCAGCTTACAATGGGTCAACCCCATGCTGACGAGCAGTCCTTCGGCTATCGTGTCCCTGTTTGGTCAACTGCTTCACCAAGGAAAGATATTTACAGACACCCTCATTACGGCCAAGGAGACTGTTATTGGTTTTGTCGCATCGATGGTGATTGGCATCGCGATCGCGATTGTTCTGTGGTGGTCTTCGTACGTGTCGAATGTGCTCGATCCGTACCTTGTGGTACTGAATGCATTGCCAAAAGTGGCTCTCGGTCCTATTTTCTATATCTGGCTTGGGGACCAGAAATCCATCTACGGTATGGCTATCGCCATTTCGGTGGTTGTCACCATCATGATGCTGGCATCGGGCTTTCACGAAATTGACAAGGGCAAGTTAAAGCTGATGGAGTCGTTCGGCGCTTCGAAGTGGCAGGTGCTGACGAAGGTGGTACTTCCTGCAAGCGTCCCGAACTTTGTATCCACCATGAAGGTGAACGTCGGCCTCACCCTGGTCGGTGTCATTATGGGCGAGTTTTTGTCTGCAAAAGCGGGACTTGGATTCGAGATCACTTACGGCGGGCAGGTTTTCCAGATGGGACTCGTTATGACGAGTATTATGATGCTCGTTGTCCTCTCGCTCATCATGTACGGGTTGGTCAGTTATTTTGGCCGATGGTTAACGAAGAAGTACCATTTCGACTAAGCTTCCGAATCCGCGTGGCTCGCGCTAGTTTCAACTCGATGACTCGACTTGGTCGGTCCAAGAATGGGATCGAGTACACAGTTGAAATTGGCTGCTTGCGCTGCATGTGTTTGGGTTCATGATTTGAGTTTGAAACATCCAGGATCCTGATTAAATCACAAACAGATCAGGAACGACGAACAAGTCAGGAACGACGAACAACCCAGGAACGACGAACAAGTCAGGAACGACGAACAACCCAGCTGTTGTGCCCGGTCCGGTACCGCCGGTAGATGCGTCTGTTACATCGCAATCGGCGCCGCGGACCGCGGACAACAGCTGTTTCTGGATTCCAGTGTCTATGGTCGGTACTCAATCACTCCTGCCTCCAAAACGTGGATATAGTCCTCCTTTTCCAACGCTTTGCTGAGTGCAAATAAGGCCTCATCTTTCATCTTCGCTTCGAGCATCACATCGAGATCGACATTGAATTCCCGAACGAGATCGAGAAATGGAAGTAAATCGTGAGGGTTGAGAAAGTCTGCATGCGCCCGGAAATCCTTCTCGCTTTTAGGGGAAGAGACGTGGGATTTCGGTGGCAGCCCTGTATCTGCCCAAGACTGCAGAAACGTCGGGATGACATCGGACAGCGAAACTCCGTCTTCATGGTTGCAGGCGTGGTGATGGATGTCGAGTACGTGCGGTACACCGACCTTCCCGCAGAGCTCTTGTGTTTCGTGGGCCGTGTAGGTTTTATCGTCATTTTCGAGCATGATCCGTTCTTGTACCGCCACAGGTACGCGAGCCCAATTATCTACAAACCTCTGCATCGCACTCGCTTTGTCATTGTACGCTCCGCCAACATGCAAGACGAGGCTTGGTGATTCAGGAAGGCCCATGGCCTCGAGCATTCTGACATGGTTCGAGAGATCGTGAATGGACTGCGCGAGGACGTCTTCTTTCGGTGTGTTCAGGAGGGTGAAGTGGTCCGGGTGGAAACTGACACGCATCCTGTGATCTGCAACAAACCTCCCAATGTCGAGAAAGTGGCTTTGCAATCGGCCGATAAAATCGAAGTCCCGCGTCTCTGGGTGGCCAAAGAGCGGAATGAGCTTGGATGAAAACCGATACAGATAGACCCCGGATGCCCTGGCGTGCCGAAGAATGCGGAGCGTATTGACAAGATTCTGCTGCGCGATGTTGGTGGCCTTTTGGAGTGCCGCTTCGCGATCGGCGATGCTTTGAAACGTTTTGTACGTCATGGTTTTCGACGGAGATGCATTCGTCAGTGACAAGGCCATTGCGACAAAACCAAACCGGACTCTCATGAACGGGCACCCTTCTCTGGAAAGATAAACGCTTATAACAGCCATAGCGTGTCCGACAAAGACGGTGGTATGCCAGAGATTACGTATGTGACGGCAGATTTGGGTTTGTAATTTAAGAGTGGTATCTTCGTAATAGGGTGACTCGAAGTCCCCATCGCGGATCTACTGTCCGTTCATAGATACGCCTGCGCATAAACAACAGAGAACTGGTAAGGAGGAGGACGACGAGTATGTACGATGTAGCGATTATTGGTGCCGGGCCCGCGGGCGCAAGTGCAGCCATCTTTACTGCGAAGGCAGGAAAGAAGACCGTTGTTTTTGATAATGAGCAGAGTGTCACGAGACGAGCTTGGATTGAGAATCACTATGGAGCACCAAACATTTCCGGACCGGACCTGGTTGATGCAGGCAAAAAACAGGCCGAGCAACACGGTGCGGAAATTGTGATTGCTGAAGTGACGGACGTCGTCAAACAGGGCGACGGATTGCAGGTTGTGACAGACAAGGGGTCGTATGAGGCCAAGCATGTGATTATTGCCACGGGTATGTACACAGGCCTCGCTGAGAAGATTGGGGTAGCCACGAAGCCTGGGACTGAGCCACGGGTGAAGACAATTGTCGATGTCGATCCCGAGGGGAAGACCAGCATCAATGGTATCTGGGCTGCCGGAACAATTGCGGGCGTCAGCATGCATACGATTATCACGTCAGGTGACGGTGCCAAGGTCGCCATCAATATCATCAGCGAAATGAACGGCGAGCGCTATGTTGACCACGACGTGTTGAAAAAGTAAAGAGGTCAGACCTCTTAAACGGTACGAAAAAAGTGGTGTGTGGGTTGCTTCGGCAATGCGCACGCCACTTTTTTGTTTCTTACCTAATGTTACAAGTCTATACGGCTTTATTTTTTATTTCGAGAGTTTTTCCGATGATTTTATCCAAGTCTGCTGGACTATTCAAAATAGTTCACATTGCCCTCCTTGCCCTTTTCGGATTGCTCTAAGATTTGATTGAATCCAGAGTCTGCGGTTGTTTGAACGCCCAACAATTTCCTGGCTCTGAGCAGTCAGGTCTGACTCCGCCGCGGCGGCGGTCACACAACTGGGAATGGATGTTGATTCTGCTGGAGATGGCATGAGGGGTGCGCGTTCCCCTGTCAAAGCCGAAGCAGGCGCGCGAACTGCAATTGCAATCGCTTTCAGCTTTGTTCCACAGGATCATTCGCCGGGGACTTCGAGGCAAAAGAGGGTGGGGATTCGGACAGTCAAAACCTCGGCTCTGCTTGCAGCACGTTCTTGTTCAAAGACTTGCCTTCATGGGGGAGAGGTAGATGGAACAGTCCCGTTGTTGTGGCGCTCCCATTGTTGTCGAAGTCAGACCGGATTTGCCGAATTTCACCGATGATGATTACGAACTCAGAGTTCCATTCAGAATCTGTTCAGTCTGCGGAGCCGTCATCATCGAAGACAGATACCAAGGAGGGAATGCGTCTGATGCAACTGCAAAAGGCAATGTCGTACAACCCGCGGGGAGACTTCCTGGTTGAGACAGCCCAGATGGTGAGCGGACTGCTTTTGGTTCTCTTTTTGTGGGCGCACATGTTGTTTGTGGCTTCAATCTGGCTTGGGCAAGGCTCTTTTAATGCGTTAGCGGGCTTTATGGATCGTTATGGACTGTTACCACTTACCATTGTCTTTCTGGTACTGGTCTTTGGTACTCACGTCGGAGCCGTCCTTCGACGCATGCCGCGGCAGTACGCGGAACAGAGGGTCGTTTGGAAACATGCGAAATTGATTCACCACGGGGACACATGGTCATGGGTGTTTCAGTCCATCACCGGATCCGCCATTATCGTACTCGCCGTCGTTCATATTGCAATTGTATCGTTCGCAGGTATCAACGTGCACCTCAGCTCCCTGCGCGTAGCGAACCCTGGATTTCTTGTATTCTACATTGTTCTGTTGCTGCTCTCTGAGTACCACGCCAGCGTGGGATTGTACCGCATCCTTGTAAAGTGGGGATTTGTCAATCGCTACAGCATGAAGCGAGTACTCAACGTCGTCAGCGTCCTGTTTATCGTCGTTGGCGGTGTGTCTCTGTGGATCCTGTACAGTTTGGGGGCGTAAGGATAGATGGGGCAATACGAGATGTTTGTTACTGATGTGCTGGTCATCGGAGCCGGATTGGCTGGAGAACGTGCCGCCATTGAATCCGCGCGCAACGGGTTAAATGTAACGCTGCTGAGTCTGGTACCGCCAAGACGTTCACACAGTTCGGCCGCTCAAGGCGGTATGCAGGCGTCACTTGGAAACACAGCCATGGGAAAAGGGGACAGTCCGGATGTCCACTTTATGGATACGGTCAAGGGTTCGGACTGGGGGTGCGAACAGGATGTAGCCCGCATTTTTGCGGATACCGCTCCGATTGTCATGCGTGAGATGGCTCACTGGGGTGTGCCATGGAACCGCGTCACACTTGAAAAGCGCGTTTATGACGGCAAAGAGATCCATGAAGACCCCGAGAAGGTTGGCTTGATTTCAGCCCGTAACTTTGGCGGTACAGCTAAGTGGCGCACCTGTTATACATCGGATGGCACTGGACATACGGTTCTTTATACCATGGACAGTATTGTTCAGAAATACGGGATTACCGTTCACGACAGGGTAGAGGCCCTTAGCTTGATCCATGATGGGGAGACCTGTTACGGCGCGATTGTCAGAGACCTCCGGACTGGTCAGCTGCGCGTCTACACCGCCAAGTCGACGGTCATTGCGACAGGCGGCTATGGCAGGTTATACGGCGCCTCTACGAATGCTGTAATTAACGAAGGAACCGGTATGTCGATTGCCTATGATACAGGCGTTGTTCCGCTTGGCAATATGGAAGCTGTTCAGTTCCATCCAACCGGAATTGTTCCGTCCTGGATCCTGATTACCGAAGGCGCTCGCGGCGATGGCGGATACTTACTTGACAAAAACGGTTACCGCTTCATGCCAGATTACGAGCCAAACAAGAAAGAACTTGCATCTCGTGACGTTGTGTCAAGGCGCATGATTCAACACATTCGGGCCGGGTACGGTGTAGACAGCCCTTATGGTCAACACCTGTGGCTCGACATCAGGCACCTTGGGGCAAAACACATCAATACAAACTTGCGTGAGATTGCGACCATCTGCCGTCAGTTTAACGGGATCGATCCGGTGCACGAACTCATCCCGGTGCGCCCGACACAGCATTACAGCATGGGCGGCATCCGGACCAATATCGACGGACAGGCCTACGGCTTGAAAAATCTTTGGGCGCTTGGCGAAGCCGCATGCTGGGACTTGCACGGATTCAACCGGCTTGGCGGAAACTCGCTTGCAGAGACCGTCGTCGCGGGCAAGATTATCGGCGAGAAAATCGCAGAATACACCAAAGATGTGTCGCTTAAAGTTTCTACTTCGCTTGTGGAAGACCATCTCTTGATTCAGCAGAAGCGGATCGAACAGCTGCGCGAGCGAAAAGGGACAGAGAACGTCTACGACCTACGTAATCGGATGGAACACACGCTCAACACCAACGTTCACGTGTTCCGCACCGAAGAGCACCTGTTAGAAGCCGTTCATGAACTCCAGGAACTCAATGAACGGGCGAAGTACATCAAACTCCGCGGTGAGGGTAAGGGTGCAGACCCTGAACTTGCATTCGCGCTGCGACTGCCTGGCATGATTCGCCTGGCCCTTACCATTGCTACGGGTGCACTCGCGAGGACTGAGAGCCGAGGCAGCCACTTCCGCGAAGACTATCCGAAGCGTGATGACGAGAACTGGTTGAAACGCACGCTGGCTTACTGGCGAGAAGGTGCGAAAGGGCCGGAACTGGAGTATGAACCGGTGAAGATCACCGAGTCACCCCCGGGAGACCGCGGATATGGCGAAGCCACAGCAGGAGCGAAACCTCTGGTCAAGCAATAAGAGGTGGATGGGAGGACACAAGAATGGCTGGACGTGAACTGACGTTTCGGATTATGAGATACAACCCCGAAACGCCCGAAGTCAAACCACACTTACAGGACTTTAAGCTTTTTGAAGAGCCCGGCATGACCCTGTTTGTGGTATTGAACAAAATTCGTGAAGAACAGGATTCAAGTCTGCGTTTTGACTTTGTGTGTCGGGCATCGATTTGTGGATCGTGCGGCATGCTCGTCAACGGTAGACCGACTCTGGCATGCCGAACGCTGACGAAGGACCTGCCTGATGTAACGACGCTGCTCCCTCTGCCAGTGTTTAAGCTGCTCGGTGATTTGTCTGTAGACACCGGAACCTGGTTCCGTGAAATGTCTATCCGAACCGAATCCTGGGTTCATGATGATTCCGAGTTTGATCCGACCAAGCAAGAGGAACGCATGGATAACGAAGAGGCTCTAAAGATTTACGAGGCAGAGCGTTGCATCGAGTGTGGCTGCTGCATTGGAGGCTGCGCTACGGCCAACATCCGTCCGGGGTTTATCGGAGCTGCTGGTATTAACCGCGTCGCTCGATTCATGGTTGACCCGCGGGACAAGCGGACTGAGCAGGAGTATTTTGAAGTCGTGGGCAGTGAGGACGGTGTGTTTGGATGCATCGGCCTGATGGCCTGTGACGACAACTGCCCCGTTGGGGTACCGCTGCGTGGGCAGATCGCTTACGTCCGGCGCAAGATGGCCAGTGCAGGTTGGAAGATGAAGGTCGGTCGGTAAGTGCAAGTGCAGGGAATCATTCATGATATAGAAAAGGCGGGCACCTTGTGGTGTCCGCCTTTGGGTTTTTGTCAGGTTTTCATTACAGTTGAGAAACGTCGCAAGCCCAACCTCTCGAGCGACCATGCGGCTCCGAAGACCGCGCCTGATGAATCTAAACCACTGGTAGTGCACGGGGAATGTAGACACCCAAATTTGTCTCGGCAATACACGTAAACCTGCTCAACATAAAAAGGATACCACACTTATACCGATTTTACAATGAATGGTTTTTCGCGATCCGTTTAGTGAGGCAAAATACGCTGTTCGTTAGTCTCTTCTCCCACTTTCCCTGATTGCTTCAGTAGACCGCCAGGGACTGAAGTTGACCTTCTCGTCAGGGTCTTATGACGATCCGACAATTGGGCGTTGTCAAAATCCGCTCTAGACATGACACTCGTACTGCTCCCTAGGCCGCTCATACTTAGAAAGACGGCTTTCAAGACACTCGAAACAGTCCACTGCTCCTTGGTCATGTTCATTCGCTCTCCTTGCTTGCCCTTGATGTTCATCCTAAAAGTATGGCTTATCCCAAAAGGGTATTCCTGCTTCCTCAAATCCTTAGAACGAAAGAAAAAGTCCCTCCCTCACAGTCGGACAGCTTCTGCTCGGGAGGTTACATTGAAGAATTGGTCAAGTTCATTGTAAGCCGGAATTGTTGAGAGCGTGTGATGCAGCCGTCGATCTTTTGTGTTTTTGCAAATTCAAAGTTCAAGCACGACACGAGCCGGAGCCAAGGACTGTTCTAAGTATGGTTCTGAGGTGAACTCATCATATTAAGGGGCAGATAAACGAGGTGGGGATTCTGATGAGTTTTTACGATCGGCTGTCCAATTACTTTCCTGAGCATGAAATGAAACACGAGGGTCAGTTAAATGACCTGATTGATCATCACGAGGCTTACAAAGTTCACGAAGAAGAGGATTTCGTCGTGACGTACGCAGAGTTTCCAGATTTCATCTTTATTGATTATCTGCTCGTGAGTCCCAAAACGCGCGGAAAGGGCACTGGTACGAAAGTACTCGACACCTTCAAACGCCGACACAAGAACATCATTCTCGAGGTGGAGCCTCCGGACGGGGATGATTCGGATACTGTCGGCCGGATCCGCTTTTATGAGAAAAACGGGTTCCAAAAAGCTGAGCACATTGAGTACACTCGCTCCGATGACGACGGAACGCCGTACACGATGGACATCTATTACTGGACACCAAACGAAGACGGCGAAAAGTCTATCCTGAAACAAATGGCGACGGTTTGTCGTGAGATCCACAACTTTCGTGCGCTGAAGTACTACGGCCGTCTGATTGCCGAGCCAGACGAGGTGCTCAGTTGGCTCCATTGAACGATATACGTCAGCGAAATGACCCACAGCACCCGCATCATTGAAACGACCACAGGACCGGCATAAATTGAACGACCGACATCATGAACGACCGACATCATGAACGACGGACATCATGAACGACCGACATAAAGGAGAGGTTTTTTTGAATGTAGATACCCGCAAGCGCCGTGAAATGGAGCGTTCTTATGAGACCATCAGTCCCTTCGAATTCAAAGACGAGCTAATCCGGCTTGCCAAAGAGCACGAGAAAAAACCCATGCGTACCATGCTGAACGCTGGCCGTGGAAACCCCAACTGGATTGCAGCTGCACCTCGCGAAGCTTTTTTTGCTCTTGGGGAGTTTGCACTTTCAGAGAGCCGACGTGTGTGGGATGAGGGCAACCTGGCGGGCATGCCGGATCCGATCGGGATCGCAAAAAGGTTTACGACTTATGCCAATGAGCACAGTGACAGGCCTGGAATGTCTTTGCTCGTTCAGATTGTTGATTGGGGCATTTTCGAGCTTGGGTTCGATCCCGATAACTGGGTGCATGAACTGGCCGATGGGCTGATTGGAGACAACTACCCAGAGCCGGACAGGATGCTCGTTCATATGGAAAAGGTGGTGCACCAGTTTCTGGTCAAGCGGCTGTATCCGATGGAGGAACACGGCGCCGACACCAAAATGAAGACATTTGACTTATTCGCTGTGGAAGGTGCAACAGCCGCAATGTGTTATCTGTTCGATTCATTTTTGGCTAACCATCTGTTGTCTCCCGGCGACAGAATTGCGGTCATGGTACCCATTTTTCCGCCCTATCTTGAGATTCCGCAGCTGGATCGGTACAACTTCGACGTAGTAGACATCCGGGCAACGGGAAGAACGGACAGCGGGATGCATTCGTGGCAGTATCCATCATCTGAGCTCGATAAACTGAAAGACCGTTCGGTCCGCGCTTTATTTATGGTCAATCCGAGCAATCCCCCGTCTGTCGCCATGGATCCAACATCCATTGAGTACCTGCAGGACATCGTGAAGCGCGACAATCCAGATTTGATGATCATCTCTGATGACGTGTACGGAACTTTTGTGGATGGATATCGCTCACTCATGGTAGGGCTGCCTGAGAACACAATCGGTGTGTATTCACTGAGCAAGTATTTTGGCGTGACGGGTTGGCGACTCGGTGTCATCGCGGTCAGCAAGGAGAACGTGTTCGATACGTTGCTCAGCCGACTGCCAGAGGAACAAAAAGAGGAACTGAATCGCCGATACGCTTCACTGACACAGCACCCGGAAAAACTGTCCTTCGTGGATAGACTGGTTGCAGACAGCAGGCAGGTGGCGCTGAACCACACTGCAGGCCTGTCCACGCCGCAACAGGTACAGATGGCTTTGTTTGCAGCATTCGATGTCCTTGATACTGAGAATCGCTATCAAAAACTGACGAAGGATATCTGTCGGCGCCGAATGAAACTGCTGTATGACGGTCTTGACCTGAAGATGCCGGAGCCAGAATACGGCGCATACTATTACACTGAGTTTGATCTCGCTTGGTGGGCGGCGGAACACTACAGTCAAGCGTTTGTCGATTATCTGCAAGACAACTATGAGCCTGTCGACATTCTGTTTCGACTGGCAGAGAACTGTTCCATCGTGCTTTTAAACGGCGGCGGATTTCGCGGACCGACCTGGTCTATCCGCGTATCTTTGGCAAACCTGGCTGACGAGGCCTACAGCCGAATCGGTAAAGAACTGCACAGCGTGTTGGAAGAGTATGTGGAGGAATGGAAATCAGCGAGCCATTAACCTCACGGGTGCACTCAGTAAAGTAATCATGCAGCAATCCTCATGCAGTCTGGGGCAGCTTATAAGGCAGCTTATGAGGGGCAGCTTATGAGGGGCAGCACAGCCGCGAAGAAAAGGTCGGCCAGAGCAACGTCTGGCCGGCCTAACAGGCTTCTGGTGTCTGCTTCACGTCAACTGTTGATGATGTTCGTCAACTCAACGAGATCGCGAACCTCGTAATCCGGCACTACGTCAAGTTCCTCAGGGGCACTGCCTTTGCGGTTGACCCAGGCAACGGTGAATCCATACGACTTTGCCCCAGCCACATCCCAGCCGTTCGAGGAGACGAAGAGAATGTCTTCTTTGGGCAGCTTGGCGGCTGAAACGGCGAGCGTGTACACCGCCGGATCGGGCTTATACGTCAACACGCCATCCGCACTCAGGATCCCTTCAAAGTCTCCCTCAAGATGATTGTTCTGGACCAATTTCGTCAACATTTCTTCTGTACCGTTGGAAAGGATAAAGCGGCGGAGCTGGGTCATGCGCCGAAGTCCTTTCGGAACCTCGTGGTGCGGCGGGAGTGTCAGATAGGTGTTCGCGAGTTCTTCAACCAGGGCTTCATCAAAACTGAGGCGGAGCTGTCGGAGGGCGAACCGCAAGCCGTCCCGATTGACTCTGTCAAAGCCGACATAGCGATTCATCAAGGGGCGCAGCCATGTGTACTCCAGCTGTTTTTGGCGCCAAATGCGGCTGATGATTTCTCCGTTGCCGGGGTACTCTTTGTCACACGCGATGGCTACGCTTTGCACGTTAAACAGGGTACCGTACGCGTCAAAAACAACAGCTTGCACCACCTTCGCACTCCTCCTTTACTGCTTGGAAGATGAAATATCACTCCGATTATACCTACGAGGCGGATTGACAGCTTAATACTCGAGTTCGAGATTCACAACATTTCTCGAGACGGTTCGGTCGACAACGAACTGCGCCAGATTTTCTGTGAAGATATCCAGCGCGCGATCATTATAGTGTTCCGTCGATCCCGATGTATGCGGCGTCAGAATCGCATTCTCCATGTCCCATAAGGGGCTCTCAACGGGAAGCGGCTCCGTCTCAAACACATCGAGTCCCGCACCTGCAATTTGTCCGCTTTGGAGGGCGTTAATGAGTGCGGTCTCGTCAGTGGTACCACCCCGGCCAATGTTGATGTAGAAGGCAGACGGCTTCATGGCTGTAAACTCGGACTGACCCATCATGTGATTGGTCTCTTTGGTATGCGGCAGCGTGTTCACGACATAGTCGGACAGAGCAAGCACCGTGGATAGGTCATCCATTGTGTACATCTTGTCGACAAACTCGGACGGTGCACCGGATCGCCGAACGCCAAGTACGTCCATGCCAAACGCCTTGCAAACACGAGCGGTTTCGAGACCGATTGCACCGACACCCAAAATGCCGACTGTCTTTCCGTGCATTTCGGCAGACAGATTTGCGTGGTGCCAGATATGTTGTTGTTGGTTGCGAACGTATGCGTGAATTTTCCGGGTCATCCCCAACATGAAAGCGAGGATGGTTTCGGAAATAGGATAGGCGTGCACACCGCTCGAGTTGGTCAGTGTCACCCCGCGTTCTTGAAAGGCCTCTAAGGGGAGTCTGTCCACTCCAGCCCCCCAGTTGTGCACCCAGTTGACGGCAAAATCGGGATCGGCAAGAAAAGCTTCCTGCACGGTGCCGTTCCATCCGGCAATCACGAGCGCATCTTTCAGGTGATGCTGCCACTCAGTCTTATCTTTTCCACTGACAATCTCCCATCCTTGGGCGATGTCCTGCACGCGTTTGAGTTGTGGTTGAGTCAGTTGGAGTGTAAACACGATCTTCTTCATCAGGTGACCTCCTTTGCTTTACAGTGAGTTTGGTTGGCTATGCTCACGTGCGAGCTTAAAATCAATCTCAAGCTGCGTGCTGCTGTTGGCCTGTGATGCTGTTAGCGTGCGGTGCGTCTGTCGTTAAGCGTCCATGCGGTTTAAGAAGGCACGGATCAGTGCCAGATACGCGTCAGGGTCTTCCCGCAACGGCGAGTGGGAGCATCCGGTCATCACCCGGAACTCTGAGCCCGCGACGAGCGAGTGGTAGTAGTTTGTCGAATCAGGACTTGCCTCATCATACTCGCCGCAAACAAACAGTGAACGTTCCTTGATTTCGTGCAGCCGATTTGTGCGGTCATAGGTCTTTAATACACCGGTTGCATGAAATTCCGAGGGTCCCCACATGGTCTGGTAAACTTCTTCCCCAAAAGCCCATTTTCGAGCCTCTCGAGCCTCTTTTGGTACTTCAACGCGGCAGACGTGCCGCTTCATGTAGACCTCTGCAGCTTTCTCGTATTCTTCCGAGTCTGTGGTGCCGTTTTCCTCGCATCGGGTCAAGACGGTTTGAATCTCTGCGGGGAGGTCTTCACGGTAGCGGTTCGCGTCCTCGACCCAGCGGGGGGCGGATAGACATGGGCTCGAGAAAATCGCACTTCGCACACCTGTTGGTTTGGTGAGCAGGTAATCGCACAGCAACATCGTACCCCAGGAGTGACCAAGGATGTGTACATCGGAGAGATTTAATTCTTTTCGCAACGTGGCGAGTTCTTCGACGTATCGTTCGGTGGTCCAGAGTGATTTATCTGTTGGGCGATCAGAGTGTCCGCAGCCGAGTTGATCGTAGAAAATGACCTCTCGTTCATCAGCGAGGGTTTCCAGTGGGCGCATGCCAAGATGAGCGCTGCCTGGCCCGCCGTGCAGGACGAGCAACGGTGTTTTATTATGGTTCTCACTGCTGACTCGGTCATACCAGACACGACCGCCTTCAACAGTGATATATCCTTCCAATCCCATTGAGTTTAGCCCCTTTCAAATGCGTCGCTTGCATCGCTGTAATTTTCGCTGATTGGATGGTGAATCCCTGCCTGGGCTGGGGCGGGTTTGAGCGGGGGTTGGCTGGGGTGGCTGGGGTGGGCTGGGGTTTGCACGTCGTTGCACGAGTGCACCGATACGGATGTTGTATAATGGGCGACGGACCAAACGAATACACAGGCACGCACCAGATTGGTGTTACCCGCTTTTGAAGTCGTTCATGTCATCACGTTTGATTCATCCCTTTTGCAAAGGAGTACATACAGTTGACCGATTGGAAAGTACCAGAACTGCAGACCCCTGACTATGACCGGAGTATCGCTACGACGCTGAAGTTGAAGACCACGCAGGTCAAGGCCGCCATCAAACTGCTCTCCGAAGGCAACACCATTCCATTCATTGCTCGTTACAGAAAAGAGATGACGGGGGAACTCGACGAAGACCAACTGCGCCAGATTAGCAGCCTCTATGAGCAGGAGCAAAACCTCTACCAGCGCAAAGCGGATGTTGTCAGACTGCTTGAGGAGCACGGTGCGTTTACGGACGAGAAGCAGGCGAAGGAATTGGTCAGTGCTGTGCTCAGTGCCGCGACGCTCGCTGAGGTGGACGATATTTACCGGCCATACCGGCCGAAGCGCAGAACGCGGGCGATGATCGCCAAGGAACGGGGACTCGAGGGGCTGACCAATTGGTTGCTCGCGCCTTCAAATGCCCGGTTCGGCCAGGACCAGGTCCTGGCGGAGGCTAAGGCGTATGTGAATGCAGAGGCGGGGGTTGAAACGCCGGATGCAGCACTGCAAGGTGCGATGGACATTTTCGCAGAAATCGTCGCCGACGATGCAGATACGCGTAAGTGGATTCGCCGGACCACGATTCAAAGCGGTACGGCCCGCAGTGTGGCGACAGATGCATCGCAAGAGAGCGTGTACGAGATGTACTACGACTACGAGGAGGCATTGGGCAAACTGCCTCCGCACCGGGTGCTCGCCATGAACCGAGGTGAACGCGACGGCTTTCTCAAAGTCACCATCAAGGCACCGGAAGACCAGATTCACGGTCACCTGCTCCAACAACACGTGTTGGACCGGGCTAATGCAGGATCCGCTGTCGGGAACCGGATCGGATCGCGCGTGGGCCGTAACCTACCCGATGCAGCCGAATTGTCGTACGCACAGCAGCTGCAGTACGAGGCGGTGGTCGATGCCTACAAGCGCCTGATTGCGCCTGCCATCGAGCGGGAGATCCGCGCTGAATTCACGGAGCGCGCGGAGGCCCAAGCCGTGGCTGTCTTCGGTGAGAACCTGAGAAACCTGCTGATGCAGCGGCCGATGCATGGGCGAGTGGTGCTGGGTGTCGATCCGGCGTACCGCACCGGCTGCAAACTGGCCGTGGTCGATGACACCGGCAAATTGCTCGAGGTGAAGGTCATCTATCCAACACCGCCGCTAAGCAAAGTGGAGGAAGCGAAGCGCGTAGTTCACGGGCTCATCGAGAAGTACGGCATCAGCTTGATGGCTATCGGAAATGGGACGGCGTCGCGGGAGACGGAGGACTTCATCGCCGAGTGCTCGAGAGAGTACATGGAGCGCACCGGATCGACCGTGCCCTATTTGATTGTGTCAGAAGCGGGGGCTAGCGTGTACTCGGCTTCTGTCTTGGCGAAGGAAGAGTTTCCCGATCTCGATGTCTCAGAACGCAGCGCCATCTCGATTGCGAGGCGTGTGCAGGACCCGCTTGCGGAACTGGTCAAAATCGATCCGAAGTCGGTTGGCGTCGGACAATATCAGCATGATGTCTCTCAAAAGTTGCTCGATGAGGCCTTGACGGGTGTGGTCGAGACGGCCGTCAACCAAGTCGGCGCGGATGTGAACACGGCATCACCAAGCCTTCTGTCGTACGTGGCTGGACTGAACAAGACGGTTGCCAAAAATATCGTGGCATTCCGGGATGAGAATGGGCGGTTTAAGACGCGCAAACAGCTGGCGAAGGTTCCGCGGCTTGGACCAAAGACGTTGGAGCAGTGCGTTGGCTTCCTCCGTATCCTCGATGGGGACGAGGTGCTCGACAGCACGCCGATTCATCCGGAGTCCTACGCGGTGGTGCATCGCCTGTTGGATCGCACGGGGACGCCAGCCTCAGACCTGCTGGTGGCTGAGCAACGGGCGGAGTGGCTGAACAGGGTTCGGACAGACTCGCTCGAGGCGTTAAGTCAGGAACTCGAGGTGGGCTTGCCTACGCTGCGGGATATTCTTGAGGCGTTGGAGCGGCCAGGGCGTGATCCGCGTGAGGACGTTCCGCCTCCGATCCTGCGCACGGATGTGCTGAAGTTGGAGGACCTTGAGGTAGGCACGGTGTTGACAGGCACCGTCCGGAATGTGGTTGACTTTGGCGCGTTTGTGGACGTCGGGCTGAAAAACGACGGCCTGGTGCACATCTCACAATTGGCAGACAGGTTCGTCCGGCGCCCGATGGATGTGGTTGCTGTCGGTGACATCGTGCAGGTGCGCGTCATCCAGGTGGACGTCCAAAAGCAGCGGCTGTCGCTGTCTATGAAGGGGATCAACGGGTAGGGCAGAGGCATGCGTGGGCAGCGTGGGCAGCGTGGGCAGCGTGGGCAGCGTGGGCATGCGTGGGCAGGCGTGGGCAGGCGTGCACGGCGGCAAGCACTCAGGCCGCATAAGGGAACTTTCTTCCGCTAGCAGGAGGCCCCCGTGGTCAGGGTGGCAGCGGAAGGGAACCGAGTTCCTCTGCTGAGGCGAGGTGAGCGTGACCGCCGGATTTAGCGGAACTGAGTTCCTCTGTGGAGGCGAGGTGAGCGTGGCGTGCAGATTTAGCGGAACTGAGTTCCTCTGTGGAGGCGAGATGAGCGTGACCGCCGGATTTAGCGGAACTGAGTTCCTCTGTGGAGGCGAGGTGAGCGTGACCGTCGGATTTAGCGGAACTGAGTTCCTCTGTGGAGGCGAGATGAGCGTGGCGTGCAGATTTAGCGGAACTGAGTTCCTCTGCTGAGGCGAGGTGAGCGTGACCGTCGGATTTAGCGGAACTGAGTTCCTCTGCTGAGGCGAGATGAGCGTGACCGTCGGATTTAGCGGAACTGAGTTCCTCTGCTGAGGCGAGATCCGGCCCAAATGAGCCCGGAGCGAACAAGAGGTTCGCTGTTTACTCGGCGAAGCAGGAAAATGTGGTAACAACGGACATTTTGTCCGTTGTTGAATGAAGTTCCAAAGACTAGGCCTTCAAAACACGTTTCATGAGCCCCCTAGGGGCTCATACCGCATATCCCTACAATCTCTATAATCTCTATAATTTCTCTACATCCCTTGTACTGAAAGGGCCCCGCAGGAAACCTGCGCGGCCCAAAGCAGTTTGTCGTCTAGCGTAAGTTCGGTCGTCCCGTCTGAGGCGACGGCTACTTCGCCCCTTACTACGCCCTCTTACTGTGCCTTCATAGTATGGTTTCTTACTCCGCCTCTTAGTTACAGCCTCTACTTACAGCCTCTACTTACAGCCTCTTAGTTACAGCCTCTACTTACAGCCTCATCTTACAGCGCCTTCTGACTTCGGCCGCCTATTTCGCCTTCTTACTTCGCGCTGCCTGGCGCCTGCAACTGCAGGTCAGGGTTCACGTCCGCCTCATAGTCCACGCCTTCGATGCCAAACCCAAACAGGCGCAAGAAGTCCGCGCGGTAGCCTTCGAGGTCGGACAACTGCATCAGATTCTCCGCGTCGATCTCGCTCCACGCTTTCATTACTGCAGCCTGGATCTCGGGACGCATCTCCCAATCGTCCAAACGTACGCGTCCCGCATCATCCGTCGGGGCAGGTGCACCCACGTACAGGCGGTCCTTGTACATACGATACATCTGCTCGATGCATCCCTCGTGCAGACCTTGTTCTTTCATCAGCTTAAACAGGATGGAGATATAGAGCGGTACAACTGGAATCGCAGAACTCGACTGTGTCACGACAGCCTTGTTGACCGACACCAGCGCCCTTCCGCCGCGGCCGCTGAGCTTGGCGTTCATCCGCTTGGCGGTGGCTTCCAGATCGTCCTTGGCACGGCCAATCGTTCCTTCACGATAAATCGCGTAGGTGAGCTCAGGACCTATGTATGAGTACGCAACCGTCGTCGCGTTGTCCGCCAGGAGACCCGCTTCGTC
The DNA here is from genome assembly GCF_001399675.1 of Paenalicyclobacillus ferrooxydans. Lineage (GTDB taxonomy): Bacteria > Bacillota > Bacilli > Alicyclobacillales > Alicyclobacillaceae > Alicyclobacillus_B > Alicyclobacillus_B ferrooxydans. The sequence continues at coordinate 45,903 of NZ_LJCO01000026.1, forward strand.
GAGCGCGTTGATCCACATTTCCCAATCTTCTCCGCCCATGACAGCAATGGTATTCTTCACTTCGTCTTCTGTCGCAGGTTCGATGGTTACTTCCGAAACCTTGCCTGAGTGAACGTCGACAGTTTTGCTTGTGAAAGCCTGTCCCACCGGCTTAATCACGGAAGAGAAGCTCTCACCCGTTTTGGGATGTGTACGGCGAGGGGAAGCGAGGCTGTAGACAACGAGATCGACTTGTCCAAAGTGTTCTTTAATCAGGTCGATGACCTCCGCCTTAATCGCATCCGAAAACGCGTCGCCATTTACAGTCGCAGCAAACAGGCCTGCGTCACGTGCCATCTCCTCAAAGGCAACGGTGTTGTACCAACCTGCGGTTGCTGTGCGGTTGTCGCTGGCTGGCTTCTCAAAGCACACGCCAATCGTATCCGCACCGCCCCCAAAGGCTGCGGCAATTCGGGATGCCAAACCGTATCCTGTTGAGCTGCCGATGACCAGTACCTTCTTCGGTCCCTCAAACTTGGGCTGACTTTTTACATATTCCACTTGTTCTTCTACGTGTTTGGCGCATCCCACTGGGTGTGCCGTTGTGCAGATAAACCCTCGAATTTTTGGCTTGATAACCATTTCCATTATCCTTTCTGGTTGAGTCGATCCGATGCCGTACGTACGCTTTGGTCCCAACACAGAAACCTCATCTCTGAAGCCAAACCCCATGTACGGCCGAAGCGGGTCCCGAGATTTCAGACTCGACTCGCAGTCAATTGTTTTTTTGGCGTGTTACCGCAAATTATACATGAAAACGCATGATTCCTGCTTGACTGGAATTAACCCATGATGTCCTTGCGAGCGAAAACCTGAAAGCTGATGACAAGTGCTGCTGCCGACCAGATCACGAGGACTCCGAGCGAGAATGCGAATGTCATCCCTGCCACCGGCGGCGGAGTGCCGTTGAGATAGTTCATTAGCTGCAGGTTCACGACTGGCAGGTACTTCGCCAAGGTCCAGTTGCTTGCGAGAGCCGTCAAAAGCGTTCCTGCGATGAGGCCCGCCATCATGATACCCATACTCGAGGCTGTCGATCTGACCAGCGTCGACACCATAAACGCGAGCGAAGCGACAGCCAGGCAAGCGAAGAATCCGAGCCCAAACGTCATCAACAGGTATTCCCACTGCGGCAGGGTGTAAACATGACTGATGTCTACGGTGCCATTCGCACTGGTCTGGAAGCCCATGATGACCGGCAGTCCAAACCCGCCGTAACCAAAAAACGCACCAGATACCACGTAGGAGGTGATCGCGATCGCCGCAAAGAGCATCGCCACGAGCAGAAACAGCGCCACCAATTTGCTCGCCAGGATTCTTGTGCGGGAGACACCACGGGTGAGCAGCATCTTAATCGTGCCGCCGCTCATTTCAGATGACACCATATCGGATGCAATGACGATGACAAAGAGGGGGATCAGCAGTGTGATGCCTTCATCCATAAACGTGTGCATGAAGCTCGGTGCGCCCGGTGCGTAGGGATTGATGTTGTGTGACAACTCGTACTGTGCCTCGGCAAGCGTAGCCTGGATGCCCGCTTTTTCAGCCGCCGATGCAAACGGGTTGTGCAAGCGATTCAGATCATGCGTGATTTCTTGCTGCAAGCGAACGTGCCAGTCTGTGGTTCCCAGTTGGCGAACCATGACAAGGATAGCCTCGTGCTCTGCGTAGGAGAACACAGCCATGAGCACCAAAAGGATGGCCATGACCACCTGGAAGCGGCGTTTGCGCAGCATTTTGACGATCTCGTTGGACACCAGTTGCCAAAACATCCACTCACCGCCTTGCTCGAAAATCCGTCATCGAACTATCGCTGGAAGCACTACTGGACGCACTACTGGAACCGTCCCCGGAAGCAGCATTGGAACTATCGCTGCCTGCGGACGTGTCTCAAACTGCAGCCCCGCTGGTTGTTTGAAGGAAGAAGTCCTCGAGCGAGATGCGTCGCCGTGCTGCTTCAAATACCTTACAGCCGTGGGCTTCCAGATTGGAAACCGCTTCGGCTACCAAGTCGTCTGTCATTCTGCAAATCAGACTGCCCTTGGTTGATTCGGTGACTTCCGCGACAATGCCATGGGAACGCAGCACATCTTCCAGCACCCGCCGTGCTGCATCCGGCTTGTCCACACGCCAAGACACATCATCAGCCGTTCCGGCGAGGAGGGTGTCAATGGCTCCCGTCTTGATGACCGAGCCGTCGCGGATGATGGCAACGTGATCGCACAGGAGTTCTATCTCTGACAGCAGATGGCTGCTGATGAATACTGCCAAGCCATCCTTCGCGAGTGCCTGCAGGAAGGTGCGAAGTTCGCGGATACCCGCCGGATCGAGGCCATTCGTGGGTTCGTCGAGAATGAGAAGCTTGGGATTGTTCAAGAGTGCCTGTGCAATGCCGAGCCGCTGTCTCATCCCGAGCGAATAGGTCCGAACCTTGTCGTCAAGTCGGTCCTCGAGATGGACTAGTTTTGCCACCTCGTCGATCCGATGCACCGCCTCCACCCCCTGCATCCTGGCAAGTTGGAGGAGATTCTCACGTCCACTCAGATACGGGTACATGTCTGGATTTTCAACGATGCAGCCGACCTCCTGCATGGCGCGCAGAGGGTCAGTGCGGACCTTGTATCCGCCAATGGTAATCTCACCTGCGGTCGGTCGAATCAGGCCAACGATCATCCGGATGGTGGTGGTCTTTCCAGCCCCGTTCGGACCGAGAAAACCGAAGACCTGTCCAGGATAGACGTCGAATGAGACATCCTTAACGAGCGTGCGATTGCGCACCCGCTTTTCGAGGGAGCGAACCGATAATACCGGTTGGGCCATCGTGTTCCACCTCAGATTCCGGAAAGTTCTACCTGTATAGTACACTGTCATTGAACAGGGAGGAAATCGGTATGGAACAGGACAAGCCAGGCAGCCCTCAAGGTAAGCATGATTCACCCATCAACCAGCCCAAACCACCCCGACGTAAGTCGTCCGACAGGGTGATTCAGTCTGCTTCGGGACTTGCCATCACAGCAGCCGTCGTGCTCATCGGCGGGTTTCTCTTCGCCAGTTACGCGGCATTCGGAGGCACAGTAGGGCATATCCTCGGTGCGACAGGCGGAACGAGTGGCACCAACGGCACCAGTGTGGCCAGCGGCGGAGGCGGAGGTACCAGTGGGACCACCGGCAGCGGCACCGGGGGCGGCAGTGGGACCACCGGCAGCGGCACGGGAGGCGCAAGCGGGGGCGTCAATGGGGGGACCGTCGGAGGATCCACCGGCGGGAACGCGAGTCAGGGGAGTACACCTCAGCAGACTGGACAGCCTCAGTTAAATTCGAAAACCATCCATCTCGTGGCACTCGGCGATTCCCTGACACATGGTCTTGGTGACGCCTCGGGAGAGGGCTACGTGGGAGATGTTGCGGCAAATCTCAAGCAGGCAGGGTACTCGGTGATCCAAGCAAATTTAGGGATCGATGGGTTGACGTCGCAAGGGTTGCGCACCGAAGTTGTCAAGCCAGAGGTCACACAGCTGCTCCAGTCGGCTAACCTTGTGTTGATTTCGATCGGGGGAAATGATCTGAACGATGCAGCAGGGCTTCCCGCCATTCATACTGCTCGGATTGCCAAGGCCAGAACCCAGTTCCTGAGCAACCTGAACGCGGTCTTATCCACCATCCGATCGGTCAATAAGAATGCCACAGTGCTGGTAATTGGGCTGTATAACCCGTATGGGAATATTGCCGGTGCAAGGCTACAGACAGACAGTATAGTTGAGACTTGGAACGCAGATGAGCAGGCCTTAGTCTCAAAGTACAATGGAGTGCTCATGGTTCAGACCTACGATCTATTTCAGCTCAACCCGACGAGATACCTCTACATCGATCACTTTCATCCGAACCAGGCCGGGTATCAGCGGATTGCCACACGGGTATGGCAGGACGTCCAGTCCGTAATTGGGGGATAAGCCATCATTTGATAAGCGGTGGTGCGCCGGCTTGGGGATATCCATCGCATGAAAGGCCTGTAGGAAATCTTTCGTCGGGGTTGCTTGGACCCAGTGCATGTTCGAGATGCAAGGGGTCACTTGGGGAGGAACTAGGTTGGGTAACGCTTTTGTTCACGGGTTTTTACTTGCCTTAGGGTTAATTCTGCCGATTGGCGTTCAAAACGGTTTTGTCATTACTCAAGGCAGTGTTCATCAGCGGTTCTCCAATGTGCTGCCGACAATCATCACCGCTTCTCTATGTGACACTCTGTTGATAGCGGTCAGCATTTTTGGCGTCACGACACTGTCCTTTACGTCACCAATTGTCCGTCTGGTGATGGGGGTGGTCGGATGCGGTTTCTTATTGTTTATGGGATGGTCCACTTTTCGATCCGATGCAGGTTCAGACGACAACCCCGGTCAAACGAGTGACAGTCGCGTAAATGGTGAGGATGAAGGCACTTTGGACCCCAGTGGCAGGGCTTGGAGCCGAAAGAGGCAAATTTGGACGGCCGCGTCGACCTCACTTTTGAACCCGCACGCTTGGATGGACACCTTGGCGATTATCGGGGGCAGCGCTGTTTTGTACACGAACTGGCGGCTCCGTTTTTCGTTCGGAGTAGCGTGCGTTCTAGTGAGCTGGCTCTGGTTTTTCGCCCTGGCACTGACAGGGCATCTGGCAGGGACGCGGCTATTGCGAGGACAGGCGAAGGTCTGGTTGAATCGTGGATCGGCTGTGATGATGTGGGGATCGGCCATTTATCTCGCTGTTGTTCTTTGGCATCTTGGCTGAAGGACCTTCAAAAGGGGATTGCGTATCGGTTTCAATCTCACATATACTGGGGTTACATGAAATTGAACGGAGGTATCTAACTCTACACCATGTACAATTCCTGTTACGCCGCCGAATGAATTGAATCCACTGCAGGCTCGACCACCTGTGTTGCTTTGCCCTTTCGGGCAGACAGATGGTTCGGTGTGGGCTGCTGTGGCGAGCGGACAGGAAACCAAAGTGGAGTTGGGATGCTTAGTGGCTCATATGGTATTGCGACGCGGCTGTCAGCGTTTGAGGGCTGCGTGTACGACACGGGCGTTGCGGCCATGTGTGCGTCTTCGGGGAGGACCCGGCAATACTGAGAAGCCTCGAGCGGGGAGTTTAATATCCCGGTAACAAACCCAGTCACGTCCGTGATCGCAGGCAGCCACCTGCGATTTTTTGTTGTCCCACAAGCCTTTGGGATTTCAGTACGGATGGGATGTGATGGACGAATATGTTGGCACAAAAGTCGATGACTCAGACGCTGCGCGTTGAAGACGCCTGTAAAGAATGGAATGGAAGACCGCTCTTTAGGGGCGTGACGTTCGAATTGTTTCATGGAGAAAAGGCAGCTTTATATGGGAAGAATGGCGTTGGCAAGACGAGCCTGCTGAAGGCAATCATGGGCCAGGTTGAATTAGACGGGGGTCTGATTCACCGGGGAATTCCACTGCACGACTGGGGGTGGTTAGAACAGGACCTCCACGTCGATGCGGGTGTATCCCTCATCTCCTTTGTAAGGTCCGGCAACTTCGAACTCTCAAGAATGGCGAGTGAACTGTCCAGACTCCAACGAGAGCTTGAAGATGTGGCACAGGATACACGGACAGGGGCGAGCAAGACGATCTCTTCTGAGACTACGCAAGGAACCGGGACTGCTTCAGGAACCGAGACTGCGCCAATGTCAGGGGCAGCGGATGCGGGGGTGTCGGATCACCGGATCGACAGGTTGATGGAACAATATGCAGAGATACAAGAGCAATATCAGATGGGCGGGGGCTACGAGTGGGAGATGGAAGTGGAGGTGTCATTGACACGCCTGCAATTGCCGAAAAGCGTTTGGGACACCCCCTATCAGGCGCTGAGCGGCGGCCAAAAGACCCGTGCACAGCTTGCCAGACTGATGGTCCGTAAGCCTAGAGCTCTTATCCTGGATGAACCGACCAATCATTTAGACAGACACACGCTTCGATGGCTCGAAGAGTGGCTCGGCCAGTATGCAGGAACAGTGCTGTTTGTGACACATGACCGGACATTGATGGATCACGTTGCTGATGCGGTGATTGAACTCACGCCGGAAGGATGCCGCCGATACAAAGGTGGATATCAATCCTTCAAGGAGAGCCGCGATCACGAAATCAAAACGCAAACGGCACTTTATGAAAAACAAGAGCGCGAGCGTCAGGACTTGCTTGAGGCCATTCACCGTTACCAGCAGTGGTATGAAAAGGCACATGCGGCAGCGGGCGAACGCAACCCTTATTTGAAAAAACGTGCTATGAAGAACGCCACTCGCTTCAAGGCGAAGGAGCGGGCATTGGCGCGGCTTGAAGATCGCAGTGTTGACAGACCACGCGAGTCAGCGAAGGCTCAAGTTGAGTTTGAGACGGCTCAATTTGAGGCACGCAGCCTTGCTGCACTGCAAGAAGTCACCATCGGTTATGGCCCACATGAAGTGTTGAGGAATGTCACGATGGCGGTGGAGCGGAACCATCGGATCGCCATTATTGGACCGAACGGGGTAGGAAAAACCACCTTGTTAAGGGCTTTGACGCGTGAACTGCAGCCTGACAAGGGCGAAGTCTACCATCATCCGGAACTGAAAATTGGCTACTTTGTGCAAGAACTGCGCCGACAAAATCTTGACGACTCCGTGTTAGACACGCTCCTTGACCTGCCAGGGATGACTCAGTCGTGGGCCCGAACAATTCTCGCAGGATTCTTGTTTCGACGGGAAGATGTATTTAAACCTTTGTCCACACTCAGTATGGGTGAACGATGTCGCGTGGCATTTGTACATCTTTACCTGTCAGGGGCAAACTTGCTGGTCCTTGACGAGCCAACCAACTACCTTGATATCGATACGCGCGAACGGGTCGAAGAGGCTTTGCTCGATTACCCGGGTGCGTTGGTGCTCGTGACACACGATGTATATTTGCTTAAAAAGGTTGCGAACCGTCTCTTGTTTCTTGAAGACGGATGTGCCCGGTGGTTCGAAGGGACGTACGAGGAGTACGAGCAAGCACAAAGAGCCCGGAGGTACACAAACCGAGAAACAGAGAACCAAATTCGGCAGTTGGAATTGACACTTGCACAACTCGTAGGGCAGGAAGAACCGGAATCGGAGTCGCAGCGAGCGACACTCTTGGAGGAGATCCGAAATACAAAACGTGCGCTGGACCAACTACTCGCGTCACAAGATACACCAGCTGAGTGACCGATTTCGGGGAGATTGTCCAACTCCGCAGGTCTGCAGATTTGGCAGGTCTGTCCGATTCGGTGGGCTTGCCAGATTGATTGGGCGGTCAGATTCCGTGGACTTGCAAGATCGTGGACTTGCAAGATAAGGAAGGGTATTCTTGGGAAGGGAGGGATACAGTATGCCAATTAACTTAGCAGCGAAACTCGGACAGGGGATTTCTCCTGCTGCATTCATCGATGGTATGACCCGGAATCAGGACACATTCTCGGGCTGGTATAACAACTTTGCTTGGACAGCAAAAGAGGACGAGGAATTTTTCTCATCCCTTGCAGGAAAGGGATTTCGGTGTGCCATCATTGCTGCCGATTGGTGCGGAGATGTTGTCCGCAACGTCCCGGTAGTACTGCGTGTGATGGAGAAGGCTTCAGTACCGACAGAGTTTTTCATCATGGAGCAAAACCTCGACCTGATAGACCAGTTTCTAACCTTCAACGGGCGCTCTATTCCTGTTGTGTTGATCCTCGATGAAGCAGGTAACGTTCTGTCCAAGTGGGGACCAAGACCTGCCTATGTGCAGGAACCGATGGCTTACTTCAAAACCCATTACGTGGACAAGAGTGCACCAGAGTATGAAGAGCAGCAAAAAGAGACGTATGCGGAGATCCGGCGACGTTATGGTGAGGGAACCGGCTATCAAGAGCTTATCGTCCAAGAGTTGAGGGGTATATTCGAGTCGCTTTAAGACATCCGAATTATTGACACTGATGAATTGGATATTTCAGGGCTGGTCAGACATTTCCCTTGACCAGCCCATTTGTTATGTTAAATTGTAAATATAATTTACGTTGATAAATAATAGTTTACATAGGTGTGTGGACTGGGGGGAGAAGGGTGAAGTTTCCGAATCGGATCGCGAAGGTGCGTCAAGAGATTGGCCTTTCGAGAGAAGCTTTGGCCCAAAGTGCAGGCGTCACACGTCAAGCGATTGGACTGATTGAAGCGGGCAAGGTGTCTCCAAGTGCTATCGTCGCGATGAGGATTGCGAAGGCTTTGCTGACAAGCGTAGAGGAATTATTTGCTGATCCGGCGGAGGACTCCTTGGTAGACACGGTTCCCCCTAGTGGTTCCGCAACAGTCGCGGATTCTGACGCTTTGCGAAGTTTTGTCGGTATGGTTGATGGACGTATGCTTGCCAGACCTGTGGATTCCACATCACTTTCCAGTGCATTGCATCCGGCCCACGCAGTGGTGCATCCCATCTCATCGCGGGCGTCTAAAGGGCGGCTGGAGTGGCTGTCGGGCCGTTCTTCGAGTGAAGGGGTTGTGTTTATTTCGGGATGTGATGCCGGACTCGGACTGATGGCGGAGCATGTGGCGAAGCAAGCTAGGGGTCACGAGGGAGTTTGGTTTGAGGTGCCAAATGCGGCGGCGCTTCGCGAACTTGAACTCGGGTACACCCACGTGGCAGCGATTCACCGGATCGATCCGATGACGAGGTCAAACGGTACCTCCGAGATAGATGCCGCAGACACGTCACGGTACCTTCAGATCACGTTTGCAGAGGCCGAAGTGGGATGGATGGTACGCAAAGGAGACCGATTGCGGTTTGCTGGGCCAGAGAGTCTTCAGAGTGGCCGCCTTCGTGTTGTGAATCGTCCGCAGGGTGCAGGGGTGCGGAGACTGTTCGACGAGCTGCTGGGGTCAGTACAGGTCAGTCCTTCGCAGGTGACAGGTTATGACATTGAACTGAAAGGCCACGTCGCGGTTGCTGAGGCGGTGGCTCAGGGCCTGGCAGACGTGGGGCTTGGGCACGCCGGAGCAGCAGCCCTGTTTGGCCTTGACTTTATACCGGTGCAACGCGAACGATGCACCTTGGTGATTCCGAAGGGCTACCTGAAACACACGGGTGTTCAGGCTTTGCTCGAAACGCTCCAGACAGATTCGTTTCGAAGAGAACTGGAGTGCCTCGGTCCTTACGATGTGAACCAGACGGGAAACACCTTGGCCTGAAGAATAATCGTAAGCAGCCGTCAGCGGGCTGGTCAGTCGAGTTGGTCAGTCGAGTTGGTCAGTAAATAAAGAACTGTTACGTAAACTGAGATGCCAGGAGAGGGAGATATCGATGAAAAAGACAGCATGGGTTGGTCTCGCAATGCTTGCGACCGTTGGGGGACTGGCTGGCTGCGGGACAGGCTCGAACACAGGCACCAATCCAACCACGACACAGGGGGCTTCAGGAAACTCAGCGACCACGGCAAATCAGAGCACACAAACTTCCTCGGCATCGACAAATGCTCATCCTTTGTCCGTATTGTATGCGGGCTCAATGACCAAGGTCATGGAGCAAAAGATTGGGCCGCAAGCGGACAGCCGATTACACATCAAATATCAAGGAGAGGGAGCAGGCTCGACGGCACTGGCACAGATGATTAAATCCGGTCTGCGCACCCCGGATGTATTCATTAGTGCATCGCCAAGTGCAGACAAGATGTTGATGGGTGCCAGCAATCACAACCTGGTGAATTGGTACTTGGCACTCGCTCAGGATCAGCTGGTCATCGCATACAACCCGAAGAGTCCGTTTGCAAAACAACTCGAAGCTGCAGCGAAGGGGACTGTCCCTTGGTATCAAGTGATGGAGGAACCCGGTTTCCGATTTGGTCGAACGGATCCCTTGCTTGATCCGAAGGGAGAAAGCACCATTTACATGTTTGAGCTGGCACAGTCGTATTATCATCAGCCAAACCTGTTTAAACAGATTCTTGGTTCCAACGAAAACCCAAAGCAGGTGTTCCCGGAGGAATCGCTTCTCTCGCAACTTACGACAGGGCAAGTGGATGCCATCGTTGCCTACAAACATGAAGCCGTTGAATGGGGCGTGCCCTACATTACACTCCCAGACGCCATCAATCTGGGTAATGTCAACGACAAAGCAGCCTACGCCAAAGCGACCATGACAGAGAATGGCAAGGTGAAACACGGGGCACCGATTCTGTTCACGATAACCATCCCGACGACATCAAAGGACCCCAAGGATGCAGCGGCATTTGTGCAATACCTTGTGTCTGGGCAAGGTCATGATATCCTCATGAAGGATGGATTTACCTCTGTCCCAACCAAGTTGGGCGGGAATAAAGCCGATGTTCCGAGTGGACTTCAAAACCTCATACAAGGCACGATGAACTAATTCATCTAAGGGATGACGAACGAGCAAGGGATGATGAACGAGTCAAATGTTGTCTAGACGCGCGTTGCCTACGCTTTTGGTGATCTTTGCGGTGCTCCCGTTTCTCTACATTTTGGCGCCGTTACTTCATCTGTTCAACGGTGTGAGCAAGGTAACCTTGAGTCAGAGCTTTTCAAATCAGGAAATCCTGCATTCGTTGGGGACGTCCGTAATCGCGGCGTCCTTTACCACAATGGCTGCACTCGTATTCGGTTTGCCGACAGCGTTTTTGTTGTCACTGCGGAACTTTCCGGGAAAACGGTTGATTGAAGCATTGCTGCTCCTGCCAATGTTACTGCCGCCAGTTGTCGGCGGTATTGGGCAGCTTGATTTGTACGGCCCGTACACCACCATCGGATCATGGTTTGGTAATCACGGCATTGCCCTCACCAACTCGATCATCGGTGTAATCTTGGCACAAACGTATATCACGAGCCCCTTCATGATCCTTGCTGCACAGGCAGGGTTTGAGGAAGTCCCGAAAGAATTGCATGAAGCGACAAAAGTGCTGGGCGGCGGTTTGTGGAACCGGTTTTGGGATGTCAGCTTGCCGTTGACGAAAGCTGCCATCATTTCTGGAACCTTATTGACGTTCGCTCGTGCAATTGGCGAGTTCGGTGCCACGATGATTATGGCGTATCACCCATACACGCTGCCGGTTGATATTTGGGTTCAATTTACGGCCGGCGGTATGCAGGAGATTGTGCCGATTGCTCTGGTTGTGGTGATTTTTGCGGTCTGTGTAGCGATCATTGCGTCGTTGGGCCAGCGAAAACACTAGCCGCTCGCCAAAATGACGGACAAACCAAGAAGATGCCGGTGAACTTCAGACGACCGCAGGCAAGTGGGGAAAGGCCGGTCGAGCAACCGAAGTTAGGAAGATCCCTGAAACGGAAAGAGAGTGACATTCATGGCTCGTCAAGCAGATGAGCCATGAATGTCACTCTTTTTGTCATGGAAAATTCATGCTTACCATTGCTACTAGTCCATGGTGCTAGAGGTGTAGTCCGGGCAGACTAGATATAAATGGTAAGCATGTGCCTACCTTGTGCGCGGAGTGTTATTGCAACATTGAGCCGTACAGATCTCCGACTATACGTCGGGAGATATCAAGTCTTGACTTTTCAAATGTAAGTACAAAGTGCAGACCACTGTAAAGGAGAGTTGGACGCATGAAACGGATCACGCCGAAAGGAAAGCTGGTGGCGACCCTCGCGATGGGGGTGTCGACACTGTTGCTGACCTCTGGTTGTGGCCAACTGCTTGTATTCCACCCAGCAGGGCCGGTAGGTCAAAGTGAACTCCAGCTGATTTGGCTGCAGATTGCCTTGACTGCGGTCGTCATCATCCCCGTTCTGATTTTGTTGGCTATCATCGTTATTCGTTACCGCGATAGGCCCGGAAGTAAAGCTGTTTACCGGCCAGATTGGTCGGAAAACCGCACACTCGAAATCATCTGGTGGGTCATTCCAATCATCATCGTTGGTATCCTCGGCACGGTTACGGCAAAAAAGACATTTGCCCTGACGCAGCCGCCGAAGAACCCTTCCAATCCGACTGTTGTGCAACCGCTTACGATTGAAGTGACATCCATGGATTGGAAATGGCTGTTCCAGTACCCGAATCAGCAAATTGCCACTGTCAACTACTGTGTGATTCCAACCAACCGTCCGGTGCAGTTCATGCTGACCTCTAACGGTCCGATGAACGCATTTTGGGTACCCCAACTTGGCGGTATGGAGTACACCATGCCAGGCATGATTATGCGCCTGTGGCTGCAAGCCGATAAACCGGGGATTTATTACGGACACGGCGGCAATTTTACAGGTCAAGGATTCGCACAGATGCAATTTAACGTGCAAGCCGAATCCGAACAGCAGTTCAACGCCTGGGTTGCAAGCATTGCTAACAACAGCCCGCAGTTGACGCAGGGTGAATACGACAAGATGGCACAGCCCAGCATCCTCGGTCAGATGTCGTTTAGTTCCTTCCCACCAAACGCCTTTGAGAACGTCGTCATGAGTGAAGGCGGAAAATACATGAAACATGATCAGGTCATGATGAACTCCATATCCAGCAAATAACGCCTACTTTGAATAAGAAAGAGGGAGAGACATGCCAGAGAGTGTGCGCAATTTCGCTACACACTTCTTCGTTACGGGCGATCCGATGATTTATGGCGCAGACGCCGCAATTACCCTGGTAAGCCTCGGGATTGTATTCACCCTGACCTACTTCAAAAAATGGAAGTGGTTGTGGAGTGAGTGGCTGACCAGCGTAGACCATAAGAAAATTGCCATTATGTACTTAATCTCCGCCATTTTGATGCTGTTCCGCGGTGGTGCTGACGCACTCTTAATGCGTACACAGCTTGCAGTTCCAAACAACTCGTTCTTGACGGCGGAACACTACGATCAGATTTTTACCACACACGGTACCATCATGATTATTTTCATGGCAATGCCGTTTATCTTTGCCATGTTTAATGCCGTTGTGCCGCTGCAGATCGGTGCGCGAGATGTCGCGTTCCCGTATTTGAATGCCGTCAGTTTTTGGCTCTTCTTTTTCGGGGCGATGCTGTTCAATCTGTCGTTTGTCATCGGCGGATCGCCTGATGCAGGTTGGACCAGCTATCCACCGCTCGCCGGTCTGCAGTTTGACCCAGGTCCGGGCGAAAACTACTACCTGGTGGCAGTGTCGATATCCGGTATCGGCAGTATTGCAACGGGCATCAACTTCATGGCTACGATTTTGAAGATGCGGGCCCCTGGCATGACCCTGATGAAAATGCCGCTCTTTACATGGTCCGTTCTGGCATCTTGCGTTGTCATCTTGTTCGCATTCCCGGCACTCACGGTGGCATTGGCACTGTTGTTGATCGACCGGATCGCCGGAGCGCACTTCTTCACGATGCTGGCCGGTGGTAACCCGATGCAGTTCATCAACCTGTTCTGGATCTGGGGACATCCTGAGGTTTACATCGTCATTCTCCCTGCGTTTGGGATTTACTCTGAAGTCGTAGCGACTTTTTCATCGAAGAAAATTTTCGGTTACAAGTCGATGGTCGCTTCACTCATGGCAATTGCTGTCATTGGTTATCTCACCTGGGCGCATCACTTTTTCACGATGGGGGCGAGTGCGGGCGTCAACGTGTTCTTCTCGATTTCGACGATGTGCGTCGCGATTCCAACGGGCGTCAAGGTATTCAACTGGCTCCTAACCATGTTCCGAGGACGCATCCGGATGACGATGCCGCTCTTATGGACTTTGGCGTTCATTCCGAACTTTGCCATTGGCGGCGCAACGGGCGTTTGGTTAGCCGGTGCACCTGCAGACTATCAGTTTCACAACAGCTACTTCCTGATTGCGCACTTTCACCAGACATTGATCGGCGGTGTCGTCTACGGAATGCTCGCTGGGATGTACTACTGGTGGCCGAAGATGTTTGGATTCAAACTCAAAGACCGCTTCGGGCACTGGGCCTTCTGGTTCTTCAACATCGGGTTTTACGTCTGCTTTACGCCGCAGTACATTCTCGGTCTGATGGGGATGCAGCGCCGCATGTACACGTACGGCGCCAATATGGGATGGACATCGCTAAACTTCGTATCAACCGTCGGCGCATTCCTCATGGGCATCGGCTTCCTCTTCATCGCGGCTCAGATTGTGCACAGTCTGTTCAACATGGAAAGGGATGTGACAGGAGATATCTGGAATGGCAGAACCCTTGAATGGTCTTTGCCGTCTCCCGCACCACATTACAATTTTGCGGTCATTCCAACCGTCTCTGAGCGGGATGCATGGTGGGAGATGAAAAAGGCAGGCAACACGTCGGATCTGCTGCCGAATGCGAAAGAGATTCGGCCGATTCATATGCCGAAGAGTTCTGGTGTTCCGTTCCTGATGGGCGTTGCTTTCTTTGTGCTTGGATTCGGGGTTGTCTTCAACTGGTGGGTCATCGCGATCGTCGGATTCGTCGGTGTGGTAGCTTGCTTGATTGGCCGGTCGTTGGAGGAACACCCAGATTACTATGTTCCGGTAGACGAAGTCGTTCATACCGAAGCTGCCCTCGGGAGGTTATAACATGTCCATTGCGCACAGCGGTTTGCAACATCATGTTGATGAGCCTCTGCAGACGGGAGTTCCGCTGGAGTTTTCGACTGAAGACGGAGCAACCAAAATCCTTGGCTTCTGGTTGTTTATGGTGACAGATGTACTCCTGTTTGCGTGCCTGTTTGCAACGTACGTAGTCCTTTACAAGCATATCGGTGCAGGAGCGTCAGCCGCGAAGTTGTTTGGCGACGACGTGTCCGGATTTACGGCAGAAACCTTCATCCTCTTGACCAGCAGCTTTACTTGCGGCCTTGCTACCTATGAAATGCGGCATGGGAGTCACAGCCGCCTGAAGCTGTGGATTGTCATTACGATGCTGCTCGGCCTCTCTTTTATTGGCCTTGAGGTCTATGAGTTCTCGACTTTTGTCAGCCATGGCGACACGATGTCAACCAGTGCTTTCCTGTCCGCGTTCTTTACCTTGGTGGGTACGCACGGAGCGCACGTCTCGCTCGGTATCATCTGGATGGGGCTGATTCTGTACCAGATCAGTCGCCGCGGCGTGAATCCTGTCACGGCCAGAAAACTATTTATTGTCAGCTTGTATTGGCACTTCCTCGACGTTGTTTGGGTGTTTATCTTCACAGTCGTGTACCTGACAGGGGTGATGTAGGATGTCGACGGTTCCAGCTAAGGCGCCCGCTCCAGAAACGCATCAGGGTGGTTTTCCCTGGTCCCACGTCGCAGGGTACCTGTTATCCCTCGTCTTAACCATTGGAGCGTTTGCGCTGGTCTTTCATGCGAAACTTTCGTTTCACGAGACGCTGTTTGTCATTCTGTTTCTTGCTGTGCTGCAGATTCTGGTCCAACTGCTGTTTTTCATGCACGTGACTGAGCGGCACGGTCCGTCGTATCACATGATGATGTTTGGGCTGGCGATGTTCTTCGTCTTCGTGATTGTCGGAGCGTCGATTTGGATTATGTCCTTTGGATCGATGGTGTCGTAAGCCTGGAGGCAGACTGGAGGCAGACTGGAGGCAGACTGGAGGCAGACGGGAGCCAACCTCGCGGATTGGTTCCCGGTTTTTTCTGAAAGGAGAATGTACAGTGTATCGCCAGGAAGGTCATCATCCGAGAAGCGCGGGGGACGTAGACGGGCAAGGGGACGGAGGTGGATGGGAGGGGAAACGGGAATTGGACAGGCAAAACGGAGCGGACAGGCAAAGCGGATCAGACAGGCAAAGCGGATCGGAGAATATAGGTTCGGGCGGCTCTCGGCGAAGCTCTGGTCACCCTGTCGTGTGGGCACTCTCTATCATGACGCTGCTTGGTCTCTTCATCGTTAACTGTGCCGGGTTCCTGGACACGGAGACCGGATCGGCACTGGGATGCGGACATGAGTGGCCGCTTTGCAATAACAGCGTGGTTCCAAGTACGTGGAGTTTGCAGACCGTTATCGAATTTATGCACCGAGCAATCGTCGGGGGTACCAGTATCCTGTTAATTGTAACCGCCATTGCCGCGTGGCGGGCTTATGGGCGAAAGTGGGTCGAGGTTAAGGTCTATGTTTCGATCGCGGTAGGGTTTGTCGCGATTGAGGCATTCCTCGGGGCGATGGGAGTGCTCTTTGCCGATCCGCCACTCCTCCTCGCGATTCACTTGGGCGTGTCTCTAATGGCGCTGAATGGTGCGTTTTTGTTGACCATCGTGATCTGACAGATTCGACGTTATGAGCGCACCGGGGGTCAGATTCCGCTGCGGCCAAATCCGAAGACACTGCCGAAAGGGTTTCGCAAGCTATCATGGATCGCATTTATCTACACCTTCTTTGCACTCTAATACGGAGCCTACGTCGCGAATTCAGGTGCCGGGGGAGCGTTTCAAGGCTGGCCGCTGCCGACGGAGTCGTTTGCGCAGGTTGGACGGTTTTACGTCTTGGATGTAGCGCACCGAACGGTCGCCTTTGGGCTGCTGCTACTTTGCATCTCACTACTCGTGATTGCGGGTCGCGCACGAGAGATGCGCAGGGACCTGTTTAAAGGTTCACTGGCCGCCCTGATTTTAGTTTGTCTGCAGGCTGTCAGCGGTGGAATCCTGATTGCAACAAAGCTGAGTATCCCCGCATTTCTGCTTCATGTCACCAACGTGTCAGCACTGTTTGCGACGCTCGCCTACCTGTCTGTGCAGGTTCTGCCGGAACCGAAGTGGCGGAGCTCAGGATCGCGTGAGCCTAGGGTTGGAGTTTCTGGGTCTGGTACGCCAGCCTCGGCACATCTGAGCGGACGGTGAGTCCCGGGGTAAATGGGGAATGACGGGGAGTTGGCGGGGAGTTGGCAGACGGGCAGAGGTGGAGCTAAGTCGGCCTGAATAGCGGGGAGTTGCCGAGGCTAAGTCGGTGTCGCCGACTTAAGTCGCAAAAAATGAGGAGTTAAGTCGCTCGGAGCGACTTAACGGATCGACAAAGGGGTGTCTAAGTCGGCCACAGCGACTAAGGGAGCTCGCGCGGTGAGGAGTTGCCGAGGCTAAGTCGGTGTCGCCGACTTAAGTCGCAAAAAATGAGGAGTTAAGTCGCTTGGAGCGACTTAACGGATCGACAAAGGGGTGTCTAAGTCGGCCACAGCGACTAAGCCGGCCTAAACAGTGGGGAGTTGCCGAGGCTAAGTCGGTGTCGCCGACTGAAGTCACGAAAAATGAGGAGTTAAGTCGCTCGGAGCGACTTAACGGATCGACAAAGGGGTGTCTAAGTCGGCCACAGCGACTAAGCCGGCCTAAACAGTGGGGAGTTGCCGAGGCTAAGTCGGTGTCGCCGACTTAAGTCACGAAAAATGAGGAGTTAAGTCGCTTGGAGCGACTTAACGGATCGACAAAGGGGTGTCTAAGTCGGCCACAGCGACTAAGGGAGCTCGCGCGGTGAGGAGTTGCCGAGGCTAAGTCGGTGTCGCCGACTTAAGTCGCAAAAACTGAGGAGTTAAGTCGCTCGGAGCGACTTAACGGATCGACAAAGGGGTGTCTAAGTCGGCCACAGCGACTAAGCCGGCCTAAACAGTGGGGAGTTGCCGAGGCTAAGTCGGTGTCGCCGACTTAAGTCACAAAAAGTGAGGAGTTAAGTCGCTCGGAGCGACTTAACGGATTGACAAAGGGGTGTCTAAGTCGGCCACAGCGACTAAGGGAGCTCGCGCGGTGAGGAGTTGCCGAGGCTAAGCCGGCCCAAATAGCGGCGAGGCACCGAGCTAAGTCGGTGCCTCTTTTCAACGAAGTCACAGGTGCATAAATGAGGTGGTGACCCAGCCTAGTCCGTACGCCACGACACCCACGATGACGCCCGCCATGGTCATTTCCATACCGCTTGCCCACCACGATCTGGCCGTGAGCGCACTCTTCGCTGCGCCGACTGCAAAGTGCGCCACAATACTCACAATCGCTGCGGCTATCATCGCTGACCACCCGGTCATGAAAAACAGAGGGATAAGCGGAACGATGCCGCCGACGAGCGTGGAGAGGCTGCCGATGATCGCGGATTTCCAGTGGTTACCCGCCGACTCTTCCTGAAATCCTAGTTCTTCTTGGGCCATTGCTTTCACGAAGAGGTCTTCATTTTTCGCGATACGTCTGGCGATCTCGTTCGCTTGATCCTCACTAAACCCCTTTAGCTGGTAGAGCAGTGAGAGTTCCTCGATCTCGTGCTCTGGATCCTCTCGAATTTCACGCCGCTCATGTTCGAGTTCTTGGTGTCGCAGTTCGCTTTCAGATTTCGTCGCTAGCCAGGCACCCGCACCCATGGACAGAGTACTGGCAAGTGCACCGAAAAATCCGCTGACCAAAATTGAATGTGTATTGTCAGTAAACCCAGCGACACCGGCGATAATTCCGAAAATCGCTCCGAGACCGTCATTGACTCCGTAAATTGCGTCGCCGATCCAACCTGCGCTGTTCGTTTTGTGCCAACGTTCTTGATTCCACACGTGGGTAAGACGTTGCTGTATAGAGTGTGGAACATGCATCGATACGCTCATTTGTCTGCCTCCTGGTGTACAAAGGCTTCTCCTCTGTACTCGTCACGGATTATCAATCGTGTAAGTGCGATTAGTCAACAAAAAAGCGATAATTGGGGAAGGCTTTAGAAGTGAGTTTGCAGCGACTAAATCAGCCTGTGAGAAGGTACTTACTCAGTGCTGCGACCCAATTGCACAACATCGTGAGAAGAAGGACAATCTAAAGAGGCGGCCTGGGGATATGTGTGATTGTTAGCCGATCAGCAGTCTGCACGAGATTCGACAGACAACCAGTCTTTGAAGGACACTCAAGGTCTCAAGGACACTCAAGGTCTCAAGGACACTCAAGGCCTCAAAGGCACATGAACAAACTCAACGGGCCGCCCGTCTTGAAGAAATGAAACAGTCTGCAGTGGAAAAGAAAAATAGTTTTCAAAGGAGTTTTGAGAGTGGAGAAGGTACAAGAGGCAAGGTACTGTAAAGAGTCGCGGTGTGTAAAGATTAGTCGAGTGTTTCCAACTGATCTCAATGACCATAATACGATGTTCGGCGGGAAGCTGATGGCCTATATAGATGACGTGGCATCGATTTCGGCAGCGAGGCACTGCAGAACGGAGACGGTGACAGCGTCGACGGACTCGGTGGATTTTCTCTGCCCGATCCCCCAATCGTACTCCGTCTGTTTGACCTCTTTCGTCACATCGACGGGGCACAGTTCAATGGAGATATTTGTGAAGGTGATCATTGAGAACCTCAGAACCGGTGAACGAAAAATTGCGGCCACCGCCTTCCTAACCTTTGTTGCACTTGACGATGATGGGCGGCCAATCCCTGTGCCTAGCGTGATCCCAGAGACTGACGAGGAAAAAAAGCTGTTTGAGACGGCACCAAAGCGAGCCGAACGTAGGAAGCTCCATCGGAGCGAGAGTAAACAGTTAGCGGCTCATTTGACGGTAGACAAGTTCTGGGACGTTCAAGCTTGAGGAATAGGCAAGTGTTCACGAGTGTTTGACCGCCCGGCGTCGTAAATTTGCGTGATTTCCAAATTGTTGCCTATTTTTGAATGGAAATTTGGTAGAGTAAATATGAGCTCGAACTTTAGGAGGGGTCCCATGTCAGCCATGAAGTATCGCCGCCTCGGGCGGTCCGGGGTAAAAGTCAGTGAGATCAGCTTAGGTTCTTGGCTTACATACGGTGGGTCTGTTGAAGATGAGACGGCCATTGCCTGTATCGACAGAGCGTATGAGCTCGGCATCAACTTCTTTGACACAGCGAACGTGTATCGCCGCGGTGAAGCAGAGAAGGTGGTTGGAAAGGCACTCGGTAAATACCCTCGCGACTCGTTCGTGCTGGCGACCAAAGGTTTTGGTCAAATGGGGGATGGACCGAATGACAGAGGGCTGTCCCGTAAACACATTTTTGAACAGGTTCACGCGTCGTTGAAACGATTGAATGTAGATTACATTGACCTCTGGCAGTGTCATCGCTATGACACGGAAACTCCGCTGGATGAGACACTCCGAGCCATCGATGACCTTGTCCGTCAGGGCAAGATCCTCTACGCAGGCGTCAGCGAGTGGAGTGCCGTGCAGATTCAGGACGCTTTGCACCTCGCAGACAAGTTTTTGCTCGATCGCATTGTCTCGAATCAACCGCAATACAGTATGTTGGAAAGATATATTGAGAAGGACATCATTCCGCTTTGTGAACGTGAGGGGATCGGTCAGGTTGTCTGGTCACCGCTTGCGCAAGGCGTGTTAACAGGTAAATATCGCCCGGGATCAGCCCATCCCGAGGGTTCGCGTGCGACCCATCCGGCAACGAGCGGTGCGATTTCGAGACTGCTTACGGAAGAGAACCTTCAGAGGGTGGAGCAGTTGCGGGCCATTGCAGAACAAAAGGATTGCACATTGGCTCAGCTCGCCCTGGCTTGGGTGCTCCGTCAACCGAATGTATCGTCTGCGATTGTCGGTGCGTCTCGTCCGTCCCAAGTAGACGACAACGTAGGCGCGGTCAATGTAGAGCTCACTGACGAGGATGTCACCGAGATCGAAAAGATCTTGGCATAAGATATAAGCAAAATTGAGGGGGAAACCGGGATGGCAGAGAGGCTAAAGAGGTCACAGGTACCAGTCGAAGAAACCTGGAACCTGACAGATTTGTACGAGACAGCTGAGGCATGGGAAAATGAGCTTGCCGCTATCCAAAGTGCATTCGGCGGCGTTGGACAATACAAGGGTCGACTTGCTGAAAACGGTCAAGTCGTACTTGAATGCCTCGACGCGCGTGAAGCGCTTGCTGTTCGTCTTACGCGTGCAAGCACCTACGCCAGCTTGAAGTTTTCGGCTGATGGGTCCGATCCGGAAAACCAGATCAACGCTGACAAGGTGGCGTCACTTGGCGGTCAATTCAATGCGGCAACGTCGTTTATTGAATCAGAACTGTTAGAGCTTCCGGCAGGGGCGATTGAGGACTACCTCGAATCTACACCTGGCCTCTCGGTGCACCAAAAGTACTTGACTGAGCTCGCAGAGTACAAGCCGCACCGTCTGTCTGCAGAGACAGAGGCTGTGCTTGCGGCCCTCGGCCCCGTCCATGCAGCACCATACTCTATCTACCAGCGCAGCAAGGCTTCTGATATGGAGTTTGAATCCGTCGTGGACGACAACGGGAATGAACACGCAATGTCGGCTGCACTCTACGAGGATAAGTTTGAGCAATCGTCTGACACCAATCTCCGCCGCGCCGCATTTCAGTCAT
The DNA here is from genome assembly GCF_001399675.1 of Paenalicyclobacillus ferrooxydans. Taxonomy (GTDB): domain Bacteria; phylum Bacillota; class Bacilli; order Alicyclobacillales; family Alicyclobacillaceae; genus Alicyclobacillus_B; species Alicyclobacillus_B ferrooxydans. The sequence goes on from NZ_LJCO01000026.1 coordinate 67,183, forward strand.
TTGCGAAGACACTCGGTCAGTACCAGAACACGATTGCAGCAGCGTACGCAACGGAAGTCAAGAAGCAAGTAACACTCGCGAAATTGCGCAATTATTCCTCAGTCACAGAGATGCTGTTGCAGCCGCAGCAGGTGCCAGTAGAGCTGTATAACAACCTGCTCGATGTTATTCAAGCGGAACTTGCCCCGCACATGCGTCGTTTGGCTCGGTTGCGCCAGCGTGTACTCGGCCTCGATAAAATGTTGCACTGTGATTTGAAAGCCCCGCTTGATCCGGCATTTCAACCGAAGACAACGTATGAAGAGGCATCCGAAACGATCCTCGGGGCACTATCTGTGCTTGGAGAAGAATATACAGATATCATCCGCAAAGGATTGACGAATCGTTGGGTCGATCTCGCTGACAACGTCGGCAAATCGACCGGTGCCTTCTGTTCCAGTCCATACGGTGTTCACCCATACATCCTGATAACCTGGACAGACAATATGAGGAGTACGTTTGTGCTCGCGCATGAACTGGGGCACGCAGGTCACTTCTCCTTGGCGCAGAAGAACCAGCGTTTCGTCAACACGCGTCCATCGATGACGTTTGTCGAGGCACCGTCGACGATGAACGAGATGCTGCTTGGTCAATACATCTTGAAACGTTCCACAGATCCAAAGATGCGTCGCTGGGTCATCATGCAGTTGCTTGGAACGTACTACCATAACTACGTAACCCATTTGCTTGAAGGTGAACTCCAACGTCGTGTTTACAAACTGGCTGACGCTGGACAGCCCTTGACCGCAAGTCTCCTGTGCGAATTGAAGGGGAATGTGCTCTCCGATTTCTGGGGCGATGCGGTTGAGATCGACGATGCAGCCAAGTTGACCTGGATGCGCCAACCACACTACTATATGGGGTTGTATCCTTACACATACTCCGCCGGACTCACTGTGTCGACGGCAGCTGCGCAGCGGATCGCAGAGGAAGGACAACCAGCTGTTGACGATTGGCTGAAGGTCCTCAAAGCAGGCGGAACGAAGAAGCCGTTGGAACTCATGAAGATGGCCGGGGTTGATATGTCTACGCCGGAACCCATCTCCCGTGCAGTGGCTTATGTTGGATCACTCGTTGACGAATTGGAGAAAAGCTTCACTGTCTGATTGATTCATGCCATGCCTGGAGGATGCCTCTCACTCCGCGTCCTCCGGGACATCCAGACGGGTCTGACTCGTTGGGCCCGAAAAACCAAAGAGGTGACACGATGGAGATGGAGTACAACCAGCAAATGAAGAACCGTTTGCGGCGGATTGAGGGGCAAATCCGTGGGGTACTTGGCATGATGGAAGATCAGAAAGAGTGTAAGGATGTCGTAAATCAACTCTCTGCTATTCGTGCTGCGGTAGATCGGGTTATCCTGTACGTCATTGGCAATAACATGGAGAAGTGCATTCGCGATGAAATCGACGGTGGTAACGGATCCGAAGCGGTGATTCAAGAGGCCATCGACCTGTTGCTCAAGAGTCGGTAAGTTCCACACCATACTGACTTCTTGTAATCTATGAATTTGAGGTAAGCAGGTTTGTCGAGTATCATGGTTTTGGGAAGGTGATTAAAAGTGGGACCAATCGATAAGGAAGCCGTGCAGTCAGCAATTGAGCGGTTCGTTGGGCAAGAAGTCTACTTGCATCTTGAAACCACCAACGGCGCTTATGCTGCTCACCGTGCAGAAAGCGCAATGGCTGTGTGCGCATACATTCGAAATGGGAAGATCCAATTCGAACGAGGAACGATTCAAGGCGACGGTCCGTATCGTGTTGGACTGAAGATGGATGGCGGTTGGACCTACGCCGAAGGACTGACAGATTGGGAGATTGACTCGGAGGGACGACTCCTGCTTGCTGGCAACGACTCCGAAGGTCGACTGGCTGTGGCTCTCGAGTTGAGCCTGACGCCGTTTCCGATGTGATCAACTCACAATGTGTGATGTGACGTAGTCCTAAGTTTCGACGAGACTAAGTGCTGATTTCTGATGGAGTTGTGGCTCCGATGAAGTCCTGGTTTCTGATGAAGTTGTGATTGCGGAAGAAGCTGATTGGAAATCGAAAGGATTAAAAGTGAAGTAGAGAGGAGCAGTGGCGTCATGGAACGACATGTACTGGTGGTGTATCCGCATCCGGATGACGAGTCATTCGGCAAGGCTGGGACACTGGCACTTTACACCGCGGCCGGGACGCCCGTCACTCTGATTTGCGGCACGCTGGGACAAATGGGGCGAAACATGGGGAAACCGTTCTTTGCAAACCGGGAGACGCTGCCGGTGTTGCGTGAACAGGAGCTCCGGGACGCCTGTGATGTCCTTGGCATTCGTGATTTGCGGTTGCTGCGATTGCGGGATAAGACACTCGAGTTTGAGGACCCAGAGGTCCTAGCTGATCACGTTGAGAAGGTGATCCGCGAGGTCAACCCCTCACTGGTGATGACTTTTTACCCCAAGCATGGCGTGCACCCAGACCATAACGCACTTGCAGAGGCGACGGTGCGGGCCGTTGCACGGCTTCCGAAGGACGAGAGACCCATTGTGTACGGTTCTCCTGTTACGCAGAATGCGCGTGAAGTTCTCGGCCCACCTGATGTTGTGAACGATGTTTCGAGTGTACTTGATACAAAGATGGGTGCTATTAGAGCACACAAGTCTCAGTCGCAGGCAATGCTTGAAGGCGTTCAAAAGCGTATGGAATCCGATCCAGAGTTCAAGGAACAGTATTCTAAGTTCATGACCCAAGAGGCGTTCTGGATCGTTCCGATCGACTGATCGTACGGATTGACTGACCGTACCGATTGACTGGTCGTACGGATTGACTGATCGTTCCGATTTACTGACGGATCGCCCAACTGATTGAACATGGATTGAACATGGATTGAACATGGATTTTAACCTTCGGTTAAATTTCATTCGATATGGACTGAGGTAACCAGGCACCTGCACTCAACTGAGTTTGATGGCGGGTGCCTGAGTGTTTACTGGTGTAGGCATTCTGGGGGGTGGGTTACATATGAGCAACATGGACAAGCAGTGTCGGTGTGGATGGGTCAACGAAGACGAGCTATACATTCGCTACCATGATGAGGAATGGGGAGTTCCAATATATAACGACCAACGCTTATTTGAGTTTCTGATTCTGGAAGGCGCCCAGGCCGGATTAAGTTGGTATACCATCCTCAAAAAACGTGAGAACTACCGGGCTGCTTTTGATGGTTTCGACTTCACAAGCATTGCCGAGTACGAGCAGTCTGACGTTGAGCGGTTGCTTCAGGATAGCGGGATCGTGCGCAATCGATTAAAGGTCTCTGCATCCATAGACAATGCAAAAGGCGCCGTAAATTTGTGCAAAGAGTTTGGGACCCTGTCAGACTACTTCTGGTCGTTTGTTGACGGCAGGCCGGTCATCAATCACTGGCCCAACCTCTCGGAGGTACCAGCACAAACCGAACTCTCAATTCGATTGAGCAAGGACTTGCAAAAACGCGGGTTCCGCTTTGTTGGCCCCACAATTATGTACTCGTTTCTGCAGGCAACCGGAATGGTCATGGATCATATCACGCCGTGCTTCCGGTACAGTGAACTGAGCGGGTGACATGATTTTGCGCTCAGCGGAGTTTTGAAGCTGACAGACACTGCAACAGACACGACCGTGCAAAGATAAGTCCTTAAACTTCTCTTATCTTGCAAAATCACCGTTTCGTAACGCCTTTAAGACCTAAATCTTCCTCTATGCCCTGATTTCTGCCTCGTTCCGGGTAGTTCGCCCTCCTTAACGAACTTTTTGACCTCTGTTTTCTTACGCCAGTTCACCACGCTGCTATGAACGAACATTTTTTCCCTTGTGCAGTCTTTCTGTTCATCCAAAAACTTCATCGTCTCGTTTTCTGGGAAAATACCCCGTTTAAGTGAACTCATTCCGGGAATTCTTCCCGCCACAATTTGGTCCATTGCTGTCGACAAGGAACCCATGCGACCATAACAAACGGGATAAACTCCGACTTACACTGTCTACGATGTTTCGCCAGACCCGTGTTTGGCGATCACGGTCTCCGCACATGATACAAACGTCAACAGGTCCACAATTCGGTGTATCCGCTCGTTACCTGAGACCAGCGGCCGGTTTTTGCGTTCCCTACGCCGGGTGGCCTGAGTCGCAATGAGCTGGCCGCCACCGCGGAGGGTTGCGCGCCTGAGCAGCAGGCTCACGCATCCTTGCCGCCGCTGCTGCCGCGGAGGCCGCCCAAGGCGAGCCTCAAATGACGGTCGCCACCGCTTCAACCCCAGTGGACCCTTGATTGGCATGGAAGAGGTGAATGGAATGTCCAATGTACTTGAGGTCAAAGACCTGGAGATACAGTTTGAGATTGATGAAAAGTATTACTCAGCTGTGAAGGATGTCAGTTTCTATATACGCGAAGGCGAGACACTCGGCCTGGTTGGTGAATCCGGTTGCGGTAAGAGCGTTACCTCCTTGTCCATTATGCGACTGCTTCAAGACACGGCGAAGGTGTCTGGGGCAATTCTCTACAACGGTGAAAACTTGCTTGAGCTTGGGCCTGCAAAAATGCGGGGAATCCGTGGTAATGAGATCAGCATGATCTTTCAAGAACCTATGACATCGCTGAATCCTGTGCACCGCATTGGCCGACAAATTGGGGAGAGTCTCATGCTTCACAAAGGACTCAGCGCCAGTGAGGCAAGACTCGAGGCCATTGAACTTTTGCGCAAGGTCGGTATCCCGAGACCGGATGAGGTTGTTGACGATTATCCGCACCAGTTTTCCGGCGGTATGCGGCAGCGTGTCATGATCGCCATTGCCATGGCCTGTCAGCCGAAGCTGCTGATTGCAGACGAGCCGACGACGGCTCTTGATGTTACTATCCAGGCGCAGATCCTCGATTTGATGCGGAAGCTGGCTGCCGAGAACAACATGGCTATTCTGCTTATCACGCACGACCTCGGTGTCGTTGCAGAAATGTGCGACCGTGTTGCCGTCATGTACGCAGGAAAGATCATGGAACAGGGTCCGGTGCGCGAAGTTTTCCGCAATCCGCAGAACCCGTACACCATCGGCCTGATGAACTCAATTCCGAAACTGGAAGGTCCGCGTATGCGCTTGCAGCCGATTGAAGGGAACGTCCCATCCGTGCGCAATATGCCGCAGGGATGCCGGTTCGCTGCTCGGTGCCCGTATGTCATGGACATTTGCCGGGAGCAAGACCCAGGCCTGCTCGGTGCAGGACCGGAACATATTTCACGTTGCTGGCTCCAAGCCGACAGGGAGGTGCAGACACAATGACCGAAGCACTTTTAGATGTTCAAGATCTGAAAAAATATTTTCCGATTAGGCGTGGTGTCCTGCAACGCGTTGTCGGGCAGGTGCGCGCTGTAGACGGTATCACGTTCTCCGTCATGCCGGGCGAGACGCTCGGCGTGGTCGGTGAGTCCGGTTGCGGGAAGTCAACTATGGCACGCACAATCTTACGCCTCCTTGAACCGACGAGCGGAAAGGTCGAATTCGAAGGCAAGAATGTCGTCGGGCTCTCCAAAAACGAGATGCGTGCGATGCGTCGCGAGATGCAGATTGTCTTCCAGGACCCGTACGCTTCCTTGAATCCGCGTTACACCATCGGCAAAACACTGCTCGAACCGATGGAGATTCACCACTTGCACACAGCCTCGGCTCGCAAACAGCGCGTCGCGGACCTGCTTGACCGAGTGGGGCTCGATCCCGATTACACGAACCGGTTTGCTCATGAGTTTTCCGGTGGGCAGCGTCAGCGTATCGGGATCGCGCGGGCGTTGACGGTGAACCCGAAACTGCTGATTCTCGACGAACCCGTTGCAGCCCTTGACGTGTCCGTGCAGTCCCAGGTCTTGAACTTGCTGAAAGACCTGCAGGATGACCTTGACTTGACGTACATCTTTGTCGCGCACGACCTCAGTGTCGTCCGCTATATCAGCGACCGAGTGCTGGTTCTGTATCTTGGCCACATGGCAGAACTGGCCGATGCGGATGAGGTGTTTGCCGATCCGTTGCATCCTTACACACGCGCACTGCTGTCGGCCGTCCCGGTGACGGACCCCGATCAGAAACGGGAGCGGATCATCCTGAAAGGTGACCTGCCGAGTCCTGCGAATCCACCCGCCGGGTGCCCGTTTCACACGCGCTGCCCCGCAGCGATGGAGATCTGCAGCAAACAGGTTCCTGCTTGGCAAGAAGCGAAACCCGGACATCTTGTAGCTTGCCACCTGTACCAATGACAGAGACGGCAGAGAGGAGTGTGATGACCACGTGAGTGTACAAAACGCCAGTGCCGCGATTGGCGGTGCATCAAAGAGCCAGAAAAAGTCGCGAGGAGCCCTATTTTGGAAGTCGGTGCGCAAATTTCCAATGGTCTACGTCGGAGGGCTGATTGTCTTTCTGCTTGTGATTTGTGCGGTGTTTGCGCCCGTGTTGGCGCTGCACAATCCGATTACACAGTACCAAAACGGATTGCATATGGACGGTACGCCTGTCGGGCCGAGCAAGTTCTTTCCATTTGGCGCGGACGACGTAGGGCGCGATGTCTACTCGAGACTGATATACGGCAGCCGGGTTTCCTTGATTGTCGGATTCGTTGCAACGGCCATCAGTCTGTTGATTGGCACAACCTTGGGCCTCATCTCAGGCTATTTTGGCGGGTTCATCGACACCGTGATTATGCGGATTACCGACACCATTTTGGCCTTCCCGTTCTTGCTCTTTGCTTTGGCGCTTGTGACCATTCTTGGATCCAGTTTGACTAACGTGCTGATTGCCATCGGCATTCTCGGGTGGGGCGTCATGGCGCGTGTGGTTCGCGGCCAGGTGCTCTCAGTCAAGGAGTTTGAGTATGTCCAGGCGGCCCGTGCTCTTGGAGCGTCGACACCGAGGATTCTGTTTCGCGTCATCCTGCCGAACATTCTTGGTCCAATTATTGTTCTTGCAACCTTGGCGGTCAGCCAAAACATCCTCGTCGAAGCAGGTCTCAGCTTTCTCGGTGTGGGCGTTCAGCCCCCGACACCGAGTTGGGGCAATATGATTTACGCTGGAGTTCAGGATTACCAGTTTGCACCGTGGTTGATGGTCTACCCAGGCGTCGCGCTTTTGCTCGCAGTCCTCGGATTCAACCTGCTTGGTGACGGACTTCGTGACATCCTCGATCCGAGGAACGCAACGCATTAGAATCTGAACGCCGAAAGGAGGGGAAGACGTGCTTTCATACATTGTTCGAAGGCTCGGCGGAGCACTTGTGGTACTGTTTGGCATCTCGGTCGTGACCTTTATTCTCGCCTATGCTGTCCCGTCCGATCCGGCGCGAATGATTGCCGGACCGAAGGCATCGATGGCGACGGTGCTTGCCATCCGCCATCAACTCGGACTCGACAGGCCCCTTTACGTTCAATACGGGGCGTACATCTGGCGGTTGTTGCACTTGAACCTCGGTATGTCTTACGTCTACAACCTGCCTGTGACTACACTCATCGGGCAACGCTTTTTGCCGACGGCGACGCTTGCTCTGTCAGCCTGGATCGCCGAGCTTGTGATTGGCATTCCGCTTGGTATATATACGGCGCGCAGAGCCCGGAAGCTGTCAGACTACATCGTTAGTATTCTGGCATTGATTGGCATCTCTTTGCTCATCCCATGGCTTGGCATTGTGCTCTTGTACTGGCTAGGGTTTAAGATCCCGATCTTTCCGCTCGGCGGTGCTGGAGGCATCAGCCATCTGATTCTGCCTGCGCTGACGTACGGTATCACAGGTGCGGCTGCATACACGCGGCTGTTGAAGTCGTCCATGCTGGAAGTACTCAAACAAGACTACGTACGGACGGCCCGAGCAAAAGGTGCAACTGAGTCCAGGGTCATCAATCGGCACGTCCTGCGAAACGCCCTGATACCCGTTATCACCTATGGGGGAATCGACATCGGGTACCTGCTCGGCGGTGTAGTCTTGCTTGAAGTCACGTTCAACTGGAATGGGCTTGGGATTCTGGCCTATAACGCGATATCAGAAAGCGACATCCCGGTCATCATGGGAACTGTGCTCTTAACCGCGCTACTTGTGGTTTTGTTTAACCTGCTTGTCGACATTGTCTACGTCTTTGTCGATCCGCGGATCCGTTACGGCTGATCCGCGTCTGGAGGAGCTCGAAGCTGCACAAGAAATTGTAACTGCATAGAAAATTATGGATATGGTGAACAGCGAACGATACGTGCATGTAGTGAACGACCTTGCGTTCATCGAGTGAAAAACCGTCTCGTTATCAGCATCTGCATTTGCTGGTAAACGAGGCGGTTTTTGTTGTTGTATAGGGTCGATCGGAAAGGGCAGATTACGTTGAGACAGGATTGTCAACAAAGGGGGAAATCACAGGTGTCATCCAAGCTGAAAAAAAGTCTTGCATGGGTGGCTGTGACCTTGATGGGGTTCTCCTTGGCCGGATGCGGACAAGGCGGCGGTAATACGACGGGAACCTCAACCGGTGCTACAGGACCCATTGAAGGCGGCAGTATTGTCCTCGATACGGACTCAAACTTTAAGGACTTTGACCCTGCACTTGCGTACTTCACCACAGACACCGAGGTTGTACCTCAGGTCTACGAACAACTCGTTACGTATCAGGGCTCCTCAACCGATATCATCGGAGACTTGGCGGAGTCGTACAACGTCTCAAAAGACGGGAAGACCTACACCTTTCACCTCCGAAAAGGGGTCAAGTTTACCAACGGGGATGCCATGACGGCGCAGTCGTTCATCGATGAGTTTGAACGCGTACTTGGCAAAGGCGGCGTCAATTCTCCCGGAGAAGGGTTTATTGATCCGATTGTCGTCGGATCGACCGCCTATCATAATCTGAAAAACAAAACCGGTCAGCATGTGTCTGGTATCACGGCTCCAGACCCTTACACGCTGAAGATCCAACTGACCCAGCCAGAAGCCTACTTCCTTGAAGTCATGGCGATGCCGTTCTTCTCGGCCGTCGATCAAAAATTCATCACCAAGGTCGGCAACGCGGCATTTGACTCTTCACAGATGATGGGCACGGGGCCGTTTGTCGCTTCGCAGATCAACGCCAACGGTGTGGTGTTGAAAAAGAACACCAGTTATTGGGGTAAAGATAAGAGCGGGAACGCGCTTCCATATTTAGACCAAGTCAAGATCCGGATCAACAAAAATGACCAGGTTGACGCGCTGAACTTCCAACAGGGGCAAACCGCCATGTTGGCTTGGGTGATCAACGGCATCCCGTCGGCTTCGCTGCCGACTTTCCGGACGAACCCGAACCTGAAAAAGACCATTCAGACGTTCCCTGAAAATGCGAACTACTACCTTGGCATGAACGTTAAGACAGGTCCGTTTACGAACCAGAAGTTGCGCCTCGCGATGGAGTACGCTATCAACAAGACCAAACTCGCACAGTTGTCTTCCGGAAAGGACACACCCGCAAACCAGGATATTCCCCCGGGGATTCCAGGGTATGTGAAAAATCTTCCTGCGGATGTGAACTACACCTATAATCCTGCGAAGGCAAGACAACTCCTCGCAGAAGCAGGGTACAAACCTGGCCAGTTAACTGTGACGCTGACGTCGCAGAACAGCGGCTTGGCACCAACTTGGGATCAGTCCATCCAGTACGACCTGCAACAGGTCGGTATCAACTGCAAAATCAACATGCTGAATAACAACACCTTCTACACGGAGGGCATGACTGGGTCACTGACTCTGTTCATCGGCGGTTGGTATCAGGACTTCCCGGACCCGTACGATTTCTTGATGTTGCTGGAAACCGACCAGGCGCCTGCCAACAATATGACCTGGTACTCGAATCCGCAGGTTGATGCGTGGCTGAAACAACTGCAAACCAGCACGAACCCGCAACAAAGAATACAGCTGTCAAAACAAATCACGGTTCAGTTCCTGAAGGACGCGCCGTGGGTGCCGCTTTGCTTCTCGAACGCAGTCTATGCCATTCAACCTTGGGTGCACGGGTATTACTTCAGTCCGGCACTCGGCGACCCGCTCCAGTACATCTGGATTGACAAAGGTCACAGCCAGACTGGCTGACGTAAATCGCATAGCTGTTACGTGTACTAGGACCCTTCAGCCTGTTGGCTGGAGGGTCCTTTTGGTTGGCAAACGGTGTTACCACTGTGGTAGGATGATGGCGAATGTCAGGAAAGGATGGATACGTGTGGCAGAGATGAAGGTTCCGCAACTCGGCGAGAGCGTGACGGAAGGGTTGCTTGCATCTTGGTTAAAGCAGGTTGGGGATAGGGTCGAGATGGACGAGCCGTTGCTTGAAGTCACGACAGACAAGGTCAACGTGGAAATCCCGTCAGACTTCAGCGGGGTGATCGAAGAGATTTTGGTTCCAGCGGGAACGACAGTGGAGATTGGAACAGTTGTTTGTCGGATCCGGCAGGACGAAGATTAAAGCTTAGACAGATTACGTGTGATGACAAGGACGACCAAGGGTTCGTCATCCTGACCCTTGGTCGCTTTGGTTGCCTTCATGACCGTATTCAGTGTCGCGATACTGCATTATCCGGTGTGACGGGTGCAATCATCGCGCTGGAGCTGGCAGCTGCCTTGACACCCAACCGCGGGAGTTGGCGGCTTCATTTACGCTCGAGTTCGTGCTTCAGACGGAAGCTTCAGCAGCTTCGACCGTGTGTTGCAACAACTTCGCGATGGTCACGGGCCCGATGCCGCCGGGAACTGGTGTAATGGCTTTAACCTTGTCGAGGCAGGATTCAAAGTCGGCATCCCCAATGTTGCCTTCGTTGTAACCGGCGTCGAGTACCACTGCACCAGGTTTCAACCAGCTGCCTTGAACGAATTTGGGCCGTCCGACAGCGGCCACGACGATGTCAGCGTGACCTACGTGCTCGGCAAGGTCTTTCGTTTTCGAGTGACAGATGGTCACGGTGGCATTGCGGTTCAGAAGCAAGAATGAAACCGGCTTGCCAAGAATCGCGCTCCGTCCGATAACGACAGCGTGCTTGCCTTCAATGTCAATCTGGTAGTGGTCGAGGACCGATAAAATAGCTTCCGGTGTACAAGACGCATATGCAGGGACGTTGTACGACATCCGGCCAAACCCCAGACTTGTGACGCCGTCTACGTCTTTGGCTGAGTCAATGGCGTCAAAGGCCGCTCGTTCGTCAATCTGTGCAGGCACAGGATGCTGCAGCAAGATGCCGTGAACAGCTGTATCTTGATTGAGTTTTGCAATCGTATCAATCAGCTGTTTTGTTGTGGTATCGGCAGGCAAGTGAATCCGGCGCGACTCCATGCCGAGTTTCTTGCACGCGTTCCCTTTCATGCGTACATATGTAGCTGACGCTGGATCATCACCAACCAAAATTGTGGCAAGGCACGGCGTAATCCCTTGGGCCGTAAGTGCTTCAATGCGTGACGACAGATTGGCGTAGATCTCTGCGACGACGGGTTTTCCTTCCAACATCAACGGTTCGTGGCTCAATCCCCATCGCTCCTCCCGACAAATTTGTAACTACAGCGAGTATATCTGTGCAAAGATCACGCTGCAACAAACCAACTGCAAGCGTTCTCACTGTCACAGTTTCGTTTGATTTGTGTTCCGCATCACAATGCTTTCGTACAGCATCGCACTATAATGAGGAAAACACGCAAGCTATTGATCGCTTCTAAGTTGGTCTGGTTGGTGAAGATTCATCCTTTTGCCATAGATAGTGTCGTAGTCAAAGCGTACAATGGGATATGAGAGTTTACAGGAGGGAGTGAGCAGCCGTGGCTCAGTGGATCAGCACTATCGTCGCTGTGTGCATGGCTTTAATCGTGATTGTTGTTCGGCTGAAGGCCTCGCAGAAGCCGACCAACGCACGAAAAATCCTGATTCCGCCGCTCGGTATGAGTACAGGGTTCTTGATGTTTGTGGCACCTCAAACACATATGCCATGGCACTATGCAGTGCTTGCGTTCCTTGTAGGATGTTTGTTCGCCTACCCGCTGATTGCATCGTCCCGAATGTTCGTGGATGGGAACGATGTCTATTTGAAACGTTCACCTGCGTTCATACTGGTCTTGCTCGGTTTGCTTGTTCTTCGGATTGTTCTGCACACGTATGTTGAGCAGTATGTGACCATTGTTCAAACAGGTGCGATTTTCTTTATTCTTGCCTTCGGTATGTTGTTACCATGGCGTATTGCGATGTTTATGGAGTATCGAAAACTTTCTCGTCAGAGAGACCTCTCGCTGGCAGGCTCTTTGCAAGAGTCTAAGGGTTAAGCAAAAGCTTGACAATCCTGCAGGGATTCAATATCTTGAAAGTACTAATTTTCTGATATAAAGGTCGCACGACTGGCGGATCAGGGGGATACCCCAAGGGAGTGCGAACTGATGATTGATTGCCGACCGCCTGGGCGCTCCGTTTTTTTTTCTGAGCGTTTGGGCGGTTTTTGCATATCAAAAATGCCTTGCAGGCGAATTTTGGAGAGGTTGAGGAGGCGAACTGCATGAAGGTGTTGGTGGCAGATGATATCTCACTCTTGGGATTGCAGAAGTTAGACAATCTGGCGGACACTGAGGTGGTCGTGCGCTTGGGGATGACGGAGGCAGAGCTGATGGAGGAGGTCAAGGACGCAGACGCTCTGTTGGTGCGTTCTCAGACCAAAGTTACGCCTGCGGTCCTTGATGCCGGAAGGAAGTTGCACGTCGTAGGACGGGCTGGAGTTGGCGTGGACAACATCGACGTCGGTCATGCGACAAAACGCGGCGTGATTGTCATTAACGCACCAGACGGAAACACAATCGCTGCTGCAGAGCACACGTTTGCGATGATGATGTCCATCGCTCGGTACATTCCCCTGGCCCATCAATCTGTCACCGCTGGCGAGTGGAAACGGAAGGACTTTGTCGGGGTGGAGTTGCTCGGGAAAACACTGGGCGTTATCGGCATGGGTCGAATCGGAACCGAAGTTGCAACGCGCGCGAGGGCGTTCAAAATGAAGGTTTTCGGGTACGACCCGTTTCTGACTGAAGAGCGGGCCGGTGAACTTGGGATTGTCAAAACTGATTTGGAGAGGGCACTTAGAGAGGCGGATTTCATCACCGTCCATACGCCGCTCACGAAAGACACCCGCCATCTGATTGGTACCGAGGCGTTCGAACTGATGAAGACGGGTGTTCGGATTGTGAACTGTGCTCGCGGGGGGATCATTGACGAAGCAGCTCTCTGTGTTGCACTCGAGAACGGGAAGGTTGCCGGCGCTGCGCTTGACGTGTTTGAATCGGAACCACTGCCTGCAAACTCTCCGCTGCGGAATGCAAAAAACCTGATTCTAACCCCGCATCTCGGTGCTTCGACGCTCGAGGCCCAAGAACAAGTCGCCATCTCAGTCGCTGAAGAGGTTGCAAACATCCTTGCAGGCAAACCGTTTAAAAACGCGGTAAACTTGCCGGCGCTGAGTGCGGAACAGTTGACGGTCCTCGGGCCTGTGCTGGAACTCGGTGAGCAGGTTGGTGCGTTTATGGGTCAGGCATTCAGCGGTGACTTGTCAGACGTACAAGTTACCGTCGGTGGAGAATGGACCAAACAGGACACCGGGTTCTTATCTCGGACAGTACTCAAGGGACTATTGGCACAGCGCTACGCCGACGAGGTCAACTATGTCAATGCACCGACCCTCGCTTCGCAGATTGGACTCGCGGTGAGCGATGTACAGCAATCGCGCAGCCGAGTTTACACCAGTTTTCTCTCCGTGAGTGCATCTGTCTCAGGGGCTCGTCATACCGTTGTTGGAACACTCTACAATGGCAGCAATCCGAGAATTGTCGAGATCGACAACTACCGTATCGACGCTGAGCCGCACGGGACGATGATTTTTACCTATCACAGCGATCAGCCCGGCATGATTGGCAAAATCGGTACGATGCTTGGCGAAGCCGGCGTGAATATCGCGTCCATGCAGGTCGGCCGAATGGAAACAGGCGGAGAAGCGATTATGTTGCTTTGCGTAGACAGGATGGTTCCTGATGACGTTGTTGACGCGATTGGCGAAGTCCCTGGGGTGCGCCGCGTTCGCAGCCTGCAGTTGTCATAATAAAGGGGTGAAAGTATGAGCAGAGTGGAAGAAAAGATCTTACAGGCGGGACGGGCGGACAACTTCGGTGCAGGACCGACTGGGCTTCCGGTTTCTGTCCTTGAGCGCATCATGCAGGAAGGTCTTTCTTATCAGGACAGCGGCATGTCTGTCATGGAGATGAGTCATCGCAGCCGCTGGTACGATGCAATTCAGGCGTCTGCTGAAGCGGGGCTCCGTACTCTATTAGACATTCCCGATGATTTTTCAGTGCTGTTTTTGCAAGGCGGCGCCAGTCTGCAGTTCTCAATGGTTCCGATGAATTTCCTGGCCGAGGGGAAGACTGCAGGGTATGTAACCACCGGATCGTTTGCCAAGAAGGCATTTTCAGAAGCTAAGAGGATCGGGAACGCCAAAGTGGTGGCATCCTCCGAAGACCGTCAGTTCACGACATTGCCGGAGCTTGACGGAGCCATGCTCGATCCGGATTTGGCCTACGTGCACTTCACATCCAACAACACGATTTACGGGACGCAGTGGAAGGACTGGCCGAACGGAATTCGGGTGCCCGTTGTTGCGGACATGTCGAGTGACATTTTGTCTCGACCGATTGATTTCAGCCGATTTGATTTGATCTACGCAGGTGCTCAGAAGAACCTCGGTATTGCTGGCCTGACGGTCGTCATTGTCAAGCGGGCGTTTGTGCTTGAACACGCGATTTCAGGTCTTCCTTCCATGCTCAGTTACAAGGTCCATCTAGAGAACGATTCTCGCTACAATACGCCGCCTGTGTTCAGCGTGTACGTCTTGTCGCTGTTACTCGATTGGGTCAAATCACTCGGCGGTCTCGACGCGATGACGGCTCGAAACGAAGTCAAAGCAAATCTGTTGTACAAAACCTTGGACCAAAGCAACGGCTTTTACCAAGGTGTTGCTTCCACCGAAGCCCGTTCATTGATGAACGTGACCTTTCGTCTTCAGAACCCAGACCTTGAGCCAAGCTTCCTGGCGGCCGCCAAAGAGGCAGGTTTTGTGGGGATTGGGGGTCACAGGTCCGTTGGCGGTTGCCGGGTTTCCTTGTACAATGCCGTAGAACTCGAACAGGTTCAGCGGATTTCCAAGTTCATGGAGGAGTTCCGAGCGCAACACACGCAGATGGCGTGATTAACTGCGGGAGCACCGTCATGGCCGCACAACTGTCGCGAGCAATCGCGGGAGCACCGCAATATAAGGACGGCTGAGTTGGAACTTTGGAGCCATCATCGGTCAGCAACAAGGCAAGGAGGAGCTTTGTGTATAATCTCATCTTGTTTGACATTGACGGCGTTTTACTGAGTGAAGAACGGTATTTTGATGCTTCTGCCCTCACTGTGTACGAACTGATCAGTGCAGGGGAGTACATGGGTCTGACGATTGCAGGCGCACCCGTGGACGAGGAAGGTCTTAAATCGGCATTGCTGTCGGATGAGTCCATCACTCTTATCCGACAGTTCGTGTTTGCCAATGACGAAGTCCTGGATTTCATGAAACGCCGCGGCATCAACGCGAATTGGGATATGGTTTACCTGCAATTCGCGTGGCAGTTGATTCACTGCTTGAACCGGCTCGGTATCCGTCTGAATGACGTCCTTCAGGGAACAGGGGGACTGAGCGAGGAATTACAAAGCAGTCATTTAAAACGGATCGGTAAAGCGATTCAAGAGCACGGCCTCGGCGTGCTTGAATGGGCTGATTTCAACGAACACTACGAAGGATGCACAGATAAATCCTCCTTGTTTAACGCTGTTCGGTCGGACTTTATCACAATGGCTGGTGTCCCTGAGGAGCATGTGGAGGTATTCTGTTCGAGTCTCTGGCAACTTGGACAGGAAGCATTTCAAGACTGGTACCTTGGCGAGCCATACAGGGATACGGGAACCGCACAGGGCAAGCTGGGGTTTTTGAATGCAGAGGTACCGCTGGTGAATCCAGATGATTTCTCTGGTGTGCTTAAGCAGCTCAAAGCGGAGGGGATCGAACTCGGCATTGCCACTGGCAGACCGCAAACCGAGACATATGTTCCGCTTCGGCTTTTGGGATGGCTGGAGCATTACCATCCGAATCGCATCAGCACTGCGTCAGACGTCCTGCGTGCTCAAACAGCACGAGGGGATGGTCAGACCTTGAGCAAACCGCATCCGTTCTCGTATCTGAGGAGTTATTTGGGATCGCCGGACGATGAGACGGTCCTTGCACATCCACTGCCGTTGTCGAGAGAAGAGGGCGAGCGTGTGCTTGTCGTTGGAGATTCGGTCGCAGATTGGATGGCTGCTCACGCGATTGGCTGTGATTTTGCCGCAGTACTCACGGGTCTCTCCGGAGCTGACGCGAGGGCTCAGTTTGAATCTCTCGGTTGCACCTTTATCTGGGACAGTGTTATTGACGTGAGAACCGTAATCGAGTAGGTTGAACCGATTCACTGTTGGGTTCAGCCAGCATGCAAGAGAGCACAAAAGCAAAACTCATTGGCATGAAACGAGCGCCGTTTCGTTCGTTGGGCATGCCATTCCGAGTGGGCCGGACAGATTGTGTCCGGCCCACAGTTCATGGTGCGCCCGGCATGGGCGATAACTTGGCGGTGCAAGTCCGCTGCGGAGGTTGGCTGTTACCAACCGCTAGCCAAGAGCAAGGGTGCCGACCGTGAGGTGGGATCTGGAGGAAGCTGGAGGCAAAA
>NZ_LJCO01000064.1 GCF_001399675.1 Paenalicyclobacillus ferrooxydans
ACGACCGTTAAGACCTCCAGCGCCGATAATACTTGGAGCGCGAGTTCCTGGGAAGGTAGGACGTTGCCAGGCAAGTGAGTAACACAGAGGGCTCAGCAGAGATGCTGGGCTCTTTTTGTGTTGTGTCTTGATTGATTCGCGCGCGAAGGCGCGCACCTTCTATTCTTTTGTTCGATACTTTGAAAAGAGGATGTGGAAGGCAGGCCTGTGGCCTGCCCGACGCACGCGCGGGCTAAATGGCGATACAGCGGGTTCCCTAGGCTAGGCAGATAAGCGAAAGAATGTTCGTTGATGGCTGAATCCAGGCGGATACGGACGAAACAACGAACAGGACTTCCCTTGTAGGGGTTCGCAGCCCTCAAAAGTAGGTGAACGGAGGCAACAAGGGAAATCATGTGCGCTAAATGCCAGCCACCATGTGCAAAGGGAGCCAGAGAGGAAGATTTGTTCGTTCCCATTAAGGCGATGCGGCACTTTTGTTCGTTATGGACCATACAGAGGAAGATTCGTTTGTACCGCCGGGCCGGAGACCTCGCTCGGTACGTCCTGTCCTGATTGATTCGCGCGCGAAGGCGCGCACCTTCTACGCTTTGTCTCTTGCATTTTGCTTTGAATTTGAAAGCTGGGAGACCATCGAGAATAGTAATACAAAGGACAACAGTGAATGAGAGGCACAAGCATAAAAGCAGAAGCAAAAGAGGATGTGGAAGGCAGGCCTGAGGCCTGCCCGCTGCACGTGTAAGGTAAGTGGCGTTGCAGGGGGGCCTTAGGCTAGGCAGATAAGGGAAAGAATGTTCGTTGATGGCTGATTTTAGGCACGTACGGACGAAACAACGAACAGGACTTCCCTTGTAGGGGTTCGCAGCCCTCAAAAGTAGGTGAACGGAGGCAACAAGGGAAGTCCTGTGCGCTAGAATGTCAGCCACCATGTGAAAACGGAGCAAGAGAGGAAGATTTGTTCGTTCTCATCTGCGTGATGCGGCACTTTTGTCCGTTATATGGCAGACAGAGGAAGATTCGTTTGTACCGCCGTGCCGTGCCGGGCCGGGCCAGAGACCTCGCTCGGTGCGTCCTGTCCTGATTGATTCGCGCGCGAAGGCGCGCACCTTCTACGCTTTGTCTTTGCATTATGCTTTGACTTTGACAGCTGTGAGTGTGAGGTCATCGAGAATAGTAAGACAAAGGACAACAGCGAATGAGAGGCAGGAGTATAACATCAGAAGCAAAACCGGATGTGGAAGGCAGGCCTGTGGCCTGCCCGTTGCAACCGGAAGTTAAGTGGCGTTGCAGGGGGTTCCTTAGGATGGGGAGATAAGGGAAAGAATGTTCGTTGACGGCTGATTCCGGGTAAGTACGGACGGAACAACGAACAGAATGTCCCTTGTAGGGGTTCGCAGCCCTCGAAAGCCGGCGAACCGAGGCAACAAGGGAAGTCCTGTACGCTAAAATGTGAGCCGCTATGTGAAAACGGAGCAAGAGAGGAAGATTTGTTCCTTCCCATTCAGGCGATGCGGCAACTTTGTTCGTTATCACCGCAGCAGAAGAAATTCTGTCCGCTAGGTTCACGCTGTGTACCAGGTTCACGCTGTGCACCAGGTTCACGCTGTGCGCCAGGTTCACGCTCTGCGCCAGGTTCACGCTCTGCACCAGGTTCACGCTGTCCGCCAGGTTCACGCTGTGCACCAGGTTCACGCTGTGCACCAGGTTCACGCTGTGCACCAGGTTCACGCTCTGCACCAGGTTCACGCTGTCCGCGAGGTTCACGCTGTGCACCAGGTTCACGCCATGCGCCAGGTTCGTGCGGTGCAGGATAATTACCGCCCCTTATGGAGGGCACGGCCTCCCAGACCAGTCCTCTCCCGTACACGCATCTTAAACAGAAGTAAGCTGGGAACTGATTACACCGGAAGCGATACCGGCGTGTGGTGGAGATGTGCAAGCAGATCGTCTTTCCAGATGAGGACATTCCGCATATCGCCTGTCTCCTCGAAGCACTCGTGCCAACTGAACGCTTCCTGAAGCAGGTGTGGTGTATTTCCGCCTTTTGCGGTTGCGCGTTCAAAGTAGTCTCGGAGTGTATCCTGGTAATCAGGGTGGACGAGTTTTTCGATGATAACCTCTGCTCGCTCGCGAGCCGATAGGCCGCGTAAGTCGGCCAGTCCCCGCTCGGTGACGATGACATCGACATCGTGTTCAGTGTGATCAACGTGAGACACAAAGGGAACGATACTCGAAATAGCACCGCCTTTGGCAATGGACTTGGTTACGAAGATGGCGATGCCTGCATTACGGGCAAAGTCACCGGATCCGCCAATGCCGTTCATCATATGGGTGCCTCGGATGTGAGTCGAGTTCACATTGCCGTACATGTCGACCTCTAGTGCTGCGTTGATGGCGATGACACCGAGCCGACGGACGATTTCAGGGTGATTGGATATCTCTTGCGGCCGCAAAATGACCTTACTCCGGTACTTTTCAATATCAGGAATGATTTTGTGCATCATTGTCTCGGACAAGGTAAATGAGCAACTTGAGGCGAACGCTACTTTACCAGCCTCAAAGAGCTCAAATACGGCATCCTGCATGACTTCGGTGTAGATTTCAAGGTTCTCAAACGAAGAAGTCTTAAGTCCGCTTAATACCGCATTGGCTACCGATCCGACGCCGCTTTGCAGTGGAGCCAGGTTCTTCGGGAGTCGACCCTCTCGTACTTCATTCTCCAAAAACTCGAGAATATAATTGGCCATGGTCTGTGTTTCCATATCCGGTTGAACAATTGTTGATGGCGAGTCCCATTCGTCGGTGATGACAATCGCCGCAATCTTGTCAGGATCGCAGGGAATAGAGGCCCTTCCGATCCGGTCCTGGACTGAGACAAGTGGAATGGGTTGCCGATGCGGTCGCTTTTCTGGCAGATAGATGTCATGAATGCCTTCAAATTCGGCAGGGATAGCCATATTGAGTTCCACAATGACTTTTTTCGCTTGTTCAACGAACACCGGAGAGTTTCCAACACTGGTCGTCGGTACAATCCCGCCGTCTTCCGTGATGGCGACCGCTTCGATAATTGCAAGATCCATCTCGCCAAGAAGGCCGCTGCGAGCCCACTCAGCTGTGTGACTGAGGTGTTGATCGATGTATGCAACCTCACCGCGGTTGATTTGACTTCGCAGCGCAGCATCGCTCTGATATGGAAGGCGGCGCAGCGTCACATTCTGCCCAGCGAGGAGAGTGTCTGTGTCAGCAAGCGATGCTCCGGAATACAGATTGATTTTCATTGGCTCTGTTGTTTGCTCCAACCGTCTGACTAGTGCACGTGGGACCGCTTTCGCATCTCCAGACCGGGTAAACCCGCTGACGCCCACTGTCATGCCGTCCTGAATCATGTTTTGCGCCTCATCGGCGCTGATAATTCGAGAGCGCAAGTCGGGCCGTCGGATCCGCTCCTCATACATGTTCATCATCTCCAAGTAACCGTTTACATTTCGTCTATTCTGAAATATACAAACCAGCTTTTGATTTGTCTGGTGTTCTTGACAGACGCTGTTATTTGACGACAAAATCAACATAGAACGGATGAACAAAATGCCTATTTAGGCTATAGCTCAGATGAAGTATCTCGCGTAGGTGCTTCCGATCTGGCTGATGCCACTTGCTTAAATATGTCATAGGCTGTATGGACGGATTAAGCCCTGGCTAAACCGAACTGGACAACTGATTCATATGGACGCACCTTTGACCAAGTGATAGGTTTTGAACTCTGAGAGGTTTGCAACATGGAGGGGACCACCTTGGACGACAACGCATTGTGGGTACAGATCAGTCAAATACTTCGGGACCTCCTGCCGCCAGAAGCGTCGATTGCCGTGGCTAATGAATATCAATATCTAGACTACCGACCAGGCGAATACGATATTCATATTCAACCGGGGTCTACAATACCGCCGCGAAGCATCGCTGCACGTGTTGTCACACAAAAGGCCAGTATTGAGGGCTTTATAGACGCATCCTTGTTCGGGGTCCCTTACTTTGGCAGGGGGTACCCTTTTCATTTGGAGAACACAAGGGGGGCAGTGACCGTCATCTATCCACCGAACGCGGTGCCGATGAGTGAGAGTCAGGCCAATGTGTTTCGCCCTGGAGGTGCGAACTTTGAGACTGTTCGTCAGGGTTTACCCGCCTTTCCGCAACTGAGACAGGGGTCCCGGCTGGTAAGCCCTCCAGTCCGATTCGACCCTTCGGTTGAGCCATCTTCATACATTACAGGGCAGCAAGGAGAATCCTGGAGACCGATTCCCGTCAGCGAGATCGCATACTTTGAAAGTAAGGATAAGCGAAACTGGATGTACACCAAAGACGAGGCTTATACTACAATTCATACGCTTCAGTCCTTGGAAGCCATGTTACCCATGTCATTTTTACGGATCCATCGGTCGTATATTGTCAACATTGATATGATAGACCACATCAGTCGAGATCTCTCAGTTCCACTGTCCATTACGTTGTCTAAACCGACTGGACAGAAGTTGCCAGTGAGCCAATCATACGTGCGATTGGTTCGAAACAGGCTGGGTTTTTAGCCTATACTCTCATCAAAGGAATGATGTCTGTGTCAGAACAAAAGACATTTCAACTTCATATCACGTTGTATCCGATGCCGGATGGAATGTATGTCGCTACGTGTGCTGAGGTTCCGTCCTGCCAGATTCTGCGTCAGAACAAAGAGCATGCTTATACAGACGCCAGGAAATACGTCATGCAGTTCCTGCGCGAGCGTGAGGCCGAGGGCCGCCCATTTGAAGTTCCTGAGATTCGTGAGGTAGAGTTTCGAATCTAGAATTCGTATCTGGAGTTTCGAGTCTGGAGTTTCGAATTTGGAGTTTCGGGTCTAGAATTGTGGTCTGAAGGAGTGACGGGGTGATGACACGTCACTATGTTTATGTTGTGGAGTGTGCAGATGGCTCCTTGTACACCGGGTGGACGACGGATGTAGACAAGCGAATTGCCGCCCATAACACAGGCCGGGGTGCAAAATACACGCGCAGCCGGCGCCCAGTCGCCCTCAAACTCGTCGAAAGCTACGAAGATAAATCACAGGCACTGAAGAGAGAGGTCGAGATCAAGCGGATGCAACGCCGCGAAAAGCAGCGTCTCATTGACCAATATGAGCAATAGCAGCTGTGCACGAGACTGTCATTCCTAAGAATGCAGTTGCGAACTCATGAGAATTAGATACGACCTAAGACAGAAGTGGAACTCATGAGATTAGACACGACCTCAGAAAGAAGTGGATGAACAGACATGAAGAAGTGGTTGCTGTCTACGGGAGTTCTCGTTGTATCTCTGGTTTTGATGTGGGGATTCTCGTGGGCCTTTATCAAAATTGGCCTCATGTACTCGCCGCCCTTGATTTTTGCTGGGTTACGGACGCTCATCGGCGGCTTAGCGTTGGTGGTTGTCGCCGCCTTCAATGGAACGCGTCCCCAGTTTCGTCAGTATTGGCACGTTTACGTTATCTCCGCAATATTTAACGCTTTTTTGTTTTTCGGGTTGCAGACGGTTGGGATGGAGTTCTTGCCGTCCGGGTTGCTTTCCGTGCTTGTGTATCTGCAACCGATCCTTGCAGGTGTCATGGCTTGGATGTTCCTCGGTGAGCAATTGACTGTCCGAAAGGTCATTGGCCTGTGCGCTGGATTTCTCGGTGTGGCGGCAGTCAGCCTCGGGAGCATCGCAGGGCACACGTCTCCAATCGGCGTGATCCTTGCGATTTGCGGTGGATTTGCTTGGGCGATTGGAACGGTCTACTCAAAACGCGTTCAAGGCAGGGTCAACATGACATGGCTGGTTGCGTTGCAGTTTGTCTTGGGTGGTGTGGGTCTGCTTGCAAGTAGTGCTTTCAGTGAATCGTTCTCAGCGATCCATTGGACGATCCCGCTTCTCATCAGCCTGATTTACTCGTGCTTCATCGGAGTTTCCCTGTCCTGGATTGTATGGTTTACCTTAGTGCATCGCGGTGAGGTGAGCCGGGTTACGTCGTATGTGTTTTTCGTCCCCATTTTGTCTGTGTTCATCGGAATTGTCTTTCTCCATGAACGATTTACGCTGTATTTACTAGTCGGGCTTGTTTTTGTCGCGTTAGGAATCTATCTTGTCAACGCAAAAGCAAAATCTAAACTGTCCTTTGCTGATGCGAGGGCATCGGATGCTCCGCTGCAAGACGGGCGATAAACGTATACTGGTCGTAACAGCCTGGGGACTCCTTCCACCCGCGTATGCGGGGAGAGGGAGTCCCTTCAGTGTTTCGCCAGTGCAACACCCGTTTCCCAGACGTCTCGTGGTAACGCGGCTCTAAGACCAAGCGCGGTATGCTTGAGTTCTATTTTGCGCCGGCTGTGCCACTTGAGTGCTGCATTTAACATCGGTCGGTTCACTGCCGGATCGTCATCGAGATCGACGAGGGCATGTTCTGCTTCTTTATCGTGGGCTTTGGCTTCAACCAAACAGCCTACCGTTAACGAAAAGAGCTCACTGGTATCGGCATCGGCTCCCCACAACAGACGACGCAGATGACCCCCTGCAGTGCTCCTGTAATAGGTTGTCGCCCGATTCGCCTGTTCAAGTACCGACCATGCGCCTCGGTCGCGCAAGTTCGGGTCGTTCTGCATCTCTGCTACAATGGAGCAGAAGACTTGTTCCGCGAGAATGCTCATGTCGAGATAGCGAATCACGTTCGCAGCAATGGCATAGTGTTCAGACCCATAAAACACATATTTCCCCCCTCCCGGATACTGCGCTGACGCAACATGCTGTATTCATATGGGCATTCGCCTCAAGTTGTGATGGGTTGCCGGAAGATCTCCTTTGCAACGGATTGGACGCGGATTTGAAATCGATGAAAGAGGTGATGCAGAGTGATGAATGTTCATGTGCTCGGCTGTTGGGGTGCGTACCCTGAAGCTGGCCAGGCGACGACGGGATTGCTGGTTGAGACCGACAAACACAAAATTTTAGTTGACGTTGGATCCGGTGTACTCGCGCAGCTGCTTGATGTATGTGCCATTCCTGAACTGACCGCACTCATCGTTACACATCACCACCATGACCACACAGCGGATTTCGGTGTCTTGACTTACGCACTTTTGCTGGCGAGGCTGATGGGCAAGCGTAAAAGACCTTTGCCGATGTACATGTTAAAGGGGTCCGAAGAAAGAATGAGGGACCTTTCGAAGGAACCGCTGGCAGACGTACATATCGTGAATGCCACATCGGAGATCCAGATCGACGGCGTCCGAGTGACCTTTGCGCCAACGATTCACCCGGTGCCCTGTCTCGCGGTTCGGATTGAATACAGTGGAGAGGTGTTTGTCTTCTCCGCAGACACAGCGTATTCAGAACCCGTGATTGCCCTAGCCAAGAATGCTGACCTGTTTTTGTGCGAATCAAGTATGTACAAGGGTCAGGAGAAAGAAGCTAAAGGCCCAGGACACGTCACAGCACCCCAGGCAGGTCAAATGGCGGGTCTAGCGGATGTCAAACAGCTCGTTTTAACGCACTTGCCGCACTATGGGAACCATCAAGATCTCATTACACAGGCGATGGAGACGTACCATGGGCCGGTAACCTTGGCACAGCACCGTATGATTCTTCAGGTTGGAGGTCAACAGATTTGATAGATGAGGCACACGCGGCATCCGCCGTGCGCTTTGAAGGTGTGACGAAAACATTCGTGGAACGCAATCAGCCGACGCACGTTTTACGTGGAATCAGCGGCGAGGTGCCAGTTGGGAAGACGTTGACGCTGGTCGGTCCGTCAGGATCGGGAAAGAGTACCCTCTTGTCGCTGTGCAACCTGCTGTTAACACCGGATGAAGGTCAGGTGTACATCAATGGAAGGGAAGTTCGGCAGTGGTCTATTCCAAAGCTGCGTCAAACTGTCGGTATGGCTTTTCAGACACCCACTTTGTTTCCTGGGACGGTCCAAGATAACCTTGAACTCGGACCTCAGCTGCGGGGAGAACGGCTGAAGAATCCGGAAGAATGGATGGAGGCGGTTGACCTTCCGGCGAATCTGCTGGGACGCAGTGTGGAAGAGTTGTCCGGGGGACAGCGTCAGCGGATCGCGCTTGTTCGCACCATTTTAAATGGCCCATCGATTCTTCTGCTTGACGAGGTAACCTCTGCGCTCGACCCTTCATCGACTCAAGTCGTTGAAAAATTGATTACAGACTGGAAAGCAAAATCAGGTGCTGCGATTTTGTGGGTGACTCACCACCTTGATCAAGCACGTCGATTGGGCGATATCACGTGGTATGTGGAAGCGGGTGAGCTCTTGGAGGCGAATGATACAAAGACGTTCTTTACGCGTCCGGAGACCGAACAGGCTCGGTCCTTCATTCATCACAAAGACGCTGAATTGGATGACACAGACGGGGGAGGCGAAGAGGCATGAGTTTGCTGTCACTTTCGCTCACTTTGGCGTTTGTCGCTGTTGCATTTGCGGTAGCACTTTGGCAACGGCTCGGCATTGAGCGCGATATCGTGGTGTCGGTTGTCCGGGCTACGATCCAACTGCTGATTGTCGGGTACATCCTGAAGTGGGTGTTCACGTCAAAATCGTCTCTGTACACGGTGTTGATGGTTCTCATCATGATTGCGGTGGCAGTAGAGAACGCTCGTCGACGCGGGCGTCAAATTCCTGGCGTTTGGTGGCGATTGACCATTGCCATCTCACTGACGACATTCGTGACCATTGGTTTCTTGCTGCTTGTGCGCATCATTCCATGGACGCCTCAGTACGTAATTCCACTCTCGGGGCTCATGACCGGGAACTCGATGGTGCTGTCATCGTTGTTTCTAAATAACCTGGTTTCGGAGACAAAGAACAGACGAGAGGAAGTCAATGTCCTCCTCTCGCTCGGCGCAACACCTCCTCAGGCCATTCGTCATGTGGTCAATCGTGCGATTCGGACGAGTATGATTCCGACTGTGGATTCCATGAAGACGACAGGCCTGGTTCAACTTCCTGGCATTATGACTGGTCAAATCTTGGCCGGACAGGATCCGGTTACAGCCGTTCGCTACCAGCTGCTGATTCTGTTCGCCATCCTGAGTGCGGCAGCGATTACGAGCATCACACTCGGATACATGACCAAGAACAGTCTGTTTAATCGTCACATGCAGCTGCTACAGGCATTTACACATCGCGAAGCATAACGACAGCTATGAACCAACAATCGTGCCTCCGTTCACGTGGATGACCTGCCCGGTAACGTAGGTACTTGCACGCGATGCGAGATAGACATATGCCGGGGCAACCTCGACCGGTTGCCCCGCGCGCCCAAGCGGAGTGTCGGCACCGAAAGACATGACTTGATTGGCATCAAATGTGGATGGAATCAAGGGCGTCCAAATTGGACCTGGAGCGACGGCATTGACACGAATTTGGCGCGGGGCCAGGGACAAAGCCAGTGAGCGTGTAAAGGTGACAATGGCACCCTTAGTGGCTGAGTAATCGATGAGAGTCTTGTTTCCTTCGTAGGCTGTGACCGATGCCGTATTGATGATGGTGCTTCCCGACTGCAGGTGTGGGAGCGCAGCTTTAGACATATAAAAGAAGGAGAAGACATTGGTCTGAAACGTGGACTCGAGTTGATGTTTGCTGATGTACTCAATACCGTTTTGAGGGTGTTGCTCAGCGGCATTGTTCACGAGGATGTCCATCTGTCCGAAAGTCTGGATGGTTTTCGCAACCGCTTCAATGCAGTTTTCCTCTTCGCCGACATCCATCGCTTGCAACAGGCACTTGCGGCCCATGGACTCTACCATTTGTTTGGTTTGCTTGGCGTCTTCGTGCTCGTTCAGGTAGACGATAGCAATGTCGGCCCCCTCTTTCGCAAAGGCCAAAGCCACAGCGCGCCCAATGCCGCTGTCCCCACCGGTGATGAGTGCCGTGGAACCGGTCAGTAGACCGCTTTTTTTGTCATCTTGCCACATGAAAACAGGCTGTGGGGACATCTCTGTTTCGAGTCCCGGCTGATTGACCTGATGTTGAGCTGGAAATTGATTTGGGAAGTTCGGTACGTCTTCTTTTCGCACAGGTCACACCCCTTTCAGACCTTAGAGTGATCCTCGATGGGAGACTTATGCGGACGGCGGACGCTTCTTGTGATATATCTGAATTATGAGGAAGGAGGGCTGGTGATGCTGCGGTGGCTGAAACACGGAAAGTGGCCGAGGTGGATGGTGCGACTACATTACTACTCCATCGTATCGTTTATTCTCCTGATTTGCTCAGGAGTTGCATTGTTCTGGCAGCCGGTTCATACTGCTTTGATTCCGTACCTGCCGGCCATTTACCGCATTCACATTGTGTTAGGCATTATTTTTGGCGTGACCCTGCTTGTCCCGTTGATAGCGAGGCTCCCTGTCGGCAAACTTATCCGGAGGCTTGATTGGATATTTCCGCTCTCCCTTGGGACTGTCATTGTCCTCACCGGGATTTTGCTTTGGCAAGTGACATGGTTTCCAACGACCTGGCGCAGCCTCGCTTTTCGTTGGCACGGATGGATCTCGTACGTACTTGGCGGCTGGCTCATCATCCATGGCATTTACAAAGCCTTGAGCTATCGCCCGGCGAATCACGGATTTAATGGGTATGTCGACCCGGAACGAAGGCAGTTCGTACGGTGGCTCGGCTACGGCGTGGTGGGAACGGTGGTACTGACGGTGATCGATCCGGTGCGTTTGTGGAAGGTTGTTGTCACGCCAGGAGGGGGTGGAGGCGCACAAGCGACCGGATCGTTCGCAGAATATTACACAGTGACAAATGGGTATCCCACGACCACCTTGTCATCGTATCAACTGCACATCGGCGGATTGGTGACGAAACCGTTGACGCTGAGTTGGCAACAGATTGCTAGTCTCGAAGCAGTGTCAGAAAAAGAGGACTTTCACTGCGTGACAGGGTGGAGCGTGGCCGGCGTGCACTGGAAAGGTATCCACCTTTCAACCATCACGGCGATGGTCGGACTGTCTTCGAATGTCAAATACGTGCACTTCTATTCCTTTGACGGGCAATACACAGAATCATTGTCGCTGCCTGAAGCGCTCGACAAAAGTGTCCTGCTTGCTTACGAGTTGGACGGTAAACCGCTCTCCACACCACAAGGGTTTCCACTGCGTTTGGTTGTGCCAAAGATGTACGGCTACAAGTCCATTAAGTGGGTAAATAAAGTCGAGTTCAGCGACAAACCGTTAACCGGCTATTGGGAATACAGAGGCTACCCGAACGAAGCCTACATCGGCACTTCCATTTGATCGATGTCTGATCACTTGATCGACTTGATCGATGTCGAATCACGACGTAACACGAATGGTCTGCAAACCCGGCACGTCAATAGTCCGTTTGACGTGCCGGCGGAAGGGTCCGTGTCATGCTTGCAGGCAATGCGCGAGCTGGGCTAGGCGTCGGCGAAGGTGCATCTGCACCTGCTTTTTGGCGGCGCCGTCTTTCCTTGGCTGCATCTGCATCTGCCTTCGGCCTGCGCAGGAATAATGCCATGAACAAGGCGAGCGCTGACAACCCCGTGGCGACAAGATAGGCGTCATTAATACCGCTCACGGTCGCCCTTTGCATGACCATTCCATAGATGAGCTCCGTTGCAGTACTCGTGCCCTGTTGCAGCGGGACACCAAGTGCGTTGGCGGCAGCTTGGCTGATGCCATTGATGATATTCGAGAACTGCGGGTTAAATAGAGACAGGCTGTCCGCCATTCGTCCGTAATGAACGTAAGATTGGTTGGTCATGGTCGTTACGAGAAATGCAGTTCCGATGGAACCCGCGATCATCCGAACTGTGTTCGAAGCCGCTGTACCATGACTGTTTAACTGCCTTGGCAAGGCGTTAAGGCCAAACGTCATAATGGTCATGGCCAAGAACGACATCCCGAACATCCGGAACGTGTACAGCACCATCACATGACTGTAACTCGTTGTCATGGTCAGGTGCGTGAACTGGTACGTTGTAATGACCGTGATGAGCAATCCCACAATGGCTAGAGGGCGGATGCCGATGCGATCGAGCAATGCGCCAGACACGGGCGACATAATGCCCATCAGAATCGCACCCGGAAGTAACAACAGGCCAGATTGCAGAGATGTATACCCACGGATGTTTTGGATGTAGATAGGTGTTAGAATTGCGCCGCCGAACATCGCCATGTTGACGACCGAGCTGACAGCCGCTGACAGACTGAATCTGCCGTACTTGAAGACACGCAGGTTGAGCATTGGCTTCTTGGCGGTAAATTCACGAATAATGAACAGGATGATAAACACAACCCCGAGAATGAGTGAGACCCGAACTTCACCGCTCCCCCATCCCTTGTTGCCTGCCTCACTAAACCCATACAACAACCCGCCAAAACCAAGCGTCGACGTAATGAAACCAAGGGTGTCGAACGTAGGTTTGGAGCGTTCTGTAACGTTTTTCAAATAAACCATGGCCAAGATAATGTCGAGGATGGCGAGTGGAATCACGACGTAAAACAACAACCGCCAGGACCAGTTTTCAAGCATCCAGCCAGAGAGGGTGGGTCCGACAGCAGGTGCGAAAAACATCGCAATTCCGATGGTACCCATGGCTTTTCCGCGAACCTCGGGAGGATAGAGATTCAACACCACGGTCATCATCAGCGGCATCATTACGCCCGCGCCGGCAGCTTGGACTACCCGCCCCAACATCATGATGGTAAAAGAGGGTGCAACGCTGCAGATGAGCGAGCCAAGGGTAAAACTGCTCATGGCCGTAATGAACAACTGTCTCGTGGTGAATGTACCAATCAAGAACGCCGTAATCGGAACTAGTACACCATTGGTGAGCATGTAGCCTGTCGATAACCACTGAACTGTATCGGCGGAAACGTTGAACGCTGTCATTAGGTGAGGGATTGCCACGTTCAGGAGGGTCTGGTTCAGAATTGCTGCGAAGGCCCCAAATATGAGTACGCCCAAGATGGGGCCTTTGTGGATTTCGTTTGATTCATGATTGCCTATGGTTTGTGCCTCAGACATGCCAACCCTTCCTTCAATAACTGGTTTGATCGTTAAATATTATCTTGGCAAAAATATTAGCACGAAGGAGTATAAGACCTCCGCTTAGGCACTGTCAAGCTCGTACCCGTGCAAACAGCTTCGAAGACCTCTGCTCGGTTCTTCAAATCGTAAGCGTCTTTTCACCGTAGAAAGCCAAGTGACTTGTCTCTTCATATAAGGTGCCATCCAAATCGAGGATGAATACGCCGCAATCGGAGGGTTTCGAAATATCACCTTGTGATTAAGAAAGGGAGTGGTGGTGGCCAGTCGTTGTAAGTCATTTTCAGGCATTTTCAGTCCTTTTCTAAAATAAAGTCTGGACCAAAACGGCTGGTCCAGACTGAGGTCTCTTTCTCTCTATGCGGTTTTCTTATCACAGCGCGTGCCAGCGAACACAAAAACGGGTATTTCGTATTTGTGATTGAATCACTGTGTTTCGCTCCAAGCAGCTGACCCGCTTAATGGCTTAAGGCTTGATTCACGATGGTCGTCATGTTTTGAAGTGTAGCCGTCGTCGACTGGTTGCCATTGATACAGGCGGCCAACTGTGTATTTAGTGCATCCGAAACGTCTGACAATGCTGTCAGTCTTGGTGAGAAATAGGCGTCTTGAAGCTCTGTCGGTGCGATACCAACATTTGGATTATGGCTGACAAATGACTCCCAAGCGGGGTCTGTCAGGGCACTTTGACGAACGGGTAAATATCCCGTGCCTTCAGCCCATCCGATGGTGTTATCTTTAGACATCAGGAAATCGATGTACTCTGCCGCTGCTTGTTGTTCAGACGCGCTTGCATCCTTGAAGAGAACGATATTCGTCCCTGTTGCCGGGACCGCAGACTGCAATCCTTTTGGCAGCGGAGCGACGCTCCAGTGCGTGTTGTTATTTGTCATAAACTGTATCGATGTTGTGGAGTCAATGGTCATGGCATACTTGTTCGTGTTAAATCCGTCCGACAGGTATCCGGCCGGTGGAACAACCCAAGCAGCACTGTCTTGTTTAACCAGCTTGTTCAAGTAAGCCAAGGTATTCCGACCTGCTGCACTGTTGAGTGACGCTTGTTTCTGATCCGTTGAAAGAACCTGACCGCCAGCTTGGTTCAGAAACATCTCAAAGGTCGGCCAGTTGGCCTGAAAACCCAGACCCGGGACTCCGGTTGCCCTCGAGATTTGAATCGCGTCCTGCTCAAGTTGGCTCCACGTTGTGGGAGGGCTGGTTATGCCTGCCTTGCTGAAATCATCGGTATTGTAGTACAGAACATCAGCTGAGACTGTGAATGGTGCAGACACAAGATGCCCGTTGTACGAATTGTCGTTCTTTAAAACCGGAATCATGTCAGACACTGTACCTTGGCTTAATAGACCGCCAAGTGGTTGCAAGAGTCCCTGATTGTAGTAATCTGTTTCCCATGTATCTCGAACCTCTGCGATGGTGGGCGGTTGATTCGCGGCAATCGCAGCGTTTAACTTTTGCTGTTCTGTGGTGAATGATCCGTTAAACACAAGATTCACACGAATCGAAGGGTGCTGACTCATAAACGTGTTCGTCAGAGAGTTCAGTTCACTTGCGGCCGATCCGGACATAGCTTCATAGAACGTGATGGTAGCATTCGGATCGGTGGAGGCCTGTCCGCCCTGACCGTTCGTCTGCTGATTGGCTGCCTGATTTGCCTGATTTGCCTGATTTGGTTGAGTGTTGTTCCCGGTGGTGCTTGGGCTGGCAATTGGTGGAACTCCGCAGCCAGCGACGAGTGCAGCAGAGAGGGCAACTGTCGCCGTGGTGGCCATCCAACGATTGCGGTTCATCACAACTCATCCCCCTGTTATCCCGGTTCTCGTTAAAGACGAGGAAATTTTGACATCATTCGGCAGAATCTGATGAACCTTGACATATTCATCCTAGGATATATTGAACCTGTCTACAAGTAGTTATGGTAATTTCCGCCTTACATGGCTTGCCACTCTTGCCTCAGTAAACCGTACAGGTACATGTCGTGGTAATCGCCGTCTCGGTGCAAAAACTTTCGAAACGTACCTTCACGCAGAAAGCCAAGAGATTCGTATAGGTGAACTGCTCCTTTGTTGTAGGCGAACACAGTCAGTTGGATACGGCGCAGGTTGAGTTCATCAAAGGCAAACCGCAATAACGTATTTAGTGCATCCCGTCCGTAGCCTTTGCCACGATCTGATTCTTCACCGATGGCAATCACCAGCCAGCTGACTTGGTGCGACCAGAGGATACTGTCGAGTTCGACGTACCCGAGCAGCCGGTCATCATCTTGGTGGCGAACAGCGAACAGAAATCCATTTTGTTGGTTGATCCGGTTTTTGTACCAGTCTCGAATCTTTTCCGGGGACTGCGGGGCAGCGGGAATTGCGTCAAGGTGACGAAGAAAGTCGGATGCGCCGTACCAGCTCGTCACAATTTGGAGGTCTGATTCTTGCATTGCGTCCAGATAAATCGCTGTTCCTTTAAGTAAACCTTGCTTCAGCATTTCACCACTCCTGGTTGATCGGTCGACACAACTTTCGACAACTGATGCGCAATTCCTTTGAACCAGAAGCTGCGAACAAGAAAAAAAGCAGCTGCCGCAGAACACCGGCAACTGCCTTTGATTCAGCTTAATTTCCCTTTTCGAGCAGGTACCCAACATAGTCCAACATGGCTGAGGCACAGTGCGGACAATAGCCGTCTTGTTCCTGTAACCTGCGCTTGACGCTGTCGAGCTTCCTTCGCTGCTCTTCATCTGGGACTTTGCTGCTCAGTGTCGTACGGATGGTCCCCTGTAAATCCGCAAACAGTCGCTGTTCGATGGCTTCCTTGAGACGAGGGTGGCTGTCCCAGCGGAATTCCTTGCCATGTCTCGCCATGGCTCCAACGCGGACGAGCAATTCCTCGCGAAATGACTTCTTTGACCCTTCCGAGACACCAATCAGGTCCTCCAGGGAACGCATGAGTTTTTCATCGGGATCGACCCATTCTCCCGTAATCGGATCGCGCAGTTTATCTTCCCGCATTGAGGCTTCTGCACTGTCTAAGTAACGAATCAGAATGTCTTGAGCGCTCGACTCGAAGGCGGCAATAAATGCCCGACTGACCGTCTGTTTCGCATAGCGGTCGTACTCCGCGCGGATGGCGCCCACAGCGCCAAGGAGTTGATCGCGCTTTTCTTTACTCTCCGCACCCGTGTGATGGTCGAGCGATTCACGCAACGCTTTTAAAGCATCGGTCGGTGTCAGACAGTTGTGCGGTGAGGCAGCTATTGCTTGGGACAAGGCGTTGACGACCTGACGCGGAGAGACGCCAAACATGCCATCCCGTGGACTCAGCTCTTTCACTTCGCGCAGGTGGGCAGGACGGAATTCTCCTTCGAACTGTCCGTCGTACAACTTGAGCTTCAGTTCCGGACTGTATTTCTCCAGTTTCTCGTACCGTGACAATAACGCCCAACCGGCAGCCGCCTTTAGTGTCCACGGCGCGATGTGGGTGTCGAGGCGGTTCCCCATCATCTTGCTGTAAATCTGTTCTTCTGCAGACCATTTGAGGTTGTACGGCACCTTAATAATGTACGTTCTGCTTTGCAAGGCTTCGTTTTTCTGGTCGCTGACAAAGCGCCGATATTCTTCTTCGTTGGTGTGGGCCAGCAGGACCTCATCTGCACTGATGAGCTCAAAGCGGGGGGCTTTGATTTGCCGTTCCTGGGCCAGCGTGAGCAATGAAAACTGCAGTTCAGCTTTCGACTTCAGGAGTTCAATCAGTTCGGCGATGCCGCGATTGGCGATATTGAGCGTACCGTCAAAGCGCCAGGCGAGTGGATGGCTTTCGACGCCGTACTGCTGAAGGGCAACGATATCCACACCGCCGACTAAGTCACTGATGTCCTGACTGTTCGGATCACTCGGTGCAAACGCAGCGATGCCGACTTTGCGCTGTTCGCTGAAGACAATTTGTTCTACGGGAATGGTACTAATACTCGACCACGCGCCTTCCGCCTGTTCGAGTCGATACCGGCAAACGGGGCATAGTTCCCCCTCCACAAGGATACCTGTGTCTTGGTGGAGCTGCTTTCGGGCCGATTGCGGCAGCAAATGCAGTGGATCTTCATGCATGGGGCAGTCTGCAATCGCGTACACGGCACCTTTCGGTGTCTGCGTGTATTCCTCGAGTAGCCGCTTCATCCGCGTCGCAATCGTGCTTTTCGCACTTCCAGGCGGGCCCATCAAAAGGATGATGCGGCGTCGGATGTCCAGCCCCTCTGCACCCGCGTGAAGCGCACTCATTAACTGAGCAATCGGATCGTCGATACCAAATATCTCATCCCGGAACGCTCCGTATACAGGCGGCTCATCATCAGCGCTGAGCGCGATTCCTTTATCGAGGATGGCGTCATACAAAAGGGCGTGTGCACTCCGAGCAAATTGCTTGTGTTCCAGGATAAGCTCCAGATAGGACGCGAAGTCACCGCGCCATAGTTGCGGCTGCTTGTCCATCGACAGGTACTGTTTCGCCGTGTTCACGATGCATGCACTCCTTGATTCAATAATGTGTTGCTTGGTTGAACCAACTCCGTACGTCCGTGCCAAAGTCGTGCAATCCCGTTCAGAATAGGCTGCGCGTAATTTGCATCAACGTCGACATCTGCCTGCAGGCGAAGCACATCGCTGCTCACCGACTTTATCCTCACTTCCACAGCTGGTAACTGTGCCGCAAACCGTTGCATGTGATCGCGAAGCTGTCGCCAATTGAGTTTCGATTCGCGCAGTGCTTCACGAAGTATTTGATTGTCGTGAATGAAGGCTTCGTCGATTCTTCCGAGAAGACTTGCGTCACTCTCCCATCGTGCCAGTTCGAGAATATCGACACCGCTTTGTTCCAGGTATTCAAGTAAGGTCAGTCCGAGCCAGTACGGATTGGGTGTGTTGGTTCCAGGATTACCGGCGACTCCGGCGTTGAGCCAGGCGTCTTGCACGGCGGAGGATGAGATTTCGCTAAGAATCCGTTTGTGTGTCCAGCTTGCGAACCCTTCATGGAGGATTTTGGTTCGGGCAATCTGCTGAAAGTAGAGTCCGGTCTCTCGGACTACACTAAGCACATCCCTTTGCCATTCCTCCAGGGGAGCGCGGCGAATGAGAAATCGCAGGATATCTGTTTCACCGATACCGAGCTCAACCCCGCGCTTTCTCTCACGGAAGGCGCGTTCAATGTCTGAGGGATCAATTTGTTCAGCCGGAAACAGGCCCTTGTAATTGTCGTCCGCGACACCGGTTGCTCTGGTCGGCTCGGCCAGTTCTTCAAACCGTGCATGGAATTTGAGCGGGTGTGCGATGTCAAGCAACGATTCGACGGCGTCAATCCCGTACTCAGCTTCATACGCTCGAAAACGCAAGCTTGCAGCATGGAGAACCTGATCCATATCGACTCGCATCCGCTGACAATAGATATTTCGTCGAAACAAGTCCGTGTGTCCCATGACGTGACTGACCACGAACTCCTGGATTTCATCACTGTTTTCATCCAGTAAATATGCCTGACAGGGATCAAGATTACAGACCATTTCGTAAATCGTGCCGCGTCCGCGCTGATGGCTTGTTCGTTGTTGTTCGTAGTTACGCCCAATCGTCCAATGTGCGTAATGTCCAGGTAGTCCTGCTGCAGCAATGGCATACAATCGGTCTGCGCTGACCTCCCAGAAATTTGTCTCTGGAGGTTTCAGTCCGAGTGCTTCTGCGACATTTCGGATCTCGGGAAGGCGCTCTCTCCATCCCATTAGGCCTCGCCTCCAAACGTTTGCTGTAACCACTTCGATACCTCTTCATTACGCCAAATGTGTCCTGCTGTGACGCGCGGGAACTCATCACCGAGTTTGGCGATCAACGAACCTGCAGCGGCCTCTCGGCCAAAGTGAATCGGGGATACCTGACAAAAGGCATACATTTCGACTGCATCATGCAGGTCTTTCACTGCTTTCACGAAGACGGCGTCATCACTTGCCCAGTTGTCGCCATCACTGAAGTGGAGAACGTAGCGGTTATACTGGCCGCTTGGAAACCGCTCTGACAGGACCTGCGATGCGAGTAATACACCACTTGAGAGCATGGTTCCGCCCATGACCGTTGCCTTCAGGAACGTTTTCTCATCGACCTCTTCAGCCTTGGTGTCATGGAGGATAAAGACTGGTTGGCAGTTTTGGTACTGTTTCTTCAGCCACCGAAGGGCCCAAAACGCGGCAGCTCGAACGCGATACCGTTTCAGTTCGTCCATGCTTGCACTGGCATCTCGAACAAACACCACTACGGCCTTTGTAACCTCGCGCAGATTGGTTCGCACATCTTTGTAGCGGAGGTCCTCTTCGCGCCAACTCCCGCCGTGCTTGAGATGTTCAATCACAGAGCGTTTCAGGTGCAGCCTGCCTCTTGGCCCTCTCGTGGTGATTCCCTCAATTTGAGTGTCCACGAGTTCGTCCTCATGTGCCTTTGGCTTCAGACGCGGGAGCTTTAGGTCATCAAACAGAAGTTCTGACAACTCTTCAATTGTCAACTCAACTTCAATTTCAGGGTCTTTGTGCCCGATTCCGGGGCTGCCCTTACCGATTCCTTGCACAGTGGGACGGCTTTGCGTTGGTGCAGCCGGTATGAACCTTGGCTCATCAAGGTAACGCACAGGAATACGAATCCGTTTCCCATCTGGAGCGGTAATGATATCTTCGCCGCCGATAATCTGGGGCAGTTGTTCTTTGATGGCGCCCCGCAGTCTGTCGTGATGACGTTCTACATTCCGTTGCATTCGATCTGTTGGCACGTGTTTCACCTCCATTTCCTGTTCGAACTTTTCAGTCGATTCTGGCTCGTTAAATGTCATGATTTCCAGTTGAGCAACTAGACATTCAACAATTGCACAAAGGTTTCGGACTTTTTTAACGATGGACTGCTCACCTGACAGGGATCGAACCGGACAGACTGTTATACTGTCATCAGGAAGGGGATAACCCCAAGCAGTGGGAGGGGGCCGTCGTTTGTGAGGAGCCCCGATTAGGGGGAGTACCGATTGTGAGGAGTACCGAGTACATAGTACTTCTGTTTAGACGGGCTATTTCAAGGTTGCAACACGGTCTGACAGATGGCGGTAGATGTCGACTTGCTCGGCGAGCGTCATACGGACAAGGCCGCTTGTTGAAGGAGCAACAAAGTCTAGGACATTGTCGATGACGGACTCCGCCTGGAACCCCCAGAGCACGCCCTGTCGGCGACGAGTGAACTCTGCATAGACACCTTTTCCAACATAGCAGGCAATGCGTGGCTGATAGCGCGTCAACTTCTCATGGAGTATCATTCGGCCCTCTGCGTACTCAGATGACGTCAGTTCGTCAGCGCGAGCGGTCGGACGTGCGACGATATTCGTGAAACCGTAGCCGTAGTCACTCAGCAGGTTTGGGCTCTCTTCTGGCGCATATAGACGTTCGGTAAGGCCGCTCTCGTAAAGCACACGATAAAAACGGTTGTTTCGCCCGGCATAGTTAAACCCGCGCTCATAGGAAGTGAGCGAGGGATTGAATCCGACAAAGATGATCAAGAGGCCAGTTCGCAGTCTTTCTGTAATCATGTTGCTGCTCCTTTTGTTCCGTCGCGCTAGTGCACCATCGCGCTAGTGCACCATCACAAAGTATACCAACTTGGAGGGAGACTGAGTCATGCAAGACGAGAAGCTAAGGTATTTTTCAATCGAAGAAATGGTGGCACTTCCTACCTATATGGGTTTGGCCATCAGTCCGGATGGGGGGAAAGTCGCTTATGTAGAGCGGCTCACCGATTGGGATAAAAACCGTTATTTGGACTTGGTCTGGTCTTACGATAAAACATCCCGCCAGCGTGTGCTCGTGACCTCCGACAAGAACGGCGGATCGCGCCCCCAGTGGTCTTTGGACGGTCAACAACTCGCCTATGTATCGTCGGTTGAGGACGACGGGGAGCATAAACCACAGCTGTTTGTGCGCTCCGAGGAAGATGGAAGGACAGTTCAGGTGACCACATCTAAGGATGGTATCGGCTCGTATCTCTTTTCACCGGACGGCTGCGGCGTGTACTTTTTATCGCAACGCCCGAACGAAGCGCTTAAAAAACGTAAAGAGGGTTATGGCGATATAGAGTATGTAGACGTGGATTACGGTCGACAGACCCTCTATTACGTCGACCTCGAAAATGCGCGTCAATATAACGACCGCTTCAGCATGCCCAAATCCCTGAGAGAAGATGAGGGAAACAGAGCTGAGGCTAGGCTTTGTGTTGATCGGAGTGACCTCCATATACTTGAGTTTGATGTCTCCCCGGATGGCCAAACGATTGTATTTTCTGCTGCGCCATCGCCGAATTTCGAAGACATGAGTCAATACGCCCTGTACAGATTTGATGTCGCCACGAAAGAGGTAGTGCACCTGCACACAGGCCAACTCGAGGGTCGGATTGAAGGCCAAGTTGCCTTTTCGCCAGACGGGGAATCCTTCGTTTTTACACACCGAACGGGCGATGGCAAGATGTTTCGCAACAATGCGCTGGTCATTTATCATTTGCTGTCGGGGGAAATTCAATCATTGCCTGTGGACATCGACGAACAGTTATCTGTTGTGGCTTGGACAGAAGCTGGAATCGTAATCCAGTGGCAGAACCGAACGAATCGGTGGATTGAACGGATCGAGCTCGACGGGAGTCGGACATCAGTTGTCACGGGTGATGGTGTACAAGCTTTTGGAGCAAGCGTGAGCCTTGATGGACACGCCGTCGCATACATCCAGTCGACAGGGAGTTTACCTCTTGACGTTTATGTGGACGGCCATCGGATTACCGACCTCCAAGAGCGCTACACGGCGCACGAAGTAAGTGAGCGAAGAGTAGTCAGTTGGCAGAGCAGGGACGGAAGTGAGATCGAGGGTGTTCTTTGCGTACCAGGTGATTTTGATTCATCGAAGCGCTACCCTCTGCTCGTTGTCGTCCACGGCGGACCGACCTGGGCTTCCTTCCCGTCGCCGACACAGGACAAATATTATCCTATTGAGCAGTTTATTGAGCGGGGATTTATCGTGCTGTTGCCCAACTACCGAGGCAGTTCCGGCTATGGTGAGGCATTTCGCGCATTAAACGAACGGAATCTCGGTATCGGTGATTACGAGGACGTCGTAACAGGTGTTGAATCACTGGTTCATGCTGGGTTCGCAGACCCCGAACGGGTCGGTGTGATGGGGTGGAGCCAAGGAGGTTACATTTCCGCCTTTTGTACAACCTTCAGCCGCAGGTTTCGCGCGGTGTCTGTCGGCGCGGGTATCAGCAACTGGGTGACATACTACGTCAACACGGATATCCATCCGTTTACCAGACACTACCTCGGCGACACGCCGTGGCGAGATCCGGAAGTCTACCGGAAAACCTCTCCGATGACGTATATCGAACAGGCCGCAACGCCAACTCTGATTCAACATGGAGACAAAGACAGTCGTGTTCCGCTCCCAAATGCATTTGAACTCTATCAGGGCTTAAAGGACGTCGGGGTGGAGACGCAGCTTGTCGTGTTCAAGGGCATGCAACATGGATCCGATAAGCCAGGCTGGAACCGTGCCATCATGCATCAGAATTATGCGTGGTTCTGCCACCACATTTTTGGCGATCCGCTGGATGCTTTCTGGCTGTAAGTCAGCTCGACTGAAAGTAAGAACTGCCGTAACTAGGCTCTGTTGCAAGTCAGGATCTGTTGCAAGTAAGGATTCATATTGTGTATTGGATCGGGTGCCACCATTTTACCAATGACCTGGCACCCGAAACGATGTTACCCTTTCGTCATACCGCTGAATCGCTCCGACCCATCGTTCACAGACTTTGACACTATGGTCACTGGTTTGTGATTTTTCTATGCACAGATGGGACGGCGTACGGGGGATTTTAGGTCCAATCTGGACCTGGGGTGAATCGCACAGCGACGGGTGACCTCGTGACCCGAACCCGACAACTAACCTCGGAAGCGAAAACGAGAGGAGAAATTCATGTGAAACACTGGAAAACTACTGCGCTTGCCGTTGTAACCATGTCGCTGACGGTCGGGTTGATGCCTGTTGCTGCAATGGCTGCAACGGTGACTGTGCACCCTGGTGATTCACTTTGGAAAATTGCTGCTGCTCATAATGTTTCTGTTTCGGCCCTCGAAACTAGCAATCCAAGTTTAAATCCAGCAGACCTGCTCGTAGGAACCACGGTACAACTTCCGCAGACCCAGAGCCAGAGTACTTACGTGGTGCAGCAAGGTGACTCGCTGTTTCTGGTTGCGCGGAAGTTCGGGGTTACGTTGGCAGCACTCCAGTCGAGTAATCCAGGCGTAAATCCAGCCCATCTGTTGGTTGGACAGACGCTGAAGATTCCGGGAGGCACCAATGGTTTAGGAAAGGTCCGTGTCGCACCAAGTTTCAGTTACTCGCCAAC
The DNA here is from genome assembly GCF_001399675.1 of Paenalicyclobacillus ferrooxydans. GTDB lineage: Bacteria > Bacillota > Bacilli > Alicyclobacillales > Alicyclobacillaceae > Alicyclobacillus_B > Alicyclobacillus_B ferrooxydans. The sequence goes on from NZ_LJCO01000064.1 coordinate 23,551, forward strand.
ATCATCCAGCGCATCTGCTTCGTCTGCAGATATGTACTGGATGGCCCGGATTATCAACGCCGAGGCGGGTAATCAATCCTTGCAGGCAAAAATTGCTGTTGGTGATGTCGTATGGCACCGTGTCCAGAGCCCAAACTACCCGAATACGGTTCAGGGCGTTGTGTTCCAGGTGACAAGCGGCGCCTACCAGTTCACACCTGTCATGAACGGAACGATTTACAATACGCCGTCCGCACAAAGTATTCAAGCAGCACAAGCCGTTTTGAACAACCATACCGACCTGGTTCCGGGTGCCTACGTCTTTTACACGCCGAGTAAGACGCCAGCCGTAAGCTGGGTAAGGAAGCAACCGTATTTGGCAACGTACGACAGCATGGTATTTAGTGTCTGATAAACTCGAGCCCCGTGTCAGTGAGTTCGTGGTAGAATAGAAGTCTATGCGACATCGAGTCTACTTTACGGGGTGAATGGATTGGCAGATTTTACGAATGAAAGCAAGACTGGTGTGGCTGTCTCGGAATTCCCTGAAACAGCGCAAACCTCGGTGGATGCAGATGCGGCGAAGTCCGCTGACTCAGGACAATTCGTTGATGCAACAAATTCGATTGACACAGGAAAATCGGCCGATGAGGGTGACAAGGAATCCGAACTGACACCTGAACAAGCCATGCTCCGCTTGCATGCGAAGATTGAAACCCAGGTACTCAAGTATTTTCAGAACAAGGAAATTGCCCGCGAACGGAACGAAGAAAACAAAATGATTTTTGAAGAGCTTGAGGAACTGTTCGAGCAACTCGGCGATGATGAGGTTGTGATTTCTCTCCCTTCCGGTCAAAACGCGGTGCTGAACCTGAGTATCCGGGAGAAAGAAGTCCTCGATGTCGACATGTTAGCAGATGAAATGAAGGTTCCGAAAGACGAGTTAAAGACACCGTTTGATTATTGTGCTTTCACGGCAAAAGGTAAGCTGACGCCTGCGATGATCACAAAGCATACGTCTGTTGAGCGTGAGTCCAAGCTGAAAATCAGTAAGCGCAAGGCAACCGCAAAGCGTCGTAAAAAGTCAGCAACTGAATCAGAATCCTGAGGAAGGAGGGCTTCGCACCAGCGGAGCCCTCTCTTTTATGAAATTTTATCTTCTGACAGACTCATAAACTGCGCTGCGTGTCCCTGACCTGCTATCATAAATAACAGTAGTCGCGAAAGAAAAGGGTGATGAGAACAACCAGTGAGAAAGAACGGCAATAAGTCATCTGGGGGCAGACATGCCAAGCGCCCCAAACACATCAGACAAGAATCTGTAAGCAGTTTCAACGACCGTCCGTCACCAGAGCAGTCACCAGAGCAGTCACCAGAGCAGTCACCAGAGCAGTCACCAGAGCAGTCACCAGAAATGGGGCGTAGAAAACGGCGCAGACCCTTCAAGGCCCTAAAGCGTTCGCCCGTCTGGACGGTCTGGAACTGGATCTGGCCTGTCGGACTGGGGGTTTTGGCAGCGAGAATCCTTTCAACGTGGGTAATTGGGTTTGCGTATGTGCCTTCCGCTTCGATGGTCCCGGCCATCCAAAACCCAGGACACATCTTGTTGGATCACCTTGCGACTGAATGGATGCCGATCTACGAGGGAGAGGTTGTCGTCTTCCACTGGCCAGATAATCCAACACAGATCTTTGTGAAACGTGTGATTGGATTGCCTGGAGACACGATTGTTGTCAAAAACGGACACGTTTACCGGAACGGTCAGGAACTACAGGAACCGTATTTGCACGGTCTCTACACGGCCGGAAACTATGGTCCCTACCACGTCCCTCCCGGTCACTACTTTATGATGGGGGATAACCGCAATATCTCCGATGACAGCCGGGACTGGGTGCATAAGTACGTACCGCGATCTTTCATAATCGCAAGAGCCGACTTCGAAGTATGGCCGCCGTCAGAGTTTCACCAGATCCCTCAATAACAGCGGCGCCGGAACAACAGTGGCATTTGAAAGCTGGACCTTTCAGAACCACGTCTTCAGCGAACATCCTGTACACAGAGGTGTAATCCATGGATATTAAAAGTGCGATCGAAGAGATTCGCAAGCAATTCCCAGCCCTTACGAGGTTGTACAACCAGAAAGCGGTTGCGTATTTTGACGGTCCTGGCGGGTCGCAGATGGTACAGTCTTCCATTGACGGCATGGTTCGGTATATGGTCAGCGGGGGCGCAAATCTCCACGGGGCATTTCCATCCAGTGTTGAGACCGAAGTGGCTATTGCTTCTGCTCGGGAGCACGCGGCCGCACTGTTAGGGGCGTCACCCGACGAGATTGCATTCGGCGCGAATATGACCACTTTAAACATGGCTATCTCCCGTGCGCTTTGCCGAGATTGGAGCAAAGGGGATAAAGTCGTCGTTACAGAACTCGACCACAGGGCAAACGTTGACCCATGGTTGCGTGCTGCTGCCGATAAGGGGGCAGAGGCAGACTGGATACGGGTCAATCCAGAGACGCTTACGCTTGATCTCGATTCACTTGATGAGATTATCACCCCTGGTACACGCGTTGTAGCGGTCGGATTGGCCAGCAACGGTGTCGGCACCGTGACAAATGTTCGAGCGATTGCAGACAAAGCTCATCAGGTTGGGGCATTGGTTGTTGTAGACGCAGTTCATGCAGCGCCGCACATCGCGATCGACCGAGATGAGCTCGGTGCAGATATTCTGCTCTGTTCAGCCTACAAGTTTTTCGGACCCCATATGGGTATCGCCTGTGTTCGCCGTGACGTATTCAATGAACTCGGGGTATATAAGATTGAGCCTGCACCCACGCAGATTCCGGACAAGTTGGAGACGGGGACGCAGAACCACGAGGGCATGCTTGGTATTGTCGGGGCGATCGACTTTATCGCTTCGCTTGGGGAAGGAGAATCTCTGCGCGATCGCATTCTGTCTGCGATGTCAGCGATTGAGGCGTATGAGGAAGAGTTGGCACACCACCTGCGTACGGAGTTGCGGAAAATCGACGGGGTTACGGTGTTTGCTGCTGCAGCCGGTGTTCGAAAAACACCAACGGTTTCCTTCATCGTCAAAGGCGTTCCCTCGCGCAGCGTCTGTGAGATTTTGCTCGAGGAGAAAGGCATCTTTGCAGCAGATGGCAACTTCTACGCATCTACGCTGGCTGACAAGCTGGGAGTCGAACAACATGGCGGTTGGGTACGGGCAGGTCTCGCACCCTACAACACCTTAGCAGAGGTAGAAGCCCTGATCGATGGAGTGAAGCGGATCGCATCGAAATCAAACTGAACCTGTGAAAAAAGGCGTGCCACACGGCACGCCTTAGTTCGAATGGTCTGGCTAACACTGCTCAAAGGTGTTGAATCAGTTGCTTACGGAAGACTTACGCTTAGGCAAGGATCTCTTCAATCTTATCGAGGGTATCTCCGTCAAGCTTCACGCCTGAAGCCTTTACGTTTTCAAGAACCTGTTCTGGTCGGCTTGCACCAATCAGAGCGCTTGACACGCTGTCGAGGCGGAGAATCCAAGCAATTGCAAGCTGTGCCAAGGACAGACCTGCTTCCTTCGCAACGCCTTCAAGACGCTCAACCTTGCTCAATGTCTCGTCGTTCAGTTGGCGTTCGACAAATGCCTTGACGCGATCCGTTGCTCCGCGGGATCCCTCTGGAGCGGCCTGACCACGCCTGTACTTACCGGTGAGCACACCTTGAGCGAGCGGTGAGAACACCACTTGGCCAATGCCGGCATCGTCGCAGATGGGGATGACAGCGTGCTCAATGTAACGATTCAGCATGTTATAGACAGGCTGACTGGCAGCAAACTTGTGCAGGTTAAATTCGCGTTGGAGGCGAATTCCATCAGCAATCTGATTGGGCTGCCATTCACTTAAGCCAGCGTAGAGGATCTTGCCTTGGGAAACGAGATCGTCAAGGGCTCGAAGGGTCTCTTCAAGGTCGGTCTCGGGATCAAAGCGATGGCAATAGAAGATGTCTACGTAATCCACGTTCAGGGCACGCAGGCTTTGTTCGACTTGGGTAAAGATGTGCTTGCGGCTGAGGCCTTTATCGTTTGGACCTTTGCCTGTCGGCCAGAATGCTTTGGTAGTCAGCACGTAGCTGTCGCGGTCATACGGGGCAAGAGCCTCTCCGAGCACTACTTCAGCTGCGTGCGGCTCAGAACCATACACATTGGCACAGTCGAAGTGGTTGATGCCTTGGTCATAAGCTTCCTTGACACAGGCAATAGACTGCTGGCGCTCCGTTACTGTGCCGTATGTAAGCCAACTGCCAAGAGCAATCTCTGAAACTTTGAGACCACTTTTACCGAGTCTGCGATATTCCATATCATAGACACCTCCAAGTAGAATAGAAATAGAATTGACGAACGTCTGGGTCAGTGCGCCGCAATCAGATGGATGTACAGACTTGAGCTGCCTGATGCCTGAACAGGCTGAGGCTGGACAGGCTGGACATTGCCACTCAGGATTGCGCAGTTGTCCCGACTTATAATTGTAGGCTATTGCATACAAAAAGTGAAATTTCACTGCCGGAGGGGGAAGCAGCATGTCAGGATTCGTGTTTGGATGTCTCACACCGCATGGGTCGCAAATTATCGAGGAATTATCCACGTCGTCACCCCGACTGATGGAGAAGACTCGGCAGAGCATGGAAGAGCTCGGCAAGCGCATGGCAAACGAGCAGCCTGAAACAATTGTCGTGTTGACGCCGCACGGTTTGAGGATTGACGGACAATTCTCCATTACAGACTCTGAGCACATGTATGGTGAGCTCGAAGATGATGGAGCAATTGTGAGGATGGATCGGCGGATCGACCGTGAACTGGCCCGGCAGATTGCGGGTGTGGCTAAGGAACGCGAGGTACCTGTGGCGCAAGTCAACTACGCCACTGCTGAAGGACCTTTGTCCTGCCTCCAAATGGACTGGGGCGTTCTGGTTCCGCTCCATTTTATGCCGGAGGTCCCCATCGTCGTTATTACTCCGTCGCGCACGCTCAGCTTTGCGGATCAGATCCGTATGGGAGAGGCGCTCGCTGCAGCTGTGACTGCGTCTGGCAAACGGGTCGGCCTCATCGCGAGCTGCGACTGGGCGCACGCCCACGATGAGAAGGGGCCTTATGGATATCACCAGGATGCTGCAACCTTGGATGCAGAGGTTGTTCAGTTGCTCGAGGAAAACCGACTCGAGGCCATGGCTGACTTTGATTTGGATTTTATCGAAAACGCAAAGCCGGATGGCATTTGGCAGACGTTAATCTTGGCGGGGGCGATGCCTGCAGACACCCGCCGTGTGGAAGTCCTGTCCTACGAGGTACCCACGTATTTTGGCCTGTTGTGCGCGGCTGTGCACGCATCGTAAGCGATCAGTTAGGCGCCTTACGACCTTAGGGACCAGTTAGGGACTTAGGGACATAGGCACCGAATACATTGGGAGAGCGACCATATGTGAGATCGTGGATGACAGTCTGGCATTTGCTGTTTTCAGTGGCCATCGTGATTGTCTAATTCCCGGTCAATTCTCCGTTCAATTTCCTCATCGGAGATGTCGAATTCGCGGGCGAGTGCACGGGCTCGCTCGCGTTGTTCCTCATAATATCGGCGTAACTCCGCGCGTGTCGGCTTGTTTGGTCGGCCATTGAGCTTTCGAAACGATCGCCAGATGACATAACTGATTGCGCTGGTTGCAAGCAGCATGATCAGGGCTGTCAACGGCGATCCAAAACCGAATCCGATAATCATGCTCTGATCATCCTTTCGATGTCGGCTTCAGGCATTGCGGAGATGACACCCTCTCAACTTGGCAGTTCAGGGTGACATCATCGACGACGTGTCTACTTATGTTTTGTGTTGGGCTTCTTATGCAGTGATTTTACCAGATGGGGTACGCACCGGGTGGTCTGAATACGAAGAATTGGTAAGATAGAAGTGCAGACGCATGGGCCCAACCAACCGTTGTCACTCGGTTGTCTCTTGACGAGAGCTTTTCCTGTGTGTTACCGTACATTTTGTTCTCTCATTATGGAGGGGTACCAAAGTGGCCAAATGGGGCGGACTGTAAATCCGTTGCGAAAGCTTCGAAGGTTCGAATCCTTCCCCCTCCACCATGTTTTTGCGCCTGTAGCTCAGTCGGATAGAGCGCTTGACTTCGAATCAAGAGGCCGGGAGTTCGAGCCTCTCCGGGCGCGCCATAGGAACAAGCAAGCAGTCGTACCTTGGACAAACGTCCTTGGCACGGCTGTTTTGGTTATCTTAGACCGGTCAGACCCGAGCTTCCTCTTGTGCGTTATACGTGAAGGTAATCTGCAAAGTTTCGGCAACAAAGTCGATTGCCTCAATGGCTTGTTCAAACATCCAGGTCATTGACATGAACCCGTGAATCATCCCGGGATAGTCCCGGTGAACCGTCGGGACTCCAGCTTTTCGAAGTGCTGCCGAGTATGCAACACCTTCATCGTGCAGCGGATCGTATTCAGCTGTAATGACAACTGCGGGCGGAAGACCCTTGTGATCAGAAGCGAGGAGTGGCGACGCCAGCGGGTCCTTGGCGTCACATCTGTCCCGCAGATAGCACTCGCCAAACCACAGCATATCCGGCCCTTCGAGAAAGTAGCCTGAACCGTTTCTTGACCTCGACTCGGTTTCACTCAGCATGTGTGTTACCGGGTACATAAGGACTTGGCAGGCCAGGCGTGGGACATCGCGATCCCGCGCCAACAAACAAACCGCCGCTGCTAAGTTTCCACCGGCACTGTCGCCTGCGATAGCGATCCGGTTCGGATCTGCGCCGAGGGCCTCTGCGTGATCTGCAGCCCATCGGGTAACCGCATAGCATTCTTCCACAGGGGCTGGGAACCTCCACTCAGGCGCCAAACCGTAGTCGACAGAAACCACAATGCTGGACGCACCTTGGCAGAGTCGGCGGCACATGTCGTCGTACTGATCGAGATCGCCAAGAACCCATCCGCCGCCGTGTATAAATACGATCAAGGGAGAAGGTGCTGATGCGCCTGATTCGCGGGCTGTAGGCCAGTAAATACGAACCGGTGTCTCGCGTTTTTGTGTCGATACGGTCCGGTCTTGGACGAGGCCCACGGCAACTTTTTGGATTTTAAAAGCCAAAAAAGCATACCCTGTGGCTTGCGCCTTGCGTGCGAGGTCTGGGGACATTTTGTGAATGGCAGGTGCACCGAGCACTTTTAATCGTTGGAGAAATACCTCGGCTTTGGGATCGAGAGGCATGATGGGTCAGTCCCTTCTCGGGCGGGTAGCCCATTGTGCTATGATCCAAGTGGAAACTGTCTGTTGGAAAATGTGTTTCGAACGACAAATCATCGGAATCACAAACTGAAGGAGTGACTGCAGGGCACATGTGGTGGATTTGGCTCATTTTGATACTGATCGCGATTATCCTTGGCGCATTTACATACTTGTATGCGCACTACCTCAAATATCGCAAACAAATGCCAAAACCCTCTTACCGATATCCTGAGGTTCGGCCTGACATCGAAAACTGGCGTGACGACGAAGTAAACATTGCGTGGATTGGACATGCGACGCTGCTTATCAAGATTTATGATTTGACAATTGTGACCGATCCGGTGTTCATGCAGCGAGTCGGCATGTCGCCATTTCCAGGCATCGTGATCGGACCGAAGAGATTTACGGCACCTGCGCTGAAGATCAAGGAAGTCCAAGATAAGGTAGACCTCGTTTTGCTGTCGCACGCGCATTTAGATCACTTTGATCTGCCTTCCCTGCGTCGCTTTGCCCGTCGCGAAGCTGAGGTCATCATTCCTCAGAACACAAGTAAGTTGGTTCGCCATTTACCGTTTGGGCGCATCAGCGAGCTGAAGGTCAGGGACTCGATGGAGACTCGCCAAGGGGCAACGATTACAGCCGTACCAGCACGGCATTGGGGGGCACGCTACCCTTGGAATCGGGATTACAAGTGGAATGGATATGTCATTGATTACAAGGGTGTTCGGGTATTGTTTGCAGGGGATACGGCGATGACCAAAGACTACCAGGATCTCGGAACGTGGGAGCCCACCATTGATGTCGCGTGTATGCCGATTGGCGCCTATTCGCCGGATAACTTTCAGACGGCACACTGTACCCCTGAACAAGCCTGGCAGATGTTTCGTGACAGCAAGTCCAAGTGGCTGATCCCGATTCACTGGGGGACCCTCGTCTTGTCCATGGAGCCTGTCGACGAACCGATGGAACGCATGATGGCTGCCGCGTCGAAGGACGGCATGGCAGACCGGGTGGTGGTTCGCCGCGTAGGCGAGAGCTTCCGACTCCCGCCCAAATGAGCTGCCCGGTCCCGAAGGGTTGGCTGGTAGGCTTCGCTGATGAGATTGGGACTGATGGGTTTAGCTGGTAGATTTGATGAGATTGGCTGATGGGCTTTCGCGTTGAGGTGGGTTGTCACCGCACGGCAGGCGGCGACTAGACCTCTTCCATCAGTTCGGAGAGTCGCTGCAGGTTTTCTGGAGTGCCCATGACCTGGACAACGTCGAATTGTTCCAGCCGAGTGTGTCCGCGGGGGACGATTCGTTCGTCGCCGCGAACTAAGGATATAAACAACAAGTCTTGCGGCAGATGCAGTGTACGCAGTGCAATGTCATTGAGACGGCGAGATCGAACTTCAATTTGCCGAACTTCCCAGTTCGGTGGGAGTGTCTCGCGGTTGATGGTTACCACAGCATCTTTCTGCATTGCAGCGCGGTCTTCGGGAGCGGTGACGAAGCGAATGAGCTGATTGAATGCAGAGGGAGACAAGACACATGTCACAAGGGCGAGCAGCACAAACCCGTTGCTCATGCTTGCGGGTATGAGGCCCGCCTGTTCGCCAATTTGGCTCGCAGCAATCATCAGGCTGAGCCTGGAAGAGAGCAAGAAGCCGCCCGCAAGTCGTTGTCGGAAGCCAAATCGCCGTAAAAACCACAGGGATGGCAGCAACTTGTTGACGTACATCGTGGCCAGCAGCAAGAGCATCATCCACAGGAACGCACTGGTCCCGGTCATGGCCGTCAAATTAAACTGCATGCCTACGCTGACGAAGAAGATAGGAATGAAAAAGCCGTAACCAATCGAGTTTAACTTCGTTGTTAATTGGGAGTGCTTTTCGGCAAGCAGGGAAATGATGGCCCCGGCGAGAAAGGCGGCAATCACGACCTCGGTGCCAAGTGTCTCCGAAAATGCAAGGAAGGCAAGCACCAGCGCAAACGAAGCTCGAATCCCAATCTCGCTCGTTGCGTTCTCAACGACCCGAAAAATGGGCAGATGTCTCGCTGCGAGAAGCACCCGGTAGACAAATACGAAGAACAGAAGTAACACCATCACGAGCAGGAAACTAAACGCGTTACCTGTACTGTGAAACGTGATGTACGCCGTAAAAACAATCAGTGTTGCGACGTCGGCAATCAAGGCATAGAGGAGTACTTCCTGACCAAACTTGTCTCCAATCCAACCACGTTCCTTCAATGCCGGTGTGACTAAACCAAGCGATGTTGTGCTGAGGAGGAGGGTCACCATGAGCACGCTTTTTACAAGGCCAACGTGGTGGAGCCACAAGGCTACGGCCAAGGAGATGGCCAGTGTAATAGCAAAAAATATCAGACCGCGCAGCCAAGACGGACTGTCTCCCTTGGCGGGACGCTCGAGCAGCAGATCGAAATCAAGCTCCATTCCAGACAGAAACATCAGGTAGGCAAATCCAAACTGCGATAAAAAGTTAATGTTGGCCGTCTGTTGAGCGAGGTGCAAAATGTGGGGGCCAATCAAGAAGCCAATCAAGATCTCCACGATGACGGAAGGGATCACGGACCGAAAGAGATGCGTCGAGATCCAGGGTCCAAGTACTGCGGCGACGGTCACCAAGAACAGTGAATTGTACGTTGGGCTCATATTTTGTTTCACCGCCTGAGAGATTGTTTCTGAAACAGGTTGCGTCTGACTAAAAACAGTTCGCGTCCTACACGAGTCTCTGAAAATAGGTTGCTGTCAAATCAGGTTCCTAAACAATTCGTTTTAAGGTGCGGTTGATCCTGCCCCGATATGCCTTCGATCCCCATTCTACTGTCTTTAACAACCTGCTATAGCCCTCTGGTGTCAGAACGCACCCGCTTCACAGAGCTTTTCTGATGTGTGTGCTGTTGCTCCGTTTCGGTGCAACATGCCCAATCTCGCTCTTGAATCCCTTCGGAATTCAGTGAAACTGTATCTCTGTCATTCTCTGGCATGATGATATACTGTGAAACTGGAGAGAGAATCACGTTCTGGATTCGTTTGATGAGATTTTGATGAGATATCGTACAGACAGAGGTGGAGACCCATGGAAAGCAGCGAGAGCATACACCCTGATAAAAATACACACGCTTCTGGAAGAGTTGGTTCTGAACATAAGCTTGGCCAGGTGATTGGTTACGTTACCGATGCCGGGTCTAGCGGAAAAGTTCATCGCTTTTATACACCCGACGGCAATTTTGCTGTTCGTTTTTTGAATCATGATACCATTCGCATCAAGATGTTTTCAGGTGATGACGTTGACTGGTCATCGACACAAGCCGTTGAACCTGTAGCATCGTTTGCAGACTTAGAAAATGCAGTCACGGTCGATGTGCTCCCTGAAGAAAGTGTCATCACCTTGGCTACAGAGACTCTACGCGTTGTCGTTTGGAAGTATCCATTCAGTCTTCAGGTGTTCACCAAGGATGGAACGTTGGTATACAAGACAGATTCCGTTTGGATCGATAAGTCCGGTTCGGTCAAATGGATCGCACAGAGTGATGAAACGGAACACTTCTATGGCCTTGGCGAAAAGACGAGCTTTCTCGATAAACGCGGTGAACGTTATGAAATGTGGAATTCGGATGTCTATGCGCCGCACGTACCAGAGATTGAAGCGTTGTACGAATCGATTCCGCTTCTTCTTCACATGCGTGAGACCCTTTCCTATGGCGTGTTTCTAGACAACCCAGGCCGAACCGTATTTGATATGCGTTCTCGGAAAGATGCCTATACCATTCAGACCTCGACCGGAGACTTGGACCTGTACATATTCTTTGGCCCGAGTATCAAGCAAGTGATCGAAAAATACACGGGTTTGACCGGACGTATGCCATTGCCGCCCAAGTGGGCACTCGGTTACCATCAGTCCCGCTACAGCTACATGGATCAAGAGGAGGTCCTTGAACTCGCTCGGACGTTCAGGGCTAAACAGATTCCTTGTGACGTCATTCACCTCGACATCCATTACATGGAGGGTTATCGCGTCTTCACTTTTGACCAGGCACGATTCCCCGACCCTAAAGCGATGATGACCGAACTCGCAGAAATGGGATTTCACATTGTTCCCATTGTCGATCCCGGTGTGAAACGGGATCCCCGCTACCCGATTTACAAAGAAGGCATTGCCGGGAATTTCTTCTGCAAGACGATCGAAGGTACGGTCTACACGGGTGATGTGTGGCCGGGCGAAAGTGCGTTCCCGGACTTCACGAGTGACAACGTGGCTGCTTGGTGGGGTGAGAAGCAGCGTTTTTACACGGACCTTGGCATTCGGGGCATCTGGAATGACATGAACGAACCTGCCATATTCAACGAGATCAAGACCATGGAACCGCACATCATGCATGACAACAATGGCAACCCGAAGACACACGCGGAGTTGCATAACCTGTACGGCATGTTGATGTCGAAGGCAACTTACGAGGGATTGCGCAGTCAAGTTGGCGAGGAGCGTCCATTTGTCTTGACGCGTGCTGGATACAGTGGTGTGCAACGCTACGCAGCCGTTTGGACCGGTGACAATCGCAGTTTCTGGGAACACATGGCCATGGCGATGCCGATGGTCTTGAACCTCGGATTGTCTGGTGTGACGTTCTCCGGGCCGGATGTAGGCGGTTTTGCTCACCATACGACTGGCGAGTTGCTGACGCGCTGGACGCAGATGGGCGCGTTCTTCCCGTTCTTCCGGAACCACAGTGCTCTCGACACACTGCGTCAAGAGCCCTGGGCTTTTGATGAACCTTATGAGACTATCATTCGTGACTATACAAATTGGCGGTACCGCTGGATGCCGCATCTATACAGCCTGTTTTACGGGGCAACCCAAACGGGCGTACCTGTTGTACGCCCGTTGGTGCTGGAGTATCCGTCAGACCCGCGGACAACAAATATCAGTGACCAGTTCTTACTCGGCGAAGGAATCCTCGTTGCCCCGATTTATCGTCCTGATACGACTGCACGCAGCGTCTACCTGCCTGAAGGTGTCTGGTACGATTACTGGACCGGTCAGCGGTACAATACACCGGGACATATTCTTGCCGATGCACCGCTCGACAAGATCCCAATGTACATCAAGGCTGGCACTGTGATTGCTGAACAACCCGTCGTGCAACATCACGTCAATGGTTCACCTGTTGCTGGAGGACAGTTGTTGTTCCGGGTTTATGCGGGCAATCTGAACGGATCGAGCGTCTACACGTTCTATGAAGACGATGGGTTTACGTTCGCGCATGAGCAGGGTGAATACAACCTGTGGGAAATCACCGTGAACGAGTCAGGCGCTGCATCAGGCGCTGGCGGGGCAGCAGATGGCAACACTACTGAATTGCGTATCGAATGGAACCGGCGCCAGGATGGTTACAATGCGGGTCGTGCAGCGATTGATCTGCAGATCCACCAGTTATCGTTCGAACCGTCGACCGTGGATGGTCTGAACCAGGTCTCCAGTGTGGCGGAATTGGCCAGTGCACCGACTGGTTGGCATTATGACAGTGCGACTCACACACTCTACGTGAAGGCAGCTGACGATGTTGCAAGCCTCACGGTAAGGTAAGGTCCGAAGTTAAGGTCCGAAGGTAAGGGCCGAAGGACAGTTAATATGAATGTGGTGCAGACGGGCGCTTTTGGGCGCCCGTCTGTTCATAATTAAATGACCGTTTGACGTAGACAGGTAGGTGTCGGGTGGCCGCAGCGGAACTGAGTTCCGCTAAAGTCAGGCGGGCGTCGGGTAAGGGTAGCCGCAGAGGAACTGAGTTCCGCTAAAGTCAGGCGGGTATTGGTTAGAGGTGGCCGCAGAGGAACTGAGTTCCGCTAAAGTCAGGCGGGCGTCGGGTAAGGGTAGCCGCAGAGGAACTGAGTTCCGCTAAAGTCAGGCGGGTATTGGTTAGAGGTGGCCGCAGAGGAACTGAGTTCCGCTAAAGTCAGGCGGGTATTGGTTAGGGGTGGCCGCAGCGGAACTGAGTTCCGCTAAAGTCAGGCGGGTATTGGTTAGGGGTGGCCGCAGCGGAACTGAGTTCCGCTAAAGTCAGGTACGTGAGTGTCGCGATGTCAGTTAAGGGTTAACGGTCGCTGTCTCCCCGCCGCCAAGGCACCCCCATTGCGCGAGTGGACGGATTTCTTTTCCATCCGATGTTGCGTACCATAGAGGAGTGGCAGATGAGGCTAGGTGGAACATGAGGCAAGCGGGGTGGCTCACAAAGAGCAGCAGCGGCGTGGCACACAAAGGCCAGAGAGCCCGCCGATACCAAGAGGGTGGCGATATCACATGGTTGTTACACACCACATGGGATTTCCGTTCTTTTTTCCTTTCTCCATTTTCTACGCGTTTGCGACATTTTTCTGGTTGATTGATCTGATCATTTATTTCGTTGTGGCCGGCGCCTTCTACATGATGTTCCGTAAAGCTGGTACCCCGTACGCTTGGCTGGCGTTTATTCCTATCGCCTTCCTGTGGCCGTTGTTGTGGACCATTAACAAAAGTGCACTGAATGTACTATGGTTGCTGATCCCGATTGTCGGTTCAATCTTCCTCCTCTATTGGATAGGTCAACTTATCAAGTGTTTTGGGCTCAGCCCATGGCTTGTTCTCCTGAATATCGTACCCGTGCTCAACTTGATTTTTCTTGGTATTGTCCTGTACGTGGGGTATTCGAGCTCAGTGCTGTACAACGGAAACGGTCCCTATGGGGCCGGGACAAACCAGAATTTCTACTACTGACCCCATTTCGATCCGATTAGCGAGTTTTCATCCGATTAGCGGCGCTTGGTTCTAATTTGCGGCACTTCGATCCGATAGGCGAACTTCGAGCCGCTAATAAGGACCCCTCGAAGCAATTGTGACGCGGTTCTACCTAGTCGCATCGTCGCAGCGGACCGGACCTGTACAATGGTGAGGAGGAAATCGTCTGAAGCGGATTTTGATCATCGGCTCTGGAGGCGCAGGGAAGTCGACTCTGGCACGGGAGATGGGTGAAATCACGGGGATTCCGGTGTGTCACCTAGATGCTGCATACTGGAACCCTGGTTGGGTAGCCACCTCGGAAGAGGAGTGGGACGACACGGTAAAAGACCTCATCTCGGCAGATGAATGGATCCTCGACGGGAATTACAGCCGTACGCTTGATGTGCGGGCTGCCAGGGCGGACACCATTATCTTTCTCGACATGCCAAGCTGGATCACGGTCTATCGGATTGTCAAAAGGAGAATTCGTTATCATGGTCAAACGAGGCCGGATCTTCGCGAAGGGTGCACAGAGAAGCTGGATTGGGAGTTTGTGCGCTGGGTTTGGAGTTACCGAAATCGCAGACGTCCCGGCATAATGGACAAGCTGACCGCGCTCTCAAAGGAGAAACGAATCATCATATTAGGATCGCCAAAGCAAGTCAGACAGTTTGTACGACAAATCAGGGCCCTATCAAACAATCACACCTAAGCAGACCTAAGCAGACCTAAGAACACCTAAGCATAAGCACGGCAAGCATGCTTAATTACACCCAATTACACTGAATGAGGTGCACAATGACGCCAAAGATCAGCATCATCCTACCGGTTTATAACGGGGAAGGATACATTGGTACCGCGATTGAGTCCATGTTAAACCAGACTTTCAGCGATTTCGAGTTGATTGTCATCGACGACGGATCGACCGATGGGACAGTGGATGTTGTAAGGACCTACCACGACCCACGGGTCCGTCTCGAAGCCAATCCGAAGAATCAGGGTCTAGTTGCAGTTTTGAATCAGGGGATGGCTCTTGGCACGGGGAAGTATCTCGCACGTATGGATGCAGACGACATCTCACTCCCAGAGCGGCTCGAACGGCAATACGTGTTCATGGAGGATCACCCTGAGGTCTCGTTTTTGGCCGCGAACGCGTACATCCTTGGCACAGACGACGTGAGGGCATTTCCGTCTCATCACGAAGACATTCGTGCCAGCCTGTTGTTTTACAACGACATCATCCACTCTGCAGTGGTCGTTCGCAGAGATGACTGGATCAAACACAACTTCTCCTATCCGGCGGGGTATCCACATGCGGAAGACTACGGATTGTGGGCAACGGTTGCAGAGCAGGTGCAGTTTCACAACCTGCAAGAACCGCTGCTCTACTGCCGGCTTCACGAGGGGCAGGTTTCGACTCAGTACCGCAGTCTGCAGTTCAACAGCGGGACGAGCCTGCAGCGAGAACTGCTGACTACGCTCGGTGTTTCGTTCACTGAAGAGGAACTTGCCGTTCACACGAACTGTAAGGCTTATCGCGGCGATCCGCTGCTTTCTGGATGGTGCGACAAGGTCCTCTCCGTGAACACCCAAACGCACGTGTACGACCAAGGGGCCCTGGAACGCGTGGTTGCATGGCTCAACGGCGGCGAAAGAACGCTCGAATGACCCGCCAGATGATGTATAGGATCACCAGATCGAAGAGCAGCCCCAGAACGGAAAAGTGGTGATATCCATACATCCCGCTGTACCCGTAGTAGCTACCGAATGGATGAAATAAGCGTCCAAACATGTATCCGGCACCGAATGAAAAGAGGTGCGATCCGAATCCGCCGTACCCGAGGCGCGACCCGCTGTATCCCTGGTGCGATCCGCTGTACCCATAGCCGCCATAACCATACGAACGACTCGTCGACCGGCGGGTGTAGGACCGGAAACCGCGTGCGTACCCTTGAGTCCTTGTTGTGGAACCGTGAACGGCTGCAGGTGCTGAAGCAGATACGGGAACACCAGCGAGTCCGGACGTTTCAGTTCCCGATGTGGTAGATGTCACTGTTACCTCTGTGTTTCTATCAGCTGCGAATGCTGTATATCCAGGCAGCGAATGCATCATAGGCATGAATCCGCCACAAAATACCCCGATGCTGAGAGCAACGGAGATCATCCTTAAAAACCATCGCTTTGCCATGGTGGAAGTCCTCCCACTTGCATTTACCAGTATATTATCCCGGTTAATACACTTACTCTATTCGAGACCAAGCCTCGAAGCAACGGCCTAAAGGTGGACTCGACTTCCGCCTAAAGTCGGATTGTGAGAAAATGACATCAGAATTTGCCCGAAGGATGTGAGACGTGATGAAAGCAGTTTTAATGCGTGAATTTGGTGAGTCAGACGTGTTATACATTGGTGAAACAGAGACACCGAAGGTCGGTGAAAATGAGCTGTTGGTCCGGGTCCGGGCAACGGCTCTCAATCGAGCCGATCTCCTGCAACGGAGGGGATTCTATCCGCCGCCGAAAGGGGCGTCTGAAATCATCGGACTCGAGATGGCGGGTGAGATCGCGGAAATTGGTCCCGGCGTAGCGGGCTATCAGGTGGGAGATCGGGTGTGTGCACTGTTACCTGGCGGGGGATACGCCGAGTACGTGGTCATTCCAGCTGACATGGCCATGCCCCTGCCGGATAACCTGACCTTTGAACAGGGGGCTGCCATCCCTGAGGTTTTCCTCACTGCATATTTGAATCTCGTGCAGCTCGGCGGTTTTCAAAAAGGCATGGACGTCCTCATCCACGCAGGAGCAAGCGGGGTCGGTACAGCTGCAATTCAACTCGTCCGCGAACTGGAAGGCAGGAGCCTTGTCACCGCAGGAAGCGCGGAAAAGCTGGCCAAATGTCAAGAACTTGGAGCAAGTGCGGGATGGAATTACAAAGAGGGGTCGTTCGCGCCCTTTGTGAAAGAGCAGACTGGGGATAAAGGTGTCTCGATTATCCTCGACTTTATCGGTGCACCGTACTTCGCGGACAACCTGAAATCACTTCAGATGGACGGACGTGTGGTCATCATTGGCACAATGGGTGGATCCAAAGTGAGCGAGGTCGATCTCGGTCATCTGCTCGCCCGACGTCTTCAGGTTATCGGGACCGCTCTTCGTTCCCGGACACCGCAGCAAAAGGTTGCCTTGGCGCGGGATTTCTGGGACTTTGCATATCATCGGTTTGCAGACGGAAGGCTCGTGCCGGTGGTGGATACGGTTATGGACTGGAACGAAGTGAAAGCTGCTCACGACCGCATGGAGAGCAATCAGAATGCAGGGAAAATCGTATTACAGGTAACGGAGTGATAAACAAGGAATGGGTCGATTGATGAGTTCACGTACGTTGCTGGCGGTTGCCGTCACGCTTTTGTTTTGGTCGTCCGCCTTTGCAGGCATCCGCGCCGGGCTGGAAGGAGGGTATACCGCAGGCCACTTGGTTCTGCTTCGTTTCCTTTCCGCCTCGTTGGTATTCATCATTTACGCCCTGTTTCGAGGCATTAAAATTCCACAGGGCAAGGACTGGATACGCCTTGCCCTGCTTGGGTTTTCAGGGATCACCATCTATCATACCTCGCTCACCTTTGGTGAGCTTACGGTCCCTGCTGGGACAGCCAGTCTGATCATCGCTGCAGCGCCAGCCTTTACCTCCATTATCGCGACGTTCGTACTGAGGGAACGCCTGACTCCTATCGGTTGGCTGGGAACGTTGCTGGGATTTGTGGGTGTCGGTGTGATTACCATCGGATCGGGCGGGGTACCTGGCTTTACGAGAGGCGCACTGTTGATTTTGCTGTCCGCCATCATGACATCGCTCTTCTTTGTCTTTCAAAAACCGCTTCATGGTCGGTATCGCGCCATCGACCTGACTGCGTACTTCACCTGGTTCGGCACCTTGCCAATGCTCGTTTTTATTCCTGGTCTGTGGCACGATATGTCGCATGCAACGGTTGGGGCAACCCTGTCAGGAATCTACATTGGTATATTCCCGGCTGCGGTGGCTTACGTGGCATGGGCAGTAGCGTTGGCGAGTGCGCCGGCAGGCGTGGTCTCCAGTTCGCTCTATATCAACCCTGTGCTGGCGATTCTCATTGCGTGGGTTTGGATTGGCGAGTTGCCACACCTCATTTCCATTCTGGGTGGACTGATCGCCGTTGTCGGTGTGACTGTGGTGAATGTATGGGGGACTAAGCGGCAACCCAAACCTGTTGTCGTTGCCCCGGTTGAAGGCATGCCCGCATCAACCGAGGGATAAATTACGAAACATACGGCGGTAACAGGTTCAGACTTCAATGGTTAATAGAAATTACAGGGCAGCAAAACGCTCGACCTGGTGACTTTACGCAAACCACCGTTGCAATCCAATAGAGACGAGCACGAGTATCCCGGTAATGATGACTGAAGTCAGTGTAAATACAGTGTCACGGCGTTGCCATTGCATGCTCGAACTTCGAGTCCGAGGCAATCCAAACCGCTGCAGCCCACGGGCTTCCATCGCAAAGGATAAATCCTCTCCCAATTGAAAGACCGAAAACAAGAGCGGCATCAGTAATTGTGGGGCATCTCGGAGGCGAATCCTTCCGGGACGCCCTGTTTGTTTTCCGCGGATCTGGGCAATCTCCGCAAACCTTTTGGCTTCCTCGGACAATACCGGAATAAATCGGAGTACAAGCGAGACTCCGAATGCTATGGCTTCGACAGGGACGTGAAGGCGTTTCGTCCACCCCAGGGCAGACTCAAGGCCTTGTTTCATTTCCAGTGTACTTGTCAGATTGGTAAACAGTACCCCAAGTATGAGTACCAACACGATTCGGTAGAGAGAAAGCAATGTGTGAAAACCTGCCGGAACAGAGTAACCAATCGGCCAGGTCAGACCAGAGAATGCAACACTTCCAATCACGAACAGCAGAAACGGACGCAACAAGTGCCACAGCTTTAACCAAGACACTCCCGAACTGATAAAGACTGCCGCCACAAGCAATGTCGCCGCCCAGAGTCCAAAGGGTGGAATGGCGACCAAAGTAATTGAGAGCATCACGTATGATATCCATTTGGCACGAGCATCAAAGGCACGAAGCCTTCTCGATGATCTGTTTTCGACCAATGACTCTGACAGCTTAGACGCACTTGCTGGCGTTCCAGGTTCCAGCGTCGACCGGGGTTGCCGCGTCGACCGGGGTTCCAGCGTAGGCTGGGGCTCGAGTGTCTGCAGGGGTTGATGCTTCGCCCGGGTTTCTGCAACTGGAATTCGCACATTGGCGTCCCCTTGCTTGCCCTCAGGTTGCTGGTCTGACTCGATAGCATCAAGAAGCTGCTCTGCCAGCGCTTCTGCCGATATGGCAGACTTTGAAACGGGCCAGCCGCACTCGAATAGATACGATGCGCACAAGGCGGACGACGGCAGGCCGACCCCAGCCGTTACGAGAGGACTCGGGGAGTCCGCCAACTCCGGACCGCTGATGTCTGCCAGCACGCGCCCGCTCTCTAAAATGATGACGCGGGTGGCGAGGGGGAGCCAGATATCGAGATCGTGAGTAGCTAGAATTACGCCTGCTCCTTCGTCTACAACCCGACAGATGTCTTGTGAAAAGCGCTTGGCGGCTTCAGCATCGAGGCCGGCTGTCGGCTCGTCAAGAAGCAACCAGGCCGGTTGAGTTGAAAGCGCCGTTGCGAGGGCAACACGGCGTTGCTGCCCACCGCTCAGCGACTTTGGCGGGACTTCAGAAAGGTTTTGAGGCAGGCCTACAGCGTCAAGTGCGTCCGCCATACGCTTTCGTATATCTTCCGGTGACAATCGATAAGGGCGAAGCGAATAGCGGAACTCTCCTGCGACAGAGTTTGCAAACAGCTGTTGTTCAGGTGATTGAACGACAAGTGAGACATCTCGCAAGGCTTGACTGGAGACCTTTTGGTTTGTCCAGAGTGACACCTCGTCAATCCGAACAGCCCCCTTACGCAACCTCTCCAAGCCGCAGATTGCGCGCAGCAATGTTGTTTTGCCAGCGCCTGTTCTACCGACGAGCAGCGTCAGTTCACCGGGTCTCAGGGACAGAGTGACATCAGAAACCTCAAGGGCAGCGGCGCTCTGCAGTTCAATGGTCATCGCTGCATCGCTCCAAGAGCTGCCCCAAGCTCATCTGGTGTCGTGGGCCGATTGGATAGGGACAGACCGCGCTTCTCTAGTGCCAATGCAACTTGCACAGGGTACGGAGGGAGATAGCCGAGGGACAGACAAGATTCATAAAAAAACTCTCTCGGAGTTCCACGAAAGGCGATTTGGCCCTCCTGAAGGGCCATCACCTCGTCAGCATAGACCAACTCCTCCGTGAACTGGCTGATCCATACCACAGTCAAGCCAGACTTGTGCAGCCGCGCAGCCGTCGTGAGGAGGCGTTGTCGGGCGAACGGATCGAGCATGGCTGTTGGTTCATCAAAGACGATGCAGTCAGGGTCCGTTACCAATGCAGCAGCCGTGCAAAGCAACTGCTTCTGGCCTCCAGACAGCCGTTCAATGGGAGTATCGAACGGGACGGAGAGTCCCACTTCAGCAAGGGCATGTTTGGCTCGGTCTGGCATCTCCTCTGGCGGGATACAGACGTTTTCCATACCAAAGATGAGGTCCTCGTAAACAGTCTGACCAACAATCTGTGCATCCGGGTTCTGCATGACGACCCGAATCTGAGGTGCTGGAGTTGTACCTTCTGACTGTGGCAAAGGCTCCGTATCCGTGGAGCTTGTGTGCTTCGACCGTTTTACATGGGCCCCTTGACCGTGGTGAAGTCGTTCACGCCGGACAACCTGCCCACTCGAGACCTTGCTTAGACCTGCCACAACTCTGGCGAACGTTGACTTGCCGCCACCATTTGGTCCGATGATACCGAGCCACAATCCGTAGGGCAGCTCAAGGCTGATATCGCGAAGTGCGTAAATCAGGGTGTCTAGTCGACGTCGGACAACCGATACACCCTGCAGGCTGATTAGAACCGACATAGTTGCCTCCTTGAAGCTTATCTTGCTGTGTAGTATTTAGTTCGCTTGCAGGATAAAGGATAAGTAGAACGGCCACCCGGTTTGGAACGGACCGCCAAGGTTTTTGCTGTTGCATTCCAAACGAAGGTGCGTGTAAGATAACAACGTCAATGTAAACCTTATCATACTATCAAGTTAACGAATAGGGAGGTCTTTCATGACTGTTCGCGGCGTTGTATTTAGTGCATTGTTTGCAGCACTTCTTGTCGTTTTTAGCTTTATCCGAATTGACGCAGGTCCCGTACCCATTGTACTTGAGAACCTCATCGTTTTGCTTGCTGGAGCGTTGCTTGGTCCTCTTTATGGATTCTTCAGCATGTTGCTGATCGTCGTATTAGTCGCTCTTGGCGTGCCCTTGCTTGGGGGAAGCGGCGGTATTGGATTAATTATCGGACCGAGCGGCGGCTATGTTGTCGCTTGGCCAATCGCAGCACTGATCATTGGTTTGATTGTGCCGCGGTTGAGGAGCAAGGGAATTGCAGCATTTGTGCAAGGGTTCATCTGGATAGAGGTGTTTGGCGTTCTGCTGGTTGATGCTGTTGGAACGCCCTGGCTCATGCACGTCGCGCACCTCTCATTGGCCAAGGGGCTGGCAGAAGGCTTTTATCTGTTCCTGCCCGGAGACACAATCAAGGCCCTGATTGCAACCGGTGTGTGGCTCGCAGTCCGTAAGATATACCCGGTTTCCCGCTTAGTTGGCCGCGGCGATCACGATGTTGTCGAGGTTGCGCCTCGAACTTAGGTTGCAGGGAACCTGCATAATTTGTTCATTCTGGCGGCATACTCCATTTTGCGAAGCAAACGCTCACCAGACTGTGTTTTACAGGGACTGGAAGCAAGGGAGGATCCGAAGATGACGAAAATTGCAGTTGAAAGAGGCCTTGATCCCGTTAAAGCCTACTTGGAAAGCCAAGGCTTTCAGGTCGTGGATATGGAGAATGCAAGCGCATCCGCTCAGGATGCCAGCGTAGTTTGCATCACAGGTGCGGACAAGAATGTAATGGGGATGGAAGATGTGGTCATCAACGCACCTGTCATCTCCTGCGAGGGACTTTCACCGGAACAGGTTTTTCAACGTGTTCAGGAGTACGTGCACTAAAAAGAGAAACTCAACGGCTTGCCGCCGTAACCAAAGCATTTAATCAACAAGGTCCAATCAGGACCTTGTTTTTTTTGTTTTCTGACGTTTTTCCAGCGAGATGTAATGTTGCCTCTGCTTGGATCGTTTATTGTATAGACCGAGGGGGGAGGTGCAGGACATCGCTGACGATACCGCAAAGCACGACAAGTCTGCCAAAACTGTCTGACTGGGATCTTTTCACATGTGGCGTCCTGGCTTACAATAGTGCCGATCGGGAGGGATGTCGCAGATGTCACTGGCCGTGCCGTTTTGGAACTATTTCTGGCATATTATCGGACTTATCTCTGTTCTCTTAATTTGTCTGCCAACATTCTATTTGGCCCGTATTAGCAAGCGCCTTTCCATTCATCGCGAGCTCGTCCCTGAGAAGGTAACGGATATGCGACACGGAGGTATGGTCGTTCAGGAATGCATGCAGCGGACACTAATTGATGCGTATAATACGGCAAACTTCCTCTATCGAAAGCCCCACCTGCCCTCTGATTATCCACAGTTCGCACTGACTTGGGACTACAACTCAAGGCGGGAGTCATACGCCATATACCCAAACGGACCTTATGTGGATGTGGTGAAGACAAAGGGAAAGAAGAGCCGCCTGTTTACGCTGCAATCACCGACCTTGCGCGAATGGTTGGATGCACCCGCAGCCATAGGCAATCCATCCACGAATACCTCCGTTGAACGTATCAATGAATAAATAGGCTGCGAATAGGCTTCGTTGCCGACTCACAGTGAAGGGCGTGCCGGTGAGCACGCCCTTTTCAACGCGATTTACGAGTTAACGCCAGGAATTTTGACATTTGGTGGCAGAAAGTCCATGCCATCTGGGGTATTGAGATATCCGGGGGCCGTACCTGGAACACCCGTGTGGCCATATTGCCAGACAATCTTGTTTGTCTTCGGATCGATAATCACAACGCGGTCATTCTTGTCGTCATTGAGAATAAAGTCGCCGTTCGGAAGTTGGAAGGACAATGAAGGACTCGATAACATCCCTGGGCCGCTGGCCTTGTAGTATTCCCAGACCACTTTCCCTTGCGGCGTAACCTCCTCTATCCTCCCTGGGGTGTTGTAGTCCACAGTGAGGAGGTTACCGTTCTTCAACAACTGTGTATCTGAAGGATACGAGATGTCCCTGAAATGGACAGTGTAAAGGAGCTTGCCGCTTTTATTCAACCGGTCTGCATAGCTGCCGTCGATCTCGGTAATGAGCATGCCGCCGTCCGGCAGCGGTGTGTCTCCGTTCGGAGAGGCGTAAGAAACAGGCGGATTATGCGCCCACAACCCGTTTCCGTACTGTTTCACAATCTGACCTTTTTGATTGATAAAGAGGATACGCATATTTTTAATATCTGCGACGGTGACGAGACCGTTTGGCAACATATACGCATCATCTGGTGTGTTCAGATAGCCAGGTCTGTTGCTGGCAATACCAGCGTGGCCGTAATGCCAGATGATCTTCTTGGTCGCGATATCAATGACTGCGACCACCATGTTGTCTTCCTCGTTGATGATGATGTGTTTATAATCCGGCGTGAAAAATGCATCGTCTGCACCAAGCGAAGAGGCTCCCTTGCTGCCTTTGCCCGTACCAATGGTCATCGACCAGATGATCTTCTTCTCAGGCGTCACAATAAGCAGGCGGCTGTTTCCTCTGTCTGCAATCAAAAGATCGCCGGGGAGAGGCCCGTTAAAAACCGTGTTGCGATTGGATGACGTGGAGTTTGCCGATCCGCTCCCAGAACCGATACTCCCAGAACCGTTACGTCCAGAACTTCCACCGGACTTGCTGCCGGAAGTTCCGTTTCCCGAGCTGCTGTTCACATTCCCGGATGAGGATGTGGTTTGGTTTGTTGTGCTGCTGGATGTTGTTGCGGAAGAGGGAGATGCAGCGGTCTGATTTTGCGATGTTGAATCATTACTTGGCGGCGTGGTTCCATTCTTTCCACTCGGTCCGCAAGCCACAAGAGTCGTCGACATGAGCAGTGCCAGCGCTCCGAGTTGGACAGCCTTATTCAAAGTATAGTCACCTCTTGTACAAGCTTTCGTGAAACAGTGTATCATGTCAGATACGAGTCAGATATGACAATTGCACAGTTTGTAGGAACTACAGGAGGAGATTATGGGGGATAGAGGCTTACGTGTTACTGTCCCGCTGATTGCCAGCCTGTCGCTGACCGGGATGTTGATAACCGGGTGTGGTCCCACGTCGAATCATGTTGGGAACCGTGCGGTCGTACCAAGCCAGACCAGCAATGGGGGCAGCAACGGACGGGCAAACACGACGAACGGATCGGTATCTGAGCAGTCGAACCATGCTGGAGGACCCAATCGGAATTCAAATACCAGTACAGGGGCAGCAAACCCGTCACAAGGGGGACCTGTGAACGGTAGTGGAACGTGGAGCGGATGGCCGCAGTCAGGACAGTGGTTGTCTGTCAGTGTGAAACAAATTGCAGAGTTGCCACAAGGGATTCTTGGCAACGCGATGGCTCTGGCACCAGATGGCACCCCTATCTCCGTCGGGGGTTATACGGGTCAAGTCTCCATTACAAACGTCTACCGGCTGTTGCCGACAGTAACAACTGTTGCCAACCTCCCACAGCGTACACACGATGCAGCAGTTGGGTTTGTTGGGAATACGCTGTATGTCTTTGGCGGTGGACAAGCTGTTTCTTATAACACCGTTGTCAGCGTTACGGGCGGGGTCGCGAAAAATGTGACTACCCTGAGTCGCCCCCTGTCCGATGCGGCCAGTGCGCCGCTGACCGTGGGTTGGCACCAAGGGCTCGCAGTTGTTGGCGGGTATGACGGTTCTGTGTTCCGAACAGGTGTGGCCTTTATGAGTATCGGCAACCGCAGTTCGGGAGGCAGTGGCAGCCATCAGTCGGTTGGAGGCACGGCTTCGTCAGGCCGGACGTGGAAGACGTTATTCAACCTCACTACACCGGTCCGTTATCCTGCAGTCGCTTCGTCACAAAATACGATCTACATCGCCGGCGGGCTGAGTCAGAATGGTCTAAGCAACCATGTCTATGCATGGCATGCCAGCGGCGGCCCGCTCAAGTCCATCACGACATTGCCCCAAGGCATTCAAAAAGCCGCACTGTTCGTGGCAGGTCCGTATCTGATTGTGGTCGGCGGTGAGACAGTTGGAGGGCAGCCTAGCAAGCGAATCTTGGAAATCGACACACGGACAGGTTTGTCTAAAATAATGGGTAATTTCCCCACTCCCATTGCGGACATGGGGTATACTCAATCTAACAAGACGGGTTACATCGCCGGCGGCATTACAACGGCGAGCGACATCAGTGCTGCACGAGCTGTCTATGAAATTGCTTGGCACGAGTGATACATCGGGCGTACACCGAGAACGGTGATTCTTGAGGTGAACCCAACGACAAGGATTTGAGAGGGAACACCAACAACCAAGGAGGTTTTCCAGATGCAACAGGCGGTCACGTTAAACCACAATGGCCTGACACTTCGAGGCATGGCGCATGTGCCGAATGGTACAGAAGGCACACCAGTCCCGGCAGTCATTCTGTTTCACGGTTTCACCGGGACAAAGTTGGAGCCTCATCGGATATTTCTCAAAATATCTCGAGCGCTTGAAGCGATTGGCATCGCCAGTTTCCGCTTTGACTTTGCCGGGTCTGGGGAGAGCGACGGGGACTTTGAGGACATGACGCTGGCTGGAGAAGTGAGTGACGCGAAGGCCATTCTCGAGTGGGTCAAGGATTACCCTGGCGTGGATGCAAACCGTGTTTCACTGCTCGGACTGAGTATGGGTGGGCTCGTAGCGAGTCTCGTAGCTGGAGACCGGCCAGATGACGTGGAGCGACTCGTGTTGATGGCCCCTGCTGGGACGATGTATCGACTGGCTGATGAGTATGACAGGCAGCTCGCAGCGGGTATGGCGGCTACGCGTGTTCGTGTTGAGGGCAAGGATATTGCGGGTGATCACGCTGGCAACCTCCTTGGCAAGGCATTTATCGACGGGTTGCGCGGCTTCACACCGTATGACCGGGCAAAAGCGTATAACGGGCCGGTGTTGCTCATCCACGGTACAAAAGACGAGGCGGTTCCGTACCAAGTTTCACACGAATACCAGGAAAATTGCTACGGAGATATGGCACAGCTGCACATCATTGAAGGAGCGGATCACACCTTCAACAGCTATCCGTGGGAACAAGATGTAATTGGGGCAATTACAAGTTTCTTTGGCGCGTAGACATAGGGTAGGGGGGATGTCCGGTGTTGCCGCTCGAAGAAGAGATATTCATTGTCGGGGCAGGGGCTATGGCAGAAGCTTTTGTGAAGGGACTGACCAGCCGGAAAGCGATCCCTGCCAAGCGGATTATCGTCATGAACCGCAGCCAAACGGATCGCCTGGAGAACCTCTGTACCAGCTACGGTGTTCAAGCAGGTACGTTGGATCAAGTGGCTGATGCAAGACTTGTTGTGCTGGCGGTTAAACCAAACAGTGTTGGTGAGGTTCTGCAAACCATTGCACCCCATTTGCATGGGCAACCTGTTCTCTCGTTTGCAGCCGGGGTATCCATCGATTGGATGAGCCATGTCATCGGCGGAGTGAGTCCTGTCATCCGTACGATGCCAAACATCCCAGTTGCGGTGCTTGAGGGGGCCACAGCCGTATCGTTTGGGGAAGGTACATCTTGGACGGACAAAGAGCTCGTTCGCTACCTGCTCGGGCAGCTCGGAGAGGTTGTGGAGATTCCTGAATCGTTGATGAACTCCGCAACGGCCTTTTCTGGCAGCGGTCCCGGGTTCGTTTGCTACTTTCTCGAGGCCATGGAAGATGCAGCCGTTCGCCTTGGATTTGAGCCTGAAATTGCTCGCGAGTTGTTGTTGCAAACCGTTGTTGGCACCGCCCGTACACTGCGGGAATGGGACCTCAGCCCGCACGAACTGAGGCGGCGCGTGACCTCGCCGGGCGGGACAACCCACGCGGGGGTCACGGTAATGGACGAAGCACGGATGAGGGACATCGTTGACAAGGCACTCGGCGCTGCGGCGGATCGGTCCGCAGAAATGGGGAATGCATACCGCGCGCCGTGATATCGTCAACGGTTCAAACGATGTGATTACTGTCCCTCGCAGCTTCTGTTGGATTTTCACTGAGCTTATCGATTGTCAGTGGCGTGCTTTGTATTTCCAGCCAACAGGTTTAGGATGTGGCTGAACATGGGAAGCACTACCTCGAGGCACTCTTGAACAGCTTTGGGGCTCCCTGGCAAGGTTACGATGAGCGTCCCGTTGCGGGTTCCCACCACCTGTCTAGACAACATCGCAAACGGTGTCTTCTTTAAGGATTCTTGGCGCATCGCCTCTGCCATCCCGGGAAGTGTCTTCTCAACGACTTCGAGGACCGCTTCAGGTGTCACGTCGCGGGGGGCGATCCCGGTGCCGCCTGTCGTGATAATCCCGGCGATCTCAGGGTTGTCGGCCCAGGCCCGCAGGTGATCCGCGATCTCCGTTTGTTCGTCGGGAACGGTGTCGCGGTACGAGACTTGGAATCCCGCCCCTTCAAGAATTTCAACAATCTTATCTCCGCTTGTATCAGGTTTTAGATTTCGGCTCACTGAATCACTAACGGTCAATACGGCAAAAGTAGAGTGCATCCCGCTCAACCTCTCTATCATAGATTCACTACACTGAGTGTAGCAGACCCTGAGCAAGGCCGCGAATGAAAGGAGAACAATCAAAATGCCTTTGAACACAGGATGGATCAGATACGGAAAAGACGACCAGTACATCGGTTATGCTGCGAGGCCGGATCATGTTGATGGAACGCTGCCGGCTGTGATTGTGTTCCAAGAAATCTGGGGTGTCGATGAACACATCCAGGATGTGACGCGTCGCTTTGGCCAAGCAGGTTACGTTGCGTTCGCACCGGATTTGTATGCGAGAAACGGGGAGCGTACAGCAGGGTTTCAAGCGGATCGCATTGAGGCTGTGAAACGCTTCCTTGAGGGCCTTACGCCCACTGCGTGGCACGATGCCGCAGAGCGCGACAAGGCACTGGCAGCTTTGCCAGGTAACCAGGGACAACTCGTTGGTGAAACCTTCTCGAAGCTGTTTGGTGGTCTCGATATGGACAATTACACGGAACAGATCGTTGAGACAGCGAGGTTCTTGCGCGAAGACTTTGAAGCATCGAAGGGCCAAAAGGCGGCCTCTGTAGGTTTTTGTATGGGAGGCGCACTCTCTGCTCACCTGGCAGGGCACGACGCGAACCTCGCAGGGGCAGTCATATTCTATGGGCGGGCGCCAAAACAAGAAGTTTTGGAACGGATTGCGTGCCCTGTACGCGGATTTTTCGGGGAGTTGGACGTGCAGTTGACGCAGACCGTCCCTGCTTTTGCAGAGGCGATGAAGGCTGCTGACAAGGATTTTGAGTACATCGTCTATGATGGCGCACATCATGCCTTTTTTAATGACACGAGGCGTTCTTACAATGTCGACGCGAGCCGTGATGCATTTACCAGAACCCTTGCGTTTTTCAACCAGCGACTCTCGAACGCGAACTAAGGACCCCACGTGGAACGTTCTGTGGCCCCAGCTTGTCGGCCCGGCTTTAAGCCGGGCTTCTTGGCTGGGCTGTCAGCCCTGTGAACCCATTCTGTTGGGAAAAACACCTCATATTGATCAGATTTCACAGTTTTCTCCTCGGTATATGTCACATTTTCATGATCGTGCGCGTCTATTTTGGTGTACAATTTTGGAAGTGTGTTCATAGAGTTCTTCTGCGGCTTCTCTACTGTTTCTAGTAACTTCCCCGAAGCGGAATGCAAGTCGCCTCCTACCGACAGCTCGGTTCAAGCAGGCCGATTGGAGATGAATCAGATGCGGAAATGTCCACGGAGTCAAAGTCGAATTTGGGTTCGAGTTGCCTTAACCTCTGCGCTGACAACCGCAGTTCTCAGCGGAGGTGCGGCGCTTGATCCGACATTCGCGCCAACAAGAGCCTATGCTGCAACAACCAATTCCGCATCGGTAACAGGGATCGAAGACTATCGCTATGGTCCCCTGAATATCAACCAAACCTTGTGGCGCTATGTTCCGTATTTTGTTTCACAGAAGACAACCTTTTTTGGTATCTGGTATCTGCAACAGATGTTGAAAGACCAAGGGGTTCCATCCAACTGGGACGGACATTCACTGACTTTTACAGATCTGCCGACCATCGGTACAAATGCAACCATCTCTGTGAATGGGTTCGCATTGCCCCAGGCAGCGTCTGTTGAATATCAAGGACATACATATGTGACAGCGAGCACGGTGCTCCAAGCACTTGGTGGTTCGTCTCGTTACGACGCAACGTCAAGGACACTGTCCGTGTCCTATAACCCGTCCCAAGCATCCACTCAGTTGACCACTCAATCAACGATGTCAAATCAGACATCGAGCCCGTCAACGACTCAGTCAGGCATGCCAAATCAACCTGCCAGTCAATCTTCGAATCAAACACCAAGTCAGGCGTCAAGTTTGAGTGGGTCCTCGCTGGCGACAGTGGGAACGGAAGTCACACTTTTTGCACAGCATCCTGGCCGCCTCGATAATGCAAGTGACTTGACAGAGCCTTCGCTTGTCTGGCACAACATTCGTATTATCCCGAGCGGGGGAGGGACGAGCCCTGGTCAGGTGATTACGAAGTTATCACCGACAGGAAGTACGAGTCGAAGCCTCGCAGATTCTGCCTCGGGTGATGTGTCGGTGGGCGGCGCAACGTGGCGAACGGTTCCTATCGTGGTGGATAACAACACCACCTTCTTTGGGATCTGGTATTTACAACAGTTGCTCTCAGAGCATGGGATTCATTCAAGCTGGAATGGAAAAGCTCTGACTGTATCGAACCTGCCAAAAGTAGTTTCGAATGGAACCATCAAGGTGGGGCAAACAACAAAGCCGTCAACCCTTATCCTCTACAATGGACGAGTCCTGATGCCGTTGTCTGCTCTGTCGGGGATGGGAATCTCTGTCTTGGAAGACGCTGCTTCTCAGAGCATAAATATTCGTACAAGCAATGCAAACCTCAGAGTCCAGGGGACACTAACGACGTCAGCAAACCACCCCGCCGCTGGACTCGTTGCAATTCAAGACGCAGAGGGTAACGTCCAGGTCGTCACCGCAGGCAGTGATGGAAGCTTTTCTGCCCAGGTCTCACGGTTTGGCAGTTCAGTCATTGGTGTAAGAACTCCTGATGAAGGTTGGATCGGTGAGGATGTTCCACTGACGCCTGGCAACGCAAGCCATGTCAGTGTCGCAGCAGAGCAGAGTATGGTAACTCTGCATGGTCAAGTTGCGTTTGCCACGAGGGCAACCTATCCGGTTGTGCAGGTATCTGTTCGAAATGTCATTACACACGCACATTATTATGCAACTGTCCAGCCGGATGGCTCGTTTACCATGACCGTGCCAGTGGGGGCCTACGAAGCTTTTGCACTGGTGACAAATGAAGATGCGTTGTTTATCCTGCAGAACTTCCTCGCTGGTCCAGCCAGCAGCAACCTGGTCATTCACGCGCCAACATTGCCGACGGGGGAAGAGGTTTCATCGCTGCATGCGACAGTTCAGACCACTGACAGTAATGTGACCCCTGAGGCGCTGCAGTCGGTCGACAACCTGTTTGAACATGTCTATCAAGAGACAGTCGCCAGTGAAGGCATTACACCTGTTCAGAAGATGAATATTCATCTCTATGGGTCTATCAACGCCTACCAACAACATTATCTGAACGAGGGTTACGGCAAGTCAGATGCACAAGCCATCGCGGAGCAATCAGTTGCCTCCGAAGAAGGGACAAATACCATTAATATCTTGATGCCGACATTATCGACGGTAGATGGACTAAACATCCTTGCACATGAATTTACGCATGCACTAACCGCGCAAGTCAGTCAGAAGATCCCGAGCTGGGCGAATGAAGGCGGAGCGTGGACACAGGGCGTGAATGCCGAAACAGACCAGAGCCCGTCCTCCATGCTGAAGCAAGGCATACAGTGGAACGAGTGGGTCGACATTGTCGCGCATCAGCAGAGCAACACCTTACTTCCGCTCGGTCAAGCGAGTTCGCTCGCGGGCAACTATAACGTAGAGGCACAGGACTATTTCGCGGTTCAACAGTTGGTCGGACAGTTCGGTTGGCCGAAGTTTATGAAGTACGTCCGAGCTATCGATCACGATGCAAATGCCTTTTCCGATACCTTTGGAGAGTCGTTTTCTACCTTCTCACAGCATGTAACAGCGGTATTGAAAAAGGATGCGGCTGGGACATCGAGGGGATTCAACGTCAGCTTGCGGACGCTTCCGAACGGACCGCATCAGATTTATTTCATCAGCCCTTCCGGGCAACGTTTTTTGGTGAGCGGGCTCGAGCCAAACCAGTCCTATACTTTTGCGTGCAATGCAGATGGTACGGTGACAGCACCAAATAGTCTGACTGTGACGTCCGTGTCCGGGATTCCCGTAGCAGTGCAAGGAGACTGGTTTGTCGGCAGTGGAGGCAGCGGTACAAGTCAAAACCGACAGGAGTTCGATCTCGTTGACGAGTTCGGTTTGCCGTTTCTTGACGAAGTTATCCTATACGCCAAAGGCGGCAGTGTGGAACACGTGTACCCTGCAACCGCGATTCCGAACGGCATTGAGATGATTTCGGTTGCTCAGAAGTGAAGAGGCCAGCGAGCCTATATCCACTGATCTCCATCCAGTGATCTCCATCCAGTGATCAATGAGACTAAAAACTGACACAATGGATTTTAATAAAAACATCTCGTGAGGGGGCAATGAATGTGTCCGATGATGCACGCACATTGTATTCATATTGGGTCAGTCAATCAGATTTACCGAGTGATCTAGCTGCGGAACTGCAATCCATTTCAGGCGATGATGCTGCAATTCTTGACAGGTTCTACCGAGACCTGGAGTTTGGCACAGGGGGGCTCCGGGGCGTCCTCGGAGCGGGCACGAACCGGATGAACATCTATACGGTTCGTAAAGCAACCGTAGGGTTCGGCAGATATATCCTCGAACAAGCTCAGCGCAAAAATGCTGCGTTGCCGAAGTGCGTGGTAGGATACGATTGCCGAAGGATGTCGCGGGAGTTCGCTGTTGAGGTAGGACTCGTGCTTGCAAAGCTTGGTATTACGACGTATGTGTTTGAGCACCTTTGCCCAACGCCTGAGCTCTCGTTTGCCGTCCGACAATTGCAAGCTCAAGGCGGCATCATGATAACGGCAAGTCATAATCCGCCTGAGTATAACGGGTACAAGGTCTACGATGAGAACGGTTGTCAGGTGCTTCCGGATGATGCTGCGCGCATTACGGCACTGATTGAGCAGACGGGCAGTCTGTTTGACATTCCCGTGATGGCGCTTGAGGAAGCAGAGGCGTGCGGTCGATTTCAGTGGGTTGGAGACGCCATTGATACAGCCTATACCACGCGTGTTGTCGAGACCATCCACCTTGGGGAACTCGGGGCAACGGATCGCGATCGTGTAAAAATCGTCTACACGCCATTACATGGAACCGGGAATCTGCCCGTCAGATCGGTACTCGCACAAGCAGGCTATAAGGATGTGTTCGTCGTACCGGAGCAGGCCGAGCCGGATGGAGAATTTTCGACCGTGAAGAGTCCCAATCCGGAGGAAGCTGCAGCATTGGCGATGTCCGTCGAGCTTGCCAAGAGTAAAGGGGCGGACATCGCGATGGGGACAGATCCGGATGCCGATCGCGTTGGCATCGCGGCGCGGGATCAAGACGGGGAGTACCATTTGTTGTCCGGTAACCAGGTTGGCGGGTTGTTGGTAGACTTCGTGTTACAGCGAAGGCGTGCGACGGGAAAACTGCCTTCGGACGGGATTGTGCTGAAGACGATTGTGACATCTGAACTTGGTGCAGCATCAGCAAGGAAACTTGGGGTACAGGTAGAAGATACGCTGACGGGCTTCAAGTACATCGGAGACCGCATCGCGCACTATGAACAAGCCGGCACAGGAACGTTCTTGTTTGGCTACGAAGAGAGTTATGGCTACTTAGCTGAAGGATTTGTGCGCGACAAAGACGCCGTTCAAACTTGCCTGTTGATTGCTGAGATGACGGCGTTTTACAAGCAAAAAGGTTGGACGCTGTTAGATGCGCTTCAGGATTTGTATCGTCGTGTCGGATATTTTGAGGAGCGGCTCATCAGCGCCACTTTGCCTGGGCTTGAAGGTGTGCAGAAGATTCGAGATTTGATGACTGGACTTCGCAAGGACGGATTGAATGTAGCAGGTATGACGCTCGCGACGGTTGAGGACTACGAGTCTGGTACAAGGACATGGACGCCAGATGCTGATGGACGCGAAACGCCGACTGAGCGCCTGACACTGCCGCAAGCAGATGTGCTGAAGTATATTTTTACGGACGGATCTTGGCTAGCTGCAAGGCCTTCTGGTACCGAGCCGAAGATCAAGTTTTATGTGGGAGCTAAAGGGCTCTCACAGGAGAACTGCTTCGACGCAGTAACAAGACTTTGCGCGGCGGTTGAGGACATCTTGCAGGCTGTTCGATAGGGGCTGTTCGGAAGCTGATTCTGTCGAGGTTTGACGGGCCCACTTCACTCACACAATGGGGAGTGGGTCTTGCTTTGCGCTATTTCGGCACGGTTCGGGGGGTTTCGACAATCAACAAATAAAAACGCCCCTCGACGGGGCGCTTCACTTTGGTGGTTGTCGTTTCTTACAGCTTGGTTACGTTGGCAGCCTGAGGACCACGTTGGCCTTCAACGATCTCAAACTCAACACGCTGTCCTTCTTCGAGCGTACGGAAACCGTCGCCAAGGATAGCGGTGTAGTGTACGAATACATCGTTGCCGCCTTCGACCTGGATGAAACCGTAGCCCTTTTCTGCATTGAACCACTTTACTGTACCTTGTTGCACAAGAAATGCCTCCTACTTTAAGTACCATGACTCAGGCCGTTGTACCTTCGTACTGCTCACTGCTGTACACATGTACTGCGCTTCCATGCATCATCGTACTTGCGTGAATTTTACTTCGACATTAACTCTAACACGCGAAAAATGCAATGTCAAGGTGAGACCATAATCGACTGTTCAATATGTGTCTCTTGCAAAGACACGTTTCAAGTTTGCCCAAAACGGGTTACACTGACACCTAGGGGATTGCGTTTCTCAGGAAGGCATGGAGGGAGTGGAGACCCACATGGGGAAACAAACGGATCGTATCTTTCATCTGACGGTAGCAGCGTTGGCAATTACCCTGTCTGCGGTTTCGCTCGGAACCATGGTCTATCAGCGCAACCCAGGGTGGGTTCACCAGTGGGTCAAGCAGTCTGTGCCGAGCAACTTGGTGCAACCGAGTCAAAAGACCCCGTCGTCAGGTCCAGCTGCGGTACAAAAACCAGGTGTGTCCAAAACGGCGCCTGACAAACGAACGTCTACCGTCACAGGGCAGACCAAAACCGGGACTTCAGCATCAGATGTGGCTTATAAGCCGCAATATCACACATCCAACAACGCAATGCTCATACAGGTCAAAGGTGTTGGACAAGACGTAACAACTGCTGACCTCCAGAACGTACAAAATACCCTCAAGAAGTATAATATCGTGAATCTCGTTTCACAGTCATTGCAAATGAATGTGTACCAAGCGGTGTATATCTTGGTTGCCAAGACGCCAGCCGACTATCAGCAGGCGCTCTCTCGTCTTGGGGTCTCAACTCACGATGCGAAGCAATTCACCCTCGATACTGGTGGGTTTACCCAAGGCGATACAATTATTATTCCGCTCTACCAGAATACGACAACTCCGGATCTCGCGAATTCGCTGTGTCATGAACTGACGCATGCCTTTCTGAACGCCAATGTCGGGAACTTCCCGAGCTGGATGAATGAAGGGCTTGCCGTGACAAACGGCATGCACGCACAAGCGTTGGCGGAAAGTAATGTGGAATACGCCGGCTACGCTCGGCAAATGGCTGAGAGTATTTTGGATGCCGAGAAGAATGGCACGCTTCAACCCTTGGTGGCAAACGAAGCCAAAGTCTTGGCTGGTACGGCTTCCTATGACCTGGAACTGCAAGATTGGCTTGCGGTGCGTGATTTGATTGCCACCAAAGGGTACAATGCCTTTTCCGATTATTTTTATCGCCTGAATTTAGGCGAGAGCCAATCAACGGCCTTCGTCCGGTCATTCGGAGTCAGTGAGCAGGCTTTCAACACGGCGTTTACAAATCAACTGCGTGTTGCCGCCAGCAGCCCGAATGACGCGGTCAGCATCGAGTTTTCGATTCCATCAAGTTATCAAGGAGACATCCGCTTTTTGCAGCACGGAACGACTACATGGACCGGTTTTCAAGCGAATGCTGGTATCACAACAATTAACATTGCGAACGATGGATCGCTTTCTCCGGCAACGCAGTTGACTGCGCCTATTCAGGATTCCAATCCGGCGGATCCAGCTACACTCTATATCAATCTCGATCCGGTGAATCCGCTCACGTACAACGGGCAACAGGTGAGAAACTCTGGGTTCGCGATTGACTACCACTACGGCTTGTACGGTTATGTCAATTCGTGGATTACGCTGCAAAACGGCAAATCCCTGTATTTCCATGGCCCTTCGCTGTTCGGGGTGACGCTCATGAATATTCAGGAGCAAAACCCGAATCAGTGGCTTGTCGGTTTGATGTCACCACCTGCAATCTCTGGTTTCACGAGTAGCTGAAACCGGATTTAACTTGTGCAGTCTCTGGCGGTAAACGCTTGGTTACTTGAAAGTCCTGCATGCGAACAGAACGAATGGGTCCAGCACGTTCGCTCATCCCATAAACTCGTTTTGGCCTGCGAACGTGTATGGCGAGTGCAGCCTACTTGAGGATTTTGCGCTGTGTCATTACAATCGGTGACAGAATCTGTCCAAGTATCGGGTTAAACCGCTGCCTGAACAAACGGGGGACCTGACGTGGCAACCTATCTGAATGATCCAGGACGAGCACTTCGTGTGCAGATTCTTGGCATGCGTTTTGATGTTTTGACAAATGTGGAAGCGGTCGAGCAGATTTTAATGTGGATAGAAGAGCGTTCTCGCCGCATGGTAATCACCGCCGGGCCCGAATTCGTCATGATGACGAAGCGGGATGATGAACTGCGGCGCATTGCACATGTGGCCGATCTCGTTACACCAGACGGAATCGGCGTGGTCTGGGCTGCACGGCGTCAAGGCGTCCAAGTGGCGGAACGCGTGACAGGTGTGGAACTGGTGCATCAGCTCCTGCGGACAGCGTCGGATCGTAAACAGCCGCTTCGCGTGTTTATGCTCGGGGCAACGGATGAATCCTTGTCACGGGCGCTTGAAGCATTGCATGCGGAGTATCCGATGCACACCTTTGCCGGCCGTAACGGATATTTTCAGTCCGAGGATACTGCAGCCATCTTGGCGGAAGTCGAGGCGTTCAGTCCTCAAGTTTGGCTCGTTGGACTGGGCCAACCAAGACAAGAACGTTTCATCTACAACGCCCTCGGAAAACTGCCAGGATGTGTCGCTATCGGCGTTGGTGGAAGCATTGATGTGTGGGGCGGAACGGTAAAACGTGCCCCGGACCTGGTGCAGAAACTAAATGTCGAGTGGTTGTACCGCTTAGTTCGTCAACCGAGCCGATTCAAGCGCCAGCTGGCGCTGCCAAAGTTCGCTTGGCAGGTGATTCGAAGGGGAAATACTTCGGACAACTAACCAAGATCTTCACGTGTCGCCTAGGCCTGACTAGACGGCCAAATTGTTTGCAGGGTACTTGTCATGGATGCGCGCACACTACCTCTTGTCCGCTAACGGGTGATACAAGCGGGTTTCGACAAAGGGAAGTCGACTTCCCTAGAGGAGAAACACAAGGAGGGGCTCACATGGCAGGAAACAATCAGTTTCTCGTACCTGAGGTGCACAAGCATCTGGATGACCTGAAATACGAAATCGCAGCTGAGCTCGGGCTCTCTGTGCATCAGGGCAGTGAAGACTATTGGGGACACATCACCAGCCATGATGCTGGGCGAGTTGGGGGAACCATCACCAAACGCCTCGTGGCATTTGCCGAACAATCGCTGGCCGGAGGAACGGGACAGTTTTAAAGTGGATTCAACGTGAACTTTGACGTGGATCTAAGGTGGATTTACACAACTGAATCAGGCGTGTTTGGAACAGGCAGGGAGAGATCCCTGCCTGTTCTTTTTGATTCATTGACGTCAAGTAGCAAATACTATACCATATTGCTTGTTTTGAACTGGGGAAACACGGGATGTAAAGGAGGGAGTGCCCGTGGGAAAACGTCGACTTTTTACGTCGGAATCCGTCACAGAGGGACATCCGGATAAGATATGTGATCAGATCTCTGATGCCGTTTTAGACGAAATTTTGTCGCAAGATCCGTTTGCTCGGGTAGCATGTGAAACATCAGTCACCACTGGACTTGTGTTAGTGGCTGGAGAAATTACAACAAGTTGTTACGTTGATATTCCGAAGGTGGTACGTCGTACTCTCCAGGAGATTGGATACACAAGAGCAAAGTACGGGTTTGACGCTGAGACATGTGCGGTTATCACGTCCATTGACGAGCAGTCTCCTGATATCGCACAGGGTGTCGATTCCGCGTACGAAAACCGTTCAGGTTCTGCAACGGACAGAGAAATTGATGCGACGGGTGCTGGTGATCAGGGATTGATGTTTGGTTTTGCCTGCAACGAAACCCCTGAGTTGATGCCATTGCCGATTTCGCTCGCACACAAGCTGTCGCGTCGCCTGAGCGAAGTGCGTCATAATGGAACCTTGCCCTACTTGCGTCCGGATGGTAAGACGCAGGTGACGATTGAATATGACGACGACAAACCGGTTCGCGTGGACACGATTGTTATATCAACGCAACACGACGAGCATACAGACCTTGCCGTGATTGAAGCCGATATGCACAAACATGTGATTGAACACGTTGTACCCAAAGAGTTTCTTGATGAGAATACAAAGTACTTCATCAACCCGACAGGACGCTTTGTCATCGGTGGACCGCAAGGGGATGCCGGACTCACGGGGCGTAAAATTATCGTCGATACCTACGGCGGATATGCTCGCCACGGCGGCGGTGCATTTTCTGGAAAAGACCCCACTAAGGTTGACCGCAGTGCAGCTTACGCAGCGCGATATGTCGCCAAAAATGTGGTTGCTTCCGGGATTGCCAAGAAGTGCGAAGTACAAGTGGCTTATGCAATCGGCGTAGCCCGTCCGGTATCCATTTCGGTCGATACCTATGGAACCTCGACGATTCCGGAAGAAGAGATTGTAAAGCTCATTCATGAGTACTTTGACCTGCGGCCTGCAGCCATCATTCGGGATTTGGACCTTCGCAGGCCGATGTACCGGAACACTGCAGCATATGGACACTTTGGTCGTGTTGACCTTGACCTGCCGTGGGAGCGAACCGACAAGGCACAGGCTTTGGCGAGTGCCGCTAAGCAACTGGCGAGTCTTTAAAACCACACTTCAACGGCTGGTGGGGCAGAGGATTTGTCCGCAATAATCTTGGACGACCCCCACAAAGTCGGGGATTGACGCGAAACCATATAGCATCACCCTTACCCCATAGGGCACTCTGTGCAGAGCAGAGTGCCACTTTTTTTACCTGCAAATGTCGAAATTTAACAACACACGTCAACATCTTGCAGGAATTGGTTGAACTTCCTCGAAAAGTTTCACCGTAGTGCAAAACCTGCATTTTGACAAAGTCGAAGAAGGCGATGTGTTGGATAATCATATCCATACTATGCAGAACACAATCCAGCATACGTTAGCCGCAATTGCTGACGGCCAGGCAAACCTAAAACAGATTGTAGAATGCATCCAGAACGAACGAGCGCGAGTTGAGTTTGAGTTTGCTGAGATGAAAATGAGATATGACGAGACGAGCAGCAAAATTCAAGAGTTGGTTTTTCATGCACAAGACGCTCGTGAACAGCTGACTTCCCTCGGTCAGTTCCCTGAAAAACAAAGCTGGACTAAGGTTCAGAAGGCGATTGACCGTGCTCTAGAACTTCAAACCGAACTTGGGCAGGCTCAGGAGCGACACTCGCAACTCCACGAGCGACTCGATGATTTGAACCGACGTATTCGGCTTTTGGGCACATTTACAAGTGAGGTTGACAACACGCTCGAGGAACTTGTCCTAGCTGGTACGAAACTCGAAGGCACAGTTGGGACCGTGAGTTCAGTCCTTGAGATGAGGGAACTGCAAGATGTGCTTGCCGTCCGTACTGTGGAGATGGTGGAAGATGAACGCCGACGGTTTGCGGAGCATTTGCACGATGGTCCTCTGCAACACTTAGTCAGTTTGTTGATGAAAGCCGAGTCAGCGTACCGACTTAGCAGTCAATCCATGGAACTCGGTGTCGCCCTCGACCTAAAAGGACGGCTGAACGATGTCATCGGATCGATTCGGCAAATCGTATTTGACCTTCGCCCACCGCTGCTCGATGATCTCGGCTTGGTTCCCGCCGTGCGGAGGTATGCTGCACAGTGGGCGGAGGAGACGGGGATTGAAACAACAGTGAGTCTGGTTGGGGTTGAGACCTTGCTCAACCATACAGAGAAGGTTGCTCTGTTTCGAGTTACGCAAAGCGTACTTCAGCAAGCGCGAGAGCAAACCGATACATCGAAGGTTTCCATCAATATCACGTACGGTGCCGGAAGAGTCATGATTCAGGTAATCAGCAACGGACAGGAAGTTAAGCATGGAAACTGGCTGGAGCGTATTGAAATCGGTCAGGTGGGGCTTGCGCTTTGTCGGCAACGAGTCCTGGCGCTGGGCGGACAGTTCTCCATTTCAAGTGCCTTGCCTGTCGGAACCGCCATCCAGGTTGCTTTGCCGCTCAGTCACAGCGAGAATATCCTGGCGTGACAAAGAGTATATCCACCATGGAGGATGCAGCGATGAACCTTACCAGCGTGATTCAGGTTGGGATTGCAGATGACAATGAACAATTTCGAGAAACTTTACGGGATATTCTTCAATATGAATCTGACATGGAAATTGTCGGGGTGTGGAGGCACGGGGCAGATGTTTTGCTAGGGCTGGAAGAAGTGCAGCCAGATATCGTACTGCTCGACATCAACATGCCGTTTCTGAATGGTGTTGATACCATGAAGCGCATCCATGAAAGGTACCCGGAGGTTAAGGTCATTATGCTGACTATGCATGATGATGACGGATATGTACTCGAAACTTTGCGGTCAGGTGCGAGTGGGTATTTGGTCAAAGACGGATCGGCCTCAGATATTATTCGGGCCATCCGTGAGGTTGCTGCAGGCCGCGCAATCGTCCATCCGCAAGTTACGCATACGGTCATTTCTCAATTTCAGAACTACATGGAGCTTAACGAATCCTGGAAAGAGATTTTGACGGAGCGTGAAATGGATGTGCTGCGGGAAATTGCCAATGGTAAATCTAACGATGAGATCGGAAAGACATTGCACATTACCGAGAAGACGGTAAAGAATCATATATCGAGCATTTTTCAGAAACTGGAAGTCTCGGACAGGACCCAAGCGGTCGTAATCGCACTGAAGCGTCGCTGGCTGCCAACGTAAATAGCCGCAAAACTGAATATTCCACTGTACATCACGCTGTTTCGTATGCGCACTCCGGACTGAGCCTCATATACTACACCAAGGGGTGAGGGCCATGATGGAGGCGCTATTCTTTTGGGCCTTGGCCATGTATGGAGCGATGACAGCAGTGTGGCAGAGCGTCAGGTTGATCCAAATGAGGAGGATGCGCAGCGAGAATCCGCAACCGATGCATGTCGTGCTCGTGGCTCAGAACGCTGAGTCAAGCATTGAAGGCATCCTCCGGGGATTGCTGGACAGGACAGCGTTCTCGCTTCGACAGCGTACGGTTACCGTCGTCGACGCATGGTCCAGCGATTCAACAGAGAGTATTGTACGCCGATTGTCGTGGTCACGTTCTGGGTTGACCTATCTTCGCGTAGAATCCGAAGCAGAATTGCAACGGACCTTGCAAACGGAGTGTGTTGATAAGGCGGCCGTAGCCTGCGTTTACGACCTTCGACGAAGCGGCGTAATGACCGAAGTGGTTGATGACGTCCTAGCGTTGTGTCGATAAACGATGGCAAGCCGTAATCGTGTGCCGGTTTTATAAACCGGCACTACTTATGTACATTTTCGACAGCATACGCGAGTGAAATAGACGGAATTTTGTTTATCGATGGAAATGTGTGGAGAAAATCTGGGACGAAAGTCCTATTTTTGCTGTAATATCTAGCAATCATTTTTTGGTGGATATATAATGCAAGACATCGGGGTGTAACTCCTACACTAACATACGCAGCAACGGCTTGTTTTACTTATGACTGAACTCTGGTCATCAATTGGACAAGCAACTCTTTCGACCTAGCACACACTACAGCACTTCAGAATCGGGAGAAGTCCCGCATATTCTGAGGAGGAACCACCGATGTCAGTAAAAGTAAAGACTGGTTTGATTTTTGGAGCACTTGTTTTGTTTTCCGTGGCAGCACAGGCTAGTCTGCAAGTTCGTCCTTTCTGATTAGCAAAAAGGCCGGTTCAGCACTGAGCCGGCCTTTTTGTCACAGACTGTGTTGTTGAATGGGGTGGGGAATTGGCATTTCAAGTTTTAATTATCTTCGCAGGCCTTATAATAGGGTGGATTAAACGAGGCAGCGTGTGGAATGTGGAGAAGTTCAGTCTGAAACTCTGGTGGATACTTCCTTTCGCCTATTTATCACAGCATATTTCGATTGCGTATCTGTCAGGAAGAGCATATGAAGTAATGATAGTTCTTAGCTACATCTTAATGATAGCCTTCTGTTCCCTTAATTTTAAAGTCTCTGGAATGCCTTGGATGCTAGGTGGTACATTAGCAAATGTTGTAGCCCTTGCGGCAAATGGCCTGCGTATGCCTGCCTATGTCCCAGCGGTACGAATGATGGCGCCAAAGATTCTTGGACAGTTGGAAGCGGGTACATACGGTAAGAGTATTGCAATGACAGCTTCAACACACCTAAACTTTCTTGGGGATATCTTCGCATTCAACGTCTATCCACAGAGTCTTTTGAGCGTTGGAGATATCTTGTTTTCAATCGGGTTAGTTGTTCTCATTCAAAACGCAATGCGAGCAGGTAGTAAGGGAAGAGCAGTCGATGCTTGATAAACGCATGAAAACCAGAAGGTTCTTTAGCGCAATTTTAGTCGTTTGCGTTGGAATTGCTGTCGGAGGTTGGAACCTATATTCCCAACCGGGATTAACCATCCCTGACTGGGTAGTTCTGTATACCTTGTCTGGGTTGCTGATATTGGTAGAACGATTTAGAATTCAGGTTGGCTCGGCTGTAGATATGGGCTTGGAGGATGTCTATTTAATCGGATTTGCCTTGGTGTATCCGACGAACATTCTCATATGGGCGGGATTAGTATTTACAGTTGTTTCGTCTGCGCGTATTCGAAGAGGCTGGTTCATTCAAGCAATGAATGCGTTGGGACTTGTATTGGCAGTAGTAGCTGCAAAGCAGATGTACAACGTTTTCGTTCCGGTATCGGAACCATGGCGTGTGTCCCAAATTGCCCCGTTCTTAGTCTTTACGGGAGTGTTTGTTGCCGTTAATCTTGTTGCTTTCTGCATTACGTTATTTCTGATTTACGGAAGACAGTTTGTTACGAGCTTATATGAGAGCTTCTCCATACAAGTTCTTGCTGTGTTTGGAATTGAACTGCTCATTGGACTCGTCATTGCGATCGTGCTACAGGCCGCTGGATTAGCCGGTGTTCTCCTGTTTACGGGGCTTATTCTTCTTGTAGCTTGGTCTTACCGTGATTACTTCAAGATGGCTCAGCACTTTAAACAATTAGCCATCAAAGACGAGTTGACAGGCCTTCACAACCATCGCTACATTCATTCCAAGATGGATGCGTTTATCGAGGCGAAACAGGCATTTGCAGTGCTAATGATGGACATTGACCACTTCCGCAGATACAACGAGGTCTGGGGTCACGTCCGCGGTGACGAGGCACTGAAGACGGTAGCGGAGCTCATGGGCCGCAACCAGTTGCCTGAAGAAAAACAGGCCCGCTTTAGCGGGGAAGAGTTCATGATTCTGCTGCCAGACTACGATTTGTCACAGGCTCAACTGCGGGCTGAGGTCATTCGGCGAGCCATCGAGGATAACGAGTTTCCTGGGGCTGAGCGACTCCCAGGGAAAAAGGTCACAGTCAGCATCGGTGTGGCGCGCTTCCCGGACATGGCCGATAACAAGAAAGACCTTCTGACCATGGTGGATGACGCGTTGTATAAAGGTAAGTTAACGGGACGTAACAAGGTTTCGCTCTATACATCGGTGTTGGATGAAATGAAACTCGGATTGCAACTCGGCAACGAAGAGCAAGAGATTGTAAAGACTATCAAGGTCTTCTTGGCCATCTTGAACTCAAAAGACCGCTATACATATGCCCACACAGAACGGGACGTTGTCTATGCAGCTGGCTTAGCTGAAAAGATTGGCCTTGATGAAGAGCGCATTCAGTTCTTGCGCTTTGGTTCGTTCCTGCACGACATCGGCAAGGTGGAGATTCCGATTGAAGTGCTTACGAAACGCGGCCCGTTGACGAAAGACGAATGGTTAGTGATGAAGAGTCACGTTGAGATTGGCGAAAGCATTGCCAAACCGATTCCAAGTTTGGCTCCGTGTTTGCCCATTATTCGGCACCATCATGAGCGTTTTGATGGGACAGGCTATCCAGACGGGTTGAAGGGCGAGGATATTCCGCTTGAGGCCCGCATCCTGACCATTGCCGACAGTTTCGATGCGATGACAACCAGCCGGCCGTATCAACGAAAGCGGACACTCAGCGAGGCTGTCGAAGAACTCAGGCGGTGCGCCGGAACCCAGTTTGACCCCAATCTTGTGGAGCCTTTCATCGAAGCCATTGGTGAAATCGGCCTTTTAACCGAAGAAAATGTAGAAGATCTGGCTTAGACGGTCAGCTGCAGCGAAACGTAACGGGTTCGCGCCAGCTGGCTGTTTTCTGTTTTACTAACGAGAACCTCGAACGAACCCACTCGTTCACTCATTTCGTTGCAAACCAGGTCTCGAACATCGCATCTCTAGTGTCGCCATCCTGAAACTGAAGCGGTTATGGAACTCATGGAATCTGACATTTCCAATCGTGATGACATTTTTCTATTCCATGATTGCGTCAGCTCAGCACTTCATGGCATATTCAAGGTGTCCTCATTCGTAATCTTGCTGGAAATGGGCAATCAGAATTCTATTTATGTAATATCCTGAATTGTAGTAAGTGTTTCCTTTGACACAGCTGTTATCTATGTTTGTGTGGCAATCTGGAGGAGGAAGTTCATTGAAGAAAATTGCATTCGTGACAGACAGTACGGCTTATTTAACGGACGAACAGGCTAAAAGGTTTGATATCTCCGTTGTGCCTCTGTCCGTCATCTTCCCGGATGCTGCGTATCGTGAGGGTGTTGATCTCAGTAACGCAGCATTTTATGAGAAATTGCATAAATCGAGTTCATTGCCGAGTACCTCACAGCCTCCAGTTGGTGAGTTTGTATCTGTGTTCGAAAGACTCTTAGTCGATCACGATGTGGTGATGTGTCTCCTGCT
Source organism: Paenalicyclobacillus ferrooxydans (assembly GCF_001399675.1). Lineage (GTDB taxonomy): Bacteria > Bacillota > Bacilli > Alicyclobacillales > Alicyclobacillaceae > Alicyclobacillus_B > Alicyclobacillus_B ferrooxydans. Next base: position 68,500 of record NZ_LJCO01000064.1, read on the forward strand.
CTCGAGCAACTTAAGCGGAACCCTTCGCTCAGCGGAGACTGCAGCGAGCATGGTCAAGGGCGATGTGGTTATCGTAGACTCAAAAATTGCCAGCTACGGGATTGCGGGTCCTTTGCTTGACGGCATTGAAATGGCCAGACAAGGGGCAACCACAGAACAGATTCAAGCGTACTGGGAAGAGCGGCGTGAGCAGATGCATGCTCGTTTTCTCGTCGATACACTCGAATATCTTCACAAGGGCGGGCGCATCGGCGGAGCTGCCGCTATCGTTGGTGCACTCCTGCAGATTAAACCCATCCTGACTGTCATTGACGGCAAGATAGAACTTCACGAGAAGGTGCGAACGCATAAGAGAGCACTGGACAAAATACTGGCAGACTTTGATGAGCACGCAAGTCAAGGCCGACCGATTCGGCTTGGCGTTATCCATGCAGAGCGCCTCGACGATGCAGAGAAGGTCTACGAACAACTGACGTCCAAATACAGCAATGTGTACGCTGAACTATGTGAACTAGGGCCTGTCGTTGGCGCTCATACTGGACCAGGTCTCCTAGCGCTCGTTTGGTACGAGGGTGACGAGGCGTTGTTAAAGGCACAGTTTAACCGATAAGAAACTTGAAAGAGGGGCTTCCAATGCGCCTCAATCGGGATGACCAGAGAATGGCCCCTCGTCAAGCGAGCAGAGTACTTGTGCGACATTCATCTCGCAGAAGTGAACTCCCAACGATGGCACCGTCATTTCGGTTAAAGCATTACTGGAACAAGGTGTTGGATTGGCTCTATCCAGGCAGTGCGTCTGTGTGTGTTTTGTGTAACAGAGCCATTCCTGCGATTTCAGAGCAACAAGGTTTGCGTATTTCAGCATGGGCAGACGTGCCTGAGTCACTCGGGCAATTGGTCTGCCCTTTTTGTCTGCAAGAAGCTCGTGGCATTCAACCAAGGCCGATTCGGCGAAGCATGCAAGTTCAGATGTCAGGTAACGAGCTCCGCGGAAGCAGGCGCTTTGTACCCGTTCCGGTTTTCAGTGTTTTTCGCTATGAAGGGTTCGTACAGCGGGCCATTCGACCTTGGAAGTATGACGGTGCATTAGCACTGACGGAGTGGTTTTCGTCGGCCCTTGTCTCGGCGATCACCGTCGCGAACCTAGCACATGCCGTAGATGGTATTGTGCCTGTGCCCACTGCACCAGAACGCCTGCGCCAAAGAGGTTACCATCACACTTTGCTGTTAGCTAAGTCCGTCGCTGCCACCTGCAGCCTGCCGGTCTGGCAGGTACTTGAACGGGGGAAGCAAACTGAGCACCAAAGTCAGACTGAGCAGTCGGGGAGGGAAACACAGACAGCGAAGTCTGCAAGGGAGCGGCGTGCTTCCTTAGTTGGTGCTTTCCACACCGTGAGGGGAGTGGATATCTGCGGTACTCGAATCCTGTTGCTCGACGATGTCGTGACAACGGGGGCCACCATGGAAGCATGTGCGTCCCAACTGATGGCTGCGGGTGCGGCGCAGGTGATATGCATCGCGATCGCAGATGTACAGTAAGTGCTCTGGATATTAGACCTGGCGGTGTGGATTCCATGGATAATTGCATCGGCAACCTGGCTCATACGGCTCAAAAGCTGAAATTCATCTGATCAATTCTGCGAGGGTACTCTAAATTTGTCGGTTCTACTCGTTAAACTGCATCATATCGGCTTTTGCGATGGTAGAGTAATCAGAAATCGCGTTGAAATTCGTCTGATCAATTTTGCAGGTTTACTCAGATTTTGTCATTTCTACTTGTCGAACCACGTGATTTCGGTAGTCTCGGCAGAGTGTAACGCGTATAATGGACGCAACGAGGGGGGAACCGTGTTGCCAATCGCTCGTTGCAAACGGTGCCAGCGGATATTTAACAAGACGCGGCGCGACATCTGCCCAACTTGCATTGCTGCAGAAGACGATGCATTTCAGATTGTGCGTGGTTATTTAAAGGAACATCCGGATTCGGATATGGACGAGCTTACGGTAGGGACAGCTGTCCAATCCGAAGTTGTCATCGGACTCATCCAAGATGGTCGTCTCATTCCACGTGATAACCCCAACCTGACTTATCCGTGTGCACGATGCGGCAAGCCCACACAGGCTGGTCATTACTGCGCCAAATGCACGAAGGAAATCATGCAGGAGCGCAGCGCTGCTCGGAAAAAACCCCGGGTAGAACTATAGGTGAACAAGAACCTCGGTATGTGAGAGGTTCTTTTTTTCGACTTACTTTCATCTGAACTTGTTCGGAATGCTAGGACAAACTAGGGTATAATATAGTCATACAGGAAGGAGTGAAGCAGTTATGGACATTCAAGTACGCGGTGATCGTATCGAGGTAACGGGTGCACTTCACGGTTACGTTGACAAAAAGATTCACCGTCTCGAGAAGTTCTTTGATGCTCCGCCTGAAAGGGAAGTTTCAGTGACCATGTCAGTCGAACGTGGGATGCATAGAGTTGAAGTCATGCTTCAGATTCACGGCGTCATATTCCGGGCCGAGGAAACCTCTGATGACATGTACGCATCGATCGACCTGGTCGTTGATAAACTTGAACACCAATTGAATAAGTACAAAAACAAGATTAACAAGCGCTTCCGTGAGCAAGGTCTTCGCACACGCATCAAAACGAGTGCAACGAATGGCGCCTTCAGTGTAGCACCGGCTTATGATGAAGAAGTTGATGTTGAGGAGATGCTTGATGAGGTTGTCCGCGTCAAAAAGTTCCCTATGAAGCCGATGGATGTTCATGAGGCCATCCTTCAGATGGACTTGCTCGGGCACGATTTCTACGTCTTCACAAATGCAGTTACCAATGAAACAAACGTGGTCTATCGAAGGAAGATGGGACGCTACGGTCTGATTGAACCGCGCTAAGAAAGTTTGTATAAGAAAGTTTGTATAAGAAAGTTTGTATATGAGATTGAAACCCACCAGGCATCCGCGATATCTTCGCGGGTGCCTGTTTCGGTTTCCATAACTATAAGGTCATCTATAGGCGGCATGAGAGCGCGCAGTTGTACAAGTCCGGGTCATGTGACCCAAAACACAGTTTTTATTTTTTCCCTTGTCCCTTCTTCACGTTCGCTGTCCCAACCACATAGTGTATAGCAAATTGGGCGAATGCCTATGGAGGCGCCCTTTTTGAAAGGGGTTGGCAGCCGTGATCGTTTTGCACTGGATCATTCAAATTCTGCTCTTCTTCGTTTTGTGGAAGGTGTTTCACATGGCTACTGGACTCGTTCGCGACGCCTTTCAATCCAATTCGTTGATTGTCAATCTGCTCGTGAACCTGGTTGTCTCAATCCTTCTGCTTATCATCATGTACAACCTGCACTCCGTTTGGTGGCTGATGAGTTTGGTCGGTGCTTTAGTCGGAGTTATAACAGGGATGTCTGCGGCGAGGGTTAAGAGTTCAGGATCCGATGTCTAATACATCCCGAATCAGTGTTTCTCTAATGTGACACCTGTGGCACCAGATGTCACAGTCATAGGCCTCGGACCCAGATAACCTGGGTCCGTTTTTATGTGGGCATGGACCCGGATCCAACTCTTGCAATTCGAGAATGGTTGTGATATCACCTCACGCATTGTACAATGAATCTTTAGGAGATGTATCCCGGATGCGACTCGTCAAGACTGAGCGGTCCGTGGATGGACTGCTCGTGGAAAGGCCACCGTCGGCGGTCTAAATTGAGAGGGGCGTGACCTTCAGGTGGGACTCCTGAAACAAATCGTCAATACCAACGAGCGCGAAATCGCGCGGCTGCGTAAGATGGCTGCAAAAATTAATGCGCTCGAACCAGAGATGGAGAGCCTCACTGACGAACAGTTGCAGGCGAAGACAGTAGAGTTTCGCGAGCGGCTGGAGAACGGTGAAAAACTGGATAAATTGTTATTTGAGGCGTTTGCCGTGGTTCGCGAAGCATCAAAGCGCGTGACAGGTAAACGTCACTTTGACGTACAGCTGATGGGCGGTATCGTTTTGCACGAGGGCCGCGTGGCTGAGATGAGAACTGGTGAAGGTAAGACGCTTGTCGCTTCATTGCCTTCATACCTGAATGGTTTGACTGGCAAAGGCGTTCATGTCATTACGGTCAATGATTACTTGGCTCGCCGCGACGCACAGGAAATCGGCCAAATTCACCGTTTCCTCGGTCTGACTGTTGGGCTGAACGTGCACGACATGACACCGGATCAGAAAAAGGAAGCCTATCAAGCTGACATTACCTACGGCACGAATAATGAGTTCGGATTTGATTACCTGCGTGACAACATGGTTATGCGGGTTGAGGACATGACTCAGCGGCACCTGCACTTTGCCATCGTCGACGAAGTCGACAGTATCTTGATTGACGAAGCAAGGACGCCGCTTATCATTTCAGGTCCGGCTGAAAAGTCAGCAGACCTGTACTTCCGTGCCGACCTGTTTGTGCGCAGTCTGCGTCCGGATGACTATGTCGTCGATGAAAAGATGCGTACGGTGAACCTTACGGAAGAGTCGGGAGTCGGCAAGGCGGAGCGTTTCTTCTCCGTACAAAACCTGTTCGATCCCGATAATGTCACCCTCATGCATCACATCAATCAGGCGTTGAAGGCGCATGGCCTGATGCACCGCGATAAGGATTACGTGGTGCATAACGACGAGATCATCATCGTTGACGAGTTTACCGGCCGATTGATGCAGGGGCGTCGATACAGCGAAGGGCTGCACCAAGCCATTGAGGCCAAGGAAGGTGTCCGCGTTCAAGATGAAACGAAGACACTGGCGACCATTACCCTGCAGAACTATTTCAGGATGTACGACAAGCTTTCTGGCATGACCGGTACAGCGATAACGGAGGAAAAGGAGTTTGTTGAGATTTACGGCATGGACGTTGTCGTCATCCCGACGAACCGCCCGCTCGTCCGGAATGACTTAAAAGATATTATTTACAAGACCCAAGGTGGAAAGTTCAACGCGGTGGTCGACGAGATTGCGCAGAGACACCAGAACGGACAACCTGTGCTTGTTGGCACCACGTCGATTGAAAAGTCGGAGATCATTTCGAACCTGTTGCGAAAACGCGGTGTCATGCACCAAGTGTTGAATGCGAAACAGCATGAGCGTGAAGCTGAAATCGTCGCGCTCGCAGGTCAACGAAATGCGGTCACGATTGCAACGAACATGGCTGGGCGCGGTACGGACATCATCCTCGGCGAAGGTGTCGCGGATCTTGGCGGTCTTCATATCATCGGTACAGAGCGGCATGAGAGTCGACGGATCGACAATCAGCTGCGCGGACGTGCCGGACGTCAGGGAGACCCAGGTTCGTCGCAGTTTTTCCTCTCCCTCGAGGACGACCTGCTTCGCTTGTTCGGATCGGACAACATCAAGCGTCTGATGGATAGGCTTGGTCTCGAAGAGGACCAACCGATTGATCACAAGATGCTGACAGGTGCGATGGAACGGGCTCAGAAGAAGGTCGAGGGCAACAACTACGACATCCGCAAACACGTCTTGCGCTATGACGACGTGATGAACAAACAACGTGAAGTTATCTACAAGCAGCGCCGGCAAATTCTTGAACAGGAAAATCTGCGGGATGTCGTCGAGGGGATGGGGCACAGCCTCATCGAGCACATGCTGGATGTGTATTGTTCTGTGGAACAGGTGCCTGAAGACTGGGATATCCCAGGTCTGATTGCCTACGCAGAGCGCGAGTTCCTGAATCCGGGTGATGTGACTGAGGAAGAACTGCGCAGGCTCGACAGGGAAGAGCTTGAGGAGCACCTGCTTGACGTGCTTGTGAAAAATTACGACAAGCGGGAAGCAGAGATTGGCGGCTTCTTGCGTGACTTGGAAAGGGTCATCCTCTTGCGGACGGTCGATGCTAAGTGGATGGATCATATCGACGCGATGGATCAGTTCCGCCAAGGTGTTCATCTTCGTTCCTATGGTCAGGCCGATCCGTTGGTCATCTACCAAAAGGAAGGCTTTGAAATGTTTGAGGCGATGGTCCACAGTATTCAGGAAGAGGTTATCCTTTACATCTTCAAGGCGACTGTAACTGCACCACCGCCGCTTGAAATGCAGGAGACCGTTCCGATTCAGGGCGGTTGATGAAGTACAGCATGAAATCTTGCATCACCTGTGCGCTGTTTGGACGTGCATTACTGCGTGATGTAAGCATGAGCAGGCCCGTCGCGGCAAACGGCGGGCCTCCATTGTGAATAGCATAAATGTGAGTTTTCACAGTACACGAATTTTGAATTCCAACACGAGGTGATTTCATTGGCAGAAACGTTCGGTGAACTGCGTAATGAGCTTCAGAGTATGGCTAAGCGATTAGCGGATATCGGGAGGTCTCTTTGACGTTGCAGGCAAAGAGGCCCGCATTGCGGTACTCGAAGAACGGATGACTCAGCCTGGCTTTTGGGATGACCAATCGGCAGCGCAAAAGGTTATCTCAGAAGTGAATGGGCTAAAGGGTGTCGTCGAAAAGATGACCGCCTTAACCAGTGCACAGGAAGACCTTGAAGTCACTCTTGAGCTTGCAGCCGAGGAAGGCGACATGGAGATGTTTGCCGACGCTGACGAGGGTGCTGCGAAACAAGGGGAAGCCATCAACAAGTTTGAGCTCGAGTTGATGTTGTCCGATCCATATGACAAAAATAATGCTATCCTCGAACTCCATCCGGGTGCAGGTGGAACCGAGTCTCAGGACTGGGCTCTGATTCTGTTTCGGATGTACAACCGCTGGGCAGAGGATCGCGGTTTCAAGGTGGAAACGGTCGACTACCTGCCTGGAGACGAGGCTGGCTTGAAGAGTGCCACCTTGATGATCAAAGGCCACAACGCCTACGGATACTTGAAGGCTGAGAAAGGTGTGCACCGCTTGGTTCGCATCTCGCCGTTTGATGCATCCGGGCGCCGCCACACCTCGTTTGCATCGGTTGATGTCATCCCGGAAATCGACGAGGACATCGACATTGAGGTTCGGACAGAAGACCTGCGTATCGATACGTTCCGCTCCACGGGAGCTGGTGGACAGCACATCAACACGACCGACTCTGCGGTTCGAATTACACACTTACCGACCGGGATCGTCGTCTCCTGTCAGAGTGAACGTTCGCAGATCCAAAACCGCGCGGTCGCGATGAACATGTTGAAGTCTCGGTTGTATGAGAAGAAACGCCAGGAGCAGGAAGAGCACCTGGCTGCGATTCGCGGTGAGCAGAAGGACATCGCGTGGGGTAGTCAGATTCGCTCCTATGTCTTCCACCCGTACTCAATGGTGAAAGACCATCGTACAGGGCATGACACAGGCAATGTCCAGGCGGTTGTGGATGGTGACCTCGATCCGTTCATCGACGCATACCTGCGCTGGCAGCTCGCGATTGCACAAGGCCGCGCCTCTGCCGCAGGTGCAGGCGACGACATGGATGTATGATGGTTTCTTTTTGATGGATGTATGATGGTTTTTTTCGCAGGTAATCGCTTTTAATAGCTTTGAATATAGGTTGGGACTGGAAGGCCGCTTGGGACTGTATGAAAGTCCTGGCGGCCTTTTTGGCCTGCGAACAACCCCGGACACTGCTTTACACTTGAAGCACCGTGAGCGGTGCTGGTTGACCGCGACGGTGGCGTACCGGCAGGCTACGCAGCCTACAGAGATGCGCTGACAACCTTTTGACTCCACTAAGTGTTCTTCCGCTTTTCGCTTGCAAGTCTTGTCACCGTTGCCTATCATTGAAATGAATATACAGAATATTATGGACGGTGATCGGTGTGGCTAATGAAGAGACGCTAAAACTCATCGCTGAGAGCACGAAAGTGGCTCCGCCGGATTCCTATCGTTCCGCATCCTACCTGCAATCCGAGGCGGCATACGTAGAGAAATATCGTGCCTCGATAGAGGATCCGGAGGGATTCTGGCGCGAAATCGCAGACGAACTGACTTGGCAGCATCGAGAAAACGTGATCGTCACCGGAGACCTGCCTGACTTTCAGTTTTTCCCGGGCAGCCAAATCAACGTTGCAGAGAACTGTGTAGACAGGCATGCAAATCACCCGTTGTCACGGAACAAGGTGGCTTTGTTCTTTGAAGGTGAGAACGGCGAACGACGTTCTGTTACCTACCTGCAGCTGCAACGCGAAGTTTCGAAGTTTGCGAACGTGCTGCAGTCCCTCGGCCTTCAAAAGGGTGACGTTGTAAGCGTCTACATGCAGAATTTAATTGAGACCTATGTGGTTTTGTTGGCTTGTTTCCGGCTCGGTGTCATCTACAACACGGTGTTTGCAGGTTTTTCAGCGGAGGCATTGCGGGAGCGGATCGTCAGCTCAAAGGCCAAAGCCGTCATCTGTGCCAATGGCAGCTACCGCCGTGGTAAGGTGCTGCGACTAAAGGAGATAGTCGATGAGGCGCTGGAGTGCGAGAACGACGTAGAGCATGTGATTGTCTACCGCAGGGTGCCAGAGCTTGAGACGCCGATGACAGCGGATCGCGATCACGATTACGACACCCTCATGGCCTCTGCGTCCGCTGAGTGTCCGGTGGTCCCGCTTGACGCGAACGATCCCGGTCTGCTCATTTTCACCAGCGGTACAAGTGGTAAGCCGAAGGGGATCGTCCATGCGGGAGGCGGATTCCTGATTGGGACCTATGCCTACACGAAGTACCAGTTGGACCTGCGTCCGGAGGATGTGTACTGGAACACAGCTGACATCGGGTGGCTGACTTCGCATATCTTCGTGTTGGTCGGCGGCTTAGCACTCGGGACCACGACAATCCTCTATGAGGGCGCTATTGACTACCCGCACCAAGGGCGGCTCTACGAGGTGATGGAGCGCTACCAGGTGAATAAGATTTTCTCGGCGCCAACCGCGTTTCGGATGATGCTGAAATACGGACTTGAGCTGGCTCAGAAGTACGATTTGTCGAGCCTGTCGCTATTGGTCTCCGTCGGTGAACCACTGAACCCGGAGGCATGGCAATGGATGCGTAAGGCTCTCGGACGCGGTGATGTCGTCATTAATAACACGTGGGGGCAGACCGAGACGGGTGGGACGCCGCTTGCCTCGATACCGGGGGCAACCGCGATGAAAGCGGGATCGTGCGGGGTACCGTTCTTTGGCCATCAGCTCGAGGTGGTGGACAACGAAGGTAAACCGGTGCCGGACGGTACACCAGGATACCTGATTATCCGCAACCCATTCCCAAGCTTGGCTCGAGACATCTTTGGCGATCACGATAGGTACCTGCGTTCTTACTTTGCTCAGGTGCCGGGGGCGTACTTTACCGGGGACAGCGCCGTGCGCGATACGGACGGGCAGTTCTGGGTACTCGGCCGCGTTGACGATGTCATTAATGTTTCCGGTCACCGCATCAGTACGATGGAAATGGAAAGCTCCCTCATTAACCACCCAGCGGTTGTGGAAGCCGCCGTCGTGGGGCAACCGGATGAAGTGAAAGGTGCGGTGCCGGTTGCGTTTATTACCTTAGACAAGACCTTTACGGCCAACGAGGAATTGGCAACAGAGTTGAAGCAGAAAATCGTGAGTGACATCGGTTCGTTCGCGCGGCCGGAGCGGATTCACTTCGTCGAAGCCATGCCGAAGACAAGGTCGGGCAAAATCATTCGCCGCATGCTTCGTGAGATCATTCAAAACGGAGAGGTGCGCGGTGACGTAACAGGTCTTGAAGACAGCGACATCCTTGAGAAGCTGTTGCTCGATGTAACCGGTCAGGGCAACCTGGTGTAAACGGAACGGCGCTCGATGTGAAGCTGGGAAGGCACTGTGGGTGAAGCCCCACGGGTTTGCAGAGAGACATGGAGTGATAAGGAAATGCACGCGGGAGGTCTGGCTCGCGTGCATTTTGTTTCTCCAAGAAGCATAGCCTGTACGATATGCAGGTCAGGCAGTGGAGGTTGTCGTCGACAAAAAATATCGCTTTCCACGAAATTCCTGTATATTTCCCCTTGATCCGCCCTTTCGACCGTGGTATATTAGTCGATGTCGCCGCGAGGCGGCTACGATGAAAACCTGATAACAACGCTGATATTGAGGCAAGCTATCAGGTGTTTGAATGAAGTTAGTTCCTTGAAAACTAAACACACGCAGAGAGTGAAACGTACAGATTCGAAGTGAGCATCTTCGGCAACGAAGAGAGCAAACTTCTCAACTTTGAGAGTTTGATCCTGGCTCAGGACGAACGCTGGCGG